>JBBQPZ010000014.1:0-93181 GCA_038216655.1 Fimbriimonadales bacterium
GGTGAAGCTGGCGATCTTTCGCCGGTTCTACAACCACCAGCGTCCCCACTCGTCCCTCGGCTACCGCACACCCGCGGAAGCCATGTCATTATCGTCGAGGAACTCATCTTAAAATGACTTCACGAATGGGGGCAGACCAGCTCTTCCTGCCCGCAAACAAGCTCCTCCTCTCAGCGAACTGCCTCCTCCTCCGCGAAAACTACTCTCTCCTCCACGATGACAAAGGTCCTCCTGCGGGTGAGGGTGGGTGTTTGTTTATGCTCTGCATGGGCCGGCTGCTCGTTCTCTTACTCCGCGAACTGAAGTGCCGAGGCTTTCGCTACTCACGTGAGATGGTGGTCCCCGGCGGCTAGTCGGAGGAGTTTGGTCTCAACTACGTGTAAGCCATGGGAAGCCTCGGCACTTGGCGCGAGGATGGGACCACGAGCCGTGGATGCGTGCCGAGGCATGCGAAAACCGAGGGATGGGGCTGAGAGTTGCGCTCAGATCAGCCGAAGCGGCCGGAGATGTAGTCTTCGGTCTCTTTCATCCGGGGGTTCAGGAATATGTCCTGGGTGGACGCGACTTCGATGATCTTGCCCATCATGAAGAAGGCCGTGGTATCGCTGGCGCGCTGGGCTTGCTGCATGTTGTGGGTGACGATCACGATCGTGTACTGGGCTTTGAGCTCGAAAATCAGGTCCTCGATGCGAGATGTCGCGATCGGGTCGAGGGCGGAGCAGGGCTCGTCCATGAGGATGACCTCGGGGTCGACGGCCATCGTCCGGGCGATACAAAGTCTTTGCTGCTGACCGCCGGAGAGCTCAACGGCGGACTGCTTCAGCCGGTCCTTGACGTCTTCCCAAAGGGCTGCGCCTTGGAGGCACCGCTCGACGATCTCGTCAAGGTCATGCCGTTTCTTGACGCCGTGAATCCGCGGGCCGTAGGCGATGTTGTCGTAGATCGACATCGGGAACGGGTTCGGCTTCTGGAACACCATGCCGACTTCTTTGCGAAGCTCGACGGGGTCCACGCCTTCGCCGTAGATGTCGTTGCCGTCCATCGTGATCTTGCCCTCGATGCGCGTGCCATCGATGAGGTCGTTCATCCGATTGAGGCAGCGGAGGAAGGTGGATTTGCCGCAGCCCGACGGCCCGATCAGCGCGGTCACCTGGTTGGGGGCGACGTCGAGACTGACTCCATGCAGCGCCTGCTTCGCGCCGTAGAAGAAATTCACATCCCGAGCCGAAATCTTGGGCTTGGCCGTCGCTGCCGGTGCGCTCATCTGCATGGCAATCATGGCATTTTCAGAGTATTTCGCGCAGGTTAAGGGAGCGTGATGGCTTGTTGTCGTAGCGCGTGGTCGACCAAAACTAGGGCAATCATCGCTTCGACCATGGGTACGGCGCGGGGGAGAACGCAGGCATCATGGCGTCCGCGGCCCTGGAGTGTGGTGTTTTCGAGTTGGTTGTCGACGGTGTCCTGCTCGTGCATGACCGTCGCCGTCGGCTTGAACGCGGCGCGGAGGGTGATCGGCATGCCGTTCGAGATCCCGCCTTGGATTCCGCCGCTACGGTTGGTGGGGGTGAAGACCCTGTGCTCCTCGGCGCGGTAGGCGTCGTTGTGTTCGAGGCCGGTGAGGTCGGTGCCGCCAAAGCCGCTCCCGACTTCGAATGCCTTGCAGGCGGGGAGGGACATTACGGCCTTGGCGAGGTCGGCTTCGAGCTTGTCGAAAACGGGTTCGCCCCAGCCGGCGGGCACGCCGCGGGCGACCGCGCCGATGACGCCGCCGACCGAGTTGCCCTGCTTTCTAATCGCCTCGATATGGGCGATCATCTCCTCGGCGGCTTTGGGATTCGGGCAGCGGAGAGGGTTGGCCTCAATCTGCGCGAGGGTGACGGTGGTGGGGTCTACCACAGTGGTGAGATGGTGGACCTTCTCGACCCAGGCGAGGACTTCGACGCCGAATTTGGCGAGCACCTGCTTGGCGATGGCTCCGGCGGCGACGCGACCGATGGTCTCGCGGGCGGAAGAGCGGCCGCCGCCCTGCCAGGCGCGAAGGCCGTATTTCTGGTCGTAGCCGAAGTCCGCGTGACTCGGCCGGTACTTGTCCTTCATCTCATCGTAGTCGCGGCTGCGGGGGTCTTGGTTTCGGACGAGCAGGGCGATCGGGGTGCCGAGGGTGATGCTGTCTTCGTTGAGGCCGCTCAGGACTTCGACATGGTCGGCCTCTTGGCGTTGGCTGACGAGTTTGGACTGCCCGGGTCTGCGTCTGTCGAGTTCGAACTGGATTTGTTCGATGTCGAGTTGGAGTTTGGACGGGCAGCCGTCGACCACCACGCCCACGCCGCCTCCGTGCGATTCGCCGAAGGTGGAGATGCGGAAGAGGGTGCCGAAGGAGGAGGCCATTGGTGGTAGAGGCTACCCGGGTGCCTCTCGCGATTGGGCATGTCATCCCGAAGGATGTTTGTGCCGAGGGATCTGACTGTAGTCGCCTATTATTCGGACTCTCGGCCTTAAGTTGTGCTTGGGAGACGAGCAAGAACCAATGACCGTTAGATTCCTCCGTTCACCGCATCCTAATTTTGTTTTGAACCACCAGCACGTGGACGGCTTCGTTCGGAATGACAAGTTCTTCCCTAAGCCGTAGTTGTCATCCCGAAGGATGGTTTGTGCCGAGGGATCTGACAGGAACTGCATATTGACCGTCGTACGTCAACGACTTACCAATCGGCGGCGAGGTCAAGCCATTCCGGATTGTTCTCTTCGATCAGTTTGAGCTTCTTGTTTCGTCGCCATCCCTTGATCTCCTTCTCACGGTAAATCGCTTCGCCTGGGCCTTCAAAGGAGGCGTACCAAACAAGGCGGTCGATATTGTACTTGCTCGTATGTCCCTTGTAAGTTCCGTTCTTGCGCTGCCAAACACGAGTCTCGATATCCCTCGTGACACCCGTGTAGGTTGAATGGGACGAACTCGCCATGATGTAAACAAAATACTGTTTACTGGCCATTGGGTAATTATGGCAGTGGTCTGTAAGGAACTCCTTAGCAAGCGCCTTGAACGTGAGCAAAAGGCGATTCCTGTCAGATCCCTCGGCACAAACATCCTTCGGGATGACATTCAAATCTTGCCACTAAGCTACGATTCACCTGTGCTGCCGCATTTCTACTACCACCCGCGGATGCTCGCTTACGAGATCTCGCCCAAGCACCCTTTGAAGCCAAAGCGGCTGCGCCGTGCGATCGAGTTGCTGACCCGGCTGGGGGTCGTGACGATCGATCCGGGTCTGGCTTCCGACGCGGACGTGCTGCGGGTTCACTCGCTTGAGTACTTGGAGGCGGTGAAGGTGCTAGATCCCCCTCGGGGTCCTGCGGAGGAAGAGCACGGCCAGGGCCATGCATTCCTAATCTCGGATGACATCCTCGAAATGCAGGCGGAATACGGGTTCATGGCGGGGGATAATCCGGCGTTCCCGAACATGTACTCGGCCTCGCTGGCCTATCTAGGCGGGTCCGTGAGGGCCGCAGAGGCGGTGCGGGATGGTGCGCCTTTGGCGTTTGGGATCGCGGGTGGGCTGCACCATGCGTTGCGATCCAAGGCGAGTGGATTCTGCGTGTTCAACGACCCCGCGGTTGCGTGTCACGTGCTGCGTGAGAAGTTCGACCGCGTGGCTTACGTGGACATCGACGTCCATCACGGCGACGGCGTGCAGTGGATCTTCTACGTCGATCCGACGGTGATGACGTGCTCGATCCACGAAGAAGGCAAGACCCTTTGGCCCGGGACGGGATGGGTCGAAGAGACGG
Organism: Fimbriimonadales bacterium; assembly: GCA_038216655.1. Classification (GTDB taxonomy): domain Bacteria; phylum Armatimonadota; class Fimbriimonadia; order Fimbriimonadales; family Fimbriimonadaceae; genus JAFDWR01. Next base: position 3,787 of record JBBQPZ010000014.1, read on the forward strand.
GGGCGGAGTTCTCTTCGGTGAACGTGCCGATGCAGGCGCGTACCACCGGCGATGTGTGGCTCGACGCCTTTGAGCGGGGGATCCTCCCCGCGCTAGAGCGGTTCCAGCCGCAGGCGATCGTGCTGCAGATGGGCACGGATACCCACTTCCTGGATCCTCTGGCTCATCTGAACAACTCGGCTCAGGAGTGGCTTCAGGCGGTGGTCCGGATTCGCGACCTCGGCATTCCCTTGGTCGCGCTGGGAGGGGGCGGGTACAACTTGACCACGGTTCCGCGGATGTGGACCGCCGCGTGTTTAACATTAGGAAATCTTGAGGTGCCGGAGTTGGTGCCCGCCGACTTGGCGGAGGCATGGGAGATGCCTCGCTTCTTTGACGCCGAGCTCCCTGGTCCGCGGGGTTCGGGGCGGGAGTATGCGGAAGGGGTTTTGGCACGTCTTGCAGCTCTGAGATAGGAGTTGTCATCCCGAAAGATGGTTCGTGCCGAGGGATCCGATTGAAGACAGCCGATTGATGCTACAAGCGATCGGTAACTCCTGTCAGGTTCCTCGATGTCGCTAGGGCTCGCTCGGAATGACCTTCCAAATTCATGCCCATCAGTTCGCTCAAGTCCCCACCAGCGAATCCCCACAGCCTCGCTTCTCGTATGCTAGGGAGCAATGCAACCGCGTGATTTTATTGGGCAGCCTGACATCCCGCTTCCGACTCGGAAGGCGATGGGGTGTGCGGTGGTCTTTGGGGCGTTGGTCTTGCTGGTCGTCTTCTTCCTGACCTCGGCCAAGCCCTACGCCGAATACCTCTGGTACCAGTTCGATGCGCATCAGCCGCAGGTCTTCACGAAGGAATACGGCACCAAGGGATTGCTGTTCCTGCCTGCCTTCCTCATCGCTTGGGCGATCCTGTACTTCAACCTGCGCGAGGCTTTGAAGCTGAGCATGGTCTACCTGCAGACGCCGTCCAACGCGCCGCAGGTTCTGATCTCGAACGTGGTACGCGGCGTTAAGGAGTTCGGCGGCACGCTCGTCAAGTTCCTCGCGCCGGTTTTCGCGTTCGTCACCGCGATGAATTTTTCGGGCAACTGGAACACGTACCTGCTCGGGACGCACGCGCAGACTTTCGGCAAGACCGACCCGCTGTTCGGAAAGGACCTCGGATTCTTCGTCTTCACCCTGCCTTGGTATCGGGCGGTGGTTGGGGCGACGTTCGGGTTGCTGTTCACGACGACACTGTTGACGATCGCGATCTACGTCGGCCTCCAACTGCTGGCCGCACTCGCCAAGATCGAGTTGGGTCGTCCGCAGGTTCGGACCCACATCTCGCTCGTGCTCGGTGCGACGTTGCTGGTTCTAGGCTTGAACACGTACCTGACCCGCTTCGACTACGGGCTGCATGAGGGCCTGCAGTTCGCTGGCGCTGGCTACGCGGCTTCCCAGAAGCTGGCCGTCCAGGGCGTGCTCGCGTGGGTGCTGATAATCACTGGCGCGGCGACGATGGTCTCGTTCCGGTTCGGCAAGCCGTATCAGGTGCCAGCTTGGGGGATCGCCTTTTCGGCGATGGTCTTTGTGCTGGGGATGGTGGCCTGGCCGGGATTCGTGCAGAAGTTCCAAGTTGAGCCAGACAAGCTTAACAAGGAAGCGCCATTTGCCGCAAAGGCGATCCAGATGACGCGGTTTGCTTATAACCTCGACGTCGTCGAGCCACGTGACTTCCCGATCAAACCGGCCCCTACGGATGCTGAGTTGCATTCCAGCCAGGCGACGCTCGACAACATGCGCCTTTGGGATCCTGCGGTGGTGCAGCAGTCGATCGAGGTTTTACAGGGGCTGAAGCCGTACTACTCGTTCAACGACGTTGATATCGACCGGTACACGATCGGCGGGAAGAAGACGATGGTGATGCTTTCTCCCCGCGATATTCGGCTGGACGGCTTGACCGAGAGCGCGAAAACGTGGGTGAACACGCGTCTTCAGTACACCCATGGATTCGGGATCACGATGGCGCCGGTGAACTCAGCGAGTTCGAACGGCGAGCCAGCTTTCGCCATCCGGGACATCCCGCCGACGACTCCGGCGGACCTGCCGTTGACCGAACCGAGACTGTACTTCAGCGATTTCCGGGATACGGGCGGACGCTTCCGACAGGAATCGTATGCGCTCGTGGACTCCAAGGTTGCCGAGTTCGACTACCCGGCTCAGGATAAGGCGATGTCGAATCGCTGGACGGGGACGGGTGGCATCCCGGTGGGTGGCTTGTTCCGACGCCTGATTCTCGCCACCGCGCTGGGTGACGGCAATCTCTTGGTCTCCGGGAACGTGACCGAGTCCACCCGGCTGCTGGTTCACCGCGGCGTGCTGGATCGGGCCGGGAAGATGTATCCGTTCCTCCAGTTCGACGACGATCCCTACATCGTCTTGCTAAACGGCAAGCTCATTTGGCTTTTGGACGGCTACACGACCACCGACCGCATGCCCTACAGCGAGACGATGCCGCTTGAGGCGGGGGCGATCAACTACATCCGCAACCCGGTGAAGGTCACCGTCGATGCGTATACGGGCGAGACGAACGCGTACGCCATCGAAGCGAATGAGCCGATTCTGAAGGCTTACCGGTCGATATATCCGGGCCTCGTGAAGGACGCGGGTGAATTGCCCGAGGGGATTCGGGAGCACTTCCGGTATCCGGAGGACATGTTCACGGTCCAGGCGCGGATGCTGACCAGCTTCCACGTCACCGACCCGACGACGTTCCTCAACAACAACGACGCGTGGGAGATGCCGGTGCAGCGCGGCACGAACGGCCAGCGGATGCTGATGGTGCCGTATTACGTGCTGATGAAGCTGCCTGACGAGTCGGCAAACGAGTTCGTGCTGATGCTTCCGTTCACTCCTCGGGGCAAGGCGAATATGAGCGGTTGGCTTGCGGCGCATTGCGATCCCGATCGGTACGGCCGGATGACGCTGTACAACTTCGCGAAGGGCGCGAACGTGGCGGGTCCGGAGCAGATGGAGACGAATTTCACGAGCGACCCGAAGGTGACGTCGGTGAACCTGCAGCTCAAGGGCGGCGGTGAGACCGAGATCGTGGTAGGGAACCTGCTCGTGATCCCAATCGGCAGCAGTGTGATGTACGTCGAGACGCTCTTCCCGCGCGGCTCGACCCAGGGCATGCAGGCGGCACCGCGCTTGAAGAAGGTGATTCTGGCGCTCAACGAGAGGATCGTGATCGCCGACACCTACGATGAGGCTCTCAAGCAACTGTTCACCGCGTTCGCCGCGGATCAGCCCACGGTCACGCCCCCGGGGACCGAGCCCACGAAGGGGCCGACCCCGCCACCGGTGACGCCGAACCAGAAGACGGTCGCCAAGGAGGCGCTGGAATTGTACAAGCAGTCGGATGCCGCCCTGAAGGCAGGCGATTGGGCCAAGTACGGCGAAGTCCAGAAGCAGATTCGGGCGAAGCTGGAGCAGTTGGCGCGAGGCTGAGAATCGTTACTCGTGATTCGTTATTGGCGTTTCGGACCAGAATGCGCTTTCGAATAACGAATAACGAATAACGAATAACGAATAACGAATAACGAATAACGAATAACTCCCTTCTCGACCCAAGTCGAGAAGGGAGAGTGGCCCCCTAGGGAAGGGGGCCGAGGTGGGATGGGGTTTAGATTCGTCGAGCTCGGCGTCGGCGGACGAGGGCGACCACTCCGAGCGCCAGGGTGGCGTAGGAAGCGGGCTCCGGAACGGCCTGAGCAGAGATCTGGGCTTGACCGTAGCCGTTGGGGCCACCGGCATAGTAGGTCGCGTTGCCGCTGGAAGCAGCGACACCGGCGGCGTAGTAGCTTGAGAACTGGCTGAGGATCGAGGACGATGCGCCGCCGTTCACGATGAAGTTCGTGCCGAGGGCGTTCGAGCCGTCGTACAGTCCCTTCCAAACCGCGAGTTGGAGCGCGGTCCACTGGCCGGCCGTGCTGACGCTGCCGATGTTGGCCGACATGATCTTGCCCGCGATGTATAGGTTGCCGCTGGCCGAAGTGAGGGTCGACGGGGTGACGTCCCAGGTGTTGCCGTTGCCGACCGTGTTGCGGAGGCTCACGCAGAGCGTGGAGAGATTCGTCGTGCCGAGACTGAACTTCATCTGTCCGGCGAAGATGTTGTTGAGCGTGTTCGTTCCTACCGAGTCGTGGTAGGTGACGTTAATGCCCGAAGTGCCGAGCCCGGCGCCGTTGAAAGTGAAAGGCGTAGCGGAAGCCAAAGTAGCGCCGGCAACCGCCGACATAATCAAAAGTATTTTCTTCATTAGAACTCCAACCGGGCATGGGAATTCTCCCGCCCTCTTGGAGGTTTTGGGTTGCAAAACCTAAGCCGTTCGTGAGGTTTTGCCAACGAACCGGTGAGTTTGCGTGGTTAATTTCGGTCGGTCAGGACAAGGGTGTCCACGGTGTTGGCGTCCTTGTCGACGAGCAGCACGGTGCGGATCTGACCGTCGGCAAGGGAAACCGTTCCGTCGTAAAGCACCGCGTCATCCGAGGCGCGTTCGACCACGACCTCAATCGTCCCCGCGGGGATCGGGAGATTCGCCGAGTCCGTCCTGAAGCTAAGGGTGGCTGAGGGCGAGGAGGGCTCGGGATTGGGCGAGTCGGTGATGAAGATCTTGATCGGGACGTTGAATGTCGGCGTGGCGTGGACGAAGTGGAGTGCGCCATTCCCGGAGGACGGCTTGGTGTGGTCATCCAAAAGCGTGATTGGATTCACGTTGCCTCCGGTACCTGGCAGGCCGATCACGGTGTAATAGTTTCGGTCGAGGAAGGTCTCGGTCTGTTGGAAGAGCGGGATGCCATTGCTGCTCTGCATGAACCTGACCCCGAGGCCGTTCAGGCCGAACATCGCGTAGGATGAGGCGTCTCGAAAGGCCGAATTGGGGAGGAGCGGATCTCCGCCAACCGAGCCGGTGACGCGGGGTCCACCTGGGATCGCATTGACCATCCGAACGTGCGGTCCCTCCACGAAGAACAGCCCCTGGCCCCCGCATCCAGCAAGACAGAAGCTGATCGCCAACGCCCAACGAGTCCGTCTTTTCACGGACTAAGCGTACTCTTGAAAAGGGACGATTATGTAGGTGCAGGAACGCATTTGGGTCATCCCATGTCCTAGGGGTGGGCGGGGCCGCCCGGAATACCATGTCCACTTTTTACGCAACCTTTTCCGATCTTGAATCCGCCCGAGGAACGGTTCGAAGCCTCCTGTCGAACGGGATGACTTCGGACGACGTGAGCGTGGTGGCCCGAGTGCCCCACGGGATCAGTGACACGTTTGGAGAGATATCGGAAACCGGACATCTTGCCGATGCCACCACGCTGGTCGGCCGATCGGACGATCCGACGGACTCCGGCCAAAGTCGCGAACCTGGCCTTCAACCCGAGTCGGCCATCGGCGGGGGGATCGCGACCATCACGAGTGACGACGACGTCTCCGAGTTGTCGGAGATGGATGACTCCCAGAGTGCGGCGGAGGACTTGAATTCCCCCTTCACGGCGTCGCCACGACCGACTTCGGACCCCGATCATGACGCCGACGACAGCCTTGAAGCCGTCACGATCCCGGGGTTTGGCATCGTTCTGGGCGGCGGAGCACTTGCGACCGCGGCTCTGGTGTTCGCAAACCATGTGGAGACCGAGGGATTGGGCGAGTTGGAGATGTTTCTTCGCTCGGAGGGAGTCCCCCCAGAGACCGCCGCCGAGTTGGTCCTCGTCGTTCACGGGGGCGGGGCGATCATTTCCGTTGCGGTTGCACCGGCTGCTACGAACCCGTTGGAGGTGGAGGAATTGGCGATGAGTCATGGCGCGACGAGCGCCAATCTCTTCGACGGCCCGCGCTTCTAGGGACGCACTTATGAGATCGTGTAACCCCAGGTGCCGTCGACTGGATTCTGCTTTTCGCCGGTGAACCGGTTGATGCGGACCTTCATCGGGACATCCCTTCGATAGGGTGGAAGCGGGCTCTCCCAGAGTTCATTCTTATACTCCCACGGGGTTGGCCAGACGAACCAGCCGAAGAGTCCCGTAGCTGCGAGGAGGGCGAAGGCTGCAAGGAGTCGGACGATCGTTCTCATGCGTGTTCCTTGTTCGGTGCATCTAGGTTCCTGCCACGTCGATCCTGTTGGTGAAGAGAGATCGCGCATACCGTCAACGCGCCGAGGCTCGCAAGCCAGAGGTAGTAGCCGATCCTTAGGTCAGCGAGTGGGATATGGAACATCAAACGGGGCGCTGAGCCCAAGGCAAAGGGCCAGGAGTCCAGCTCTGGCGGCAGCCAGAGGGCGACGGCATAGAAGTGCGATCCAGCCGCCGAGGAGAACAATGTTGGCCATCCAGGGAAGGAAGCCGGGTGGCCATTGCCAGGCTAACCTCACGGCGTCGTAGCCTCGGAGAGAGCCCTGGTCATCAACTTTGCCATCTCAGAAGTCCACGCTGAATCTGACCGTCGGTGAAAAGAGCGCGAGAGCGTAGAGGCCCCAGATCGAGAAGGATGCAGTCCATCGATTCATCCTGCTTCCATCTTACGACTTTGCGGAACCACCCGCCCAAAGCAAAAATCTGTTGTAATGGCGATCGACATGATGCTCTTGCTTCTGGTTGTCGTCCTGATATCGGTTGCGGTGCCGGCCTTCGGCGGGGACGAGGGTGGAGGCGGCGGGCGTGGCTTCGGAGGGAGTCGCCGGAACCGGGCGATGGCCTATGACGATTCCGATTACGACACGAACTATCACCGCGGATACCGCAGTTACGGCAACAGCTTCGGTTGGTTCGACATTGTGTTCTGGGTCGGTGCGGCGGTGGTGGCGGGCGCGGTTTGGGTGGGAGGGAAGCTGAGCAGCAAGCGGCGGGTTCTTGAACTCGTGCTCGGCATTGCCGATGCGGAACGGATCGTCCCCGTGCTGGACTTGCTGGTTTCCACTGCCGAAATGAGCTCGCCGGAAGGGCGGGGTTCGGCGTTGGCGAACCTGGTTGGGAAGCTCAAGTCGGTCCGGATCGCCTCGGCGATCGTCCACGTGAGCCCGGCGAGCGGGAGGTATGAGGACGAGGCACGGCTCTTGTACGGCCAGCGGATCGCGCAGCTTCAAATCGCCGGAGTCGGCGGGCAGCGAAACCGGGTGGATGGCGGGGCGCTCGTCGGGATTATCGTGTCCCTGCCTCACGTGGTGAAGGTCCGCCCGGGTGGGTTGGCGGAGTTGGGCGGTGCTCTGGAGGCGCTGCACAAGCTCGATCCCTCGGCGATGTACATTTACTTCCTGCCGGACGAAGGGAAGACGCTCGGGCTCGACGAGGCCGAGCGTCTGACGCGGGCTTTGCACGCTTGACGCGGCCCGCGATTTCGAAGGCACAGGTTGGAAAACCTGCGCTACTATCGGCTCGCTCGCCTTTCCGATGGGGAGACGATTCGCCCCCTCCCAGCCTCCCCGGGGCGGGGGAGGAGCCGGAATGTTGTGTCTAACCTCGGAACTGAGCGAGGAAGCGGAGGTCGTTTTCGAGGAACTGGCGGAGGTCGTCGACGCCGTAGGCCATCATCGGGATTCGCTCGACGCCGAGGCCGAAGGCGAAGCCGCTGTACTTCTTGCTGTCGATCCCGTAGCTTTCCAGGATGTTCGGGTGGATGAGGCCGGCGCCGCCGAGTTCGACCCAGCGGCCGTTGAACAGCTTCTGGGTCGAGATCGCGTAGTCCACGCCGGGTTCGACGAAGGGGAAGAAGTCGGGGCGGAAGCGGACGGTGGCGTCCTCGCCGAACATCGCCTGGGCGAACGCATTGAGCGTGCCTTTCAGGTGCGCCATCGACACGCCTTCGTCGATCATGAACGCGTCGACTTGGTGAAAGGTGTGCGAGTGGGTCCGGTCGACGGCTTCGTTTCGGTAGTTGCGGCCGATCGTGAAGATGCGCAGGGGCGGCTTGGTGTTCTCGAAGATCCGGCCCTGGAGCGCGGTGGTCTGGGTGCGCAGGAGGTGCTCGTCGTCGATGTAGAACGTGTCCTGATCGTCCATTGCGGGATGGTCGGGCGGGTAGTTCAGGGCGTCGAAGTTGTACTTGACTTGTTCAAGCTCAGGCGACTCTCGGTACTGGAAGCCGAGGCCGCCAAGGACTCGCTTGATCTTGTCCATCGTTTGCTGGAGGACGTGGGTGTTGCCGACCCTTAGTTGTCTACCCGGGAGGGTGACGTCGATCTTTTCTCGCTCGAACTGGGAGGATCTCTCTCCGCCTTTGAGGCTCTCCGTCTTGGCGTCGATCGCTTGCTGCACGCGGGCTTTGACCTCGTTGACTTTGGCGCCGAAGGGGCCGCGGTCTTCTTTGGCGAGGGTTCCGATCTGGCGGGTGAGGCCGGTGATGCTGCCCGACTTGCCCAGAAACTGGATCTCGAGCTCCCGCAGGGTGGCGGTGGAAGTCGCCGCCGCAACTGCGGCAAGCGCTTCCGCTTCGAGAGAATCGGGAGTGGGCTCCATCTGACGGAGTGTACCGTTCGAGCTTTGATGGAGGTGAGCGGGTCGGTTGAGCTTTGGCGCGTATCGGAGTACTCTGCTGGGGTGAGGCCACTCACCGCCGACGAGAAACTCTGGATCAAAATTTGCTCGGGCCTGTTTACGTTAATTGCGCTCATGTTCGCGGCAGCCAGCAACCCGGAAGATCGGGTGAAGGTTGCGCTTGTCATCCTCGGAATCTTGGGATCTCCGTTCCTCCTGTACGGATACATGTACGTGCTCCCCGTGGCCATCCATGAGTTCGGCCACTTATTGACCGCGTTCGCGCTTGGATTCAAGGTGAATGGCTTGAACATCTGCTTCATGACCTGGAAGCGCGTCAACATGGCTACGAGATTCAGCTTTACTCCAGCCACTTTCGGTGGGCATGTTTTGGCCGAACTGGAAGCGATGCCGCGGTGGAAGTTGGTGGCGCTCTTTGCGAGCGGGCCGATCGCCAATCTTCTGGCCAGTGCCGGGCTCTACTTGCTTATGAGGGCACAGCCGTCGATGAACGACAACGAGCAGTTCGTGGTGTTCGCTTTGATGTTCATGAACCTCGTGATGATCGCTTTCTCGTTCTCCAAGCGCAAGGGGAAAATTCCTACCGACGGGGTTCAACTTCGATTTCTTCTCGGACGCGACTCCGGAGACTATTTTCGCGTTGCAAAAGTGGTGACGTCATGGCGCGAGATTCCCCCGCGAGACTGGGACATCCAGGCTCTGGAGCAGATCGCCAAGGGAGTCAGAGACCACAGCATCATCTTTTGGATCGACACCCTTCGCTGTGAGCAACTTTGTGATCGAGGCGACATCGAGCTTGAGCTCACGGCCCGAGAACTGGCCCTCGCGAAAAGAGGTGACGTTCGACCCGATTGGAAGTCGATCGTTGACGACTTGCTTCTTGAGTCGGCTTCCTTCTTTGCCGTCCATCGGGGGGATATCAGTCGGGCAAAAAGCCTTCTCGACGAGGTGAAAGTTGTCGGGATACGGGCATTTCCGACGGCGCGGCGGGCTCTGATCTCGATCAACCTAGCCGAGGGGGAGCTTGACCTCGCGCTCAAACGGATATTGCGGGCGGAATCCAAAGTCGTGCCATCCACAAGCCTCGCAGGGACTGAACTCGATTGGACCCATCGCCTCAAGGTTCGGATCGTGGCAGCGATTGAAGCTCGAGAGAAATCAATAGAATTAGTTGCCGAATGATCGGTCTGCCGTTGCGGATGCGATTCCGATTGAGCCCTCGGGATCCGGGGTCCTTCCGCTTTAAACCTTCGCTATGGCTCGGTTTTCCGGTCAGGATGACGGGGCACGCAGGGAGTTGGAGTTGGGTTGAGGATTGAGAGTGGTAAGTGTCATTCCGAACGGAGCCGCCCACCCGCGGACAAATCGGCGCGCGGCTCGGATGCGTCGAGCGGAGGAACCTGACGGTCCTCGCCTCTTGATCGTCTCCCAGGGACAGTCTGCCAATCGGTTCCTTTGCAAATGGCGGTGACGGTCGGATCCCTCGGCACAAACATCCTTCGGGATGACAGAGCCCCGGTAATCTCCGGGCATGGTCACCGAAAAGCTGAGCATTGAGGGGCATCTTCTCGACGAGCACCGGTTGGGGAATGTGCTGGACGTGCTGAATCGACATGGCGTGCAGTTCACGGTCAAGCGGTTTCTGGTCGGCGAAAACTCGGATGCGCCTTCGGTGGTCGAGCTTCATCTCAAGGCGGAAACCCTTGGGCAGATGCGCGAGGCGTTGAAGGAATCGGAGCTTTACGGCGCTACGTTTTCGATCGAGAACGTCACACTCGTCGCGGCGGACATGGATGGTGTGCTGCCGGAGGATTTCTATTCGACCACCAACTTCGTGACCTCGATCCTGCATGAGGGCGGGTGGGTGCCGGTGGAGAACATTGAGATGGACTGCGGCATTCGGGCATCGCGCGAGGGGGACCGGTGGCGGGCCGAGACGTGTGCGATGCACCGTGTGCGCAAGGGCGACTTGCTCGTCGTTGGGTACGAGGGAGTGCGGGTTGAGCCGAGCGAAGACGAGGTTGCGGACGAATCTGAGTTCCGATTCATGGCGAACGATGTCAGCACCGAGCGCCCGAAGGCGCGGGTGATCGCGCAGGCCGCGCTGGCGGTCAAGCGGGCGAAGGCGGAAGGGAAGCGAGTTTTGCTCGTGGGCGGGCCGGCGATTGTTCACTGCGGATGCGCGGGAGTGCTGGAGCAGTTGATCTGGGACGGCTGGATCGACGTGTTGTTCGCGGGGAATGCGCTGGCCGCGCACGACATCGAAGCGTCGATGCTCGGGACCTCGCTCGGCGTCGATCTCGCGACCGGCACGAGCGGACCCCATGGGCATACGCATCACCTTCGGGCGATCAACCGGGTTCGGCGGGCGGGCTCGATTCGCGCAGCGGTGGACCAGGGGCTGATCGCGGGGGGCGTGATGCATGCCTGCATCAAGAAGCCGATTCCGTTCGTGCTGGCGGGTTCGATTCGGGACGACGGACCGTTGCCCGACGTTCACAGCGACGTGGTCATCGCGACCGATACGATGCGCGAGAACATCTCGAACGTGGGAGTGTGTCTGATGGTCGCCACGACGCTGCACAGCGTGGCGACGGGCAACATCCTGCCCGCCCACGTCAAGACCTTCTGCGTGGACAGTGATGCGGACTCGGTGATCAAGCTCACCGATCGGGGGACGCACCAGGCGGTGGGGATTGTCACCGACTGCGAGTTCTTCCTCCGCGAACTTGCGCGGCAGCTCGCCTTAGCTTAGAGGCGGACGGGCTCGCACGGAGGCTCGCCCTCCACACAGCCGCTTCGGTTGGACGGCGCCTCCTTGCAGTGCGCGTCAAAAGCTCGCACGGGGCGTGAGGTTAGCTGGCAAAACTGCCGATCATTTGCTTATGTCCGAAGCTGTCGCACCTGTCGAAGGCGCAAAGAAGAAGAAGAGCAAACTCCCGGTTATCATCGCGCTCGTCGCCGTTCTGGGTGGCGGGGGCTTCTTCATGATGAAGGGCAAAGGTGCCAAGAAAGCGAAACCGGCGGTCAAGCTCGGCCCGATCTCCGACATCAAGGACGAGTTCCTGGTGAACCTCCGCGACAACAACGGCGTGTATCTTCGGGCGACGGTTTCGCTCCAATTTGCTGACGGGACCAAGGCTGAAGAAGTTGAGAAGTCGATGCCCGCGATCGAGGACTTGATCAACGCTCGCCTCCGCACCAAGTCCGTCGCGGAGATTAAGACTCTCGATGGAACGCAGACGCTCAAGCGCGAAATCGCCATTGACGTCAACGCAATTCTCTCCGAGGACAAGGCTAAGGAAAAGGACGGCAAAGAGGCCGACAAGTCGGACAGCGCGGACAAATCCGACAAGGGCGACGAAAAGGGAAAGGACGCCGAGAAGACCAAGAAGGAGCCGAAGGTTCCCGAGGGGTGGGATTCCGCTGAGGGTCCGGTCTTGAAGGTCCTGTTCCGAAGTTTCGCCTGGCAGTCGGGAAGCTAACGCCGGGGTCTGGATGCGGGGGCAAGATATACTCCAGCGTCCATGAAATTCCCCGAATCGATGCTGCGTGAACTGGTCGCGACCTCGCTGACCGCCGAAGAGCTGGGCGATCTGCTCACGATGGCGGGATTTGAGCTTGAGGGAATCGAGGTGGTCGAGGGCGAATCGGTGCTCGACATCAAGGTCGTCAGCAACCGTGGCGACGGGCTTTCCGTCTTGGGTTTGGCGCGCGAAGTGCTCGCCAAGGACCCGACTTCCAAGCCGACCGAACTCTACAGCCGGTCCGCTTCCCATTTTTCCGATGCGCCCGAGGCGTCGCTCTGGTCGACCGAGGGGTTGGTTTCCGTCGAGTGTCCAGAGTGCACCCGTTATGCATGCTTCTTGGTGGAAGGAATCGAGAACGGTGCAGCCCCTGAGTGGGTGCAGAAGCGGATACGACAGGCAGGCTGGCGGCCGATTTCGCTGCTCGTTGACCTCACCAACTACGTGATGCTTGAGCAGGGGCAACCCTTGCACGCGTTCGATTTGAACCTGCTTCGCGAGGAGCGCATTGTCGTTCGCCATGCCCGGGTCGGTGAGAAGATGACGACGCTGGACGGGGTCGAGCACGAGCTCAAGCCGGGGCAGATGATGATTTGTGATGCCGAGCACCCGGTGGCGGCGGCGGGAATCATGGGTGGCCTGGAGACTGAGGTCTCGGCAGGTACGACGCGAACTTTGTTGGAGTCGGCGCACTTCTTGAACACGAGTGTGCGACGGACGCGCAAGCAACTTGGCCTCAGCACGGAGGCGAGCTATCGCTTCGAGCGGAGCGTCGACCCCGAGGGTGTGGTTTCAGCCTTGCATCGCTTGTTGGAGCTTCTACGCGCGGCGCAGCCGACGGTGGTGGTGAAGGCTTTCGCCGACGTATACGCCGCGGCCCCGGCTCCGCCGGCGATTGCGCTTTCTCCGGCGCGGGCCTCTCGCTTGCTAGGGATGGAAATCTCGTCGGTTGAGGCGAAGGGGTATTTGGAGCGGCTGGGCTTCCTGGTCACCGGGTCGGGTGACGCGCTCGGCGTGGCCGCGCCGAGTTGGCGTCCGGACTTGGTGCGTGAGGAGGACTTGGTCGAGGAACTTGGTCGGGTTCACGGCTACGAGAAGATCCCGGCGATCTTGCCTCAAGGCACGACGACCCAGGGTGGGGTGACCGAGTTCGAGGCGTTCGTCGATCGGGCGCGCGAAGAGTGCGTGCGGCTGGGGCTGCAGCAGACGATCAGCCACTCGCTGCGTGATCTACACGCGCTGGAGCCGTTGCTTGAGGAGGGACCGTGGCAGCGCGTCGGGCCGCGAAATCCGAACTCGCCGGACATGGCGCACTTGCGTTCGACGCTGATCGCGTCGGTCGCCGATGCGGCAAAGCGAAATGGCGGGAAGGACGTGCAGTTATTCGAGATGGGCCGCACGTTCCTGCAGCATTCGAACTCGGGCTACCACGAGCGGATCAAGTTGGGCATCCTGCTCACCGGAGCGGAGGGGCAAGCGGATTGGCTCGTCAAGGAGCCGGGGACGGCCAGCTTCTTCTCGCTCAAGGCGATCGTTGAGCGGGTGGTCTCTCTGGCACCGCTGACGGCTTACAAGTGGCGTGCGCCGTCGGAGGCTCAGATCGACCCTCGCTTCCACCCGACGCGTCAGGCGGCTTTGCTGCACGTCGAGGGAGACTGGTTCGGCGAGATCGGACAGATTCATCCCGATGTCGCGGAGACCGTGGGGTTGCCCGCAGATACGTTCCTTGCCGAGCTTGATCTAGAGACGATCTACCGTTTGATCGAAGTGGATCGGGGATATCGGGACAGCGATTCGAACATCCGGGTGGTCAGCCGACACCCGTCGGTTCGCCGAGACATCGCGATCCTCGCGGATGTTGCCACGCCGTATTCGGCCCTTGAGAAGGGGATTCAGGCGGCGGTCGGCGATGTGCTGGAGCGGATGTGGCTGTTCGATGTTTACACGGGCCAGGGAATTCCCGAAGGGAAGCACTCACTGGGGATCGCGCTGCAGCTACGGAAAGCCGACTCGACCTTTACGGACGAGGAAGCGAACCAGGTGCGGGAACGCGCCGTGCGGGCAATCGAATCGCTCGGGGCGACCACGCGATAAGCGCGGACTGGAACGCGGCCACGCCGAGGGCGGCGACCATCAGGGACCGCATCGCGAGCGGCCAGTAGTCGTAGTGCGGGAACGGCTTGACCCACGCCATCGGCAGGAAGGCGATGAAGCTCAGGGCCCAGCCGGTGAGGGCAGGGATCCACTGTCGGCGCGCCTCGATGAACGCCGCGACGTTCGTGAACATGAGCCAGAACGCGTCATAGAGCACGGAGCCCATCAGGATGTCCGCTGACTCTCCAAGGGTGCTCGCGAGCGACTGCTGGAAGGGAATCGCGGCGGGGAAGAAATAGGCACCAAGTGCTCCCCAGAATCCCGAACCGGTCCGGAGTTGTTGGGCTTGGTAGGAGGAGACCCCGTGGGGCAGAATTTCGCGTCGAAGAAGCAGGTAGCCGCCAAGCAGAACGATGGCCGCTACCGGCCACACCCATCGGATCTTGTAGCCCTGCAACCGCATCGAAACGCCAACTCCCACGAGGGCACCGGGAAGCATCACGGCCTGTTCGTGGCTCCCGAGGGCGCAGGTAAGACCGATCAGGGCAACGAACAGCCAGGGCCACTGGGGGACCGTTCGGATTGCCCCTACGCGTGTATTGCGGGTGGCGGGGGGATCGAGTGGAGTCTTGCTGGGCTCGGGCGCTCGCGGCGCGGAGAGTCGCTCGTAGCGCGCGTAGGCAGCCATTGCGATGAGGCAGAAGAGGGTCATGATCGACGCCGTTCGTCCGGGAATCCAGCCGACCACGGCGGAGCTGAGGACGGGTGAGGTCAATTCGCCGAGGAAGAAGTGCGCCACGCCCGCCGCCAGAATCGTCGGAAGTAGGTTCGTCTTGAACTGGGGGTCGATCTTTAGGACCTTGGCGATCACGAGGGAAGTCAGGGCGATAACGGGCAGTAACCATATCGGTGCGAACGCGCATAAGACGACGAGGGCGAGGAGCGTGGGCCGGCGCGCGAACCCAAGGACGACGACGACAAGTGGTACGTAAAGCACCCACTTTGGCCAGAGGAAGCCGATACTCCAGAGGCCGAAGAGTGTTGACGCAAGGCCGGTCAGGAGCGGGCTGTCGGTGATCTCCCGGAGGAACCAGAACAGCAGTAGGATGCAGGAGGCCGCGATGAGGGCGTTGGTGAGGACGTAGCCGGAACCGTTATCGCCGTGAAGGCGGGTGTCCATCTCGAACGAGAGGGTGGAGATTGGGCGGTAGAAGTGGTTGTGAAGCGGCCAGTCGCCCTTGAACCAATTCCAGACGCTTTGGGGAACGTGGGAAACGGGATCGGGGTTGGACCGTATGATCTTGAGCAGATAGGCGGTATCGGTGTCTTGCAAGGCGGCGGACCCATTTGGTCGCATGATGACGACCAAAAGGGAACACAATAGTGCGGGAAGCAGTGCCCAACGCCATCGGCTCATGTCGGCCCATTATGGTCAGTAGCGACTCTTCCGCGCCGCGTTCCGTAGGGAACTACAACTGAAAGGAAAACGAATGAACAAAGGACGAACGATTCTCATCGCCGCGCTTGCGGCTCTCTCACTGACGACGATGGCTCAGGCCGGACCGGAGACCTTTAAGGGCAAGCCGATGCCGAGCTTCTCGATGGTCGACACCTCGGGCAAGAAGGTCACCAACGCGAGCCTGAAGGGCAAAGTCGTCCTGATCGACTTCTGGGCCACCTGGTGCCCGCCGTGCCGGGAGTTCACGCCGGTGCTGCAGAAGCTGCACAAGAAGTACGGTTCGAAGGGTCTCGTGGTCCTCGGCGCCGACACGTTTGAGCGCACACCTGAGGCTCAGACCAAGGGCGCGGCGGCGTTCGCCAAGCAGAATGGGTTGACGTATCGGATGACCCTGAAGAACGACAAGTTCGCCGAGTCGCTGAAGATCGACGGAATTCCGACGATGTTCCTGATCGACAAGAAGGGCGTTGTCCACACGGTCAACGTCGGCTTCGACCCGTCCGAGGTTCCGAAGCTGGACGCGACAATCGCGCAGCTGCTGAAGGGCTGAAACTCAGTATTGAGTTTGGAGGGGGGGCCGCATTCGGGGGCGCCCTCTCCTTGTCGGTGCGGTCAGGTTGTGCGAAGCACCGAGCGTCGGAGGCATAAACGGCGTAATTTGCGCACGAGTTTAGGTTCAAATTTTCAGTAAATGGCACGGATTTCGTGCGAGCTTTCGGCGATTTTGAACCAAAAAATTGGCCTTGCACAGAATTCACTTGATTCACTGCGCAAATGCAGGGTCTTGACGCCCTGATGGTTGCGATGATTGCGGTTCTGGCGTTGGGATCCGGGGTCCTTCGGTTTCGAACCTTCGCCTAGGGCTTGGTTCTACACTCAGGATGACGGGATTTGGGTAGGGCACGGCTTGCCGGGAAGCGCTTCCAGTTCTTGGGTATTCCAGCTCCGGACAAACCGTGGCACTCGGCTGCGACTCGGTTGTCTGAGACCTACTGAGGAAGGGCGGGGTAGACGGTGACGGCGCCTTCGGCGGGGGCGATTTGGGCCCACTCGCCTTCTCGCTTAAGCACCCTGGAACCGGTGAGGCGGCCTTTGCCGAGGGGGATCCAGATGGGGTTCTTTGTCATGGTTTGGGGAATGGCGAGGGTGTACCGGTCGAGTTCCTGGGTGGCCATCAGGAGCGAGTGCGGGTAGTCCCAGGCGTGGGTGCTGCCGATCAGGAGCATCGAGCGGGCCGCTACGGACTTCGGCATGATCGTGTCGGCGTAAAGCACGAGCCCGTGGTAATAGTTCATCGCCTCCAGGCCGGTCTTCTTGAGGAGGACGAAGTTGGGTGGATTGGTGGCGGCTTGCGTGACCAGGGGATCGACGCGGGCCTTGACCCAGCCGTCGAGCGAGGCGAAGTCGACCTGCATTGCGTCTGCGGGCTCCAAAGTGTGGGCGGCCATCGCGTCGCGCACCCATCGCAAGAATAGCTTCTCACCGAGGTAGCCGTTGGCCCAGTCCTCGGGTTGAACGAACCCGCCTACGGAGGGCAACACCGCATGGCCGTACTCGTGCGCGACCTCGCGGGCCATCTCCAGCGGGTTGGTGAAACTCGGAAGGTCGTAGATGCAGATCGTGTTGACCGACGTCGGTCGGCCGTGGGGAGGGAAGTCCTCTCCGAAGAACTGCTCGCCGCCCGGCTTTCCACCGAGGCATAGGTACACATCCACCGAGCCCTCGTGATAGGCGTAGGGATTGTCGAAGCGCCAGCGCCGCTTGACCATCTGCCAGAGTCGGAGCAGCATCCGGCCCGAGGCCGAGGCAACGTCGCCCGTTTCTTTGCGCTCTTGCGAGTAAATGTGGAAACGCGGGACGAACGGGTCGCTCGGGTCAGTGCGACCCAGGGCTTCGGTCAGCCAGGGGAAATCCGAACCACTGGGTCCGGAAATCGGTCGAATGCTCCGCTTAGGGGGGGTCAAAGGTTCGTGAGCGGGGCGTACTTGCGCCAGGACGGCCGCACCGGCGCGCTCGGGCAATTCCAGCGGTAAGTCACCGTGGTGGGACAAGAGCGCGCAGGCGAGGACGACGAGCACGCTTTAGTGTCCCTCGCTCTCCAAATATCGCTCGGCGTCGATCGCGGCCATGCAGCCGGTTCCCGCCGCCGTGACAGCTTGGCGGTAAACGTTGTCTGCGACGTCGCCGGCAGCAAAGACGCCGGGGATATTGGTGCGGGTGCTGCCGGGTTGGGTGACGAGGTAGCCGACCTCGTCCATGTCGAGCACGCCTTTGAAGAGGTCGCTGTTGGGCTTGTGGCCGATCGCGATGAACACGCCGTCGATCGGCACCTCCTCGGTTTTGCTCTCGGCGAAGTTGACGATCTTGGCCCCGGTGACCTTCTTGAACGGCTCGGTTTGGCCGGTGATCTCTTCGAGACCCGAGTTCCAGATGACCTCGATCTTGGGGTTGTTCAGGACTCGGTCCTGCATGATCTTGCTCGCGCGGAAGGCGTCGCGACGGTGGAGCACGTAGACCTTACGGCAGTGCTTGGTGAGGTAGTTCGCCTCCTCGAGGGCGGTGTCCCCGCCGCCGACCACGATGACGTCCTTGCCGCGGAAGAAGAAGCCGTCGCAGGTCGCGCAGGCGCTCACGCCGAATCCACCGAACTTGACTTCGCTAGGAAGGCCGAGCCATTTGGCGCTCGCGCCGGTCGAGACGATGATCGCCTTGGCTAAGTGCTCTTCTTCGCCGGCGTAGACCTTGAACGGTCGCTCGGAGAAGTCGACGCGGGTGACTTCCTCGTGGTGGATGACGGTGCCGAAGCGTTCGACCTGCTTCTGGAAGTGGTCCATGAGCTCGGGGCCCATGATGCCATCGGGGAAGCCCGGATAGTTCTCGACGTCGGTGGTGATCATCAACTGCCCACCGGGCTGGAGTCCGGCGAACATGACGGGTTTGAGGTCGGCGCGAGCCGCATAGAGGGCGGCGGTGTATCCCGCCGGACCTGAGCCGATGATGATGACGTCGTGAACCATTTTTGCAGAGTTGAGGGTACCAGCCATGGATGTCCGCTTGTCTGATTCTACGAAGCAGTTGGAGTTGGAGTTGGAGTCTGAGTCTGAGTCTGAGTCTGAGTCTGAGGGGAAGGTTGTCGTCCATGACCATCGAGTCCCTGGGAGACGAGCAGGAGATGATGACCGTCAGGTTTTTCCGTCCGCTGCCTCCGGGCGACTTCACGCCTACGAACCGGTGGGCTACGTCGGTCGGAAAGACAAATCACAAACCCAGCAAATGTACTAGTTGACGTAATTCTCAATTTCCTACTAATTAGTAGACATATATCTACTAGTCTGTAGTAGGGAGATCCGATGACCGAGCTTGATTTTTCTTTTGTCGCCGACGCGCTCCTCGCCTTGTGCGAGCGAGATCGCGAGGCACCTTGCTATTCCGAGAAGCAGATTTACTTGAAGATGAAGAAGGCGCAGTGGCGGGAGCCGTTCGCCGCGCAGTTGATGATCGCCGGAGGGCATGACGTCTTGCTCCAGGAGGAGTGCCAGGACGTGTTCAAGGAGGCCCGGCTGACCGAAAGACAGGCAGAAGTGCTGGCCTCTCGGCTTGAAGGCTTCACTTTTGAGGAGATCGGCGAGGTTGGTGGTCATACAAAACAGGGGGCACAATCAGTTTTTGTTCAAGCACTTAAGAAATTAACCCGTGCTTTCCACGTCTATCGCTACAGAGGGCTGAGCGACGTCTACCGTCGCGAAGTTCGTCGGGGGGCAAATCGCGGAACGTTTGGTAGAATGATGCCTAAGGCGTGACCCTCGGCCGAGGAGATTCGGATTGGTACCTTGCAAACACTGTTTGACCGCCAACAGCCTGGACAGCACTTTCTGCAAACATTGCGGAACGTCGCTGCCGGAAGCTGAATTGACGGACGCGAAAGAAAAGCTGGAGGCGCTTGTCCAGACGGGCTTTGACCTGCTGAAAGACAACCGCAGCGAAGAGGCGATGGTCATCGCCGAAACCGCGGTCGTCGCGAACCCCTCCAGCGCGGCTGCGGCCTCGCTCAAAGGAATGTGCCACGAGGCACGCGGCGAGGTCGCGGAGGCTCTGGAGTGCTACGAAAAGGTCGTCGCGCTCAAGCCGGATTCCGCGCTCGACAAGATCAAGGTGAACCAGCTTCGCAACATGATGGTTGCCAAGGTGACGGTTCCTCCCGCGCCGGATCGCAAGGGTCCCCTGCTCGTCGCGGCGGCGGTCACGATGCTTGTCGTGGTTGGGGGTATTGGCCTGGTGAAGGCGATGCAGCGGCCGCCGGCGGTGGCTTCGAACGATAATAAGGTTCCCGTTTCGAGCGGCACCGGCCAAGCGCTTACGAGCTTTGAAGGATCGACGGGGCCGGTTTCGACCGGACCACCGGGACCGATTCAATCCACGCCGCCTTCCAACGGGGGCTCACAGCTACCGGACAACGGCAACGGTGGAACTGGACCGATTGTTCCTCCTAACGGTGGCCGGACGGGACTTCCCCCAGTGGGCAGTAGCGACAATGGCGGCGGCGGAGCGGACGATACCGGGCACAACCCGGTTGTTGTGGTCCCGCCTGTCATTGAAAGTAACCATCGCCCAACGGTTGGCGGCGGCGACGTCGTCGTCATCGACAATCCTCCGACGAGCCCTCCAGTAGGCCCGCCAGGACCCACACCTTCCCCGACGACCGATCCTGGGTTCATCGACATTAAGGTCCATGGCGGCAACAAAGGCAACGGCGGCGATGATTCCGGATCCAAGGCCAATGGCCTTCAAGCAGTGACCAAAGCGGCGGTATCGAACTTCCAACTCGGCCGCTGGGCGGATGCTGCGCGGGGATACGAACAGGCGATTAGCATGGGTGGCGGGCGCGCGAGCAACTATCAGCGCCTCGGCGACTGCTACAACCACCTAGGTAAGGCAGGTCAGGCGGTGGACGCCTACTCTCGAGCCGCCGAGTCCTATGAGGCCGCCGGCAACACCGCGAGTGCGGAGGTCTGTCGCCAAGCGATCAAGACCTTGAAGGGGAGCTAATTCCGAATTTGAAGCGGCTGAGTGGCCTGTTCCTGCTGATGTGCGTGGGTCTCGCGTTTGCGCGTTCTCCTCAGTCGTCGGTGCCCCAGGTTCTGATCGTGCAACTCCACGATCCCCTGATTGAGGCGGCGAGCCCGATCAAGCCCCCGATCGATCCGAACATCGCGGTCGCAGACATCTTCGCGCAAGCTTTTGACGACGACGGGCGTCTTGAGCCGGTCGTCTGGAGCATCACCGACCCGACCTTCCGCGAGGCGCTGACGAAAGGCAAGATCGGCACGATTAGCCCTGACCCAAGTTTGGCGGAGGCGCAGAACGCCGCCGGAAAGATGGGTTGGGATTACGTCTTGTTTGTCAAGGCGGTGAGAAAGGGTGGCGACGTGGTTGGCCAAGCGCGCCTTTATCGAGGCCGCAATCAGGTTTGGCAAGATCCGGAACCCATCGACCGCGAGCAGCTTGCGATCTTCAAGAAGATGCTTCGCGAGAAGCGGATGACCCAGGAAGCGGTCAACAAGGCGATCGAGCAGCAGGAGAGTCGCCATCTGAACGTGATCGCGGTCAGCGACACTGAAGCTGAAATGCAGCGGGCCGAAGAGAATACGGCGAAGTCTCTCGCCCGTACTTGGATCGAGACGCTGGTGGGCGGACCGTTCAAGAACCTTCCCCCAAAGCGTCGTCGCAATACGCCAACCGTCTTGCCCGGCCAGAATCCCAATCCGGGTGGAACCACCATCGTCAAGATTCCCGTTGGTGGCGGCCAGGTTAAGCCACCCAAGCAGGGGCCAGTCATCGACCCCAAGGTTCCCCCGATTCCGACCCACCCGAACGAACCTCCCCCCAATAATCCGCCGACCCCGGGGTCTGAACTCGCGACGCTGAAGAAGAACGTTCAAAGTCTGCTTGCCTCTAAGCAGACCGCGGCGGCGATTTCGCTTGTCCGGGATGCGATTGACGCGTCTCCCGTCGACGAGGCGCGGCGCGTCTTGTTGATCGATGTGCTCCTTAAGTGCGGCTTGCCGGAGCAAGCGGCCAAGGAAGCACGGCAGGCGTGTGCGATTCTGCCCGACAAGGTTGGCCTTCGAATTCTCGCTGCCCGAGCCTGGCTTGAGGCAGGGAAGCCTGACGAGGCGCAGGCCGATCTGAACGAGGCGGTCGCCCGCGATCCGGACTCCGCGGACACTCGGCTCCTGCTCGCCCAGATTTCCCTCTCCCGAGGTGAGGTTCCGGCGGCGTTGGATCACCTCAGCGCGGGGATTGCGAAGCATCCCATCGGAGAGCTGTATTTCGAACGGGCGATCGCTTACGCGGTCGCGGGGAATGGCCCCGGTGCCGAGGCCGATCTGGCGAAAGCCACTGAGCTGGGCCTGCCCGCTGATGCGGCGGAGACCCGTTACCGCGAGGCGGTGCGTTCGATGGATGCGGCATCGAATCGGAGCTCGGACGAGTTGACCAAACTCGTGCAACGGGCTCAACTGAAGCGAAAGGACCCGGCGCTCCGAGTGCTATTGGAGAAGAACGCGAGCCTGCTCGCGACGCGGGCGGCGTTCCTAGAGAAGCTACCGGCCCCGGCAATTCACAAAAAGAGTCACAGTCAGCGGGTCTTGGCCCTAAAATTGCTGGTTCAGAGTCTTAGCGATGTCCGTTCGTACATCGAGACTGGTGAAGAGGATGCCCTCTCCGACGCGCGCCTAAATCTAGGCGAAGCGCTCCGGGGCTTGGTCATCGCCCGATCACAGTTCGACGACGAGACGGGTTCGCCGGTCTCTCATGTCGACCAGTTTTGAATTCCTTCTGATCCTCTTCGCGGGCTTTGTCGGCTCGCTGATGATCTCGTATGGCCTCACCCGCCTCTTCGGCGGGCGGGCGATCCAGCCGCCCATCGTTGGCGGGACGGTGCGTCTCAAGACGACCTCAGGGGTCTATCGCACCCGGCTCTTGGCCGTCGATGCGGCAGGTTGGCACTTGACGGCTCCGTTGTCGCGGGACGCCTACGTTCCCTTGCGTCCGGGTGAGGAAGTGGTGTTGGAAGCCCCAGTTATGGGGGGTGCGATCTTGGCGCGAACTTCGGTGGCGAGCCGAGATGCCGACACCCATGAGGTGATCGTGGCGATGCCTAAGCGCGCGCATTCGATCGAGCGACGCGAGACGCGACGCGTCAGCGAATCGGAAGGTTTGCCCGCCAAGGTTGAGAGTAAGGCGGCGGTGCTGCTCGACGTTTCACCTTTCGGTGCCCGCGTTGAGTGCGAGGCTGAGGTCGGCTCCGGCGAGCGCGTCCGGCTGGACCTGCCCTGGAGCGAAGAGCCGGTATTCGCCTGGGTGCTTGAGGTCTTGCCGGTGCTGGGGACGCACGGTCGCTGGACGGCGTGTCGAGTCCGTTTCGAAGACCGAGCCCAGATGCCGCCGACACCTTCTTTGAGGCTTGAGAACGGTTTCCTGAGCTGATTTATAACTGGCTTTGTGAAAGTCCCATTTCCGACTCACGCGGAGCGATGCCTGCTAGACGGCGAACCGCTTGGATTTTTGGAAACGCAATTAAGTTTTAATATTCTGCGGTGGCCGTACCGCCTCGATCTCGAGAACGGATCCGAGCGCTACTCGGTCGATCTGGTGTTACTCTCACCTCGCGCTGCCCATTTCGAAGGGTATCTCGTCCGCTCCGGCGACGGTCCTTTAGGGCGTTCCGAGTTCCTGGCGTTGGCAGCGACTGTCTTAGCCAAGGTTAAGGAGGGTGATTGCAAGCGGCCTCCATCAAGAATGTGAACCTGATGACGCGAATAGAGGTGTCTATTCGCGCCATAAATGGCGTGATTAAAGTGGTATCCGGCGGGCGCAGTACTTCCTATCGGCTGGCGTAGATTCCCATAAAGAAAAAACCCTCTTCATTCGAAGAGGGTTTCGGCACTTCGATCGCATTGGTGTGGCGATCGCTTTCCGTTTAAGGGAAGGAGGATATGCGTCACCCTTTCTAACGAATAACTCCTGGGAGGCGTTCCGTCGATTATTGTCGGGGCTAGATCGCTAGGTACTCCGACCCTCTCCCTGATGGAATTGAGGGGCCGGATGGACCTGATGGAATTGAAGCAGACTCCGGCGAGTTATGGAGCGAATGTTCAATTCCATCAAGAAAGGCGCGCAGGCGGCGGACCGATCAAGGGATCGCCGTCCCAGAGCGTGAAATTCGCCCATGTGCCTGGCGCGAGAGTCCCTTGGCCCCGGTCTCCACACACTTCGGCTCCGGCGCTGGTATAGGCAAGCAGGGCTTCCTTGCGAGTGACGTTCTCGGCGGGGTCGAAGCCGTCGGGGCGGTCGGATGCAGTGACGATCCCGTCCCAGGGCGCTCCGGCCACGATCGGGCGGTCGGAGTTAAAGCTCAGTCGAATCCCGGCATCTAGGACCGAGCGGGTGCGTTTGAGCTTGGCCGTCCGCTCCGGGCCGAGTTGGCGGCGGTAGGAGTGGCCGAAGCGGAGGAGGAACTCGGGCTGCATGGCGCAGTAACATCCCAGCTTCGCCAATCGTTCGATCTGGGCGTCGGAGAGGAGCATGGCATGCTCGATCCGATGGCGAGCGGCGTGGCCGGTCGCTTCGAAGGCGTCGAGCACGAGATCGGTCGCGTAGTCGCCGATGCTGTGGATCGCGAGCTGGTAGCCAGCTTCGCTGGCGGTGAGGACCATCTGACGCAGGCGGTCGGGGGCATAGATGAGTTGGCCGCTAACTTCGACCCCCTCGGGCGCGCCTTTCCGGGCGGGCTTCATGTGGCGACTCAGCACCGGACCCTTTGCCGGTTGGCCAGAGTAGTGGCCGTAGATGGCCGCGGTGGCCGAACCGATCGCCCCGTCGGCAAAGATTTTCGCTCCCGCGATACGGCATCGATCGGGGTTCATTCGGTTTACTTGTTCGGCAACTGCCTCGGGACTCGTCGCACGTGGTCCGAAAAGCTCTGACCATTGGACATAGAGTCGCAACCGGATCGGGCAGCCGCGTTCGCTGGCGAGTCGATACGCCTCGAGCTCGCGAAGCAGGTGGTAGCGCCCCGTCATCATATCGCAGGCGGTGCTTATGCCGCCCTCGGCCATGGACTTCCCGGCGGAGAGGATTGCCTCGACCATCTCCTCGAGGTCGGGGGCGGGGACGCCGCGGTGGAGGCGATCGTGGGCTTCCTCAAGCACGACCCCATTCAGGCGACCCCTTGCGTCGCGCTGGTATTCGCCGCCCTCGGGGTTCGTCACGTCTTCAGCAACGTCGGCGGCGGTGAGGGCAGCAGAGTTGGCCACGCTGGCATGTCCGTTGACGTGACGGAGGAGGATCGGGACAGTAGTCGAGATTGCGTCGAGCTGCTCGCGAGTGAGGTGGCGACCGTCGAGGTAGCGGGTCTGGTCGTAATGGACGGCCAGGAGCCAATTGCCGTCGGGGATGTCGGTGAGCCGATCGCGGACGGCGTCGAGCACGGACTCGTGGGTTTCGCACTTACCGAGGTGGAGTTTCTGAAGGTCGAGGCCAGTCGGCAGGATGTGGCAGTGGGCATCGAC
This sequence comes from Fimbriimonadales bacterium, assembly GCA_038216655.1. Classification (GTDB taxonomy): domain Bacteria; phylum Armatimonadota; class Fimbriimonadia; order Fimbriimonadales; family Fimbriimonadaceae; genus JAFDWR01. The sequence goes on from JBBQPZ010000014.1 coordinate 28,960, forward strand.
AAAGGAGGGAAGGAGGAAGGCACCCTGGAGGTCGACTCCTTCACCGAGGCCGGATTTCCGGGAGATCACTAACCCGTCGGCGATGGTCATCGTCTGGGTTTCGCCAGTAAGTCCCCAGCGGAAGTTGGTGTAAGTGGTCGGCACGGGGAGAGCTTATCCAATGTTGGGGTTGAAGGAGTTGGCCTTATTGGGAGCGCCGACACTCCTGTCGGTCCGGGCCTTGTAGACTCCAAGGGATTATGTGGAGTCCCTCCTGATGAGGGCCAGCTACAATGCCCAGCCGACAGGAGTGTCGGCGCTCCCAGTTAGTTGGACTCGGCCGCGATGACTTCGGCCGAGACGCGCTCCGCGCTCTCGAGGGCTCCTTCGATGAACCCGATCCAGGTAGCGGTGTGCTCTCCCGCGAAGTGGACGCGTCCTTGAGGAGGGGCGATGTGCTCCATGTGCTCAAGCACGTAGCCAGGGGCCAGGTGCGAGAAGGCGCCGTGGGCGCAGGGGTCGACGAGCCAGTTGTGCGCCCAACCGCGCTCGAACGTATCGAGGGCGTGGGGGAAGATCTGGGCGAGTTCGTAGACGCCGGCCCGGACAGGATCGCCGAGCGACATCATCTCGACCGCCTTGTCGCCGCAGATGTAGGCGGTGAGGACGTGCGCGTCGCCCAGGGAGCCGTCCCAGGTCTGCTGAATCGCCCGGTCGCACATCATGCTGCCACCCCAGCCTTGCTGCCGCCACCAGGGCTCGCTGAACTGCCAGACAAGCTTCACCGCCCGGCTCATGCGGCACGCTTCGACCGCGCAGCGCTTGTGGACGGTGAGCGCGGGTTCGAAGACCACCCTTTCGAGTGCGGGTGGGGGAAGGGTGAGGATCACGCGGTCGACGCGCTCTTCACCGTCCTCAAAGGTGAGTTTGACCCCGGTGTCATCCTGCGTCACTCGCCGAAGAACGCGGCTGAAATGGGCCTCGACGCCAAGCGCTTGCAGCATCCGATCGCAGAAGCTCGAGAACCCGCCGGGCATGCGGTAGGCGCTCATGACGTCGCCATCGCGGTCGAGATAGTGCCGGAAGCCATCGAGCCAGCCGAGGAGCCCGATTCGCGAGGGATCGTCCCCTTCGTCGCTGCGGTACTGGGCCGTAACCCACCATCGGCCACGCTCACTCTGGCAGTGGGTGGCGACAAATCCCTCGAACGTGGCGTTGTCGAGCTCGGTCTTCTGGAGGTTCTTCCAGATGGGGGTATCAAGGTCGCGGATCAGCTCGCGGGCGGCGGCCTCGACCCGCAAGTCGTCCTCCATCGCGTCGGCCCACAGCTCGTCCTCGGTCGTCTCGCGGCCATGGTAGACAACTTTGCCGGGCCAGATAGGTCGGGACTCGGGCTCCATGCCGAACTCACGCATCAAATTCAAGATGCGATGGTGGTCGGCGTCGATCCACTCGCCGCCAGCTTCATAAAGCACGCCCCCGCCTTCGTCGACGGTGTGCAGGCGCCCGCCCACGCGTCCCTTGGCCTCGAAGAGCACGACATCGAGTCCGGCTTGCTCTAGGAGCATGGCCACCCTCAGACCCGCCGCGCCGAGGCCGACGATGCCGACTCTCACTTATGCCCTCGGCGTTTGGCTTCGGCGTCTCGGCTGCGTACAACGATGTCCGCGGCCAGGAGGAGGAAAATCAGCACGCCCCCGGCAATCAGGGCGTTCTGGGGGTACTCGTCGCGATAAAAGTAGATTTCGATCCCCGACACGAGGAACGCCGCGCTCAGCAGGAACGCGCTCGGGCCTCGGCTCTTGAAGCGGAGCGAGTTCACGATCGTCATGAGCGCGCAGAGCAACATCGCGCCGTCGAGGAAGAGCCTGAATTCGCTAGCGCTCACGAATCCTCCGTTCTGCCGCCTTGCGGACAATGGGGTCGTTGTCGCGCATGAGGAGTTCCCACTCGGCATCGCTGTCCCAGGCTTCTCGGTAGGTCTCGATCATCGCGGAAAGCCCGTCCGGCAAGCTTAGCCCATGAGCCCTGACCGCTTGCTCGATCTCTTCGGGGGTACGCACTCCGACGAGCACCGTGCCCTCGCGTGAGAGGTCGGCGATCACGGCTTGGGCCAGGCTCATTCCGTAGAGTGACGGAGTCAGGTTGCGAAGCTTCCACTGGGTGGGGAGCTTGACGAACGGCATCCCGTAGCCCCAGTTGAGCGGCTTACTGGTGACGATCCCAACGCGCCGCTCGTTGGCCATCGGAGCCAGCGTTTCGTAAGCCTCCGCGTCGTAGTGGTTGCGCGGGACGAGGAGGACGTCGAACGCGTCGTGGAACTGCCAGGAGCCGAGGACGGCAAGGGAAGGGCCGTCGCAGCAAAGCCCGACAAAGCGGACATGGCCCTCCTGCTTGGCCAGCTCAAGCGCAGCGAGGGCACCGTTGATCTGGAACTCCTCCAGGGCGCGCCGCATTTGGAAGAAATAGAAGTCGAGGTGTTCGCGACCGATCGCGCTGAGGGTCTCAATGAGGTGGGCCTCGACGAGGTCGCGGGCGTGCTTTTCGTCGGTGGCTCGCTCGATCTCGGCACCGCCGAGGGTCATGAGCTTGGCCTCGGTGCCGCGCATCGCGCCGCCCCAGAGGACGGGGCCCTTGCTGATGTCGATGACCGTGTTCGCCTCGATGGCAGCGGATACCAGTCGGTCACGCCAGCCTTCTTCGGGCGCAGTCTGAGGGGCCGCCAAACTGATCCAGATCGGCGGGAAGCTCTGGTTTGTGCGTCCGAGGACTCCGAGGGGCACGTCCGATGGTACCTGCCAGCTTCCACCGAACACGACTGAGCGCATTTTCGGGGACGCGGGCGAGCATTCGCGGAGGCAAAGTACGATAGGCTATGCCCGTCAACGTTCGCCCCTTCGACCCCGCGGATGCCGGTTTCTGGCGCGTCCGCGAGCTGACCTACAACAGCGGCAAACCAATTCCGGAAGAGGATCGGGTGGTGAAGAACACCCTTGCCTACGTCGCGGAAGATGGCGGTGAGATCGTGGGTTCGTACAACGTCCTCGAACTCACTTGCACCTGTCGAGGCGGTGTCTTGAACTGCGGCGGAATCGCGGCGGTCGCGGTGCATCCGGCGATCCGGGGTAGTGGCGTGGGATCGGCGATGATGCGTTCGGCCATCCGCGACATGCGTGACCGGGGCGTCCAGATGGCGTCGCTGTACGCGTACCGCGAATGGTACTACCGGCGCTTTGGCTACGAGACGTGCGGCACCCGCTACGAAATCAAGTGCCCCGAGGGACGCTGGCCGCACCTCAAACCCGAACTCGATGTTCAGGCTTTGGAGCCGGGCGACTATGCTCCGATCGTCGCCTGCTACGAGAAGTTCGCCCGCGCGCGCAACGGGATGAGCCTGCGCGACGAGCGGCTCTGGCAGCGAGTTGTCTCGGAGAAGAACGTGGTCTACGTCGCGGGGGAGCCCGCCGAGGCGTACGCGATCGTGCAGCACGATTGGAGTTTCTGGAAGGAGCAGCCGATCCAAGAGATCGGTTGGACAACTCGGCGCGGTTACGAGGCGATCTTGGCCCTGATCACCAACATCGGCGTGAACAAGACGCGGATCGAGTGGTATGAACCCGGCGACTCGCCCTTCTTTGCGGCGTATTTGGACCAGGGCGTCGAGGTGAAAGTCTCACGCTCGATCATGTTCCGTACGACCGATGTTCCGGCCGCTTTGCGCGAGGTTCGCAGTTCAGGTACCGGTTCGTTCACGCTGCGGGTTCACGACAGCGTCGTGCCGGAGAACGAGGGACCGTGGCGGGTGTCTTTCTCGCCTTCCGGAGTGATCGTCGAGGCTTGTGAAACGGCGGGATTGGAGATGACGATCCAGGCGTTCACGCAGGCACTTCTTGGTGAGCCGAGCCTAGAAGATCTGGCGCGTAATGGGCTGGTGGATGTCCGCGACCAGGCGGACTTGGAAGGAGCGAAGACGCTGCTACCTCCCGCCCGAACTTACTGCATGGAGTTCTTTTGAGCTTCGGGATGACAATCAGTCGTTACGCCGCGCGGCGTAACGACATGGGAAGTAACATCGGCGAGATGTGAGTTTCGGTGGGCGCGGAGAGGACGACCGCGCGCTCCATCGTGTTCTCCAACTCACGGACGTTTCCTGGCCACTGGTAGTGTTCGAGCAACAGGCGAGCCTCGTCTCCGATCTCTAGCGGCGAGCGGTTATTCTCGCGGGTGTACTTGCCGAGGAAATGGGTCGCGAGAGGAACGATATCTTCGACTCGACCCCGGAGCGGCGGGATCTCGATCTCGATAACCTGAAGTCGGTAGAGCAGGTCGAGGCGGAACACGCCTTCGTTCACCGCCGTGCGGAGGTCGCGGTTGGTGGCAGTTACGAGGCGTACGTCGACCTTGGTTGGACGGCTCGCGCCGAGGCGCTCGAACTCGCGCTCCTGCAGAACGCGGAGCAGCTTGACCTGGGTCGCCATCGGAATCTCGCCGATCTCGTCGAGGAACAGCGTCCCCCGCTCGGCGGTCTCGAATCGACCGATCTTGGAGCCGACGGCTCCAGTGAACGCGCCCTTCTCGTAGCCGAAGAGTTCGCTTTCCAGAAGTGACTCAGGCAGCGCGGCGCAACTCACCGCGACAAACGGCTCGGAGGCGCGGCTGGACATCGTGTGCAGCGACCGGGCGACGACTTCCTTTCCGACCCCGCTTTCGCCGGTGACGAGGACGGTTGCCTTAGAGTCGGCGACCTGCTGGATCGTCTCCAGTACTTCCTTCATCGCAGGTGATTCCGCGATGAATGGCCGCTCATTGGACTTCTTACTCCCTCCACGGCTCTTGACCGTGCTGGAGCCTTCGGAAGCGATCGCGGATTGGACGATCTTCTTGAGCGACTCGAGGTCGAAGGGCTTGGTGACGTACTCGAATGCACCGTCACGGATCGCTTGGATCGCCTGGGGGATGGTGCCGAAGGCGGTCATGATCACGACCGCGCTTTCGGGTCGGCGCTCTTTGACTGCGCGAAGAAGTTCGTAGCCGGTCATTCCCGGCATCGTCACGTCGGTTAGCACGCATTCAAAGGGCTGCTCGGCGAGGGCTTCGAGGGCGCTGTAGGCGTCGTCGGCGGGAAACACTTCGTAGCCCGCCTTCTCGAAGGCGACTTGGAGAATGCGCCGGATATTCGGCTCGTCATCGACGACAAGGAGCTTCGGCCGTGGCTTCACGACTGGTCCTCCGTGGGTAGGGTCACAAGGAATCGGCTGCCTTTGCCGACCTCGGAAGTGACCGAAACCGTCCCATGATGTGCGTCGACGATCTTTCTCAAATTGCTCAACCCCAGACCCGTGCCTCTGGCCTTGGTGGTGAAGAACGGCGTAAAGAGCTTGTGTTGCTCCTCGGCGGTCATCCCGCACCCGTCATCCTCGACCGCTAGCCACCGGTCACCTGCGCTGATTTGGACTGATCCGCCGGGCGAACAGGACTGCAGCGCGTTCAAAAGGAGATTGCGTGTGACCTGCTCGAGGCGGAAGGCATCCGCCAAAATTGTCGGCTTTTCCAGCCCGATCTCTACCGTCAATTGAACTTGTCGATCGGAAAAATCCTGACGATGGCGATCCACCACACCGCGCACCACATCACCTAAGACCATCGGGGCGACCCGCAGGCAGAGCGGGCGGGCGAATTCAAGGAACTGCTCACATAGCGAATTCAGCTTGAGCACCTCTTCGTCGATGATCGTGGCGAACTCCTCGGCCTGATCCGGGTTCGCGGCGATGAGCTGGGCGGCGCTTCGGATTCCGGTGAGCGGATTGCGAATCTCGTGGGCGATCGCGGCGGTCATTTGGCCAACTTCGGCGAGCCGCTTAAGGCGGTCCATCTCGGCCTGAGCGCGGTCGTGATCGGTCGTATCCTCAATAGTCACCGTGGCGGCTCCGCCGGTGAGGGCGTTGGTCGTGATCGACCACGTGCGACCGCTGTCGTCGGCAAAGCGTTTACGCTGAGGCCCTCGCTGGCGAGCGTTGCTAATGGCTGACTCCAGAGCGCTTGCGAGCCCTTGCGGTTCGAGCTCGGCGACCGGATAGGGTGCGGGGCCAGTTAGCGAGAAGAGCTGCTCTGCTTGGGTGTTCCAGTCGGTGACGCGGTCATGGCTGTCCACCACGAGTACGGCAACGCCGAGGCTGCGGAGGACCGCCTGCAGCTTGTCGCCCGCCTTCTCGGCATCGGCAACGGCGCGGCTGACCTCGGCGAAGAGCCTGGCATTGACGACGGCGAGGGAAATCTGATTGGCGATCGACTGGACTCGTCCAAGGTCGCCAAGGTCGAACTCTGCCTTACCGGAGTCGCGGGAGAGATTGAGGACGCCCACGGACGTCCCGTCAGGTTGGGACAGCGGGACGACGATCGAACTGGAGGGTGCCCCCGCGCGCCGCTTGACCTGACCTCGTAGGAGGGGGTGCAACTCGGGGTCGTTGATGAGCATCGCCTCGCCGGTCTGGGCGACGAGACCTGCGATCCCGGCTCCTTTCCTGATCCTCGCGCTGCGCAAAGATTGTTCGCCGGCAACGAATCGGTAGTCGTTGCCGTCGTCGGAGAGCAGGAAGATACTGGCGTTCGAGGCGTCGAACCAGTCGATGCATCGGGCGAGAATGCGGTCCAGGTAGGCGGGCAGTCCACCGCCGGTGGTTCGGTAGTCGACATCGAACAAGCGCCAAGCGTCTTGCTCGATCGCAGCAGGAGAAGCGACCATTGGTTTAATGTTCGGTTCTTTCTTTGGAAGAACTCTCCTTTGGGGTGCGAGGGCTTGGAGTCTGTTGAATTGGTCGGCGGGGACTGCGGATAGCTCGCAGACTCGCGGCATACAAAGCACGGCCGGGGCCATGCACTCCGAAGAGTGGCCCGGATGGCACAATTTGCCTGCGGTCTTAGGTTCAAATTTGCACTTTTTGGCGCGGAAGTTAGGAAGTGTCGGGTCAATTTTGAATCTATATTTGGCGTTTCACTGGATTCCTGAAATTCCTGCGCATGTTTGCAAGTTTGCTGGACGATTTGAACCTGAGGTCGCATATCGTCTAAGACCTTGGCAAGGAAACAAGTCAACTAAGATTCGACCCAGTTAGGTTTGTTCACGCCCCGCCCAGGCTAAGCGCTCCGCTGAAGATTACGGGTTGAGACTTGCATGCACCGCGGCTTCCACGTCTGGATACTTCCAGACAAATCCGCCCTCTTGGGCGACGATCGGTTTGACCCGGTCGGAGACGAGTGCCAACTCAGCCGGAAAGCCCAAGACCGCGCCGACGAGTTTGACCATGAACGCAGGTGCCGGGGGCGACCAGGGACGGTGGAGCTTCGAGCGCAGGATCCGCATCAAATCGCCGTTTCGCACCGGCTCTGGTGCGGTCGCGTTCACCGGGCCGGAGACTTCGTGATCCAAGCACCATTTGATCAAGGCGATCTCGTCGTCGAGATGGATCCAGGGGATGAACTGCCTTCCGTTGCCCACCGCCCCTCCGAGGAAAGCGCGAGTCAGTTTGGACAAGGTCGAGATCATCCCTCCGCCCGGGCCGAACACGACGCCGGTTCGCAGGAGGACACGGCGGGTGGAGGGCAGATCGAACTGAGTACATGCCTGCTCCCAAGCCGCGCAGGTCTCGCCGAGGAAGTCGTGCCCTGCGGGTGACGACTCATCAAGCAGGGTCTCCCCGGCATCGCCGTAGTAGCCCGTCGCGCTGCCATTGATCCAGACCGACGGCGGAAAAGGCATGGATTGGAGAGCCTCGCCGATGGCTCGGGTGCTGGCAAGCCGCGACCCCACGATCTCCTTGCGCCCCTTGACATTCCACTCCTGATTGATGGGCGCCCCCACGAGATTGATCACCGCATCCGCGCCCGACAGGTGGACAAGCGCGGTGTGCACTGAGGCACCGTCCCAAGCTGCGCCCGCGACACCAGAGACGGCCTCTCCCTTTCGGCTCAGAGGTAGGACCGAGTGTCCATCGGCAGCCAGTGACGGCACGAGCGCTCGGCCGATGAAGCCGTTCGCCCCCGCGACGACGATCCTGCTCACTGACCTCCATCGGGAGGATTTTCCCGGTCCTCGATTGCTTGGATCGCGTCCTTTGCCAAACTCGCGAGTCCAACGTCTGACCCGGCGGCAATGGGTCGAAGCACGTCAAGGGCGCGCGGGTCGCCGAGATCGCCCAAGGCGGCAATCGCGCTGCGTCCGAGCGACCCGCCGTCTTTGACCAACTTGAGCAGTGGCTCCAGAGCGCGGCCATCGCGGAACTCGCCCACTCGGGAAATCGCCTGCCGACGGATGGGTGAACTCGGGTCTTCGATCGCCTTGATCAGGAGTGGCACCATGCGTCGGTCGGCGAGGTCGGCAAGGGCGTTGAACGCCTGCTCGGAGACCTTGGTTTCTTTGTCCGATAGCCCGGCAATCATCGCGTCGTATCCCTCTCGGGCGTGAATCTGGCCGAGGGTCGCAAGCGCGTAGTACCGGACGTCCGAGTTCGAGTCTTTGGCCGCTTCAATCAGTCCGGGTACGACGCCCGCGTAGCGCAGGGAAGGCATTGCATAGGCAGCGGCAACTCGAAGCTCCGGTGACGGATCCTTGAGTGCCTTGAGGAGGCCCTCCACGCTTGAGAGGCCCCGTAGGTCGCCGAGGGCATAGGCCGCTTGGGTTCGAACGGTGGCGCTGGAATCCGACATCAGTCCTACGAGCCGCGCCTGCACCGACGGGTCGCGGAGCTCGCCGAGCGCCTTGGCGACTGCCGCGCGGACATCCTCGTCTTCGTCCTTTAAGGTGTTGAGCAAAGGCTCTAGAGACGCAGGGTCGCGGATTTCGCCAAGGGACTCGGCCGCGGCCCGGCGGGTGTCGGCATCGGAGTCATTCAGCAAGGGAATCAGGGCATGAGCGGCGCGCAGGTCGCCGATCTCGCCAAGAGCTTCGGCGGCCCAATAGCGCGCGGTGTCGTCCGTAGATTTGAGCGCGGAGATGAGGGGATCGACTGCGTCCTCGCCGATCAGCACGAGGCGGTTCGCCGCGCTGGATGCGTCCTCCGTCGAGAGTTTGGAGATGAGCGCATCGACAGGAGGAGCCCCAACTTCGTTCCGAGGCCCGTCCGTTGGTTTCTCGGTCCCGTGCTCGGCGAGCCAACAGATGCCCTCGGAAACGGAGGGAGGGGGTTGGGGGTGGGAGCGGACGCCCAGCCATAGGGATAAGAAGACACTCAGCATCACGCCATCCACTCGCTTACGATCGTCTGTTCCAATCCAAGGTTCTGAAGAATACGCGCGACGACCGTGTCGGCGAGTTCTTCCAAAGTCGCCGGGCGACCGTACCAACCCGGGCACGCGGGCAGTACCGTCGCCCCGGCCTCGGCAAGAATCGTTAAGTTGCGCAGCATGATCGCGCTCATCGGCATCTCGCGAGGGACGACAATCAGCTTGCGTCCTTCCTTGAGGCAGACATCTGCGGAGCGGGTGAGCAGATCGTCGGAGATGCCGTGGGCGATCCGCCCGGCCGTCCCCATCGAGCATGGCACGATGACCATGCCATCGTGACGGAACGAGCCGCTTGCCGGAGGGGTGAAGTAGTTACGGGAGTCGAGCAACTTGATGTTGGGGAATTCTTCGCCCAACCACTCCTTGGTAGTGAAATCGGTGCGAGAGGGGGCTACCCCGAGCTCGGTCTGAGACACCTGGATCGCCTGATCGCTCAGGATCAGAAACACCTCGTCAAAGTGCTTTGCGACGAAGCGCAAAAAGCGTTGCGCGTAGATCGCCCCACTGGCTCCGGTAATGCCGACGACGAGCTTGCCCGTACTCACTTCGCCTAGTCTACGCGGCTCGTGTGTGCCTTATTCGCGGTAATTTGGGGAATCGGCCCAATGAGCTTGACGCCACATGCCCTTAGGGTGCAGGATAGTTGTCTAACGGATCGGTTTGGGAGGCTAGCGAGAATGTTTCAGGTTGTCGATAGAACAGGTCAAGTTCACGGACCGGTTTCTGCGGATGTGCTGCGGAACTGGGCAAGCGAGGGTAGATTGACGCCCGATATGACGGTCATCAACACGACCACCGGGCAGCAGGGCCCCGCGGGCCAGCTTTTGGCGGGCGCCAACGTGTTCGCCGCGCCGGCGGCGCAACCTTACGCGCCGCAACCCGCGACGCCCTATTCGCCGCCCCAGCCCCATGGTGGAGCGTCGGGCTTTATGCAGTCGCAGGTTCCGCAGGGCAACTTTGCCCAGCCGCAACAGCAGTACGGTTTCCAGGGCTCGGAAGCAGCCGGCTCGATTCCCAAGATCGGGCCGCGGGCGACCGCATTCTTGGTCGATTTTCTCCTTGGGCTCGGAGTTGGCGGAGCCATGATTGGCTTCATGTCGATGATTCTTGCCGACTACGCTTCCCGAAGCTTCAATCTCAACTGGACGGGATATCTCAACTACGTCTCCGGTCCCTTGATGGCGGCGTTCTTCCTCTTCAAAGATTCGTTCCTAACTGGTCAAAGCGTGGGCAAGCGAATCGCGCGCATCAGGGTCATCAATGCGAACGGTCAGCCTTGTAACATGTTCCAGTCCGCCCTTCGGAACCTCTGGGCAGTGCCGATCTTCTTCCTGCCGATCCCTTACGTCGGCGGGTTCGTGATGATGCCGATCTTCGTGATCTTCTTCCTCGTGGAGATCTTCATGGTGCTCACCACGGGCAAGCACGTGATGGACGCCGTCTCTAAGACTCTCGTCGTCAACGAGTAGGTGCTGATAATCGGCTAGAAGGGCGAGGCACATTGTGCCTCGCCCTTCTTGTTACACATTTCGAGCGCCCATACTTCTGGTCCAGTCAGATCCTGGAGAGAATGCGGGGCTGGAAAGTACGGGTGTCGATTGCACAAAATCCGATCAATTGCGGTCCCAACCGCAATTTATTATAAGTACCTGCCTAGCGCCAACCATGCCTCCGAAATTTTGTGTATGGATTTGACGTCATTGCAATTTGATTTCGAGGAAGACGAGAGAAAACGCCTGGAAGTGTTGCGCTGCCTTGGGATATTGGATACAGAAGAGGAGCAAATATTTCAGGATGCCGTTATGTTGGCGTCCTTGATCTGCGGCATGCCGATATCGTTGATCTCTTTGATCGACCGGGATCGCCAATGGTTCAAGGCGAAGTGTGGGTTGAGCCTTTCCGAGACATCTCGTGGAGTGTCATTTTGCGATACGGCAATCCGGACTCCATCCTCCACGCTTCTCGTCGAGGATGCGCGCACTGACGCGCGGTTTAGTTCGAACGAGTTGGTGACGGGACCTTTCAACTTGCGGTTCTATGCCGGTGCTCCAATTATCGCCAGTGATGTTGCGGTCGGGGCTCTTTGTGTCATCGGCAAGGAGCCAGGGCATCTGAATGGTGGGCAAATCGATGCCCTCGAAGCATTGGCACGTCAAGTCTCCAAATTCCTTGAGGCCAGATTATTGAATCATGAGATTAACGAGAAGAATCGGTGTCTGACCCAAATCAAAGTCGAGCTCCAGGCCGTTATCGAAGACGCGACAGACTTGAGCCGTAAACTGATGCACTCCTCGGAACGCTTCGCTAACCTCTTCCAAGGGCTCCCTGTGGCCTGCATGACTGTGGACAACAGTGGCAACGTTATGGAATGGAATGAGATGAGTACGCGACTCTACGGATATGAGCCCTGGGAGTCTTTCGGCAACAATGTAGTTGACCTAATCGCTCCCGTTCAAAGTCGTCAGGTCACGGATGAAACGCTAAAAGAGACGGCTCGATTGGGCGAAAAGGCAGAAGCGGTTGAGTTGCATGTGAGGGGAAAGGGCGGGAAGCCGATCTGGGTCCTTTCAAAGGCACTCACTCTGACGAACGCCGAGGGTGAAGTGGTGGGGCTGATCATATCAAGCGTCGACATCACCGATCGAAAGAGGGCTGAGGCCAAGGTTCTTGCCAGCCAGAAGTTGGTTGCCCGCCAGAAGCGAAAGCTGGAACAAGCCAACACTTGGCTTAAAAATCTCGCGACGACCGATGCCCTCACTGGCATCCACAATCACAGAGCTTTTCAGGACTTCCTGCAAACGGTCTTTGCCGGGAGCAAGAGATCGGGCGAGCCCCTTTCGCTCCTCCTGCTCGACGTGGACAAGTTCAAGTCCGTAAACGATGATTTCGGCCATCCTGCAGGGGACGCTGTTCTTAGTCAATTGGCAGTCATTCTTCGATCGAGTGCCAGGAAGAGTAGTTTTGTAGCTCGATATGGAGGTGAAGAGTTTGCAATCGTTTTGCCAGGAGCAGGTGCCGTTGAGGCAGTCCGGGCCGCAGAGCGGCATCGATCGGCGATTGAACAAAGCTCCTGGAGTTTTCGCCAGGTCACGGCAAGTTTCGGCGTTGCTACTCTGACGGCGGAGATGAACTCTCCTTCCGAATTAATCAAGTCCGCTGATACCGCCTCTTTATTGTTCAAAACGGTCCGGACGAAATTGCGTGAGTCTCTTCAATGAGTTCCACGCTTCGGAGAAGGCATCTTGATGCAGGGGTTTGAGGGTCGCTTCGCGCGGATGGTTGGGTCTGCCTAACCCAACCTCCACTTGTGGTGTGAGGCGACGCCCCGATAATGAATCCTTCCCGCCGCCATCGCCTGAATGGACGGTTCTTCTTCCCGACCAGAGGTCTACTTCCGTCGACGCAGGAAGGCGAGAACGGCGAGCCCCAGGCCCACCACCGTTGTCGGCTCTGGAACGGGGTTTGTCAAGGGAGTCATCAGGTAAGCCCTTAGCTGCCCGTCGAAGTATCCCGTCCCGGCAACCTGCCCGGATGCGTTGACCGACTGCGCGTCGAAAAGCTGCCAATGGCTGGACGTCACCGAGTCCGCAACCAGACTCTGCAGGTCGACCATCGCGCCCGAACGCCACAAGAAGGCGTGCTGGCCACTGGAGTTGCCGCTGCGTCCGACAATCCAGTCGCTTCCGTTGACCCCGAACGCTGTGCTGTAGGTATCACCGCCGAGGAGCCCGAGGCCGGTCATGAGACCGTTGGCGTACAGAAAGCCCTGTTGGCCGAGGTTCGACCCGCTATGCCCTACCACGTGGCCCGCGCCGTTGAGACTGAAGGCGGTGCTGTAGGCACCTCCGTTGAGGATCCCGAGTGAGTGCACCCCGTTGGTGTCCCAACTAACCGCGGTGCTCCCGGATGCTCCGATGCTCTGGCCGATCATCAGACCGGAGTCGTTGATCCCATAGGCCGTCGCGTCGGTGTCAAGGCCCAACGTCCCGAGAATCGTGGAGTTGTGACCGTCCCACTTGTAGGCTTTCAACCCCGAAGAGGTCGACGCCCAACCGACAACCGTGCCGGATGAGTTGATTCCTCCGGAGTAGGTGATCGTCGCTCCGCTTACCGGGTCGAACGTGGAGCCCGAGCTGCCGATCCAGGTCGCCGCATGCCCGGTGGTTGAGCCCATCGCGGCGTAGCCAGCCGCTTGCCCTGAACTGTTGATAACCCGGCCCCGGGCGTCGGATTGGCCGGATGCCGGGCTGAGGACGTGCAGACCCGTGGTCGCATCCCAGGTGAAGCCCCGCTCACCGACCGAAGTCGTACCCCAGCCAACGACCTGGCCCGAATCATTGAGCCCCATGCCGTAGCTGGAAGACCCGCCGAGGGTCCCCAAATTCTGAATCTTATATTGCAGCGTGTCGGCGTTTGCCGAGCAAGCAAGAAAACCTAGCCCGCTAAGAGCCAGCACCCATTTTGTTTTCATCCTCTCCAACTCCAGGATCGCCAATTCGCGATCGCAAGTAGAGAGAATGTAGCGCAGCTAATGCATTAGTCCAACAAAATCAAGTCGAATCTGGTGGGTTTGCCTGCTGGCATTTTCATCGAAATGAAGTCGAATGGCCCCGCTCACTCCAAACCTGAAGGTCGGAGTGCGCAAGCAGGAAGAGCCAAGATCAGCGACGATATACCGGATTGCCGTAGATGTCGCGAATCGTATAGACATTCGAGCTGCTGTAGACGGCATAGCTAGGCAATACTGTCAGGTATTGATTTACCTGAATCGGTCTGGATCCACTGACGACCGAAAGGTAGTCCCCTACACGGTAATTCACGTTCTGTCGCCCGTAATACCACTGGGGTCCAAGATCGACTACAACGGAGCCAGCTCCGGATTGAATCACTGCCGCCGCATAAGGGACGTTGTTCAGGGTGTAGGTGGTCAGATCGGATATCTCGCCGCTGACCGTGTTCGGCCCAATTGGCGGAGTCACATTCTCCGTCACCTCAACGCCTGTCCAGTAGGCACGACCCCCCGGCCAGCGCAGCGCGAGAACATCGCCTCCCTGACCGTTGAGAAGAACTTGGGAAGCGAGAATGACCCCGTGCCCCGAGACCATGACCTTGCGGCCCGATATCTGGACAGTGTCCCGGACACGTACCTTGGCGATTTGATTGTCAACAAACCACTTCGGCCCGAGGTCAACGATTGCCGTACCACCGCCGTCGTGATTACGGACGAGAAGGGTGACTTCATCATCGGTTGCCCCGGCCGGGCGATCAACTTGAATCCCCGTGACACGACCCTTGAAAGTGACGGGTGTGCCAGATCTGAAAGCCCGAGCATATTGATCGGTCGACTGATCGTTATGAGGATTCCGAACGACCTGCGCCATCGCGGACGGGCCCATCAAAGTAAGGGCCGTTGCCAAAGTCAAAACCAGCTTCTGCATTGCAAATCTCCCGAGTTATCTACCCGTTCGACTTGCCGAAGGGGGTTACAGGTTCCAAGCTTCAGGCAATCCAGCGCACGCGGCTCGGCGATCCCTGCATGATCAGTTCCTCAACGGTGAGGGCTCCGGGAATATCCAGTGCGATCAACGGGGGGGCATCCCCAACCGCAATCTGCCACCGGGGTAGCTCTAATCCAGGAACAGACCGGGCTCCCATCTCGGTCGCCATCTGCCAGACTTCCTCGGCCAACAAAGGTCGACCGCGGTGCCGGCTCACTTCAAGCGCAGCCCGCATTTCGGCGAAGAAGTCGATCGGGCCGCTGCTGGCCGCCGAGTCGAGTCCGAGTCCGACCACGACTCCCGCATCGAGCAGCTCGCGAATCGGGGCGATGGGGCATCCGAGGGTCACATTCGAGCGGGGACAATGGGCCACCGTGACGCCTCGCTCGGCGAGAACCGCCGGGTCTTCCGGTTCGATCGCGCAACAGTGGACGAATTGAGCACCACAGCGGACAAGGCCAAGTTCGTCTAAAGTGCCGATGATTGACTTGCCGTGGGGCTGGAACCCGATCGCGGCGGGTCGGTCGCCTTGCCTCAACGGTCCCGAGCCGTCGCGGGTGAACTGGCTCTCAAGCGCGGTCTCGGCTACATGGATGCTGAACGGACTGCCCGAGGCTCCGATCTCCGCAAGTGTCTGATGATCGACGGTGAACGCGGTATGGGGTGAGAGCAGGACGGGACCGTTGAACGCGGTGCGGTTGATGGCGGCATTCGCCTCGATCTCCGCGAGGCGCTCGGTCCGAGTGTCCATCATGTAGGAGGTGATCACTTCTTGGAACATCACGCCCTTTAGTTGGGCTTTCGCGAGGGCAGCCCCGGAGTAGGGTCGGTCACTATGCTCGCCGATCGCCGCGACCCCGGTGGCGAGGTTTTCGCGCGCCGCGACGAGGCAGTCGTGGGCGACTTCCGCTGGAGTTTGCAAGGGCTTCAGGCGGGTGATTTCGCGAATCCACGGCCAGTATTCGCCCGAAGGCATTTTCCCGAGCATGCCCCGATATTCAAGGTGGGAGTGGACGTTGACGAAAGCGGTCGAGAGGACGTACGGGTCGGGCATCCCCGTTTGGGGTCCGAGGTGAGTGATCTGCCCGTTTTCAACCTCAAGCTCCAAGCCAAGCTCAAGTCGACCGTCAAGGACGATCCCGTAGGGACGAAGGCGCATGCCTAAAGCTGAACGCTCCAGGCCGTCTGCAACTGATCGGCGTTGAGTGACTTGACGTGGAAGTCGCCAAAGAGACAGTTGTAGCGGTAGTCGTGGGTCAATTGGAGGAATGTCTCGAAGTCGTCGTCAAGGCGAAGGGCGCGGGAGGCGGAATGCCAGTGCCCGGCCCCATCGAAGAGGTAATTGACGTTGGCGGGAAGCTGGAAGTTCGTCTGGGTCAGCGCGCGGAAAGCGATTTCTGTGCGGAAGAAGTAGCTGGACTTGTAGAGGTTCCACATCTTCGGCTTGGTCGGGAAGGGTTCCGGATGCCCATTGATGAAGTGCTGATCTAGGACCTCGGTTCCGATGTCACCCGGGCATCGGAAGACATCAGTGCTCTTGCAGTAGGGCTGGAGCACGTCCACGAGGAGTGGCATTGAAGAGATACGCTGCTGCCAATCCGGATGACTGTCCCAAATCTCGGGCGCCCACTTGTCGGAGGCGTCCAAGGCGTTGGGGAAGGCGTCGTCGTCGTCCGCCATGTACATCGAGGTAGCGGCTCCGGCTTGGTGTAGGTTGCTGATGCAGGAAGCCTGCTTGGCGGACCGCTTCGCGGACGCGAAAACGGGGAAGAGAATGGCCGCGAGGATCGCGATGATCGTGATCACAACCAGCAGTTCAATTAGCGTAAAGGCTCTCCGCATCTCAACCTCAAGAACGCGACAATTGCCGCTCCGGTTCCATGGTATCACCGGTTCTAGCCAATTGAGTCGGAGTCTGAGTCTGAGCTGGCATTGTAGTTGAGGTTGGAGGCCAAATCAGACTCAGACTCCGACTCACACCCTCAGACTCCAACTCCGAGAGACTTGCGTAACGGGGGGTCCGCGAAGGTATCCTAACTTGCTGCGTTAGACGACCTCGCGGCAACCCCGATTTCCTTGCGCAACCGAACCTGAGGCAACCATTGGCGAAAACGATTGAACTGAAGCCCGAAGAAATTTTTGCTCGCTCCTACGTGGACCGACTGATCCTTGAGAAACTCACGGAAATGGAATCCGCGGTCAAGCTCGGTGAGCTTGCCGACCAGCTTTCCGGCGACGGGATCGGCCTGTCGACGGTGAAATCGCTGCTCGCCTCCAATCCGGAAGCGTTTGCCTACCACGAGCGAAAGTGGGTTCCTGCCGCGCGCATTGCGAGCATGGGCCGTCCGTTCAACGAGGCGATCCGCCTTATCGTTCACGGCTTCGGTGGTCCGATGCCGTTCGAACTCGTCGCCCAAGAGCTTGCCCGCTCCCGCCACGAAGATGTCGACGGTCTCCGCCCGCGCCTCGAGCGCATTATCGAGCGTGATGCCCAGTTTCTCATGACCCCCGATGAGCGCGTTTCGCTCGTCGCCTGGGGCTTTGCTGCTACTTCTGAGACTCCGGAGCGCGCGTTCGCACTTAACAACGTGGACGCTGCGGAAGTTGAGGCGTTGACCAAGAAGCTCGGCAAGTTCGACTGGCGCACCGAAGACGCTTTCTCCCGCGCCGTGCAGGCTGCCGCCCCGATCTCCCTGAAGGTCCTTGGTGCCGCCGCTTGGATGGCGATGAACCCGGCCGACCCGCGGTCGCCGCAGATTTACGACGCCAAGGAGTTCTACTCTCACGTCACAGGCGTGTCCGGCTATGTGCTCGCGCCCAACGGCATTATCTATCCCGAATCGGAAGCCAAGAAGTGGGTCGTCACCGCGACGCGCCTCGCCGACAAGCTCGCTCCGACGGTCGAGATGGAAGACGCCGCCCCGATCGAAATGAAGACCGAGGACACAGCTCGCATGGTCGAGCGCATTCTCGCTTCCACCGATACGGTCGTGGCCACCAAGCTTCTCGAAGAGTTTTACGAGATCACGCCTTCGACGCGGACGTTCCCGGACGACCTCGCCAACGTAATGACTGCGCTCAAGGCGGACGCACGGGTCCAATGGGTTGGCGGCGATCGCTTCCGCAAGGCGGGCGACCTCCCCGACTTCATCAACAGCGTGCCCGAGCCGTTCTTCTTCGTACAGACGGAGAACGTCGACGAGGAAGGCGAACTGATCGACGTCGAACTTACGGACGAGGGTCTCAGCTCCTCACTCCGCAAGCTGCTCGTTCACCCGCTTGCGATGGACGTGCTTGACGAGGATCCGATGCCGGCTCCGAAGACCACTCCGGAGAGCCTGCGCTTGGTGCTCAAGTCGATCCACCGTGAGCTGGGCACGTTCCCGCTCGCGCAGTTCCCGAACGACTGGATCTCCGCCAATCCGAAGCTTCAGGATCTGATCCTAATCGATCCGACCGGGCGCGAGTTGCAGGTCTGGGTCAACCACGAGGCTCGCCTCATCTACAACTTCTTCGACTGGTGGTTCGAGCAGCCGGTCGAGAGTGGCGCGGTCTTCACGCTGACCACGACCCCGAGGGCAAACGTCCTTGAGTTCAACTGGATGGACCAGCCGGACCCGGTCGTTTACATCTCCTCGCAGCGAATGGAAGAACTCCGAACGCTGGGAGCCGAGGCGGAAGGGAAGAGCACCCTCGATCTGTTGATCCTCACGATGGGTCACTGGCCGAAGGGCGCGGATTACCTCACGATCCTCGCTGAACTGAACGTGGCCCGCCGCGTCAGTCGCCGCCTAGTCGCCTCGTTGCTTTCGAGCTACGTTTGCTTCTACCAGCGCTCCGGCTCGCCGGTCTGGCACTTCGATCCGAAGAAGGTCGAGCAAGGCTTCGACAAGACGAAGAAGAAGTTCATCAAGAAGTAGAAACCGGGGTGTTAGGTGTTTGGTGTTAGGTTCAAAAGGCCAACCGAATTCCTAACACCTCACACCTCACACTTTCCACGCGGTATAATCCTGCACCTAACCTGAACCATGGCTAATAAGAAATCGAGTAAGAAAGATCTGCGACGCATCGCGAAGCGAAGCGTGGCTAACAAGCAGATCAAGACATCGCTGAAGACCTACGTCAAGAAGGTCCGCGTGGCCGCTGCCGCTGGCGATGCGCCCGCGACGACCACGGCGCTCACCACCGCGGTGAAGATGCTGGATAAGGCCGTGCAGAAAGGTGTCATCCACCGCAACGCCGCCGCCCGCCGCAAGAGCCGAGCTGCAAAGGCCGCAAACAAGGCCGTCGCCGCCAAGGCGTAGCCTCTCAAGCTTCGACAGCCCCGGGTCCTTTTGGACTCGGGGCTGTTTTGTGTTTGGTCGCGCGGTTCGGTGACTTTGGCTTGTTCGTCATCCTGAGTAGGCTGGCACAGTTCACTTGTCTTCTTCGGACTCATTGTTCGGGCTCTCTGTGTAGCCGCGTGTCCTAGCCCACGTAATTCCAATTTCGGTTCTGGGGATCCGGGGTCCTTCGACTCGCAAACTCGCTCAGGATGACGGATAGAGGAGACAAATGAACTGTGTCAGCCTACTGAGTAGGTTGTCAACCTTCATTTGTCTCCTCTATCCGTCATCCAGCGAAGCGCCGAGCCCCAGCGAAGGCAGCGAAGTCGAAGGATACTCAGTCCAGTCTCCGACTCTCTGCGAACGCGACGGTTCGCTAAGTCGGAAGCTTTGTCAGTGATCCTTCGACTGCGTCGACTCGCTAAGGCTCGTGGACTCCGCTCTGGATGACGGACCCAAAAGAAGGACAAATGGAGCTTGATAGGCTACTGAGCGGAGTGCCGAGATTAAGCTAAGGCACGTAGTCGAAGGACCCTGGATCCTAACCCCGTACTTCCAATCGGGTTAAGGGAATTAGAGATCCTTCGACTGCGAAACCCTTCGCCAAGGCTCGGTTTTCCGCTCTGGATAACGGAGTCGTTGACTCCAACTCAGACTCAGATTCGGACTACGGAGTAGCCGTCCCGTCCGCCGCGATGTCGGCGCGGACGTCTTCGCAGGTCAGCTCATGAGCCGCGTCGTGAGCGGCGGCTTCGGCGGCCTCTTCCTTGGCTTCGCGACGCGCCTTGAATATCTCGAAGATGATCGGCAGGACGGTCACCCCGATCATCGCCAGCATGGCGAGCACGAAGTTGTCCTTGACCGCGGGAATCTGACCGAAGAGGTATCCGGCACCGACGCAGACCCATACCCACAGCAAAGCACCAAGCGAACTGAACTTGATAAAGGTCTTGAAGGGCATTTCACCCATGCCCGCGACGAAGGGTGAGAAGGTGCGGACGATGGGAACCCAGCGCGCCAGCATGACGGTCTTGGGGCCGTATTTCTCAAAGAACTTATGCGTCTTGGCAAGATTGGCGGGGCTCAGGAACTTGACGCGTTTGCTCTCGCAAAGTCGGCGTCCAAGGGTCTTGCCGATGTGGTAGTTCACCGTGTCGCCCAAGATGGGAGCCAAAGTGAATGTGATGAGCACGATGTAGATGTTGAGCGGCTCAGGGACGTTCGGGGTCGCGTGGCAGAAAACACCGGCGGCAAACAGGAGCGTGTCACCCGGAAGAAATGGGGTGATCACCAGACCGGTCTCCGCGAAGAGAATCGCGCAGAGAATCACGTACGCGAGGGGGCCCTGGTCGGCAATGAGATGGCCAACATGACTGTCGATCGTCATGAGCCAGTGGAACGCGTGCCGCAGAAACTCCATAGGTGGTCCAGCTATTGTGTCTCAGAGCAACGGTGAATTACTTTTCATCGTGCCCTGAGACCCGAAAGCCCGCAACGGCTAGGTAAAAGAGACTATCTCGATTTCGAAGATCAGCGTCGCGTTCGGTGGGATCACCCCACCGGCACCGCGGGCGCCATATCCGAACTCGGATGGAATCGTGATGCGACGCTTGCCGCCAGCTTTCATTCCGAGCACCCCCATGTCGAACCCTCGGATCACCTGACCCGAGCCGACACGGAACGAGAACGGCTCGTTGCGCGAGTACGAGCTGTCGAACTCCTTCCCACTCTCGAGAGAACCGCGATAGTGCATGGAGACGGTGTGACCGTCTTTGACCTCGGGGCCGTCGCCCGGGGCGAGTTCTTCGATTTCAATCACTGGTTCTCCCCCACGACGCGCCAAAGCTCGAACTTCAGGGCCATATTGGGCGGGATGGGACCACGGCCCCCCGGGCCATAGGCGAGCGCGGACGGGATAATCACCGTGCGCTTTTCGTCCATCTTCATTCCTTCGAGTCCCTGGGTGAAACCCGCGATCAGGCGGGTCGTGCCGATCGTGACCTTGAGCGGCTGCTTGCGGTCGTAGCTGTTATCGAAGCCCGTGCCGTTAAGGTAACTGCCTCGATAGTGGACGAAGATGGTGTCGCCCGTCTTGGCTCCTGCGCCAGTGCCCGGCTTAGTTGTCGACATGGTGATGGCGGGCTTGGCCCCCTTCTTGTCGATTCGGTACAGTTCGATCTCGAACTTGAGCGTCGACTTGGGAGGGATCGGACCACTGCCCGCATCGCCGTAGGCCATCTCGCTGGGGATCACGAGGCTTCGCTTGCCGCCGACGCGCATCCCGGCCATGCCCTTGTCCCAGCCAGGGATCACTTGGCCCGCACCAAGCTCAAAGGCGAAAGGAGCGCCGCCCTTCGAGGAGTCGAACTTCGTGCCGCTGAGAAGTGTGCCAGTGTAGTCGACGACCAGCAGGTCCCCGGCTTGGGCAGGAGCACCCTTGCCGACGACGATATCCTTGATCTCGAGCTTGGCGGGTCCGTGCATCACGAGCGATGCAAGGAAAAGTGTCGCAATTTGCATGGTGCGAGTCTACCGAACCTGTTCTTCTCGCCGGGATTCCGGTTAAGCTATTGTCAGGCAATTGCGCCGGAGGGAAGGATTATGAAGAAGGGATTTCTACTTGCGGGAGTGGCACTCATCGCACTTTACGGCTGTAAGCACGAGGACACATTTACCGACGCCAACGGCAACAAGGTCACCGTCGACGGCAATGGAGCCAACGGCGGCAAGATGACGTTCGACGACGGCAAGGGTGGCAAGACCACGATCGACGCCAGTGGCGACGGGAAGTCGGTAACTATCGATGATGGCAAGGGCGGTAAGTCAACGATGGGGGCGACCACCGTCACCGAGGCTGAGCTTGGCGTGCCTTACTACCCTGGTTCCAAGGCTGCGGATAACGGCGATCTGAAGATGGATTCTGCCGACACTTCCAGTTACACCTCGATCCATGACACGAGCGACGGCCCTCAGAAGGTCGTCGACTTCTACAAGGCGGAATTCGAGAAGGCAGGCTTCAAAGTCGCTGGCAGCATGGTGTCGGGCGAAATCGGCACGATCTCTGGCACGAAGGGCGAGAACGAGCAGGTCTCGGCCACCTGTACCCACGACAAGGACAAGAACGTCAACAAGGTGATGATCTCGCACACCACCAAGAAGGGCGGCGCGGCAAGCACTCCGTCCGCTTCGCCTTCGCCCTAGCGTACGGCTGGACCTCTTCCTCTTGCCGGATTTTGTGCCGGGAGGAGGAAGGGGTAGGGGATGGAGGTTCCGGGAGCTTTGGCAGGGGTGGCACGGTCTGCTCGGGTTTGCAATGTCCCTGGTCAATGCAACAGCGACCGTCTGAGGAGATTCAAGGTTCAGCGCCCGAGCAGACCGTGCCGCCCCTCTCCCCGGATTGCGCTCCGCGGACCGAAGCAGGCAATTTCACGTTCCCGGAATCTCCACCCCCTGACCCCTCCTCTTCCGGCGCACAATCATCGCCGCAAGAGGAGGGGAACTCCTATCCAGCCGTTGCGTATTCTCGTCGGTCGAACACGAGGTCCGAGGCGATCTTCCAGACGTCCGGCTGGATTCGATTCTCCGGCTGGATCTTGCTGAAGTGCACGATCGCGCTGGTCAGGCCGACCTCAAGCGCGTAGTGGAGGAACGCCGAGTTCAGAATTTGTCGCAACGCTGGCTTCAGTCCGAAGCTGACATTTGAGACGCCGAGGATCGTGTTCGCTCGTGGGTGGCGCTTCTTGAGCTCCTCGATCGCTTCGATCGTTGCGATCGCCGACGCTCGGAACTCCTCGTCGCCCGACCCGAGCGTGAATGTAAGGCAGTCGATGAACAGATCGTGGTCAGGCAGACCCGCCTCGCGGGCACGGGCGAGCAATCGCTCCGCCACCGCGACCTTCTCTTCAGCCGTCTTGGCCATCCCCTTCTCGTCGATCGTGAGGGCGACCACCCCGGCCCCGTACTTGCGGCAGAGCTTGAGGATCTTCTGCGTTCGCTCCTCGCCATCTTCGAAGTTGATGGAGTTGATGATCGGCTTGCCCGCCAAGCACTGCAAGGCGGCTTCGACGACCGGAACCTCGGTGGAGTCTATCATCAGGGGCACCGTGATGCTCTTGTTGTAATAAGAGAGCAGGGTGGTCATGTCGCGCCGCTCGTCGCGTCCGACATACGCGGTGCACACGTCAAGGATGTGCGAGCCCTCGCCTTCGAGCTCCCGAGCCAACTCGGTCAACCCCTCCCAATTCTCGTTGGCGAGCATGTCTCGGAACGCGCGCGAGCCGTTCGCGTTCGTCTTCTCGCCGACGATCAGGAAGCTTGAATCTTGGACGTACGGTTGGAACCCATATAGACTGGAGCAGCCGACTAACTTGAGGCCCGATGCCTGCTCGTCGGTCTTCATCTCGAAGTCGAAGCCGGGGAAGAGCTTACGAACCTGCTGCCAGTGGGCGTTACTCCCGTGAGAGCGTCCGCCAACTCTCTCGGCAGCCGCGCGGATATGTGCGGGGGTCGTGCCGCAGCAACCGCCTGCCAGGGCCACTCCGTGGTCGGTGACAAACGTGTCGTGCGCCTGAGCCAACTCATCAGGGGTGAGCTTATAGAGCGCCTGTCCGCGCTCCATAACCGGCAAGCCGGCGTTCGGCTGCACGGAGAGAGGTCGGGTGGAGTTTTGACCGAGGTAGCGGATGTGCGAGAGCATCTCGGTCGGGCCGGTGGCGCAGTTCATCCCGATCGCCTTGACGATGGGGAAGCACTCGAGCATGTTGACCGCGGCTCCGAGCTCCGAGCCGAGCAACATCGTCCCGGTCTGCTCCATCGTTACTTGCACGATGAGGGGGACCTGACGACCGGTTTCGGCCATCGCCCGCTCCGCGGCGACGACTCCCGCCTTGACCATGAGCAGATCCTGCAAGGTTTCCAGAAGCAACGCGTCGACGCCGCCTTCGAGGAGGCCGCGGAAGCCGTCAGCGTAAGTGCCTTCTAGCTCTTCCCAAGTCGCCTGCCCGAGAGAGATCAGCTTCGTGCCTGGTCCGAGAGCACCCGCCACGAATCGAGGCTTGGCGGTGGTCGAGTGTTTGTCCGCAGCGCGGCGCGCGACCTGGGCCGCCGCGAGAGAAAGTTCGTAGACCAGCTCGGAAATCTCGTACTCGGCGAGCACGATGCCGGTGGTGCCGAAGGTGTTGGTCTCGACGATGTCCGAGCCGGCTTCAAAGTAAGCCGAGTGGATCTTCTCGACGACTTGCGGTCGGGTTAGGACCAAGAGCTCGTTGCAGCCATCCAGGTTCTTACCGGCGAGGCGTTGGGCCGCGGCGGTCGCGACCGGACCATATGCGGCGGACGGATCAAGGACGAAATCAGTTGGAGTCAGGGAAGCCGCCTGGAGCTGAGTTCCCATCGCGCCATCCCAGATCAAAACGCGGTCGCTTAAGGCATCGAGGAACTGGGATTGCATCTCTCTATTGTAGCGCGAGGGCGAATCAGGTTCAAAACCCCGGTAAGGCTGCTGACGGTAGACCTGCTGACGGCAATGAAACCGGATATTGCAGCATCCTAGCAACGATTGCGGGATGGACACAGGCGGACCAACCAATCTCACTTCTATCGGCAGCAATGTTGCTGCGAGAAAGGGAGAGAGATGATCTACAACATAGCAGTCTACGCATTCGCAGCGGCCGCCTTACTCGGCGCCGTTGGCCTCCTCGCCGAGCGACTCAAACGCTCGGAGGAGTAAGTCCGTTCCGAACCCGCATCATTCCGAGCCCGGGCCGATTTCGGCCGGGCTCCTTTTCTTTTGCTTCGGGAATTGTGATCAGCGATGGGATTTGAGATTTGAGGAGGTCTTTGCCAATTTCAAAGCCTCGAAGTTTCCTCTGACTCTAGCCCACTCCTACCCGACAGGTTCTGCGCCGATGACAAGAGCCCTGTGCGCGGGAGGGAGCCGAACTCCGGTCGGACCGACGATGTCAGCCAGGGCGGGTTTTCCTGTTTGCACTCACTCACTGCTTTACCCACGTTGGGAATCTGGGAGAGTGGGAGTTCGAGGGGGAGTTGGAGTCTGAGTTCTGATTTCTTCCCGTCACGTCTATGCGTGCTTGGGATCGGTTTTTGTCAACTGGTTGCGACGAGGATCATCATTCGTTGAGGTCACGGCAAATTCGGAAACCGATGCCTGTGCCCTCTGAGGCCAGGTAGTTGAGGGTGTCGCCCACTAAAGGTGCCGAGGCTAGAACCTCACCCAGGTTTGACATCGATCGCAAAGGCCAGAAACGGCCTCCTCCCTCACAAATGAATGGTTTGTGCGTCTTGTCCAGAGAAGGCGAAGTCTCTCTGGGGTGGGCGGGGCCCGCTACATATCCCGACCTCAGCGAAAGCCTCTACCCGCCATTGGTCGTCGTTCCGATCCAGTGGTGTCAGACGGTCAGAGATCAAAGCCGTCAGCCCCAACCCGAGCTTTGCAAAGGGCCTCTGAGATTTGAGATTTCTGGTGTCTGACGCTCAGCGACACTTCCCTTGAAACTCACGGATCACAGATTTCACACACTGGAAACAATTCAGATACCCCGCGTCGGTGGATAACTCCAAATTCATGTAGACCCTCTTCTACGTTTAATGAATCAATCTAACAAAAAATTGCGAATTCCCACACTTTTCCCATTTTAGGAGTTGCAATGGATGGTTAGTCCCACTATAATCCCTACAAGTGAACGGAAAGAGACAGGACGATTCTTTTCGTTCCCGGGCGGGGCGGGGTGCTCTACCTGATTCGGTGAGCGACTTAGCACGGATGCAAAAGTCGCTCGCCACAACTTTGGATTGAGGAAACGCAAGATGCTGGGGGTGGAAGAAACGGGAGCGACTCCCAAACCATTGCTCGGCACGGATGAAGCCACCATCGATGACAAGGGGCGCATCCTGGTCTCCAAGAAGAAGCGCGAGCGCCTCGGTGAGACCTTCGCGATCGCAATGGGCCCCGTAGGTTGTCTGGAGGCTTATCCGCAGGCGGTGTGGGATGACAAGGTCGCTCGCATCGGATCCTTCGATCCCTTGAACCCGGGTGCGCAGCAGTACAGTCGCATGGTTCTCGGATCGGCGGAAGACGAGCTCAAGTTTGACGGACAGGGCCGCGTCGTCGTCCCGCAGAAACTGCGTGAGATGGCGAAACTAAAAGACAAAGTTCTACTAATTGGATGCGGTACGAGACTCGAGATTTGGTCGATGCAAGAGTGGGAGATATTCCAGCAGTTCCCGGATAACTATGGTCAGCAACGACGCGAGTCTATCGAGAAAGCCTATGACCGAATGGTGGCCAAGTGATTGCGGAAAGAAGCGCGGGGTGGATCGTGGCTAAGCACGACCCCGTTATGCTAGACGAAGTTCTACATGTGCTAAATCTGCACGCGGGCTCCGTGGTAGTCGATGGAACGCTCGGTCTCGGTGGTCATTCTTCGCAGTTTGTAAACGCGGTGACTCCGGGTGGCACCGTTGTGGGATTTGACTGGGATCAGGAGATGTTGGCTCAGGCTCGCGAACGCCTCGGCAATCCCGAGGGCGTGAATCTTTATCTGGTCCACGACGATTTCCGAAACATCAAGACCCAGCTCACCTCGCTCGGTCTGTTCGCTTCGGCGATTCTGATGGATCTGGGATTGAACAGCGCGCAGATCGAAGATGCCGACCGCGGGATCAGCTTCCAGCAGGACGGACCGCTCGATATGCGAATGGATCGAAGTTCTGGCGAAAGCGTGGCTTCGTTCCTGAACCGCGTGTCTCCCCACGAGATCGAGAAGGTCCTCGCGCTTTACGGCGATGAAAAATGGGCGCGCCGAATTGCGCAGAAGATTCTAGAGCGACGAAAGATCGAGCCTCTGCGCACGACTAAGGATCTGGTCGAGTGCGTGCTGGCCGCGATCCCGGTTGCGGCGCGGGAGAAGCGGATTCATCCCGCCACCCGCACCTTCCAGGCGCTCCGCATCGCCATCAACGGCGAGCTAGAGAATTTGGATACCGCCCTCGTGGATGCGGCGTCGATGCTGCAGCCGGGCGGCGTGCTCGCAGTGCTGAGTTATCACAGCGGCGAAGATCGGATCGTGAAACACACCTTCCGTGAGCTCGCTGAAGAAGACGAATTTGAAGACGTGTATCGAAAGCCGCTGATCCCTTCAGCGGAGGAAATCTCAACCAACCCCCGCAGCCGAAGCGCCAAGCTCCGCGCGCTGCGAAGACGAACTGGATAAGTTCGCCGCCTGGCTAGGAGGGCCAGGCAAGGACCCCTCAAGATGAGCGCAATACCCGCAGTTAGACCCAACTACCGACCTCGAACCGAACCGGTCGAGCGATCCCTGCCGCAAACTCGACAGCCTGTTCGCCGTCGTCCGAGGGTAGTTGAACGTAGTCGCACGAACTTCGGGACCGTACTTTGCGTTCGTGGTTTGTCATTTATGTTTCTGGTTGCTCTAACGTATTTCGCGAGTGCCCTCGCCGGCCAAGTGCTGGTTGAGAAGGCACGTCGAGAGTCGATTCGTTCCAGCGAGCGAACTCGCGCTGCCCTCAATGCGCTAGACCCGCTCAAACTTGAGATTCGGCGAGCCAACGACGCCACGGTGATTGAGAAGTGGGCGGCCGTAAACGGATTTGTCGCGCCGGATTGGGCGGCTGCCTCGTCTTCGAAGGAGAAGGGAGATGCCGCGCAAAAAACCACGCATTGATCGCCTTGTCGTCTTCCGCTGGGGGCTCGCCACGCTATTCGCGTTCGCCCTCATCACTCAGGCGCGCCTCCAGGTCGTGGATCGCCGGGCCACGCTCGACAAGGCTGAGGCAACCCACCGCTTCACGATGGAGCGCAAGGAAGTCGCCAAGCGCGGGAGCATTCTCAGCGCCGACGGAAAGGCGATGGCCGAGGACGACGACACGTACTCGCTCGTCGTACAGTTTGATGAGGTTCCTGAGAGCGACGGCTTCTTCGTCGACTTGAGTGCGGCCACCGGAATTCCTGCTTCTGAATTCAGCCAACTCGCGGCGACCGGCGTGGTATCACGCACCTGGTCTCAGCCGATGACGCCCGCCCAGCAGAAGGCGGTGCAGGCAGTCAAGAATCGCTGGCGCGCGAACGGAGTTTCCATTTCCCCCTCCGGCCAGCGGACCTATCCGCTCGGCCCGGCAGCTTCGTGCATCGTTGGGATTTCGAGCAGGACCTCGAAGCTTGGTCTGGAGAAATCGTTCAATAGCCTACTGAGCGGCAAAGACGGCCACACGACGGGTCTTGTCGACCGGGGCGGCGCGTTCCTCCCCATGCGGCTGACCAAGGATTCGGTTCCTAAGACCAACGGCAAGGACGTCGAGTTGACGATCGATAGCGAGTTACAAACTCTGGCAACCGCGTCGATCAAGCAGGCGGTCGAGTCCAACCATGCCGAGCGTGGCGTGGTGATCGTTTACGACCCCCACACCGGCGACCTGCTCGCGATGGCCAACTGGCCCAGCTTCGACCCGACCGGGAAGGGAACAGACGCGAGCACGGTCGTCTCTGACTTCAATCCGAACACGATGTCCCGCCTTGAGCCGGGTTCGATGTTTAAGACTTTGACCCTCGCCAAGGCGCTCGACATGGGAGCGATCGATACCCACTGGAAGGGGTATTGCGCCGGCCAATTCACGGTCGGGAAGAAGGTCATTCACTGCTCGCACGGAGCGCACCATGACGTCGATATCACCAAGGTGATTGCTGAGAGTTGCAATGTGTCGGCGGCTTCGTGGGCTCTGCGCATCGGCCGGACCGAATACTTCAAGTATCTTGATCAACTCGACGTGCTGAGCCAGCCCAACATTGGGTTGCCCAACGAAAAGGAAGGATGGTTTTCACGAAACGATCCTGCCGAGCAACTGCAGCTTGCAAACCTCGGCTTCGGCCAGGCGATCAACGTGACCCCGGTTCGTCTTGCCAGCGCGTTTGCGATGATCGGCAACGGCGGCGTCCGGATGGAGCCGCGTCTCATCCGCCGAGTGGGAAACGAGGCTCGGCCGCCGGTCTCAAAGGGTCAGATGATCAAGGCTGAGACGGCGAGCGAAGTCATGGGGTGCATGGAAGCGGTTATCCAGACGGATATTGGCACAGGCAAGACTTTGCGAATTCCGGGTTATCGGATGGCGGGCAAGACGGGAACCGCGCAGCGCATTGGGAAGGGCAAGTCGGGCTATGTCGCCAACTTCGTGGGCTTCGTGCCTGCGCCGAACCCGAAGGTGATGATTTTGGTGATGGTCGAGAATCCGACCGGTGGCAAATACTATGGTGCCGATGTGGCGGGACCGGTGTTCGGAATCATGGCCCGGGCAACGATCCGCCGCCTCGGCATTGCCCCGACGGAGCCGATCTCACCCGCCGACCTGAAGGCGGCGACCAAGCCGGCCGCCGAGGTCCTCCCGACGAAGCCGGGGGCAATGGTTCCCAACTCAGACAAGACCACGAAGTCAGACAAGGCTTATGAGTCTGACAAAACTCATAAGTCCAATAAGTCACATAGGACTTATCCTGCCGACGAGGTCAAGCCGCGCCAGCTCACTCAGCCCCGCAAAGCCACAAGGGCGACCAAGGCTCACAAGGTACATACGCGCCGCCCGGTTGTCGAAGCGAACGACGGCCCCCCGGATAACCGCCCGTCCTCGACCCGCGGTCGCGGTCGGCACCCCGTTCCCGCTCAGGATCGGGACAATAGGGATTGATGCTTCTGTCCGAACTGGTTTCCCGGTCCGGCGTCACGCCGGACCGAATGCACGGCGACGCCGAGATCACCGGCATGGTGATGGACTCTCGCAAGGCGAAGGCGGGTTCGCTGTTTACCGCGATGCCCAGCAAGAACTCGGACGCGCATAGCTTCATCCCCGCCGCACAGGCGCTCGGGGCGACGGCGGTCTTGACGCACTCCGAGGAAGGGTTCGAGGCGGCGGTTGCGTCGGGGTTGGCCGCAATTCTGGTCACCGATTTCTACGAAGGGGTTTGGCGTCTCGCCAAGATCGCGTTCGGTAACCCAAGCGCCTCGATGAAGATCATCGGCGTGACCGGGACGAACGGCAAGACCACGACGGCTTGGCTGATCCGCGACATGCTCGTGGCCCTCGGGGTTAAGGCGGGATATCTGGGGACGCTTGGATTTCAGATTCCGGGTGAGGAGCGGGAGCTCTCAAATACGACGCCGTTTTGCATCGAGTTGAATGAGTTGTTGGCGGAGGCGCGGGACAAGGGGGTCGAGGCGATGGCGATTGAGGTCTCGTCGCACGCGCTCGCGGAGCGGCGAGTGGACGGCATCGAGTTCGACGCTGCGGTGTTCACGAACCTGACCCAAGATCACCTGGACTTCCACGGCTCGATGGAGGCCTACGAGGCGGCGAAACTTCGGCTCTTCACTGAGTTACCGAAGCAGTCTGGGAAACATTTCGTGGGAGCAGTCAACGTCGACGATCCCGTTGGGCGTCACTGGAAGCGTATGCATCCTACGCTCTTCGCGTTTGGGCTGAATTCTAACGACATCTACGATTTGCACGTCAACGCGATGACCGTGACGATCGATTCAATGCATCTGGTTGTCGCCGCACCAGCATGGAAGGGCCAACTGAACGACGATATCGTCCCTCTCGTCCACCTGGGAGGTCAGTACAACGCCGAGAATGTAGCATCCGCCGTCTCTGGCGCTATGACCCTTGGGCTTGTTGATCCCGTTGGACTTGCTCGGGCGCTTAGCGCTGTTCGACCGGTTCCCGGTCGTTTCGAAGCCGTCCCCAACGATGCCGGGATCGGCATCCTGGTCGACTACGCCCACACCCCCGACGCCGTCGAAAAGCTCCTCGACGCGGTTCGCCCGCTGACAAAGGGCAGAATCATCACCGTCTTCGGTTGCGGCGGCGATCGGGACCGGACCAAGCGTCCTAAGATGGCCAAGGCCGCGAGCGAGCGCAGCGACGTCACCGTCGTGACGAGCGACAACCCCCGCACCGAAGACCCCCAGGCAATCCTCGACGAGGTCCTGACGGGCATCGTCGCGGGGAGGGAGTCAGTCGATATCATCGATCGCCGCGAGGCGATTGCCCACGCGATCCAGATCGCCCAACCTGGCGACGTCGTCGTGATCGCGGGCAAGGGGCACGAGAACTACCAGATCATCGGCAGAACCAAGTACCCGATGGACGACCGAGAAATGGCCCGCGCCGGTCTGGCGGCCAGAAAGTGATCCCAAGTAGTTGCGCAGGTTTTCCAACCTGCGTCTTGGGAGTGCGCGAGCTCGCCCGCGCTTTAGCGGTCGGCGGAGCCGACGATTTCGGGGCGCAGCTTGCCATGAGTCGAAAGCCCAAAGAGCCCTCGCTTGAGGGAGGGTTGGGAGGGTGTCCAACTGCTGCCGATTCGTTCAGTGGAGGTATCAGCCGGTGACGCCGATCTCGATCCGCGACCTCGCGGGAAGGGTGAACGGCACCCTCGTCACGCGTGAATTTGAGAGCGAACCCGGCGAGACCCAATATCACAAAGTCAGCGGCTTCGCCCTCGACAACCGCCAAGTGCAACCCGGAGACCTCTTCATCGCGATCAAAGGCGAGAACGTCGACGGCCATGATTTTGCCGCCAAGGCAATCGCCGCCGGTGCCGTCGCCACGCTGGCGGAGAGGGAAGTCCCCGGCCCCCACATCCGAGTCCAAAACGTCGTCGAAGCCCTCGCCCGACTCGGCCTATACTTCCGCGCTCAATTCAGTGGCCCCGTCCTCGGCATCACCGGAAGTGCGGGGAAGACCACGACCAAGGAGTTCGCCGTCGCCGCCCTCTCCCCACTCGGTCCGGTGCTGAAGGCGGAAGGGAACCGGAACACCGAGTTCACTTCGCCCCTGCTCTGGACCGAACTCACCCCGGAGCACAAGGCCGTCGTGGTCGAGATGGGGATGCGCGGATTCGGCCAGATCGCCCATCTCGCCAAGATCTCGATGCCCACGATCGGGCTGATCACCAACGTCGGCTGGTCGCACGCCGAGCTCGTCGGATCCCGCGAAGGGATCGCTCAGGCGAAGGGCGAGCTTCTGCAAGCCCTTCCGAATGGGGCGCCCGTGGTGCTCTGGCAAGAAGACGATTTCCTCTCGACCCTTAAAGCACTCGCCAAGGGGCCGGTGTTCACTTTCGGCTGGGGCGAAAGCGCGACCTGTCGGATCACCGACTACCGCGCCAAGTCGTGGTGGTCGTGCGAGGTTGTGGGAACCCTCGACCAAAACGTCATTCTGAGCGAGCTTGCGAGCCGACCGACCCCAGGTCCTCAGAACCCGGCTATCTCCAACGCTTTGCCGACAGGAGTGTCGGCGCTCCGGCAATGGCGAGCGGAACTGCCTGCCGTGGGGCGGCATATCGCCCTCAATGCCGCGGCGGCGATTCTCGCTGCCGTGCTCGCGGGAGTTCCGCTTGACCGAGCCGCAAGCGCACTGAAAGACGCGAAGCTTCCGCCGATGCGGATGGAAGTCCGCTCGATCAACGGCGCGACGGTCGTGCTCGACACTTACAACGCGGCACCCAATAGCGTCCTCCCCGCCCTCGAAGCCCTCGCCGAGATCCCGACCACCGGACGCCGCATGGTTGTCCTCGGCGAGATGCGCGAGCTTGGGAGCGAGAGTGAGAAAGGTCATCGGCTCGTCGGTACTGCCGCCGCGAGGCTCAGACTTGACCACATCCTCCTCTACGGAGCCACCGCGAACTGGATGCGCGAGGCCGCGCTCGAAGGCGGAATGCGCGAGGACCAAGTTGGGATCGCGCAAAGCCTGGACGAGATCACCGACTTCCTTGAAGCACTCCACCCCACCGACACCGTCTTGATCAAAGGAAGCCGCTCGCTCGAACTCGAGCGCGCACTTGAACCCCTGGAGGAAGTTTAGAGTTTGCTGATCAACACTGACTATGAGCAAGCCCTGTCCTTTTTCTGGGTGGCATTCCCCGCATCGGCGGTCGCCGCATACCCGGTCTATAGGCTCCTCATCGCGTTGAAGTCGCGCCAGACAGTGAGTCAGTACGCTCCCGAGGGCCATCAAGTGAAGCAGGGGACGCCCACGATGGGCGGAATCATCGTCCTCGTTGGGGTCATCGTCGGCCTGTTTGTCCGATGCTTTCCCACCGGAAACAATTCCACTCCCGCTTTTGCGACCCTGGGCCTGGTTGTCGCCTTTGCTTTGATCGGGTTTATCGACGATTTCGTCGTCCCCAGGCTCTTCAAAGGCAAGCGCGGCCTGGGCTGGAAGCAGAAAATTTTGATGGAGTTGGTAGCCAGCGTGCTTGGCATTTACGCCGTTGGCGTACCGCTATTGAGCTTGGATGCCGGAGTTGCGGTGTTCGTCATCCTGTTCTTCTCAAACGCTTACAATTTTTCCGATGGCCTCGATGGGTTGTCGGGGTCGCTGGCGATCCTCATCTTTTGCGGCTTGGCGGCACTTGGCGGCGTATACGGTTTTCGCGACGTGAGTCCGAGCTTGATCGTTATTGGCGCGACGCTCCCATTTCTGTTTCTGAACGCCCCTCCCGCGAAGTTATTTATGGGTGATGTGGGCTCATTGCCGATTGGCGCGTTGATGGGAGTGGTAGTTCTGAGCCTCCTCTTGAACCCTGCAGCGGCCGTGTTTCACCCCAACCTCGTTGAGGATAGATTCGTGGTGCCAAACACGTTCATCTGGAGTGCACAAACCGTCGTTCCACTCTTGATCCTCAGCTTAGTGATGATCGCCGAACTCGTTCCGCCCCCCATGCAGATCTTTTGGGTGAAGGTGTTCAAAAAGAAGCTGTTTCCCTACACCCCGATCCATCACGCCTTTGAGAAAGCGGGTTGGAAGGAAACGCGCGTCGTCTTCGTCTTCGCGATCGTCCAGATCGTCTGCATCGCCGCCGCCGTTTCAACGGCCATCGCAATGAGGCCGCAGGTTACAGGTGTCCTGGGCGTCGCACCCTTCGAGCAAAATGCTGTCCGGTAAACGGATCGCGATTCTGGGGCTTGGCCGATCCGGACTTGCCGTTGCCCGGGCCGCGATTGCGCATGGCGCGATCCCGACGGTCTATGACCGCTCGACGCGCGAGCAAATCCTCAAGCCCGACGTTCTGACCGAGGCAGAAGGGGAAGGAATCGAGGTTGTTCTGGGCTGGACGGGTTCGTTCCAACTTGTTGGGGACCCTGCACTCGCGGGAAACGGGCGGGACGCCCGTGCCACGGACATCCTCGTCGTTAACCCCGCCGTCGACAAGCGCAGCCCGATCCTCAAACAAGCCGTTGACCAGGGCATTGAGGTCATTGGCGAACCTGAGTTCGCCTTCCGCATCGCCAAAGCCCCGATCGTCGCGATAACCGGCACCAATGGCAAGACCACGACGACGGTGATGACCTACCTTGCCCTGCAGGCGTGCGGCGAAAACCCTATCCTGTGCGGAAACATTTTTGGCTCCGACTACCCCGAGATGACCCTCACGGAGGCCGCCATGTGCGCAAGAGAAGACCAAGTTCTCGTCGCCGAGATCTCTAGCTTCCAATTGGAGTGGGTGAAGGACTTCGCCCCGGTAGTGGCGGGGATCACAAACATTGGGACCGACCATCTCGATCGTTACGACAACGCCGACGATTACGCCGAGACCAAGAAGCGCATTCTCGATCGGGCCACCTGGCAAGTCCTTTCTACCGACTGGGACGCCGCTCCTCATCGCCTCCGCTTCGGCCCAGGCGGCGACGCCGAAGTAACCGAGGATGTCCTGCGAATCCTGGACAGATCCTTATCGCGATCAGCCTTCCAACTCGTCGGCGACCACTACTTTACCAACGCCGCGATGGCAGGGTTACTGGCCAGCGCGTACCTCGCCTGGCGGGAATGTGGACCCGCCCAAACCTGCCCGGCCAAGGTGCTCGACGTTTTGAGCAAGTTCAAGGGCGTAAAGCATCGCATGGAAGCAGTCGGGACAAGAGATGGCATCGAAATCATTAACAATTCGATGTGTACAAATCCCGCGGCGGTTCTTGCTTCGGTGACTTCGGTGCATGCCCCACGAAAGCACGTGCTGTTGGGGGGGGTGAACAAGAACCTCGACTTCGCCCCCCTTGCTCCCCTTTTTGAAGATTCTGCCAATAAAGCCTATCTTTTCGGTCGCGATCGAGAGGAAATCGCGCGTAAACTTAACAGGTCTTTTCCGCAGTTCGAAACGATGCAGGAGGCCTTTGCCGCCGCCGCGCAGGAAGCGCAGCCCGGTGAGGTGATCATGCTCAGCCCTGGTTGTGCAAGCAGCGACCAATTCGAAGACTTTCGGCACCGCGGAGACGTCTTTAAGCAGATTGCCAAGGAGTGGCTAGATCGATGACGCGACGATTAAAACTACAGGACCCCCTGTTATTCGGCCTGATCCTGGCGGCGACCTTCGTCGGCCTTGTCTTCATCTTCGACGCCGGATACGCCCGCGCCATCGGATCGGGGAAGGGAATGATTCCCCGCGAGTTCCTCCAGCAGGTCATCTATCTCCCGCTGGCGATCATTGCCGGCGTCATGTCGGCGAGCGTCAAACCCAAGGTCTGGCGCAAGTGGGCCCCGATTATCTGGGCCGGATGCGTGCTGCTCCTCATCGCGGTGCGCTTCATCGGCACCGAAATGAACGGTGCGAAGCGCTGGCTCCCCCTTGGACCGATCGGCCTTCAGCCCGCCGAATTCGCCAAGTTTGCGACCGTTCTCTATCTTGCCGGCGTGTTCGCCGATCGGCCCGACTGGTCGGTCAAGATCAAGCGCGATCCGCCTTGGTACGTGTGGATGGACAAGGTTGCCGTTCCGAAGCTACTCAGAATGCTTCCCGCCTTCGGCGTCCTCCTCGCGATCTACCTGATCGAGAAGGAGCCCGACCTCGGCACCGCCGCGGTCGTCGCCGTCACCGCCTTCACCCTCATGTTCGTCGGCCGAGTCAGCAACAAGTCCATGATCGCCGCGGTGATCATCGGCGCGCTCGGCGTCATGTACATGATCAAGGCCGAACCTTACCGATTGGAGCGGATTCAGAACCACCAATCGCGGTGGACCGCGGAGAACATCGACGACACCGCGTACCAGACCGTCCAGTCCGAATACGGCATGGCGAGCGGCGGCTGGTTCGGAGTGGGATTCGGTGCAGGGCGAGCCAAGCATGTGATGCCGGCCGCGACTACCGACTTCATCAGCTCCACCATCGCAGAAGAGACCGGCCTGGTCGGCATGGCGCTGGTGCTTGGCTTGCTCGCGGCGATTGTCTGGAGGTTGCTCTACAACGCGGCGCGGGCGGCGACCGAGTTTGGGAGGCTGATCTTAATCGGCACGGCGACCTGGATCGGCCTGCAGGCGACGGTCAACATCATGATGGCCAACGCCGCCCTGCCCGCGATCGGCATCCCGCTGCCATTCATCAGTTCGGGTGGTTCGAGCCTGCTTGCTTTGTGGATCGCGTTCGGCGTCTGTCAGACCGCGATGCGACCGGAACTGGCTCTGATTTCGACCGAGGTCGAGGAGGCGCAAGATGCGGCTGGCAGTCACGGGGGGCGGGACAGGCGGGCACGTCTATCCCGCGCTTGAAGTCGCCCGTTACGCTCGCGAACAAGGGGACGAACTCGTCTACCTCGGCTCGTTACGCGGTCAGGAAGGCGGCGCAAGCGAGCGGATGGGCATCCCATTCCACGGATTTCGAGCTGAGCCGCTTTATTCACTGAGGACGCCTCGAGGTTGGAAGTCGGGACTGATCCTCCTTAAGGCGGTGGGCGTCGCCAAGGCGTTGCTCCGGTCGACGAAACCAGACGCGGTCTTCTCAACCGGCGGCTATTCCGCGGCCCCCGTGCTGAGCGCAGCCCGGTCGCTAAAGATCCCGTACGTGATTTTCGAGGCGAACTCGGTCCCGGGCAGGACCCACCGCATGTTCGCGCCCCGGGCGGCAGCGTTTGCTAGCGTGTTTCACCAGACCGCCGAGAGGGTTGCTGAGGTTACGGTCACGCGAACCGGGATGCCGATTCGGAAGTCCCTGCGGGATGCAGCAGCCGCAGGCTTGTCCCCGGATGGGTTGGTGATGGTGGTAGGTGGATCTCAGGGGTCAGCGTTCCTCAATGGGGCCCTGCCCAAGGCGGCAGCGGGGCTGAACGGGCGAGAGTTCCTCCACGCGACCGGGCCAAAGAACTACGACGCGGTCAGGTCGGGAAGATTGCCGACGGGATACACCGTAGTCCCGTACTTGGAGGAGAAAGAACTGTTGGATGGCTATTCCCGGGCTTCGGTTGTGGTGGCGCGTAGCGGCGGCACCCTTGCGGAATTCGCCTGCTTCCGAATCCCCAGCGTTTTAGTCCCGCTTCCGTCATCCGCCGACGACCATCAGCTTCATAATGCAAGGGAGTTCGAACAGATGGGCGCGGCCCGAATCGTCGAGCAATCAACGGCAACCCCCGACCGGTTAAGGGAAGCCATCCAAGGCTGGCTCATCGAAGGTCGGGAGCAAGCCCAGGAAGCTCTCAAGAAGTGGGACGCTCCCGACGCCGTCGAGCGAATCTACGAACTAGTCAGCAACTCGGTAAATCGTAAATCGTAAAGCAATTCTAGCTTTTCCAATACCTCAACCCACATACCATCCTTCAAATGAGAAAGCCCGACGAGATCCAGACCGCCTTTGCCCCAACCGACGCGTTGGACGGGATTTCGAGTTTCTTCCTCGTGGGTGTCGGGGGAGCAGGGATGAGTGCCTTGGCGCGGATGCTCAACCACCGCGGCTTCAAGGTTCAAGGCTCGGATTCGACGGTCTCGCCTGAAACGGACCGACTCACCGGTGAGGGTATCAGCGTCCGGATCGGACATAGCAGCTCGGGCATCGAAAAGGGAATGGCCCTGGTGCTCACCGACGCGATCGACCTCGCCCAGTCTCCCGAGGTCGCCAAAGCTCGCGAGATCAGCGCCCCCATTGTTCGCCGTTCCCAAGCTCTAGGCTGGTTACTTCGAGATAAGAAGGTTATCGCGGTCACCGGAACCCATGGCAAAACCACCACGACCGGCATGATCGGCGCGGGCCTTCAGGCCGCCGGTCTCGACCCACTCATCGTCGTTGGAGCGAGCGTTCCCCAATTCAAAGGCCCGGTCGTCGAGGGCGATGGGCCCTGGGCGGTCGTCGAGGCATGCGAGGCGTACGATTCTTTTCACGATATCGAGCCCACGATCGTCGTCCTGACCAACTTAGAGCTTGACCATGTCGACTTCCATGGCAACTATGAATCTCTTCGAGATAGCGTGGTTCGCTTCGTGGACAAGATCCCCGAGGACGGCTGGCTGGTCTACTGCACCGAGGACCGGGGCGCGAGCGAAGTGGCGGAACTCTGCTCGGTCCGCGCGATCCCGTACGGTCTCTCCGAAGGCTGGATGCGCCAGTCGTTCAACATCATGCAGCGGCCGGTCCCGAGCGACAAGACGATGCCATCGATCGACGAGGAACTCGCGCTTCCGGGCGGGCACAACAAGCTGAACGCGGCCGGAGCCGTCATGGCGGCCATGCTCGCGGGAGCGGATTCCGAACAGGCGGCGCTGGGAATCTCCAAATTCGGAGGAGCTGAGCGACGGCTCCAGGTTCTCCAAAAGGGGCCGATCACCGTCATCGACGACTATGCCCATCACCCGACGGAAATTCAGGCCAGCCTCTACGCGCTTCGGCAGCGCTATTGCGATCAGCGCCTGATCGTCGTCTATCAGCCGCACCTTTACTCCCGCACGCAGAACCTGATCAAGGAGTTCGCCGATGCGCTGAGCGTGGCCGATGAAGTCGTCATCACCGACATCTACCCCGCCCGCGAGGAACCGATTCCTGGCGTCAGTTCGGCCCGGATCGCCGAGCTGGTGACGGTCCCGGTGCAATACATCCCCAGTCGCCATCTTTTGGCAAGAGAAGTTGCGTCATTCGCCCGCCCCGGCGACGTCATAGTGGGTATGGGGGCAGGGAACATCGCGGAATTCGCACCCGCGTTGATCGGCGAACTCAATCGAATCGCTTCCCACGCGGTCGCCAAGCCCACCTACAAGGTCGCGGTGATTTTCGGCGGAGACAGTGCCGAGCGGGAAGTCTCGCTCCTCACCGGACGCGAGGTCTTGACCGCCCTCAAGAACCTCGGCCACGATGCACGCTTGGTGGACATTAGCGAGTTACTGCTGAAGTCGGGAGACCTCAGTCAGTTCGCCGGCTCCAACCGGCCCGACGTGGTCTTTCTCGCTGTCCACGGCTCGCGGGGCGAGGATGGCGCGACCCAAGGATTGTTCGAGCTCCTGCACATCCCGTACACCGGTTCCGATGTCCAGACGAGCGCCATCGCGATGGATAAGGCGCGCACCAAGCAGGTGCTCAGCGCCGACGGAATCCGTGTCCCCGCGGGCGTGTTGGTCGACCGTCCTGATGCGGCGATCGGCCTCGATGGTCCCTGGATCGTCAAGCCGAATGCGCAGGGCTCGACGGTGGGTCTCACCTTTGTTTCGCAGAGGGAAGTGCTTGCCGAGGCGATCCGAAACGCCCTACAGTACGACACTCAAGCCGTGGTGGAGGAGTGGGTGAAGGGAATGGAAATCTCGGTCCCGGTCCTGGGAGACCGTGTCCTGCTCCCCGTCGAGATCGCACCGACCTCGGGTCGCTACGACTTCGAGAGTAAGTACACGCCCGGCGCGACCGAAGAGATCATCCCGGCACGCCTTCCTGAGAACGTGCTCGAAGAAGTGCAAGCGCTCGCCCTCAAGGCGCACCGGGCGCTTGGTTGCCGAGGCGCGACCCGCACCGACATGATCGTCCGTGACCCGCAAGGTAATGCCGAACCGATCGTGCTGGAAGTGAACACTCTGCCCGGCATGACCCAGACCTCGTTGCTGCCCAACTCGGCGCGCACGGCGGGGATCGAATTCGACCAGCTCGTTCAGTGGTTGTTGGAGGACGCCCTTGCCCGCAAAGTCCCGCAAGCGTAAGCGCCGAAGACGCCTCAATCCCACCCCGATGTTGGTGTTGCTCTTGCTCGCCAATATCGGATGCGGCCTCGCGTTTAGTCCGATCACTTCGGCGGTGAAGATCCGAGTCTTCGGAGCTCAGGATTGGGACCGCGATCGTATCCAGCAGGTGCTCTCAACTATCCAGGACAAGCCCTGGTTAGCGGTTCAACCCGAAGCCGCCGAGACTGAGTTATTAACCGTGGGTGCCGTTCGATCCGCCGATTTGAGGAGAAATCTCTTCGGCCGTGGAGAGCTCCATATGACCTACCGAACCGCGGTCGCCACCCTATCGAACCCGGCCAATGTCGCGCTCGATAGCGACGGGGTGATGTTCACCCTCCACGGCCCCAAACCGCCAGTTCCCGTCCTGACTCCGCCAGTGGGAACCTGGTCGGATGAGATAACCATGCTCGGATCCTGGCCCGTCGAACGTATTGCGCAAGTGTGTGTCGAAGCCTCGAAACTATTTCCGGGCCAGGACGTTTCTGTAGATGCCTCGTCCCCATCCGGCGTGTGCTTAAATAATGTATCGGGCGCTAGTGTTGAGTTGGGAGTTGCCGATGACAAGCTTCCCAAGAAACTAGAAGCACTGAGAAAGATGATCGCGCGACAGCCGGACTTGCTATCAACGCTCTCTTTGCTCAACATTTCCGTCCCCGAATCCCCGTCGTCGAAGCCTAGAAAGAAGGAACCGAATCAATGAATCCATTCAGCAACCGCATGGCAGGAAACAGTTGGGTCATCCCCGTCAGTCTGCTTTCGATGGTGCTCGGATTCATGATGACCGCCGCCTGGGTCACCAAAGAGAACCGCAAGCCGCGAATGGAACTTGCTGGTGCCAGCCAGCAGGACCGCGTTGGCATGGGCACGATCGACATCCAGGAGCGCTACGAGCAAATCAGTTCGGAAGTCTCCAAGCTTCGCGCCGACAAGACCAAGCTCGAAACTGCCCTTGGCAAGAATAGTGGGTCCTCCAAGGTCCTAAACGATTCGCTTCAGGAAGCCAAGACCCTTGCCTGCCTCACCGATGTCGAGGGTCCGGGCGTGCTCGTTACCCTGAAGGACAGCGTTAAGCCCGTTCAGGGCATGGGTGCGGATCAGGCGATCCACGACTTCGATCTTCTGCGCGTGGTGAATGAACTTTGGAATGCGGGCGCGGAGGCGATATCCGTCAACGGCCATCGCGTCGCCATGGGGACGAGCTTCCGCTGTGTCGGCAGCGTGATCATGGTGGACAACATTCGCGTGGCTCCGCCCCTCCAGATTCGCGCGATCGGCGACACGCAGACTCTAACGGGTGCCCTCGGTCTCCCGCTGGGCGTGCTATCCGAGATTCGTTCCGCCGATGCTTCGATGGCCACGATCGAACCGGTCCGCAAGATGCGCCTTCCTGCATATACAGGATCGACGACGCGTAAATTTAGCGTCGTGCCCAAGGATGCGCAATGATCCTTATTCCCTTCTTTGCCTTGGTGGTCGGCGCGGTTGCCGCGATGTTCCTTATCGGACCGCAGACCGGAATCGCGGGTCAGTACTTGGCCGTGGCGTGCCTCGCCGGCCTCGATACGATCCTCGGCGGCTTCCGCAGCGGGTTGGAAGGGAAGTTCACGAACGAAGTTTTTGTGACCGGTTTTATCTCGAACATCCTGATTGCGTTCTCATTGGCCTGGCTGGGTGATAAGATCTTCGTGGATCTTTTCCTGGCGGTCGCACTTGTCCTCGGGGCGAGGATTTTTACGAATCTCAGCCTCATCCGCCGGATCGTCCTGACAAAATGGCAGGACGCGCGTGAGCGACGTCGTTTGCAGCAGCGAGCGACCGCCCAGCAGACCCAGGCGGAATCGACCGGATGAAAGACCTTGTTACCGTTCTAGACCTAGGCTCAACCAAAGCCGTTTGCCTTGCCGCGACTGCGGGTGACAACGGGGAAGTGGTGGTTCAGGCCGTCGGCACTGCCGAGTGCAAAGGCGTCAAGCGTGGCGTCGTCACCGACCTCGAAGACACCGCCCGTGCCATCGACACTGCTGTCCGACGCGTGCAGACCGACCTCGGCGTGAGCATTGACGAAGTCATTGTGGGCATCTCCGGCTCGCATGTCGAAGGGATCAACGCCCAGGGTTACGTCCCGATTTACCCGCGCTCTCGCTCGATCACCCGCGAGGACGTTTTGCAGGTTATCAACCACAGTCGGCAGGTGATGATCTCGCCCGATCGGGAGATGATCCAGGCGATCCCGCGAGAGTTCGTAATCGACGGTCAGCGCGGTATCCAGAAGCCGATCGGCATGAGCGGCAGCAAGCTCGAAGCCGTCACCTACATCGTCACCGGCCAGCAGTCGTTGATCCAGAACGTCGAGAAGGCGATCTCGAATACCGGTCGCAGCGTCGAGCAGATGATTCTCCTGCCCCTTGCGAGCGGTCTCGGTGTGCTGACCCAGGAAGAGATCACCCTTGGCGCGGTGGTCGTGGATATCGGCGGCGGCACCACCGACGTCGGCATCTTCTCCAACGGCTCGATTGCCGCGAGTGCCTGCCTACCCTTGGGTGGCGGCCACGTCACCTCCGACATCAGCAAACTCCTCAAGACCTCGCCCGAAGAGGCCGAGCGCCTTAAGATCGAATTCGGCGCGGCCCTTGCGCGAGTGGCAAGTGAGAACGACTCCGTCGACGTTATGCAAATCGGCCAATCGGTCGCCCGGCCCTTGCAGCGCCGCGTGCTCTGCGAGATCGTCGAGAGCCGAATGCGCGAGATCGCGGTGATGGTCAAGCAGCAGATCGAGAAGTCCGGCCTCGTCGGCATGCTTCCGGGTGGCCTGGTGGTCACCGGCGGTGGCAGCCGACTCGAAGCCACCGACAAGCTCTTCGCCGAGGTGCTCAAGCATCTGCGTGTCCGCCAAGCCGAGCCCCACATCCCCGCCAAGTTCGGCAGCGACTCGGGAACCGCTGCCGCGATGGGCATGGCCCGCTTCGCGATCC
Organism: Fimbriimonadales bacterium; assembly: GCA_038216655.1. Classification (GTDB taxonomy): domain Bacteria; phylum Armatimonadota; class Fimbriimonadia; order Fimbriimonadales; family Fimbriimonadaceae; genus JAFDWR01. The sequence continues at coordinate 71,995 of JBBQPZ010000014.1, forward strand.
AATGCTACGAAGACGAGCTCGGCCCCGCCGGCGGCACCGGAGACTGGAAGGGCAAGATCCGGACGCTTTGGTCTGTGCTCAGCGGCAAAGCGTAACTTCGTTGACCTTGGACTACGCGGACGTGTCTCCGCCTTATTCAGGCGACGTGGCGCCGTGTCCGATTCGATGCTCGCAGGCTCGCGGACATTCAAAGCGCGGCCAGGTCCGTGCGCTCCAAAGAGGCCGAGAGCCAAAGAGGACGATAGAGCACCCCGAAACGGTGCAGAGATTTCTGCAAACGTGCTACCCTAACCGACAGACGGCGCTCTTTTGAGGGTCGTTTTTGGTTGCGCGTGACGCGCAGGGAAGCTGGCGCGATATTCGTGCCCTAGAGAATTCAATTTGAGGATCAACGGCAAAGTGGTGGAAAACAAGTACCTTGGCAGTTCGAGCGCGGTCATCAAGGTGATCGGAGTTGGCGGCGGAGGATCGAACGCGGTCCGACGCATGATCGAGAGCGGCATTGTTGGAGTCGAGTTCATCGCGATGAACACCGACATCCAAGTGCTCGACGACAATCCCGCCAACAAGAAGGTTCAGCTTGGCGCGAACCTGACCCGCGGCCTTGGCGCGGGCGGTAACCCCGAGACCGGAAAGGCGGCCGCCGAAGAAAGCAAGGCCGAAATCCGTAAGGTGCTCGAAGGGGCCGACATGGTCTTTATCACCGCCGGCATGGGTGGCGGAACCGGAACCGGTGCCGCTCCCGTCGTCGCTGATCTCGCTCGCGAGATGGGCGCTCTGACCGTCGCCGTCGTTACCCGGCCGTTCACATTCGAAGGTCCCCGACGCTCCCGAATGGCCGAGCAGGGCGTCACCTCGCTGATGGGTCGCGTCGACACGATTATCACGATCCCGAACGACAAGCTCTTGAGCGTGGTCGAGCGGAAGACGACCCTCGTCGAAGCGTTCCGCGTTGCCGACGACGTCCTCCGCCAAGGCGTGCAGGGCATCTCCGACATCATCACGATCCCCGGCCAGATCAACGTCGATTTCGCCGACGTCCGCGCCGTCATGCAGAACGCCGGACCGGCCCTCATGGGCATCGGCTACGGCGTGGGCGATCAGCGCGCGCTCCAGGCCGCTCAGAGCGCGACGAACTCGCCGCTGCTGGAGCAGACGATTCACGGCGCGAAGGGCCTGTTGGTCAACCTGACCAGTTCCGACGACCTCACGCTCACCGAGGCAACGGAGGCGATGGCCTACATCCAAGAGCTTTGCGACGCCGAGGATGCGAACATCTTCTTCGGCACCGTCGTGGACCCCTCGCTGGAAGGCACCGTTCGCGTCACCGTCCTCGCCACGGGGTTCAACCCGTTCAGCCCGGAAGGTCGCCGCGTCGCCGAGGCCACCTACAACAACCTTCGCCCGGAAACGCCGAAGGCTCAGCCCGCCGCTGACGTAGCCCCGACGCCGAAGTCGATCGCCCAAGCCGCCGAGGCCGCCCCGACGTCGGCCAGCCAAGCGGTCAAGACCAGTGGTCGCTTCCCGACCGTCGACACGAGCAGCGTGTTCGAAGAGTCCGACCTCGACATCCCCGCGTTCATCCGCGAGAATCGCCAGCGGTAAGCCGCCTTCACTCAAAAGGGCTCGTATCCAGATGGATGCGAGCCCTTCTTCTTGATGGAATTGAGGGTCCTGATGGAACTGATGGAATTGACTCGGAGCGATTAGGGACCCAATGGGATGAATTCGGTTTCGCGTAAGTGACGGCTCCGAATTCTCCTATCAATTCCATCATGACCCTCAATTCCATCACGGGCACTCTCCCTCTCCAACTCCGACTCAGACGCTCCCAGGTACCCTGAACACGTGGAGCGACTCAACTCGGAAGGGATCCCCCGGGACCAGTTGAAGTGGTCGCTGACCCAAGAGCACATCGTTCGCGCCGCCCGCCGCATCAACCAGTGCCTGCTCTGCCGTCGGAGACGAGTGAACGCCGCGGGACTCTGCGAGGTCTGTTACGCACTCCTCGTAGACCCTGAAGAGCAGGCGCTGGTCAACCGGTGGCTGGTCGAGGAAGGGCCCTAGATTGCTTCAGTTCGGTCTCATTATCGGGTTCCTGCTGGGCTACATCCTCATCACGGTCATTCGCCGCCGCCGGCCCAAGGTTGCCCCCACCCATGTCGAGTACTGGGTCTACTTGCCCGAGGAGAAGCTCTCGAAGCAGGAGGATCTGATGACCGACCTGTCGAAGGCGGAAGCCCTCGGATCGGCCGAGATGCTGATCTTCAGCGATATCCGCTTGCACGTCGTCCTCGTGCTGCGGAGCAAGAACCCGCTTCAGTTCCGTCCCGACCTGTTCGATACCCATGTCGAGCCGACTTCCGAATCGCTGCAAATGCTTGGTAACGCCGAGGCGCTTGCCCGGATTCGGTTCCTCAGTGAGGGGGCGACTAAGGATGACTGCCACCTACGCCTGATCCCATATCTCGCTTTTGCCACCGCCCGTCGCGGGAACGCGACCCTCCTGTTCGATGTGGTGACCGAGCGACTCTTGACCCTCGAAGAGTTCGGCAACGAGATCAAGAAGGATCGCAAGCTGGCGAGAGCTATGTTCCATACGCGCGTCGTCTGGCAGCCTCTTGAAACCGGTGGCCAGGCGGAGACCCGGGGAATGGCCAAGAAGGGCTGGCCCGAGCTTCGCACCCTCCCGGTCCGAGAGGATCAGCGCGTGCTAATCACCGAGGTGCTCGAGCAGACGATCGAGGCCCTCTGGCCCGAGAAGGCGCTCCCTCCGCAGCTCAAGGTCAAGGCATTCGATGACGAGTTTGAGATTCTGTTCGGGGAGGCCTCCGAAGGATGGCTCCCGGTTCGCGTCATGAGGATTCACGAATCATGAGTTCGGTTCGCCTGATGCCGTGTCTCGACATTCGGGACGGACGTGTCGTGAAGGGCGTCAACTTCGTCGGACTTCGCGATGCCGGTGACCCCGTCGATCTCGCGAAGTTCTACGGTGCCGAGGGTGCTGATGAGTTGGTATTTCTCGATATCACCGCCAGCCATGAGGGCCGAGCCCCCGTGATTGCCCTTGCCGAGCGGGTCGCTGAGACGATCTTCATTCCTTTTACCGTCGGCGGGGGTCTCCGCCGGGTCGAAGATATCCGCGCCGCGCTTCTGGCCGGGGCCGACAAGGTCAGCCTCAACAGCGCGGCGATCGCCGATCCGGATTTGGTCACCGCCGGAGCCGAGAAGTTTGGCTCCCAGTGCATCGTCGTCGCGATCGACGCTAAACGGGCGGGTTCCTCTTGGCATGTGTTTTCTCACGGTGGCCGCAAGGACACCGGTCTCGATGCGATCGAGTGGGCTCGGATGGTTACCGCCATGGGAGCGGGCGAGATTCTCCTCACGAGCATGGACGGCGACGGCACGCAGGCCGGCTACGACCTCGCCCTGACTCGCGCGGTCAGCGAAGCCGTTGGTATTCCGGTCATCGCCAGCGGCGGCGCGGGCGAGCCTGCACACCTTGTTGATGCGGTGAGGGAAGGGAAGGCCGACGCGGTCCTCCTCGCCAGCATCGTTCACGACGGTATCTACCGCATCGCGGACCTCAAGGCCGAGATGGCCGCTGCGGGTTTGGAGATGCGGCTCTGACAGGTATTAGGCGCGGAAGGCGTTTGGCGTAAGGCGTTCGGCAGGCGATCCACCGAGACATGATCCACGTCTGTTGATGATCACACCTAACACCAAACACCTTTTGCCTGGAACCTCTCCCCGAGCTTGACGGTCCTAGACCCGAGTGCATCTTTGATGCACCGAGACAGGAGAGACCCAGAATGCCAATTATCCGAAGAACCACTTTCGTCGAAGGCGACTCAACCGCTCTGGCGGAGGACCGAGGCGCGGTTAGTGGAGCCACCGCCGCAATCGGCATCGTTGTACTCGTCGTCGTTGCCATGCTGATTGGCTACTTCGCGTGGTACCAACCGAACCAAGCGGCCAGTCAAGCACCCAACGTGATTGAGAGGACGACCACCACCAACACAACGACCAATCCGGCGCCCAACGCGCCGCCGGTGATCATTCAACAGCCTGCAAACCCGGCTCCGATCATCGTCAACCCGCCGGCTTCGCCCGCGGCGACCCCGCCGACTAGCACCGACAAGAACACCACGGGCGACGGCACTGGTGCCGGCACGACCGACGGTGGCAGCAAGTAACAAGCTTGCACCCTTGAGAGAGGAGAGAAGGGGCGTGGTCTTCGGGCCGCGCCCCCTTTTTGCGCAACCGAACTGGACCGTGGGCCGTCCATCGTGTTGTGCGTCACGTCGCCACCGGCTTTCGATTGGTCTTCGAGCAGGGGCGCTACGTCCGCTTTGCCTTGGTCCCGACGCTGATCTCGGGCGGTTTGTGGCTCGGCGCGATGGTCCTTCTCTTCGCCCTGATCCAGACCGAGTTACATCGTTTTCTTGCGCGACTCCCCTTGCCCGGCTGGATGGTGGCGGTCGCGGGCACGCTCATTTTCGCGGTTGCCTTCGTGTACCTCGCGGCCTTCCTCTTCCTCTGGATCGCCGCGGTCACCAACTCTCTGCTTTGGCGAGGCTTGGCCGGAGAGATCGAGCGCACCCTGACCGGTTCTGCTCCAGACGTGAAAGTTTCTTTCGGCAGCTCACTGGGCGACACCGTCTCGCGCAGCACCGTCGTTGTCCTCGCCGCGGTGGTTGCGACCGGTTGCGGCTGGGCGCTGTTGGGGCTGCCCGGTCTCTTCTTCGGCTCCGTGATCAGTCTTACTGACTACACTTCCGCCTACTACCTGCGGCGGGGGATCACTTACGGGGGGCAGGTGGGGCAGGTGTTTCGCTTGCCGGGCTGGTTCGGCTTTGCCCTCTGCGGGGGGTTGCTTACGCTTGTGCCGTTCGTCAATATTTTCATGCTGCCGGTGTTGGTCGCGGGCGGGACGGCGATGGCGGTGGAGGGCCGTCTTTCGGGGAGAAATTCCTGAATTCCTGATTTGCATTTGCGATTCTAGGTTCAATTTCCTGAATCCCCGATTCCTGGCGCAACCATTACAAGTAGTTTAGTCCGCATATTGGTAACGGCCATTGGCAGTGATTCATAGAGTAGGGATATTTGGGCGGGCGGGGTCAACCAGTTCAAGCAAAGAATCCTGCAGTTGTCTAGAGTTTCCGCCGATTCGAGAGGCGGTGGGCAAGGGAGCGGGCTCGGACCGGGGGCTCGCCATCCGGAGCCTCCATCCCCTAGCCCCTTCCTCCTCCCGAGCACGAACCATCTCGGCAAGAGGAAGGGGAATGTCAGGAAGTAGTATAGGGAAGATGCTCACCCGTCCCGATGACCGCGGGCGTTTTGGCGCTTACGGCGGCCGTTACGTTCCCGAGACCCTGATTCCCGCCCTCGACCAGCTTGAGCAGGAGTTCGAGAGAGCCTGGGCCGATCCCGACTTCCGGGCCGAGTTCAACGGGTTGCTCAAGGACTATGTCGGTCGCCCCTCCCCGATCACCGAAGCCAAGCGAATCAGCGAGGAAACCGGGCTGCACGTGGTCATCAAGCGCGAGGACCTGAACCATACAGGTGCGCACAAGATCAACAACGCCCTCGGCCAGTGCCTGCTGGCGCGACGGATGGGGAAGAAGCGGATCATCGCCGAGACCGGCGCGGGGCAGCACGGCGTGGCCACGGCCACCGTTTGCGCCTTGTTCGGGCTCGAATGCGTGGTCTACATGGGCGAGGAGGACACTGTCCGCCAGCAGCTCAACGTCTTTCGGATGAAGCTCCTCGGGGCGAAGGTTGAGACGGTTTTCTCGGGCACGAAGACCCTCAAAGACGCGACCAACGAGGCGATGCGGGACTGGGTCACCAACGTCCGGGATACCCACTACATCATCGGCTCGGCGGTCGGCCCGCACCCCTTCCCTTACATGGTCCGCGAGTTTCAGCGGGTGATCGGTGACGAGGCCCGGGCGCAGTATTTGGAGAAGTACGGCCGTTTGCCGGACGCGGGGATCGCCTGCGTCGGCGGGGGTTCGAACGCGATCGGGTTCTTCACCGCGTTCATCCCCGACGAGTCGGTTCGTTTGATCGGCGTCGAGGCGGGTGGGCTTGGGTTGAACGGCAACCAGCACGCCGCGCCGTTATCCTTGGGTTCGCCGGGGGTTTTGCACGGGAGCTTCAGCTATCTGATGCAAGATGAGCACGGGCAGGTGATGCCGACTCACTCGGTCTCGGCGGGTCTCGACTACCCAGGGGTCGGGGCTGAGCACTCCTACCTCCGCGACTGCGGGCGGGTGGAGTACACGGCGGTCACCGACCATGACGCTTTGGCCGCGTTCCGATGGCTGGCACTGAAAGAGGGGTTGATCCCCGCTTTTGAGAGCGCTCACGCGTTCGCGCCCTTGCACGACCGCAAGCTCTTCCCCGAGGGGACGCGGGTGCTCGTCAACATGAGCGGAAGGGGCGACAAGGATATGGAGACCGCCTCGCGGATTCTGGAACTTTGAGCCCAACCGCCGTCATCCTGAGCGTAGCTCCGAGCCTTGGCGAAGGAGCGAAGTCGAAGGACACTCCGTCCAGTCTCCGACGTCGCTGCGAGGGGCGGCCCGCTTCTATGTCGGAAGCTCCGTCAGTGATCCTTCGACTGCGTCGACTCGCTCGGGCTCATGGACTCCGTTCAGGATGACGCGATCGGAGAGTTCTAGCGTCAAATTAATGAATCTCCCTAAGCAAACTCGCCTGCAACCTAGGCGGGAGGAGGCCCCGTAGTCTAACCTGTTCAAGAGGTGAGGCATGGCTGACGGAAACGCGCGATTTGGGATGGTGGGATTGGGGACGATGGGGAGGGCTTTGCTCTTGAACATCGCCGAGCACGGGTTCTCGGTGGTCGGATTGGACACGGATCAGGCGAAGGCGGATGCCTTCACCAATGACGTCGCCGCCCACGGCGGCAAGGGATACTCGGACGCCAAGGCGTTCGTCGCCGCGCTCGAGCCGCCGAGGACGATTATGTTCCTCGTTCCTGCCGGTCCGCCCGTGGATTCGGTCATCGCTTCGCTCGCCCCGCTCCTCGAAAAGGGCGACTTCCTGATCGACGGCGGCAACTCCTACTTCAAAGACACGGAGCGCCGGGCGCTTGAGCTCCAGAAGGACGGACTCGGCTTCATTGGCCTCGGCGTCAGCGGCGGGGAAGAGGGCGCGCGGCATGGCCCGAGCATGATGGCGGGCGGAGATCCCGTCAACTACGCCCGCGTCCAGCCCCTCCTCGAAGCCGTCGCGGCCAAGGCCGACGGCCAGCCCTGCGTCAAGCTCCTTGGCCCGCGCAGCGCGGGGCACTACGTGAAGATGGTTCACAACGGGATCGAGTACGGGATCATGCAACTCCTGGCCGAGACCTACGACATGCTCCACCGCGGCGTGGGGCTCTCCAACAAGGAGATGGCCGACGTCTTCGAGAGTTGGAACAAGACCGAGATTGGCGGCTTCCTGATCCAGATCGCCTCCGACGTCCTCCGCACCCCCGATCCCGACACCGGCAAGGACCTCGTCGACTTCGTCAACGACAAGGCGAAACAGAAGGGAACCGGCAAGTGGACCTCGCAGGAGGCCATGGACCTCGGCGTCTCGCTCCCGACCGTCGACGCCGCCGTCGCCGCCCGCGAACTGTCTGGAATCAAAGAAGAGCGCGAGCGGGCGGAGGCAATCCTCGGCAAGCCGCAGGGCGCGATCAAAGGGAACGCCCAGCTTCTCGCCTCGCTTGAGCAGGCGCTTTACGTCGCGATGGTCGCGACCTACGCCCAAGGCTTTGCGATGCTGAAGGCCGCCTCGACGGAGCACCAGTTCAATATCAAGCTCGGCGATGTCGCGGCGGTGTGGCGCGCCGGATGCATCATCCGGTCGGGTTTGCTGCCCGGTTTCATGGCCGCGTTCGAAAGGAATCCGAGTTTGGACAACCTGATGGTCGATCCCGACATCGCCCCCCAAGTTCTCGCCAAAGAGGAGCAGCTTCGGCAGGTCGCCAGGTTTGCGATCGACACCGGCATCCCCGCTCCCGCCTACAGCGCGAGCCTCAGCTACTTGGACGGCTACCGCACCGGTCGCCTCCCCGCCAACTTCATCCAAGCCCAGCGGGACTTCTTCGGCGCGCACACCTACGAGCGCACCGACAAGCCCGGCTCGTTCCACACCCACTGGGGGCAGAGCTAACCACCATGGCCCAATTCAAACCTCTTCAGCCCTCGGTCATCGTAATCTTCGGCGCGCTCGGGGACCTCGCCAAGCGCAAACTGATGCCCGCGCTCTACAACTTGTATCTCGACAAGATGCTGCCCGAGAAGTTCTCGATCGTGGGCTTGGGTCGGGACTGCAACGAGGAGGGCTTCCGCGAGCAAATGCTCGCAGGAGTCAGCGAGTTCTCGCGCCGTGGCAAGCCCGACGCGACAACCTGGCAGAAGTTCGTCAACAATGTCACCTTCATCGAAGGCGGGTTTGAGGAAGAGGACCTATACGCCAGGATCCGAGTCTATGCGGACAAGGAAGAGAAGACCTTCGGCACTCCCGCGACGCGCGTTCACTACCTCTCCGTCGCTCCCGGCCTGATCGAGACGATCACCGACAACCTCGACAAGGCGGGTCTATCCAAGGAGAACGACCGCGTGGTGATCGAGAAGCCGTTCGGGCGCGACCTTGAGTCGGCAACCGAGTTGAACTCGCACATCACCCGCTGCTTCGAAGAGAGCCAGATCTACCGGATCGACCACTACTTGGGAAAGGAGACGGTTCAGAACATCCTGGCTTTCCGGTTCGCGAACGCGATGCAGGAGCCGATCTGGAACCGGCGCTACATTGACCACGTGCAGATCACCGTCGCCGAGGAAGTCGGCGTCGAATTGCGTGGCAAGTTCTACGAGACCGCCGGTGCGCTGCGGGATATGATCCAGAATCACCTGCTTCAATTACTCTGCATGGTGGCGATGGAGCCGCCGATCTCGTTCGACCCGGACGAGGTGCGCAGTAAGAAGGTCGACGTGCTCAAAGCGATCCGTCCGATCCCGTCCGACCAGATCTACAGGTACGCGGTGCGTGGCCAATACGGCCCCGGCTATGCGGGCGGTAAGGTCGTCCCCGGCTACCGCGACGAGCCCGGCGTCGATCCCGATTCGTCGATCGAAACGTTTGTGGCGCTTAAGTTCTACGTCGACAACTGGCGCTGGCAGGACGTGCCTTTCTATCTGCGCACCGGCAAGCGGATGCCAACGCGCGCATCGCAGATCTCGATCGAGTTCCGCCCCGTTCCCCACCAGATGTTCCCCGACGTCTCGAACGAGCATTGGGAGCCGAACCGCCTGACGATCAACATCCAGCCTCACGAGGGGATCACGATGCGTCTGCAAGCCAAGCAACCCGGGCAGGGAATGCGCCTGCGGTCCGTACAGATGAAGTTCGACTACGAGGGCACGTTCAAAGGCAGCTCTCCCGAGGCATACGAGACGTTGTTGTTCGACGTGCTGGAGGGCGACTCGACGCTGTTCATGCGCGCCGACCAGGAGCACTGCGCCTGGACGGTCGTGACCCCGATCCTGAACGCTTGGGAGGGCTCGCCCTCGCAGGACTTCCCGAACTACGCCGCGGGGAGTTGGGGACCCGAAGCCGCCGAGGCACTTATCGCCCGCGACGGCCGGAGCTGGCACGCCGTTCCGCTCTCGACTCCGAAGGACGCGAAGATATGATCATCGAGTCGGTGTTCGACGCCGAAGCCATGGCGCGTGCGGCGGTCTCCTGTGTGGTGCTCGCTGCGGAAGCGGCGATTGCGGAGCGGGGGTCGTTCTCGATCGCCTTCTCCGGGGGCGGGACGCCGCGCCGTGCCTATCAGTTGCTGTCGAGTGCGGCAATCGACTGGTCGAAGGTCGAGGTGTATTGGGTCGACGAACGGCACGTGCCGTCTACGGACAAGGATAGCAACGAGTATCTCGTGCGAGAGACCCTTCTTTCGCATATCCCGATCCCGGAAAAGCGGATCCACCCAATGGTAACCGGGCCAACGCCTGCAGAGTCAGCGGCTAACTACGAAGCCCTGCTCCGCTCTGCCCACTCAACCCTCAACACTAATCTGCTTGACCTCGCCATCATGGGCATCGGCCCGGACGGCCATACTGCCTCGCTATTTCCGGGCATTAAAGAACTCGACGAGAAGGAGCACTGGGTGGTGCCAACCTTGTCGCCGGCCGGCGTTCGGGACCGAGTCACTCTGAGCGTCCCCGCCCTGTCCCAAGTTGGCTTGCTCCTGTTCCTCGTCGAAGGCGAGGCGAAGCAGGATCCGCTGCGCAAGATCCTCGCTGCGGACACCCCGCTTCTGCCCGGCGCGATCGTCGGCGGAGCCGCCAAACACGCCCTCTGGATTGTCACCGAAGACGCCAGGGGTTAGAGTTCTGGATGGCGGGCTTCCATTATTGGAGAGCGAGGCTCCGTCCGAGCCGTGGTGCCACGGTTGGGCAGTGCGGTCCACGTTCTCATTTCTCTCTCACTCTAGGTGCTTACCCAGATTGGGAATGTGGGAACACTTTGGCGCGATGGCGCTCGGCTTGGGACGTGCTTTTCTTCTGGTCACGTCCCTATTTGCGTAATATCGGTTTTTGTCAACTAGTCGAAGGCGGATTCGCGAGAGGCGATCTGAACGGGGCCCTCACAAATCTGGAGGCGGGTTCGAAAACGGGACAACCGTACAACATATTGGGCGACCGGAAGCTTACGCGATCGGAGTCCTAGCAGAGGAGACCCTTATAGCTACGCTCGGCTTCCACACTCGCTTTGAACGGCAGTGGTTGACCGCGCGCAATTCGAGACCGTAGACTGGGCATCCATGGATTCCGCTCCTTTCGTCCCGCTTCCCGGTTTCGCGTCACCCGAGATCGCGTTGCTGGCCGCTTGCCTCCAAGACGCGACGAACGAGTGGCGCGAGGAGCTTGGCAAGATCGACGACGAAGGGATGGTCTGGCAGCCTTTTCCAGGCGGCCACAGCGTTGGGGCCTTGATTCTGCATATGGCGGATGCCGAGGCTTGGTGGTTCGAGTCGGTGGCGGCGGGGAAGCCCCGCCCGCGCGGGGAGTCGAAGCTTCTCCTGTCCGAGGAGACGAAGCAGTACGGCGTGAGCTGGCCAACCCCGCCTCGGGAGTCGCTTGAGTGGTATCTCGCCATCGCCGACGAGATCCGCTCCCGGTCGCTCAAGACTCTTGCCACCTTCGACGACCCTGACCGGATGATCCAGCGCAAGAGTTGTAAGGACGGGCTCAACATCCGCTGGATCGTCGCCCACGTCGCGGGTCATGAGGCCTATCACGGTGGCCAGGCGGTACTGTTGAACCTGATGCGGAAGAAGCAAGCCTGACAGACATGCTTTGCGAGATCTCCAGTCCCTGGAGGCTTGGCCGGCATTGCAGTGATCGAGAAATTACTACTTTCTTCGTCGCCGTTTCAATACACGGCCTACAATGATGTAGTAGCTGTCACCCGCATCGTGGCGGCCGTCACCGCGTCAGAAAGAACAACAATGATTCTTGATGCCTCAGGACACTTCAAACCCACCGACTTGGAGTCAGGCGAGGCAGTGTCCTGAGGCCTATTTGGCGCGGCAACCTTGGCAAGCCTCACGAATCCAGAGCCTACAAACACCGGACGCAAGCATCGGGGTTTTGATAGGCGGACCATCCAATACTCCGGCCTGATCCTGAGGTCCGGAGCGAGCAGCCGTTCCATGACTCAGGGGCTTGCTTGGGTCGTTTAACCGCCCTCGAACCATTTCAGGCACCCGTTTTTATTCAATGGCCGCGGTCTAAGCCTCAGGCCCTTGGGTTGCGGCTCGCGAAAGGTTGCGGCGGTTGAGGCCTGAGGCATGGCGAACCCACCCTTGGCGCGGGTGGTTCGCCCGCTACGGCTCGCGGGAGGTTGCGGCGATTGGGGCCCGTGGCATGGCGATCCCACCCTAGGCGCTGGTGGGTTCGCCGGCTTTCGCCTCGAACGTGTATTCGCCGTTCGCGTACGACACCCGCACCGTCTGTCCCTCATGAATGTCCCCGCGAAGGATCGCTTGCGCTAAAGGATTCATGATCTGAGCCTGGATCTGCCGCTTCAACGGTCGAGCTCCGTAGACCGGGTCGAAGCCGGCGGACGCGATTTGAGAGACCGCTTCCTCGCTGAGCTCCAACTCAATCCGTCGATCGCGTAGCCGCTGGCTCAGCGTCGCCAACTGGATCTTCACGATCTGCTTGATCTCGTTTACGCCGAGTGAGTGGAAGATGATGATGTCGTCGAGGCGGTTTAGGAACTCGGGGCGGAAGAAGTGGCGGACCTCCTCGAGCACCTTCAGTTTGGTTGCTTCCCAATCGGTGTTCTCGATCGGGTCGCCGTAGACGTGCGAGCCGAGGTTCGAGGTCAGGATCACGACCGCGTTGCGGAAGTCCACCGTCCGACCCTGACCGTCGGTCAAACGACCGTCGTCCAGCATCTGCAGCAGCACGTTGAAGATCTCCGGATGCGCCTTCTCGACCTCGTCGAGCAGGATCACCGAGTAGGGTCGTCGGCGCACCGCTTCGGTGAGCTGGCCCCCCTCTTCGTAGCCGATGTATCCCGGGGGCGCTCCCAGCAGCCGCGCCACGGCGTGCTTCTCGCTGTATTCGCTCATGTCGATCCGGACCATCGCCTTTTCGTCGTCGAACAGGAATTCGGCGAGCGCCTTGGCGGTCTCCGTTTTGCCGACGCCGGTGGGGCCGAGGAAGAGGAACGAGCCGATCGGGCGATTCGGGTCGGATAGGCCCGAGCGGGCCCGACGTACCGCGTCGGATAGGGCCACGAGGGCCTCTTCCTGACCCACCACGCGGGTGGCGAGTTGCTCCTCCATCTGGAGAAGCTTCTGCATCTCGCCAGTGAGCATCTTGCTGACCGGCACGCCGGTCCACTTGCTCACCACGTGGGCGATGTCGTCGCTGTCGACCTGCTCCTTGAGCATCCGAGTCTGACCGGCGACAAGCTGCAATTCCTCGGTCCGGGCATCAAGCTGAGCCTGGATCGCGGGCATCCGGCCGTGCTGAATCTCCGCCGCCTTGGCCCAGTCGGCATCGCGCTGGGCAGTTTCGAGCTGGCCGCGTAACACATCGAGCTGACTTTTCAACTCCCGAGCCCCCTCGATGACGTCTTTTTCCTTCTGCCAAGTCGCCCGCAGTCCGCTGGCCTTCTCGCTCAACTCAGCGAGCTTGCGCTCGATCGCGGCGAGGCGCTCTTTGCTGGCGGTATCCGTCTCCTTCCGAAGGGCTTCACGGTCGATTTCGAGTTGGATCATCGCTCGTTCGACTTCGTCGATGTCGGCGGGGACGCTGTCGATCTCCATCTTGAGCTTGGAAGCCGCTTCGTCCATCAAGTCGATCGCCTTGTCGGGGAGAAATCTCTCGGTGATGTAGCGGTTCGACAGGGTGGCCGCAGCTACGAGGGCCGAGTCCGTGATCCGCACGCCGTGATGGATCTCGTACCGCTCCTTGAGTCCGCGCAGGATCGAAATCGTCTCCTCGACGCTCGGCTCGTCGACCAGCACCTGCTGGAAGCGGCGCTCCAACGCGGCATCCTTCTCGATGTACTTTCGATACTCATCAAGGGTGGTCGCGCCGATGCAGCGCAACTCACCCCGGGCGAGCATCGGCTTGAGCATGTTCGCCGCGTCCATCGAACCTTCGGCCTTGCCCGCGCCGACGAGGTTGTGAAGCTCGTCGATGAACAGGATCACCTGGCCGTCAGCCTTCTTGATCTCATCTAGAACGGCTTTCAGGCGGTCTTCAAACTCGCCGCGGTACTTCGCGCCGGCGACGAGCGCGCCGAGATCTAGTGAAATCACTGACTTCCCGCGAAGTCCCTCAGGCACGTCGCCCTTCATTACGCGCTGGGCGAGCCCCTCGACGACGGCGGTCTTACCCACGCCGGGTTCGCCGATCAGGACCGGGTTGTTCTTGGTCCGACGGCTGAGGACCTGGATGACGCGCCGAATCTCCTCGTCGCGGCCGATGACCGGGTCGAGCTTGCCCTCGCGCGCTCTCTGAGTCAGGTCGTTGCCGTACTTCTCCAGCGACTGGTAGCGGTCCTCAGCGTTCTGGTCGGTGATTTTGCGCCCGCCGCGAATCTCTTGGACAGCTTTGAGCAGGGCCGCCTTGGTGACGCCCTTGCTTCGCAGGAGCTTCCCACTAAACCCAGGCTCTTCACTCAACGCGATCAGGAAGTGCTCGGTCGATACGTACTCGTCCTCAAGCTTGCTCGCCTCGCTGAACGCGTCATTGAAAACCTTGTTGATCCGACCTGACATGCCGCTGCCGTGGCTTGCCGCGCCGGTGACTTTTGCACCCTTTTCGAGCTCGGCCTCGACTTCCTTTCGCAGGTCGGCGGGCGACACGCCCAGCTTCTCCAGAATCGGAATCGTCGTTCCGTCCTGCTGTTCGAGCATCGCAAGGAAGAGGTGCTCCACGTCGATATTGGAGTGCTGGAACCGACTCGCGGTCTGCTGCGCCTCTTGAACGGCGTCCTGGGCTTTGATGGTGAGCTTGTCGAATCTCATATTGTCTTGAGTCCATCACTATCAAGTGACCGGACATGTATATTATAACGTAGTCGTCAATCGATCTGTTCCGCCGATTCTCGCAGGAGTATCAGCGGTCTCAGTTGTTTGAGTAGAATGTTGGCTTATGAGTTCGGGCGCCCGGATCTTTCTAGGAATTGCTGCCCTCGCATTCTCGGGCATGTGCGGCTACGTCGCCCTCGCGGGAACGATTCCGAAGAATGTCTGGATCATGTGGGTGATTGCGGGAATCTGCTTCATGATCACCCTCGCCTGCATCCCGGGCCGCCATGCCCACTGGATCGGCCGAAGCTTAGCGGGGATCGTGGCGCTCGGGTCGGTCGGCTACCTGATCGCGATGGCGTTCGAGCCTCCAGACCCCAGCGGTGTGACCTCGATTTGGAAGGCGATCGGCCTCTTCTCGGCATGGGGTCTGCCGTCCGGCTGGTACGCGGCGGTCGGCCGCGCGCCGAGCTTTGGTCGGCTGAAGCGGATGATGGAAAACCTCAAAGCACCGTAACGGGCGACTAATTGTGCCCGCTGACATTCCTGTCGGCGAGGCGTTGGAATCGACGCCAAACTGCAGGGGTTGATTGGAGGCCGGAGCTACCTATGGCTCGGTTTAGCCCACCAACGGGTGCCAATTCCCCATGGCCGACAGGAGTGTCGGCGCTCCCAGTTAGCTATTTCCCGATGCAGAAGTCGTGAAAGATCCGGTGGAGCACGTCAGGCGACGCGGTCTCGCCCGTGACCTCGCCTAAGGCGGCGATCGCCTCGTTCAGGTTCACGGAAGCCAGGTCGGCAGGATGATCGGTCCGAAGTGTCACCATCGCCTCGTTCACGGCCTGCCAAGCCACGCCGAGGGGTAGCTGGTGCCTCGGCGCGATCACGATCTCCGGCATCTCTCCGGCAAACTCTCGAACGAGTTGACGTAGGGCGGGGATTCCCGCCCCGGTCAGCGTGGAGATGTGCTCGCCAGGAACTGCGGATGCATCCTTCATGAGGTCGATCTTCGTCGCGATCACCCGGTACGGGATCGAGAGTCCTTCAAGCTCGGCTTCGTCGGCTTCAGTCCACCCGACCGAGGAATCGAACAAGTACAGTGCCAAATCGGCGTTCGCCATTTGAAGTCGCGACCTCCGAACCCCTTCCGCTTCGACCTCATCATCGACCTCACGCAGTCCCGCGGTGTCGATCAGTACAACGGGCAGCCCGTCGAGATCGATTGACTCTTCAACGAAGTCGCGGGTCGTACCTGGGACAGGGGACACAATGGCTCTCTCCGAAGCCAGGAGCTTATTGAGAAGGGAAGACTTACCCGCGTTGGGCCTACCCACCAGCGCCACCCGCATGCCCTCCCGCAGGAGGCGGCCGAAGGTCGCCGACTCCAGCAAGGGTGCCAGCCCCTTCGCAACCTGGCGAAGCCGGGTCAGGGCAAGTCCGCGGTCCAACCCGCCGATTTCCTCGCTGAAGTCGACGGACGCCTCGACGGCAGTAAGGAGAGAGATGAGTTCCTCTCGCAGCTCGGATAATCGGCGGAAGAGCTCCCCCTCGCGAAGCCAGTTCGCCATCCGAAGCTGAGCCTCGGTCTGCGCCTCGATGGTGTCCCGCACCGCTTCGGCCTGGGTCAGGTCAATCCGGCCGTTCAGAAAAGCCCGCTGGGTGAACTCGCCGGGCTCGGCCATCCTTGCCCCGGCACCGATGGCCGCTTCGACCAGCGCGCGGACGGAAACCGGCGAACCGTGGATCGAGCACTCCACCGCGGGCTCCGCCGTGTAGCTCCGGTCGGAGGCAAAAAGGGTCAGGTAGCCGTCGTCGCCATGCAAGAACGTTCCGTAGTAAAGCCGCAGCGGTTCCGCATCCGGAGGCAAAGCGGGGAAGAGCCGCCGCGCAATCGCCCACGCGTCCTCACCCGAGAGCCGCACGATCGCCACCGCGGCGCGAGCCGAGCCAGTGATTGGGGCAACGATCGTATCGAAATGACTCACGAAACCGATTTTGGACTAAGCGCGGAGGCATTTGGCGAGGAGTAGACTGAGGGCATGAAGTTGTTCGTGGATACCGGGGATGTTGAAGAGGTTCGTCAGGCTGCGGAGTGGGGGATCATCGATGGCGTCACCACTAACCCGACCCTGATCGCCAAGTCGGGCAAAGGTTTCAAGGAAACCGTCCTCAAGATCTGCGAGCTCGTCCCCGGCGGCGAGATCAGCGCCGAAGTCGTCGCGACCGACTATGACTCGATGCTCAAGGAGGCCCTTGAGATTCACAGTTGGCACGAGCAGATCGTGGTCAAGGTGCCGCTGATCCAGCCCGGTATCCGTTTGGTGAAGACCCTCTCCGACAAGGGGATCAAGACCAACGTGACCTTGGTGTTCACGGCATCGCAGGCGTTGCTCGCCGCGAAGGTGGGGGCGACCTTCATTTCGAACTTCGTGGGTCGCGTGGATGACATCAGCGACGACGGCATGAACGCGGTCGCGGCGTCGGTGGACATGGTCCACACCTACGGATTCGACAGCCAGATCCTGGTCGCCAGCGTGCGGCACCCGATGCACGTGGTGCAGGGCATGGCGGTCGGTGCACACATCGCGACGATGCCGATCAAGATCCTCGAGATGCTGTTCAAGCACCCGCTGACCGACACCGGTCTGCAGCGCTTCCTCGGCGACTGGAACACGGCGGGCCTGAGCATCTTCCCGAAGGCGTAATGGAGGGGAAAGTCCCTGTTTGGAGGATGCTTCATGAGGGCATGGAGGCCCTTGGCGGTTTCTGCCGTCGCATTGACTTGCGTGACTGGGTGCTTGCCAAGTACCCCGGAACTAACCTGAGCACGATCAACACACAGATTGGCTTTTGCATGGTGAATAGCCCGTCTCGCTGGCAGTATCCGGGCTGCAAGGCCAGAATCTGCCCTTCCAACCATTTGGACTTCCTTTACCAACCCTCGCGAGAGTCGCTTGAGCTCTATGATCCAGCGAAACATGGAGTCTGGGAAATTCGCGAGGCGGAGGGGGGGAAATTCGAGGTTGGAATCTGCGACGTTGGCTCTGATCCAGGGGATTTGCCTTCTGAGCCGAGCGAGATTGCGGAGTCCTATGCCTTTGCACAAGAGGCCCATCTCCGAGACTTTCTGGCTAGCCACTTGGAGTTACTTGAGATTGGGCTGACTCTCGAACCTCGCGGGGTTGAGTACCGGACGGGTGTTGGACCGATTGACATCCTTGCCCGGGACGGCGCGGGCGGATATGTCGTTATCGAACTCAAGGTGGGCCGCGGGCCCGATTCAGTTGCTGGCCAAATCTTGCGCTACGTCAACTGGGTTCGAATTCACCTAGCCCAAGGCAAGGCAGTACGCGGCATCATTGTCGCGCAAGTCATTCCAGAGACGGTTCTGTACTCGATCGCAAGCGATCCCAGTCTTTCGGCACGTCAGTACGAGCTTGAAATGAAGCTAAGTTCTCCGATCACGCTGGCTTCAAGCCCTTAGCCCGGATTATTCTCCCTTGGATGCCTCGGGACGCTCCAACCGCGGCTTTCCTCCCGGCTGAGGTTGGAGCCCCGAGGCTAAGACCACTCGTTCACTCTTCCGTGATCTCGCGCGATACAAGGCGCCAGGTTTTAGCCTCGGGATTCTAAGTTAACGTCCCGCCAGTACGCGGGGCGGGAGCATCCCGAGGCATCCGGTCTGGGCTAACCCGGATTATTCACGCTTGTTTCAGAGGGGAATTCTCCGGCGTAGGTTAAACCAACGGAAACAGGCTTGGTTAACCGTGGGCTTAACGCTCCTTCCCAAAGCAGTAGGCGGGCGATTTGAACCCGTGATGAATCCGGGTTAGGCATCCAGCGAACAGCCGCAGGTCAGCACGATCTTCGTTGGCGAAGCCAACTCCCGCGTTCCGTCGGCGGTGTGATAGTAGACCTTGCCGTCATACGGATTGACGACCACCACATCCTTCACTCCTTGCGAGAGGTAGAACGGCGGCCCGGTCTCAAGGTCCTTCTTCTCGTAGCCCTTGCTCACGATCTCGACCACCGCGTCGGGCACGATCTCCAGGGTTTCGTCTTGAATCGGCGGCTCGACGCAGAAGATGGAGAGATCCGGTCGCTTGATGGACCCATCAGGAAAGCGGACATATACATCCTGAATGCCGGAGCATCCGCACCCGCTGTCCCGGTTTGGGGAACACCTCAGGCTGTTTGCGACCTTTTGAAGCGTGATCTGATGACGCGAGGCAGGCCAGGCCTCCCAGGTCGGTACGCCCTGCACCATTTCGAGCTTAATACCGACTTCGTCGGCCGCATCCATGAGCTGCTGCCAGTTGAGCACCATGCATCTATTATGCGACCCGGGGCGATAAACTCAAAGGCATGCGATACCAAGACCAGGTCGTCAAGCTCACCCAGAAGGCCATTCAGGACATCTGCCGGGCCGCCCTGGCGACTCCCGTCGACAAGCACGAATGGGTGCCGATGGGACACGCGCGGTCGGTGTTGAGCCAAATGCGGGAGATCGCGACTCAATCTCCGTTCTTCACGGCGATCATCCGAGATGGCGACGTCCCAGTATTCGACGAGCACGCTCGACAACAGGCGCTCAAGCTCCGGGAGAGCTTCACGATGGTCCAGGAGTGTGCCGACGCGGCCCACCGGACGACGGCCGAATTGTGTCAGGCGATCGCGGCATTCCCCGATAAGGAGCTTGAGGACGAGATCACGCTGCCATTTGGCGGAGGAATGTCAATGACCAAGGCGGACGTTCTGTCTTTGGCCCACTGGAATCTTACTTATCACCTCGGGCAGATCAATCAGATTCAATTGATGCTCGGCGACCGCGAGATGCACTGAATCCGGCTAGGTTTGCCGGGCCAAGGGTGGAGAAGTCGGTTCGAGGGGCCATAATGAAGAGTCGCGGAAGAGACATCGTGAACCTGGGCTTGGGAGACCAAATCAAAGATTCTCGATCAATTTTCCCCTGGAGGGTTGACATCGCCAGCGCATGTTGGTATCATTTCCTCTTGTCGCTGGACTGAAAACAGTCAAGCGAACAGCGCAGAGATCCTTGACAGTTGCATAGCGGTTGATTGAGAAGCATGTATCGAGCACTCGATAGAGCGAGAGTTTTAGAAGCTTAAGAGGGTGTACGACGAATGCCTAGGGACAAGTTGCCGAAGAAGGACGCGATAGCGGCGAAACGCTTAGGGGAGCAGCACAAATGCGTTGATCCTAAGATATCCGAATGGGGAAACCCTG
The DNA here is from genome assembly GCA_038216655.1 of Fimbriimonadales bacterium. Taxonomy (GTDB): domain Bacteria; phylum Armatimonadota; class Fimbriimonadia; order Fimbriimonadales; family Fimbriimonadaceae; genus JAFDWR01. Next base: position 91,817 of record JBBQPZ010000014.1, read on the forward strand.
CAAGGGTAATGCCTTGTAACCCATCAGTAAATACATAGCTGGTGAGGAGGGAACCCGGTGAACTGAAACATCTAAGTAACCGGAGGAAAAGAAATCGAAGAGATTCCGCAAGTAGCGGCGAGCGAAAGCGGAGGAGCCCAAACCAATTGGCTTGCCAGTTGGGGTTGTAGGACCACTACTAACTTTCCCAAGCTGAGCACATGAAAGTGTGTTGAGCTTGAGAGGGTTAGAAAAGAAGATCGAGCAAGTTAACGGAACAGGACTGGAACGTCCGGCCATAGAGGGTGAGAGCCCCGTATGTTAAAACCCAATCGAATTCATGTGGCACCTGAGTAGTACGGAGCACGTGGAACCCCGTATGAATCTGCCGAGACCACTCGGTAAGGCTAAACACGACTTGTCACCGATAGCGCATCCAGTACCGTGAGGGAAAGGTGAAAAGAACCGCGGGTAGCGGAGTGAAATAGAACCTGAAATCGTACGACCCACAAACAGTCAAAGCACAATGTTCGGAGTAATCCGATCAAGTGTGATGGCGTACCTTTTGCAGAATGAGCCTGCGAGTTGTAGGTGTTGGCAAGCTTAAGCCGTTCAGCGGCGGAGGCGGAGGGAAACCGAGTCCGAATAGGGCGTCAAGTCAGCATCTGCAGACCCGAAACTGCGTGATCTTGCCATGGCCAGGCTGAAGTGGTGGTAACACACCATGGAGGGCCGAACTCATTGATGTTGAAAAATCTCGGGATGAGCTGTGGTAAGTCCGGTGAAATGCCAATCGAACGCAGAGATAGCTGGTTCTCCCCGAAATGCATTTGGGTGCAGCGTTTTGCGTTGTACTTGGGGGGTAGAGCACTGAATGGACTAGGGGGCTTACCCGCTTACCGAATCCAACCAAACTCCGAATACCCAAGCATAAGCAAGGCAGTGAGACGGCGAGTGATAAGATCCGTCGTCAAAAGGAAAACAGTCCAGATCGACAGCTAAGGGCCCTAAACGTGGACTAAGTGTGAAACGATGTGAGATCGCATAAACAGCCAGGAGGTTGGCTTGGAAGCAGCCATCCTTTAAAAAGTGCGTAATAGCTTACTGGCCGAATGTGATCTTGCGCGGATAATGTAAGGGGGCTAAAGTCCACTCCCGAAGCTTCGGGATCGTATTTATACGATCGGTAGGGGAGCGTCCTGTTCAGCAGTGAAGCTAGAGCGTAAGCACTGGTGGAGCGGACAGGAGTGAGAATGCAGGCATGAGTAGCGATAAGACAGGTGAGAATCCTGTCCGCCGAAAACCCAAGGTTTCTCCGGCTATGTTCGTCAGACGGAGGTTAGGCGGTCCCTAAGGTGAGGCCAGAAGGCGTAGCCGATGGACATC
>JBBQPZ010000015.1:0-80940 GCA_038216655.1 Fimbriimonadales bacterium
CAGGACCACTACAACAACCACCGACCCCATCTGGGACTCGGTGGACTGACCCCCGCGAGCTTCAAGCAGAAGTCGCAAACGACAACCAAGGAGACCGCAATTCTCTGATCCAAGACTGGAAAGTTATTGGGGACCGGTCAGGGTGACCCTAGTTGGCAACAGTTTGAAGGAGTTTGCCTGGCTGCCGACAAGGTATATGCAGTTTGGGACCCATTGAAGTCGGACTCGATGCTACACATGCTTAATCAGGAAATACGGCCATTGCAGTTTTGGGTTTACATTAAGGGCGTGACCAGCGAAGCAACCCTTCCAAGAAACGTGGTGTTTTCGGAAGGATACATCGTGGAATCAGTTGCTGACCCGACGCCGGTGCCGCTTCCGATCGGATAGGAGAATATGAAATGCTAATGCTTACTTACTTGGGTTCATTACTGCTCTCCGACGTCGCACCACCAAGCACACCAGTTGTGGGTGCCCAGGTGGCCGCGGTGATCTCGCAGTTTCGCCAGCCATTTCCAGACATGCTTGAGTACCTTGCAAGGCTGCCAGGTATTCCCGTTCAGTCGTCCAGGATTCCGCATCGCGTTGTTGACAGAGCGAACGAATGCTTGGTTCAGGTGCTGATCCCGGCGCTACGGCCGCCCACTGCGATGAGTTGGACGGGGAATCGGAACTCTCCTTCCTTCGACCACGAATACTTGAGAGCCTCATGGGTCACCGGTGGGCGACATCTTCTTTGGTCAGACTCAGATCCGGAATCTGGGCTTCTTGCCGAAGTCTTGCCGGATGAAATCGATGTTTCCTCGGAACAAGATTTCAAGCCGTCGCTAACGACCTGGATCCAGACCCACCTCCGGATTCCAACCCTTCCTCATCCATATTCCGTCTACATTTGGGCGCATGCCAGTATTCCGGGTGGAGATGAAGTTTACGCCGGGTTCATGACGCTCCAGCAAGATGGCGTCGCATCGACCCCGATCTTCCCCGAGCAATCTCGCTGGGCGGAGGGCTTCGCTTTTTGGGGCAGCAAGCACCTGCTGTATCTGCAGTTTGGTTTCTCCACTTCCGAGAGAAAGCAGGGACTGCCGTCTCCATCCGGACATTTGAAACAACCTCGAACCAAGAGTCGTTTCGATCCCGAAGGAGGATAACGTGTTCGTTCTCGCTGCCCTAACGCTGAACCTTTACAATTCCGTCGTCCTGGCCCCGCCACAGGCGCGACTCCCGTTCGAGACCCTCCAGGAGGCCAGTCAGACCGGAGTTGCGTTTGCCAGGACGCTCGAATACTATGGCGAGCTTCCTGGCGTCCAGGTAGCGGTACCGCCCTCTCTCCTAACTCGCGTGAACTTGGGCGTCGATAACCTCTTGAAGCCAAAGTTGCGTCCTCCCAGAGTTCGTAATTGGATTGGAAACCGCGACGCGCCGAAGTTCGAGCACGAATTTCTCCGACTCGGATGGAACGCCGACGGACGCAGCCTGGCCGCCTCGGACCTCGACCCAGAGATGTGCCTGCTTGTCCAACTGAAGGAGGATGAGATTGACACGTCGTCCGACTCGGTGGCCAGCGAAATGCTGCTAACGTGGCTCCGCAAAAACCTGCGGATGCCCGATCTTCGTAAGCCGTATCGGGTTGTCTTCATCCAACGGCCGTCCATGCCCGGAGGGAGACACTTGCTTACAGGAATCGTGACCACCATTGGGGACAACGGGCAGTTCGATGAGACGACGACGGACAAAGACTTTTGGGCCCAAGACTTCGGTTTCTGGACGGACGGCAAGTATCTGTCTCTCAACATTGGCGTTTGGTTCTCCTGCCGTCCACCTGTCAACCCTGGGCAGGGGCCGGGCGGCGTCGAGGTGTTCACTAAAAGCCGCTTCGATCCCTAAGCTAAATGACAGCTAGTAGCGATAACAGAACCCGCCCAGTTTCTTCGTCATTTTTTGGACATCCCATGGAATAAGTCCTATGGTATGTCGAATGCATTTAGCTGGAACCAAGTTCTCGGAGAGGAAGATGCGGCGAAGGCCGCTCAACCGGCGCAACCCGAGACCGTCTTAGAGATCGACCCTCGCAGCGGCGAAGCGGTCGAGATGCCGAAGACGCCCCTCCAAGCCGAGGCGGCGAGGATTCTCGACGAGATGGAGGCGGTGCGCTCGACGTACAAGCCGACTCATGTGGATCAGTCCATCCACAGCATGGACATCAAGGACCACAAGTTCCAGCACATCGGGGATGATGGCCCCGTTCAGGTTGAGCAGGACGCCACGCCGATTGAAGGGTGTCACATCGACGATGTGCTACGAATGGCGATCGAGCGGAAGGCGAGCGACATCCACCTCACCTGCGGCTTGCCGCCGATGATCCGGCTCGACGGTGAGATCATCCCACTGCCGTTCACGATCTTGAAACCGGAAGACACCAAGCGGCTCGTCTACGACTGCTTGAGCGACGATAGCGTCCAGAAGTTCGAAAGCACCCACGAACTCGACTTTGGCTACGCGATCAAGAACGTCGCCCGCTTCCGATTTAACGCCTACATGCAGCGCCAGTCCGTGGCCGCGGCCCTCCGATTGATTCCGACCAAGATCCCGAGCTTCTCTCAGTTGGGCTTGCCCGCGGTCATTCGCGAAATGTCCAAGCGCACGAGCGGCCTCGTGCTGGTCACGGGCCCCACGGGTTCGGGTAAGTCCACGACAATCGCCTCGATGATCGACGACATCAACGAGAACCGTACGTCGCACATCATGACGATTGAGGACCCGATCGAGTATCTGCACAAACACAAGAAGTGCATGGTGAACCAGCGCGAGATGCACTCGGACACCTACTCGTTCCACAACTCGCTCCGCGCGGTGCTCCGTGAAGACCCCGACATCATCCTCGTGGGTGAGCTTCGCGACCTTGAGACGATCGAGGCCGCGCTGACGCTCGCGGAGACCGGCCACCTTGTCTTCGGCACGCTGCACACCCGCAACGCGCCAGCGACGATCGACCGAATCGTCGACGTCTTCCCCGCCGACCAGCAGGATCAGATTCGCGTGTTGCTGGGCAACACGTTGGAAGGCGTTGTGTCTCAGCAGTTGATTCCCAAGCTCGGAGGCGGCCGATGCGCGGCGCTAGAGATCATGATGGGAACTCCCGCCATTCGAAACCTCATCCGAGAAGGCAAGACGCACCAGATGTATTCGATCATCGAAACGAACAGCCAGATCGGAATGCAGACCATGGACTCGTCACTCGCCAACCACTTCCGCAACGCCAACTGCTCCTACGAAGAGTGCATGATGCGCGCAGTTGACAAGGAGACCTTCGCCCGCCTGGCCAAAGGGGGCTAGGCGAGTCCGAGTCCGAGTTGGAGTTGATCTCTGGTTTATAAGTCCTATAAGGCATATAGGACCTATATCAAACCCCAAAGCAACTCCAACTCGGGCCCAGACTAAGCCGAGCTCTCCTTGAGCCCGGCCAACTTCATCCCGAAGTGCAGCCAACCCTCGACGGCGCCCTGCCGGTCGTCTTGCTCTTCGGGGAGGTACTTCTCGTGCTCGATCGTCATGATCGTCCCCCCATCCAGGTGGGGTTCGAAGTGGACGAGCACATCCTTGGGTAACGCATCTGACGGGTCGTGGTCCCATTTCCAGGTAAAGCCCAATCGCTTCCCCGGCTCCACGACGGTGTACTTCCCTCGCACGTGCCAATCCATCTCCGGCCAGGAGAAGGAGTAAGTGCCGCCGACTTCCGGATGCGTTTCGGCCATCGCGGGCCACCACTGAACCAGCTTCAGAGGCTCGACCCAGTAGGTGAAGAGTTCGTCAGGTTCGAATCCACTGAGGCGGCCCTCAACGACGATCTTCTCCGGTGTTGAGGCGGGAGATTCTTGCATTGCCTAATTGACTGATTTTCCCCGCGAGAAGTTGCGCACCGTGCTCAACAGGCTCAACGTCCTAACCCTTGTGCCCCACCACGTCCGCGAAATGATCGAGCAACGGGAGCGCGAGTGGCTCTCGCCCTTGGCCGCCAAGGCTGCGGATAGCGGGGATCGGGAGCGCCCCGAAGAGCCCGACCCGGTTCGCACTGCGTTCATGCGCGACCGGGATCGCATTCTGCATTCGAAGCCGTTCCGCCGCCTCAAGCACAAGACACAGGTGTTTCTTGATCCCGAGGGGGACCACTACCGGACAAGGCTTACCCACTCCCTTGAGGTCGCCCAGGTGGCGCGCACGATCGGGCGGGCGCTTAGGCTGAACGAAGACCTGATCGAGGCGATCGCGCTCGGTCACGACGTTGGCCACACTCCGTTCGGTCACGCCGGTGAGGCCGCTCTCGATGAGGCAATCCGCGAAGTGGACCCCGACGGTAGCTTCCGGCACTACGAGCAATCGCTGCGGATCGTGGACGTCCTGGAGCAACTGAACCTGACCGCGGAAACCCGAGCCGGGATCGGCGGGCACAGTAAGGGGCGCAACGATCTCACCGCGTTCGACGGCGAGCCGACCTCGACGCTCGAGGCGGCTGTGGTACGCGTCAGCGACCGGATCGCGTACCTCAACCACGATCTCGACGACGCACTGCGCAGCGGAATCATCTCCGAGGTGCCCAGCGAGTTCCTCGAACTGGGTCGCTCGCACTCCGATCGTGTCGGACGGATGGTCGAGAACGTCATCCTCCATTCCCTCGACCAACCCAACATCGTCCTGTCCGACCCAATGCTCGCCTCGCTCAACAGCCTCAAAGAATGGCTATTTGAGAACGTGTACCTGCTCTATCCCAAGACCTTCCCAGAGATCAAGAAGGCCCAACGCCTGGTGCTGGAGCTGTTCCGCCACTACGTCGAGCCGGGCAACCTTCCCGAGGGGTACGAGGGGGTGCAGGGGGCGATCGACTACGTCGCCGGGATGACCGACCGCTTCGCAATGGCGACGTTCAGCCGACTTCGGATGCCGGAAGCCTGGCGCGTGCCTTAGCCGAAGACTACGATCCGATCAATATCCGTCATCCTGAGTGGAGCGACACGGTTCATTTGTCTTGTTTCTTGCGGTGCCACGGCTTGGCCAGGACCGTAGATGCCTGAGAAACCGGAAACCGCTTCCTGGCAATCCGTGCATCTACGCACTCGTGGTAATGACAACGCACGGTTTGCCGGGAAACGACTTCCAGTTTGACGGTCAATTCCATTTCCGGCCAAACCGTGGCACCGCAGACAAAGGAGTGGCAAATGAAGCTTGACAGGCTAGTCATGATGACGGCTTTGGAACGGGTGCGGCGGCGTAGAAGCGCGATCGCGCTTCCTTGATCCCGAGGTTCTCCGCTGTCGGGTGGACTCGGTTAGAGAGCAGGACCGCGAAAGCCTGGCGATCAACGTCGAGCCAAATCGAGGTGCCGGTGAAGCCGGTGTGCCCGAAGGCGGTCTCGGGCCATACCGGTCCGGCCGAGGCTTCGTGACGCCAGTTCGTGTCCCAACCGAGGGCGCGGCTCTCGGAGTCGCCGGTCCGGGTTGAGAAGAGGCGGACTGCCTCGGGCGAGAAGATAGAGTCTCCAGTCAGGAGGGCGTGGGCGAAAAGGGTCAGGTCGCCTATCGTTGAGAAGAGACCCGCGTGCCCCGCGACTCCGCCTAGCATCGCCGCGGTCGGATCGTGAACCTCTCCTCGGGTGTAGCGAACGCCGTCCGCCAGCCGCTCGAACTCCCACACTTCGCCTCGCAACACAACACGCCAAGGCTCGACCGGCTCGGTCGGCGCGGCAGTCCGGCGTTCAGTCGGAGTCGGGTTAAAGCAGGTTCGGGACATCCCAAGAGGGTCGAAGATCTCGTCGCGCAAGAACTCATCAAGCCTTCGTCCCGCGCTGGCTTCGAGCACCCGACCCAGCGTGATGAAGCCAAGATCCGAATAGACCGTGGCCGTGCCCGTTGCGTAGGCCAACTCGGCTCCGTCAATCTCGCAAAGAATCTGCTCGGGCGAGAGCCCGCCTCCGACGAACTGTCCCGATGCGGCCAACCCAGAGTTGTGCGAGAGCAGGTGTCGAATTCGGGTATCGCCTTTCTCCTTCGTTCCGAAGGCGGGTAGAAAATCGATCACTGAAGCATCAAGGTCGAGCAACCCGCGCTGCCACAGGAGCATCGCCATCGAGGTTGTGCCAACGACCTTGGTCAGGCTTGCGAGGTCCCAGAGTGTGTCGACGCTGACCGGGCGGGCGTCGGGCAAATATGATTCGTTGCCGACTGCGCCCTGGAGCACGTCAGCGCCGTGGCCCATCGCCCAGGCGCCACCGGGAAAAGCGCGCTGCCGTATGCTCTCCACGACCGCTGATTCGATTCGCTGTCGACTCACCGCCCTATTCTGATTCCAATCGAAGAGCAAACTCAGGGTGCCGGATAGGTCTTATGGGACGTATAGGGCATATACGCAGCAATAAGTTGGCGGCGGGCCACCACCCCCGGACCGTATAATCAGAAACGGGGCTTTGCCCTTTAGGAATTCTCGATGAACGACCGCGTCTTAGTCTTCGACACCACTCTCCGCGACGGCGAACAAAGCCCCGGGGTGCGCCTTTCCATGGGTGAGAAGATCGAGATTGGCCGTCAACTGGTCCTGCTCGGTGTCGACATCATTGAAGCCGGCTTCCCCATCTCATCCCCGGGCGACTTCGAGTCGGTCCAAACCCTTTCCCGAGAGCTCAAGGGCGTAACGATCTGCGGGTTGACGCGCGCGCGCCAGAAGGACATCGAAGTCGCCGCCGAAGCTCTCCAGCCTGCCGAGCGGCGAAGAATCCACACCGGCCTCGGCGTAAGCCAGAACCACCTGCAGCACAAGCTGCGGATGTCCAAGGAACTGGCGCTCGAAACCGGCGTCAACGCGGTCAAGGTCGCGCGGCAATACACCGACGACATCGAGTACTTCATGGAAGACTCCGGTCGAGCTGAGCTTGACTACGTCTACCAGGTCGTTGAGGCGGTCATCAACGCGGGCGCGACCACCATCAACGTCCCCGACACCACCGGATTCACCTACCCGAACGAGTACTACCACCTCATCAGAGGCATCATCGAAAACGTCCCGAATTCGGACAAGGCGGTCTTCTCCTGCCATTGCCACAACGACCTCGGCATGGCCACCGCGAACACCCTCGCGGGCGTCATGGGCGGAGCGCGGCAGGTCGAAGTCACCGTCAACGGCATCGGCGAGCGGGCGGGCAATACCGCGCTCGAAGAGGTCGTGATGGCACTTAAGATCCGCGCGGACAAGTTCAACGTCACGACCCGGATCGACACGACTCAGCTACTGCCCACCTCTCGCATGGTCTCGCGGCTAAGCGGCATGGTCGTGCAGCGAAACAAGGCGGTGGTCGGCGCGAACGCCTACGCCCACTCCAGTGGCATCCACCAGGACGGCGTCCTCAAGGAGCGCTCGACCTACGAGATCATCGATCCCACGATGGTCGGGGCCGAGAAGAGTGAAATCATCCTCACCGCGCGCTCGGGCCGCCACGGACTAAAGCACCGCCTCGCCGAGCTCGGGTTCAACTTCACGGACGAGCGGTTCGAACAGATCTACCACGACTTTCTCACCATGGCCGACACCCGCAGCGAAGTCGGTGAAGAAGATCTGCGATTGCTCGTGGGCTAAGGTAGTCGTAGAAATGCAGGTAGGGGATGTGCTCAGACGCCTTCGTGAAGAAGGCTGAAAGTTGGACCGCGCCAGAGGTAGCCATCGTCAGTTCGTCTATCCATCTAAACCAGGGGTGGTTACGGTTTCGGGGCATGAGAGCGATGATGTCCACCCCAAGACTTTGCGTAGCATTTGGAGGCAGGCGCAATTAGAACGATGAAAGAATATTTAGTCATTTATGAAAGCGGGCCGGGAAACTGGTCGGCCTATGTCCCCGACCTTCCAGGGTGCATCGCGACCGGTGGCACGCTGGAGGCAACGGAACGGATGATTACCGAGGCTATTGAGTTTCACATCTAAGGCCTTCAGTTGCACGGTCAATCAGTTCCCCCGCCGACATCACAAGCAGGAATCGTTCGAGTTTCCGCCTGATTCCGCGCATTCTAGTTCAGCCTTCGTTATCCCCAGGCATGCGTACCGTACTTCTCCCAGCGCTAGCTCTTGCAACGACCCTCGCGGTTGCCGACGATGGTTGGCTCGGCTATCCCGGGAAGCCAAAGCAGTTCAACGCGAAGCCTACGGTCCGGATGGCCTCAGAACGCGTGACGGTCGTCATCCATCGCTGGCATGCGGACGTGCGATGCGAGTTCGTGTTCGAGAATCATGGACCGGCAACTACGGTGAAAATGGGGTTCCCCGATTTCCACAGCAGCGGTGAGCTCGGTAAGAAAGCCATAACAATCTACGACCGTTTCAATTCCTACGTAGACGGAGTACGAGTTCGGACAAAGTTGGAGCCGAAGGTCTACCAACAATCGATGGAAAGCATGTCTGCACCTGCGGCCTTCCAAACCAAGTCAGTCCACTTCGGCAGGCATCAAGTTCGAAGAGTTAACGAAGTCTATCGAGTATCCCTTGGTAGCTTGGCCCTAAGCGGCACCACTCCCAATGCCCACTACCCTGCCATCAAGGCTTTTGACTACATTTTTCACACCGGGAGCACCTGGAATGGCCCCATCGGAAAGGCGGCGATGACCATCGCATTTGCAAGGGACGCGACGATGCCACAAGGATCCATACGCTTAGCGGCGATCCCGAGTAGTCAAGCATGGACGTATGAGTTCTTTTCGCCCGATCGACGAAAAGTGTATCTCTCCGCGAAGGGTTGGAGCATCTCCGGAAGAACACTATCGTTGTCCAAGTCGAACTGGAAGCCATCTAGGGCAGACGATGTCCAGGTTGTTTTCGGTCTTCATTTTCGTGACGTCGAGGGTCGCTAGACTCGACCCTTCAGACACTCAAAGCAAGGTATTTGCTATCCTCTGGTCATGCTTCCGTTCTGCCTCGTTGCCCTCCTCCACGCCAAAGAAGACCCACCCTTCTTCACCCCGCCCGCCTACGAGAGTTTTGATGGCCAAACGTGGGCGTCGGTCGAACTCTCAAAGACCACCGACGCCGGGCTGAAGAAGATGTATCGGACTTCTAAGGGCGCGATGCGCCCCGAGGGAATCTTGCTCGCCCAACCGAAGGAATCGTCGATCATGGTCGACGCCCTCCTCCTGGGGCGAGGCAAGGACGCCAAGGTCACGGGCTTCCGCGTGAACTACATCAACCAGCGGCCGCCGATCGAAACCCTCTGCAAGGGGTTCAACGAGGCTCCGGTAATGCTGTATCCGAAAGTTCGGTACGAGGACTGGGCAGTCGCCGCCTACCCGAAGCGCGGCGTCGCGTTCTTCCTCGAGCATGCCGGAGAGGGGCCCGCGGTCGAATGGGCGATCGTCACCCGCCCAGAAAGTCTGGAGCCCGCCCTCGGTGAACTCGGCATGGACAAGTCCGACGTTGTCGAGTACATCGACCCCTACCGAGACCTTCCCAAGCGGATGGAGTTCGGCAACGTGTCCGTGAGTTACAGCACCAGCGGCATCGACGTCCGCGACAAGAACCGCGACCGTGACGACCTAGAAAGCGACATGAAGCGCATCCGCGCCAACGACTACGTGAACTACCACTATGGCAACGCTGGCGCATTCACATTGTCCGTCTCGGCAAACTACTCTGCGAAGAACGGCGGCCGTGTGACCGTCTCCGGCACCCTAACCGGGCGCACGAATTACGGCAAGGTGACGGTGAGCTCTGAGGCCCACAAGGACATGGAGAAGACCCGCTCCGACCAAGACCCGCCTCGCTACATCCGGTACATGTCGCTTGCCCAAGACGTGATTTCGGACATTGAATCGAAGGTTCGGGACGCGATCGCCAAGCAGGGTCCGCCGCCGATCGAGTCGTTCCGCTACGCGGATTGGATGAACGTTATCAGCCGTGCGATGCCGGCGAAGTAACTCCCCTTCCTCTTGCCGCGATGTTTGTGCGCGGGAAGAGGAAGGGGCTGGGGGATGGAGATTCCGCGCGGATCTACGCGCCAGCCTGAAAGTCTGATGGCCCCCCATCAGGCCCCGGCACAAGCTTCCGGCAAGAGGAAGGGGATACTACTACCGTTCGCTTGCGAACCAGCGTTTCGCCAAATCTTTCGAAGCGGACTCCCAATCGGGGAATTCGAACTCGAACCCGGCCTCCAGCAGGCGAGTGGGGACGACGCGGCGGCTCTTGAGGATCAGCTCCGTTTCAGTGCGCATGAAGAGCGCGCCGATCTCCAGGATCCAAGCAGGGGCCGGAAACGCGAACTTCACGCCGACCGACTCCCGCAGGAGGCGAGTGAACTCCACGTTCGGCAGCGGGTTGGGCGAGCAGAGATTCATCGGCCCGGCCAGGTCCTCACGTTCCAATAAGAATTGGACAGAGCGGACGAAGTCGACTTCGTGAATCCAGGAAACGAACTGCCGTCCGTTGCCGCTCCTACCGCCCAACCCGCGTCGGGCCAATGTCGCGAAGACATCGAACACGCTTCCCTGCTCGACGCTCATCGTCATCGCGGATCGCATGGCGACCTTACGAGTCTGCGGCGTCTCGGCACGGTTCAGTTCGGCCTCCCAAGCCTTGGCGATCCCGATGCTGGCAACCCATTTTGGGGGTGCGCCCGGTTCGTCGCCCCCGAGGATGCCGGTCGCCTCGTCGTTGGGAGCATCGAAGCGGTGAGCGTAGATCGTCGCCGTGCTGGATTGGAGCCAAACCTTCGGCGGTTCCTTGGCCGCGGCGATTGCCTCGCCCACCACCCGAGTCGAATCCACCCGCGAGTCCTTCATCTGCCTAAGGTGTTCTGCCGTGTACCGGCAGTTCACGGTCCGGCCGGCAAGGTTGATCACCGCGTCGGCCCCCTCGAACTCGGATGCCCAGCCACCGAGGGTCCGACCATCCCAGGCGACCTCATTCGCGCCTCGCGGCGCGCGGGTCAGAATGCGAAACTCCCAGCCCAACGGCTCAAGATGGCGGCGCAGCGCCTGCCCCACATGCCCCGAGCCGCCCGGCATGACGATCTTCACGCTTTGAGTGTAGCTGTACAATCGGAGACATGGCTCAGGGCATGTCCGAATCGGTGCGTCGCCGGTTCGAGGCGTACGCCCACTCGCCGCTGAGCTGGCACGTCGGTAAGACGGGGAAACCGGCGCTGATTAGCTGGCACGATCATCTCGAAGAGGACCTCGGTCCCGATCCAGACGGCCGCCGCTTTACGGAGATCGCGAACCGGATGCTCTCGGGTCGCTACTATCCGCCGGATGCTATCGAGTTCTTTGGCCTTTGGCAAGAGGAGGGCCGGGAGCTTCGGGCTGGGGATCGGATTCTGCAGCGGGCCCGGCTGCTTCCCTTCCTGCCGTCGGTCGGCCTCTGGGCAATGACCGAAGCTTACGTCGCCGAACGCGGCGACGACACCGCATCGTTTGGATATCTGACGACTCGGAAGCATTTCGGACGAGGCATCTGGACCGCTACCTTAAGACACGAGAACGACCGCGTGACTCTCACCGTGGATGGGCTCAGTGGCCCCCGGTCGTGGCTCTTCTGGCTCGGCCTACCAATTGCGCGAGCGCTTCAGAAGCGGGCGTGGCGACGCGCGGTCGAAGAGTTTAGAAAACTCTGAGGATCGGTCAAACTCAGCGGGTGGGAACTCCAATCTACGTCGTCGACGCCTTCACTGACCGTCCATTCACGGGCAACCCGGCCGGCGTCTGCATCCTGTCCCAGGAAGCAAACGCCGATTTGGATGCAGAGCGTTGCCGCCGAGATGCGTCATGCCGAGACGGCGTTCCTGCTCAGGCAAGGTGAACGATGGTCGCTTCGCTGGTTCACCCCGACGGTCGAGGTCGACCTTTGCGGCCACGCGACGCTGGCTTCCGCGCACGTGCTGTGGACGACCGGTCGGCTGAGTGAGACGGAGGAGGCGATCTTCGAAACGCAGAGTGGCGAGCTACGGGCTCGCCGCGAGTCCGACCGGATCGTCCTGGACTTCCCCGCCGAGCCGGTGAACGTCGCGGCCACTGCTCGGGAAGCTTTGTCGGTGTCGGCCGCCCTCGACCTCCTTTACCCTCCGAAATTCGTCGGGCGAAATCGCATGGATTGGTTTGTCGAAGCCACCTCTGAGTCCGAAGTGGAGGGCCTCACTCCGGAAATGGAGCTGGTTGGCCAACTCGGTCAGCGTGGCGTGATCGTCACCGTGGCGAGTTCGATGCCCGATGCGGACTTCGTCTCGCGCTTCTTCGCGCCGCAGAGTGGCGTAGACGAAGACCCGGTCACCGGCTCGGCCCACTGCTGCCTTGCGCACTATTGGGCGACGCAGTTGGGGAAGGACGAGTTGATTGGCTTTCAAGCCTCCGCGCGAGGAGGATATGTAGGCGTTCGGGTTAGAGGTGAGCGGGTCGAACTGATCGGAACGGCGGTGACGATCCTGTCGGGCGAGTTGGAAACAGAGTCGCCCGTTATATAGAGTGCGGTGACCTGGAGGTTGTTGCATTGCTTTGGGTTGCCTTCGATTATTAGGCTGCGGCTCTGGTTCGAGCCCTCCCTTGACATTGAGGGAGGGTTGGGAGGGTGACCAACTGCCCCAGGTTCCCAATTCCAATCACGCGGTCACCCCTCCCACCTCCCCTCAAGGGGAGCCTTCCCGAGGGCCTAAGAATATTAGGCGATTTGGACCTGCGGCAAGAGCAATGCAACAGACTCCAGGCCACCGCACTCTATATTCCCGCTACTTCTTCCCCGACGGCACCTTGAACTGCTCGAGATGCTTCGCGCAACAAGCCCGAACTCGGGCGCGGATGCGGTTGATGTATGTCGCACGCTGTGTCACCCCAACCGCACCGCGGGCATCCAAGAGGTTGAACACGTGCGAGCACTTCAACGCCAAATCCAGAGACGGATAGACCAATCCTGCGGGACCAATGCTCGCGGGCATTTCCTTGGCCGCCTTGCCAAGCGGCCGGGTGGTCATGATTCCCTGCTCCTCGTCATAGAAGACCTCGGTCTCGATCACACGCTTGGATTCCGCTTCGTACATGTCGAACAACTGGATCAGCATCTCGGTGGATGCAACCTCGAAGTTGTACACGTTGTTCTGCATCTCCATCTGGAAGTCGACGTCGCGGTAGCTGAGCTTGTCGTTCCACTCCAAATCTGCCCAGAACGAGGTCTGGTCGTTGAGCATCAGGCAGAGGCGCTCCGGACCGTAGGTGATCTCGGCGCAGACGGGGTTGCACTCGAACCCGCCCATCTGCTGGAAAAACGTGAACTGGCTGACTTCGGCCCCGTTCACCCAGACTTCCCAGCCCACTCCGCTCGCGCCCGCGGCCTGGCTCTCCCAGTCGTCCTCAACCAAACGCACGTCGTTCTTGGAGGTATCAAAACCTAGAGCATCGAACGACCCGAGATACAGGTCGACGATGTTCTCCGGCGACGGCTTCATGATCACCTGATACTGGTAGTAGCGCTGACTCCGCTGGGGATTGCGGGTGTAGCGACCATCCGCTGGTCTACGGGAAGGCTGGACGAAGGCGACGTTCCACGACTCGGGACCGAGCACACGCAGGGCCGTAGCGGGGTGCATCGTTCCGGCGCCGACCTCGGTGTCGTACGGTTGGAGGATCGCGCAGCCTTGGGCCGCCCAATATTCGTTAAGGCGTGAGATCATCTCCTGGAACGTCATTTGACAGGCAGGATACCTTTGGGCCTTTTGGACTCGCCTTCAACGAGCCCCGTGTTAGAGTGGAAATGAAATGAAAGCTCTCGCTGGTCTGCTCGCGATTTCGATGGGTTTGGTGGGCTGTGGTCACTTCTTCGCCCTAGGAGGGGTCCAGGGTTCGGGCAAGGCCAAGGCGGAGACGCGCCAGGTCGGCGACTTCCACAAGATCGAGTTTGGCGGGGCGATTGCTTCGGAAGTGAAGATTGGCCCCAAGGCTTCACTGACGATCACCACCGACGACAACCTCCTGCCCCTGATCGAGAGCCGCGTCGAAGATGGAACGCTAATCATCGAGCAGAAAGGCTCAAGTTCGACCAGCCTGGGGACCCACGTGGTCATCACCGTCCCGAGTCTGGATTCCGTCCAAATCAGCGGTGCCAGCAAGATGACCGCCACCGGGTTGGCCGCTTCGAAGTTCGAGGTGCAACTCTCGGGAGCCTCCAAGTTCGAGGCAACCGGTCATGCCGACGAGCTTAAGATCGAGGCCAGCGGAGCCAGCCGGGTGGACCTTGGTTCAATCGCCGTCAAGACAGCGGAGGTGGACGCGACTGGCGCTTCCAACATCGTGCTGCATGCCTCAGACAGGGTAACGGGCAGTCTCTCTGGTGCGAGCAATCTAAAGGTCTCGGGGGGAGCCAAGGTCAACGTGGAAACCACCGGTGCCTCCAACGTCAGCCAGAGCTAATCCACCGCGATCGGCTGGATCAGCGGTTGTACGTTCAAGAACGCCGATACCGAGCCTGGATCGAACTGAGTGCCTGTGCAGCGCTTGATCTCGGCAAGTGCCGCCGTTTCCACATCTTCGGGCTCTCCAGGTAGCGTCGCCAGCACGTCGAACGCCTCGGCTAAGCCGATGATTCGAGCTCCAAGCGGGATCGCGGGGCCTACGAGTCCATCGGGATACCCCTCGCCATTCCACCACTCATGGTGGTGTCGGATCAGGGGCCATGAGGCGTCCAGCCAGGGTACAGCCTGAATCGTCTCTTCTGCCAGCATCGCGTGCTTTCGCAGTTCCTGAATCTCGGCGTCCTCGATCCGACCCAGCTTGAGGAGAAGATTTCGGTCAACTCGGATTTTCCCGATGTCGTGCAGGGTCGCCGCATAGCGCAGGGAGAGGAGCGCGTCCTCGCCCAGCCCCATGGCATGGCCGGTTGCAACCGCGTAGACCGCTACCCGTTCGGCGTGGGCGCGTTCGCCCGGCGCGTGGAGGTCCAAGCGCACCAGCAGGTCGTTGAGCTCTTCGTTTCGAGCACGTCGGGTGTCGTCGTCGAGGACCACAACTCATTCTAGCAACGCGAGCATTTTCGCGGAAGACCCCTTGGACCTACCTCTTGTGGCACGTATCCTGTACAATCGCCCGCATGGAAGCTCCGCCGCCCTATCCGCAAATGCCACCCATGCCTCGCTCCAACACCAAGATGATCTGGGGCATCGTGATCGGCGTCGTCTGCCTCTGCTGCCTCGGCGTCGGTGGCCTGCTCGTCTGGGGTTTCTCCAAGATCACCAAGGCCGTGCCCCTGTTTGCCTGCGGCTACAAGATTCAGGACCTTCGCTCTGCAGTGATCCACTATGCCAATGCGCACGGTGGCAAGCTCCCGAACGCCGCGACCTGGCAGACCGACATTCAGCCTGACATTCAGGAGATTCTCAAGACGATTGGTGAGAATAAGCGGCCCTTCGGCACGATCAAGGCGGGCGAGGACTTCGGCTGCACGATGGACGGCAAATCGACCGGAATCGCCTTCAACTCCGACCTCTCCGGCAAACTCAAGACGGATATCAAAGACCCGGAGAACACCGTTCTCTTGTTTGAAGTCCCCGCCGCCTCCGCGAATGCTCACGCACCCTACAAGCCTGAAGCATCGACAGCACCCGAGGTTATCGGCCTCAACCGGGGCTGGATCACCGCTCCCCTTGAGGGAAAGGTCACCGTTGCCTTCGGCAACGGCAAGGTCACATTCGACGGCGACACGTTCCACAGCGACAACGGCTCTACGAGGAACTAGCTCGCACGTGATAAGCCAAGGCTGGGCAACGTATACTGAACATAACGACTCTTCGAGCGTCCAGGAGCATAAGTGAATCTAATAACCGCTGAATCGATCCGCATGGCCAGCAACGGCATCGCTGCCGTTGGGATGGAGATGTACATCATGGCCTTCGTGCTGATCCTCCTGTTGGTCGGCGGTAAGAAGATCCCCGAGCTCATGCGCGGAGTCGGCAAGGGGGTCGGCGAGCTCCAGAAGGGTCTTGAAGAAGGCAAGAAGGGGCTAAACACGACCCACTCCGAGCCCGAGCCTCCCACCCCGACGATCACGGCGCAGACGCCGCCGGAGACTCAGGCTCGCAACGACGGACCCAAGAGCCCGACCGCTTAACTAGCGCAAAAGTGGCAGTGCAGACAGAATTTGGATCAAGTTAAGCTTCGCGTCGACTCTGACCGCTGCGAATCAGTCTGAATCCACTAGAAAGGCCGAGCACGATACGTGCTTGGCCTTTCTTTTCGAGTGGCAAAGGTCTATTAGCGGGATTTCTAGTCACGGTTTGGTGTTCACTCGATTGCCGCTGCTACCACTACCACTACCACTACCACTGAGATCCTAGAGATGCTTCATCTTCACCGTGGTGTCGGTGCCGACCTTCATCGTCATGGAAATCTGCACGATTTCAACGTCGGCCAGCCCCTTGATGCGGGTTTCCGACTTCAGGGTCGCGCCGGTCTCCGGGTCGATCCAGTTCTTGGTCGAGATGTTCGCGGTGCCCTTGACCTTGATGTCCATCCCCATCGTGGGATCGGCCCCTCCGCTTTGGCCCGCCTTCTTCATGGCCTCCATGTCCGGCTCGATCTTCATCGTGCCGGTCAGGGTTACCAGCAAGACCAACTTACCGTCAAGGTCCTCTTTGCCAGTGTAGGTGGCAGTGAGGATCGTTGGTTCCTTCCCGGTCATCGCGGAGGCGGGAACTGTAATCGTCCAGACGTCGCCAACCTTGACCGGCTTCTCCGGAAACTCAACGAACAGTCCCAACTGCGATGCCTCGGTTCCACCGAGCATCGACATCGGGTTCGTAGGGGCGGCGGCCTTCTCTCCAACCAACTTCATCGCGGTCGCCCGGTTCATCCCATCGATCGTGCCCTTCATCGTGACCGGCGGTACCTTATCGGGAAGCTGGGGCGCACCGACCATTCCCTCCATCGTCATCTTCTCAGTCGTGGTGAGGATAGTGAATTCAGCGTTAGAGCCATCCGCCTTTACCGCACCGATTGTGGTTTCGACCGTGCTGGTGGTGTTCGCCGTGCCCTCCTGGGGGCCTGCCGGAGTGTCGGCGGTGATTTTGGTCGTGCTCTCGACCTTAAACTTTTCGACCGTGTTTGCCTTGAGCTGGCGTCGAATGAGGGTGGTGTCTTGGACGGCGGCGACGGAGATCGCGCATAAGGCGATGAGGAGTAGGGCTTTGGAACTTCGTTTCAAGATCATGGCGTTTGCTCGCTTCTTGGCGAAATATACGCGGGAAAGACCTCAACGGTTACGCCGGTGGCACGTAATGCCCACCTGAATCGTCCTTTTCCTCAGTGCTTCCTCTCCTCGCCTTGATCGCCTTGGCCCCTGATGGTTTCACCGCCGTATTCGGAGGTGACATCATGCTCAACGGCGTCCGTCCGGATGGCCGTTCGTTGATCGGGCTCAATTCGTTGTATGGCCCCGCCGGAGTGGCGTTCGCGAATCTTGAAATCCCGATCACCGATGCGGGGATTGCGACTTCCCACAAGACCGGTGCGGACGTTGCCGCGCGGAACCAGTACATCCTCAAGGCGAGCCCCCTCCATGCTCCTGAGGTTTCCAAAGCCGGGATCGACCTCGTCAGCCTCGGCAACAACCACGCGATGGACTACCAGGTCGCCGGGCTCAAGCAAATGACCGGTCTGCTCGACAAGCTCGGCGTCGGGCATACGGGGGCGGGCGGCAATCTGGAGGACGCGATGCACGTGGCCGTCCACCGTGCGCCAGACGGTAGGCGCGTCGGACTTATCTCATCCCTTGCCTTCAAGTCGTTCGGAGGAGCGTACGCCACCACTCCTGCGACCGAAGCCAGTCCCGGCGTGATGTACCTCCGCTTCGAGGGGAAGGTGGACGAGAAGGCGCGCGCGTTCATCCACGACTGGGTTGCCAAGGCACGCACGCAATGCGACTTCCTTGTCGTCGCCCTCCACTGGGGAATCGAACGGCAGCCGGTTCCCTCGCCCTACCAGGTTGCTCTGGGCCGAGCGTTTATCGACGAAGGAGCCGACGTGGTTTGGGGGCATCACCCGCACGTGCTCGAAGGGGCGGAACTGTACAAGGGGAAGCCGATCATGTACTCGATGGGCAACCTTGTGAGCCCCAGCGGGGGCTCGACCGGACTGATCCGAATGTTCTTCCGCGAGGGCAAGTTCGTCGCGGCCAAGTTCTTCGCAGCCTCCATTGGGGGCGGTCGAACGCGGTTGACCGGCGGGACGTCGGGCGTGATGCACTCGCTCAGCCAGCGGTTGGAGAAGGCATTTCCGTCGCCTGACGCGAAACCACTGTTCTAATTTGGAGTGCGATGCCCCAGCGGCACCTTGACTGTTGCGGTCACAAACTCACCGCAAACAAAGCACGGCCAGGGCCATGCACTCCGAAAACGAGTCTAGAACAAGCCCTGCAGTCGACCCGTGCTGTCGCCGAGCTTGTCGATCGGCGCACCCATACGGTCGAGCATTGACAGGAACAAGTTAGTCATCGGCGTGCCGTCGACGTACTTCACGTGCCTTCCCTGCTTGAACGCTCCGTTCGCCTTGCCCGCGAAGAGGATGGGGAGGTTGTCGTGGTTATGGCGATTGCCGTCCGAAATACCGCCGCCGTACACCAGCATCGTGTGATCCAGCAACGTGCCGTTCCCTTCCTTGATGTTGTGCATCTTGGTGAGGATGTAGGCGAGTTGCTCAACGTGGAAGCGGTCGATCAGGCGCTTGGCTTCGAGCTTGCGCGGATCGGTTCCATGGTGCGAGACATCGTGGTGCCCTTCCGGCACACCGACCATCGGGTAGTTGCGGTTGCTTCCCTCGTTGGCGAACATGAACGTGGAGACGCGGGTGACGTCGCCCTGGAAGGCGAGGACCATCATGTCGCCCATGAGGCGAATGTGCTCGGCGTATTCGACGGGAATCCCCGCCGGGGACTTGATCCCCTGGTTGGACAACGCAAGCGACGCGTCCTCCATACGGGCGAGGCGCGTTTCGATCTCGCGCAGACCGGTCAGGTACTCGTCGAGCTTCTGCTGATCCTTCCCACCGAGTTGGGCGTGAAGCTGCTTGGCATCCTCCATGACGAAGTCGAGGATGCTCTGCTTGTAGTGGCTGCGACGGTACCAGCTCGTCATCTGGCCCTGAGCGTCGCCGTCACCAAACAGGCGCTCGAAGACCAACCGCGGGTTCACTTCCTTGGCGTTGGGGGTGGCCTCGCCACGCCAGGAGATCGAACTCGAGTAGGCGCATGAATAACCGGAATCGCAGTCGCCCGCCTGTCGACTCGACTCGCAGCCGATCTCAAGCGAGGCGAACCGGCTGCCCTGCCCAACCATCTTCGCCGCGACCTGGTCGACGGAGATTCCGTTGTGGATATCCGCACCGGCGGTCTTCTTTGGCTGAACGCCGGTGAGCCAGGCCGCCGCCGAGCGGGCGTGGTCGCCCGGCCCGTCGCCGTTCGCCTCCGCGTGATGCTGGGTTAGGCCGGTCAGAATCGAGAATTGGCCACGCAGATTGGAAAGGGGCGCGAGGACATCAGGAATTTCGAACCCGGCACCCTCAGTCGCGGGCGTCCAATGCTCCATCGACACCCCGTTCGGCACGAACAAGAATGCCATGCGCAAGGGTGGCGTCTTCGCCGAAGCCGCCAGGGCGGTCAGCGGCATCATCGACTCCAGCATCGGCAAGGCGACCGCCGCGCCGATGCCGCGGAGGAGTTTGCGTCGGGAAAGGGGTTCGTTCATTTCGAGTTGATCCTGCGCTGGGTGAAAGGCGTGCTGTGGACGATCGCGCTTACGATCGCGGAGAACTTGTATCCATCCTTTTTGGCCGCCGTGATCGCGTCCGTCAGGGCGCAATCGTCGGCCGGGCCCAAACCGCGGCCCAAAGCATAGATTAACAGCTTCTCGGTCAGACAGCGGATGAACTGATCCTTCTTCGTCATTAGCACCGCCCGGAGTTCCTTCGGGCCAGAAAACTTGGTGCCGTCGGGCAAGACGCCGAGAGTATCGATCGCCGCGCCAGCGTCGTCGGCACGCCACCGGCCCATGCCGTCAAAGTTCTCCAAACTGAAGCCAATCGGGTCCATCTTCTCGTGGCAAACCGCACACGCCGGGTTCGCCCGGTGGGCCTCCAATCGGGCACGGAGGGTCTTCACGTCCAGCACCTGCTTCGCATCTCCGAGGTCGCCAACCCCGGGAGGAGGGGGGGGTGGCGGCGTGCCGAGAATATTCTCAAGCACCCACTTCCCTCGCTTCACGGGCGAGGTGCGGTTCGGATTCGAGGTGACGGTAAGGATGCTCGCCTGGGTCAGTAGCCCGCCGCGCCGCTCGTCGGGCAGGGTCACTTTACGTAGTTCGTCTCCCGCCACTGCGGGGAGCCCATAGAGTTCGGCAAGGCGCTGGTTGACGTACGCGTACTTCGCGTCCAAGAAGTCGAGCACGCTGCGATCCTCGCGCACGACCCCGGCGAAGAACGCCTTGGTCTCGTTGGTCATGTCGGCCCGAAGCGTTTCGGTGAAGGCGGGGTAAGTCTTCGGGTCCAGGGTGACCGTCTGCAGCTTGCGCAGTTCGAGCCACTGCGAGGCGAACCCGTCGGCGAGGGCCGAGGCACGCGGGTCCTGAAGCATCCGTTTCACCTGCGTCTGCATGACCGTCGGCTTGAGAAGCTGGCCGTTCTCCGCGAGCTGGGTCAGCTCGTCGTCGGGCATTGTGCTCCAAAGGAAGTAGGAGAGGCGCGAGGCAAGTTCGTAGCCGTTCAACGTCCGGATCGGAGTCTTGGCGTTCGCCGGATCGTTCTCCACCCGGAAAAGGAAGTTGGGCGACACCAGCACCCCGGTGAGGCCGAGCTGCACGGCTCGCTCGAAGCTGTCACCGTTCTCGATCGCGCGGTGGCTGAGAGCGAAGAGGCGATTGAGTTCGTCCGTCCGGATCGGGCGGCGATAGGCCCTTGAGGCGATCCCCTTCAGGATCTGCCGTAGGTTCTCGAGCGTCGATCCCGCCGGAATCAGGTGACGCTGTGAGACCGGAACCGCGGCACCGTCAAGCGGACCCTTGACTTCGATCGCCATCACGACCATGTTCCGATCGCGATCTTTTGGATTGGGCGCGGCAGCGTTGTAGTAATCGTTGAGGAATGAGGCTTCGATTCTCCCCGGTCCCTCGTCCACCTGCACCGGATACTCGAAAGTCGTCGCTACGGTCGCGGTGAGGTCCACCCTCGCCACGATCTGGCCCTTAACGGTCACCGCCATCTTGACCGGTTCGGGGCCCGCCTGAACACCGTAGGCGGTGATCCGCACGATGTAACGACCCGCCTGCGTGAATTTG
Organism: Fimbriimonadales bacterium; assembly: GCA_038216655.1. Taxonomy (GTDB): domain Bacteria; phylum Armatimonadota; class Fimbriimonadia; order Fimbriimonadales; family Fimbriimonadaceae; genus JAFDWR01. Next base: position 21,320 of record JBBQPZ010000015.1, read on the forward strand.
TGGTTCGCCGTCACCGCACCGTTCGTGAACAGCTCAATCCCGCCCTCGTAAGATCCGCCAACCGCGGTCGGGGCGTGAAGGTTAGCGCCCTCGTACTTCACGATCCGATCCTCAGGAGCGACGATGGCTTTCGACGCGATCGTCTGGGCCGCTCGGAGGTACTTCTCCATCAGTAGAGGCGAGATCGACAGCACGTCGCCGACGTTGTCAAAGCCGTAGCCGACATCGTCCGTCGGAAAATCGTCGGAGGCGTGGAAGTCGACGCCGACGAGATCGCGCACCGTGTTGTCGTATTCGAAGCGGTTGAGGCGGCGAAGGGTGACCCGGCCGGGGTCTTGCTTGAGGCAGTCCGCACCGAGGACCTGAAGCGTCCAATCGGAAAGTGCTCTTCGTTGAAGCGCGGTCGGCTGGGATGCGCCTTTGGGCGGCATCTGGCCGGCGGTGACGCGGTTGACCACCTTGGCCCAGACGTCAGTCGCCTTCTGGACGTCGGCTTCGGTCTTGAAGCGCGACAGGTCGAGCCCGGCGGCGGGTTCTACACCACTATGGCACGGAGCACAGAATTGCTTGAGCACCGGCGCGACGGCGGTGGCAAACACCACGGGTTTAGGAGCGGCAGGCGGCGGAGCGGACGAGGCGACAAGGCCAAAGGCCATCGACCCCGCGCCAAAGAGCAGTCCCGCGAAGCGCGCGGTCGCCAGACGATCCATTGATTCTATTGTAGGTCAGAAAGCGAACGACCTGGGCCCTAGAGCCAACCGTTGGCCTTCAACCACGCTTCAAGGTCATGTGCCCAAGGCAAGACATGGGCAAAGGGAGGTCCGTCGCCGAGACCGAGTCCGTGGCCACCCTTCTGATACAGGTGCAGGTCGAACGGCACGTGGTGGGCACGCAGAGCGGAGGCGAACAGGATCGAATTCTCGACCGGCACGGCATCGTCGGCGACGGTGTGCCAGATGAAACAGGGGGGCGTCTTGTCCGAAACCTGCTTCTCGTTGGAGAGGTCTTCGATCTGGGCAGGCGTCGGGTTCTTGCCGAGCAGATTCTCGCGGGAGCCCGCGTGGCCGATGTCCGTCATCGAGATGACGGCATAGCAGAGGATGCCGAAGTCAGGGCGACAGCTTTGCTTCTCTACAAGGTCGGTGGCTTCGAGGGCCCCGCTGTCGAAGTGGGTGAGGATCGTCGAGGCGAGATGGCCCCCGGCGGAGGAGCCCATGATCCCGATCTTGTTCGTCTCAACGCCCCACTCCTTGGCGCGGGCTCGGACCAATCGCATAGCGCGCGCGGCGTCTTGCCGCTCAACGGGATCACGGTAGCCATGGGACCCAAGGCGGTAGTTGAGGACGAAGGCGTTGATGCCGAGCGAGTTGAGATACAGCGCATACCCCTTCCCTTCATGGTCAGCCAGCATCCCGTAGCCGCCGCCCGGGAGGACCACTATGCCGGTGCCGTTCGGGTGCTCGGCGAGGTAGGGAGTGAGGATCGGGATGTCCTCAGGCTTTTGCCCACGCGCGCCTGGCGCATCGCCGGCCCATAGGCGGACGGGGGACAAGACGCCGACAGCGGCGATGCAAAGCAGAGGCAGCAACATGTAGGTAGTTTGCCACGGAGGCATGGGAGTTGGTTATTGGTTACTCATAACGGTCGCTGGAACATTCAAAGCTTGGAGGCTCCCGCTCGCCCTCGCGATGCCACGACCGACAGAAGTGGCGGGATGGCAAGAGCAGTACGGGGAGTGGGAACCGAACTCCGTGCGGATCGGCATGCTTGACCGTGCAGAGCTACCGGTCAGGCGGAAATTGCCGTCTCTGCTCACTCACACTGCTTATCTACGTTGGCCATCTGGCAATCTGGGAAGACTCTAGAGCGATGGCCCTTGGGAAGAGTTTGCTCGTCACGTCTCTACGTGCTTGGAATTGAGTTTTGTCAACTGCCTGGGACGGCATTGGTGATTTCGCTATTCGTTTGAATCCTGCTCAAATTCACTTACTCATTGTAGGGCGGGAGCTGATTACTGTCTGCACTCTGACTGACGTGAATGTCGCCATAGACAGAGTAGAACCTGACCCAGTAGCCTCCTCATGTCCCGTCAACAGGGAGAGCTTGGCGGGGCATCTTGGAGGTTCAATGATGAAACTCGCACTGCTCGCTGTGGCCGCCCTCACAATGGCGGTTACTGTTGCGTCCTCCGACCAAACCCCGAAGGACAAATATCCGTGGCTCGTTCGTTTTCGCGGTTTGGACATGATCCCATCGACGCGATCGCGGGCCTTTAGTGCCCTCGGAAACAACTTCCCCGCAAACGCGATCAGCTACGACAGCAGGATCTATCCCGAGATTGACATCTCGTACTTCCTGAACAAGAATTTAGCGTTAGAGGCGGCGTTCGCTTTGCCTCAGGACACGCATATCTCGCTCCTCGGCGTGGGCAAGGTTGGCAAGGTCACCCACTGGTCGCCGATGATCGCCCTGCAGTATCACTATCCGATCCCAAAGAGCGGGATGACCCCTTACGTGGGGGTTGGGCTGAACTACGTCCACATCATCAAGACAAGCCTCAGCGTTGGGGGCGTGGCGTTCAGCGAGAACAAGGATAACTTCGGCTACTCGTTCGGGGTCGGCATCGACTATAAGATCGACGAGCGATGGTCGCTTAACTTCGACTACAAGCATCTCTGGATGGAGACGAACGTGAGGCTCAAGGCCACCGGGACAATCGTGACAAACCTCCAATCGAGACCGAACCTGTACTCGATCGGCATCGGCTACCGGTTCTGAAAGTCATGACGACTTCTTGGTTGACATTCGGTCGAGAACGAAGCCAATAGGTAGAAGCTCCGATTAGATGAAGTCACTTCGGCGAAACCAGAGCATCTGGAAAAGTGAGAGTGAGAATGTGAGAGTTGAACCTGAGCAAGTGAGTTCGGAACCTGGACGGGCAAGTGGTGACTGAGACGCTCCCCTTCCTTTTGCGGCGATGGTTTGTGCGCTGGAAGAGGAAGGGGTTGGGGGATGGAGATTCTGCGCGGATCTACGCGCCGCCAGGCTGGCGCCAAAACCGAGGGGGAGGCAATTGCCTCCCCCTCCCAGGAAGAGCGCGTGTTAATAGTGCGAACTTCCAACGTGCGCCGCGACGCTAGTCGTTGCCGACGCCGTCGGCGTTCTCCGCCTTGACACCGGTCACGTACTCCTTGCCTGCCACGGTCAAAACGACGCGGTAGTCCCCTGCCGTAACGGCTCGCCCTCGCAGACGGCCGTTCCAGTCGACCACGTTGAGACCCGCCTTGCCCGTGCCCTGCAGTTCCTGAACCACCTCACCGGACACGTCGGTGATCTTCAAGGTCACCGATTGGTCCTTCTTCAGGTAGTACATGATCTGAGTGCCGGGCTGGGTGTTGGCCGACTGCCATACGGCGTCGCCGTCCCAACCCTGCCCCGGGACATCGCCCATCACGAGCACATTGCTCGGGCGAGCGAGGAACACGTCCTTCGCCATGTTCTCCGTGGTGAGCTGCTCGAGGCCGGCCACATTCATGGTCCAGATCGAGCGTCCGTGGGTGCCGATCACGAGGTCATTCGCGTTCGGGTTGACCTGAACGTCGTGTACCGCGACCGTCGGGAAGCCCGCGTGGAGCTTGGTCCAGCTCTTGCCACGATCGAACGACATCCGAAGCCCCATCTCGCTGCCGAGATAGAGGAGGTCGGGGTTCTTGTCGCCTTCGCGGATGACGTACAGACAGTCGTAGTCGGGCAAGCCAGTGGCGAGCTTCGACCAAGTCTTTCCGTTGTCCTCGCTGACGTAGGCGTAGGGGTGGAAGTCGTTCGAGCGATGGCCATCGAACAGCGCGTAGACGCGACCTTGGACGTACTTACTCGCAATCACGCGGCTGCACCAAGTGTTCTTGGCCAGGTCGGGGATGTTGGCGGTGAGTTGGGTCCAGGTCGCACCGTCATCCTGCGTCGTCCAGACCAACCCGTCGTCCGTACCGATGTAGAGCAGACCCTGCTTCATCGGAGACTCCGCGATCGTCGTGATCGTGCAGTGCCGCTCGGCGCCGGTGTCTTCTGGAGTGACCGAATCGCGCCCCGCATGCATCTCTTCCGGGTCATTCGTGGTGAGGTCCGGGGAGATCGGCTTCCACGCATCGCCTCGGTTGACGCTCTTGAAGAGCCGGTTGGCTCCGAAATAGATCGTCTTCGAGTTGTGCGGGCTCAGGATAAACGGCGTGCTCCAGTTAAAGCGCAGCCGATCACCGGCGAGACGCGGCTGGATGAAACGCTGTTGGCCCGTGCGCAAGTCTTTGCGCGTCGCCGCGCCGCCTTGGCTCTCGGAGTAGACGATATGCCAGTCATTCGGGTCGACCTGCACGTGGAAGCCGTCCCCACCGCCAACGTTGTCGGCGCTCCAGAACGACGGGCCGCCTTCGCGGGTCTGCGTGGGCAGGCCCCAGCTTCCGTTGTCTTGCAGTCCACCGTACACCCAGTACGGCTTGCGCGAGTCGAAGGCGATGGCGTAGAACTGCCCGATCGGCATTCGGTTAAGGTGCTCCCAAGTCACCGCGTGGTCGCGCGACTGGTAGAGGCCGCCGTCGTTGCCGATGATGAGGTGGTCCGGATCGGCCGGGTCCACCCAGAGCGCATGGTTGTCGGCATGGATGTTAATCCGCGCTTGGCGGAAGTTCACGCCCATATCGTCAGAGATGTGAAGACCGACGCCGCCAAGGTACATCCGCTTGGGATCGACGGTGTCAAAGCGCGGGAGGCTGAAGTAGAACGGGCGCGGGTTGATGTTATTGATCCGCGTCCACGACTCGCCGCCGTCCTTGCTCAGGAAGGTGCCGCCGCTGTTGAACATGACGCCGTTGCCGCTCTGGCCAGCCGGTCGGTCAACCGGAGGTCGCCCCTGGCCTCCTCCGCCGCCACGCCGTCCGCCGCCTCCACCGGCTCCTGCACCGCCACCTTGGTTGCCCTGGGTGGTAGTCGCGGTCGTTCCGGTCGCTCCGGCTACCGGAGGCTTAGCAGGCGGGGTCTCCGCTGTCTTAGTAGGCGCAGGCGGTGTGGGCGGCTTGTACTCGACGGTGGCGAGCACGAGCTTGGGATCCTTCTGGAAATAGCTGATGCCGATGCGCCCGATCGGGCTGGGCGGAAGACCCTTGTCGATCTTGCGCCAGGTCTTTCCGGAGTCAGTGGACTTGTAGAGCCCGCTTCCCGGGCCGCCGCTGGCGAAATCGTACGCCTTTCGGGTTCGCTGCCACATCGCGCACAGAAGCGTGTGGTTGTTTTTCGGATCCATGATCAGGTTGATCACGCCCGTGGAGTCGTTGATGAAGAACAGCTTGGTCCAGGTCTTGCCGCCGTCTGTGGTCTTGTAGACACCGCGGTCTTGGCTCGGTCCCCAGACATCGCCGATCGCGCCTACGTAGACGGTTTGGTTGTCCTTCGGGTCGATCAGGATGGCCCCAATTTGAAGCGTCTTCTCAAGACCGACGTGGGCCCAGGTCTTGCCGCCGTCGAGCGACTTGTAGACGCCGTCGCCCCAGGCGACGGAGTTCCTCGAACTGGCTTCTCCGGTGCCGACCCAGACGATGTTCGGGTCCTTCTGATCGACTGCGACCGCGCCAAGCGAGATCGAGCCTTCCTTATCGAACACCGGAGTCAGAGTGATCCCCCCGTTTTCGGTCTTGAAGAGTCCACCGCCCGCCGTCGCAACGTAGAAGATTCGCGGCGACTTATCGTAGACCGCCAGAGCGGCGATACGGCCACCCATGTTGGTCGGGCCGAGCGAGCGCGGCTTCAGGTTCTGCATCAGGTTCGCCCAAGGATCGGCGGGGGCCGCGGCTGGGGGCGTCGTCTGTCCCAGAACAAGGCCGGGCAAGAGTAAGAGTAAGAGTAAGAGTGCAAGTGAGGCTGTTTTCATTCAAGGAATCCTTCGCCCGGCGTAACGACGGGCGAAACTTTACGAACCTCAATATCCTAGAGATTCGGCCCTGATCGCGCAAGGTCCTTTGCCGAAATTGGGACCGGAATCTTCAGAAGTGAAGGTGGAGTTGGAGCGAGAAGTCGTATCCGGCGCCATTCCGGAGCCGAACCATCGGCTCAAGGAACACGTTCTTCTCGATTTCGAGGGTCGCGGCAAGGCGGTAGAAGTTCGCGTGGTCCGGGCTCAAGGTCCATCCCACCGTATAGGAGCGGTTTGACGATGGTGAAATCCCGCCGCTGACATCGAGCGCTTCTCCTTCGGGATCTCGGAACGAGGACCCGCCGCCCATCAGGACGAACTCCGCCCGGCCGTTGAACTTCCCGAACGTGCGCGAAATATCCACACCGAACACCCGCTCGAAACCGGCACCCACCCCCGGCGAAGCTTCCGGTCGACGGAACAGGGTGAAGGACGAACCGCTGATCCCCCAGTGCTGACCTACGGCAGCGCTGAGCCCGATCATCCCATCGAAGAGCGAGAGCCGTCCCACAACACCACGCTGTCGACCGGAACCGGCGTCGGCAAGGGCAATTGAAAGCGATGCCCCTTCGATCGGCAGATCAATGTCTCCTCTCGCAGAAAGCACGGATTCCCGGAGAAAGGCACCAGATCCGAAGGGGACGAACTGCTTGCCGACCCGCCACACGCCTTCGTCTTCGATGTAGTACTCGTCGAGCAGGCCGTTGTCCCCGTCGTGAGCGATCCGCTGGAGGCGCTGGGAGACGAAGGCTCTCAAGCCCGGCTCAAGCCGGAAGCTCAACTCCAGCAGGCTCGGGCGGCCGAGGGTGTCGTAGAGCCGCTGGGTCGAGGCACCACCGTTGGGAATGCGATAGTCCAACCTACCGTCGAACTTGACCGTCACGTCAGGATTCTGGGCCCAGGCGACAGCCGTCACGAGGATGACGAGGAGAACGGAGAGTCGCTTCAAAGTCGGCTCCGAACCGCCGCGATTGCATCAGCAAGAGGAACCTCGGCTTGCTCACCGGTACCGAGATTGCGAACGACCACCGCACCGCGGTCGAGTTCGTCGCGACCGATAAGCACGGCGATCTTGGCACCGACCTTGTCCGCCTGCTTCAACTGATTGGCCATCTTCCGGTTCTCAAGGTCGAACAACGCCGAGATGTCGGCGGCCCTCAGCTGCCGAGCGAGGTTCCTGACTTGAGCGGACGCATCCTCGGTCGCGGTGATCACATAGGCGTCAGGCCGCACAGGTTCGCCCGATTGACCGATCTCTTCGAGAACGATGAGGGCTCTTTCGATCCCCATTGCCACGCCCACGCTAGGGGTGGACGGACCGCCGAGGTCCTTGACGAGGTTGTCGTACCGACCTCCGCCACATAGCGAGCTCTGGGCTCCCAAGCGTGAAGACTGAACCTCGAACACCGTCTCGGTGTAGTAATCCAGGCCGCGGACGATGTCCGGTGCCACTTCAAATGGCACGTTGGCTTCGCTCAAGTGCGATTGGAGCGCCTCGAAGCGAGCCTTACTGTCATCTTCGAGGTAATCAAGGATCGGGGGCATCGAAGCGACGATCTCATGGGCTACCGGGTCCTTCGTGTCGAGCAGGCGGAGCGGGTTCTTTTCCGACTTGGCGCGCTCCTCTGGCTCCTGGTCGGCGATATAGGAGGCAAACTTGTCGAGCACGACGGTGCGGAAGCGCGCGCGGCACTCCTGACGACCGATGGAGTTGATTCGGACCTGGATCGACGGGATGCCGACGCGGCGGTAGAACTCCGCGGTGATTTCGATCACCTCGGCGTCGGCGAGCGAGGACGAGCTCCCCATCAATTCCAGTCCGACCTGGTGGGCTTCGCGGAGGCGACCCTTTTGCGGTCGGCCGTAGCGAAAGATTGGGGTGATGTAGCTGAGCCTCGCAACCGTTCCCTGCGGGCAGAGGTTGTGCTCAAGCACCGCACGGACACTGGGAGCGGTACCCTCCGGCTTGAGCGCCATGTGCCGATCACCCTTGTCGGTGAACTCATACATCTCCTTTGAGACGATGTCGCTGGTCTCGCCCGAGGTCCGGACGAAGAGATCGTAGTCCTCGAAGGTCGGCGTTCGGAGCTCTCGGTAGCCGTACAGTCGGGTCAGGGCACGGAAGTCGTTCTCAAGCTTGATCCACCGATGGGAATCTTGCGGGAGGACGTCTTCGGTGCCGCGAGGTGACTGGAATGGCATGGGCCATATTGTGGCCGATTTCAGCGAGTGGGAATCGTCGGCGGGGTCCCGTGCGTACAGTCTAGAAGGAGTGCTTTTGTGCGTTCAAACGCGCAATGGCGCTATAGTATTTCACCGATTCGCAACACGGAGACATTCTAAAAATGGTGACCACACTTATTGCCTTGTCCATGCTGGCTGGAGACGGAGTCTCCGTCAAATACCTTCCTTCGGGTGCCTCGAAGGGTGGATACCGCCCCGTTCTCGCCCCGATGACTGCCGATGCGGCCGGAATCAAGAAGGCCCCCACCGGTCTGAAGAGCCCGCAGTACGGAACGCTCAAGTTCGGCGACAAGTCGTTCGCGTTCATCCTCGACGAGGGTGGAAGCAGCCCGGCGCTCTTCATCGATTCCAACCACGATGGCGACCTGACCAACGACCCAAAGATCGAATGGACCGGCACCAAACGCGGTGATTTCACTCTCTTCATGGGCGGCACGACGGTTGATCTCGGTAAAGGCACACCGGCCGCGATCAAAATGTACCGCTTCGATCCAAAGGATCCGCAGCGCGCCCAGCTCAAGTCGACCCTGCTCTACTATCCGGACTTCGGCTACAACGTAACCTTGACCCTTGACGGCAAGGAATACTCCTCGCCGACTTCGGACCTGGCACATGCATCACTTTGGGTTGATCGCAATGGCGACGGCAAGCAGAGCAACTTCCACGAAATGGTCTCGGCGGGCAAGCCGTTTAACTTCACCGGCACGACCTACGTGTTGAGAGCCGACGGCGAAAAGCTCTCGCTGGCTAAGCCGGACGAGACCGTTCCTCTAGAGCCGATGGCCCCGAACCTCGCCAATGGCCAGAAGGTCCCGGCGTTCACCGCGACGACGACCGACGGTCAGAAGGTCAACTTCCCGGCTGACTTCAAGGGCAAGGTTGTTATGCTCGACTTCTGGGCAACCTGGTGTGGCCCGTGCATGGGCGAAGTCCCCAACGTGGTTAAGGCGTACAACACCTGCCGCACGAAGGGCTTCGAAATCCTCGGCATTAGCTTCGACCAGGCCAACGCGGCTGACAAGGTTGCCAGCGTGACGAAGGAGAAGGGCATGCCGTGGCGTCAGGTCTACGAAGGCAAGTTCTGGGACACGACCATCGGACGGCAGTTCGACGTGGCGTCCATCCCGTTCGCGCTCCTCGTTGACGGTGACACCGGCACGATCATCGCTTCGGGCGAAGAGCTCCGCGGCGAGGGCCTTACGGCTCTGATCGACAAGTCGATCGCCAAGAAGCTGCTTGCCAAGGGCAACTAAAGGCAACTGACTCGAAAGGGCCAGAGCGACTTTGTCGCTCTGGCCCTTTTTCTTGTTGGAGTCTCGGAGGGTGCTTAGGAACTCGAGACCATCACTTCTTCAGAGTTTTCCGTTCAGCGCTTCGGCCAGCATCACCTTGAACGCGCGGTCGGGCATTGGCTTTGGCCCACCGACTGTCTTGGCGACCAGGATCATCGTGGCTACTCGTTCGAGTGTCTCCATCCGGTAGAGGGCATCCCAGAGGTCCTTTCCCATGACGACCGCACCGTGGTGGCTCAGCATGAAGGTCTTGTGGTCGTCAAGCAGCGCGTCGATCGAGTCCGGAACTTCGTTCGTTCCGGGCATCGCGAAGTTCGCGGTGGCGACCGAGCCGAGGACGTAGGCGGCTTCCGGCATCAGATTGTCCGGGATCTCCTCGCCGGCGAGGGCGAAGCCGGTGGCGATCAGCGGGTGGGCGTGGACGACGGCCATGCAGTCGGGCCTCTTGGCGTACATTCGGACGTGCATCTTGATCTCGGAGCTCGGAGTGCCGCCTTCGACCGGTTGCCCGTGATTGTCGATCACCAGAAGCTGATCAGGCCTCAAATGTCCCTTGCTCATGCCACTCGGCGTGCAGAGAATGCGCTGGGGCGAGATCCGCGCGGAGATATTCCCTTCGGCCCCGCCGACGAGGCCCTTTTGCCAGAGTCGCTTCCCCACTTCACACATCGCCGCGCGCAGCACCAAATCCTTCATTTGCGGGGCGATTATGGCAGGGCAAACGGTTCAAATTGGTTATGATCGAAAATCCTGACTGGGCTCTCAACCTTCAATTATCATGCTTCTGCGGTGCCATGGCTTGTCCAGGACCGTAGATGCCCCTGGCAAACCGTGCTCCTACGCGCAGGTGGTAATTACAACGCACGGTTCCCGGGAAGCGACTCCTGTTCGAAGGTCAAGTCCAAACCCGACCAAACCTTGGCACCAACTAGAAAGAAGAATGAAGAGGGAGTGTGAGCAGTTCCTCATTGCTCGTTGGTCTTCCTGCTTAGGTTCCCAACTCATTCGCTCAGATTCAACTCTCACTTTCTCACTCTCACTTTTCGACATGCGTGAACTCATCAGAGGCGGGTTCATCGATTCTGAGCCTGCTGAGTATGTCTTTCCCTGATCCTTATCTGTTCTTGCTCTTGCTCTTGCTCTTGCTCGTGGGATATGTCAACCACGTGCCGTAAAACCATTGGTGACTTGAATTACGATCGGGCAGTGATCTGTCTTTCCCGCGACTGGTTGAGAGGTCGGGGGTTGGGATCCGAGGTCCTTCGACTCTGCTGCCTTCGCCGAGGCTCGGCGCACCGCTCAGAATGACGAGTCAGTTAAGTGGGAGGAGGCTGGCGTTACAACTTCGGGACTTCGGCGTGACAACCCTCAATCTAGCCTCAAAAACCTCCTATACTGGCCCCAATGAGCATCTTCAAGAAACTGTTCGGCGATAAGGGCGATCAGCCTGCTAAGCCGGAGCAAACGGATCGGGTTTTCGTCAATGGAAAGGAAGTGTCGGGCGATCAGAAGATCGAGGTGCGCGGGCAGCAGATTGATGTGAACGCGCTCATCCAGCAGGCTCGCGGCGCACAGTCGGCGGGGATGCAGCAGATGGAGGCTCAGAAGCAATTCGAGAGCGGCCAGATCAGCATGTCGCAAATGATGGAGCAGATCCAGGGCAACCAGAGCGCGGCGACGATGGGCGCGATGGACGCTCCGGCGGCGACGGCACCCAAGACCCAGTTCGTCAAAAAGACCCAATGCCACGCCTGCGGCGCGGCCAAGATGCTGCCCACCAAGACGGCCTACGTCTACTGCGACTTCTGCAGCGGGTTGACCGACTACGACTTCCAAAAGGCATGCGAGAACCTGGAGTCGATGAAGCCAGGTCCGGCTTATATGCAGCTCGTGCAGAGCATGCAGACGGACATCGCCGCGGCGAAGCAGGCTAAGAACGCTGACACGTTTCGGGGAATTCAGAAGCAGTTATTCTCGAAGTGGGTCGAGGTTTGTCCGAACGCGGTCTCGCCTCGGGCAAAGACGGATGCCGCCTATCGCCAGCAACTCGTGGATTACATGGCGGAGTGCGCGGTGACCAACGAGTTCGATCCGACTTATCAGGCGTTCGCCGACACGGTGAAGACGCAGACGGGTGCGCTGGTTTGGACCGGGACGTTCCCGAAGACGACCGTATCCGGCGAGACGTTCTGGCCGCTGTTCAAGACGGTGCGCGAGCAGACCGACTACAGCTTCGGGATCATGAAGGCGGCGGGAGTGTTGGCCAAGCATCCCGACGACGCTCCCGAGGAGCTTCAGCGGAAGATGACCTGGTCGATGTTCTGCCAGGGCTGGATTCCGTGGCTCGACACGGAAAGCTCGGAGAAGATGATCGCGGATGTTGGCCTCAAGGGCGAATACACCGAGATGGAGCCCAAGGAGACGACCCTGCGCCACTGCGGCGGCTGCGGGGGCGAGCTCCACGTCATTCCTGGCGCGAAGGCGGTCCTTTGTGAGGACTGCGGCACTCGGGTGGACGTGACGGCGGACGAAGTGAACTGCTCGAACTGTGCGGGGCTGATCTCGTTCCCGGTCGGGCAGAATCGGGTGACTTGTCCTTTCTGCAAGTCGGAAGCGAGGCGGATGGGATTCTAGGAAACAGCGTTGGTTCGGGTTGGTTCGCCTTGGCTTGGATTAGCTTGGATTTGTACCGGATACATGGGTTACACATCGCTGAGAGCCTAAGAGTCTCCCTTGAAACGAGGTTGGAGGCGTATCCTGCTGGCACCCGCGTCATTCGAGCCCTGGTTTGTCATTCGGATTTTTTGCGTTGTCATTCGGTAGGGGCCTAGGTTCGGTTTGAGCCAGCTTGTCATCCGGTCATTCGTCGTTTGCACGTTCTTGCCAGGTTGACTCTCTGGGCTCTTGCGGTGCTGATGATGGACTCCCCTTAGGGTCCGCGTCGTCAACGCCTGCCCCCTGACTATCGTCTGTATCTGGGCGTGCTCGGGAGGCGATTTCGTCAACCAGGAGTGGCAAGTTCCGCCGAGAGACCTTCTCGTCATCGCTTGCTATTTATCGCTGACCAGGCGTTCGGCATTCGGGGCTAAGCGTTAGCCTCAGGACGCTGGCTCGGGAGTTTTCAATCCTCAGTCGGTGCGTCCTGAGGCATCAGGGCAGCAGAAACGTTGGGCGTTTCGGATGCCTCAGGACGCACCGGCGGCATCAATCGGAAATGACGTAGCCAGCGTCCTGAGGCTTGCCAGCACGGGCTCATAAGGAAGGCCATCCTCTTCGGACCAGAGGCTCTTCGCGAAGAACTGGGCGCTCGACCAGGGATATTCGTCGGCATTGCTCGCATATTCTGCCTCGACGGGATTGGAGTGGATGTATTCGACCTTCTGCCAGAACACATCCTCCGTTTCAACGACGAACCCGCGAAACGAGCGCTGCCAGAAGGAATTGCCATTGAGTCCCGTCTGCTGCTCGAACTGAGCGACTTCTGCAGGGGTCAGGTGCGGATACACGGCAACGCTACACCGCGGCTTGAGGACTTGCATGAAGGAGCGCGGCGTCCTGTTCGCGGGCAGCCGCACCAGTAGGTGGATGTGATGCGGCATGATGACAAATGCGTGAAGGATTGCCCTCGAAAGGCGGCACTGATCAACGACCGTATATGCCATGACGGAGCGCGGCTTGTTGCGCCGGAAGACATGGACGAAGTCTAGTATTGTCGTTGTCAAGAAAACGGTGTCTCCGCCGTTCCCGTAATTAATCCAATGCCTTTGGCGCGACATCGTTCGTAGTATGTCGGTTCTTCAGAAACCCTCAGCCTTCCGGAAAGCCTCAGGACGCTGGCTCGGGAGTTTTCAATCCTCAGTCGGTGCGTCCTGAGGCATCAGGGCATCAGAAACGTTAAGCCTTCAGAAACCCTCAGCCTTCCGGAAAGCCTCAGGACGCTGGCTCGGGAGCTTTCGATCCTCAGTCGGTGCGTCCTGAGGCATCAGGGCAGCAGAAACGTCAGGCGTTCGGCATTGGGTGCTGAGCTTTAGCCTCAGGACGCTGGCTCGGGAGCTTTCAATACTCAGTCGGTGCGTCCTGAGGCATCAGGGCATCGGAAACTTTAGGCGCTCGGCATTGGGTGCTGAGCTTTAGCCTCAGGACGCTGGCTCGGGAACTTTCGGTCCTGAGATAGTGCGTCCTGAGGCAATCAGACTCTCAGACCTTGGCTACTCCGAGTCCCCGCCGCCCCAGGGAGAAGAGTAATTGGGTGGCTCTTTGGTGATGCTGATGTCGTGGGGGTGGCTCTCTCTTAGGCCGCCACTCGTGATCTTCACGAACTCGGCGGTCTTGCGGAGTTCATCGAGGGTGTTGGCCCCGACGTAACCCATGCCAGACCTCAGGCCACCAATGAGCTGGGCCATGGTGTCGCTGAGCACGCCCTTGTATGGGACGCGGCCTTCGACGCCTTCCGGGACGACGGTGCCGCCCGCTTCTTTGACCTGCATGTACCGGTCGCTGGAGCCCTGCTTCATCGCACCCATCGAGCCCATGCCGCGGTACACCTTGTAGGCGCGGTTGCGGTAGATTTCGATCTCTCCGGGGGACTCGTCGCAGCCCGCGAACATGTTCCCCATCATCACCGTGCTCGCGCCCGCGGCGAGACACTTGACGACGTCGCCGCTGGAGCGGATGCCGCCGTCGGCGATGGTCGGGATGCCGAGGTTGTTGGCTTCCTCACAGCAGTCGAGAACCGCGGTGAACTGAGGAACACCGACGCCCGCGACGATGCGAGTGGTGCAGATCGACCCGGCCCCAATGCCGAGTCTCAGTCCGTCCGCGCCGAGCGCGTGGAGGTCGCGAACGCCCGCTTTGGTGGCGACGTTTCCGGCGATTACCTTCAGGTCGGGGAGCTTCTGCTTGAGAAGCTTGACGCAGTTCATCACGCCTTCAGAGTGGCCGTGAGCCGCGTCGATGACGACGAAGTCGACGCCGGCGTCGAGAAGCGCCTTCGAGCGCTCGTACGGCTGGCGTAGGGCACCGATCGCCGCTCCGACCGCCAGACGCCCCTTCGAGTCTTTGGTCGCATGCGGGTGGCGTTGCACCTTCAGGATGTCTTTGATCGTGATCAAGCCCTGGAGCTTGCCGTCCTTGTCCACGATCGGGAGCTTCTCGATCCGGTGGTCGGCAAGGATTTGCTGAGCCTGATCGAGGGTCGTTCCGACGGACGCGGTGACGAGATCTTTGGTCGTCATTCGGGATTGGATCGACTTGGTGAAGTCGTTCTCGAACCGAATGTCGCGGTTGGTGAGGATGCCGACCAGCGTGCCGTCAACATCGACGATGGGGACACCGGAGATGTGGAAGCGCTCCATGAGCGAGACCGCATCCTGGAGGGTTCCGTCGGGACCGAGCTTGATCGGGTTGGTGATGACGCCGCTTTCGGAGCGCTTCACGCGGTCGACCGCTTCGGCCTGCAGTTCGATGGTCATGTTGCGGTGGATGACTCCAACGCCACCTTCGCGCGCCATGGCGATGGCCAAGCGGGCATCGGTAACGGTGTCCATGGGGGCGGACACGATCGGCGTGCGCAACAGCATGCCGGGGAGGAATTGAGTAGATATGTCGACCTCACTGGGGAGGACGGCGGTGCGTTGGGGGATGAGTAGAACGTCGTCGAAGCTGAGACCTTCGCGAAAAGGGGGCATTGGGGCTCCTGTACTTTTCAATCTATTATGGCCGGTCGGAACCTTCCCTTGCCGCGAAACGAATATATGGTTCAGGCGTCTAAATAAATATGTTTACACTTCTCCTCGCAGCCGTAACGACCTTCGGCGGGGGAACGACAAACGACCTCGTGCAAGCCATCCGCAAGGGCACCAACCAAGACGTGGTGATCGTGCGGGGCGTTACCGTGGCTGGCAAACTTGAGGCGTTCGATTTCGACCCCGAATCGATGGATCTGCTGAACACCGCGGTCCACGCAAAGACCGCGCTGAAGATCGTTCCAGGTTCCGAGCCGCTCTTTAGCGACGAACTGATTCCCCCCACACTTCTCGGCGGGTTCAGTCAAGTCGCGACCACGGGACGGCAAGGTCGATTCAATCCTCAGAATCCGAATGGTGGTCCGATCCCCGACCCGGTCGTTTCAACCTCCACGGGACCGTCCACCAAGCGACCGCTGTCGGCGAATGACATCGTGAGCGGCAAGGTGACGTTCAAGACCGAGAAGGTCGAGTTCCTAGATGTCAGTTCCCTGCTGTCCGCGCCGTTAGGTAAGCCCGTTCAGCTCAGTTGGGTGTATATGGATATGCAGCCAGCGGTCGACTTCCGGGGTACCGCCCCGAGTCTGTTCCTGCAGAAGGTGGCCAAGGGGATCGGAGCCAAGTATCGCGAGACCGACCAGGGTTACTTCCTCGACCTGAGCCCGGAAGAGTTCCGTCGCCGCGCACTGAAGTCTCTCAATGCGATGAAGATTGCCACAAGCAGTCCTCAGGCCGCAGTAACGACGGCCAAGTTGCAACTCGCGATCGCCGCGATGCAGTCACTTCCCTCCAATTCGCTGATCGAAGCGTTCGCGACGCCGGGTTCCAAGACCATGTATACGATGGCTCGCGGGAGTTCCCTGCTCGCCCCGGCAAACTCTTATCTGCAGGCGATGATGCGGGCTCCCGCGCAGGGCGGGCGCGGAGGGGGCGGAAACAGTCGCCAACTCGCGCAAACGCTTCGCATGGTCGACAATCGACGCAATCCGGTTCTGATCTTCGATGCCCACTTCCAATCCCAGATCGATATTCCGATCATGGATGCGCAGGGTCGACCGAACGGGACCGTGCGTTTCTAACAAGCGGTAAAGTGGAGCCCATGAATCAGGGGCTCCACGACTGGATCACGACCTCGAACGGGTTCGAGGGTTATCACATCGTTCGGCAGATGGGAATTGTGCGCGGGATTACCGTGCGCAGCCGCTCCGTGTTCGGTCAAATGGGCGCGGGCATCCAATCCATGTTCGGCGGCAACATCTCGCTGTACACCGAACTAGCCGAGAAATCGCGCTCGGAAGCGTACGACATCATGGTTCAGCACGCGGCCCAGGTCGGCGCGAACGCGGTCATCGCCATGCGTTACGACGCAACCGAACTCGCGCCCGGCATCACCGAGGTGTTGGCTTACGGCACTGCTGTCTTCATAGAGAAGTCCAGCTAGATCGACGACTCAATGACCTACGTCGAGGCACTCGATTACCTCGCCTCCCTTGCGCCGCGAGGGTGGCGTCTGGGGTTGGACCGGATGCAGGAGTTCCTGCGTCGGGCCGACCTAACGGGGGCCGTTGGTGGCGGTCCGGACGGTCCGAAGTTCCTGCATGTTGCGGGCACGAACGGCAAGGGGAGCACGACCGCTTTCTTGCAAAGCATCTTAGTTGAGAGTGGCTACTGGACGGGGGCGTTCTTTTCGCCGTTCGTGTACGACCCTCGGGAGCGCATTCAGTTCGACCGGACGATGATTCCGGAGAACGTTTTCGCGATGATGACCCAACTCACGCGGCCGGTCGCCGAGTCGTTGACCGATACCGATTTCGGGGGCGTCACGGAATTTGAATTCAAAACGGCACTGGGTTTTGCGTTTTGGAAGCAGTTGGAGTGCGAGTACGTGGCGCTGGAGACGGGGTTGGGCGGTCGGTTGGACGCGACGAACGTGGTCACTCCAGTCGCGAGCGTGATTGTCAGCATCGGGCTTGACCACACGAATATCCTCGGTCACTCGTTGGAAGAAATCGCGTTTGAGAAAGCGGGGATTATCAAGCCGGGGGTCCCGGTCGTGTTAGGTGCGCTTCCCCGCGTCGCTCATGATGTGATCGAGCGGGTGGCGGTCGAGAACGAGTCGCGGGTCTGGCGGTATGGCCGTGAGATCGTTGTGGAGACCACGGGGACCAAGGAGTACGCCGTAGTCACCCCGGCGGGGCGACATGCCGGGTTGGTTCCGGGGATTACCGGGGCGATGCAGCATCACAACATGGCTCTCGCGGTCGCGGCGATCGACGCCGCGGGTACCGGTCGCACTCTGCGAGGCTATGTGGACGGATGTCGCAACGCTTCGATCCCAGGACGTTTTGAGCGCATGAACTTCGGAGGCGTCAACTTCATCATGGATGGAGCGCACAACCCGGAGGCGGCCGAGAACCTCGTGCAGAGCCTGGACGACTTCGAATGGCGCTTGCCTTCGGCGGACGTCAAGCAGCCAACTCGGATCGTCCTGCTGACGGGGATGGTGGCCGGGCACGATCCGCAAGATTTCTATCGGGTGCTGGCACCCAGAGTCGCATCCGCGCACGTCGTGCCGATCGACACGGCGAGAACGCTCACGTCTGCCGTAGTTGCTGACGCACTCCGGGGTTCAATCCCTCAGGTCAACGCGTACGACGACCTGAAGACGGGGCTCATGGCCGCCATGGACGATGCGGGGCCGGACGGGCTGGTGCTGGTCACCGGCAGCTTCTACTTGGTTGGCGACGTGGGACGCGAGCTCATCCGCGGAACATCGACTTCAGAATAAAGAAGAAGTTGGCCGGGCGCTCGGCCAGTCTCCGCGTGAAGTAGGGGTACCAGGAGTTGCCGAACGGGACGTAGACGCGGACGTTGTAGCCCTCGGCCAGCAGCTTCTCCTGAAGGTCCCGGCGGATGCCGAAGAGCATCTGATATTCGAAGCTGGCGCGATCGACATTCTCGGCGGCGACAAAGGCGTTCAGCTCGTTGATGATCTTCTCGTCGTGGGTTGCGATCGCGGGATAGAAACTGGCCTTCAGCATGCGCTTGGCCTGCTTGACGTACTGCTCGTCCACCTTCTTCTTGTCCTGGTAGGCGACTTCGGCGGGTTCGAGGTAGGCACCCTTTACGATTCGGACGCGCGCCTTGAGTTCGATCGCGCGCTCGAGGTCGTCATCGGTGCGGCGCAAGTAGCTCTGGAAGACGAAGCCCGTGTTGTCGAACTCCTTGGTCGCTTCGGTGACGAGCTCGACGGTGCGTTCCGTATAGGAGGAGGCCTCCATATCCGCGCGAACGAAGGTCTTGTGGCCTTGCGCGACCCGCAGCACATCGTAGTAGTTCTTGCGGGCAAACTCGACTCCCTGATCCATGCCGCACTGGGTCAGCTTGATTGAGATGTTACAGCTCTCGACGTTGCCGTTGCCGGGGGCGGGTTTGCCGGGCGGGAATGGAACGGGGCGGGGTTGCTTGCTGGCCGAGCTCTCGGCGAGCGCGTTGAGCATGCGGATGAACTCGTCTTTCGCCTGAATCGCTTCAGCTTCGGTGGCAGTGTTCTCGCCGAGGAAGTCCAGGGAGATGAAGAATCCGCGCCTCACCAGATCTTCGCAGGCCGGGAGCGATTGCTCCAGGGTGTCCCCCGCGATAAAGCGCTTCACGAGAGGGCGGAAAAGGAAGGATCGGCGAACGAGTCGCTCGACGGGCTTCCATGCGGAGGTCTTAAGGATTAGAGTGCGGCCGATCATCTTCGAGCTGGCTTCGTTGCCGGTGCGAAGTTTACGTGAAAGCCCCTTCCTCTTGCCGAGATGGTTTGTGCTCGGGAGGAGGAAAGGGCCTTTGGCTGGGAGTTCAATCGGGCACCCAACTGATGCGGTGGCTTCAACGAACTTCCAAATATTGGGGATGAGATCCGAAGTCCGGAACCTCCATCCCCCAACCCCTTCCTCCTCCCGAGCACAATCATCTCGGCAAGAGGAAGGGGAGGATTACTAGCGCTTCATGCTCAGGAGGTCCTGAAGCATTTCGTCGACGGTCGTGACGACCTTCGTGTTGGCTTGGAAGCCGCGCTGGGTGACGATGAGGTCGGTGAACTCATTGCTGATGTCCACGTTCGACTGCTCAAGGTAACCGGCGTTGATCGCACCGCGTCCACTCGTCTGCGGGGTACCGATGACCGGAACGCCCGAGTTGTCGGTGCTCTCCCACAGGTTAGAACCCAGGCGGGCGAGACCATTTGTGTTCGGGAAGACGGCCATCGCGAGTTGCCCGAGTGGGCGGGTTAGACCGTTCGTGAAGAGACCCGTGACGACGCCATCGACGCCGATCGAGAAGCTCTGCAGCGATCCCGGCGGGAAGCCGTTTTGGTCGCTGGCGATCACCTGAGTTTCCGTCGAGAGTTGGGTAATCGTGCCCATCTCAAGGCCAACCGTGAAGGGCACCGCACCTCCAGCTGCCGGGGTGATCGTGATCGATCCGGGGTTTCCGGTCGAAAGTTGGCCATCCGTATTGAACGTCAGCGTTCCCGACCCGGTGACGGTCTCCGTGCCGCCCGGAACCGCGGACCATTCCCAGGTATTCGGAGCCGACTTGTAGAGCTGAAGGGTGACGTCGTGCTGCGATCCCTGCTGGTCGTAGACACGGACCGTGGCGGTCTGGTAGTCCGGCGCGGTGGGAGGCACCGCGGTAGGACCCGTGATCGCGGCTCTGGCATCCACGTTGCCAACGAACGTGGCGTTCGTGGTCACCTGGACCGCGCTACGAGCACCGATCGGGATAACGATCCCGTCCGCCGCGCCGACGGTGTGACTCGTGTCGATGATGCCACTGGCAGGATCAGCTTTCCAGCCGAGGACGCGCTCGCCGGTTGCCTTCTGAACCAAGTTTCCGTTAGCGTCCAGGTCAAAGGCACCATCTCGGGTGTAAGCAACCCGGTCGGCGCTTGAGGTTAGGAAGAAGCCGTTGCCCTGGATGGCAAGGTCGGTGGGTCGATTAGTCGCGTTCAGGGATCCCTGGCCGCTGTCAGTGTCGGTTCCGCCGACCATAACGCCGAGGCCGAACTGGATGGCGTCGGTACCCCCCCGTCCGCTCGTCGGCTTTGAGGCGCCGCGGATCGTCTGGGCGATCATGTCTTCGAACGTCACGCGGCTCGATTTGTAGGCGGTCGTGTTGACGTTGGCAATGTTGTTGCCGATAACGTTCATGCGCGTTTGCTGCGCCTTGATGCTGGCCACACCGGCCAATAGTGCCTGAAGCATAAGCTCGTATTCTCCTGCCCCACAGGCGGTCTGCCTGCGAGTGTCGTCGGGGCGGGGAAAGGGTCGGGTCTGTTCGAGACCTGACCGGAGCACTCCACCCATCGCTGGGCAGATCCTGCTTGTACGCTTCCCTCGCGTCCTAGTTGAATTGTCGGGACTCCGAGTCTGATTTCGTAGCGAAAATCAAACGATAACAGCGGAATCGATGTTCGTAAACACGTTGTCTTTGAGGCTGGCTTTGTCTACCGCGGTAATCACGGTGCGATTCTTCACGCTCACCACCAGGGCGGCATCGTCAACCATCACGAGCGACTCTTTCGAGCCCTTCGCGGCGGCACGATTCACCCCGTCCAGGACGCGGCTCCACTGACTGGCATCGAGGTCGATGTTGCGACTTTCGAGGCGAGTCTTGGCGTGACCCGAGACCTTGAGCTGATCTTGCAGAACCGAAGCGAAGTCCGGACCCTTCGCCGGGGTCGTAGGAGACTTGACCGGCTGAACCTGCTCTTGCAGGAGTTCCTGGATTCTAGTGTTCTGGATTTTCATTGAGTTTCCGTATGACCGAGGTCATTCTGACCGCGTTTTACTTGGCCGGGGCGATGCTTCGGATATCCCCTACATTCATGTCTACGTCCGTTCCGTCCGCGAGATGGACGCGAGCGTAGCTCAGGTTGTTTTGCGAGAATATCCGCGAAACCGTGCCCTCGACGAAAGTCGCGGTTGCTTTTCCATTGACGGTCACGTTGGCGATCCCGGTGACGTCCTTTCCGATCAGGGTCTGAAGCGAAGTCAGATCACCTTGCGGGGTGACGGCCTGAACGGCCGCGACGTCGACTTCGACCAGACCGCCGCCGTTGGCGTCCTGGATGCCGAGCGTGTAGTTACCGTTCTTGATGCTGAGCTGGGAGACGACGCCGGTAACGGAGTCGGTGCCCATGCTGCCATCGCTGTTGGGTCGGAAGGCGGTGACCGTCTTCCCCATCAGGGACTGGGCCTGAGTGACCTGAGCGGACTTCTTCAGATCGTCCATGCCTTGGACTTGTCCAAGCTGGGCCATCTGAGCAAAGAAATCACGGTCATTCATCGGCTCGAGCGGATTCTGGTTGGCGAGCTGCACGGTGAGCAGGTGCATGAAGTTTTCCATCGAGAGCGTATCGCTCTTGGCGGCTTGATTCACGACGCTGTTCACCGTGTTTGAAGTGATTGCACTGGTTGACATTTCTGCTTCCTAGATTGCGTAGTCGACACCGGAGGGTCGACCGAGGGCGTAGAGCGAAGGAGTTGCTTCCACCGCCGCGACTGCAGCCGTGTTCGCGAGCGCGCCGCCGTTTCCGGTGGAGTTACGCGATGACTGCTGCGACTGATTCTGATGTCCCTCGCGGGCCATCTGCTGCTGCGCACCTTCGAAGGCTTGGCGTGCATTGCTGTGCTGCGAGTTACCGGAGTTCTGTGCCTGGGCACCCACGGTTACCGCATTAAGCTGATAGCCACGATGCTGGACCGACTCGGCCAGTTGCGATTTACTCTGCTCAAGCGCCTCGCGAACGTTGGAGTTGCTAGCGAAGATCTGGGCATCCACCATCTTCCCCGCGGTCTTGACGACCATGGAGACCGAACCCAGCTCGGAGGGTTGGAGGTGGATAACGATCCCGTCCTTGGGCTTTGCCGCGGCCATGAACTCGATTCGATCCGTCAGTTGACGAATGACAGCTTGAGTCTGGGACTTTGGCAATCCGACCGGACCCGCGACCGTCGTGCTGGAGGCAACCGGCTTCGAAGTGTCGAAGTTCACCGAGATCGACTCTTCGCTGGGCTTCGGCGTCGAAATCTCGGTCTTGTCGGAGTCCGGCTTGCCGTTCCCCATCGGGGCTTCGTCGGCGGTATCCGACGCAGCGGGCGCGGTGGCTGCGGCTGCTCCATCCGTCTTCGCCGTCGCCGAGATCGACTTCGACGTAGTTGCGGCGGCTTCGGTCGCCTTGACCTTCGCCTTGGTTGGCGTCGTGATCACGGTCGGGTTCTTCACGACTCCGATCGCCTCCGCCGCCTGCTCCTGAGCGATCGGGGTGGCGACTTGGTCGACGGGTTCTGCCGGCTTCGGCGTCGGATCACGCATCACCCCGTCGAGCGTTGCCTTAACGGCGTCCGCCGAGGTGGCAACGGAAGCGACGGCATCGACTGGCGAGTTGGGAAGGGGATCCGAATGAAAGTGCTGCGGATAGCGGACGTCCTGTACCGGCTTCGGCGGTCCGGACTCCGTCTTCGTCGCCGTGTCCGTAACCGGACGCTGACCGTTGGGAGGGACTTCGGCAGGCAAGGGTATTCGCCCGCCGCCCTTAGTCGGCTTCGACCCGGTCTGACTCGAATCGTAATCGACAGGTTTCGATCCGTTGTGATTAATCGGCCGCATGGTGGGCGGTGTTTCGTGATCAATCGGCCGCATGATCGGCTCGTCCTGATTGGCCGTCGGTTTCGCGACCGCTACCTCGGGGAGCTTGGTAGGATCGACCGCTGGCGTGGCCTGGCTCGGCTTCCCGTAAGGATCCGCGAAGCTTCGCTCGGGGAGTTCCAATTGATTCGGAAGCTGTTTAAGCGCGGCATTCGCGTCTTTCGTCGCATCCACCGTTTGAGGAGGGAGCGGAACGGGAGGAGCCAGGGGCGGCGTCGCAAAGGCGGATGCCGAGTTAGCGGCAACCAGCGCTTGAAGAGTAGCGGCACCCGCATCCGGGGTGGGCTTCTCGCTGTCCGACACTTTACGCGTCGGTACAGTAGGAGTCGTTTCGGTTTCCTTTTTCGGTCCGAGGTCCAGTTTCTGCGCGGGAGCATTCGGCTCCTTCGTCGCAACCTCTTCGGCCGACTTGTTGGTTAAACCAGGTGGTTCCACACCAGGTGGAGCCCCGCTTGGGTTCTTCACCGGTGCCCCACGGTCGGGTGCGTACACCGCCGTAGAGAAGATTGATTTTGTAGCGTCCATAGTTAAGCCTTTCGAGACTCAGACAATCCGATCATCGGCAAACATCCCGGCAATCTTTACGGGCCACTCCTCGAACTCGACCCAAACCCGCGTTTTCCCTTCCAGCTACTGCCATACTAAAGAAGATGCCGCTCGCATTGCCTTTGTCGCGTGCCAAAGCCGTCCTCTTTGATGTGGACGGGACGCTCGTTGACACTATGGCGGTCATCATTCTCGGACTTCGCGATGCATTTGAGCAGTTTGCCGGGGTGTCTCCTTCCGATGAAGAGATCCTCGCCCTCATTGGCTTACCGCTCCGCAAGCAGTTGCGCCTTTACGGAATGGAGAATTCCACCGATGCGGAGCTAAATCACCGCATCGACTTTACGATTGGGCGATTCGAGCACCACAAGGCGCTTGAGACGACCTTTCCTGCCGCAATCGAAACGCTTCGCGCCGTCCACCGGTCCGGTCGCAAGACCGCGCTCGTCACGAGCAAATCCGGAACCGAACTTCAGCTTTTTCTCGAACGATTTGAAGCCAAGGACGCCGTGCACGCCACGGTCTGTGCCTCGGACGTCGTCCACCCCAAGCCCGATCCAGAAAGCGCATTCCTCGCCTGCAAACGCCTCGGCGTCGCCCCCGAAGAAGCGCTCTTTATCGGCGATTCGATTTATGACCTTCGCTGCGCCCGAGGTGCGGGATGCACCCCAATCGGCGTGGCCTATGGCTCGACCCCCCTCCCGATCCTCGCTAACGAATCTCCGGCCGAACTTTTCGAAACGCCGGAAGGACTGTTGGCCTGGGCGGAGCAAGGACTGCTGCAACCGACATGCCCCGAAAGAAGCTTTTCCAGACAAACGTAGATCTCGCAACCCCGACGATCGACAACCCGCCTACGCCTGAAGCCAAGCCTAAGACGAATAAAGTGACCAAGAAGACCGAAGTGGTCGTCGAAGTCGCCCCCGTTGTCAAGCCCACGCCTTCCCCCGCCGCGAAGCCGGCCCCGCGACGCAAGCCCGCTGCCAAAGCTGCGCCCGAACCCGTGCCTGCTCCTGTTGTGGCTGAGAAGCCTGTGGCGAGGTCCGCTCGCAAGTTGGCGCCCAAGGTGGCTGCTGCTGCCGAGGCTGTTGTTCACGACGACGTTCCGACCCCCACTTTCCGTAGCCGCAAGCCCAAGACTGAGGTCGAAGTGGCCGCTCCGGTTGCCGAGATCAAGAAGCCCGCTCGCGGTCGCGGCAGAGTTTCCAAGGCCGAGCCGAATCCGTTCGTCGGCGTTGACGCTGACCTTCCCATGCCGTCCTTCCGTCCGTCCACGGGCGCGGTGGGCGAAGAGGGCGAAGGAAGCGGCGAACCGAACTTGGCTCCGCGCAAGTCCCGTCGGCGACGACGCGGAGAACCCGAGGTGGAGATCACCGCGACCGGACCCGTTCGCAAGGAACTGACCGCCGAAGAGCGGATCATCGATGGCGAAGCGCCGGAAGAGAGCCTCAAGCCCGTCTTCCGCAAGCGAGCCGCGGATACGAGCGAAACCGTTCGCCCGGCAGTCGCTAAGCCGGCTGCCGAAGAGCGTGCCCCGCGAGGTCGCGCACGGACCGCTCCTGTTGTGGCTCCGGTTCCCGAGCGCCGCCTGCCGCCACCTCCGAAGCCGCTTATTCCCGTTCCAGATGACGCGCCTCAGGTCGTGCTGCGCGACGGTGTGCCCACACTCGTCCGCAAGGGCCGGGTCTATCCGCCGATTTGGTTCTTTGGTTCCTCCCCCGACGAGCGCCGCACGCGCACGGTGATGGAGGAGCTCGGCATGGCCGCCGAGGCGGGGATCCACCTGCACTCGCACCTGATCGAGTTCGAAGTCGACAAAGCAACGGTCGCCGAAACCGCACGCCTCGCCGCGTTCCTGCTCGCCCAAACCCTCAAGGTCGATCCAGAGGCTCAGGTGCTCTTCCGGATCGTCTTCCTTGCCCCGAGAGGCTGGCAGAACACGTATCCGAGCGCCGCTTACACGGATCGCGAAGGTCACCTTGCCGAGCCGAGCGTTTGCGACGACGCCTTCTGGGGGGTCGCGAAAGATTGTCTTAACGAGTTCGTTCGTTCCCTCCGCATGCTCGACCAGCGCGAGAGCATTCTCGGCGTTCACCTCGAGCGCGGCGAATGGTTCTTTTCCTCGCAATCGGGCTACGACGAGTCCGAAGCGGCCAAGAAGCAGTTCCGCGAGTGGGCGCGTTCCCGCTACACCGACGACGAGGTCGCGCTCCGCGCGAACTGGTTCGACGGCACCGTGCGCTTCGACACCATCTCCATCCCACGTCGCCAGGACGACAGCCTGCAGGGCGAGCGGTTCGTCCGCTCCAGCCGCAAGCAGCGCCGCTACGTCGACTACCATCTCTTCCTTTCCGACGCGACGGTTAACCGGATCGCTGACCTCGCCTACTCGGTGAAGGAATCGTCCGAGGGCTACTTCGTGGTGGGCTGTTCTTACGGCTACACCTTTGAGTGGTCGCACCCGGCGAGTGGCCACCTCTCGCTCGGCAAGCTGCTGCGGACGCCCGAGATCGACATGATCGCCGGACCGCCCAGCTACAAGAACCGCGAACCCGGCTCGACGGCACCCTTTCCGGGGCCGGTCGATTCGTTCGCTTTGAACGGCAAGCTGTTTGTCTCCGAGGAGGACTTCAAGACCTCCCTCAGCATCGGTGCCGAGCCGGACGACTTCAACCCGATGATCAAGACGCCTCAGGCGCTTGACTCCGTCCACTGGCGCGGCGCCGGCGCGGCGTTGGCCCACGGCACCGGTGTGTCGTGGATGGACCTCTGGGGCAATGGCTGGCTCAAGACGCATTCGGTCTGGGATCGGGCCCAGAAGATCCAGCGCTCGATGATCATGCACATGGCCGCTCCTTTGCAGGATCCGGAAGTGATCGTCTTCATTGACGAGCGCGCACTTGGCTACCTAGTGGACGAGAAGGCCTTCGAGCTCTTGGTTCAGAACGCACGGGAGTCTGTGCTTCGGGCCGGTGTGAACGCAGGCTTCTACTTGCTGAGCGACCTCGCCCACCGCGAGCGCTTCCCCGAAGCCAAGGTCTACATGTTCCTCAATGCGTGGGACATCCGGCCTGAACTTCGCGCGGCGATCAAGACACGTCTCCAGCGGGACAACAAGGTGCTGTTCTGGCTGTATTCGGCGGGACTGTTCGACGCTGGCCGCGAGTCGCTGGAGCGCGCACGTGAAGTCACGGGCATCGCCCTCAAGCCGCAGCCGTTCCACTCACGCACGGGCACGACGATTCTGAATCGACGCCACCCGCTCTCAGAGGCTTTCCCGAGCAGCACGATTGCGGGAACGCAGCAACTTGAGCCGAGCTACTTTGCGATCCCCGAGGATGCGACCGTCCTTGGCGAGTACTCGCAGACGGGCCTGCCCAGCTTCGTAGTGAAGGACTTCAAGCCGGACGCCGATGGTGGCCAGGCTTGGACCAGCGTGTTCCTCGGTGAGCCCGTCATCAACCCGGCGCTGGTACGAGCCCTCGCCCAGATGGCCGGTGCGCACGTTTACAACTTCAACGAGGACGTGGTCCATGTCCGCCCGCCATTCCTCACCGTGCACTGCGCCGGGGCCGGAGCCCGGACGGTCACGCTACCGAACAAGTGGCATGCGTTCAATCTGCTCTCGGGTCAATGGATGACCATGGAGTCGACGAACATGCGGTTCACCGCGACCGATGGTTCGACGCACGTCTTCCTGGTCGGTTCGCGAGAAGAGATCGAAACGCTCCTTCTGACCAATCCCGACGATCTGCTGCACATGGCCGAGTTGCCGCCACGGTCGGACAATATCATCCGTCAGGACAGCATCGCGTTCGACGTGCCGATCATGAAGCTCGACGAGTGGATTGAGGGTGGCGAACCGGACGAGGTCGCCGACGAATGGTTCCTTCGACCGACCGCCTTGGCGGATATCCCCGAGTCGACCGAGGAAGCGGACGCCGACAAGATTGGCCGACGCCGACGCCGTCGCCGCGGACGCGGTCCGGGCGATCGCGGAGGTTCGGACGATATCTCGACGTCTCGCTCCGAAGGTGGTTCGCGAGACTATGGATCGGAAGTCAGCCTGAACGTGATGTTTAGGAAGCGGGATTAGCATGTCTGAGTTTCGTGCCGGCTTCGTCGCGATGATCGGAAAGCCCAACGTGGGCAAGAGCACGCTGCTCAACCGGATGGTTGGGCAGAAGGTCTCGATCGTCAGTTCGAAGCCGCAAACCACGCGGCGCCGCGTGCTCGGAATCGCCCAGGGCGACAACTTCCAGATCGCGTTCATCGACACGCCAGGCATCCACGAGCCGCACACGCGCTTGGGTCGGGCGATGGTCGATCAGGCACGGGCTTCATTATCGGAAGCTGATTTGGTCCTGTATGTGGCCGACGGTGCCCACGGGCCGGTGGAGATGGACGTGCAGATTTCCAAACTCGTCGCCCCCAAGGGTGAGGACCCAGGGCGACCAGTTCTCTTGTGCATGAACAAGATGGATCAGCTCAAGGCGGAGGACGTGGTCCCGAACGTGGAGGCTTACACCAAGCTCTTCAAGACCGAAGACTACATGCTCACCACTGCGACCGATGGTCGAAATGTGGACGTCCTGATGCAGATGATTGTGGAGCGACTTCCCGAGCGCGCGCCGATCTTCCCGCTGGATGAATTCACCGACCAATCTTCGCGCTTTATGAGCGGTGAACTAGTGCGGGAGAAGATTCTCATCGCGACCCGTCAGGAAGTTCCCCACGCGACGGCCGTCATGGTTGATTCCTGGGACGAGACCAACCCGGAGCTCACCGTGATTGGCGCGAGCATCATCGTTGAGAAGTCCAGCCAGCGCGCGATCTTGATCGGCAAGGGCGGTCAGTTCATCAAGGCGATTGGGACCAAGGCACGCGAGGAGATCGAAGAGCTCCTCGGTCACCGGATCTTCCTCGAGCTTCATGTGCGCGTCCAGGAGGACTGGCGCATGAACCCGCGTGTGCTTCATGAATTGGAGTACGACGCGCCGTGAGTTCGCCGTTCTCGGTGCCGCTCGCGTCTGACCCCGCGGTTGCCCTGCCTCCTCTCACGATCAACCTCCCGCAGAAAGCGGGCCCGCTCTACACCGTCCAGTTCGTCGTCGAACTGGTCGGAACTCGAAGTCTCCCCGCGAATGCCGCGGCGGGGATCCTCTCACCCGACTGGCAGGCCGCATTGGGTCAACCCGAAACCTGGGTCATGACGCCCGCCGACAACGAGTGGCGACCCCTTGCGGCACGGGTCGATGGCTCCTACGATTCCCTTGCCCTCACGTGGGACTTCATTTCAGATCGAGGGCAACTTAACGGAACCTCGGCGGCGCACCTCTTCTCCATCGCCGAGAAGTTCGGCCAGGCGGTCGAGCGCCGTGCCATGCCGATCCCTCCTCCGGCGGATGTGACCGCAAGGGTTGCGGCGCTGGCGGAAGCTGCGGACGCGCTGGATATCGGGTTTTCGCTCGCCGTCACTACCACCGGTGGCTGGATTTCGGAACATGACATCTGGGTGCACTGCGCCCGGCTAGGCTTGGATCTTGGACCGGACGGTGCATTCGGCTGGAGAGCCTCGAACTGGCCGGAGGCGGTTGTCTCAGTTACGCCGCTTGGCGATGCTCAGGGGTTCTCCTTGGGAGCCGTTCAACGGGGCGACTCGCACCCAGGGTTGGGGGTCGGCTTCAGCGTCTCGCGCTCACCGGCTCCGACGGTCGCGTTGGATGCGGCGTTCCACGTTGCTTCCACTCTGGCCACGGCATTCGGCGCCTTGGTCTTGGATGAGGACGGCGAGTTGCTCTCACCCCAGTCTCAGGCGACGTATCGGCGAAATATCGCCGAGGCGGAGCGGGCACTTACTCAGGCCGGGCTAGCCCCGGGTTCGGCTGAGTCGCTACGGCTGTTTGGGTGACGAGGTAGTGGCTTTGTCATCCCGAAGGATGTTTGTGCCGAGGGACCTGCCTGTAATCGCCGAGTGTTGGTACGAACGGTCGCCGTCCCCTGTCAGATTCCTCAAAGTCGCTAGGGCTCCCTCGGAATGACAAGTAAGCTGATCTACCACTACCACTACCACTAGCACTAGCACTAGCCTCCCTTCTGTAACTCGGCGAGCGGGACTTCCTTGTAGTCCTTCAGCTCCGCTGTGGTCAGGCTGAACTCGCTGGGGCTGATTTTGGACTCGAAATCGACCTTGGTCAGATTTCCTCGTATCGTGAACGTCCCGGCGGATGCCGACTTCCCGTCAAGTTCGACGTGCCTGAGAATCCAACGATCCGTGTCGAACCAGTAACGCAGATGGAGCACCGCGCTGCCGTCCTTGCGCACGATTTCGGCCGAGATCTTCCGGGCTTTGTGGCCTGCATAGTCGACCACTTCCTCCGACTTAACTTCAAAAGGCGGGTTGCTCACGAACAGGACGTCGTACGCCTGCACGTAGTAGTTGAACGAGTTTTCCTCTAACTTCGGGCGGACAGCCTTCTCGAAGGTTGCGCCGAACTCCTCGTTCGATCCAGCCACTTTGGCGAACTGCTGCTTGCTCGTGACCGCCAGGCAATAGACGGTGCCGTCGTGAACCTGGTGGAAGACCACCTGCCCCTCGACTTTGGCGAGGAAGCCGGACTTTGCACCCTCGATCTTGCGTGAGAAGCTCTGGTGCAAGCCTTGATCGTTACGATGAAGCTCGAAATTCCACTCGTCGGAGTAGTGCGCCAGCTTGCGGTAAGTCTCGTACATCCCCTTCTGGACCTCTTCAAAGGTCGGGGGAGCCGCTACTTCCCGTGCCAAGACTAAGGCCGCGAACGCCGATAACATCAGGATAAATACGTGCTAGAGCGGCCAGATGCGCGTGGAAGTGAGGCGAAACACCGAAAATGTCTCGCAGCGTAGACTGCAAGTATGTCGTCCGACTACTCCCGATTTGAAACGAAGGTGATTCACGCGGGGATCGTGCCTGATCCCACTTCCGGGGCGGTCATGACCCCGATCTACCAGACGAGCACCTACGCGCAGACCTCGCCGGGTGAGCACAAAGGGTACGAATACAGCCGCACCGACAACCCGACGCGAACCGTGCTGCAGACTCAGCTTGCCGCGCTGGAGTCGGCCGACCATGCCCTCGTGTTCTCTTCGGGCTTGGCGTCGATCGATGCGGTTCTGAACCTGCTTCAGGCAGGCGACCATGTCATCGCCGGAGACGACCTCTACGGCGGTACGTATCGGCTATTCACCAAGGTCGCCGCACACCGTGGATTGACGTTCACCTTCGTAGACTTGAACAATGAGGAGGCGTATCGAGCCGCCTTCACCCCGACGACCAAACTCGTCTGGTTCGAGACGCCGACCAACCCAATGCTCAATGTGATCGACGTCGCGAAGGTCTGCGCGATCGCCCGCGAGAAGGGCGTGATCTCGGCGGTCGACAACACGTTCATGTCGCCCTACTTCCAGCGTCCGTTGGAGCTTGGTGCGGACATCGTGATGCACTCGATGACCAAATACCTGAACGGCCACAGCGACGTGGTAATGGGCGCGCTGATGCTGCGCGACCGGGAGATTGCGACGCCGAAGAAGGTCTGGAAGGACCCCAATTTCTCCGCGCCGAAGACCCTCTTCGCCCGCCTCAAGTTCTTGCAGAACGCGATCGGAGCGACCCCTGGTCCCTTCGACTGCTTTATGGTATTGCGCGGGATCAAGACGCTCGCCGTGCGCATGCAGCGCCACGCGGAGAACGGGATGAAGGTCGCTCAGTATCTGGAGGCGCATCCGAAGGTCGAGCGCGTGATCTTCCCCGGTCTCCCGTCACATCCGGGGCACGAAATCGCCAAAAAGCAAATGCACGGCTTCGGCGGGATGATCACCTTCTTCCCGCGTGGCGGGCTCGACAACTCGCGCGTCTTCCTGGAGAACGTTAAGTTGTTCACGCTGGCGGAGTCACTGGGCGGCGTCGAGAGCCTGATCGAACACCCCGCGATCATGACCCACGCGTCCATCCCCGCCGAGCAACGGGCGGAGATTGGGATTCTCGACAACCTGGTCCGGGCCAGCGTCGGAATCGAGGCGGTCGAGGACATCATCGGGGACCTGGACCAGGCTCTGGCGCGGATTTCGTAGCTTGCGAGTGGCAGTGGTAGTGCGGAGTTGGAGTTGGAGTTGTCATTCCGAGTGAGCCCTAGCGACATCGAGGAATCTGACTGGAAGCACCGACTGCTAGGACTAACACTCGGCGACTACAGTCAGATCCCTCGGCACAGACATCCTTCGGGATGACAAATCCACAATAGAGGCGTGGTCCGAAACAGGTATGATGCATCCGAAATGTCGGTGAAGACGATCGATGACCTTCCGTGGGCACTGGTCCAGGTTCTGACGCACTGGAAGAACCTCGATGCTCAGGTTGCCCCTGGTGAAATCACCCTCAGCGGCAACTACGGACGGACCGAGATGCTCCGCGATCTTGAGGCGCTGAACGGATTGTCCGACGAAATACTCGCCCGGGTCAATGAGCATAAGGCGATGGCGGGCGGGCTGATCGCCCACCGAACCGAATTGAAGGAGTTTCTCCGCTCGTTCGTGTTCAGTGTCCGGGGGCTGCTGATGGACTCAACGTTCATTGAGCAACTTCCCCGCCTCCCCGACCTCCATGCGCACCAAGGACCCTTCATGCACCCCATGGAGAGCGCGCTGCAGGTTTGGCGGAAGATCAACACCAACCCGCCCCAAGGGTTTGCCGCTCCGCTCGTCCTCGCCTCCGGATTGACTCTCGCCAAGTTCGAGGCAAAGGTCCAGGAGGGCAAATCGGTGTTCGACCGCCGCGCGCGGCTCATTACCGAAGAGCGGGAAATCCGAAGGCGCCGTGAGCGTCTCGCCGCCCAGCTTAGAAATCGGGCAATTCAATACCACCACATCGTGAGCGGAAGCTTTCCAGCAGGCAGCGAGGAAGTGCGTACCCTTCCGCGGCTCTGGCCTCCGACGGTTCGGAAGAAGAAAGCGGCTGTGGCA
Source organism: Fimbriimonadales bacterium (assembly GCA_038216655.1). Classification (GTDB taxonomy): domain Bacteria; phylum Armatimonadota; class Fimbriimonadia; order Fimbriimonadales; family Fimbriimonadaceae; genus JAFDWR01. The sequence continues at coordinate 53,797 of JBBQPZ010000015.1, forward strand.
AACTCTAGCGGTGTCTGATTCCACCCGCGTCGATTACCGCTTCGACAACCTGATCGAAGGCGATCTCGAAGCTACGCCCGAGCGACAACTTCGGCGCTGGCTCGACGAAGCAGACGCCTACGGTATCCGCGAAGCCAATGCGATGTGCGTCTCGACGGTCGGCCCCGATCATCGCCCCAGCTCTCGCATGGTTCTGCTTCGAGGACTCGATGCGAGGGGGCTCCTCTTCTTCACGAACTACAACTCGAGGAAGGGCGAAGAACTCAGCCTGAACCCGGCCGTCTGCGCGACTTTTTGGTGGGGGCCGATGGAGCGCCAAGTCCGAATCGAGGGACGCGTCGAACGCGCGAGTCCCGAGGAATCGGACGAGTACTTCCACTCACGGCCCCGGGAGAGCCAGATCGCCTCGCTCGCGAGCCCGCAGAGCCAGCCCGTTCCCGATCGGGAGTTCCTCGAAACCAAGGTCCGCGAACTCACCGAGCAGCTATCCGGCGAAATCGAGCGGCCGACCCATTGGGGAGGCTATCGCATCGTTCCCCACCGCTACGAGTTCTGGCAAGGTCGAGGCGCCCGGCTTCACGATCGACTTGAGATGACCAAGTCAGCCGAAGGCTGGACCATCCAGCGCTTGGCTCCTTAAACCAGGCTCCCGCCCCGGTAAACTCTCTCCATTCAAGCCTTGAGGAGAAGTTAGTCGCCATGGTTGTTGGAGTACCGAAAGAAGTCAAAGCCGACGAGTATCGAGTAGCCCTTACCCCCGCCGGGGTCATGACGTTGAAGCACCACGGCCACCAGGTCGTCGTGGAGACCGGAGCCGGAGAAGGAACGCACATCCCCGACTCGGAATACATCGAAGCTGGTGCGGAGATCGCTAACGTTGCCGAAGTCTGGCGACGCTCCGAGTTGATCGTCAAGGTCAAAGAACCGCAAGCGAAGGAATTCCCGCACATCAAGCCGGGCCAGTTGCTCTTCACCTATTTTCACTTCGCCGCCAGTAGCGATCTCACCGCCGCGATGATCGAGCGCCGCGCCCACTGCATCGCCTATGAGACGGTCGAGATGCCGAACCGCTCGCTTCCCCTCCTCACCCCGATGAGCGAAGTGGCCGGTCGTCTGAGCATACAAGAAGGGGCCAAATACCTCGAGCGTCCGATGGGCGGTCGCGGCGTGCTCCTCAGCGGTGTCCCCGGAACCCGGCCCGCAGTGGTCGCGGTCATCGGTGCCGGAGTGGTGGGGCTCAACGCGGTCAAGGTCGCCGCCGGCTTCGGCGCGACGGTCTACGTGCTGGACATCAACTTGGACCGCCTCCGGTATCTCGATGACATCTTCCCGGACAACGTCATCACGCTCCACAGCAACCCTGGCACGATGAAGCAGGTTCTACAGGAAGCCGACCTCGTGATCGGTGCGGTCTACGTGACCGGTGCGAAGGCACCGATTCTCGTCTCGCGCGAAATGCTGAAGCTTATGAAGCCGGGCTCGGTGCTTGTCGATGTCGCCGTTGACCAGGGCGGGTGCTTCGAGACCACCAAGCCGACGACCCACGGCAACCCGACCTTCGTCGTTGACGGTGTGGTGCATTACTGCGTGGCCAACATGCCCGGCGCGGTCGCGCACACGAGCACCTACGCGCTCACGAACGCAACGCTTCCCTACGTGGTCAAGCTAGCAAACGAGGGGCTCGACGCCCTTCGACACGACTCGGCGCTCCGAAAGGGGCTCAATGTCTCCGAAGGTAGGGTGACCCTGGAGTCCATCGCGAACCAATTTGAATATCCCTACGTCTCTCCCGAACAGGTGCTCGACACCCAGCCAGTTGCCTAATATGCGCCCTATCCTCATTACCATTGTCCTCGGTCTCTCGGTGTTGGCGTCCGCGCAGGTCAGCAATACCAAGACGGGCTACCTGTTCCGAGTCAAGTACACGAAGGGCCAGTTGATGGACTATCGGATGACGGCGAAGCAGGTTGCCAAGAAGGGACCGGCGCTGCTGATCACCAGCCCGTTCTCGATGCGCGTGCTCTCCGTCACCAATGGAGTGGCAGAGATCCTCGCCAGCGAGGGTCCGGTGATGTTGAACGGAAAGCAGTTCCAGCCCCTTGGAACCGCCCAAGGCGAAATGGACAGCCGATTCCGACCGGTGAACAGCGACCTTCGAAACACGACGTTCTCGGGCATGTACCCCGAGCGTGCGATCAAGCTCGGCAAAACTTGGACAACGCCCTTCCAACTGCAAAACACCGGGGTAACCGGCAAGATGGTGGCTACCTACAAGTTTGAGGGGTTCGACATTGTGGACGGACAAAAGGTCGCTGTGCTTTCAACCAAGATCGTCGGACCGCTGGCGGGCGGCGGTAAGACGATGGTTCGCGTCTCCGACGGTACACCCCAACGGATGGTCCTCACCTTGGGTCTAACCTACACCCAGCCGGGTGTAGGGACGAAGGATTCCAATGTGACGATCGAATTCGGCGTCTACCGGAAATGATCGACCACGCTTCCTCGGGCGATCGTGAAGTTCTCAGGCTATTGAGGCAGCACCCGAAGGTCACGGCCGTTCAGGAGGACACGAGCGCGGGAATCTCGTTTCGCCAGGGCGAGTGGCACCGGTCCGTAGTTCAAGGGGATTCACAAACCGAGTTGTACGGACTCGTCGAACTGATGGACAACAACCCGCTCGTTTGTGCGGATCAGATGTCGATTCCGACGCCGATCGGGGTCCTTGCCGCGATCGCTTTGGGTCCCCTCATCGTTTCTGGGCTACTTTACGAGGAGCCGACCATTCTCGCGAGCAATGGCGACGACAAATACGCGATCGATGAGTTGCTTCGTCGCGAGGGCTGGGAGGGCGGTGCGATCCTCTCGGCGGATGAAAAGGACTTGGGCGGCCTTCTTGCGGCGACGGTCATCGCCGCGATTCGAACGCCTTCCAGGCTCGAAGACATCGATGACTTGTATGAGGAGCGATTCGGGCGATCGTTCTTCGTCCATCGCGACGAGATAAGCGAGTGGCACGTCGACCTGGTCCGGGGCAGTCAGAATGCCCTCTTCCGGCTCCGAATCGTCCCCGATGAGCCCTACAGCCTTCTAACGATTCAGGCAATGGCGGATCGTAAGGGTAAGTGCGGAGCGGGGGCATTGATCCACGCGATGAACGTGATGGCCGGGTTCGAAGAGTCGCTCGGACTGGCATAACATCCCCTATTCAGATTCCCGAACGATCCGCTATCCTGTAGACATGAAAGACCAGAACGACGTCCGAGGCAACAAGGCCGCCCGCAGCGAGTTTTCTCGTCGTGGTGTGGACTTAACCTTGGCCGATATCCGGGTGACGCATGGCGTCGTGCACGTTCGCGGAACGCTGCAGCGTATGTCGACCGCTCACTTCGCGGACTTGAAGACGGAGTGTCTCTTGATCTGCCAGCGTCTTCGCCAGAAGCCGGAGATCCGCGACGTGCAGATGGAAGCCACCTTCCGCGGCAGCTAGTTTTTCTTCCTGGGGCCAGTTCAAGGAATTGTCATTCCGACCGAGTCCGCCCACGGCCTTGGAGTTTGCCTTGCGGATTGTATGCGGACGATTGGAGGAACCTGACAGGAGCCGCCCCTTGTCCGTCGCCTCAGTATGCCGTCAAGCTTCATTTGTCCCCTTAGCCTGTCATCCTGAGTAGGCTGTCAACCTTCATTTGTCGACTTTTAGTCTGCGGTGCCACGGTTTGGCCGGGATTGGAATTGACCGTCGAACTGGAAATCGCTTCCCGGCAAACCGTGCGTTGTCATTACCACCGGTGCATAGAAGCACGGCTTGCCAGGGAGCAGTTCGGGTTCTCAGGCATCTGCGGTCCTGGCCAAGCCGTGGCACCGCATTGAAACAAGACAAATGAAGCTTGACAACCTACTGAGCGGCGCGCCGAGCCATTGGCGAAGGCAGCGAAGTCGAAGGATCCTCAGTCCAGTCTCCGACTCTCTGCGCGCGCCGGTTCTCTAAGTCGGAGGCATCGTCCGTGATCCTTCGACTGCGTCGACTCGCTAGGGCTCGTCGACTGCGCTCTGGATGACGGGAACAGATTTGAAACTGGGATCAACATTCCGGGTTAGCCTCGCGGATGGGCCGCCGAATACTTCCGCTTCACCTCTTCCAGATCGAGCCCGGTGTACACCTGGGTCGTGGCGATGGATGCGTGCCCCAGTAGCTCCTGTACCGCCCGCAGGTCCGCGCCCCCCTTCAGCAGGTGCACCGCGTAGGTGTGACGAAGCGTGTGCGGACTGATCGGCTCGGCGTAGCCGCCCAATCTCGCCATGAGTTCCAGCCGGTGGTAAGCGGTTTGCCTTAGCATCGAGAGCCCCTTGTCAGACAGGATCACCCGCGACGTCGGCCGCTTGAGGAGCTTTGGCCGTGCCTCCTCAAGGTACTTCGCCACCCATTGAACGGTCAGCTTCGGGAGCGGCACGATTCGCGTCTTGCCCCGCTTCCCTGTCACGCGAACCAAGGCGGTTTCGAGCGACAGAGCCTCCAACTCTAGATCCAGAACCTCGCTGATCCGAAGTCCAGCGCCGTAGATGAGCTCCATCAGTGCCCGATCCCGCAGGCCGGAAGGCTTCTGAATATCCGCGGCTTCAAGGATTGACTGGAGCACATCGATCGAAAGGGCCTTGGGAAGCAGCCTCGGCTTGCGGAACCCGCCCGTATCGGGCAGATCCGCTGCCGGGCCTTCGTTGTTGCGTTTGAGGAATTTGAGGAAGGACCGGAGCGCGCTGATCCGGCGTCGCCGGGTCGCCGTCGAGAGATCGCGCGGCTGAGCGGCCTCGAACTTGGTCAGAAGCTCGGCGTCGAGATCCATCCAATTCTCCAGACCGCGGCGGGAAAAGAACTGGACCGCGATGCTCAAGTCGTTCGCGTAGGCGGTGCAGGTGTGCGGACTCGCGCCTCGCTCTACCTTGAGATGGTCGAGAAACCACTCGACCGCCTCCTCTAAGGCAGATCCTTCCGCTTCCATAGATAGATCACCGGCTGCGTGTACATCATGTCGTTGACGGTGTCGCCCGGGACGCCGAACTGCTTGAACGGAACGTAGAGTTTGGCCAGTTCCGTTCGGAAGACACTGGCCTGCCTGACCTCGCTCTGCGCCGATTCGCTGATGTCCTTGCGTCCGGCCAGGCGTTCGATATCGACAACCTCGAAGTTGCTCAGCGCGACGTAGTCGGGCTTCATCTCGGTCAAAAGCCGCGGGTCCCAGCGGGGGCGCTTCTCAAGGTCCTCCTGGGTCCACTTCGGAGTCGCGGCAAGTTCGGCGGGGATGTACCAGAGCGTCTTCGGCTTGGACATCTGAGGCAATGCCACCGACATCGCCTGGAGGAACGGCGCGGCACGGAAGACTCCCATTTCCGGGAAGGTCTGGGGCGAGTAGTACCAGGGGTCGTTGGCGAGTCCGAGCGTCAGGTTCGGCTCCTTCTCCTGGAGCTTTCGGAGGTAGTCCACTGACGCCTCACGGGCATCGCGCCCGGCCATATCCATCGACAGCGTGAGGGTCTTGCGCAATCCACCGTAGTCGAACCCTCCCAGCCCAAGCAGGGCCACCGCCACGAACGCGTGCCCCCACCCTCCGCGCTTGCGCGCTTCAGAAACGGCGTATCCAAAGCCAACGGCGAGGGCAACGTAGAGCGGGAACGTGTAGCGAAGAAATTTCACCTCCGCCCGCCCGATCAGGAGATAGTAAGGCACCCAGAACGCCAAGAGCACCCAGACCCAAGGGTTGTCCCGGCCCATCTGCCGAATGCCTGCGAGTTTCGACCTAACGAGCTTGCCAAAGAGCGGACCGGTTTCCGCCTTGAAGGTCGTCATGTAAGTCGACCAAGTTCCCTGGAGCAAGCCGTATCCAAGGCCCACCAAGGCGGTCAGGCAAAGTAGAACACCCATGCCCGTTTGTAGATTAGCGAAGTGGTAGATGAACGCTGAGGACGTGCCCTCAAAGAGAAGCCCATGGCCCGAGCTCGTGTGCCTCAACTCATAGACGAAGTCCTGAATGAACTTGCCAGTGTTAAGAACGAAGCCGGGCGTGGTGATCACGAACGTAGCTAATGCCGCCCCAGTGCCCGCCAGCGCGAGTTTGAGTGCCTGCGGGCGTTTCGATACGAACAGGGCCGCGTAAAGCGACAGGAGGACCAGGATGCCGGTGTATTTCGTGCCGGTGCTGGCCCCGGCGAAGACGCCGCACAAGATCGCGGAGCGCCAGTCGATCTTCTCCTCACCTTCGGGCGGATACAAGAGGCGTATCGCGTAGAGGGTGCTCAGGGCTAAGAAGAAGGTCGCGAGCACATCGACCGTCTGGAATCTCGAATGGACAACAAAGCCGGGAGCCACCGCGGGCACTAAGGCCCCGAAGACGGCCCCCCAGCGGTTCGCGAAGCGGAGGAGGATGAAGAAGATCACCGCCGCGGTGCCCGCTCCGGCCAGGCTGCTGATAATCCGCCCGGCCATGTTGCACCGCGCCACGTAAGCCCAGTAGCCTTCCTCGTCCCCCTTCTCCGGCATCTTGGTATACGCGCCGGTCATGTCGCTCGCGACGCGAAGCACGGTCAAGTAGAGGGTGCCGTAATTGTAGAAGCCGGGGTCGAACTTCCCTTCTCCAGGGCGGATCGCTTGCGACTTCGTCCAGATCAGGTACTCGTCGGGGTGCAGGCTCTGGTGGTGCAGATCGTCGGCCAGACCCCAACCGATACCGAAGAGCCGGAGGACAAGGGCGAACACGAAGATGCCCGCGGCGATAAGCGCCGGAATCCGATTAGACGACGGCTCGGCGGAGGGGCTCTTCGACACGCGTGGAGGTTATCACACAGAGCAGAGCTTCGGCCACTTTCGGATGGTAGATGGTTCCGACGCCCTCGGCGATCGTCTTACGCGCCGCGGCTTCTCCGTCAATTCGCCGAGAATCAACGTACGCCGTGACAACGTTCAAAATCTCCGCGTTAAAAGGGGGCTGGAACACCTGTCCATCCATCTCTTTGGGGAAGTCATCATAGCGCATGTGATGAAACCGGACGGTGCTGGCGAGGTGGCGAAGCGAGGGGACGAGTTCGAGCATCGCGCCGCTGACCTCGGCGTGGCGATCATAGGTTGCCTTCTCCGCTGCCGTCCAAGTGGTGTGACTCATCAATTCGTACGGGATCGCGCATAGACCGATGTCCCGCAAATGAACCGCCATTTCCAAGTCGTGACGCTCACGGCCCGTCAAGTGAAGTTCCCGGGCCACGAGCCGAGTTAGTTCCAAGACTTGCTGGGTTTTGCCATGATGCGACTGGTATCGAAGCTCGATTGCCGTGCTGAAGGCACCCATCGAATCCATGTATCGCTGTTCGAGCCGCTTCGGTAGCAGGAACTGAAGGTAGAAAATCAAACTCAACGTGCAAATCACGCTTATCGAAAGCACGAGCACCGAGAAGAGACTCATTCGAATCTCCGGGAGATCGTCAAACGAAATGCCTCGACGACCGCGCAATCAAACTGTGTGCCCGAGCAACGCTGGAGTTCCAGTAGGGCATCCGCCTCGCTCATCGGATCACGGTACGTGCGTGTGCGAGTGTCGTCGTCGCCCGTCATCGCGTCGTAGGCGTCAACCACGGCGATGATCTTGCACTCAATCGGGATGCGGTGGTCAGGTAGCGCGTCCGGGTAGCCGGTCCCATCAGGTCGTTCGTGGTGGTGACGAATCCAGGGCACAAGATCGGCGAATCCGGGTACCGGGGCGAGAATTTCCGCGCCCCATTCGGCATGACGGCGAACATGAACGAGTTCTTCCTCGGTGAGTTTGCCCGGCTTGTCAAGCACGCTCTCATTGACAGCGATCTTGCCGATGTCATGCAGCACCGCCGCCTCACGCACCAAGCGAGCCCGACGCGCAGAGAGTCCGAGCCGATACGCGACCTCCTCGGCGGTCCGTGATACCCGTTCGAGATGCCCATGGGTGTACGGGTGGGCTCTCTGCAGCATCTGAGTCAACGAGTGGATGGTCTCGTAATAGACCTCGTCCATCCTCGCTCGGTAAGTCAGTCCGGTGCGAAGCGCCCCGACCGGTATGAGGGTGGTTAGGATTGCCCAGTAGATCTTCTCGTTCAGCAGCACGCCAACCACCAACCCCACCAGGCTATAGAGTACAAAGCCGATCGCGGCGGTGCGAACGACAATGTCGGTGTTGGCCGACCAAGCCCGGCTGGTCAACGACCACTCAACATAGGCGACCAGGATCAGATTAACTGAGGCGTAGACGCCGATAAAGAGGATCATTGCCCCTTCGATCGGGGTATGGCTCGGGAAGCAGATCGTGATGACGAGGCCAGCCGCGGCTGAACTGATAATCGAGATGGCTGCATTGGAAGCGAGCCAGCGTCCTTCGACGCCCGAGGGGCGACCTCGCACCAGGAAGAAGCTCACCAGCGACGTCGCCACCACGTCCACAACCAGAGCGTTGGTGATCCCGACCGCGACCGCGACCGCGGCCACGAACGGCAGAGCGAACGTGATTCGAACGCCCCGCCGCGGGAGTTGTACCGGCAGGAACTCGGCGATCAAGGCCATCCCCGCCAGAATCGCGAGTAAGCCACGATTAGGGGGGGCGGAGTAACCCAGCGACGCCAGGGAAATAAACGCCACGAGGGCGAACCCCCAGAGGACGGCAAGACGGCGCACAAGCTGGTTTGTTGCAGCATGACTACCCATCTTCAAACCTCCGATTGCTGGAATCCTCCACTTTCATTCTAGTCAGTACAGGATGCGACAGCAAACGGCGAATGACACTATTTTTTGGGTGCGACCGTTGATATTCCCGTAAGACGAAGGGTGGTCTTCCCGACTAGCTGTTGCTCTGTGTAGGCTTGCGCCAACTGATTTAGGACGATTTTGAACCCGCCTTCGGTGCTCGCGTTCGCGGCGATCGTGTGAAAGGTCGCCGGGTCAAGGAAATACTCGACCTTGGCATTGAGCTTCAGCGGGATCGTCTTGATCCCCGTAACGTCCGCGTTCACGTTGTAAGTCTGGTTGATGAAGTCAGCCAAGTCGGTATCCAGCGTCAGCGTCGCGGTCACTCGCTGCGCCGGCTTGTTGTTCCAAGTCGACATCCCCTCGTAGGTATACGTGTAGTCGAGCCGCTGAACGGCCTGTTTGCCGTCGGTTCCCTTCACCTTCTGGGGTTGGTAACCCACGGTCCGCTTCCAGGTATCGCCAACGCTCACCTCATCGAGCGGCAAACGGGGGCTCAGGTCCAGCGCCGACTCGAAGTTCCCCACAAACAGCATGAGTCGTTGCATCTCGACGATATAGGGGCCAATGATCGAGGGCAGGCTGCCCTGAAAGAACGCCGAGTTCAGCCTCTGAAGCCGAGCCCCGCCGCCAGCCCCAGGCTTTTTGGGCTTAGAAAGATCCTGGTGGTCGATGATATCGTTCACCGGCGTAACCGTCAGCATCGCATCAAGGTCCGTCTTCTCGACATGAGTCAGAGGGCCGCGGTCGGCAGTCTCGCCATCGACCTGCGTCATCGTAGGGCGCTGGTAGTGGAGCACGGCAATGCCATCCGGCTTCACCTTCGTCACCTCAGTGGTGAACCCGTAGGTGAGCGTGAGTTCGGACGGAATGAACGTCTGAGACATGAAATTGCGTGCGTCGGTCTGCAGTTCCGACCTCACCTGATACTGCATCTTCTGACCCATCTTGAAGACGTGAGCCAGGGTAATGGCCTTGGCCGTGGGCTTAGCCGTGCCTTGATGGCCGGCGGTCAGGAGGGCGAGCACGGAAACGAGTGCGAACATAGTCACCTATATAACGATCAAGGGGACCCAATCGTCCCCTTGATATCGCGAATTCATGGCAAATTACCTGAGAGCTTGCTTGGCGATCACCATACGCTGGATCTCGCTGCAGCCTTCTCCAATCTCCGTCAACTTGGCATCACGCCACAGCTTCTCCACGAGATAATCGTAAGTCATACCGCGTCCGCCGTGGATTTGGATCGCCCGGTTCGTCACCCGATTCGACGCTTCACTCGCGAAGAGCTTGGCCATCGAGGCCTCCTTCACGACGTTCTTTCCCAAGTCAAAGCGGTGCGCCCCGCTGCGGAGCAGGTGCTGAGCGGCGGCGATGTCGACCTCGCTGTCGGCGAGCATGTTCTGCACCGACTGCATGTCGCACAGCCGTCGATTGAACTGCTCTCGGCCCTTGCTGTAGGCGAGCGCAAGCTCCTGGGCCTTCTCGGCGATGCCGAGCGCCATGCCCGCGATCCCGAGACGACCGCGATGGAGGAGGCCGATCGCGTCCTCGAACTTACACGGGGTGTGCCAACCCACCGCGTCCACCAGGTCAAATGAGGTCGTCCAGGATGCCGACACGCCGATCGTGTGAATGCGTTCAACGTTGGTGAAGCCGGGCTGGTTGGTCTCGACGAAGAACGCCGAAAGCTCGGTCTCCGAGGTGCGGGCGATCATGATGATCAGGTCCGCTTTCCCCGCGTTCGTGATGAACATCTTCTGGCCATTCAGCGCGAAGTAGCCGGGACGTCCCTCGATGGGGGTCGCCATGGTCTTGACCCGTCGGGCATCGGAGCCGGCGTCGGGTTCAGTGAGGCCCCAAGCGAGCTTAATTTCGCCTTTGAGAATGCCCGGGATGTACTTGTCGACTTGCTCCGGCGAACCGAAATGGTCAAAATGCGCGACGCAAAGCGCGTTCACCGCAGCGATATTCATCGCCAGCGCGGGGTCGCCTTTAGCCACTTCGCGAACGACTTCCGTATAAGCCCGGCAACTGCCGCCGGTGCCACCTTTCGCCTTCGGGAAGGTCAGGCCGAGAAGGCCGAGTTCACCGAGGCGGGGCCAAATGGCGTCCGGAAAGCACTTGTCGGCTTCCCACTTGCGGGTGTTGGGGAGGACTTCTTTGTCCACAAACTCGCGCACGCGCTCAAGCAGCGCTGCTTCGTCCGGTTGCAATTCAAGATACATAGTGCTGGGTTAACCTCTTTGTTCAGCCTTCGCAGTAACGCCCAGATTCTACTTGGCATCTACGCGGCCTGCGAGCCGTCTGGCGTCGTTCCTCGCGCCGATGTTCCGAACTTTGGGCGCCAAAAAGGGGACGCCTCGCGGCGTCCCCTTAGATTGTTAGTTAATCTACGCCTTTCCGGCCATCGCCTGGGCGACGATTGCCTCGAACGCCGGCATATCGGCGATGGCGAGTTCGCTGAGCATCTTCCGGTTGACTTGGATGCCCTGCTTGGTGAGACCGTCGATGAACCGGCTGTACTTGACGTCGCATAAACCGCACGCAGCGGAGATACGGGTGATCCAGAGTCGGCGGAAGTCTCGCTTCTTTTGACGGCGGTCGCGGAATGCGTACTGCCCCGATTTCATTACCTGCTCGTGAGCACGGCTGAAAACGTTCTTCTTACGACCCCAATATCCTGAGGCCTTCTCAATAATCTTCTTATGGCGCTTGTGGCGCATTAAGCCGCGTTTGACGCGTGCCATGTGATTTCTCCTTGTTTCGTGTCACCGGTTCCCGGCCCGAAGGCGGTAGCGGTAAAGGTTGGGATGCTCTTTTGATGGAATTGATGGGCCTGATGGAGTTGATGGAATTGAGGGCTGAACCTAATTCAATTCCATCAGTTCCATCAGGCCTTCAGTTCCATCAAGCATCGAGATTGAGGAACCGCTTGCTCGGCTTTTTGTTGCCGGGCCCGGGGTTCGAGTTCTTCGATCCGGTTCGCTGCGCGTTCGTCAGCCCCAGTACGAGCAATCGGCGCATGCGCTTCTGCTCGCCCTGAAACACTTCCGGCTCCATCTCAAGCTTCCGCTTCCGCGACGCTTTCTTGTGCAGGAACTGGTGGCTGTTGTGCGATGCTCGGCGCGTGATCTTCCCCGTGCCGGTTATCTTGAACCGCTTGACCGCTGTCTTGTTGGTTTTCAGCTTTGACATTTTGCTTCTTTGCCCCAGGCTTCGGATTCAACACCATGATCATGAGCTTGCCGTCGAGCGTGGGTTGTCGTTCCACGACGGCGATCTCCTTGACCTGGTCGGCGAAGAAATCTAACTTCCTCCGACCGAGCTCCGGGTGCGTAATCTCGCGAGCCTTGAACATGCAGGTCACTTTCACCTTATGACCCTCATCCAGAAAGCGAGTTGCGTTCTTGATGAGAAAGGCGAGGTCGTGCTCCGCAATTCTCGGACTGATCTTTATACCCTTTACTTCCTGCTGCTTGCTCTTCTTATCCTTGCCCTGCTTCCCTTCCAGATACTTGTGCCGACCGTAGTCGATGATCTTGACGACCGGAGGCTGCGCGGTGGCGGAAACCATGACGAGGTCCAAACCCTCATCTCTTGCTTGGTTCAACGCCTGTCGACTCTGCATGATGCCGAGTTGCTCCCCTTCGGAGCCAATCACGCGTACGTCTCGATACTTCAAGACACGGCCGTTAATTTCGGGGCCGGGTTCGGGGCGGGGCGGTCTTCTAAATCCTGCTATGTTGTTTCACCTTAAGTCCAGACAATTTTGACTTCTGAGTATATCTTGGCTCAGAATTACTGGCAATCGAGTGTTTTTCCTCGGTTGCCCAACGCGTTCTTCACGTTTAGACGTCGGCGTGTGGGTAAAATTCCAATCCGCTCGCAAGAATTCGCGGGCTTTTGCGTGACTGGGCATGCCCAGTTGCCTCCGACGATACGAAGGACGCCATGAAAGTCATTCTCAAACAAACCGTGCCCAAAGTGGGCAAAGAAGGCACCGTAGTCAACGTTGCCGACGGGTACGCCCGCAATTATCTCTTCCCCCGCAGCCTTGCGATCGTTGCTGAAAAGAAGCAGGTGGAGGCGCTGGAGCGACAGGTCCGCAAGGCCAACGAGCGCACCGCTGGCTTTAAGGCCGCGGCCGAAACCCTGAAGGGTGAGATCGACGGCAAGACGATCCGAATCGAGGGCAAGGTCGGCCACGACAGCGTCAAGCTCTTCGGCGCGATCACCTCGCAAGACATCGTCGACCAGATCAAGAAGCAGCTTGGCCATACGATCGAGAAGAAGCAGGTCGCGCTTATCGAGCCGATCAAGCGACTCGGCCAGCACGTGGTTGAACTCGATCTTCACCGTGAAGTTGACGCCAAGGTCACTGTCGATGTGTTCGATCCGAACGCAGTCGTCGAAACGCCTAAGGTTGCCGAGCAGGTTGAAGAGTCGGAAGCCGTCCGGTACGGCGAAGACCACTACTAGACAAGACATTCGGAAGGGCCGGAGCGAATCCTCGCTCCGGCCCTTTTTTGTTTGTCTTGCGGTTAGGGTCCCTTCGAGGGACGCTCAAGGGAGAAGACTTCCATCGCCGCAGTGTCCAGATACTCCGAGCCGCCCATCCGGCTGATCGGGCGCATCCCCGGCAGATGAAGCGAGCCGTCTCGCCAGATCTCCTTTGCGAGATGCAGCATCACCACCTCGCCGATCACATACCGAGCCGCCCCTGCCTGGTCACCATGCTCGACCACCTTGAAGAGCCGGCACTCAAACTGCGCCAGGCTCTCCTCCACCCGCATCGGGCGAACCTCTCGACTGGCCAGCGGAGTGAATCCGCACACCTCCCATTCAGACTCCTCGGTGTCGAATGCGTAGCTCGCCCGGTTCATACCTTCTGCCATCTCACGATGAAGGGCACAAATGACAAACTCGCCCGTCTCTTCGATGTTGCGCAGACTGTCCTTCTTCCTACCTCCTGCCCCGAGGACGGGGGAGATCATGACGCTGGGCGGGTTGGTTCCCCCAATCATATAGAAGGAGAAGGGCGCTAGATTCGGCACGCCCGAAGCGCTCACCGTGCTGACGAAGGCGATCGGGCGAGGCTGAACGATCGACGTCAGCAGTTCGTAAGCCGCCGCCACCGACAGGTCTTCAGGGCGGGTCGAGAAGAAAGCCTCGGGCACAACAGATTATTGACGATCCGCCGCCAAAAACCGCCAACTATGGGGGAGGGGAATCTGAGTTTCCGGTGCTCAGGCTCTTTCGGTATTTCAACTCGATCTCGCCGGTCTGCGGAAGGCCTTTGCTTGCAATCCGGTATCCCAATCGTCCCGACTCGAAGACAAACGGCGTGTTGGAAACCGGATCGATGAAGTCTTTCGGTGCTGCTTCCTGGAGCGTTTCCGGAAGGCGACCCGTGTGCCAACGATAGAGTTGAACCATCGAGTGAAGGCGAAGGAGGCGAAGCTGGATTCGATTCTTGATCGCCACAATCGTCGCCTGCTCAAAGACCGGGCTCATCAACTCGGCCAACATCTGGGCGAGAGCACGTGGATCATTCGGATTTTTCACGGCATGATCAGATCCGGAAGACGGCTCGACCCAGCCCGACTCGGGTCCCCGGAGGCGATCGAAAAGCGAGTTCATGCGGTCACGGATCATCGCCTGAATCTCTCGGACGAGCCTTTCTCGCTCCGTCGGATTCAATTTGCCAACATATTCGGCCAGTTTGGAAGAGTTCTCATCCGAGTCAGCAGTAAAGAGGTATACGCCGTCCGGCGTCTTCAGAACTTCAGCTATTGAGGAAAGCTCAATCTGCTCCTCTCTCTCCATTGCCTTGAGGAAGGGGTTGTTACGTAGCCGCTGTTCGGCGACCGTCCCGAGTTGCCGCCAGTCTCGTTCGGAAAAGCGATCGACGTTCTCGTTGATTCCCGAAAAGATGATCGCGTCCATCGCGATCCCGACGAGCTCGGAAATGAGTGAACTGGTCGGCATGCGATCGCGCATGGTGAGAACTGCGATCGCCGCCCTCGTTGCCAGATCCGGGCGCCCGTCGGCAAAATTGACGCGCATCTGGAGAATCGCGAACTTTGCCACGTTCTTCAGTGAGGCAAGCTCCGGAAACGCTGTGCCGAGTCCGACCTTTTCGCGCGGATCGAAGGTCGGCTTCAGGTTGCCCTTTTCGATGAGGTCGATCACGTTCGGGCAGCGACGCACATGCTCGCGCTGAACGTCTAAGAGCGACATCGAGGCATCGATCCCGGGCGGGGGCGCAATCCGCTCTTCCGGCGGCGTGTTTGCCCAGTCCCTCTCGGGCCGGCTCAGGTAATTCTCGTACAACATGTACGGACCGACTCCAGGCTGGCGGCATAAATCACCTGCCCGGACGTACTCCTCGTAGCCGTTCTGGCCCGTGGGGTGCGTAAACACTCGGGAGAAATCTGAGACCCAAGGAGGATCTTGGAAGCGACCTGTCAGGGCAAAGAGGGCAGCGGCCAGCACGACCATGCCTCCATATTACGCCTGGTTCAGCCCGTCGAATGGAGTTCAGTCTGTCTTATCGAAATCGAGCAACCTTCCCGGTGGCGCTTTCTCTTCGGCTATCACTTGCCGATCTTCGTCTGAGCTGACAATCGCATCTACTCCCGGGCCCGCTACTTTCTCCCAGACTCCAGACTCGGCCCGCTTGAAGGTGGAGAGCCCGCGCGCCGCCGCCTTATCTGCGGAAGTGCCGCCCTTGTCAATCTTGAAAGCAGCCCTGCTGATGACCCGCTTCACCTCCAGACCGCAGTCCGGGCAGAACTTAAGGGCCTCGTCGTGGATGCTCTGGATGACCTGCACCCGGCCCGTGCACATCAGACACTCTCGGTCATCGGGTTCGTATTCATAAATCGGCATCTTCGGGACTCCGCTTATTGTGACGTTGAGTCGGTTCGGATGGTTTGAGTTTGCATGGAATCGTTGGCGGTTGGAGCTTCATGTTTCGCTGCGAAAGAGTCATTTCGTGTTCGACAACTCGCCAATGTCTGTTCACCTGCGGACGGTCGGAAGGCTAGGAACTTACAACAGTTGTTACTCGGCCCATGGGCCAAACAACTGAGACAAGAACATGAAAAATCGAACCTTACTCGCCTTCGCCCTCGTCGCTTCCCTTTTCGTCGGAGCCATCGCCCAGATGACGAACCCGATGGTGGGCGGCGGAATGATGATGGCCCGCAAGAACATCGTCGAGAACGCCCTCAACTCCAAGGATCACACCACCCTTGTTGCGGCGGTCAAAGCGGCGGGACTCGCCGACGCCTTGATGGGCAAGGGCCCATTGACCGTCTTCGCGCCAGTCAACAGCGCGTTTGACGCACTTCCCGCCGGCACCGTCGAGACTCTGCTCAAGCCTGAGAATAAGATGATGCTGACCAGCATCCTGACCTACCACGTCGTAGCAGGACAATATGACTCGAAGGCCTTGCGCACCCTGATCAAGAAGGGCGGTGGCACCGGGACGCTCAAGACCCTAAGCGGAGGAACGCTCATGTTTACGATGAACGGTCCGACCAACATCGTAGTCAAGGACGAGTCCGGTCACACCGCGAACATCCCGACCTACGACGTGTACCAGTCGAACGGCGTGATCCACGTCATCGACGCCGTGCTCATGCCGAAGTCGTGACGATCTTCGGCGGCCATGCTGGAAACGCTGCCGAGACCACTTCCGAACGAGAAGATACATCCTCAATCGGAAGCGGTCGATGTACATCACCTCGCGTAAGCCCTCGGTTCCCGCAGGTTGTAGACATCGCCAGCGAACCCAACATGCAACGCTGGGGGTGCGCGGACGGTCATTGTCCGTCCCTCCATACCCTACCAAGGAGCCGCGCTTAGGCGCGGCTCAGCTCCTCTGGCTATCCACTCCCATCGCGCCGGGAGGCGAGAGAACGTCGATGATCTCGGTGTCCTCGATCGCATCGACACTGTGCCAGACGTTCGAGGGCAGCACCAGTACTTCCCCGCCGACCATCTCTCGTGCATAGCGGTCGGGGCTCCCCGGCTCACCGATCGTCCAGAGAACTCGGCCCGATTGGATCATCGCGATCTGTTCGCTGACGTGGTGGTGCGCAGCTACGTGGCAACCGGCGTCCAACCGAACGCGGGCTACCAGCATCTGGTCGCCGAGAACCTTCTTTCGGTGAAGCAGGGCGATCGGGTGGTCTTCTTCGACCTCCGACCAGTGATAGGCGGGTGCTTCCATGCCGGAGGCTTACCCGATTCCGGGCCTATTCGCTCGCTTCTTCTGCCTCGTCGCCGTGCTTAACGATGTCTCCAGCCCTAAACAGGATTCCCTGAAGCGTCTTCTTCCACTCCGGCTTCTTGCGGATCAGGAACTCAAGGTCCATCCCGAAGTGCTTCATCTCCTCGTGCTGAGCATTTTGCATGATCGCCTTGGCGTCCTTGTCCTTCTCGAGCGAGATGCGCTGTTCATACCAGCCGATCGCCTCGGCCTCCTCGCAGAGCGAAGTGATCATGCGAGCGAAGGTGCGAGTCTCCTGCGAGAGCTCATCGGCGGGTTCGTGATACTGGTCAAATCCCATGCCTGTGGGACGACGCCCGGCAGCGAATTGTGCCGGCCCTTCGGAGTCTGAGTCTGAGTCTGAGTTGGAGTCTGAGTTGGAGTCTGAGTTGGAGTCTGAGTGTTAGAGCGTTCAACTGTTCGTGTGATTTGTTTCCAGTTAGAATTGTCATTCCGAGCGAGCCCTAGCGACATCGAGGAATCTGACCGGAAGCACCGACTGCTTGTACCAACACTCGGCGACTACGGTCAGGTCCCTCGGCACAATCATCCTTCGGGATGACAATTCCAAACTCCAACTCCGACTCAGACTCAGGCTACAGCCGGTACACCTCGCGATACTTCTCAGTCAGACCCGAAACGTAGTCGCTTGGGTCCATCGGCTTGCCCGTGACCTGTAGCACGAGGTCTTTCGGCGCGAACTTGCGGCCCTGCGAATAGACCTTTTTCTGAAGCCAACCGAGGATCGGCGCGAACTCGCCCTTTTCGATCAGCGCCATCGGGTCCTTGACGTCCTTCTCCAGAGCGCGCCAGATCTGGTAGCTGAGCAGGTTCCCCATCGAATAGGTTGGGAAGTAGCCGATCGAGCCCTGCGACCAGTGAACGTCCTGCAGACAACCTTCCGAATCCGAGGGGGGCGTGATGCCGAGATACTCTTCGTACTTGGCGTTCCAGGCGGCAGGCATATCCTTCACTGCGAGCTTTCCGGTCAGCACGTCGCACTCGATCTCAAAGCGGACCATGACGTGAAGGTTGTAGGTGAGCTCGTCGGCCTCGACGCGGATCAGTGAGGGCTTGACCTTGTTGATCGCCCGATAGAAAGTGTCGACATCCTTGTTTTTCAGCTCAGGAAATGTCTCTTGGAGCTTCGGATAGAAGAAATTCCAGAAGGCACGGCTGCGGCCGACAAGGTTCTCCCACGTTCGGCTCTGGCTTTCGTGAAGGCCCAGCGAGACGCCACCGGCAAGCGCGGTGCGATCCCAAGCCATCGGCGAACCCTGCTCATACATCCCGTGGCCGGCTTCGTGCATCGAACCCATGATCGAGCTCGGGAGGTAATCCTTAAATCGAGTCGTCAGACGGATATCTCCGACCGACCATCCGGTGCAGAAAGGATGCGGAGCGGTGTCCTGGCGACCGCGACCAAAGTCAAAGCCAACCGCTTGCACCATCATCTCGGTGAACTGCTTCTGCTTCCGCTCGTCCCAGTTTCCGTGGAGCCAGGAATCGTCGGTCTCCGGCTGAGCTTGGATTTCCTTGACCAGCGCGACCTGGGGACCGCGGACAGCGTCGAACATCGCCCGGGCATCGGCGGCAGTGGCCCCTTCCTCGTACTGGTCGAGCAGTGCGTCGTAGATGTTGTCCTTGTAGCCCAGATGCTCCGCCTCCTGACGCGCGATGTCGAACATCGTCTCAAGTGTGGCCGCGAATCCGGCGAAGTTGTTCTCCGCGCGCGCCTTAACCCACTCTTCGTGGGCATGGGCGGCGAGGCGAGCCTTCTTCTCGACGAGGGCAGTGGGAATCTTGGTCGAGAGGTCGAGGTCGCGCTTGACGACGCGTAGAAGTGCCTTGTCGTCGTCATTCTCTGGCGAGGCCGATTGGAGGAGCTTGATCGTCTCGTCGGATGTGAACTGCTCGTGCGCCATCCGTCCGAGAATGCCAAGATGCTCGGCCCGGGCATCGGCCCCTCCGCGCGGCATGTAGGTCTGCTGGTCCCAATCCATGATCGCGGTGGCGGCATGGAGGGCGTTGACATCGGCAAGGCGCGACTTCAGCGCCTCCAGTGAAGTTGACATGCAGGAATCTTACCGTCGCACGGGTCAACTTCTGCCTGGCAGTTTGGGCCTACCTTTATCGGGCGCCCTTCACGTTGCGAAGCAGCAAGCCGCTGAGCGCAAAGAAGATTGCCGCGAAGATGAAGATCCCCGCGAAGCCTCCGGGCGCGTATCGCACCGGATCCTTCGATCCGGCGATGGTGAACATACTCAAGATCGATCCGGCGATGAGGGGCGAAATCTGCTGCGGGAGCACCATCGCGATGTGCCAGACCCCCATGTCCTTAGCCGCGTCTTCCTTCGCAGGAAGCACATCCGCACCAAGTGCCCAGTCGACCGAAATATAGGCCCCGTAACCGATGCCAAAGATCACGCCGGCGATCAACGTTTGCATTAGGGTGTGGCAGAAGATGAATGCGAGGGACATGACCGCGATCGTTGCGGTTGCAAAGTAGACAACGGGCTTTCGGCCCACACGGTCCGAAATCGCGCCCCCGACAAGGCCGCTGATCGTGGCCCCAATCAGGATGATCCCCATCACCATGCCGGCGTCCTTGGCCGGATTCTCCAGCTTCAGTTGGTCTCGCAGGAAGAACAGGATCATCGGCGACACCGCATAGAAACCCAGCATCATCAGCGCGCGCGTAATCCAGACCCAGGCAAAGTCGGGGTTCTTCACGAGCACCATCCAGAGGCTCTTCACATAGGGTCCCCACTGCATCTTGGGGATATTGCCGGTGAGAGGATTCTCGCGGATACCCACGACACTTAAAATCAAGAAGAAGGTGAAAGCGATCGCCAGGAGCATGAACACGAGCGACGGGTTATCGGCCACCAAAACTCCACTTACCACGCCGCCGATCAAAGTCGCAAGGTTGGACATCACGGCCATCCAACCGCTCGCCGCGCCCTTCTGGGCATCGGGCACAAGGTCGGGAATGATGCCACTGAACGCGGCGATCGCCGTGTTCATTCCGGTTTGGACGACGAAGTAACCGGCAAAAAAGAGCGGCAGGCTTAGGGACTTTGCCGCGACCAGCATCAGCAGCAGGCCGATGGTCCCAAAGAGGCCGCCCCAGAAAATGAAGGGCCTCCTACGGCCATGTTTCGAGGTGCTGCGATCGCTGAGCGCCCCAACCAGAAGGGGAACGAGGAGCGCCGGGAAGGCGGCGACAAAGTAGAGCAACCCGAGCATCTGAGCTGAGTTGCTCGGCGCAAGAACGGTCATCTCCTGCGAGAGGACGGGGCCTAAGAAAGCACCCCAAATGAGGTTCGAACCAAACCAGAAGATGGAAATCTTGACGAGCTCCCAATGGCTCATCTTCTTCCCGTGCCAAGGCGAAGGCACGTAGGGAAGCTCGTGTCCCGATGAGGCGGCCGAAT
The DNA here is from genome assembly GCA_038216655.1 of Fimbriimonadales bacterium. Taxonomy (GTDB): domain Bacteria; phylum Armatimonadota; class Fimbriimonadia; order Fimbriimonadales; family Fimbriimonadaceae; genus JAFDWR01. Next base: position 74,264 of record JBBQPZ010000015.1, read on the forward strand.
TCACGTCTGGTTCGTTCATGGTGCTCAACGGGACACTCCTAGTTGGTTCACAGCGTAGTCGTAGTCGTCCTGGAAGTCAATGTCATACGCCAACTCCGGTGCGGCGTTCTGAATCGCCGCCGCCGTACAACCGAGCATCGCTTCGATTTTCTGCTCGACATCCCGCACGGTCAACGACTTCGTCACGAACTTGAAGACGAAGCGCGGACCGAGAAGGCGCGCGATCCCGATTTTGCTCTTCCGGTTCTCGAACACGCGATCAATCGCCGGCTTGATTCGCTCCATCGCGGCAACATCCATCAGGTAGATGCAGCCGGTCGTGAACTTCCCATCCTTGATCCGGGCAAACGTCGCGGTCGAACCTGGGAATCGCTTGTCCCAGAGGGTGGCAGGCACAAGCGGGACGCAGATGTCGAGCTTGTCCGAACAGGCATTTAGAAACTCGTCGATCAGCGCCGGAGTGAGAAAGGGGAGGTCGGTATTGACCAACAAGACCTTCTCGGGGCGATCAATCGAACTCGTGAGTGCGGCGAGTCCTCGGTAGATGTTGTCGGGACCAGTCTCGGCGGGGGCAAGGATAATGTCCGCGCCAAACTCGGACGCGATCTTCTGAATCTCCGGCGGGCCAATCACCACGATCCGTCCAATCCGACCGGTCGCCCGCAGGGCCTCGATCACGCGCTGGAGGATGGTCTTACCCTCGAAGGTGATCAGTGCCTTGTTTTCGACCCCAACCACGCTGGCAAACGCAGGGTCGATGCGGCCGCCGGCGGGCAAAATCGCGTCGTAGGTCGCCATGAGGTGCCAGTAAACCACAGGTGAGTGCGGAGTGAGGAGGCGAAACGTCCTAAGTCTCATGAGACTTCCCCGCTTCTTGGCATCTGCCCTCCTTGCCCTCACGGGGCAAACCGCGTGGTCGTGGGGCGATGGGGGTCACGAAGCGGTCGCCATCCTTGCTCTCCGGCACTGCAAGCCAGCGACCTTGGCCAAGATCCACGCGATCCTGGACGCACAGAAACTCGCCTACAAGGACCCTGTGCTTCTCGCCACGTGGCCCGACCACAAGCGGATGACCGCGGAAGACCATCCGGACTGGCACTACGCCGACTATGGGTTCTCAACGGTCACTACGATTCCCGCGGTGACTCCCAAAGCCGAGAACGCGGAGTGGGAGCTCAACCGCTTATTCGCGTCCATCCCGACGGCGACCGGGGACGATGCGGGAAGGCAGATGGCGTGGCTATTCCACCTCGTCGGAGACGTCCATCAACCGCTTCACGCATCGTCGGAGAGCAATGCCAAGCTAAAAGACGGCGACCACGGCGGAAACTTGATCCTTGTCCGTGCAGACAGCATCGACAAGAAAGGCAAGAAGCATCACTCGCTGCAGAAACTGCATCACCTTTGGGACGACATCTTCGCCATCGACACCCCGAACGTAACGCCTCAAAGCGTTGCCGACGAGGCCGATTCCGGTCCGTCTATCCCGGTCACAATCCCCTCGACGCCGGCGGCAGTGAAGACGATGCTGCACGGCTGGTTGATGGAGTCAAGCAAGCTCGCCAAGGACTACGCATACCGGCAGAATGGTCCGGGCACCCCGTTCCTAGTGGATCGCACGGACCTGCCGCCCACTTACGAAGCCAAGGCGCGGGTCCTGGCGCTCAAGCGGATCAAGACGGCTGGCTACCGACTCGCTGCGGTTTTGGATCGGCTGTATCGTGCTTAGTGGTAGTGGTAGTGGTAGTGGTAATTGTGCCGATTTTGAGGCGCAATCCAACACGCCAAATGCCGTACACCCAAACGCGGAAAGTGGTGGCCCGGCGACAGCCAAACCACCACTACCACTACCAACAAGGACGGGCTAGGCCTTGCGGCGGCGGCGGACCACCGCGAGCAGGCCGAGCCCAAGGGCCGCCATCGAGGCCGGTTCCGGCGTCGTGGAGAAGTTGGGATTGGGAGCGACGAAGCTCTGATTCGTTCCGATCGGCTTGAAGTAATACGCGGTCTCCGAATGGAGATCGGCATCCGCCAAGTACGAATCCGCGAGCGCGGTCACGGAGGCGAAGTTCACGTGATCGAACGAAGTGACCACAAAGTTACCGGTCAAGACGCTGCCGGGAGATGAGTCGTAAAGCTCGTCCCAGATTGCAAGCTGCAGAGCGGCGCCGGTCGACGCGTCCGTGGCCGTCGTGGTGTAGTGGTTCACCAAGTAGGCGATCCTTCCGCGATTCACCGTGGAAAGCTCGGAAGTGTCGGTCAGCGTGAAGTCATTCCCGCCACCCACATACGTCGTCGTGGCATCGCTGCAGAAGCCTAGGTAGTTGTTGCTCTCGAAGTTCATCGAGAGGCGGCCGATCCAGCTGTACTCCGCGTTGCCGTTGAGGCTCCAATGCCCCGTGTCCGCTTGGTCGATTCCGAGCGAAAGAGGAGAAGCGGAGGCGACGGCGGCCGCGACCGAGAGAAGAATTGTCGTCGATAATTTGTTCATGCAAGTTCCCGGCGCTCCACCACCCAGGTGCTCGCCCGTATGCATGTTGTCGATCCATCCAGGATTTGTGATATGGGCCGAAGATTCCTAGTACTTCACGCCCTCCTATCTGCGGGTGTCATGATCAAACGATGAGCGATCTCTTCCCCGCCCCTACGTCGCTGGAAGGCCGAGTGGTTCGAATCGTTCCACTCCAGATAGAACATGCCGCCGATCTGGCGCGCCATGCGACTCCGGAGACGTTCCGCTACTTCCCGTCCATCACGTACTCCCAGATTGATGAGGAGGCCATGGCCGACTACGTACGGCGTACGTGTGCTCGCGAAGCCACATTCGCCTTTGCCGTGTGCTTGGCTCAAACGGGTGAGGCGATCGGCAGTAGCTGCTACCTCGATATCCGCGTACCCCACTCCGGGCTTGAGATCGGGATGACCTGGTACGGCGAGGCGCACCGAGGGACGGCGGTGAATCCCGAGTCTAAGCTCCTTCTCCTAGAACATGCGTTCGAGACCTTGAAATGCGAGCGGGTTCAGCTCAAGACCGACGGTCGCAACCTGATGAGCCAAGCGGCGATCCGCAAGTTGGGCGCGCTGCACGAAGGGACCCTTCGTCGGCATATGCGGATGCCCGACGGCTATATGCGCGACACCGTGATGTTCTCGATCCTTCGGGATGAATGGCCAGCAGTGAATGCCGGCCTTATCGCCCGAGTCGACGCCCTTACTTCACGATTGTGAACAAGTCTTCATTGACCGGTCCGTTGACCGTGAGATTGACGTCCCAGGTTTGGGTAATTGGCTGCGGCGGGACGTTCTTCGCTTCCGACACGGCCAGTACCCGCCTCACCACGTAGCGGTAGAGTTCGCCGGTCTCTGAGACAACCATCTGGAACTTGCCGCTCACCGGCGCATCGCCGTACTCCTTCCAATCGCCACCGATGACATAGGCGGTCTTACCGTCTACCTGGGTTTTTCCCTCATTCTTCAGAGACTTGAACTGATAGCGGATGTGATCGAGGTCAGTGGTCTTCCCTACCGCGACATCGAGTGGGACCGAGCGGTCCTCGATGCTGCTCGACGCTGCCGCGTAGGCGTCCCGAAGGTCTTTGAGGGGATACATCGGGCCGACCTTCTCCTGCAACCTCATATTGTCCGGAACTGGCGTATCTCTCGGGGCACCGTAACTGACCGACGTGCCGTCGGCGGTGACGATCCAAACCTTCTTGTCCCCCGTGGGCTTAAACTGGCGGATGTAAAGCTTCCCGGGACGCTCGATCTGCACATCGGTGTCCAGCGTCGCCGAGCCGACGGGTGCGCTGATGGTGTAGTGGATCTTGCCCGAGATCGTTTGGGCGTAGTAATACGTATCGAACATCTTCGTGATCAACGCGGCCGGAGACGGCAGATCCTGCCTTGGAGCATTGATGAGCGACAAGCCCAGGTGCAGAAACATTCCGAATTGAATAATCATTTAGCCTCAGATCGCTTCCAATCTACATCAACGACGTTCGAAAGTCGGTTCGCGGTTCGCGCGGCCACGAATAGCCAGTCTGACAGACGATTCAAGAAGATCCTCGCCTCCTCTCTCACCGGCTCCGCGCGATCCAGTGAAATCATGGCTCGTTCGGCGCTGCGGCAGACTGCCCTGGCGAGGTGGAGGTGCGCCGCAAGCGGCGATCCGCCGGGCAGGATGAAGTTTTTGAGCGGCGGCAGTTCGCTCTCCATCGCGTCGATCGAAGTCTCCAGCCAGGTCGCATGGGCGGCGGTCAAACTCGCGTAGCCGGCCCGCCCCCCGGGAGGCGAGGCCAGCTCGCCGCCAAGATCGAACAAAAGCGACTGGGCTCGACCCAATTCAACGTCCAGGAAATCTTCCCCTGCGAACGTCCGGGTAACTCCGATCGCCGCGTTCAGTTCATCCACCTCTCCGATCGCGGAGATGCGCAGGCTGTCTTTGTCGACCCGAGTGCCGCCTAGGAGGCCGGTTTGCCCCGCGTCTCCGGTCTTCGTGTAGATCTTCACCTACGTTCCTTCAAGACCATCCGGACGAATCGGGGCAAGTTCTTCGCTTTGGCAATCTTCTTCGGATTGAGCAACAAGCGCCATAACCACTCGAGCTTTAGCTTCTGCAGGAGCTTGGGCGCGCGCTTGGCCTTGCCGCTGAAAACATCGAAGGAACCGCCTACTCCCATCGACACTGACGCGCCGATGATGTCGCGCGTCGCCATGATGAACTTCTCTTGCCGCGGAATCCCCATCGCGACAAATAGGAAATCCGGTTTGCTCTCCGCGATCTCCTGCGCGACCAGGGTGTCGCTGTCTGCCGGGAAGAACCCATTACGGGTGCCAACGATGTTACATCCCGGATGCTTCAACCGAAGCTTCTCCGCGGCGAGTTCGGCAACGCCGGGAGCCGCGCCGAGAAAAAAGAGGCGGTAACCCTTTCGGGCGCTGAGATCGCAAATTTGATCGACAAGGTCGACCCCGCTCACTCTTTCCGGCAGTGACTCCCCCTGGCGCTTCGCCGCCCAAAGGACTCCGACGCTGTCCGGGGTCACGAGGTCGGCCTGATCATAGATCGCGCGCAGCTCAGCGTCTTCGGAGGACTGGACAATGCCCGCGGCATCCGCCGTGATCACGAGATGCGGCCCGCCATCCTTGACGAACTGCTCGATCCTTGCGAGGGTCTCCGTCATCGTGTAACGATCCACGGCAACGCCGAGAATGCGGGTTCGCACGCTCTTTTCCGAAGTTGTCGTCACAGGCACTCGATCACCGACGTACAGTCTACCAATGGCCCTTGGGGCATGTAGCACATATTGCGCTAACCACGCTTAGACGACATGGACTGGAAAAAGTTCGCTTTGTTAATAAAGGTTTATGGGTTATAGTTGGCGGAATTCCCAATACCAAGCGCCGGGAGCCAAGGGCGTCCCCCTACGCCGGCAAGGAAACTGAATGCGAAAAGCCTTTACCCTCATTGAACTTCTCGTCGTGATCGCGATCATCGCGATCATCGCGGCGATTCTCTTCCCCGTCTTCGCTCAAGCCAAACTTGCCGCGAAGAAGACTGCGGACCTTAGCAACGCCAAGCAGATCGGAACCGCCTCTCAGCTCTACCTCGGCGACAACGACGACTACTTCCCCATGGTCGTCTACACCAGCGATGGCAACGGCGTCATCCCCGGTACCGGCACCATCATGGTCTCCGTGTTCGATGCAATGTTGCCCTACACGAAGAACAAGGAAATGTTTACGTCGCCCGCCGAGCCGAAGGCCATCAAGTGGAGCGCCGAGCCGCCCCTCATCAACTCCGCCACCTCGGACACCGTCCTTGGCTACGCCGGAGCGGCGTTGGGCAAGACTTTCACCTCGTCGACCAACTTCACGTTCGCCGGATACGCACCGAACTTCCGAGTTTTTGAAGACACCGCCGTCAGTCTGCCGCCGATCGCCAACGCGGATGCAGTGGTAGGTGGAACCACCCTTCCCGATGTCGCCGGGACGGTCATGTTCTACAACGCGGGCTACATCAAGGCCGGTGCCACCGATCCTGACCTCGACCCGACCAAGCCGGATACCATCCTGAACACATCGGGCGATCCTTACTACAACGCCTATAAGAATCCTCCGAGCCCATTCGGCAGATTCAACTTCTCCGGCGCGGCCCGCTACGGTGGAGTCATGAACGTCGCGTTCTGCGATACCCATGCCCACAGCTACAACCGTAGAGGATCGATCAAAGGCACCGCGGTCGACTTCGTGAGCGGCGGCGTCGCGATCCAGGTCTATCACCTGCCCTACGACCTCAACGGTATCCCCGACGTCGTCGCCGAGCGCCGCCCGTAAGGCACGTCCATTCGCAAACAACAGAGGCCCCGGCGGTTACCGCCGGGGCTTCTTCTTTGAAGCGTCGTCATCCCGAAGGAGGTTTTGGTCTGCCCCCATTCGTGAAGTCATTTTAAGATGAGTTCCTCGACGATAATGACATGGCTTCCGCGGGTGTGCGGTAGCCGAGGGACGAGTGGGGACGCTCTTGGTTGTAGAATCGGCGAAAGATCGCCAGCTTCACCTCTGCTTCCGCTAGGTTGTGAAAGACCTCGACATCGAGGAGTTCGGCTCTCAATCTGGAGTTGAAGCTCTCAGCGTGGCCGTTCTGCCAGGGGCTTCCTGGTTTGATGAACCGGCTC
>JBBQPZ010000016.1:0-77208 GCA_038216655.1 Fimbriimonadales bacterium
TTGGCCATGCCTGGGAAACCGGAAATGCGTCCTGGCAAGCCGTGCTCCTACGCACGAGTGGTAATTACAGCGCACGGTTTGCCGGGAAACAACTTCGATTGAACAGGCAATTCCAATCCCGGCCAAACCGTGGCACCGCGGATCAATCATGGCAAATGAAGGTTGAGAGGCTTCTGAGGATGACTTCAGGGGACTAGAACTTCCCTGCAAGGCCGATCAGGATTCGGCGGCCCATCATGAAGCGGGTGCCGCTGAACGCGGATTGGAAGTTGATCACCGTGCGCTGATCGGTGAGGTTCTCGACATTGAGCGTTAAGGCGACCCGCTTATTGAACAGCACTTCCCCGCTTGAGAAGCGGAAGTCGAACTGGTGACGCGGGGAGCGCGCGATCGAGGGCGGGACGACGCTGCTGGCGAGACCGCTCCCGTACTCGAAGGTCAGGGCGGCGTTCATCCCGGTCTTCCAGCTGTAGGCCAGGCCCGCGCCGATGGTGTGGCGTTGATCGTGGTCGTTGAATTCTCCGACGGGAGCCCCCGTATTGTCCACCCCGTTCGGCTTGGCGGCAGAGAGTGAGTAGTTGAGGTAGCCATCCCAGCCGACACCCTTGGCCGAGCCTATGTTGTAACTCAACTCAAGACCGTGCACGGCTCCCTTCTCTAGGTTGACCGCCGAATAGAGGCCGATGTCGCTGCCCGGAATGAGGAGGCCCGTATCGACTTGGTTGCGAATGTCCTTGTAGTAATAGGCCGCACCGACGCTCTGTCCGTGTCCGAGTCGATGGGTCATTCCCAGGTCGTACTGGCTGATCTTCTCGGGCTGGATTGGATCGCCGACGATGGCACCTTGGGCGAGGGGCGGAGTGCTTAAGAGGCGGTTGTAGGAGGCCCGAAGCTCCGTGTTGCGATCGACCCGATACTCGAGATTGATTCGGGGGGCGAGCATGAAGTCGGAGACGGGCGCACCCCCGAGGCTTTGCTTCTGGTGGTACCAGTCACCGCGAAGGCCGTAGTTGGCGGTGAAGTGGCCGACCGTCCAGGTGTCCTGAGCGTAGACCGCACCGTAGAATCCACTCCGACTTACGTGGAGGGTCGGGGGCGCGCCGGTCGCGTGATAGACGGGGTTGCCATTGACGTCGGTCTCGCCGGTGTTCGACCCAGGCGGGGCGAGGTTCGGTGCGGCGGCGGCCAGCGCATCGAGGGCGAGCTGGCTCGCGGGGATGATGTTGTACGACTCCTGGCCACTTTGGGCGTCGTAAAGGAAGCCGGCTTTGAGGGTATGACCTTTCCGCGCCTTCTCGGCGGAGCCGGTGAGCTGGACGTGGTGGACGTTACGGACGGCGGTCGGGTTGTACTCGATCGAGCTATCGACGGGGAGCGCGAGGACGTCGACCGCCGGGTTGAAGTTGTAGAGGTTCGAACCTGAGTGAAGGAGCGTGACCGCGAGTTGGCCCGTTGAGCCGGTGCCGAAGCGGCGCTGGTAGTTGAGGGTGGCAAACTCGCTGACCTCGTCCTGATTGATGTCCTGACCCGCCTTCTGCTGGGAGTCGAGGACAATCGGATCGGAACCCAAGGTGCCCGGAGTGCCGTCGGGGCGAGTGCCGTCCGCGTTGCGCAGCCCGAGGAAGCCGAATCCTTGACCGGCTGAGGCAAAGGAGGCGGGAAGGCCTACTCGGTTCGCGATTTGGAGGGCGTCAGGGTTGTTGCTGAGCGTCAGGGATAGATCGTCCTTTGCGCTGGGCTTGAATCGGAAGTTCGTGAAGCCACTGCGGCTGGAGCCTTGGTTGTGCGCGGTCCGGCTCCCGGGCTGGTGGGGCTCCACGGCGAGGTCGGTACGGTTTGCGCCGAAATTGAAGACGAAGCTGGCGCGTTTGCCGAGGGGGCCCTGGGCGGTGGCGTCGCCCTGGAGGGTGCGGTAGCTTCCCGCTTGGAGGGAGGCCTCGGATCGGAATGTGCGGATTGCCTTGAGGGTCGTGATGTTGAGGATTGCGGCGGTTTGGCCACCGTATTCGGGCGCGTAGCCGCCGGTGAGAATGTCGAGACTTTGGATCGTGGAGGGTACAACCACGCTACCTTGACGTCCGGAGAGGGTGTCAGGAAGGGGGACCCCGTCAACGACGTAGGAGATGTCGGCGTGCTCGCCGCGGACGTGAGCCTGGCCCGCGGAGTCTTCGGCGACGCCGGACTGGCCCTTGACGAGTCCCTTCTGGTCGCCGCTGCCGGTGTTCGTGAATTTGGTGAGGTCTTCGCGGGAGCGGGTGGTGCCGGTGGAGCCCGCCGGGGGTTTTGCGGCGATCAGTCGGGTGGCTCTGACGACGATCTTGATCTCATGGACCGGCGGTCCGTCCTGTCGAATCTCTACGGGTCGCCCGATCAGAACTCGGACCACGGACTCGGTCGGGTCGAAGGCGTTCATTGTGATTGCCGCCGTCGGCGCGCCCATTGTGTAAAGCGTCAGTCTTGAGCCGTCGCTGCGCGACACCTCAATCGAGGCGGCAACCGGGAGTCCGTTGGCATCTATGGCGAGGAATCGGTAGCTACCGACGGCCGCGGCCTTCGCCGCTCCGACCGCAGCGAGGGCGAGGATTATCCAGACTTTCATTCGACTTTAAACTCCACGGTCAGGCGGACTTTGCCTTCGGTCGCTTCGCCATCGATGCTCGCAGGTCGGAAGCGCCAAGTCTTCGCCGCCTTGAGCGCAAGGTCATCAAGCTGGCGATTGCCCGACGTTTGGGAGACGGTTGCCTGGGTCACGTTTCCGTTGGCGGCGACGGTGAGCTCGACGACGCAGGTCTTGTCCAGCGCCTCTTGTCTTAGGTCGTCTGGGATAACCGGTTCAGGCTGATAGGTGGGTTCCACCTCGCGATAGACGGGTGCCTTCTTCGGGATCGGTGTCGGGGTCGGAACCTTGGAGGTGGGGCTTGGGGTGGGTTGCGGCGTAGGGTCCTCGTGATGAGCCGGTGTAGGAACGGGCGTAGGCGTCGGTTGGGGAGCGCCGCCGGGGCCGCCGTTCTTGGGGCTGGGGAGTTGTCCGGCGGTTCCACTTCCCTGTTCGATGCTCGGCGCGTTCGGGCTGTTTACACCGGCACCCTTGGCGACGACCGCGGGCTGGTTGAGATTGGTATGGTGCACACCGGCGGTGCGGGAAGCGTTGGGTCCGCCCTTCTTGACGTTCGCCTGAGGTTGCGCTTTCTTAGCCTCGGCGATGGGTGGCTTCTCCTTGGGAGGTTCGGTTGCCGAGGTGATCATCACGACGTCCGAGGCGCCAAAGGCCTTGCGGATCTTGTCGAAGGCACCGAACTTCGCCAGAACAGGGAGCGCGATGATGTGCACGACAACGGAGATCAGGAGTATCCGGGCGAGGAGGGGGTTACGGGTGCGTCTTCGGCGGGCCATAGGTTCCTAGTGGCGACTGATCGCAAAGGCGAATGCGGGGACGCCAGCTTTGCGCCCCTCGTCCATAACCGCGACGACGCTGCCGTAGGGCACACGCTCGTCGGCGTTGAGGGTGATCGAGGTCTTCGGCCCGACGTGGAGGGCTTCGAGGTCCTTCTGCAGGTTCGCGATCGTCGTCACACGGGTGTTTAGATAGATCGTGCCTTCGGGCTTAAGGGTGATGGTGATGCGCTCAACGTTCTCCTGCTGGGCGGTCGACGCCTTCGGCAATTGGACCGGAATCGCGTTTTGCACGACCATCGCGAGCGAGGCGACCATGAAAAAGAACAGGAGGAACATCATCACGTCGATCATCGGAATGACGATGATTTCGGGCTCCTCGACGGGCTTACGGCTGCGGAGTTTGACGCGCCGACGCATCGTGTGCGCCATAGGTTAGTCGATCCTCCCGGTCATGTAGTTGACCAGCTCGGCACCGTAGTACTCCATGTCCTCGGTGATCTTACGGACCAGGTTCGCGAAGTAGTTGTAGAGGAGAAAGCCGATCACCGCGAGGGTGATCCCGGTAGCGGTGGAGATGAGGGCTTCGGAGATGCCTCCGAGGATCTCGGTTGGGTTGCTAAGGCCCTTTGCGCTTGCGGCACGGAATGCGGTGATCATGCCAGCGATCGTGCCGAGGAGTCCGAGGAGGGGGGCGATATTGACGATCGTCTTGATGACGGGCAGGTTGGCTTCGAGGGTCGGAGTGTCGTTCGCGGCCTCCTGTTCCATCGCCATCTCGATCGCATCCCCGTCGCGGTGGGAGTTTTTGAGCCCGCGGGCGAACATCCGGCCGAGCACGCTCTTGTCACCTTCGCAGGTCGCCATGGCGCGGCTTGGGTCGGACCCCGGCTGGAAGACCGATTTGACTTCGTCCAGCAGGGCGTCCCCGTCGGTCGCGGCCTTTCGGAGGGTGACGACGCGCTCGATGCCAAGGGCGATGATGAGGATCGAACAGAGAATCAGCGGGTACATCATCACCCCGCCTTTTTGAATGAACTCGAGAACGCTACTCACAGATGCTGTACTCCAGGATACGGTCTGTTCGACTTGAACAGGTGGAAGATAGGATACTCCCCCATAGTACATAGTGCAAGGGTTGGGGCATCTCTTTACAGAGATTTTACGTGCGAGGGGCGATCCGGTCTTAGGAGTGCATGGCCCCGGCCGTGCTTTGAATCAGGCGACCTGTCGCCGTGGCCGCCGCTTGCTCGCAGTATCGTGGCATACAGAGTTCGGTCGGGGCCATGCACTCCTAAAGCTATTCCGCGCCTTGGTAAGCGGCGGCGGGGAGGGTGATCGGGACTGTCACAGGCTCGCTTACGGCAGGTTTCTTGACCCGGGTGCTGCGACCTAGGATCGCGACGGCGGCGAAAATCATTGCCATGGCGAACAGTTCCGCTTTGCCGACCGGTTCGCCCCATGCCCAGCCGAGCGCGACGGCGATCGCCGGGTTGACGTAGGCGCAAGTGCTTGCGGCGGTGGCGGAAACGTGCTGAAGGAGCCAGGCGTATGCCGAGTAGGCGACGATCGAGCCGAAGACGATCAGATAGGCGACGGCGAGCAAAGACGTAGTGGTGGCGTGCGCGGTGCGTAGGGCGGCGATCTCGCCGCGACCCATTCCGACTAGGCTCAGAGCGAAGCCGGCAACGAACATTTGCACGGCGTTCGAGCGCAGGGTCGAGGCGGGCATTTCGGCCACTTGCGAGCGGAGCGAGCCGATCGACCATGATAGGGCACCGAGAACGACGAGCGTCGCCGCGAAGAGGCTGGCTTTGAGGTCTCCGCCGGAGGCGGCCAGCGTGCCGACGCCGAAGAGACCGAGAATGAGCCCGATGACGGTGGTCCCACTGGGTCGCTTCGCTTCGCCGCTCGCCCACATGACGAGCACCATCCAGACTGGCTGGACTCCGACCAGTAGCGCGACCATCCCCGACGACAAGCTCTTCTCCGCCCAGGTGACGGTGCCGTTCCCGATGAGAACGAGCAGGAGGCCGACGATCGAGGCATTGACGACCTGGCGTCGAGAGGGCAGCGGCTCCTTGCGAATCGCGCACCAGATCCAGAGGATCAGGCCCGCGATAGCGAATCGGATCCCGCTCATCAGGAACGGGGGTAGGGACTCGAGGCCGAGTTTGATGCCGAGATAAGTCGAACCCCAGACGATGTAGACGATCGCGAAGGCGGCGACGATCTTGAGCCGCGACGGCGTTTCCTTCACTCCGACTTCCCTGCCGTTGGCAACGGCAACGTGCCCGTTTCCTTTTCGGTCTTGAGCACGATGGTGGTTTTCGTCGAAGTTACGCCTGGAATACAAGCGATTTTTTCGCGAAGCAGAACGCTAAGCGCATCGGTGTCCTTCGTTCGCAGTTTGATGAGAAAGCAGTCCTCGCCAGCGACCTCATGGACCTCTTGAATCTCGGGAATTGCCGCGAGGTTTTTGGCCTGATCGGTCGAGTCCGAGAACGTAGTTCGGACGAGGCAATAGGCGGTCAGGCCGAGTCCAAACGCCTTGGGGTCGAGCCTCGCTTCATAGCGCTCGATGACGCCCCGCTCCTCCAACTTGCGCACTCGCTCCAGGATCGCCGAAGGGGCCATCCCGACTTGGCGGGCGATCTCCGCATTGGAGATGCGCGCGTCGGCTTGGAGAAGAGATAGGATTTGGAGGTCCATAGGGTTCATTATGCGTCTCTCTGAAGAACTCTGAGTTGATTATACTCCTCTATGAGTCAATAACCGAATAATATTCTGTTATATGTCCAATATGTCGTATAAGTCCAATAGGGCCTCTAGAAGAAGAGCCCTAGTGAGCGTCAACCAATGTCGCTTTGGCCTTCGGCTTCCTTAGGATCAGGATCGCCGGGGCGGTGCAGAGGAAGACGACGAGGATCATCAGGAACGCGTCGTCGTAGCTCATGGTCATTGCCTGCCTCTGAACCACCCCGTCCATCGCCTTCAGCGCCATCTGATGGGCGAGGCCATGGGGGGCGCCTCGCGAGGCGAAGCCCGCGGTCATTTGCGCGATTCGCTGGTCGAACACCGGGCGTCCTGCCACGAGGTGTTGCACCAGGTGCATCCGATGAAAGGCGGTGTGTTGCTGGACGAAGGTGCCCAAGACGGCGATGCCGAAGGAGCCGCCCAACTGGCGAGAGAGGTTGATGAGTCCGGCCGCCTGCTGGGCTTCCCGCGGATCTATGCCGCCGTAGGCGACCTGGTTAATCGGGGCAAAAAGGAAGCCAAGTCCGAGGCCGCGCAAAAGGAGCACGGTGTGGGTGTCTTCGATGCCGCTCATGGTCGAGAGATGACCCAATCCCCACATCGAATAGCAGAAGATTAGGACGCCGATGAAGATCAGGATCCGCGGATCGACGAGCGCCTTCTTGCCGTTCAGCAACCGACCACAAAGGAGGGCACTGAACGCGGTGGCGAGGCCACCCGGAAGCAAGGCAAGGCCGGTCTCCGTCGGGGTGAAGTTGAGGATCGACTGGGTGAACAGCGGAAAGAGGTAAACGCCCCCATAGAGACCGAAACCGAGGGCTACAAACAGGCATATTGCCGCCGCCAACGTGCGGTTCTTCAGGACACGGAAGTCCACCACCGGTGCCTTGTTGCGGGGCGTTAGCTGCCACCACATCAGCACGGCGATGCTCACCACCGAAAGGACGGCCAGGCGAAGGATAAGCGCATCTTGGAACCAGTCGTTTGCCTGCCCCTCTTCGAGGATGTACTGGAGCGAACCCAAGCCGACCGCGAGAAGGCCGATCCCGAGCCAGTCAACCCGAGCTGTGCTTCGCTCGCCGGGAGGGTCATGGAGGAAAGAGGTGACGAGGAACACCGAGGCGATGCCAATCGGCACGTTGATGAAGAAGCACCAGTTCCAGGTGTAGTTGTCGGTGATCCAGCCACCCAGAGTCGGGCCTAAGGTCGGCGCCACGATGATGCCCATCAGGAAGATCGCCTGGACAAGGCCCTGCTGTTCCTTCGGAAAGATCTGGCGGAGGGTCGCATGAGCCGTAGAGAGCAGCGCTGCGCCACCCGCCCCCTGGAGTATCCGCCAGAACACGAGTTCTCCGAGGGAGTGGGAAGTACCGCAGAAGAACGACGCAGCGATGAAGAGGAGGATCGAGAAAGTGAGGTAGCGCTTCCGGCCGAACCGAGCGGCGAGGAAGGCGGTCATCGGGAGGACGACGACATTCGAGAGGATGTACCCGGTCGAGACCCAGCCGATCTCCTGGTTCGTCGCGCCGAGGTTCCCCGCCATCTGCGGGAGGGCGACGTTGACGATGGTGGTGTCGAGCACCTCCATGATCGCGGCCGTGATCAGGCCGAGGAGGATAAGCCAACGATACTTCTGGACGTCTCCGAGATCCGCCACGAAAGCTCCGGGGGATTTCCCCCCTCCGCTCTTCGTCGCCGGTAGTGTTGCGTCCGCCATAGAATAGGTCTGGGCGGAAACTCCGCAAAACACAGACCTTTGGTCTACGACTCGAACTCGGCAGAGTTCGCCACCTTGTTTAGCGACCTTAAGCGAAAAGGAAAAACACCAAGAATTTTGGTGTTAGGAGAGCTATCTCGGCGCGGGCATTTGCCCGCGCCGAATATGCGATGCCTTTAGCCGTTCTTCGCGCCGGCTTTGATCCAGTCTTCCACTGTCTTGATATCAGCAGCAGGAAGGGGACCGCCGCGCGGAGGCATCTGGCGCTTGCCGCCCTGCCCCCTGAGAGCCATGATGATGACGCTCTTGTCCGGGTCGCCCGCGGTGACGACCAGGCCTTCTTCGCCGCCCTTCATGATCGAGTCGTAGGACGTCATGTTGATGCCGCCCTTGGGCCGGGCCCCGCCATGGCACGGCGCGCAGTTGGCGGTCAGGATGGTCTGGACGGCGGCATAACCGGTGCCCGTCGCCGCGGCGGGGGATCCGGATGGAGCCGGGGTTGCGGACTTATCTCCACCGGCGGAGGGACTCGCGGCGGGATCTTCAGTCTTACTGCCGCAGCCCAAGGCAAGGGCTCCAGCGAGAACGATAGCTATCGAATAAATCTTCATGGTTGGGGTCTCCCGAGTTCCTCGGAAAATTCAATATAGATTGAATGGCCGGAGAATAGTTCGTTTTGCTCCCGCGTAAAGTTGGATTTTGTGGGCGGTGTCGCAGCCGCTCGGCTATTCTTCGTTCGGAGGTTCCTCGGAAGCCAACCCAGCATGATCCCCGAAAGCTCGCCATTTCCGGTCATCGCGATCTTGCCCGCCGCCGGGCTAGGTTCGCGAATGAAGCCCACCACGCAGGGAATGTCCAAAGAGCTCTTGCGGTTGGGTGGCAGTACCGTACTGGACAAGTGTTTTGTTGAATCCGAGGCTGCAGGAGTGGGGCGCATCGTGATCGTTGTCTCGCCTCAAAAGACAGACCTTCTTAAAGCAATCGAACGGCGGAGTCTGGCACGACGCCATGACTTCCTAGCCCAGATATCGCAGGTTGTTCAGGAGAATCCAACCGGCCTCGCGCACGCCGTGGCGATGGCGGGAACCGCGCACGATGCGCTCGTTTTGCTTCCGGATACGATCTTCTATCCAAACAATCCGAGTCGGCGGATCAAGGACGCCCTCCTGGCCGGCGCCGATGTTGTCGTGGCCGTCGGCAGGATCGGTGAGGACCAGGTTCACCTCTATGGGATTGTCGATTGGGACTCGTCGACCGGCGAAATCAGAAGCATTGTCGAGAAGCCCAGACCCGAAGAGACAATCAGTCGTTGGGCGATTGCGGGGCGCTTCGGCCTCAGTCGCGCCGCGTTGTCTCGGCTGCCCGACCTGATCGCAAGTTGGACCAAGCCGGGCGAGGTCCATCTGCCGCCGCTTCTCGACATCGCCATCAAAGCGGGTTTGCGGGGAATCGCGATCCCTTTGGAGGACGACGAACGTCGGTTCGATTGCGGAAGCGTCGAGGGGTATCGGGAGGCTTTGGGGGTGATGGGCGAATGACAATTCAGGCGAGCGCTCCCGGACGGTGCGGAGTCATCGGCAACCCGAGCGACATCTACGGCGGGTTTCTCGTTTCCTGCTCGGTGCCGGTTCGGGCGCGATGCATCCTCACCGACGATCTCGACGGGCCTTGGCCGGACGATCTGCGGCTCTGGGATGCCGCGACCACCCGCTTCCCCGTGAGTGGCCTGCGCCCGATTTGGTCAACAGACATTCCCCGATCAAGCGGGATTTCCGGCTCGACCGCCCTTCTTGCTTCCACGTTAGCTTGTGTGATGCGAGCTTGTGCGAAGCCGCCAGATTTCGCTTCGCCCCAAGGCCTCATCGCTTTTGCCGAGCTCCTGCGCGATGTCGAATTGCGGGATGCCCGCATCACCTGCGGCTATCAAGACGCGTACATGATCACCCACGGCGGGCTGCGCACTTTGGACTTTGCCGGGAAGCACCCGGTCGACGGGGGACCACCCGGCAAAGTGACGGCGTTAGAGGCTCCCCTTCCCTTCCTCCTGATCACCACCGGGATCGAGCGACTCAGCGGATCGGTACACCGACCGATGGTTGAGCGCTGGCTCGAGGGTGAGCCCGAGATCATCGACAAGATGAAGCGAGTGGCCGACCTCGGTCGTCGAGGTGCGGATGCTCTCGTGAATGGTGACCTCGCTCAGCTAGGGCTCCTGATGAACGAGAACCAGGCGATCACCGCTTCCCTGAGCGGATCCGGTGGCGAAGTCGACCGGCTCGTTCAGTACGCCAAACAAGCGGGTGCTCTGGGCGCCAAACTTGCCGGCGCAGGGATGGGCGGGACGGTCATTGCCCTCACCGAGCAGCCGGACGCGGTTGAGGCGGCGCTGCGCGCCGAGGGTTACAATCGCTTTATCCGCCCCGCGCCGGTTCCCGGCGTCCAATTCGAGATCTCATGAAGACCTTCGCCACTGCCCTTACCGCCTTTGCCGACGAGATCAGCCCCGACCTCTCCGAGCAACTCGCGACGCTTGTTCGGCTCCGGTACACGGGGCTGGATCTGCGTTCCGCATTTGGCAAAAACGTGCTGCAACTTACCAACGACGAGGTTTTGCAGGTGCGGCAGATGACCGAGAAGGCGGGGCTCGTGATTCAGGCGATCGGGAGCCCGGTCAACAAAGTCTTGCTCGACTCTAGCCTGCGGGAAGGTGAGTTACGAAAACTCGAGCGGGCGATCGAGATCGCCCACGTCTGCGGTACCGACCGCATCCGGATATTCTCGCCCGAAAGCGATAACTGGGCCGAAGTTCGTGGTTGGATGGATGACCAGGTTGCGTTGGCCGCATCGGAGGGGATTCTGCTCCTTCATGAGAACGATGCCAACTTCTTTGGTGCGAAACCCGAGAACGCGAGGAAGCTGTTCGACTCCTTCGGCGGGGTGAACTTCCGTGCCGCGTTCGACTTTGCGAACACCGTGTTGATCGGGTACCGACCGCTTCGGGATTGGTTCCCTTGGCTGCTGCCCCACCTCGACACCCTACACATCAAGGACGCGATTGAAGCGGAACACCGAGTGGTTGCGGCAGGAGAGGGGAACGGCGACCTGTTGGCGTCGTTCCGCTACCTCGTCGAAGCGGGCTGGAGCGGGCCTCTTACTCTGGAGCCGCATCTCGCCTCCGCGGGGCCGACGGGCGGATTCAGCGGAGTGCAACTCTTCGAGCATGCGGCGCATGCACTCTCCGAGTTGTTAACCGAACTGGGGGCTCACCCATGAAGCTTGCGGTTCAAATGTACACGCTGCGTGACTACACGCGCACCCCTGCCGACTTCGAGGATGCACTCCGGCGTGTCGCGGAAATGGGATATTCAGGCGTGCAGTTCTCCGCAGTTGCCTGTATGAGCGGTGACCATCCCGAGGTCTCCGCGGCCCAGGCACGCGAGATGCTGGACCGTTACGGCCTAGTCTGTTGCGCAACCCACCGTGGGTGGGAGCAATTCGCCGATATCGAGCGAGAGATCGAATTCCACCAAACATTGGGGTGTGCCTACACGGCGATCGCCACCGCCCCAAGGTGGGCCTACGAGGAAGGGTTGGCGGGATTTACCGAACTCGCACGGCAAGTGGGCCCGGTTATCGATCAGCTTGACGAAGCCGGAATCCAGTTCGGCTACCACAATCACGCGGTCGAGTTCGAGCGCTTTGCTCCTTCCGGCGAGCGACCTTTCGAAGCGATGATGCGTTTGGCCTCGCCGAAACTGCAGTTCGAGTTGGATACCTACTGGGTGAACCATGCCGCAATGGACGTAATGGAGCTCATCCGTCGCTGGGCGGGGCGTCTGACCGCCGTCCACTTGAAGGATAAGGGAGTGTTCGGCTGGGAGGTCGACTTCTGCCCCGTGGGTGAAGGGAACCTCGACTGGGGGCAGATTCTGCCTGCTTTTGCGGAAGCGAAGACAGAGTGGTTCATTGTGGAGCAGGACACATGTCGGCGAGATCCATTTGACTGCCTCGCTTCGAGTCATGCCTTCCTTAGCGCATTTCGAGCTTGTTCCTAGGAATCTTCAGCGAATGCTCGACCCAGTTATGGTGCAACGCTAAACCCGAAGTTTGCTTGTTTGTATGGTCGAATACTAACCGAATACTGTTCAACCTCATTCGTTGCCTAACAGGAATATCTCCGATTTGATCCATCGGGCGACCGAGCGGGTAGCCCGTTGGCTTCAAAGGCATTGAAAACGACGATCGTGCATTATTGTGCTCTGCCTCACAAGGAAGCCTGTCCTCAAAATTACGTTGCAATCTGATCCCGTAATGCAATATTTGTGCCTACTTAGTCGAAACCGAACTATTGGATTAAAATACTTTTTAGTAACTATCCGCCACTGCTTCAAACGGCGAACCTTTTGAGGCAAATAGCCCGGCCCGCATTTGGCGTACGGATAGCAGAAAAAATTGCCATTTTTGTGATGGTCAGTACGATATTGACCGACTCTGTTAGAATTGCGGGCTATCATGATTTCGTCGCACCCGATGGGTGTTCGATCATTGATCAACGCCTTACGGAATTGCATCGACTCGAAAGTTCAGATTTGTCATCTTATGCCTGTCGAAAATCCAAGCCTGGATCGGTAACCGTCTGCCCAGCTTGATGTGGAGATTTCGATTAAATTGACCTTCTCATCTGGACTCGGTAAAAAGTGTATTTAGAATCTATGTCGCACAAAGACGCGACAGAGTTTCTGCGAACCTCATCCCTATAATATAACCGGGCCACTCGTAAGCGAAGGACTAATTCTTCATGTCACATCTTGATCACTGCAGGAAGTCGCTCGATGAGCAACTTCAAATCCTTTGCCAGCATCGGGCCCAAGGCAAAGGGCTGAACTACTCATTCGTGCGGGATCATGCGCTGACGATCCTCCATTTGAGCGAACAGATGATCGCTCTCAACTCAGATGAACACGATCAGAATCCTGGCCCCAATTACACAGAACGTCGCCACCATGGTTGATCCGATTTTTCAAAGCCGACAACTTGGCTTTCAGTTGCTCTCCTCCCGGGAGACCCAACTCGTCGTGCTCGCGGGCGAGGGAATGACCGACAAGGAGATTGCGCGGAATCTCATGATCAGTCCCGGAACCGTCGTGACCTTGTGGTCCCGAATTCGAGCGAAGCTGGCGATCACCAACCGCATCTCCGTGATGATCGCGGCAATCGCGCGTCTGAGTACACATTTTCACCCTGGCAGCCCCGGAGAGATGACGGCTCTGGACATGTTTGGCCACCTAACCGGGGTTCGATTCATCGTAAACTCTCGGAGAATCGTCCTGGCCTGCAGCCAGGAGGCATCCGATGTTTTGGGCCTCATTGGAGGACACCTGCTTCCGGAGAACGCGGGGGATGATCTGTCGTTTTCCACGGCGGCAGGAGAACCGATTGCCGCCTCGTCGCTACCCTGGATGACGGCCCTTAGCAAGAGCAACTTCGTGGCGAGCACATCGGTTGTGGTTTGTCGCGATGGAATCGGCCAGACCTTCCAGGTGAGCACTCTGAACGTGGAGGACCCAATCCTCAACAAGGTCATGCTCGTCGAGCTTTCTCCCATGGAGTCCGAGACCTTGTCGGTACCCGATCTCTCCTCCGCCGTCATCGGTTTCTCCGGCACCGTCGCCACCGCAAACGTTCACCGCGGTTAGCCCCCGGCTCGCACATTTCGGGCATCGAACCGGTCGCGCAGTGCAATAATGCGAGCCGGAGCCCACTATGCTTTTGCTTGTCGCCGCACTTACCGTCATCTCCTCTTCATCTCCGGGTGACGCGCTCGCCGCGCAGTTCAGAAACCCACCCGCCTCCGCTCGCCCGCACACCTGGTGGCACTGGATGAACGGCAACGTCACCAAGGAAGGGATTACCGCCGACCTTGAAGCGATGAAGGAAGCGGGGATCGGCGGCGCGCAGATGTTCACCGTCGATCAGAGCATCCCAGCCGGGAAAGTCGGCTATAACTCGCCGCTCTGGCGAGAGATGGTGGTCTATGCGACCAAGGAAGCCAGCCGCCTAGGCATCGAATTGTGTTTGCACAACTGCGCCGGCTGGTCGAGCAGTGGCGGTCCGTGGATCACGCCTGAGAACGCGATGCAGGTGATCGCATGGTCGAGCGTCGCGGCCCACGGTCCCTCCCACTTCTCCGCGACCCTGCCCCCAATCAAGGCACCCCAGGTCTACGCCAAGGTGAACTACTCGAAGGATTTGGCGGTTTACGCATTCCGCACCCCGGCACCCGTGCCCCGCGACGGGCACTTCCTCGGCAAGACTGGGGTCGTCCGCGAAGACGGACTCACGGTGGACCTGAGCGACGGTCCGGCGAATCAGGTGATTCCGGGCAACGTCGTGATGCTGAAGGTCGATGCGAACGGAAAGCTCGACTGGGATGTTCCGGCAGGCGATTGGACGATCCTTCGCGTCGGGCACGTACCGACCGGCAAAGACAACCACCCCGCGCCTCCCGAGGGAGATGGGCTCGAAGTAGACAAGCTCAGCCGCTCCGCGCTCGACGCGCACTGGGCCGGGATGATGGCCAAGGTGATTGAGGAATGCGGGCCGCTCGCGGGCAAGGTGCTCAACAACGCGCTAATCGACAGCTACGAAGTTGGCAGCCAGAACTGGACGCCGCTGATGCGCGCGGAGTTCAAGAAGCGTCGCGGCTACGACATGATGCCGTGGCTCCCGGTCATCGCCGGGTTCACGGTGCAGAGTCACGTGAAGAGCGAGCGGTTCCTTTGGGACCTGCGCAAGACGATTGCCGACCTGTATGCCGAGAACTACTTCGCCTACTTCGGCGACCTCTGCCACAAGGCGGGGCTGAAGTTCTCGACCGAACCGTATGGCAATGGTGGCTTCGACTCGATCACCGCGGGAGGCACCGCCGATATCCCGATGGGCGAGTTCTGGATCGGCGGATCGGCGATGGAGACGACTCGGGTCGCGGCCTCGGTGGGCCATATTTACGGCCGTCCGGTGATCGGCGCGGAGTCGTTCACGGCCGACGAGGGTCGGGGCAAGTGGCTCGAAGAGCCCTACGGAATCAAGGCCCTTGGGGATCAGGTCTTCTGCAACGGCATCAACCGCTACATCTTCCACCGCTACGCAATGCAGCCGTGGTTGGACTTCAAGCCAGGCATGACGATGGGGCCATGGGGTACCCACCTCGACCGCACGCAGACGTGGTGGACGGAAGCCGGAACCTGGCTCAAGTACGTCGCCCGCTGCCAGTATCTGCTCCAGAAGGGCCGCTTCGTCGGCGACACGCTCTACTACGCCGGAGAGAACTCTCCGGTGGACTGGATTTACGGACCGCAGCACAATCCGCGTCCGCCCGCCGGCTTCGACTACGACTCCTGCGACGCGACGATCCTTGAGCGGGCCACCGTGCGCAATCACATCATCGTGCTGCCCAGCGGCATGGAGTACAAGGTCCTCGTCCTGCCCGATTCCAAGGTGATGACCGTCCCGGTCGCGGAGAAGATCCGCTCGCTCGTTGAGGCGGGAGCCACTGTCGTGGGGACACCCCCGACGCAGTCGCCGAGCCTGGGCGAGTTTCCCGACGGAGACCGAAAGGTCGCGGCGATCGCCCAGCAGGTTTGGGGTGACTCGTTGACGGCCAAGTCCCACTCCTTCGGGAGTGGAAAGGTGGTTTGGGACACCCCGCTGGAGGATGTTTACAGCTCGCTGAACGTGGCTCCCGACTTCGCCTACAAGCCGCTCGCCGGGCGCGCGAAGCTGATGACGATCCATCGCCTGATCGATGGCGCGGATGTCTACTTCGTGTCGAATCAGAACTACCAGCCTGCGAGCGTGGAGTGCACATTCCGGGTAGACGGTCGCACGCCGGAGCTCTGGCATGGCGACAGCGGGGAGACGGGCGACGCGCCGGTCTATCGGTTCGATGGTGGTCGTACGGTGGTGCCGCTTCAGCTTGACCCGGCCGAGTCGGTATTCGTGGTCTTCCGCCATGCCGCAAGTGGCAAGCACTTCGTTCGCTTCAGCTCGGCGGACTCCAATTCCCCGGCCTCGAAGCCGCCAGTCATCGTGATCCAGAAAGCGCGCTACGAGACCGTCAATGGCAAGGGTGCCGATGTGACAGCCAAGGTCAGCCAGATGTTCAAGGATGGCGAGACGGAAATCGGGGCGACGAACGACAACTTCGGCGACCCAGCCTTCAACGAGAGGAAGGTTCTCAATGTGACCTACACCTACAACGGAGAATTGCGTCACTCCATGGTCGAGGAGAACGACACGCTGATGCTGATTCCGGTCACCAAATTGCCGGCAGATCGCGCGTTCGACCTCAAGACGGTCGATAATGGATTTGATCTGACCGCTTGGAAGCCGGGGCGCTTCACCGCGGAGACGAGCGACGGCAAGAAGCTGACGCTCGAAGCCCGGGGTCCGGCGATCGAGGATCTCAGCACGCCCTGGCGAGTGCAGTTCGACCCGCAGTGGGGTGGTCCCCCGGAGCAGCAGCTCTGGTCGAAACTGATCTCGTGGTCAGATTCGCCGGTCTCAGGGATCAAGTATTTCTCGGGTTCGGCGGTCTACTCGCGCGAGTTCACGGTGCCGCGCAACATGGTGGGCGGGGAGATGCTGCTCGACTTGGGCAAGGTGAAGAACTTCGCGACGGTCACGCTGAACGGCAAGAACTTGGGCGTGCTTTGGAAGGAGCCGTTCGCGGTGAGCATTACGGGGCTCACCCATCCGGGCGTCAACCAACTGGAGATCAAGGTGACGAACCTCTGGCCAAACCGGATTATCGGTGATGAACAGTTGCCCCCCGATGTCGAGTGGGATGGCTCTCATCTGAAGAAGTGGCCGGATTGGTTGCTCAACGGCCAGCCTCGACCGAAGACGGGTCGATACACGTTCGAAACGTGGCACTACTGGAACAAGGACTCCAAGCTCCTGGAGTCGGGCTTGATCGGGCCGGTCACACTAAAGCAGGCGCAAAAGGTCGTGTTTCGCCCTTAGTTGACAACCGGGTTCCATCGACCGGGTGTTTCCGCCTAAACTAGGCGTATATGCAGGTTGTGCGCTGGCATTCTCTGATGCTGTTGGTCGGATTGGGCTCCCTAGCCGTGGGGATGCTCACTCCGACTTCGAAGACGGGTGTGAAAGCGCCAGTCAAGACCGTCGATTTTAACCGCGACATTCGCCCGATCTTGGGCAAATGCTCCGCCTGCCACGGCCCGGCCTCCGGTGAAGGCGCGGCGGGTTTGCGCCTCGATGAGTTCAGTACCGCCACTGCCACTCTAGGGGACGGCAAGCGCGCAATCGCTCCGGGCAATCCCGAGGGGAGTGAGCTTCTGAAGCGCGTGAACGCGAAGGACGCAACTCAGATGCCGCCCGCTGACAGCCACAAGGTCCTGTCTGCCGAGGAAAAGGCGCTGCTTAAGACTTGGATCGCCGAGGGCGCAGAGTTCAAGAAGCACTGGGCTTTTGTCAAACCGGTTCGACCGGAGATTCCCGCAGTCAAGAACGCCAAGTGGGCAAGGAACGACATTGACCGCTTCATCCTTGCTGACCTCGAAAAGAACGGTCTGGCCCCCGAGTCGGAAGCGACGAAGGAGACCCTGATCCGGCGCGTGACGCTTGACCTCACCGGGCTCCCGCCGACTCCCGCCGAGGTGAAGGCGTTCGTGGCCGACACCTCAAAGGGTGCCTACGAGGAAGTCGTCGATCGCCTGCTGAAGTCGCCCCGATACGGCGAGCGCATGGCGATGGACTGGATGGATTACTCCCGCTACGCCGATAGCAACGGGTACCAAGCGGACTTCGAGCGCTTCCAATCGCGCTGGCGCGACTGGGTCATCGACGCGTTCAACAAGAACGAACCGTACGACCAGTTCACGGTCGACCAGATCGCGGGCGACCTTCTTCCGAACCCCACCACCGACCAGAAGCTGGCCACTGCGTTTAACCGCAACCACCGGATCAACACCGAAGGCGGGGTGATCGTAGAGGAGTGGCGAATCGAAACGGTCATCGACCGGGTCGAGACGACCACGGCGGTGTGGCTTGGGCTGACCGCGGGCTGCGCTCGCTGCCACGACCACAAGTACGACCCGATCACTCAGAAGGATTTCTACAGCCTGTGCGGCTACTTCAACAACGTGCCGGAGTCCGGTTCAGGCGAAGAGCGGCCAATCAACCATCCGCCGACGATGAAGGCGCCGACGGCGGCGCAGACCGCGGAGATGACTTTGCTCTCAGGCAAGGAGAAACAACTCGATTCGTGGCTCGACGCGAGACTGGAATCGCACAAGATCGAGGCGGCGGCATGGCAGCTTGACAAACCTCTGCCAGCGGTCAGCGATGGCTTGGTGACGCGAGCGAAGTTCGGACCGGAGACCAAGCTTGAGGGCAACGCCAAGCTTGAATCGGGTCGGGCGACCGGAGCGGTCGCCACCGGCGAGATGGGTTTTGTCGACCTCGGCAACATTGGCGATTTCGACCGGAAGCAATCATTCTCCTATGGAGCATGGATTCGCTCAGACAACGGCAACGGCGCACCGTTCGCAAAGATGGATGTGAACAACGGCTTCCGCGGTTGGGAGTTCTCCCTCAACAACGGTCGGCCGCAGGCGCACATCATCAACACTTGGCCGATGAACGCCCTGAAGATCTACGCGAAGGACCTGGTGCCGAACAAGAAGTGGATGCATGTCCTGATCACCTACGACGGCAGCTCGAAGGCATCGGGGATGAAGATGTATATCGACGGCAAGGCAGTTCCGACGATGGTCGAAGCGGACTCCCTGTCCGCGACGATTCGAACCACTGTGAGCGCCAAGATCGGCCGTCGAACGAGCACCGAGACGTTCGCAGGAGCGGTGGACGACTTCGTTCTCTACAACCGCGTCCTCAAGCCGGACGAGGTCGCGACGCTTGCCTCGACTTCGCCCGCCTATGCCCTGCTTTCGGTGCCGATGGCCCAGCGAACTTCCGACCAGATCCGAGAGATCGCCAAGCTCTGGTCCTTGGAGCATGATGCGGAGTTCCGGAAGAACTACGAGCTGGATGCCTTCACCAAGGCCAAGCGCGAGCAGATCGACGCGTCGATTCCTGCGGTGATGGTGATGCAGGAGATGGCCAAGCCGCGTGACTGCTTCGTGCTGATCCGTGGGCAATACGACAAGCACGGCGACAAGGTCACGATGAACGTCCCCGCTTTCCTCCCCAAGCTCCCCGCGGGCGTGCCGAATAACCGGCTTGGACTGGCGAAGTGGATCGTGTCTCCGGACAATCCCTTGACCGCACGCGTCACCGTAAACCGGCTCTGGGAGCGCTTCTTCGGGACGGGCATCGTCGCTACCTCCGAGGACTTCGGCACCCGCGCCGACTTCCCTACCAATCCCGAATTGCTCGACTACCTCGCAACCGAATTCGTCCGGCTCAAGTGGGACCTCAAGGCGACAATGAAGGAGATGGTGATGAGCGCCTCGTACCGCCAGTCCTCGCACGTTTCCGAAGCGAAGCTCCAGAAGGATCCGCTCAACAAGCTGATCTCGCGCGGCCCGCGCTTCCGCTTGCCGGGTGAGGTGATTCGAGACTCGGCGCTGTTCTGCAGCGGTCTGCTCGTCGAGCGACTCGGCGGACCGTCGGTTCGGCCCTACATGCCGCCCGGAATATGGGACGAGACCAACGTTTACGGCAACCTGCGCAACTACAAGCACGACATGGGCGACGGCCTCTATCGCCGCAGCCTTTATACGATCTGGAAGCGGACGGCGGCGCCGCCTAACATGCTGCTATTCGACGTTCCCTCTCGCGAGGCGTGTCGGGTGCGTCGAGCGCGGACGGATACTCCGTTACAGGCGCTTACGCTGATGAACGACGAGACCTATGTCGAGGCGTCGCGCGTGCTTGGCCAGAAGATGATCCGCGAGGGCGGGCCTTCGGTCGAGTCGCGACTGACCTATGGGTTCTGGCGGGTGCTCGGTCGGGCGCCACGCCCGGATGAGCTGAAGCTAATGAGCTCCGCAGTTCGCAAACGGTTGGTGCGCTTCGGGGCGGATACCGAGGCGGCGAAGGTTCTGATCGCCGTAGGCGAGGCCCCGCTGGACAAGACCCTCAAGCCGGCCGAGTTGGCGACCTACATGCTGGCCGCGAGCACGATGATGAACTTGGACGAGGCGATCACGAAAGAGTGATTTGGAAGTGCGCGAGCTTGCTCACGCTTTGAATTTGCCGAGCTTGCTCGGCCCGCGAGTCTGAAGACGACGAAATCATGGATATTGATTACCACCTGCAAGATCAGTTCAACCGCCGCACGTTCCTGAAAGGAACTGGCGGGCTAGGGCTCGCGGCCCTGATGGGGATGTTCGCGAAGGAGGGACTTGCCAGTCCTGCCCCTCCGGGTCTCGAGCACCGCTTCGGTGGTCTGGCCGGCGTCCCGCATTTCGCCCCAAAGGCGAAACGAGTGATCTACCTGTTCCAATCCGGCGCGCCAAGTCAGATGGAGCTTTACGATCCCAAGCCTTTGCTCCTGGGACGAAGCGGCGAGGAGCTTCCCGCATCGATCCGCAACGGCCAGCGGCTCACCGGCATGACAAGCGGGCAGGCCAAGTTCCCGGTTGCGCCGAGCGTGTACAAGTACAACACCCACGGTCAGAGCGGGATGCAGCTCAGCGAGCTACTGCCGCACCTGGGCGAGATTTCCGACGAGCTCTGCCTCGTGCGCTCGATGTTCACCGAGGCAATCAACCACGACCCCGCCGTCACGTTCTTCCAGTCCGGTTTCCAGATCGCCGGTCGCCCGAGCATAGGCTCATGGCTGAGCTATGGACTCGGGACGTTCAACAACGACCTCCCTACTTACGTGGTCCTGACCAGCACGGGCAGCGGCCGCTCGGACGATCAGCCGCTTTACGACCGCCTTTGGGGCTCCGGCTTCCTGCCGACGCAGCACCAGGGCGTGAAGTTCCGCAACACTGGCGACCCGGTGCTGTTCCTGTCCGACCCTCACGGCGTTAGCCGCGAGACGCGGCGCGAGATGCTAGATGAGCTGATGGGGCTGAACAAGATTCAGCGCACGGTGTCCGGCGACCCCGAGGTCGATACGCGCATCTCCCAATACGAACTCGCCTTCCGGATGCAGGCATCGGTGCCCGATTTGCTCGACATCTCCAAGGAGCCGAGCGGAATTCTGGAGATGTACGGTCCGGACGTCAAGCGCAAGGGTTCGTACGCCTACAACTGCCTGCTCGCCCGTCGCATGGCCGAGCGGGGCGTGCGGTTCGTGCAGCTCTTCCACATGGGTTGGGATCAGCACTTCAATCTGCCCAAGGCGATCAAGCTCCAGGCACAGGATATCGACCAGCCCTCGGCGGCGCTGATCAAGGACCTGAAGCAGCGCGGAATGCTCGACGACACGCTCGTCGTATGGGGCGGCGAATTCGGCCGGACCGTCTACTCCCAGGGCGAGTTGAAGCCGACCGATTACGGTCGTGACCACCACCCGCGTTGCTTCTCCATCTGGATGGCGGGCGGCGGCGTGAAAGGTGGGCAGACGTACGGCACGACCGATGACTACTCGTACAACATCGTTGAGAATCCGGTAAGCGTTCATGATCTTCACGCGACGATGCTCCACCTGCTCGGGATTGACCATGAGAGACTTACATACAAGTATCAGGGCAGAGACTTCCGCCTAACCGATGTATTTGGCAACGTGATTAAGGACTTGGTTCGCTAAGCGAGCTACCGTCGTCTGGGGATAGCTTGTCAGGCTTCATTGATCTGCGGTGCCACGGCTTGGCCAGGACCGCAGATGCCTGAGAACCCGAACTGCTCCCTGGCAAGCCGTGCTTCTACGCACCAGTGGTAATGACAACGCACGGTTTGCCGGGAAGCGATTTCCAGTTCGACGGTCAATTCCAATCCCGGCCAAACCGTGGCACCGCAGACTAAAAGTTGACAATGGCTCTTTGAGAGGAAGCCGGGTTTAATTCATCGTGCCCAACCCGATCTTCCCTGGCTGGTACGCCGACCCTGAGCTTCACTTCTTCCAGGGAGGTTACTGGATCTACCCGACGACCTCGGCTCCCTACGAGGAGCAGGCCGTCTTCGAAGCGTGGTCGTCCCTCGACCTCATCGAGTGGCGCAATGCGGGGGTGATCCTTGACTTCAAAGACGTGGCTTGGAGCACCAATCGGGCAGCTTGGGCGCCGAGCGTGGCGGAGAAGGATGGCAAGTACTACTTCTACTTCTCGGCGGGCGATGGCGCGGGTCTGGGCGTTGCGGTTTCGGACTCTCCAGGGGGGCCGTTCGTGGATGCACTCGGAGCGCCCCTGGTGAAGGAGTATCACCACGGCGCTCAGCCCATCGATGCGCATGCCTTCGTTGACGTCGATGGCTCCGCCTACCTCTATTGGGGTGGATGGAAGCATGCGGTAGTCGCCAAACTAAGCGAGGATATGATCCATTTCGATGGTGATATCTTTGAGATAACCCCTGAGAACTACGTCGAGGGACCATTCATGCTCCGACATGAGGGCAGGTATGTGTTCATGTGGTCGGAAGGGGGCTGGACCGACTCAAGCTACGGCGTTGCCTACGCTCTCTCGGATTCACCCTATGGTCCTTTCGAAAGGATTGGACCGGTAATCCTTCGCGACGACTCGGTCGCCACTTCGGCGGGGCACCATTCGGTGCTGAGACTGCCGGGCCGGGACGCATATGTGATCGCGTATCACCGTCGGCCCTTGGGGGAGACGAACCCGCATCATCGTGTGGTCTGTCTGGAACACCTTGAATTCGGGGACGATGGGGCGATCGTGCCGGTGGTGATCACTCACCTAGGGGTCTAGCTGCACTACAATTCGGCTATGCGCTGGCTTTGCCTGCCTTCCGTCAATGCCTTGGCCTCGGCTTCCTTGCCTCAGTCACTTGATGCGCGGAACGGGAAGCGCGCATTTGCTCAACTCAAGCACCACCCTGAATGGGTCAATTCTCGAGAGGGCGAATTGCGGCAGACACCACTTCATGTTGCTGCCGAGCGCGGGCACCCCGAGATCGTGCGCTGGTTGATCGCTCACGGGGGAGAACGTTAACGCGCGATGCTACAACGATTTCAGTCCCTTGCTTCTCGCGGCGGGCGGCAGATCGATCATCTCGATCCTCAAGAAGGACAGCGGGCTCCGGCCAATGGACCCGCCGGACCCCATTCATGACATCCAGCAGAGTTGAGGTGGTTCCGCTGGTTACCGACAAGAGCATCGGCGCTCCCGGTGGGGTTCAGCCCTTGCCCGCGACGAGCGCCCAGATCATAAACGCCGCCGCCGCGGTCATCAGAAGCGCTGTCAAGATTCCGAAAGCGTTCGACCAGCGGCCGTTGCACCGCTCCCCCACGATCTTCCGGTTGTTGCAGACGAGCAGCAGGATTACGATGAGAGGTGGGGCGGCAAGGCCATTCAAGACGGCTGAATACAGCAGGGCCTTGACCGGGCTTATCGCTTCGACAAAGTTGAGCAAGTAGCCGCCCAAGATCACCAAGGCAATCACGCCGTAAAAGGCTCGAGCGCGGCGGAAGCGACGGTAGAGTCCATATCGCCAGTTGAAGGTCTCTGAGAGGGCGTATCCCACTGAGCCGGCTAGAGTCGGGATCGCCAATGCGCCTGTCCCGAGTATGCCAAGAGTGAAGAGCCAGTAAGCGGACTTACCCAACGGTAACAGCGCCTTTGCCGCATCTTGCGCCGTTTCGATATGGGTGATGCCTCGGGCGTGGAGGGTCGAGGCGGTGCAGATGACGATGAAGAAGGTCACGCCCTGGGATGCGAGCATCCCAATTAGAGTGTCGATTCGAAGGCGGCGCAACTCGTCGTTCGAAGCGGCCCTAATCCGCTTCCCCGGAGCCTTCGCGTTCCCCGCCCCGATCTCCTCCTCGACTTCTTCACCGGCCTGCCAGAAGAACAGATAGGGCGAAATGGTTGTGCCAAGGAAGCCGACGATGGTCAGGATGAAGGCGGGGTCCTTCCTCCATGAGGGTATGAACAGGTTCTTGACGATCTGTCCCCACTCGTTATGGGCGGAAGGAAGGAACGCGGTCACCACGTAGGCCAAGAGCGCGAGACACAGGTACTTCAGGATTCGAACGTAGATTCGGTAAGGAAGGAGGATCTGGAGCGCGACGATTCCAAGCGTCATCAGAGTCAGCCACATAAAGAAGGGCCCCTGAAACAGCATCTGGGCAGACGCGGCCATGACGTTGAGATCGGCATAGACATTGGTGACGTTCGCGCCAACCAACAGGAAGAGCGACATGTACAGGACCCATCGTGGATAGTGCCCCTTAATCGCGGCGGCGAGGCCGCGTCCGGTAACGACGCCGACCCGCCCGCACATCTCCTGAACCGCGATCATGAGCGGGATGCAGATTGGGACGAGCCAGAGGAGTTGATATCCGAACTGGGCTCCCGCGACCGAGTACGTGCCGATCCCGGATGGGTCGTCGTCCGCGGCACCGGTGATCAGTCCGGGCCCGACCGATCGCGACCATGGCTTAGGGGCCTCTCCCTTTGAAGCCTGTTGCGCCCGTGAGAGATTTTCGCGATCCTCATTTTCGGACGGTCTGTGCGCCATGGTTTGAGTCTAGCACACCCTCCTGCTCCAGGCTCAGTAACTCGCCGTCTGGTCGTCGACGTAGCAGTACACCCATCGCTCGCCGGGTTCGGCTGACGAGGCGACGGGATGAGCCTCTTCCTTCGCATGGCGGCTCGAATGGCGGTTGGGCGAGGAGTCGCAGCAGAGGGTCACGCCACACGTTTGACAGGTTCGCAGGTGAACCCAGCGAGACCCGATATTGACGCACTCTTCACATTCGTGGGCTTTGGCTGTTTTGATCTCAGTCAAAGCGGCGATGTGAGCGCAGGTTTCCAACGACATACCCTAGTTTCCACCGAACGGGTCCGTTTGCGCAGGGGCTAAGGCGAGGAATTTGTCGGTGGCCCGCACGAGTTCAGGGTCGATGCCGTCGTTCCCGCCGTGCCCAGCACTCTCGACGATGCGCAGCTCCGAGTTTGGCCAGAGCTTGTGGAGGTCCCAGGCGTTTTCGATCGGGCTTTGGAAGTCGAACTGTCCATTGACGAGGACCGAAGGAATTGCGGCAAGCATCGGGGCCTTGCGGAGGAGAATTCCGTCTTCAAGCCATAGGTTGTTCGAGACAAAGTGCGTGACGATGCGGGCGAAGGCGTAGGCGAAGTCGGGGACTTGAAATCTCGGGCTCAAACCGGTCGTCGGCGGCCAAGAGGGAGTCGCCGACTCCCAGAGGCACCATGCCGCGGCCGCCGACGCACGAACCTGGGGATTGGGGTCTTCGAGCAAGCGCGAATAGCTCTCGACGACATTCTCGTTCCTCATCGACTCCGGCAGGGAGGCAACGAGCCGATCCCACTCAGCGGGAAACAACTTGCGGAGTCCGCCGCGGAAGAGCCAATCCAGATCGGTGTGCTGACCAGTACTGACGCCAAACAGCACCATCTCGCTCACCCGGGCCGGATGGCTCTCGGCATATGCAAGCGCCAGGGTGCTCCCCCAGGAGCCACCCAGAACAAGCCACCGCTCGATTCCGAGGAGCGTCCGGAGGCGCTCGATGTCTTCGACGAGATTCTCGGTGCGATTCTCTCGAAGATTGGTTTCGAAATCGCGCGCGGCAGGAAGGCTTCTCCCGCAGTTCCGCTGATCGAACAGGACGACTCGGTATCGTGCGGGGTCGAAAAGCCGACGATTCCAGGCCGTACATCCCGATCCAGGGCCACCATGGAGCACGACCGCGGGCTTACCCGCCGGATTACCGCACTCCTCCCAATAGATCTGGTCCTGACCGGTCTTGAGCATCCCGGTGCGGTGTGGCTCTAACGGCGGATGTAGCGGCATGACGATATCCATATTGAGCGCTCGCGCCGCGAAGTGTCCTCAAATCAACTGACACGAAAATGCGCGCTTGCGCCTTGCGCGAATCTAGCGCACCATAAGGGTAGCCATGATCAAAGCCCTTTCTATGGCGGAAATCGACGAGATGGTGCTTAGCAGCAAGTTTGCCCGGCTCGGATGCCATATCGCGGGCGAGACCTACGTTGTCCCCATCAGTTACGCCCTCGACGGCGAGCGTCTCCTGGGGCAGACGACCCTTGGCAAAAAGATCGAGATGATGCGTCAGAACCCAGACGTGTGCGTCGAGATCGACGAAATCACGGATCTCACCAACTGGCGAAGCGTAATCCTCCGGTGTCGGTATGAAGAGTTGCAGGGTACGGACGCCGCCCTTGCGGAAGGCTTGCTGATCGACAAGTACGGCCCGATCTTCCAGGACCAGCCAAGCGGTCCCCGGCGCGGTCGCGAGATCACTCCTCCCCGCTTGGACGGACACCCGGACGCGTTGGTCGTCTACGCGCTCCACGTCACCGAGAGATCGGGCCGTTCGGAAGGCAGTCTCTTCACCGCGAAAGGATAGTGCTTGATTCTTACGATCACTCCCAATCCCAGCGTCGACCACGCCCTGTTTGTCGATCAGATTCGGGTCGGGCGGACCAATCGAGCCGTATCGGTCGAGCGGGACGCCGGGGGCAAGGGGATCAACATCTCCCGGGTGCTGGTGGGGTTGGAGGAGACGACCCTTGCCACGGGGTTTCTTGGCGGAGGCACCGGCGCATACGTTCGGCACACCCTCGATCACGAAAACGTGCCGCATGAGTTCGTCGCGATTCGGGGGGAGACGCGGATCAATTTCGAGGTGGAGGATGGCTCGGGCGGCCCTCCTACTTGCTTTAACGAACCTGGCCCCCAGATCTCGGACTCGGAGCTTCGATCGCTCGTCGGGCACGTGGAACGGCACCTGCCAGGAGCGGAGTGGCTCGTCTTGGCGGGTTCTCTGCCGCCGGGCGTGCCGACCGACCTCTTCCGGCGATTGGGCAAGCTGGCTCGCGACACTGGGGTCCGCTTCGCCGTCGACGCCGATGGCGAGGTTCTCCGCATGGCCCTCGCCGCGGGGGCGAGCTTTCTCAAGCCGAACGAAGAGGAGGCCGCCCGCTTACTTGGCGTCCAAGTCGCGAGTGAAGCAGAGGCGATAGAAGCTGTCGGCAAGCTCCGAACCCTGCAGCTTCAAGGTGGCTCCCAGGCAAACGCGGTCGCCGTGATCAGCCGCGGTGCGGCGGGCGCGGTGATGGCGGATGCGGCGGGCACCTGGATTGGGCGGGCCCCGAAGATCGTTGTACGAAGTACCGTCGGGAGCGGCGACACCATGGTGGCAGCGATGCTCACCGCCCTGAGCAAGGGAATGACCACCGAGATTGCCCTCCAGCATGGCCTCGCGGCGGGGGCCGCAACTGCGGAGATTCGCGGAGGAGGTCTCGCCCGGCGTTCCGATGTGGAACGGCTCCAAGAACAGGCAGTCGTCGCAAGAATCGTCTAGGTTTAGCGGCTATATCTTGATATATACATGAAATTGTATTGATAATTTAGCGCAAAGTAACACCATCCGCGCAAATTGCTGAGCACAATTGGACGAAATCGCTACTACAATTGATGGGTATGGCGATCAGGTTGACCAAGCGACAACTGGCGGTCTTCGAGTTGCTTGGCGGCGGGCTTTCGCCCCGCGAAGTTTCCTTCAAGCTTAAGATCCCGGAGGCGGAGGTCACCGAGGTCTGGAGCGAGATCGCGATCCGAATTCAATCCTCTGAGGCGGTCTCCATTGCCGACTTCGGACGGGTGGCGACGTACGATCGAATTGAGCGGCAGCGCCTTGAGGCGGAGCTTTGGGCGAGCGAAGCCCGATTGACCGCCCTCATGGATACCGCGCCGGAGGCGGTGTTCCTCATCGACGGGCGCAGCGGGAGAATCCTCAAGGTGAACAACCGTGCGCTGCTGCTCTTGGGATACAGCCCGCGGGAGCTCCTGCATCAGCCGATGGAGATGCTTCTCGCCGAGAACCTTCGAACCAAGCACGTCGGGCTGCGCAACGGGTTCCTCGCCAGCGTACGCAAGCGCGAGATGGGTTACCATCCGCCGATTTTGGCCCTCACGAAGAGCGGCCAGATGATCGAACTTGACATCGCCCTAACCGCAACGGCTTCGACCGACGACGTAATGGTCGTGTGCAATCCGGTCGGAGCTTCGCCCAAGGCGCTGGCCGAGCACGGCGAAAACGAGCGCCAAGCCGGAACCTAGGTTCGCCGATCGGTTCGCAACACGAACACTGAGTACGGCTCGGCAACGACTTGATGAAGCGAGGTGCTCCCAATGAACAAGCGGTGGACAAAGCCGTGACCCTGCGCGCCGATGAGCAGGAGGTCAGCCTGCATTTCGCTCATGGCCTCCTCGATCGCCTTGTGCGTCGTGTTGAACCTCACGCTGGACGAGGCTAAGTAGCCCGCTTCAATGAGGCGCGCCACCACCCGCGCGTTCTGAGTCTCCGCTTCCTCCCTTAGGATGTGCTCCAGCGGAGATCCCAACCGCTCGACGTGTTCGTGCGGATGTCCTTCGTAGTCGTCCAGGTTCAGAGCCGTTACGACGTGGATGGATTCAATTCCCTTTGCCTTCATCTGGATGAAGCGGTCGATCGCGTGATTGGCGTAGAGCGAATGATCGGTCGCGAGCACCGCATGAATCGGCCCCTCTGCATCCACGGCACCCTTGGAGATGAGGATGGACTGATGTGCCCCGATCGTGAGGCCGCGGCTGACGCTTCCAAGGAAGAGGCTACCGAGGGCGCTCTTCCGATCGGCATGGACGACAATGACCGCGGCATCGACCTCGTCGGCATATTCCATCATCGCGGGTCCGGCGGCACCGTTGAGCAGCACCTTCACCGCCTTCAGGTTGAGTCTTTCCGCCACCTGCGCGGATTCGGCGAGAGCTTGGCGCCCAATGCACTCAAAATTCTGCAGCAGATCCGCACCGTAGGTGGGGCTGACCGGGGTGCCGTACGCGAGCATGCTGAAGGTGAGATCGATCGAATTGGCAAGGGTCAATTCGGTCGATTCAAACTTCATTCTTGCGAGCAGGTCCAAAGAGGGTCGATAGCTACCTTCGACGTCAACTCCGAGTAGGACTTTCACGAACTATGTCTCCTTAACCGGCAGAGCGGGTTCCTCGCACATTCCTGGCAAGGCGGGGTGTTTTCCAAGCGCGGGGCAGAGGTCACTTCAATCGCATCTATCGGCCCGACCGCCGAAGGCCAATATGGCACTTGGGCGAGGATGGAGAGCTCCTCTATGTACGGACGGCACGGGCCGATAGATGCGATCGAAGCGGACTTCTTCTTCTTGAGTGATGGGTTCTGGTTTGGTGATTCTCGCCGCAGAATTCCGTGGACGGGCGGGCCAGTTTTCCGAGGAGAAGGGGACGGGGAAAAGCTTGGCACTTTCGGCATCCTTAGCTCCGGATCAAAGACTTTCCCTTAGCCCGCTGGCACGGCCTTCTCCAACGGCTTTCGGGGAACTCGAACCTTTAAGACACCTCGCCGGTATTTGGCCGTCATGCTGTCGATCTGGGCGTTGTCCGGCATGGTGATCAGGCACCGAAATTCGCCGAACGGACGGTTGAGAATCGAGAATTCCTCGGCGTCCTCCTGGTCATGATCAAAGTCGCGCAAAACTGAAATCTCCACGTCGGGCCCGTTCCGGAGGATGGAGATTTCATCCTCGTCGACTCCCGGCATATCGATCCAAATAAGAATCTCCTTGGATGTCTCCCGAACGTCATGAGGGGCTTGCCAGGTCATGGCTTTGCTCCTAAGGAGTTCGTAAACCTCAAACACGGAAAGAACCCACCCTCATCTTGTTGCATCGCTTCCTCAATCAATGTGTAATCCCGCAGTAAGAAGTTTGAGTTGGAAGTTCAACTCGTGCCAGTCGCGACTTCCGAGTCAACGCTTCCCTGTCAGGATTTCTAATGACATTGGAACCCACGGAACGGCTATCATGGAAGTTGTGGAGCAATCTGGAAGGCGGTCAGGACCCGACATCCGCGACTCGTTATCACCGCGCGAGCATCAGCTTCTGACCCTCGCTGAGCAGGGATTTACGGATCATGCGATCGCGACGAAACTCGGGATCAGTCTCGCCACCGTCGGCACCTATTGGGGGCGCATCCGAATTAAGTTCGGACCGCTGAGCCGAACAGAGCTGGTGGCCAACTACCTTAAGGAAGAAGCTTCAAAAGCCGTCGCCATCCTGCGAGACGATAACGAGCGATTGGTCAATGAGGTCACGGAGTACGCCAAGACCGCCGAGATCTTGCGCAAGGGCGTCGAATTGTTCCGTGGCTTAATCGAGGCCGCGCCCGATGCGATCCTGCTTGCCACCGACGGTGGCCTGATCGAGCTCGCGAACAGCCAGGCGGCGGAGATGTTTGGCTACTCGGCCGAAGAGCTTCATGGGATGTCGATAGAAGGTCTCGTGCCGGAACGGTATCGGTCGGGACACATCGACCTTCGCGAGGCGTACCATCAGAATCCGGTCAAGCGGCGCATGGACGCCCATCTGGCCACGTTCGCCGTCCGAAAGGATGGCTCTGAATTCCGGATGGCAACCGCCCTCAGCGCCGTCGAGACCCCCACCGGCTTGCTGATCACCTGCATTATTCGTGATCTCTCCGACTTACTCGAGGCCAAGGCATCCGGACCCGCCGAAGGTTAATGCTGGTTCGACCTCCATGAACCTCGGTTGGGTGCCGATGAGCCTGCCCAACCCCAGTCCAGCCGAGGGAATCGAAATGAGCAGAACTCGATCGCCAATGGCTCATCCACGAACACGGGCTTGACGCAGGTCTTAACCCTCACAAACCGCGCCGGGTTGAACCCATTTAGCAGCTCCCGCGCGATCCAGCTCTGGGTCAGCGAGAAGTGCTGCTCTAAGAGGTCGCGAACAGTCTTCCCGTCTACGCTATCCAGCGGGCTGGCACTCACGTAGTCGCCATTCAGGCTCTCGGCATCCGCATCCAGCAGGTAAACCACTCCACCCGTCATCCCTGCGCCGAGATTCGGACCGAGATGCACCCCTAGAGCATAGCTTTTATGTCGATATGATGACTGTTATAGCTTTTCTGTCATTTCTTCCAACCTCAACTTCGGTCCCACCAACTATGCATAGTTAGGTTCTCATGCGACGATCTCTCCTCGGATCGGGATAGACTCGGTTCAATGGAGCTTGAGCGCCTGATCAATCGGCACAAGGATGCGGTCTACCGTCAGATGGTCCGGGTTTGCGGTAACCAGGACGACGCCGAGGACGCGCTGGCCGAAGCGTTGCTCGCCGCTATCCGTTCGATGGATGACCTCCGGGACCCTGCGCTCTTCCAGGGTTGGCTGGCCAAGATCGGAACCAGATCGTGCGTTCGGAAACGGATTCGCGAACGACTCATTCGATCAATCCCTCTATCCGATCTCTACGAGTTTGGAATTGAGGTGGCGGACGATCGCCCGCTCCCCGACGAGACGGCAGAGGCTCAGGCAACCAGGGCCTGCGTGGCGAAGGCCGTCGACACCCTACCGCAGATCTACAAGGACGTCTATCTCCGTCGCGTGGTGTTCGGCGAGAAGGCGCAGGACGTCGCCGATCAACTGGGGATGTCGCTGCCCGCGGTGAAGTCACGACTTCTGCGGGCCCGGGAGATCATGAGGGATGCGCTGGACACTGGGTTTGGTTGCCGTGATCTAGCCGGTGCGACCGAGTGACTTGATCTCGTAGATCGAGGTCACCGTAGGGGCCGCACGCAGGGTGGCGATCACCGAGCAGTACTTCTCGTCGCTCAGACGCACCGCCTGCTCGACGGCTCCCTCGTCCAAATTCTCGCCTTCGACGAAGTGACGAAAAACGAGATTCGTATAAGGTCTAGGGTATACGCCCTCTTCAGAACGGTCTCCCTCGACTTCGACGCGATAGGAGGTGACCTTCTGGCGCTTCTTCTCCAAGATCTGCAGCACGTCCATGGCCGAGCATGCGGCACCAGCGGCGACGAACGCCTCCATCGGGGTCGGCCCGAGGTTCTGCCCACCCGACTCGGGATAAGCGTCCATCACAAAGTGATTGCCCGAGGGCGGAGCGGCATCGAAGACGCGCGAGCCCTTCCATACGACCGAGATGACGTCCGATCCACCTTGTTCAAGTCTCATATTCCTCTAGGGGCGATCCCTCCCAAAAAGGATTCACAAGTCCGCCAAGCGCTTCTTCTCGCCTCGGCTCTCCGAAAGAAAGTACAGGACGGGAACGGCGATGCGCGAGAGCAGCGTCGATGCAATCTCACCCGCCATAAGCGCGATCGCGAGCCCTTGGAAGATCGGGTCGAACAAGATCACGAACGAGCCGACGATGACCGCGGCAGCGGTAAGCAGCATGGGCCGGAACCGGATCGCGCCCGCATCGACGACCGCTTGTTCTAGTGTCGACCCTTCTCGTCGGCGGAGTTC
Organism: Fimbriimonadales bacterium; assembly: GCA_038216655.1. Taxonomy (GTDB): domain Bacteria; phylum Armatimonadota; class Fimbriimonadia; order Fimbriimonadales; family Fimbriimonadaceae; genus JAFDWR01. Next base: position 32,328 of record JBBQPZ010000016.1, read on the forward strand.
GACGAAGTCAACGAGGATGATCGAGTTCCGCACGATGATCCCTGCGCCCGCGATAAACCCGATCATCGATGTCGCGGTGAAGAAGGCCCCCATCATTGCGTGTGCGGGCAGAATTCCGACCAGCGTCAGGGGGATCGGGGCCATGATCACGATCGGTGTCTTGAAGTCTTGGAACCACGCCACCACCAGGATGTAGATCAGCACCAGCACCGCGGCAAACGCGACCCCGAGGTCGCGAAAGACCTCGTAGGTGATGTGCCATTCGCCGTCCCACTTCATTGCCGAGGCGTTCGTGTCCTCGGGGAGATGAGTGCTCAGAACATTCAGCTTCGTTCCCTTGTCGAACCGCAGCTTATCGATCGCCTGGTTCATCTTCAGGATCGCGTAGACCGGACTCTCCTGCCGGCCCACCACATCGCCGGTGATGTAGATGACCGGGAGGAGATTCTTGTGATAGATGCTCTTATCGGTGGCCACCTTGTTAACGGTCACCAGTTCCGAGAGAGGCACCATTTCACCGGTCTGCGAACGAACTTGGAGTTGATCGAGTTGCTCAAGACCGCTCCTTTGTGATCGCGGGAGGCGCGCCGTAATCGGGATGTCCTCGCTCGAACCCTCGTCGTGAAGCAAACCAGTCTGACGCCCGCTCAATGCGGTGGAGAGGGCTTGGGTCACGGTCGCGGTACTCACCCCGGCGAGGGCGGCCTTCTCCTTGTCGACCTCGAACTTGTAGGTTGTCTGATCGTCGTCCATGTACCAGTCGACATCGGAGACGCCCTCCGTTGTCGCGAATACCTTCTTGATCTTGGTCGCGGTGTCGAGACGCGTCGGGGCATCCGGCCCGTAGACTTCCGCGACGAGGGTTTCCAAGACCGGGGGACCGGGCGGGACCTCGGCGATCTTGATCCTTGCTCCGTACCTTGCGGCGATCCGGGTCAGATCGTCGCGAATCCGTTTTACGATGTCGTGGCTCTGCGCCTTCCGCTCCGATTTGTTGACCAGGTTGACCTGGATATCGGCCTGGTAGCTGGCGCTCCGCATGAAATAGTGCCGCACCAGTCCGTTGAAATTGTAAGGGCTCGCGGTGCCGATATAGATCTGATAGTCGGTGACCTCGGGCACCCTGGCCCCGTAGTCCGCGAGTGCCCGGGCGACCGCGGCGGTCTGCTCCAAAGTCGTGCCGGTCGGCATGTCGACGATGACCTGGAACTCATTCTTGTTGTCGAACGGCAGCATCTTGACCGTGACCGCCTTGAGACCGACCAACGCCATCGCACCAAACAGCATCAAGGCAACGATCCCAAAGAAGACCGTCCGGACCTTCCACGACCTCAGGAGCGGCGTCATGATGCGCCGGTACAGCCGCGTCAATACGTCCTCGGGTCCGTCCTCGGAGTGAGCCTTCTTACCTTTCTGACTGTTCTTTAAGATGCGAACCGCCGCCCATGGCGTGACGATGAAGGCGATTAGCAGGGAGAAGATCATCGCCGCCGAGGCGCCGATCGGGATAGGGCGCATATATGGACCCATCAAGCCGCCGACGAACGCCATCGGCAAGATCGCGGCGATGACAGCGAAGGTCGCCAAGATGGTCGGGTTGCCGACCTCGTCGACTGCGTGGATTGCCGTCTTGATCACTCCGTTGGTCTGCGCTTCCGGCATGCGAAGGTGGCGCACGATGTTCTCGACCACCACGATCGCATCGTCCACGAGGATGCCGATCGAGAAGATCAAGGCAAAGAGCGTGATCCGGTTGAGCGTGAATCCATAGAGATAGAAGACCAGGAGGGTAAGCGCGAGCGTGACCGGAATCGCGGTGAGCACCACCATCGACTCCTTCTTTCCCAGCGCAATCGCAATCAGGATCGTCACCGAAATCACCGCGATCCCCATGTGGAACAGGAGCTCATTTGACTTTTCAGCGGAGGTCTCCCCGTAGTTTCGGGTGGTCGTGACCTGGACGTCGTCGGGGATCAGCTTGCCCTTGAGAGTCTTGACCTTCGCAAGGACTCCACTCACCACGTCAATCGCATTCACACCCTGCCGCTTCGCCACGCTGATCGTGACTGCGGGCTCCAAAGACGTGCCTTCAGATTCCTTGCTGGCGGGTCCGGCGCCGAAGAGCACGTAGTTCTTCGCTTCCTCGGGTCCGTCCTTGACTTCGGCGACATCCGAGACATGCACTGCCTTCCCGTCCTTCGATCCAACGACGGTCCTGGAGATCTCGGACGCGGTGGTCGCGAACTGCCCGACTTTCACGACGATCTCGGTGTTGTTGGTGGAAAATGCCCCCGCCGCAGCCTGTTGGTTGTCTGCATTGATCGCTTGGAGCACATCCTCCGGCGCGAGTCCGTAGCCGGCGAGGCGAGAGCGATCGAGCACAATCCGCAGCTCACGCCGCTGCCCGCCGATAATCATGGTCTCACTGACGTTCGGCACGCTTTTGATCGCCTGTTCCACCCGAGCGGCAAGCTGACGGAGGGTGAAGGAGTCGAGCGTGCGACTGTGGAGGGTCAGCGCAAGGATGGGGACGTCGTCAATTGAATGTGTCTTGATGATCGGCTGCGAGGCCCCCGGCGGGATGATGTCGAAGTGACCTTGAAGCTTCTCACGCAGACGGACGAAGGCACGCTCCTGAACCTGGCCGACGAGAAAGCGGACGACGACCATCGACTGCCCGGGGCTGGTAGTGGAGTAGACGTATTCGACCCCCGGGATCTCCCAAATCAACTTCTCAAGCGGGTTCGTGACCCGCAGCTCAACGTCCTTGGCAGTAGCCCCGGGCATCTGGACCATCACGTCGGCCATCGGGACGATGATCTGAGGCTCCTCCTCGCGAGGGGTCTTCATCACGGCAAACAGACCGAGGAGGAGGGAGGCAAGGATGATCAGCGGGGTCAGTTTGCTGTTGATAAAGGCGGCGGCGAGCCGCCCGGCAAATCCTGATTTCACTTTTGCTTCGCCTCGATCTGGTTGCCATCGGCAACCTGGGTCGGGTCGCTCACGACGATCTTGTCCCCCGCTGTGAGACCGGAGAGAACCTCGACTCGATCCGCGAACGTGTCGCCCAGGGTGATGATCCGAAGTCGGGCGATGCCCTCCGCGTTCACGGCAAAGACGTAATGCAGCCCCTCCTTCTGCCAGGTGGCTCGACCGGGGATCAGTACCTTGCTGCTCTCGCCAACTTTGATCTTGGCCTTGCCGAACATGCCCGATCTCATCCCCGACATCGGGTCGAGAGCGAGCTTCACAACGAAGCTGTGAGAGACGGCGCTGGCTTGCGGGACAATCTCCACGACTTTGCCGCTCAGGGAACTTGTCTTGAGCGAATCAATTTGGATGGGCGCTATCGTTCCGAGGGCGACCCAACTCAGGATTCGCTCGGGTACGACGACCTCAAGGCGGTACTTGCCTCCCTCGACGGCGAGCAGGGGTGAACCCGGGCTGGCCATCGAACCGGGATCGACCATCCGCTGCACAACTCGCCCATCGAACGGCGCAGTCACTCCAGCGTAGGACAGGGCGACTCGAGCGGACTGGGATGCCGCTGCCGCTTGCTGAACCTGAGCGTTGGCGACCTCGACTTCCTTGCGCTTCATCTCCGTCTGAAGGGCGGCGGCGCGTGCTTGGTTAAGGGCGGCCTTCGCTTGAGCGACGGCACCCTGGGACTGGCGAACTCCATCTTGTGCCGCCTGCAATTCCTGCGATCGAGTCCCTTCGTGCGCGATATTCTCGTTCTGGCGGGCATTGTCGACCTGGCTCTTCGCGAGATCGTATCGATTCTGCGCCATGTCCAGTTCGGCCTGCGCAACCGCGCCCTCTTGAACCAACCGCTTCGTTCGTTCCAACTCGGTGTTCGCGAGTTTGAGATTCGACTCGGCTTGGATGACTGCGATGTGGCTTTGGGCGACTTCCTGAGTCCTCGGTCCGGCGATCGCAAGGTCCCGTCGCGCCTGGGCGGAGGACAACGCGGCCTCCGCCTGGTGCACCTGCGACTCGGCCTGGGCGATGCGTGCTTGGCTCGTTCGACTTTCGAGTTCGACCGCGGTCCTCGCGCTGCCCTCGACGACCACTGAAGAATGCAAATTTGCCTCGGCCATGTTGAGACCCGACATGAGTTCACGTGCGTCAAGGGAGACGAGCAATTGCCCGGAGCGGAAGGAGTCGCCTTCCCGAATCGGGACCGATACCACGCGCCCCATTACCTTGGAGGAAAGCGTGGCATTGAGTTCAGATCGGAGCGTCCCGGTGGCTTCGTACTCACCCGATCGGCTGGCTTCCAGAACTGTGAAGACCTCCGCTTGGACGGTCTTTGGCGGGCTCGTCGGCTTGTCGGCTTCATCGTGATGACCGCATCCGGCGATACAAATGGCCATCAAGATCGCGGGAATCGCAAGTAGTCTCCCGTAGGTTCGTTGTATTCGAGTTCTCATTTCGCATCGGTCGCACGGCGACCCATGGGAGAAGGGGCCGTTCGCGTACAAAAGGATTCAGCCATAGCGAAAAGTGATCGATTTGAATCCTTTCCCTGCGAGATTGCCCCTTGTTGCTTGAACCATGAAGCACGACATCTCGCCCAAGCAGCTCAATGAGCGCATCCAATCCGGAGAATCGGTTCGCATCATCGATGTCCGATCTCCTGCCGAATTTGCCTCGGGACACCTCCCGAACGCGATCAACATCCCCCTTGGTTCAGTCCGAGCCACGCTTCCCGTAACGAGTCCGGATGAGACCGTGGTCTTTGTTTGCCATAGCGGCATGCGATCTTCGGCCGCCTGCGACCGGGTTCTGGGTAGCTTCCCTACCGTCTACAACCTCGTCGGTGGTACGAGCGGTTGGATCGCGACAGGTTTATCGGTTGAATCTATCCCAAAAGAGCCTTGGAGTCTTGATCGCCAAGCGCACCTGGTGGCGGGGCTCATCCTCTGTACGGCTGCAGTTCTGTACGTTTCGGTCGGACCAGTCTGGGGGTTGCTCGCGGCTCTACCCACTTTCGGGCTCACCTTGGACGGGCTCACGGGGATCTGTCCGATGAGGATGATCTTGAAGCGGATGCCTTGGAATGCAGGATCTTGAGGGAGATTCTTGCGCGGGATACCTGAGATAAGCTGGCCCCAGTGCCACATGTTTTGATCGTCAACGGTTCGCTAGGCGGAGCTACGGGTAACACCGCCGAGCTCCTCGCTCTGGCTGAGGAGCGGTTTCAGCGAGAGGCGACGGTATCGACCCTTGAACTGGTCCGACAGCCCTCGATCGACCGAATTCTTGAGGCCTGCACCCAGGCTGATGCCTTTCTTTTTGGAACGGGCACGTACTGGGACTCCTGGGGCTCGCCGATGCAGCAGTTCCTGGAAATGACCGCCCACACCGAGGGGATGCCGTATTGGCTGGGCAAGCCCGCTGGGGCGATCGTCACCGCTCACGCGGTGGGTGCGAAATCGGTTTTGTCACGGCTGTTCGGGGTGTTCAACGTGTACGGGATGCTGATTCCACCATTCGCGGGGCTTGCCTACACCTGGGCCAACGAGGCAGCGCTCGCAACGGCAGGCGACCACCTACGCAACGAACTTTGGTCGCCGAAAGATGTGGACGTGATCTGCCACAACCTCCTCGAATCCCTTCGGGGCGGGAAGGATTGGCTAAGTTGGCCAAGTTGCGAGGGTCGCCACGGCGAGAAGTGGCTGTACGCCTACTCCGGGCGCGAGTCGCCCCAGGAGTAGAATTTCACCTCCCGACCATGAACCTCAACACGGTGACCGAGTGGGCCGGGAACTCGTGGCTAAACTTGCTCCCGACTGCCGAGATCAAGACCGGTCGGGGCGCGATCCTTTCTGGTTCGGTGATCGAGTTCTTTTCCGTCGGATCCCCAACGAGCATCTTGCCGGTTGCTTCCTTCCCGAGGAAACCAACACCAGCTAGATCAAGCTCAAGAGGCGCGTTGACCGCGGAAGCGTTGACCACCTTAAGAAAAATGTCATACCCTGATCGGCTCGCGGCGGCGAAGATCGAGGCACTCGGCGTCGGGCCGGTCCGCTCGGTCACGAGTTTGCCGTCGATGTAGCCGCGAAAAGCGTTTCCCTTCACCTGAATTTCGAGGTCGTACCAACGACCGGTCTCGACCTTGAAGTTGGACGAGTTGCCCGACTCCTCGTTGCCGTCCTCAATGCGCTGGAATGCTGTCCGAGTATTGGACCAGCCGCCAATGTTCCACTGCCAGCGATGCCCGTCGGCGTCGCAGTGGAAACACACCATGAACCCTTCCGTTCCACCGAGTTTGCGCGCCTTTAGACGGAGCGTATAGTCCTGCCAGTTGACGTTGCCAACGGTGGCGAGCGTGTCGGTCATCTCCGCGGCCGATTGGCGCAAGGCTCCATCGTGTACCTCCCACGTGCCCTTACCGAGTCTCCAATTGGACAGGTCCGAGCCAAAGACGCTTTGGGTAAACATCGGCTTGCCCATGGGGCCGGAAACGACGAAGTCCTTGTACTCCGCGTCGGTGTTCCAGGTACCAACCCCGATCGCACCCTTCGACATCGGCTCGGGTACCGCAGGTAAGTTCGACTCAACCTTCACCGGGACGCTTCGGGTGCCGGTGTAGTTGGCGAACATCGACTGCACGTAATAGCTCGGCGAGCCGTAGCTCGTCAGCCCGTCGTAGCCGATCAAGTTCACACCCCACTGCGCACCCTTGGGATTGATGTTGGTGAGCAGCGGCGCGTAACACTGGAGCAGGACGTGATCGGCGTTTCGCTCAAGACCGACCAGCCAGGCGGCGTCGCCAAGCGCTTCCATGTGAGTCGGCGTCGGGTTGGCGGGAACAACGGACCACGGCGTGTGATCTGTACTGGCCCACTCACCCACGAATGTCTTGTGTCCCGAACGATTGGCGCTGTCGTAGTGCCCCGAGTCGCTCATCATAACCCGCGATTTGCGGTAGTAATGGTCGTCAACGAGGTCGGGAACGCGCGATTGCACCTCGGCGGTGGCGATGATCTTGAGCTTCGGATACTTCTGGCGGATCGCGTCAAAGAACGCGGTGAAGCGCTCGTCGTATTGGGTACCGCTCCAATCTTCGTTGCCGACCTCGACGTAGCTCAGTTTGAACGGAGCCGGGTGTCCATCCTTGATCCGACGCGCACCCCACTGGGTCGAGGCGTCCCCGGTGACATACTCGATCTCGTCGAGTGCGTCCTGCACGAACCCTGCGAGACGAGGACCGCTTGAGACCCGCTCGCGACCCAGCGAGAAGCCGGCGAACACGGCGAGCACCGGCTGAGCCTTCATATCCTCGCACCACTCCAGGAATTCGAGCATGCCCATTCCGTCGCTAGACCGGTACCCCCACGGGCCCTGGTGACCCGGTCGGGTCTCGATCGGACCAAGCGTTTCCTTCCAGTTGAAGCGCTCGCTGATCGTGTTGCCTTCGAGGTAATTGCCGCCCGGGAACCGCAGGAAGCTCGGCTTCATTGCGATGAGCTTTTGCATCAAATCGATCCGGTTGCCGTTCACCCGGTTCTTGTAGGTCGGCGGAAAGAGCGAGACTTGGGTTAGCCAGAGGGTTCCCACGCCCGAAGTGCTCAACGCGAATCGAGCCGCTTGGGTGGCAGCGACCTGACCGGTCTTGAGTTTGAGCGTGTACTTGCGCCAGCCATCGCCTAGTCCCTGAACTTGACCGGAAGCATAGACTTGCGCACCGTCGCTACTTTCGATCGAGAGATGGAGGCTCCGGAATCCGTCTGCCTTGGCATAAAACGCAGCGCGGTACTCAGTGTTCGGCTTCACCGGGATGCCCCAGTAGCCGTCGTTGGCGACCCCGATCTCTCCCGTAGAAGTGTTTATCAACTTGAGGCAACGATCAAGGGCAGTACCAGGAACAGGCGAGTCGGACGCCAGCAGCATCGCACCGTTCGATCCCCGCCTTTGGACAAGGCTCCAATGGTCTGGCGAGGTCGGGTTGTCTTTGAGGGCGCGGTTCTGAATCAGCTCGGCATAGAGCCCGCCGTCGTAGGAGTGGTTAATCTCCTCGGTCATAAGGCCGTAGAACGTCGGGCTGATCTCCCGGCCGGGCTGGTCTAACTGGACCGTGATCTTGCCGACGTTCGACTGGGTTGAGACCAAAACCGCGAGCAGACTTGCCGTCAACATGACGTCTATTCTGCCACCTCGCGAGGCCATGCGGGGGCTCTAAATGGCTACATGCTCCATTTCCCATAGGGTCGCGTTTCCGGGGCCAACAGAAGCCAGCTCCTGCGGAGCCATTTCTAGCGCGACCAGACGAAGATGCGATCGGGAACTGCGGCGGGAGGGGTGGAGATGTCGATACCGGACACATCAAGAACCTGGGCTCGGAACCAAACTTCAAACGGGTCCTGCGACTCCGCGAGCCCCGTATGCACAGCCATCGGATCGGGAGCTTCGAAGTAGACAATGCAGAAGTCCCCGAACGGGGTGCTCTGGAGGTGCCAGGACTCCTTGGTGACCGTCGTTTGGGCGGCGTTGTATTCGTCCTTTCGCTCTCCAAGCAACGCGTTAGCAAAGGTAATCAGGGCATCCCGCTTGCCGGGAAGAATCGGAAACATCATTGCAGTGTCCATCGTTGGCTCCTTGCGTCGAACCAGGCCGATCTTTGCCTGAGTTCACGGTTTGGCGATCATACCTAGTGGCCGCCGCAATACGAAGCCCAAGTTGGTCACCCCGCCCAAGAGCAGGAAGATGGCAACATGGTTCCAGAACAACAAGGGCCTCTGAAGAGCCTTCCCAGAATTCGCGGCCAAAGGGGGACCTCTTCAATGTCAGCGCACGATACGCCTCGAACCCTCATCTCGGGACCGGGGAGGGGCAATTGCATGAGCCAATTACCGGGATGTTGCGAGAACTCGGCGCATAATGGACTCCCATCACCAGATGGACTCTCAGGAGACGTCCGAAATGGTCACCCTCTTCATTGCCACGTGCCTGGCGCGCTTCAGTCTACTAAAGCCTACGACCGCGGAGATCCCGCTGAAAGCACCGTCTGGCTGGACAACGGCCCAGAACCAGGGATCCACCGTTATTACTCCCGGCGACCTCCCCCAAGGAAAGGTCTACACCGTCATCGTGACTCCCTTGCCAACCAAGGCCGGAACGCTTGACGAAGTGTATGAAGTCGGTAAGACGATGGTGGCCGACGTAGGCACCTACTCGCCGGCCATGGAGCCCAAAGAAGCGAGATCCGAGGGCGGATGGGACTACAAACTCACGATCGGCACCCTGGTCAAGGACAAGAGCGGTTTGTTGGCCCAAGTGATCGGGATGAAAAAGGGGGATGCGGGCGGGACCGTCATTGTGCTCTCAGATAGCCTTGAGACCCTTCAGAAATACTCCGATCCGTTTTCGCAGATGATTCGAACGCTCGGGGGCTCAGCTGAGCCGCCTCCTGCCCCGGTGGTCGCCGCGGCTTCGGGGACCGTTGACCTCCAGTACTCGGTTCCAGCGGGATGGCGCGAGTCAAAGAGAGAGGGTGTCACGGTGATCGAAGCCACGAAGGACGACTTCTACGACAAGTGGCGTTGGACGCTTGTCGTGATGCCAAGTCAGCCCTTAACTGGCTCGCTTCGAGAGAACTTCATGGAGTATTGGAAGGCTCTGATCACGGCGAATTACGACGCTTCGATTACACCGCTTCCGCTTTCCGTGCGCTTGAGCGACGGCTACGTCTGCGCGTTCGACGCTGACGGAAGCGCCAAGCACAAGGCGACGGGAGCGAAGCCCCGAGTCGTGTCGGTTTATCTAATTGCCCATGGCGACCGGTTCGTGCCGATCCTCGCGATCCAATACGGATACGACAGCCAACTCTCAAAGGACCTCGATCGCTTTATCGAGACGGCAAGAATCCCTGGCTCTTCGGATGCCAAGATTTCTCTCTTCAACAAATCTGATTTGGCAGGTGACTGGACCGAGGGATCGGCTTCGATTGCCAGCTACGTCACGTCCAGCGGCACCTACGCGGGCGACGCCTCCATCTACACGGGAAGTGATTTCCACCTCCATTCGGACGGATCGTACAAGTACAACTTCATCGGGCTGCAGGGAAGCACCCACATTCGAGAGAGTCAGGAAGGCACCTGGAGTTTCAACGATCAGGACCTTGTCTTGACCGAAAAGAAGGAGACTACGACCTACAGCCTGCTTGGATACGGCGTCGATGGAAAGGGAGGCAGGTTCCTCGTGCTTGGCACGTACGCCGGGGCAAAAGCAAAGCTGTCGTTCGCGAATCCGCGCGGGCCGCTCCAGGCAACTTGGTACAGGGCCAAGTAAGGGCGCAATTAGCTGCCGGTCTCGGATAACGTACGTCCAATGTCCGAAGTGATGATTTGCGGCCTTGGGGATGTCGGCTACGGCGTGGCGACGCTGTTGCTCGACCTCGGCGAGAAGGTCACGATCGTGACCCTTCCCACCCGCGAGGAATGGATCAACCTCGTCCAGAAGCGCGGGGCCAGGGTATTTGTGGGCGACGCACGCGACGAAGCGTTCCTTGAGCAGTGCGGCCTGGGCACCATGGACGCGGTCATTGCGTGCTGCCATAACGATGGCACCAACGTCGAGATCACTCTGGACATTCGCCGCCTGTATCCGCAGAAACGGACCGTAGCCCGAATCGTCGATCCCGGCCTTGCCCGCCACGCGGAGAAGCACCTGGGAGTTCATCGCGCGATCGCGATGACGATGGCCGCCGCCCCGACCTTCGCCGCCGCAACATTCGGCGACTCGGTCTTGACCGAGTTCAACCTTGATAGTGACCGCTTCCTCGCCCTTCGGGTCGAGGGTCCGGCGCACCTCCATGAGCGTCCCCTCGTCGTCGTTTCAACCGAGGGAGAGTGCCTCTTTCACGAGCCCAAGGACCTGAAGCAGGGGGAGTCGGCGGTGGTCATGACCCACTCCGACACGATGATCGAGAAGGCTCCCAAGCAGGTGCGCAAGCGGTCGCTGCTTAATGCGCTCTCACCGGTCGCGGTCTTCAAGTTCATCCACGGAGTCTGGGTCAACACCGCGGTTCAGCTTCGGGCGGTTCTGTTGGTGATTCTCTCGGTGATCGTGGTCAGCGTGGCGGTGTTCAAGTTCGGGATGAACATGTCTCTCGTGGACAGCCTGTACTTCGTGATCACCACCGCAACGACCACGGGTTACGGCGATATCTCGCCGAAGGATGCCGCCGGGTGGCTGAAGCTCTACACCTGCTTCATGATGGTGATCAGCGCGGCGGGTTTGGCGGTGCTCTTCTCGGTGGTGACGGACTACATTCTCACCGCACGCATGACCCAGCTTCGAGGTCATCATCACGTCCCCGAGCACGGCCACGTGATCGTCGTGGGAGTCGGAACGATGGGTTTCCGCACCGTCGAAGAACTGATCCGACTCAAGACGCCGGTAGTCACGATCGACCGAGCCGATGGCGGCGAGTATCTCGGCGCGATCCGGGCGAAGGCACACGTCGTAATCGGCGATGGTCGCGAGGCAGAGACCTTGATTCGCGCTGGGGTCAAGCACGCCAAAGCAATCATCGTGCTCACACCCAGCGACGCGATGAACTTGGGGGTGGGGCTGACCGCCAAGGATTTGAACCCGGATATTCGCGTGGTCCTAAGCATCGGGGACTCGGACTTTGCCATCAAGGTAGGGCTCATCGAGGAGATCGATGCCTCCCTGAGTGCCGCCGTGCTCGCAGCGCCCGCGTTTGTGGGGGCAGCCCTGTACGACCAAGCCGTCGCATCGTTCCGGCTCGACTCCCGCTTCTTTACTCTGTGCCGAGACGATCAGGGGAAGATCCGGCACGGGGGAGAAGCGATGAGGCTCGAAGTCAGAACGCTTCCTTGAGCCGATTGTGGCTTTGCACTGTCGTGGGAAGCACTCCGGTATGAGGAGGGGACACGCACCAATCCGAATCTGGGTCAATCGCGAAATGCCTGGAGCTCGGCGCACGAGGCGAAAGACTGTCCGGGCGCATCGCCGGATGCCGGCTTTCCCACGACCCGGATCGCGACGACACGTACCGCCGGGAACCGAGCCTCGAACCTCTGACCGGCAGTTAGTCCGGAGGAGTCCGTCGCCGTGGTATCCGGATACGTATCCAAAGAGGCGACGGTTCTCCACGGGCCGCCGACCTCCCGCTGAGCTTGAATGAGCACCTTCCGCCTTCCACCCTCGGTATCGAACCATCCTCCGTCGTGGAAGGTTGCCCCGTGCGCGAAGACGACGCGGCCGAGGGTCAAAGGAGTACCGACATCCACGGCGAACCAATCTTCGCCAAGCTTGCGGTTATCGAAGGTCACCGCATAGGTGGTAGGGTCATCGTCGGTAAGGTCTCCCAGGACATTCCCGCGACGCGAAGCACTCCAGGAATGGCCGGTCAGGAGAGAGCCGGAGACGCTCACTGACGCCTTGAGCGGAATCCAAACGAGGAACTTGCTCTTGCCATCGGCCCCCGCTTCCGAGTAAGGAAGGAGGTTGAGCGAGACCTTTCCTTTCCTCCCGATCTCCCCCGGCATCCCAATCGTCCCCTTCGGTGAGACGCTGAGCTTGAGCGTGCCGTGCTTTGCCGGATCCAAGCCTAAGCCATAGCTTCTGAGCGGGTTGGCGCGATCGTTCACCACACTGTCGAGCGCGAGGACCAGTGGCCCATGCATGATCGCCGCCTTGCCAGCATTCTCATGGTCGCCCATCACCACCCGGTCGGCCAAGTTCAACTTCAACTCGACCACGTCGCCGAGCTTCCACGTTCGATCCAGAACAACATAGCCAGGCTCGACCCGACGAATCTCCGCCTGGGATACGGGATGTCCGTTCAGGCTGACCTTGTATCTAAGCGCGGAAGAAGGAATGCGAAGCCGCAAGGGAAACCGCTGACCACGCTTGTTCGTTTCAATCTCCAACTTGACGTCGCCATGCCACGGGTAGTCCGTTGTCTGTCGCACCGTAACTGGCCCCCCGCCTTTCACATTGGCCACTACCTGACCGTTGTTGTAGAAATTCACCACCAGACCGCCATCCGAACTCGTCATGTAGGCGACGTCCGGGATCAGGGCAATGCCCCTTGGACCGCTAGAGTGGCAGCAGGTGGTAAAGGCGTCGTACTGCTTGTGCCCTTCGAGGGGCGTGTAGTAGACCCAATCGTCGCCGGTCGGCTTTTGGGCGGCCAAGAGGTGATTGTAGATTGACTTCTCAAGCTCGTCCGCGTACCGATGATCGCCGGTGAGGCGCAGGAGCTCAAGGTTCATTTGCTCCCAAGTAACGGTTACGCACGTCTCGCAGATGCTGGCTTGGTTTGGGAGGTGAAAGTCGCCCTGGAAGTGCTCATTCGAAGAGGCGCTTCCCGTGATGTAAAGTCGATTTTTGGCTATGTCTTCGCAGGCAATCTTCATCAAATCCAAGAGACGCTTCTCGCCGGTCACCCGATAGAGTTCCAGCAGACCGTTGAAGTTCGAGGTCATCTCATAGGCCTTGCCATTGGCCACTGCCCGCACCGACTTCTTGGTTTCGAGCGAGGTCAGAATCGCAGGACCGCCCGGCGCGTCGTAATTCGCGACGATGTAGTGGGCGAAGTCGAGGTAATGCCGGTCGTTCGTAGCCCGGTAGAGCAGGACCATCGGTTCCAGCACGCTGGTCGCCGCCATCCCGACGTGTTCGCCCGCCTTGTTGATGTCTCGCTTACCCGTCCCGAATGTGGCAGCCAGCAAGTCGCCAATGCGTCGACAGGCGGCCAGAGCTTGGGTCCCCAGCGTCGTGGGATACCCGCGATTCTGAAGCTTGGTGATCTGATAATAGGAGAGCAGCCCGATGAGGTCGTACTTGTGCACCCACACGTCCCAACTCGTCCAACGCTGGACCGGCAGATACGTGCCTAGATAGCCATCAGGTTCCTGAGTCTTGAGGAGGCGCTTCACGACGCGGTCGATCTTTGCCCTCAAAATAGGGTCGCGAGTATAGCTCCAAGTTAGCATCGCGGCATGCAGGTACTTCCCGACATGCTCGCCCTGCCAATCCTGATGCTTCACCTCGCGGCGCTCGAAGGCATCCAGGAGATCATCCTCGTCGACTTTGAGCATCCGATTCTTGGCGTTCGCATCGATCCTAACGCCGAGAAATCCACCCTTCAGCAAGACGTGCTCAGGCCTGAGAATCGGTTTGAAAACATCTTTTATGGCCGCCAACCCGGGTTCAGAGGCGGGCGGGCCGTCCTGCCCTTGCGAACCTGCCGCGGCAACGATCATTCCAAGTAACGTCAGAACAAGAAGCATAGGATTTACGGCAGTCTCCCCCGAGCATAGCCTAGGTCTACACCAATCCTCTGATGCCCTGGAGGGATTACTTGAACGCTTTCGCGACTACGAAACAAGCCCGAGCAAAGGAGGCTTGTTCTAGTAACTCGATCGGCGCATCGCTCGCCGGTGCAATCCCGTTCCAATCCTTCGGATAGTGCCCGTTCGCCGATCGCGCACGCTCGTGCAGATAAGCCAGACCCGCTGCAATCTCGTCCCAGGGCACAACCTTTTCGCGGGTCACGAATTTCAGATAGGTCCACGACTCGATCAGCAGATGCACGAAGCGACCCTGGTCGGCGAACTTGCCGTTGACCAACCACCTGGCGAGGCTGAACTTGGTCATCGCGATCGCATCGTCCCGATAGGCACCTTTATGGGTAATCGAGTACAACTCGCAGGCGGATCGGATCATCAGCGCCGTGTTGTACGACCACTTCATTCGCTCGATCTTGCCCTTCAGGTTGATGTTGTCCCAAAAGAGCTGATCCGCCGGATCTTGGAGGGTCTTCTTGGTCCACGCATACAGTTCCTCGGCCTTGGCCAGCAGGACCTTATCGTTGGTGAGACGATAGATCGCCAGGCAACTCGCGGCACCCGGACCGTTGCTGCAGGTGTTCTTCGAGGTCTTCTCTTTCTCGCGCCAATACAGGCCGCCCCCGAGTTGAGCATCCTCCCCACTCAAGGCATATCGGAGGGCGTCTTCCGCCCACACGCGATACTTGCGGTTCTTGAGCTGAACCGACGTATCGGCCAGCGCCATCACTATCCACTCGTTGTCGTCGTAGTACCGATCCGGCGTCTCCTTGCCGGGCAGTTCGTTGTAGCCGGGCACCGGGCCCGCGGTGTGCCAATAGCTTCGACTGACATCCGCGTATTCGCGGAGCCAAGCGGTGTACTTCGAGTCGACCTTGGCCGCCGCGTTCAGGGCAGATAACCACACCCCACAACTCCAATTGAACGCGATCTTCTCCGGCGGCTTCCCCGCCTGCCAAGTCTCGGCGTAGTAGCCGCCTCGATTCGGCATCAGGTAGTCCCGCCGGATCTCCTCCACCGTTTCGCGTCCCCAAGCCTCCAACTGTCCCGCAGTCGGGGGTCCATTCAGTGAGGCCATGGCGAGGATCAGCCCAACCATCACCGACTCCTCGTCGGGTCAACCAAGGTAGTGGTAAGCAAGAGGCGCAGGATCATCATGGGCAGTCCGTTATTATTGCCCGACTAGAGCGCCGTCGGTATTTCCTCGGACGTGAAACCCCTGGCTTGCGAGAACGGCCACAACCGGGTTATCTGCAACCGTGGCAAGTCCTGTTGCCGTGAGACCACCGACGGGGACGAGCGTCAGCATCCGCTGGATGTTAGGGATTTCCACGTTCTGGTTTTCCGCTAGTTACAAGTGGTTTCTGGTCCTGGCCTTCCTGCTCCCGGGCCAGATCGCGCGTATCGTGCCGGGCGGCGAGAAAGGGGCTTATTGGGGGCTGGTGTTCGGAATCGGGGCAATCTGGGCGGTGATCGGGCCGGCCCTCTTCGGCGACCTAAGCGATCGATTGGGCGATCGGCGGCCGTTCATGGTCGCGGGGGCCTTCGTGACCGTCCTCTCCCTGGCTGTCCTCTTTCATGCCACGGCAATTTGGTCCCTCGCGTTGGGCTACTTGCTGCTCCAAATCGGCGACGACTTGGCGACTGGGCCGTACAGCGCGGTTATCCCGGAAACGGTCCCTCCAGAGATGCGCGGAACCGCAAGCGGGATCATGGGGATGGCCATGTCCCTGTCCCAAGTCGGCGCGGTGTTGGCGGTACTCGCAATCGGAAGCTCGCCAGTTGCGATGTACGTCTCGATCGGTGCCCTGAACATCGGCACGACCCTCGTCGGGGTGAAACTTCTGAAGCGGGGCAAGGCGCGTCAAGGCAAGGGAGTTCCCTTCTTCATCGGATGGCTCTCGCCCTGGAAGCACGGCGATTTTCGGTGGGTTTGGCTCACCCGGTTTCTCGCCACTCTCGGCTTCTACTTGGTCATCCCCTACGCCAACTTCTATGTCCAGGACATCGTTTCGGACTACGCCCTGTTCGGCCTTCGCCTCGGCTCGGCACAGAAGGCGACCGCCGTGATTGCCCTCACGATGGCAATCGCCGGAGCCCTCGGCGCGATCGCAAGCGGGCCGCTCGTGGATCGGATGGGCCGGAAGCCGCTCACCTATCTCGGCAGTCTGGTGATGTCTGTCGGCCTGATCGCCATGATGTGCCTCCCGGGCATGTTCTTCCTCTGGCTGTTCGCGATCTTCGTCGGTGCCGGGTACGGCGTCTTCCAGACCGCCAACTGGGCAATGGTCTCCGATGTCCTGCCCGAGAAAGAGGGACTGGGCCGCGACATGGGAATCTGGCAGATGAGCATCTCCTCGGTTCAGATCCTAGCCGGCGGGGCGGGGCTTATTTTGACCTTTGGAAACAAGGCGCACTTCGGGCTCGGGTATCAGATCCTCTTCCTACTCGCCGGCATCGCCGTAGGCTTTGGAGGGTTCGTCTCGAAGTATGTGAGGGGCAGCAGATAGGTCCGGTGGACCGATGACATCATCGAAAACTCCATTGGGACTAACTACCATCGAGGCCACGGCCCGCCTTAGGGAGCTGGGCCCCAATGAGCTAGAGCAAACCGCTCGCCGCTCGCTCAACTCGATTCTGGCGCGGCAATTCGCGAGCCCCCTGATCTACCTCCTCCTCCTTGCGCTCGGCTTGGACGTCTTCATTTGGCTCTCCGACTCCCAGAGGGGATGGCCCTTCGAGCCGATGGCGATTGCCGGCATCCTGATTGTTAATGCGGCTCTCGGGGCCTTGCAGGAGTATAAGGCGGAGGCCGCCTTGGACCGCCTCCGCGACCTCGCGTCCCCAACGGCGCTCGTCTACCGTGACGGGCATCTCGTCCGCCTTCTCGCCAAGGACATTGTCGAGGGCGACGTCGTGAAGATTGAGGCGGGGGGTCGGATTCCCGCCGACGGGTTGATCGAGGAGGGCCGGGGCCGGGCGGACGAGTCGATTCTCACCGGAGAATCCATGCCCGTCGACAAGGTAGTCGGCGAGGAAGTCTGCGCCGGGTCGCTGCTCGTCAGTGGCACCGCTCAAGTTCGCATCAGCCGAACAGGTGCGCGCAGCGCGCTTGGTCAGATCGCCACCCTGTTGGCCCAGATTCCGGTCGAGTCGACTCCGCTTGAAAAGAAGCTCGCTCAATTCGGCAACACCGCCGCCCGGTGGATCGTCACCATCGCCGCCATCCTGATCGTCGGAGGATTCCTTGTCCAGGGCACCGCCTCCGCCATGCACACGATCGTATTCGCGGTGGCCCTCGCCGTGGCTGCCGTGCCCGAAGGGCTGCCCGCGATGTTGACCGTATGCCTCGCCACCGGCGTGGAACAGATGGCGAAGCGGAACACCGTTGTGCGAAGGCTCAGCGCGGTCGAAGCCCTTGGCTCCGTGACCGTCATCGCCACCGACAAGACGGGAACCCTGACCGAGAACAAGATCCGGGTGATCTCCATCGATGCGCCCGACCCCGCAGAGGCATTCCGCATCATGGTCATCGCGAACGAGTTCGAGCCTGAATCGGTAGTCGGCGATCCGATCGACCGCGCACTCTTGGAGTACGCGGCAGGGCAGGGCATGGATGTCGACGGCTGCCGTAAGGATCTGGCGACCCACGACACACGCTCGTTCGACAGCGCGCGAAAGACGATGCGGGTTACCGTCAAGGAAGAGGGGCGACTGGTCAGCTACCTGAAAGGTGCTCCCGAGATTCTCCTTGGCCAATGCCATCTCTCCGAGGCGCAACGGAATATGTGGAGGGAGCGCTTGGAGCGGGCCGCCAGTGAGGGGCAACGCGTTCTCGGGCTTGCGACTCGGGACGAAGGGGAAAAGCAACTCAAGTTCGCTGGCCTCGTCTTCTTGGCCGACTCTCCTCGCCCCGAGGCGGCGGGTGCCGTGGCGGCGGCGCTGAAGGCGGGAATCCGCGTCGTCATGGTCACCGGAGATCACCCCGAGACCGCCCGCGCGATCGCGCGGACGGTCGGTATCCCATCTGCGGGAGTTGCAACTCACGAGGACTTTGCCGACCCCAACGCTTTCGTTGTGAAGCCGGGCGTCAACATCTACGCCCGGGTGACGCCAGAGGACAAACTCCGCCTCGTGACCGCGCTCCAAGCGCAAAGGGAGATCGTCGCCATGACCGGCGACGGCGTCAACGACGCCCCCGCCCTGAAGAAGTCGCACCTGGCAATCGCAATGGGCCGAAGGGGAAGCGACGTTGCGCGCGAGGTCGCCGACATCATCCTGCTCGATGATAACTTCGCGACGATCGTCGCCGCGATCGAGGAAGGGCGGGGCATCTATGAGAACATCCGAAAGTTCATCCGATTTCTCTTTTCCACCGATGTGGCGCTGGTCTTCCTCGTCTTCGCCGCGGCGATCGGTTCGTTTGTCCAGAACCTTCGCAATCCGGACGGCGCGCTCCTCCTTCCCCTCACGCCGCTCATGTTGCTGTGGATCAACATCATCTCAGACGGCGCCCCCGCTGTCGCGCTCGGGCTGGACCGAAACGCGGGCATGCTGGACCTGCCTCCCCGCGACCCCTCGGAGCCGCTTCTCGACCGAGCGTCGATGCGTTTCATTCTCATCTCCGGTTTCTTCAAAGCCGTGACGGGTCTTGGCCTCCTCTTACTCGTTCCGTTTATGTCTGGCTCAAGAGAATTAGCGAGAACCGTACTATTCCACTACGAGTCTCTCGCCCAGCTGAGCTTTGCCTACCCGTCTCGCGGACCGCGGACCGTTTCCAAACCCAATAGGATTCTCGCCGCCTCGATCGCGGCGTGCGTCGCCCTGCAGGTCCTTCTCGAGGTCTTGCCCGGCGCACGCAGGGTCTTCGACCTCAAGCCCCTGAGCCTCGGTGGGCTCACCGTCGTGCTCGTCAGCGTTGCCCTTGCGGGAGGATTCGCCGAATTTGTGATGCGTCGATGTTTGAGGAGTCCGACGGCGGAGAGACGCCAATGAGGTTGATGTCGAGCAATGGGATGACAGGATTTCCCGCGACTTGTGTCCTTGCCGCAACCGCGAACAGAATCGAAGCAGGAAGGTGAGACAATGAAGACTCTTGTCGCCGGTCCGATGAAGACCGCCGAATCCGCAGAGGTTCGGTCCGTCATGGTTCGAAATCTGATGCTCGCGGGTGGCGTGCTGTCCTCCCTCCTTTACGTCGTTATGAACGTCGTTGCGGCGGTGCGATACCCGGGCTACGATCCGTCATCTCAAACGGTCAGCGAGCTTTCCGCGATCGGCGCGCCGACGCGGACCCTATGGGTTTCTTGGGGTGTCATCTACGACCTCCTCGTTGCGCTGTTCGGCCTGGGTGTCTGGCGTGCAGCGACCGGGAATCGCTACCTTCGCATCCTGGGTTGCCTCCTGACCGCTTATGGAGTCTTGGGGTTTTTTTGGCCACCCATGCACCTACGCGGTGTGCTGCCGTCCCTCACCGACGCCCTGCATATCGGCTGGGCGATCGCAACCGTGCTCCTGATGGTGCTGGCGATTCTGTACGGTTCGGCGGCCCTTGGAATGACGTTCCGCCTCTACTCGCTCGCTACCCTCGCCGTCCTGCTCACCTTCGGAGCACTGACCGCGCAGCAATCTCCCCGGATTCCCGAGAACCTGCCAACCCCTTGGATGGGGGTCTGGGAGCGCATTAATATCGGTGTGTTTCTACTGTGGATCGTGGTGCTCGCCGTGACCCTCATGAAACAACCCGCGGAAGGCTCAGTTGCCTCCGAGGGCCGATCTTAGAATTGCGACGTCGCTAACGAAGCTGTCCGCCTTCAACGGTCCGAACGAGAAGCGGATGAAGTTGGCCATCGGCGAACTGACTCCACGGCGGAACATGTCGCAGAGCGTGCCCGGCAGGATCGCGGCTTCGTGGCTAAACAGCCGCTCGTTGAACTCGTCCGCGGTCAATCCACCCGGCAGACGAGCCCAGTGGTAAAAGCCTCCCTCGCCGGTAAAGAGATCAAAGCCGAGGGCCAGTAGCGCTTCCCCATAACTGGCTCGCTGGCTCCCGTAGAACTGCCCTATCGCCTCGCGAGCCTGAGTGGCCCGATCCAAATCGAGCAGCTTCGCGGTACAGATCTGGGACGGACGCGCGACGCCGCCCATCGCGATGCTCGAGAAGTTCCGGAACAACTCGATGTTCTCCTTCGAAGCCACCACCCATCCGACCCTCAGGCCAGGAGCCTGGAGACCCTTTGTCGCCGCGCTGACAACGAATACGTTGGTCTGGTCGATGTCGCCGACGTAGCGCATCGCGCTATCCGGCTCAGGCGAGTGGAAGAACTCATAGGCCTCGTCGAACAAGCCACCGCGCCCATCTTCTTTGCAGAAGTCCACGAGCCCTTTGAGGGTGTCGCCACTCCAGGTCACGCCGGTCGGGTTGCACGGATTGCTTTTGACCACAAAGGTCGATCCCGTTCCCGCCGTCGCTCGATAGTCGCCGAGAGTCGGCTGGAATTGATTCTCAGGGTTGCTCGGGACCAACGCATACTGGCGGCCCAGGATTTGCAACGCATCCCAGTAAGGTGTGTATTCGGTCTCCTCGACGAGGACCCGATATTCCGGCCGGAGGAAGGAGAGTGTTGCGTAGATGCCCGGTCGGCCACCGGCAAAGATCGCCACATTGTCCGTGGTGATCTCTGAGCCATAGAAGTGATTGTAGTAGTCGCGGATCGCCTCCAGAAGCTCCATACCCCCGGTGGCGGGTGGATATTTTAGGTCCGTGTGGGTGAAGCTGATCGACGTCGGGATCTCGGGTCCGCCGGGGATCTGTGTGGTTAGTGGGAAACCCTGCGCCCATGGGTGCGTCCCTTCAGTGCCCATGTACTTGCCGGTGGCGTCGAGGAACTTGAAGAGCGTTTCATAGACACCCATCGGCGGAAAGTGGATCAGTGCGGAAGCCATGAGTGACGATAATCGTGGCACATTGGGCTCGCCTTGCTCTTGCCGGGATGATTGTGCCCGGGAGTAGGAAGGATTGGGGACATAGCCGTTCACTTAAGGAGATTTGGCACCTCACGGGTTTCTCTCGAAGAAATCTGCGAGCACCCTCTGGGGTTGGATTTGTTGGGGCTACAGGCCCCGGGGTCGTCGGGCCATTATCCGCCACGTCTTCAGGATGAGCAGAAGGTGACTCATGGCGGAATTTCCCGTTTTCACTCACTTACACTGCTTACCCACGTTGGCAATGCGGCAAGGTTTCGGATCGGTGGCGCTTGGCCAGAGGGTTCTCGTCACGTCTGTACGTGCTTGGGATGGGTTTTTGTCAACTGGGTTGGTTGGAGTTTCGTGATCCGTGATTTGAGGATGCGTTCGTGGCGAACCGCTTTCTGTCGGAGAAATCTGCGACCGCCGGGGTGGCCTTGGACCTTAAGTAAACGTCTATGGGGGTTGGGGGATGGAGGTTCCGGAGTGCGGTCCTCATTTCGCCGTCTCTTCACCCTCCCGCGCAACCAACTCGGCCACAATCCGTTAACAAACCTCGGAAGACCATGCAGCCCACTACGCCCCATCAAACCACGGACGGACCGCGCAAGATCCATCCCGCGATCCGAATGGTGTGGCTCTTCTCCAACACCGTCACGTTCCTGATCATCGCCATCATCTCCTCAACAGTCGAGTTCAGCCTCCTAAAGGCGCTTCACGCCCCGTGGCGTTTCCCCATCGTGATGCCGATCCTCTGGGTCGGGATCGGCATCGCTTCGGCCTCATTATTGAAGTTGCAATGGGAGAGGTGGCAGTACGAGGTCACCGACCGCGAGGTCATTCTCTCATGGGGAGTTTGGACCCAGACCCGACGCTTCGTCCCCCGGGATCGCATCCAGCACGTCGACATCACCTCAGGCCCGCTGGCCCGCAAGTTTGGCCTCTCCCACGTCCACCTCTACGTGGCGGGTGCCCACGGGGCGGTCGGGGGTATCCCCGGTCTGACCCACGAGGAGGCCGAAGCGCTCAGGTCGATGTTGGTGGAGACCCAGGCCGAGCATGTTTGATCGGCCCCATCGTCTCCACCCGGCCGCGATTGTCATCAACTTCGGGTCCTACTTTGTCAGCACCTCGAAGGCGATGGCGACTCCGCTGATTGCGCTCGTTGCGTCGAATGCGCGCTCGGGGACCCACATGTTGGCGCTTATGATCGGAGGGTTCCTCGCCCTGATCGGTCTCTTCTCCCTGATCGGTCCGCTTCTCCATTACTTCTCGACCCGCTTCTACATTGAGAGCGATGCGCTCGTGATTAACAGCGGGTTCGTCTGGCGCAAGCGTCGAACGATTCCCCTTGCCCGCATCCAGAACGTCAATGTCGAACGAACGATTTGGCACCGTATCCTCAACGCGGCCTCGGTGAAGATCGAGACCGCTGCGGGTGCTAAGTCCGAGGGCGACCTCGCCGCCCTATCCCTTGAGGACGCGAACAAGCTACAGATGGTCTTGCTCCATCATCGCGGCTCCGTCGAAGCCCCGGTCGATCAAGCAAAGCCCACTCCGATTTACTCGCTCACAACGAAGCAGGTCTTCCTCGCCGGCATGCTCGGCAATCGCGTGGTTTACATCCTCGCCGGTATCTTCAGCGTGTTCCAGTTCGATCGATCCGAGAAGTTGTTCCGTCCGGCTCTCCAATACATCGGACACCTGAGTCCCATGGCCGCCATCCTTGCCGGCGCGATCGCGTTCTTTGCATTGGTCGTGATCGGATGGCTTGTCTCGATCGTCATGTCCGCCACCCGCTTCTACGGCTTCCGCATCGACAAGCACGATCGCGGCCTCCTCCTCAGCCACGGCCTGATCACCCAATTCCGCACCATCGTCCCGGTCGGGCGTGTCCAAAGCGTCCGGATCGTTGAGCCCATTCTGTTCCGTATGTACGGCTACTGCGAGATGTATGCCGACACTGCCGGCACCTTCGACAAAAAGGACGTTGGAGCGGCGAACAAGATCTGCCCGCTGCTTCCAGAGGGCCAAGCAAGCCAAATCGGCCAACACCTCCTCCCCGGCTTCGAATTTGAGCGTCTGCAGTGGCGCCAAGTAAGCCCGCGAACGGTGGCCCGCCACGCCACACGGTACTTCATACAACTTGCCACTCTCTCTGCCTGGCCCTTGGCCCACTGGCTGAAGTGGAACGCACTATGGTTCGTCATCCCCCTGGCGATCTACTGTTGGATATTGGGACTGTTCTACTTCCATTACGTCGGCTACTCGTTCACCAACGATTTGCTCGTCGCGCGGAGCGGCGTCTTCCGCAAGCAGGCGGTGATCATCCCGTTCGACCGGATTCAGCATTACACGATCAACTCCTCGCTGTTCCAACGCTGGTTGGGGCTCACGACCGTGAGCGTGAGCAGTGCAGCTTCGGGCGGGCACGCCATTCACATCGCCGACTTGGAGGCACCCATCGCGGAAACGTTGCGCGTCACCATTGGCACCGCGATCAAGAATCATCTGGGCTCCCGTCGCGGCGGGCTCTAACCCCGCCCTCGCGGGGGAAGAAGCGGACATCCCCGCGCCGTCACAAGCCCCAACTCAAGCTCACTCTTCGGCTGTTTGTGCCCAGTTTTGCGGACGGTTCCTTTGGACCTAGTCGCACTCAGGCCACCTGGATAGAATGGCAATCATGTGTCTCATTGCCATCATGCTGGCTGCCGGTTTCCAGAGCAGCAATCCCGACTTTGCGCTGGGGCCTGATCCGCTCCTCCTCAGGCATCCGACGATCAATCAGACCAGTATCGTCTTCAAGTTCGCCGACAACCTCTGGGAAGTCCCTCGTGCGGGCGGCGATGCCATCCGTCTGACTTCCGCTCCCGGCGTCGTCGGTGACCCGTTCTTCTCGCCGGACGGCAAGCACATTGCCTTCTCGGCGAACTACGACGGGCACAACAACGTGTACGTCATTCCGGACCGCGGCGGCGTTCCCAAGCGTCTCACCGCCCACCCTTCGAGTGAAATCGTTGTGGGCTGGAGTCCGGACAGCAAGTCGGTGATCTTCTCTTCGCATATGCTCTCCAACACCGACCAGCCGCGCCTCTTCAAGGTGCCGGTCGAGGGCGGCTTTCCGAGTGCGCTTCCCCTCCCTAGCGGAACCGAAGCCTGTTACTCGCCGGACGGTACCCACCTCGCCTACGTCCCGCTCTTCCGCTGGGAGACCGCGTGGAAGCGATACCGGGGCGGCCAAGCCCTGAAGATTTGGATCGCCGATCTCGCCGATTCGCACGTCAAGGAGATTCCTCGCAAGAACTGGAATGACAATCAGCCGGTCTGGTTCGGCAACAAGATCTACTACCTCTCTGACCGCACGGGACCCGTTGGTCTCTACAGCTACGATACCGGTTCGGGTGAAGAGAAGGCAGAGATCGTCGGCAAAGGCTTTGACCTCAAGTCCCTGACCGCTGGTCCGGACGTCCTCGCCTACGAGAAGCTCGGATCAATCCACCTGTTCGACCCCAAGACACACTCTGACAAGGCCGTCAACGTTTCCGTCCAGGGCGACTTTGGCGGGGTCCGACCTCAATACAAGGAACTCGCGCAGTACCTTGACTCCGTCGCGATCTCGCCTAGCGGGAATCGAGTCGCGGTCGCCGCGCGCGGCTTCGTGCTCACCGTGCCCGCGAGCAAAGGAGACGTCCACACCACCGACGAGACGCAGGGGGTGCATCGACGTGACGTGAGCTGGTCGCCCGACGGCAAGACCATCGCTTACATCACCGACGTCGCCGGATACCGGCAGATAGGATTGTGGGATGTGGCCAGCGAGAAGGAAAAGCGGTACGACATCGGCGGCGCGCCTTCCCTCTACTCCAACCCGACTTGGTCGCCTGACTCCTCGAAGATCGAGTACCTCGACTACCGTCAGATTCTCTGGATTCTCGACGTCAAGACCGGCAAGAGCACGAAGGCCATTAGTTGGCCCTCCGCTGCCGGCCCCTCGCTCCCCGCATGGTCGCCGGACTCGAAGTGGCTGGTCTACTCCGACATCCTGGCCAGCCACTTCCACGTGGTCTGCCTCTACTCGCTTGAGTCGGGCAAGAGCGTCCAGATCACCGACGGCTTGGCTGACGCCCGGTCTCCGATCTTCGATCGAAGTGGACAGTACGTCTACTTCATCGCCAGCACCCACGTTGGCCAAGCGGCGACGCTGGGTGACATCTCGCAGTTCAACAATCCGAACCCAGTGTCCTCGCTCTACGCCGTCCTTCTGAGGAAGGGGATGCCGAATCCTCTCCAACCGGAAAGCGATGAAGAGACGGCCGCTGCGGCACCCGCCGCAAGCGTCGTCCCGAAGGGCTTCTCGATCGACCTCGAAGGGATTGAGGATCGGGTCATCACCCTTCCCGCCCCCGCTCAGATCTACGCCGGTCTGGAGCCGGCCACCCCGGGCAGCTTCTACGCCTTAGCCGCTCGACCTTCGACGGGCCCAGACGCGGTGAGCCCCCTCGTGACGGCGCTGAAGTTCTCCTGGACCACGAAGGCAATCGCTCCCGCGTTCCAGGCGATCACTGGCATCCAGACGACCCCCGACGGATCGAAGGTCCTCGTCTCGCGTGGCCCGGCGATCTTCATTGTCCCGACCGCGGCTCCAGTTCCCCTGGAGAGCGGCGCGGTCAACCTGAGCGGCATGACGGTCAAGGTCGAGCCGCAGAAGGAGTGGGCACACATCCTTCACGAGATCTGGCACGAGGCTCCGATCCACTTCTACTCGCCCACCACTAATGGGATCAACCCGAAGGAGATGGAGAAGCGCTATGAGCCGTTCCTCAAGAACATTGCCTCGCGTGACGACCTGAACCACGTGATCGACGACATGCTCGGCGAGCTTTGCGTTGGCCACGAGTTTCCCGGCGGCGGCGATATGCCGACCGGACGCCAGGTCAACGGCGGCCTTCTCGGCGCGGACTATGAGTTCGCCAACGGTCACTACCGAATCAGCCGCGTCTACGACGGCGAGCACTGGAACCCCGAGCTCTACGCGCCGCTTTCCCAGCCGGGAGTGGATGCCAAGGCCGGGGAGTACGTCCTCGAGATCGACGGCAAGCCGTTGTCCACCTCGACCGACATCTACCTCAGCCTCGAGAACCGCGCCGGGAAGCAGGTGAAGGTCAAGCTCGGCCCGAACGCGGACGGCACGGGATCGCGAGTCGTCACCGTCGTCCCCGTGGCGAACGAGTTCGGCCTGCGCAACCGCGCGTGGGAAGAGGACAACCGCCGGATCGTCTCGAAGGCGACCAACGGTCGCGCCGGATACGTCCACGTCCCGGACACCGAAGTCGGAGGCTGGGTGGCGTTTAACCGCTACTACTATGCCCAGGCAGGTCGAGACGGCATCGTCGTTGACGAGCGCTTCAACCATGGCGGACTCTTCAACGACTTCATGATCCACGAGATGCAGAAGACGTTGTTCGCCTACTTCGCACCGCGCTACGGCACAGACGAACCCACCCCCGCGGCGGCGATCTTTGGGCCGAAGGTGCTGATGATCAACGAATTCGCCGGTTCCGGCGGAGACATGTTCCCGTGGCTCTTCCGCCACGACAAGATCGGTCCCCTCATCGGCAAGCGAACCTGGGGCGGCCTCGTCGCCGTGCAGCCGATTCCCCTCGCCGACGGTGGCACCTACACGGCGCCCGACTTCGCGTTCTACGATCACGTCGCGGGCAAGTGGGACGTCGAGAACTGGGGCGTCGCGCCGGACATCGAGGTCGAACTTGACCCGTACCTGTGGCGTCGCGGCATCGACTCGCAACTCCAGCGATCGATTGAAGAGATCAACAAGATGCTCGCGAAGTACAAACCGGCCGACCACAAGCGCCCGCCCTATCCAGATCGAACGAAGATCGACATTCGATACTAAGCCGAGCCGTGCTGCGGCCGATGCACCATAGAGGGGAGTTGGGAGACCAACTCCCCTTCCTCTTGCTGGGATGTTTGTGTCCGGGAGGAGGAAGGGGCACGGGATGGAGGTTCTGCGCGGATCTCGCGCGGAAGATGCGTCTTGGTCATGTAGCCGAGGACGGGAGTTCAAGTTCCGGAAGCTCCACCCCAACCCCCTTCTTTTCCCGCGCACAATCATCGCCGCAAGAGAAGGGGCTCAGATTTGACGTGATCTCCGCGCGGCAGATCAAAGGTCGGTAACCTAATCCAGCCCTCGGAGTGACCCGCCGACCTTGATGAACCTCCTCGCTCTTTCCCTCCTGGCCGCCACTCCTCAAAAGGATGCGCCGATCGATCGACACGCGCTGGTCAGCCGACACAACGTGGTGCTGACCGCCTTCGAGGGCGAGCGCCCGGTGCAGGTCGGGAACGGCGAGTTTGCCTTTGGCATGGACATCACCGGGCTCCAGACCTTTGTGCCCTTCAACACAATGTCGCACTGGGGCTATCACAACGGTCCGGTCCCCGCGGGAACGAAGATCGAGGATTTCCAGGGCCAGGTCTGGGACACGCACGGCCGTCCCGTCCGCTACCCGATGCCCGACCCGAGCCACCCGGTAATTTCCGAGTGGTTGGCGGCGAGTCCGCACGCCATCAACCTGGGCCGTATCGGGCTGATCCTGACCAAGCGGGATGGCTCCGAGGCAGAAGTGGCTGACCTTCGAAATCCCAAGCAGACGCTTGATCTTTGGACCGGTCTTGTCACGAGTCGCTTCGAGATCGAGGGCGAATCCGTCAGCGTCGTCACCGCCGCCGATCCGAAGGTCGACTCCGTCGCGGCTCGGATCGAATCGCCGCTGGTCAAGGAAGGACGTCTTGCCGTTTTCCTCTCCTGCCCGGGTAACAATCCCGCCGGCTTCGCAAACTTCATCGGGGACTGGAGCCGCCCGGGGCACTTCGACCTCACTTCCCCTCCCAAATCCCACAGCGCTTCCTTCTCCCGGCACATGGATGAGCTGACCTATCACGTCGGCCTCACTTGGAGCGGGTCGGTCGCGCTTCAAATGCCCCACTACTCGGGCGCCAAGCTCGAGCTTCTGAAGGCGGAGTACGGTGCCCGCGACAGGTGGGTAGACGTCACGGACAGTCTGCGCCCATTAATCTCCAATGGCGAACTGTCCGTCCGCGCCACAAACGACCTCACAAAGGAGGATCCGTACCTTCAGGTGCGCAAGACCTTGCGGGTCACCTACCGCATATCGGCAGTGACGAAGACCGCCGAGGTCGGTGAAAACGAAGACCTTCGGCTTGATGCCGATCCCAACCGCCACCGAATCGTTCTGAGACCGGCGGGATCAGAGCTTGCCTTCTCCTGTACGTTCGCCCCTGCGGCCTTCGCCAAGAGCCTGCCCGACGCCGGGCAGGTTATCGAGGCCAGCCGTCAAGGCTGGCCGCAATACTGGAAAAGCGGTGGGGCGATCGATCTCTCCGGCAGCACCGACCCGCGTTGGAAGGAGCTCGAGCGCCGCCTCGTCCTCTCTCAGTACTTGATGAAGGTCAACGAGGCGGGCTCATATCCGCCTCAGGAGAGCGGACTCGTGAACAATGGCTGGTTCGGGCGGTGGCACATGGAGATGCTCTGGTGGCACGCCGCTCACTGGGGACTCTGGAATCGCTGGCCCGAAGCGAACCCGAGTCTGGACATCTACAACAAGCTCCTGGCCACCTCGACCAAGCTCGCCAAGAGCGAGGGATACCTCGGAGCACGCTGGCCCAAGTGCATCGGTCCGAACCTGCGTGAGTGGCCACACGAGATTCACGCGTTGCTCATCTGGCAGCAGCCGCACCCGATCTTCTTCGCCGAGTTGGACTACCGCGCTCACCCGACCCGGCAGACCCTCCTGAAGTGGAAGCCCGTCGTTGACGCCACCGCCGACTTCATGTCTTCCTACGCGTTCTTCGACAGGGCAACGAACCGGTATGTGCTCGGCCCGCCGCTGCAGGTCGTCTCGGAGAACGCTACGGTGAAGACCGCGCTGAACCCGACCTTTGAACTTGGATACTGGCGGTTCGGCCTACGCACCGCACAGCTCTGGCGCGAGCGCCTGGACCTAGCCCGGGTTCCCGTGTGGGACAAGGTCCTGAAGGGGCTGTCTCCTTTGCCTACCGAGAATGGCCTATATCTGCTCCACGAAGGAGTCAGGGACATGTGGACCAAGTTCAACTTCGAACATCCAGCCCTCACCGGCGCTTACGGCCTCCTCCCCGGCGACGGTGTGAACAAGGCGTCAATGCGCCGCACTCTCGACAAGGTCATGGCGACCTGGGACTTCAACCACACCTGGGGCTGGGACTTCCCGATGCTCGCGATGTGTGCGGCGCGACTTGGCGAGCCCGATCGCGCGATTGATCTCCTCATGCACCCGGCAGCGGGTTTCCAATTCGACGCCCGAGGCCTCGCCACCGGCGGCCCCTTCCCCTACTTCCCCGCCAACGGCGGGCTGTTGTACGCGGTCGCCATGATGGCGCAAGGCTGGGACGGATCTCCCAAGACCCAGGCACCAGGTTTCCCGAAGAACGGGCGCTGGAACGTGCGCTACGAGGGGCTCGCACCAGCCTTGTAGGAAGCTACTTGGCATGCTGCGTGTCGCTCACGTGCTCCGTCCATACGGCAGATAGCCAACGCATGGCAGGAGTCGGATCGACGATCAGATGCCGAGGAATAGACCTCGCACCTTCGGGTCGATGTGTTCCCTGACTACCGACTTGCTCGCCGAGCCGTAGGCCATCAACTCTCTGACCGCCGCCTCCAACGCGGGCCAGAACGCGGCGACGGGCGGCTTCGACTCAAAGTGCCACTCCCGCAATTCAAGAGCCCCGTCCCGGTTCCAAAACTCCGCGCGCGCCACCAGTTCGTCCCCGAAGAGCACGGGCAGGACGTAGTAGCCCCACTTGCGTTTGGCCAAGGGGGTGTAGATTTCCCAGATGTAGTCAAAGCCGAACAGGTGGGCGATCATCTTTCGATCCCACATAAATGGATCGAGGGGTGCGATGAATTTGGCACGGGGCTCGATCGAGGGCTCGTCCAGAAGCGCAAGGAACTGCGGCGTCACGTTTGCCTTGACCC
The DNA here is from genome assembly GCA_038216655.1 of Fimbriimonadales bacterium. Classification (GTDB taxonomy): domain Bacteria; phylum Armatimonadota; class Fimbriimonadia; order Fimbriimonadales; family Fimbriimonadaceae; genus JAFDWR01. The sequence goes on from JBBQPZ010000016.1 coordinate 62,685, forward strand.
CCTCAACTTCCACCGGAAGGATGTCGCCACGCTTGACAAGCTCGGCCAACGCGTCCCGCTTGTCATACATCAAGACGGTGTACGACCACACTTCAGGCGGAGCCGAGGGTCGGACAATTCCCATCGCCCGATGCCGCTCCATGACGAGCTCCCGAATCGCATCCTTCGCCTCCAGAATGGGCTCGTCGCGAAGATGCTGAGGGACCACGCGTTCGGTGAGATCATAAAGGTGCTGTCCGCTCTTGCGTCCCGACGTCATGATCATGCCCGAGTGCCATAGCGCGCGTAGGGTCTGCTTGGTCACGCTCGGTCCAAACCACGATCCTTTCCATTCCTCGCGGCGCTGCTGGAACTCGAAATCCTTTGGCATCATCGGACCGCGGTCGGTGATCTCCTTGAGTACCAGCTCGACCGCGTTCTTGTGGTCCTCGAATATCTTCTTCTCGAAAGACCGTCGCCCCACTTCGGAAATATATCGTCGCAGCGGCCAACCCGAGAACGGCACCAGCGACGCCATCTTGTCCCAGCCGTCGTAGATGTGCCGATCCTCGTAGGCAAGTTTCTGCCAGTCCCCGATCTTGTAACCCGCCAACCGCGCTTGGAGCACGAGGTCGTGGTTGCACCCGACCGGCGCGATCGGGTCGAACTGGATGCTTCGCAGCCGGTCAAAGCAAGCCTCTTGAGTTGCGCAAGGGGCAAAGTGATGCCGCACAAAGGCGCGACGAACATCCGCTTTAGACAGCTTCACCACGTCTCGGTGCGCCAAAGACCCCAGACGTTCGGCTCCTCCCACTCCTCAGGCGGCTCCTGGCCGTTGAGGCGAAGCGCGAGGAAGACGAGCCCCACATGCCAGCCGTCGTGCCACACCATGTGCTGCAGGAACATCACCGCGTTGTCGTAGGTGACGTGCTCGCTCGCCATCGGCCCGCCGTTCTCCAGCCCTTCCTTCACCGCCGCGCGAACTGCAATCCCGCTCGCCTCGACGCAGGCCTTGATCGCGTCCAAATCCGCGATCGGCGTGCCCTCTTTGTCGGCGTATGCGCTCCCCAATCCCGCCGCCTGCGCCGGCGCGACCTGCGACATGAAGAACTTTCGCGTATTGTGCATATGTGTGAGTTGGCGATCGAGGGACATCCCGTCCTCGGAGGGCTTAAAGTGACGGTTCTCCTCGCTGATGAGGGTCATGACCGAGGTGACGATCCGGCATTGGCGATCCCAAGAATCGAGAAGGGCGTCGGCGAGTTCCATGCGCTCTATTATAAGGGATGTCTACATTATCGTCTACTATTTTGAACACCCTTGCTTACTAATCATCGATGGCTACGTGGCTTTCACAACCAGATCGTAGGAGATCATGGCCGCGGTCTCGGAGTCCAGCACCGCTTGATATTGCCCGATGGGAATGTTCGGTTCGAACCAGTTTCCGTCGGCGAGGTATCCGATCATCCCGCCGCCAAAGTTGAAGTAACGCGTGCCGGTATAGGGCACAAGGGTGCTGATGTCTTCGTCCGCCATCTGGTCAACAACCGGTGCCCCTTGGTCGATCACGTTCTGCCGTAGGATGCCCTGGGGATTGGCTCCCCCTTCGTACGCGATCTGATATTGAGTTTTGCCCTGCTGTAGAGCGAATGTGGCAAAAGCAAGGAGAACGAAGTGGCCATGGTCTCCGGGCTTGTACTTGATGAACATCACGGTGCCCGTGGGCGCGTAGGGCGTGATCGTCACCTTCGATGTGGCCTGGTCGAGCCGGGTCTTTGAGCCATCGGGGTTCTTGACGTAGGCGATGACCTTCACTGTGATCACCCCCAAATCGCCTCCCGTCGTCACGAGATCGACGGTCGCGTGCGATCCCACGGTGATGATCGACGGCCCGACCAAACCGTCACTTGAAGACAGCGTTCCCAGGTTGGAGGTCTGGGTCCAGTGGTATTCGATGTCGCCATCGATAAACCCGATCGGCGGGGTGATGGTAAACATGACTCGCTGCCCCGCCGAGATCGACGCGGTCGCTGGACTTAGTCCGAATGAAGGAACAAAAGCGGTCGCCGCCCAGAGCTCCCCCGTGTCGGCCGCGATGAGGTCGTGAAGGACCGCACCGATGTCGCCCGCCGTAAGCAAGGCGGTGGTGGCGGCGAGGATGGTCTCCAACGCCGTGATCGCCGCCAGGTACGCCACACTCGCCGCTCCCCTTTCCCCTGCTTCAAGCGCGGCTCTCTCCCCCGCCTTCAGCAATGGAGCGAGCGCCTTGAACAGATCCTGGCGAACGAGGCTGCTGTCCTTTAGGCGCGTAAGCTGCTTGGCCAGTGCGTCGCCATAGTGACCCTGCTGAGCAAGTGCATAGGCTTCCTGCCAGACGAGGTCCTGAATCTGAGCGACGTTGAGTGCGGCTTGCTCGACTACATCGGCATTACCGATGATTTGCTTCACACCCAAGACTTCGAGGACGACGCTGAAAAGGAGATCGACCGTCGCGGAGAGGATGTTCAGGGCGATCCGGGTCGACCGGAAGAGCGGGACCTGATCGATGTACCGCGCCTCACCATAGAAACTAGGATCCTCCACGTTCTCCGACGAGCTCAAGACGACGATCTCGTAGAACGTCTTCGTCGCGCCCTGGTCAAGCTCGAACTTGATCGGCGCGGTCGAAACTGGGTTGAACGGCGCCTGTCCCGTAAAGAGATCTTCGATCGCGCTGAAGATACTCAGGCTCTGGGTCGTGGGAAGACTTATCGGACCGGCAAACGATTCAACCTTCGGGAACATGGTGGCCGCTCCGCCGGAGGGCTGGGTGCCCGTCTTGTACACAAAGACCTTCCTGCGACACCGGTAGTGGTTCGTCACTTGAACCGAGAGTGGAGCCGAGACTTGGACAACCTCGGTGCCACTCACGATTCCCGTCGGCTGAACCAGAAGCTCGGCCAATGAGTTGGCCATGGGGACTCCCACGGCAGCGGAAACCGGTCGCCCCTGCCCCGATGGGACGATCTCGTTGTACGCGGTTTGCAGGGCAGCGGAGATCTGCGCATCCCCGTGGACGATCGCGAGGGGATCGGCAGCTAGCCGCGTGGCAATAACCTGCCCCAGGTCGATGACGGTCGGCTCGGCGGCGAGCAGCGAGAGAAGTTGGGCCGTCGCCGCGGGCGGCAATGTGTACGCACCCAGCATGAAGTACATCAAAGCGACCGCGGTAGAGAGGGGGTTGATGACATTGCTTGGGTTCGTTGGGTCCAAGAATGCGAACATGACGCCGTTGCCTGAGCCGTCCTGCATGCTCGCGAGCGACGGCGAGTTCGCGCTGATCTTGGCCGCAAACGTGTTCGGAGCGACTGTTGGGTTCACCGCGACTCCGGCGACCACAATCAGTTGATCGACCGGGATCCCGAATCCGGCGGGAAGGCCGAGGGTGCCAGCAATTTGCACCATCTTCCCTCCCCCGCCAATTCCCCCGCCGCCGCAGCCGATCAAGCTAAGTGGACCCAGCGAGAGGAGAAAGCCTCCGGCAGTGAGGAGAAGCTCACGACGGCCAAGGAGTCGCTGATCGGGTTGAGATGGCTTGATGATCTTTGTCATGGCGGGTCTTCACACCTTACGAGTCAGGCGCAAGACAACGTAAGACGGGCCCGGTCCGCGCGGATCGAGGGACACTTTTCTTCGGGCCGGATCTCAAGTCACGGAGCCAGGAGCGGTTGGGCAATCTCGCCATTCCGCCTTCGAAATCGCGAACGTCGGTTCCAACGGTGATGGTTGGGGACGCAGCCCGAGCTTCTTCAGCACTCCCTTTGACCGGTGGTTCTCGGCATGCGCGGAGGCCCAAATTCGCTCCAGTTCAAGGGTGTCGAAACCCCACGCCAAGACTGCCGCCCCCCGCTTCGGAAGGCGGAGCCACGGCTTGGATGACCTGGCTCATCGTCGGCAATGGCGAGGACCGAGGCGAGAATGAAGGCGAGCGTTAAGAGGTATCGCATTCTTCCTCTGGCAGGATAGTAGTTCAATGGAAGTTGCAAGATATTGCTCATCACACCGGCAGTGCCAACAAACGGGGGCGAGATTGTGCTTGGCTACCTGGTTGAACTCAACGGACTTCTGGGAAGTCGCCCGCGACGCGAGGTTGTACTGGCCAAGGTTCGTGCGAGCCCGGATGAGGGTCCGCCTTGTCGGATAATCAATCATGCTCTCGCTAGGGTTGATCCTATTAGCATCGATGTCCCCTGAGTCCGTTTGGGTCGAGGCGGAGTCGTTCGGGCCGCTGAAGGGATCTAATTTCTCCTTCATGGCCGAGGCACAGCAGACGCGTGGCTCTTGGTCGCTCGCTGGCCCCGAGGCGGCAGCGGCATGGACCCAGGGAGGCGAGAGCGAATTCCTGTCCATCGCCGCGAGGGCGGACGAACCTGCCGGAGTCGCGGTGTCGCGGAGCATTGTTGTCCCCGCAGGCGGGAGCTATCGCCTTTGGGTGCGCTACGCCGACTATCGCGCAAAGAACGAGGAGTTCCTCGTAGGCGTGCGGCAGGGCACAAAATCCCAAGCCTTTCACTTTGGTCTTATGCCCGTCGTGGATGAGCTCGATCCGATGAAGTTGCTGTGGGATTGGGCGTATGGCTGGGACTCGGCCACCTGCCCGCTCCAGGAAGGACCTGCGACCCTTGAAATCGCCACGACCGGTCCGACGGGCGCACGCCGGTGTGTCGACTGCCTCTGCCTTACGAGCGACGTAACTTACCGTCCATCCGGTCGGGACAAGCCTCTATTCGGTTCGTGGTCACCGCTTGTCGAAATGAGGCGGTCCGGCATGCCGGATGTGGAGCCCTTCGTCAAGAGCCGGATGCCGAATTTAAGCCCCGCATCGGGTACCCCACCGAAATTCCTCTGGAATGTCGGCCCGCAGTGGTCAGACGAATTGAAGAAACCGCTACCGGAGCGGGTCGACAGTCCGTTCAGCGTAGATCCTCCACTCCTGAAGGACTTCCTGTCCACATTTAAGGGGGCGAGGCCCCCCGTTTACAGCGACCTATCGAGTGGGCCCGTTTGGCATATCCCCAACTATCCGAGCGCCTTCGCGAGCGGATCGCCCTTTCTTGACTGGCTCGCGCGTAACCCGGACCGCCCTTTCGCGATCCTCCTCAATTATGGGGAGCCCCAATGGCCCACCGGAGCGGATCGAAAGGCCATGCGTGCGAATCTGGAACGGCATCGCAAGCAGTTCGGCGGATTTATCGCCGGCGAAAACCTGGCCTACGCAAACGTGGACGAGAAGGGCTTGGAGTCGGCGGTACGTACTGCTAAGAGTCGGGGAGACGTTCTGGCCGCCCTGAAGAAATTTAACACCGCCGCGACGGTGGCGAAGTTCAGTGACTATTTCGGCAGCCCCCTCAAACCCGAAGATGCTTGGGCCGACGTGGTTTCCTGTCTGTCGTCGAACAACGAGGCCCTCTGCCACGCTCTATGCTCCTGGGGGGTTCGACGGATCGGCCACGAAAACACGGGCAACAGCCCAACTCTAGCGCGGCGGCTTGCCTTCCTACGTGGAGCCGCGCGGCAATTCGGCGCTGAACTGGTCGATTACCAGTCGGCCAACCTCGGCGACTCCGCGACGATGTTCTCCCGGGAGAGCTATTTCTATCCCGCCTCTTCGAGATACATTCTCGACAACCAGTACGACGCTTGGGCGGGGGCGGGCACGAACTGGCTGCTCAAGGACTATCTCCTTTGGTATCTCGCCGGAGCATCCGCTTTCTACAACGAGCAAGGGATCGACATCTTCTGGAAGCCGGGGGGCAATTCAGCGGGAGATGGCTATCCCGTTCAGCTTTCCCCCAAAGGCAAGGTAGCCCAGGCCGTTCAGAAGGTGACCGGCAGCCATCCGCGATCCGTCCAGTTCACCCCTGTTGCGTTTCTCCTTGATCAAGCGCACGGCTGGTCGCAGGAGCGCTTTCAACCCGGGGCGTTTGGGCTCGACCCTACATGGAATCCGAAAGTGTTGAGTCCTGATCGTCACGAGGCCGCCATTCGAGGCTGGTTTGATGTCGCTTTTTACCCAGCCCCCGAAACTCAGAATGAGCCTGCGAGTGCCATTCGACAAACGTTCGTGAACGGAATCTTTGGAGATCTATTCGATGTCATCGTCACCGCGCCCGGGCGCACGGGAATTCTGAATGCCTACCCCGTCGTCATCGCCGCCGGTGAAGTCACCCTCGATGGAGAGTGGGCAGAGGCTCTGCGCAAATACGTCGAACAGGGGGGCACCCTGGTGGCGAGTGCCAACCAGTTCAGCGGCTCATTCCCGTCCGGCCTCGGTCTCACGTCTTCGGGCTCTCTGAACGAAGCGAGCGGCTACCGCTGGCTGGGCAAGACCGAATCGCCCTCGGGCCGATACCAATTTGGCTCTCTGTCCGGCGGACGAGTGTTGGCAAGGGCACCCTCGGGAGCGCCGATGGCGGTGCTGAACAGGGTGGGAAAAGGTCAGGTGGTCGCGATTGCCGTTCCGCTTGGATTGGGTCTCGATAACCGGCCCGTTCCTTTCCTAGGCCAATTGTTGCAGCATCTTGTCCAGGGTCTGACGCCGATCCGAGTGCATGGCGACGTCGAATGGACGCTCGGGCGACTGCCCGACGGCGGATGGCTCGTGGGGCTCTTCAACAACAAAGGCGTGACGAAACCTCAGCACGGTGTGTTGCCGACGGATTACACTCAGGCCGAAAGCGTGACTCTCCAATTCCCCTGGCCGGATGTTCGGATCGAGGAGTGGATGGCGGGAGGTTCGCTGGTTCGAACGGGTTCGAACATCCAACTCACCGTCCCCGCTGGCGCCGTGCGGATGGTCGCACTCTATCCAGTGAAGTGAAGGTATCTGGGAGCCCCAATGCGTCTTTGATGGCACCCCTACAAATTCGAAAAGAAGCCCGCGGTGAGGATGGGGGAATTGCCCCCGTCGGCTAGCGGTCCGCCACTGCATGCGGGAAAGCTCTGGCTCTCAACTCGATCGTGGACCTCCGCGGACTTGAGGTTCGCGGCTTTGGCACGCAGAATCAGTTTTCCCGTTTCTCCTCGCCGACTTTGCAGGATCACTTGCGCAAGTCCGTTGAACAGGCTGCGCCGGTTCCCCTTCTCGGGCTCATGGCTGGTGGGGTCGCCGTTGCCGACGCCGATGATGCTTATGGCATCGATATATATCCCGTCACTACCTCCCTGGAGCGCCATCGGGGTCTGGCGTTGGATCATCACGCTTTGAATCCAACCAGCCGTGCGGTAGGAGAGCCTTTTGGTACGAAGTATCCCAGAGTAGGTTCGCCGAGCGATGCCCAGGAGTGAGGGCATTTTGTGCTTGCGGTGAGTTCCTGCATCCAGCCGTCGAGGATGACCTTCGCCCGCGCGACGACGGCGGGACCCGTGATCGCGGGGCGGCTTGCGTTCACATCCGGTAGGTCGGGCGGGAAAGGCGCTCGGTAGGCGAGGAGTCGTTGCGACTTCCTTTCCAGCCGAACAGAGCCTCCTCGCTCAAAAAAAGGATGGCCAAACTTTGATGCGGCGAAGTAAACCAGCAGAGAGCCTTCGCACTCGTAAGGGCACCGACTGAGCACGTAAGGACCAGTCCCAAGAATTCGCAGCACGCGCTTGATCCGGGCCTCGTCGGATCGGGTCGCTTGCGTGTGGTTCACCGAAAGGTTAGTCTCGTGAGGGTTAAACTCGATTCCAAGAATCGTCCCCTTTCCAGGATCCTGAAAGATATCGTATTCGGTATCGGTTGCATCGACGAGATATAGGGACGAGGGCTTTCCGGTGGCGTTAAAGGGCAGCAGAGGAAGGCGAAGAGGCAATTTCGCGCCCAAGGTGGCAAGGAGTTTCTTGTACTTGGACAGCGCCCGGTCGAATCGGTAACATGACACGTTTCCCGGTCACCGAATCGATATGGATTACATATTTGTACGCTTCGGAATCCTCGAATACGAACTCTCTTGGCCCCGCTCCCGTCGTTTGAACGTTAAACAATGTTAAGGCGGTTTTCACGCCGTCCTTTTCGAGCATTTCCTTTGCGCGATTGGCCAACTTTGTTAAGTCCGGGGATATCGACGAGGCGAGCAAGGTTAAGGTGGGGCGGTAATTCCTCACCTCACCCGTATTCACATCCACTTCTGCGCTGGCACCTGAACCGTCGGCGAGCCTAAACCCGACGGAGAAGTAGGGTTTGGCGGGAAAGCCTGCGCCACCGGACATCGGGATCCACTTGTTGTTGAACGAGCCCCCGGGCGACGCCTTTTGGCATAGTCGTACAGAAATTGCCGAGCTTTTGAGAAGTCGTCGCCGCTTGGATCTTGGCTCGGCGCACTTGCCAGCAAGGGGATGAGAAATGTGGCGATCCCAGCTAGTTTTTGCGATGAAGCCAAAGCCATGCCTGAGTTTACGGCAAGATGCCTCCAGGGTGTCATGTGCTGAGCACGTGAAGGTCAGCGATCAAGCTCTGACTGCGTTAGCCAGTATTTGTCGAACCTGCGATTCGAGACTGGACTCGTGCGGAACTTCGAGTTCTGAGGATGTCATCATGCCAGCAACTTGGTCGATGAACAGTTGCTCCGTCCGAGAGAACCTCGCTTTGCTGTCGTGAATGAACCGTAGGGCTGAATGGAGCATCGCCGAATTTCGCTCGTCACCGCGCTCTCGCATCGCGACTCCCAAGTAGAGAAGTCCAAGGGCCGAGGCGAGCTTATAGCCAGCGCCCCACCATTCTCTCACCGCATTTCTTAGGCTCTCTTCACCGGCCTCGAAGTCGCCGAGCAGGAGATGGGTTTTGCCCAACAGAAGTTGCTGATGGGCACTCTGAAAAGGAACTTGGCGAATGCGCCAGGCGGCAAGGCTCTTCTCAAATAATCGTCTTGCATCCTCAAGATGACCCAGCCCAAGGGCGAGACGGCCCTCGGCGGAATGAATGATCGGAACCATCGGTAAGAAGTTGGCCCGGACCACCCGTTCCATGAGTCCGTCAAGAGCGTCCTTTGCAACATCGAAAGACTCCAAATCCAAGGCAGTCATGGCAAGCCAACATCGAGAACGCGTCACATGAAAGACTTCGCGGGCCTCGTCAAACGCAGCGACTGCGCTGTTCAGCAGTGGGATTGCCGCCTCGCAAAGACCTTGGTGATAGAAGCAGAATGCCTGCCAGGTCTGCAGAATGGCCAGATCGCATGGACTTGGGTCTTCGCCCAATAAGGCGGCAGCTTCCTTGAACCTCGCCGCCGACTCATCATAAAGTTGAGCATTCTGGGCATTTATCGCCTGAAACACCTTCATCTTCGCCGCTTCCGCGGGTAGGCCCACCTTAAGACAGATGGCTTCGTACTCCCGATGCCGAGCATCGTCATCTTCGGAGAACATCACACCGATGATCGCCCTACCGAAGGCCGCGCGGGCCAACAGAGTGTCTGCTTCACGATCACCGTGCCGTTCGAATAGCTCTTGGTAGAAGCGCCTTCCTTCAAATCCGTTGCTTCGGTATCGCCAAAAGAACCCGAGGGATGCACCAAATTTGACGGCCAGATCGGGATCATTGTCGAGAGCGAACCGAAGTGCTTCTCGCACATTGTCTTGTTCGAGCTCAAGGATGTCGAAGAACTTAAGGTCGTCCTGAGTTACGTATTCGACGTACGCCTTCTCGGCCATTGAATAGACCCAATCCGCATGGCGTCTTTGCAGAGTGAGCATCTCTTGCACTCCCAAACTGTCCCGGGCGAAAGTTCGAATGGTTTCAAGCATTGCGAACCGCATTCTCGGCCCCTCGTGAGCGACATAGGCCATCGATGCGTCAAGCAGCACCTCCATGGCCTGGATCGGTTCTTCAAGGCCGCACACCTCCTTCGCGCTGTCGAGTGTCCATCCGCCACGGAAGATCGACAGGCTGGCGAGCGCCCGCTGGATGTCGCTAGGGAGACTCGAAAAACTACTTTCGATGGCGCGACGAATCGACTGGTGCCGCGCTGGTGCGTTGATTCGCCGGTTCTCCAATACATCGAGGCCACGCTCGAGTAGGGTATCGAGTTGCTCCAGATCAAGCATCCGGAGTCTTGAGGCCGCCAACTGGATGGAGAGGGGAATGCCTTCGAGTCGCCGTATGATCGAGAGAATTCGGTCGTACTCTCCTTGACCTGCATTCAGTTGGACGTTGTGCTGCGAGGCGGTATCAAGGAAGAGGCGCACCGCTGGAGTGCGACTTGCGGCTTCCCAACTATCGTGGTCGCCGGGAACGAAAAGCGGGCCAAGGGTTAGACGCTGCTCGCCTGGAATATTGAGCGCCGTCCGGCTGGTCGCCACGATTCTCAGTTCGGGACAGCTTTCTAGCAGATGGCGAATCCACTCGCCCATGGAACTGCCCAATTGCTCTAAACCATCTAGTGCGAGAAGGATTGGGACCTTCGGCAACAAGCCCAACAACTGCTTCATAGGGTCGGCACTGGGCCCCGTGTCAGCCTTCAACTCACCAAGGATGGCCAACGGCACGAGTTGGATGTCTTCGACGCTCGATAAATCAACATAGGCCGCTCGACCAGCATAGTCCGTGGACAAGCGCTGCGCGGCCTCCTGCAAGAGTCGGGTCTTGCCTATGCCCCCTGGCCCCAGCAGGGTTAATAGGCGGCGTTCACGGGGCCTCGGCTGCAGCCTTTGGACAGTTTCGGTCAATTCGGATTCGCGGCCAAAGATCGGATCGACCGGCTGCGGGATTCGGAAACGAAGGATGTCGACCGCAGGCGTACTTGCTGACGGCGCCGAATTCCGAAGCTCGCTGACCTTTCGCGACGGGCCCAGCCCAGTGGCTCGCGCGTTTCTTTCCAGTTCCTCCAAGCAGGTCGCCGCTTCCTGGCTCCTGCCGAGGTGCTGGAGAGTCCGCACGGCAACTAAGCGGGCGGGTTCCTGCGTCGGCCTCAGCTCAATCGCTAGGCGTGAGGTCGCGAGAGACTCTTCAAACTCGGAACGAGCCGCAAGCTCCTCAGCCAGCCCAACGTAGCTCGCATAGAGCAGGTCTTGGAGGGAGGAGCGCTCCAAGAGAATCCAATCCTCGTCCGCGCCCTCTAAGAACGGTTCACTCCCCAGCTCCACTGCTTTGCGTAGGTGCTCATGCCGTTGTTCCGGCTCAGATTGAGCGCGCCGGCAGGCATCCTTGAATTCATCGATGTCAGTTACCAGATCGGAAGTGTCGACCTGGATCCATTCCGCATTCACTTTGACTAGGTCACGCCCCGATCCGAGCGTTCGTCGCAGACGAGCAAGTTCCTGCCTCAGGCGCAGCCGGGTGGCATCGTAAAAATCGTCTGGCCATAGGGCGTCTGCTGCATCGGCTCGGGTGATCTGTTTCCGATACGCGATGGCGGTGCGAGCGAGCAAATACATGCTTCGGCGTGTTACGAAGGTGTCAATCGATGTATCCGGCCCCACCAACCGAGGGCGGCCGAATAGTTCCAATCTCCATCGCTTGACAAGCGGTTTCTCCATGGCTCGCTCAGAGGCGATCTGCTCTCCTGAATACTGCCCGTCTAGGCGTCCGATGCCCTCAGCATCGACCTTAGTTCGGGTTAATCCGTGCTCGGCTTCGATGCAACAAGATCGTGACAGTCGCGTGACAGATCGGGCAACTCCATTGTTTGGCGGGTGAACTCCACCCAAATGAAATCGATAACATTGTCCCACATCCGCTCCCGCTTCCCCGGCATCTCACTGGGATTTGCCACTTTGATCCTTGGAAGCGCGGCGGGATGCGGAGGGAGCAGCGCAAGTTCAGGCACGGCCTCGCTCGCTGAATATGCCTACGTGACAACCTTCGACGCGACATACCAATTTAGCGTTAGCAAGAACGGCCAGCTCACTCCACTGAGCCCACCGACGGTGGCGACCCCCAGTTCCGCCGGCATTGTCGTGTCATCGGACAACAAATTCGCCTACATCACCAACGAGAATCACTCCTCGATCTCCCAATTCTCCGTTGGTCCAAACGGAGCCCTGATCTCCCTCGGCGCGGATGTGACTTGCGGCAGCCGGCCCGAGTCGATCGTGATCACCCCGGACAACAAGTTCGTATTCGTCGCCAACGACCTGGCTGACACGGTTAGCGAATACTCAGTTGCGACCGACGGCCACTTAACCCCGCTCACCACGCCAACGATCGCCACGCCCCATGATCCCTTTCAACTTGGGATTTCGCCGGACGGCAAGTACGTGTACGTAGCTTGCTACACCTCGAACAAGCTAGCTGGCTACGCGGTTGGGCCTGACGGCCAGCTCGCGGCCCTTCCGACTCCCACGTACAGTATCGGCACTCCTTACGCAGCGGTCTTCTCGCCGGATGGGACGCACCTGATCGTGCCCGGCGGGGGCACCTTCGTTACGAGCTACACCGTTCAGGTGGATGGGTCGCTCTCGGCACCCTCGACCATCTTCACCGCCGCCATTCAGCCGATTGGCTTCTGCTTTACGCCGGATGGCGCGTTCGCGTACGCCTCTTGTTACAATGGCGGCAATCCCGGAGCGGCCATATCTCAGTATGCCTTTGCCAACGGAAGTCTCCAAGCCCTGACGCCCTCATACGTCCCCGGCGTCGTTGGTTCGTATACGAACGGAGTCGATCCGTCAGGCAAGTTCCTCTTCGTCAACAATGTCACGACGGGATCGGTCTCGCAATTCTCAATCGGCCCCAATGGCATGGTGACCCCGAATGGCTCGGTGACCGCACCCCAGCCCTTTCATATTGGGTTCGCGAAGAAGTAACTCTTCGCAAATTCGGTGACCGACGGCTGTCGCGGCCGATCTCCGGGACACCCCGGAGGTGCAGCAAGGCTTCGTGCGTGACGGGGCGCATGGGGTCGCGACAACCGTGCATCTCCTACTCACTTTCCAAGGTTATTGAAGAGAGCAGACCTGATTGTGATCCCTACATTGTCATCGTCATCTACGTCCGTTCACCGTCTGCTCCCAGATTCAAAATGCACTCGATGTGCCCCCGTTGAACCCCCTTCCGCCCAACGATAGGGTGCAAAATAGGGTTCAAGATTTGAACCGGAACGTATGAGCTTGACTGCCATCATTTTAACTTGATGACGACCTTCCCCTTGCTCCGTCCCTTTTCGACGTAAGCCAAAGCATTCCCGGTTTCTTCAAACGAGAAGATCCGATCAATGATGGGGCGCATGAATCCGGAGTCGATCAGGGAAGTGATCTGACTCAACTGGTCACCGCTGGACCTCATGAACAAGAAGGAATAAGTTACTTTACGAGCCATAGCTCGTTTCCGAATTTTGAGGCTGAGCAACCCCATGACCAGCCTCATGATTCCGCCCGCGCCAATTTCTTTCGCAAAAGCCGGATCAGGAGGGCCTGCTATGCCGATGAGTTTTCCTCCAGGTCTTAGCACTCTCAGCGACTTCTCGAGTGTCTTTCCGGCAAGGCTGTCCAAGACGACGTCGTAGTCCCGCACGATTGTCTCGAAGTCATCCTTTCGGTAATCGATGACTAAGTCCGCGCCGAGCCCCTTCCCCCAATCTATGTTGTCGGCGCTCGTGGTCGTGGCGACAGTTGCACCGAAATGCTTTGCCAATTGGATGGCTATGCTGCCAACGCCACCGGACCCGGCGTGAATGAGCACTCTTTGTCCCTCCTGCAGGTTTGCCCTTTCGATCAGGGCTTCCCACGCAGTTAAGGCGACGAGCTGATCGAGTCAGACCCCTTCAAACGGAACGAGGTACCCGGGAGTCCAGACCCGCGAAAACAGGACTCTCAGTCCTGAAGAAGCGATCCGGCTTCTGAATCCCACGGACCGAATGTCGGCAATGATCTTGCTCGCAGCCCACACGGGCATGCGGCGAGGTGAGCTTTGCGGGCTAAAGTGGGAAGACGTGAGCGACGGCAGGATCGTCATAAGGCGGTCACTTGCAGCCGTTCGCGGAGGTGTCCTTGAGACCCTGCCGAAGACTCCCGAAAGTCGAGCAATCATTCCGCTCACCCCGGAAGCTGAGGACACAATCCAAAGCCAGCCGAGGAGATCGGAATTCGTGTTCACCACCGAGTCGGGCTTGCCCATCAATCCAAGCAATCTCTCACGAGACTGGAAGCAATGGTGCAAGCGGAACAAGATCGATGGTGCGATGCGACTCCATGACCTGCGAGGAAGCTTCGTTTCCTTGCTCCTCGAAAGCGGCGCTGATGTCAGGACCGTCCAGGAACTGGCACGTCATGCCGATCCGAGAACGACCATGAAGGTGTATGCGCGCTCGCGTATGGACACGAAGGTAGCCGCGGTTGAACTCCTACGCGGCATGATTACCGAAGATAGGGTTCAAGATAGGGTTCAATCCGGGGCTTTGGAGGTCTCGGTTGCGGGAGCTTGAGCACGCTCAGCGCGTAATTTGAACTTATGAGCGTTCTGACAGATAGGTAACAGATCGTTCCGGACACATGGGTTACACCTCATCTCTGGCCCTCGGGGGTCAAGGGAGAGAAGTTGTGCCCTGGAAGGAGTGTTCGGTGATGGAAGAGCGTTTGCGTTTTGTGGCTC
>JBBQPZ010000017.1:0-75447 GCA_038216655.1 Fimbriimonadales bacterium
ATGCTCGCCCCCGCATCGATCTCCTGCAGAACCTTCACGATCTGCTCCTCCGAATATCGTTTCCTTGCTGCCATGTTCGTCTCCTATTTTGGAGCCGAATTCTATGATTCGAGGGTGGAAACTTTAAGGGGAACCGGTCAAGAGGGGTTGAATCAGCTTGGGATTGCCCCACCTACCGCCAGGCTCAAGGTGACTCTCGCCAAGGTATCGGATGAATTCCTTAATCTCAAGGGGACCGCAGACTTCGCGACCACAGGTTCCGAGCCACCAAGTGAACCTTGTGGTGATGTTTTGACGGAACTCGATCGTCTTCTTGCTCAGCCGTCTATATTCGCCATCCAGGACCCAGCCCTTGGCGAACCTGATGACATCGCTGGTGCGTAATTCGACACCAGAATTTGGGGATTGTATTGCTCTACTCAAGTGATTTCTCCTTAGCTGGAGAAGGACATCAAGCCCAAGAATGAGTAGATTCGAGCCTGGGGATTAGCGGAACCACTACAGGCAGCCTCTGGCTGCCGAAGTGTCATTGTAGTGCTCTACCACTGAGCTAACCGCCCGAGTCAGGTTCAGATTATGGCGCGGCGGGGGCGGTCAGGTCAAGCGGGGCGGCTAAACTGGCATCGTGGGATGGGTCATTGTCGGCGTTTATGGGCTGTTTGCCTTCGTCGCGACGCTGAACCTCCTCCTGATGCGACGGCCCAAGCCGGGCGACGGGCCCGAGATCTGCGTTCTCATCCCCGCCCGAGACGAGGCCGAGAACCTCAAGCGCCTCCTCCCCGCCCTTCGCGATCAAGGCGGCCCCGAACTCCGGATCTACGTCTTCGACGACGAGTCGACCGACAGCACAGGGCAGATCGCCCGTGACCTCGGTGCCACCGTGATCTCCCCCAGCGAGCCACTCCCCAAGGGCTGGACCGGCAAGAACCGCGCGTGCGATGCCCTCGCCCGGGCCGCCGCCGAAGACTCCCCCGCCGACTGGTGGCTCTTCCTCGACGCCGACGTCACCCCGAAACCCGGGTTCCTCCAAGCGATGCGGAAGCTCGCCAAGGATGCGGGCAAGACTGGGATGATCACCGGCTTCCCTCAAATGCTCCCTGGCCGCGGAGTGGAGCCGCTTTTCCTCGGCTGGGTCGGCTGGATCCTCCTCGCGACCAACCCGTTCGGCCTCGTCTCCCGCACCGGCAGGGGTCACAACCGATTTAAGAACGGGCAGATCCACCTCTGGCGTGCGACCGTCTACACCCGGCTCTGGCCGAACGAGCGGGTCAAGGACAAGATCATGGAGGACGTCGTGATCGGCCGTCTCCTCGCCAAGGAGCAGATACCGGTTGACGTCGTCAACCTCAGCGGGGTACTCGCGGTGAAGATGTACGACAACTGGCGCGAGACCCTGGACGGGATGAGCAAGAACTCGTTCGAGATCACCGGTTCCGCCGCTGGCTCGGTGACCCTCTCATTCCTCTTCTTCGTCGTGAGTTTCGGGTGGCTCGGGGCAGGTCCGCAATGGCCCTGGGCACTCGGGCTGTTCGTCGGGAGCGGCGTCGCGATGGTGGCCACGGTCCGCGCGGCGGTCTGGCCAATCCTGCTCATGCCGATCTTGACCGCAATCGGGGGCGTGACCGTCTTGCGGTCGCTGGCCTGGAAGCTGAAGGGGCAGACCCGCTGGAAAGGGCGGATCTACCCATAGACCCGTCATTCTGAGCGGAGAAAGCGAGCCAAGGCGAGGCTTGCGCAGTCGAAGAATCTCGGATCCCAACGACCCGATTCCAATTGAACTCCCGGGGAACCGGGATGTTTCGACTGCAGACCCTCGCTAAGGCTCGGTCTTCCGCTCAACATGACGGCAATGGCTTAGTGCTCGTCGTGTGAGTCTTCGGCGTGAACCAATTCGGCCTTCTTGGCTCGAGCCCGAATGACGAGAAGCGTCCCGCTGATCACCGCACCGAGGAAGAAGCAGATCACCGAACCTTCAATGCTGTAGTGCGCCCGACCCGGGAAATTCAGGTCGTTGTTGTAGGGCGTCATGATCGGGCCGAGCATGAATCCGCCCGCCGCAAGCAGTACGCAGAACCACGCGGCTCCGCCGTAGGCGAGGAGCTCGGTCCATCGCTCTTCCATCGTCAGATTCGGAAACAGTTTCTCGATCAACGCTTGCATTGCGGTTCCTAATCTACCCTCTCGCGAAAAATTAGTGAGCGGCCAACGCGCCGTCGATCGTGTCTCCCAACGAGATCGTGCCGTCCTCGTGCAAAGTTCCGCACTTTCCGCCCCCCGAAGAAACCTCGATCTCCACCTGCGATCCATCGAATCGATACACCGGGAAGTAATACTTGGCCACTTGCTGGGCTTCGGCAACAATGTAGTGTCCGATCAGACTCCGCCGGAAGCGGGTCGCGGACCGATTCGGACCCGAACCATGGATTAACTCCCCATTGAAGAACAGCACGTCTCCTGCCTTGAGGTGCACGGGAACCGGAGTCAACCCGGGCGGTACCGGCACCGTCTCCGTCGTGAAGCTGACCGCCGTGTCGCTCTTGACTGGGCAGAGAATCGGCAGATTTTGGCTCCCCGGAACGACCTGCAGGCACCCATTCTCGTCGTCGCAATCGTCGAGCGCCAGCCATGCCGCGATACATGTCCCGGGCTGGACCTCGAGATAACGCTGATCCTGATGCAGGGCCTGGCCTCGCGCTCCGGGAGGCTTGAAATAGACCATCGTCTGGACTCCGAATGGCTCCGCGCCCAGCATTTCCTCGAACGCCGACCGGAGGCGCGCATCGAGCATGAAGCGCATGCTGAGCTCATCCCCGCGGTGGGGCTGCAACAGGCGGGGATAACGCTTGAGTGGCTCCTCGGCCGCAAGGTCAACGCCGCCCTCGGCCCATCCGTCGCCACCTCGGAGGCGCATCGCCTCGTAGTGCGCGGTGAACTCCGCGACCTCGGCAGAGGAGAAGAGACCACGTGCGACGGCGTAGCCTTCGGTCTGAAATTCTTGGCCCAAGGACATCAGATTTATTGTCGCCCAATTCTATCGCAGACCCGAACCTCGTCTCCGCGAAAGTCGTATAAATAGGTGTTCGACCTGAATTATTGGTGTCGGACATAGTTGACCCATCGAAGGACGTCGGATTCGATCCGGCGCCACTCGGAGGCGGGACGACCGCCAAGGAGATAGCGTTATGGTAGGCCTCAGACAACCTCGGTGGTCCGGAAGTATTTTTGTAGCGGAGAAGAAGAACGGCGATCGCGTCCTTTAACTCCGGTCCGGAAAATCCGGCCAAGTAGTCAACAACCAAGCGGGTTCCGAGCAATCGGAGCCCGCTTTGCTTTGTGAATCGGGAGCCGCAGTCGCTGGAAAGAAGGTCTGACTCTCTTCCTTCGATTCACCATTCTCTACTCACGATCCATGATTCACAAGAAGTCGTCCATTTTGACCATGCGGTCCATCAGCATTGCGACGGCCTGCTTGGGCCCGATTTTCGCCTTCAGGACGCCTTCGACGGCCGCGAAAACCGGCATCTCGACGCCGCTCCGTCGCGCCAGTCCCGCGACGGCTTCGCTGGTCGGGACGCCTTCCGCGACCTGGCCGAGTTCGTGAATCGCATCCGTGAGCAAAGCTCCCTGCCCAAGGGCGCGACCCAGACGGTAGTTGCGAGAGAGTTGACTGCTCGCTGTGGCGAACAGGTCCCCGACCCCCGCGGGGCCAAGGAAGGTCTCCGCCCGCGCCCCTAGGGCTGCCCCCAGCCGCGCCATCTCCATCAATCCGCGGCTTAGAAACGCACCCTTCGTGTTGTCGCCGAACCCGAGTCCGTCCGACATCCCCGCCCCGATCGCCAGAACGTTCTTCAGCGCACCGGCCAACTCCACGCCGACTACGTCGTCCGAGATGGACACCCGGAAATAGGGTCCGTTGAACGTGTCTCGGACCAGCGACGCCGTCTCGCGGTCTTCACAAGCGGCGATTGCGACGGTGGGAATGCCCCGGGCGATCTCGACCGCCAAGTTCGGTCCGCTGATCGCCGAGACCGTCGCCTCGGGTAGCCGGTCGCTTACGACCTCGGACAACCGGCGGCCAGTTCCCATCTCAAGACCCTTCGAAGCCACTACGACGAGCGGGTGCGAGCCAACCAAGTACTTCAAAATGCCGGCCACTGCGCCGGAGGGAACGGCGATGACGACCATGTCCGATTCGGCGGGAGCTTCCAAGAGCAGCGCGAACGACGCCGGTTCGGGAACGACGAACCCGGGCAGGTAATGGAGGTTCTCGCGGGTGGCGCGAAGCAAGTAGATCTCTTCCTCGTCGCGCCCAAGCATCGTCACCTCGTGCCCGTTGCGGGCAAGCAGGATGGTCAGCGCGGTGCCCCAGCTTCCCGAACCAAAAACGACGACTCGCATGGATGGCAAGTTTAGCGCACTCAAAGGAGAGGGGGGCCGCCATCGGCACGGCCCCGGGGTTGAGGGTGGGGAAAAGACTTTAGCCCGTCAGGAAATCCCTCTGCGCATATATCGTCGCGAGCGACCACACTTGTGACGGGGTTTTGGAAACTGTCCGCAATCAGCGCAAGAATCACTATGACCGAGGCCACTATGTCACGCAGATGGTATACAATTATAGTCCTAGCGAATTTAGTGCCCTTACAAAGAACTAATAGTACAATGAACGTCTTCTACACGCCATGAACGTCGCCGCGCCTGAAACGACCCAAGTCTCCCGAGACGAATTGAACCGTTCTCTGCGCGAACGCTTTGGGTTCGAGGAGTTCCGAGAGGGCCAAACCCCGGTAATCGAGGCATTGGTTGCGGGACGGTCGGCACTCGCCGTCTTCCCCACCGGCGCGGGCAAGTCCCTTTGCTACCAACTGCCCGCGGTGCATCTTGAGGGCACCACCCTCGTCGTTTCCCCTTTGATCGCTTTGATGAAGGACCAGGTTGACTTCCTGCGACGGCAAGGTATCCCGGCTGCGAAGCTCGATTCCACTCTTTCCGCAGCCGAAGTCGTCGAGGTCACGCGTGGCATGCGAGAAGGAACCCTCAAACTCGTCTATGTCGCCCCCGAGCGATTCACCAACGAGCGATTCCTCGCCGAACTCAAACGCACCAAGGTCGCCCTCTTTGCGATCGACGAAGCCCACTGCATCTCCGAATGGGGCCACAACTTCCGGCCCGACTACCTGAAGCTCGCCCAGATCGCCCGAGACATCAAGGCGGAGCGAGTGCTCGCCTTAACCGCGACCGCCACGCCCAGCGTAGTCGCGGATATTCGCGAAGCGTTCGACATCGCTGAGGCCGACGCGGTCGTCACCGGCTTCTACCGTCCAAACCTCGAAATCCAGGTCACCCCCGTGACGGCGGACACACGCATTGGGGTCCTCGTCGACCGCCTGAAGCAAAACCCGCCCGGCGCAACGATCGTCTACGTCACCCTCCAGAAGACCGCCGAGATCGTTGCCGACCACCTCGCCGCCGAAGGGCTACCCGCCCGCGCATACCACGCCGGCATGGAGTCGGAAGTGCGGTCCGAGATCCAGGACTGGTGGATGGGGCACAAGCACGGAATCGTCGTCGCGACGATCGCATTCGGGATGGGGATCGACAAGCAGGCCGTTCGATACGTCTACCACTACAACCTCCCCAAGAGTCTGGAAAGCTACTCCCAAGAGATCGGCCGCGCCGGGCGCGATGGGCTGCCGTCCGTCGTCGAGGTGCTCGCCTGCCGCGACGACATCCCCGCCCTGGAGAACTTCGCCTACGGCGACACCCCCACCCGAGCCAGCCTTGTCTCGTTAGTCGCGGACTTGCTTGACGGCCGAACCGAATTGGTTTTGAATCTCCACGACCTCGCTGGCAAACACGACCTGAGGCCGCTCGTCCTCCGCACCGCCCTCGCCTACATCGAACTCAAGGGAATCTTCCGCCAGGGCACTCCGGTGTACACCGGATACGAATTTCGCCCCCTCACCCCCCCCGAAGCCGCGATCGGAGCCTTCCAAGGCGAGCCCGGTCTGCTCGTCAAGAACCTCTTCGCCATCGCAAAGCGCGGCCGGATCTGGCTGAGCCTCAACCCCGAAGAGGCGGGCCTGAAACTGGGACAGGAGCGCAAACGGATCGTGCGAGCCCTCGAAGTCCTGAGCGACCAGGGTCACATCGAATTGCGATCCTCCGACGTCCGCACGCCGTTTACCGTCCTTGAGCCGGGCACGAGCAAGACTGAATTGGTCGACGACCTCGCTCAGAGATTTGACCACCGTGAGCGCCAGGAACTCAAGCGCCTCGGCCAAGTCACTGAGCTCATCGAAGCCGACCAATGTCAGGTGAACGCCCTCGCCGCCTACTTCGGCGAAAACCGCGCCGAGCCGTGTGGCCACTGCAGCTACTGCCAAACCGGGCATGCCCAGCCAATGCCGCCCTCAAGAGCCGCCGAGATCACCGCCGATTGGAACGAGATCGCTCCTCTGATCGAGCGATTGCCCGAGAACATGTGCGCGCCAAGAATGCTCGCCCGGGTGCTCTGTGGCCTGTCCAGCCCCGCGCTCACGCGAGCCAAGCTCGGACGGGACCGATACTTCGGAGCGTTGGAAGCCCATCCATACAGCCAAGTGGTGACCTGGTGTGAGCAGCACTGGCCATCAGGTCGCGGATAGCGGCTTGCTGAGCATCATCCGCGTCGAACTATTGGCGCAGAACCACTCCTGGGAGTCGAACGCCTTCTCCCCCTTCGCTCGCTTGATGCGCGTGTACTCGCCGTCCACACCCAACACCCAAGCTCGCTCATTGTCGCGGAGACAAACGTCGAGAACGCTCTCCCGAAGGTGCTTCACCAACTTCGGATTCTCAACCGGACAAAGCACCTCGATCCGGCGATCCAGATTCCGCCGCATCAAATCGGCGCTCCCGATCAGTGCCTCCGGCTTGCCACCGTTCGCGAAGTAATAAACGCGCGAATGCTCTAGGAACCGCCCCACGATGCTCACGACCCGGATGTTCGAACTCATCTTCGCCACGCCCGGTCGAAGGCAGCAGACGCCCCGCACCAGCAGATCAACCTTCACCCCCGCGTTGCTCGCTTCGTAAAGGGCCTCGATCGCCTCGGGATCGACAAGCGCATTGACCTTGAAGATGATCCGCCCGTTGCCGGTCTTCTTGTGAGCGTCGATCTCCCGATGAATCCGCGCCAGCATTCCCTCGCGGAGGTTCACCGGCGCGACCAGGAGCTTGCGATACTCGGTCTGCCGACTGAAGCCGGTGAGGTAGTTGAATAACTCAGAAATGTCCTGCGTGATCTCCGGATCGCAGGTGAATAATCCTAGATCTGTATAAAGTCGAGCCGTCGCGGGGTTGTAGTTTCCTGTGCCCACATGAGCATACGTGTGCATGCCGTTTGGCTCCCGACGAACGACCAAACACAGCTTGCAGTGGGTCTTCATCTCCGCGAACCCGTAGGTAACATGCACGCCGGCGCGTTCCAACGTCCGCGCCCAGACCAGGTTGTTGCTCTCGTCGAAACGCGCCTTCAACTCAACCAGCGCGGCGACCTGCTTGTCCTGCTCCGCGGCCTCCAGCAACGCTTCGACGATCGGCGACTCCCGCCCCACGCGGTACAAGGTCTGCTTGATCCCAATCACTTCGGGATCCCGGTGCGCCGATGAGACAAACTCCTCTACCGACCGGAAGCTGTCGTACGGGTGGTGGACGAGCACGTCTTGCGTCTTGACCGTGTCGAAGATGTTCTTCGACGTCGCAATCTGCTCGGCCAAATAGGGATAGTGCGGCGCCAACCGGAGGTTCGGGCGATCGACCTTCGCGATCTCCATGAACACTTCCATCGACAGTATCCCGTCCACGATCATCACGTCCTCGGGGTCGAGTTCGTGCATCGTCATCAGCATCTTCCGAACCGGATCGGGCATCGCTCGATCGGTCTGTAGCAGGACCGGTGCGCCAAAGCGACGCAGCCGCAAAGTCTCCTCGATCGAGGCAATCAAGTCCGCCGCCTCGAGTTCGCGGATCTCAACGTCTGCATCCCGCATCACCCGGAACAGGTAGGAACCCAAAACCGAGACGCCAGGGAAGAGCGTGTCAAGGTTGTGCGCGATGATCTCTTCGAGCAGCACGAACTCGTTCTTCCGCCGCGGCACCTGTACCGCCCGCGGAATGCTGTTGGGCACCTTGACCCGCGCCAACCTCGCCTCGGACTTCCCGTCGCTCAACTCCACCGCCAGATTCAGGGACCGGTTCGAGATGAACGGAACGCTCGGTGCTGGATGCATGATCAGCGGTGTGCACAGGGGGAAAACCTCCCGTGCGAAGTAGCCATCGAGATCCGCCCTTTGCTTGGGTGAGAGCTCGCTATACGTCCGGATCACGACGCCGTGCCGCGCCAGCGCTGGGCGGATCGTCTCCTCGAATAGCTTCCCTGCCCGCTGGCGCAAGGGGAAAGCGTTTTTGCTGATGATCTGAAGCTGCTCGTTCGGAGTCAATCCGTCCGGCGATTGCTCCAAAACCCCGCTCTCGAACTGCTCGATCAGCCCGGAAACCCGGACCATGTAGAACTCGTCCAGATTCGACTCGAAAATCGCCAGGAACTTGAGCCGCTCCAACAGGGGGTTCGCATCCGATGCCGCTTCTTCAAGCACCCGCCGGTTGAACTGCAGCCAGCTCAACTCACGGTTGAGGTAGCGCGGATGCCCCAGCCCCCCCTCGACGGTCTCCAAACTTGGCTTCACACTGGGCACGGTTTCATCTTCCCTCGGGCAAGCTGCAGGATCGCGCCTTCGCGCACGCCAAACTCGCTCACCACTAATTCTCGGACGCCGAAGCGCCGCATGAGAGCCGCGTAAATCATCGCGCCTGCCAACAGCGTCCCCGCCCGCTTCGACTTCACGTCGAATCGATCCACAATCCGGTCAACTGACAGCCGTCGGGTGGACCAGATTAGGTAGTCCAGCTCCTCCAGCGCAAGTCGCTTCTCGCCGTCCGGATGAAGGGCGCGCCAGAGCCCGCGGGCGACCCCGCCGCTCACCACCGCGATCTGTCCATCATCCGTCGCCATGGGGCAACTGTCCAGGCGTTCCTGAATACGCTGAGAGGATAAAGCGAAGGCATCGGCCGGACAGGGGTTCTTCATCCCGGACTCGGCAAGGATGCGGCCGGTTCCCAGCGCCAAGCTCACTTCCTCGGTCATCTCGCCGCCATCCAGCCTTGCGATCTGCGCGCTCCCGCCCCCGACCTCAAAGAGCAGATTCGGGTTGGCGTCTCGGGTATCCAGGAGCACGCCGGTGAGGCTAAGCTCCGCCTCGCGACGCGGCGTGATCAGTTCGACGGTGACGCCCGATTCCGCCCTGATCCGCTTAATGACCGCCCGGTGATTCGCCGCCGAACGAAGGGCCTCCGTCGCAAAAACATACAACCCCAGGGCACCGCGCCCCGCCGCCACCCGCCGAAATTCACGCATCGCCGCGACGAGGTCGTCAACGTTCTCGTCGGGAATCTCCCCCTTGCGGGCCACGACCTCACCGAGCGCAATCCACTCGTTCACGTTGTCGAGCCTCATCACGAGGTCGGCTTCGGTTGCCGCGACGAGCAAATGAGCGGTATTGCTGCCAATATCGGCGGCGGCATAAACTCGGGCCATTGATTCGAGAGTATCCCTGATATCCCGAATCTCGGGCAGGCTCACGGGCGTCTAACGCCATATGGGACTTTCCGCATACCCGCGACTCCACGAGGCGATCCTTTTCGCCGCGGAGATGCATCGAGGCCAAGATCGAGATGGCGATCATCCGCTGCCATACCTGACCCATCCATTAGAGGTCTTGGTGAACCTTCGCTACACCTCCGATTGCACCGACGAAGATCTCCTTATGGTCGCAGTTCTTCACGACCTCATCGAAGAGACCGAGGTGACCCCCGAAACGATCGAAACCAGGTTCGGCCTCCGCGTCCGGGTCCTTGTCGAGGAACTGACGCGCGAAGAGCCCAGCGAAGAGCGGATCGCCGGTCTGAGTAAGGACGAGATCTGGCGCCTCCGCGCCGACATGCTCCTCGCCGAGATCGGCATCATGAGCGCCGACGCCCAACGCGTGAAACTCGCCGATCGCCTGTCGAACCTGCGCGAAGCGAAGCGAACGAAATCGGCCTCCAAGCTAGAGCGCTATATCAAGCAGACCACCCGCATCCTCGAGATCATCCCCCGCTCGGTAAGCCCAGGGCTCTGGGACGCGATCCAAGCCGAGTTGCCATAAATGGCTCCCCTTCCCCTTCCCCTGCCCCTTCCCCTTCCCCTTCCCCTTCCGGCGATGATTGTGCTGGGCAGAGAAGCTCTGATCCCCCCTTCCTCTTGCGGCGATGATTGTGCGCTGGAGGAGGAAGGGGCCAGGGGATGGAGGTTCCGGGAATTAAGTCGCTCGCCATGAACCTAATCTAAGAGGTTTGCCCGAGCGTTCCGCCGCAGCCCCTCGATCCCCGTGCGCCGCACCGGCGAACCCTGGGTGAGCGCGTCCCATTCCGACTCACCGATCACCGCCAATTGAGTCAGCAAGGGCCACTCACGCCGGGCCAAGAAATCGGACTCGGCCGTCGGCAACCCCCGCAGGGGCTGAGATGCGCGCGCCGCGTTGAACGGGCACACCTCTTGGCAAACGTCGCACCCAAACGTCCAGCCCGCCGTGTCCACCGTGAGCGGCCCTGACTGCTCGATCGTCTGGTAGCTGATGCAACGACGCGCGTCGACCTGCCAACGCGCCTCCTCGAATACGATCGCGCCGGTCGGGCACGCGTCGATGCAGCGACGACAAGTCCCGCACCCGCCTACGGCTGGCGCGTCGACTTCAAAGGAAACCGTGGTGAGAAGTAGACCGAGTAAGAACCAACTGCCGCGCCGGGAGTCGATCAGCATCGTGTTCTTTCCGAACCAGCCGAGGCCCGCCAGATGGGCAAAGTCGCGCTCGAAGATCGGGGCCGAGTCCACGCAGGGGCGGCAGACTGCGCCCGGATGCTCCGTCTCGATCCACCTTGCCAAGGCCCGGAGTTTGGCGCGAATCACCTTGTGGTAGTCCCGCCCCATCGCATAGCGCGCGATCCGCGGATGTCCCACGACTGGCGGGTTTGGCTGGTTGTAGTTCAGTCCGACTGCGATAACGGACTGGACCTCGGGGAACAACTCGCGTGGGCTCGTCTTGAGTGGGCGCTGCCGCGCCAGGTAATCCATCTCACCGTGATAACTCTTCGCGAGCCAGGCATCGTACTCGACCAAGTGCGGAGCATCGACCGGCGCGCAAACTCCCGCCAGCTCAAACCCAAGCGCGTGCGCGCACTTTTTGAGTTCGAGGGATGAAAGGCGATCCACGAACGCAAGTGTAGCGCGGTCACACCCCTTCCTCTTGCCGGTTGATTGTGCCGGGAAGAGGAAGGGGTTGGGCGATGGAGATTCCGGGATTTTGGAGTCGGCCAATTCGCGGAAGTGTCATTCCGACCGGAGCCGCCCGTGCACTGGTAAGTTCGACGAAGGCGACGGATGCGGCGCAGTGGAGGAACCTGACCGTCACCACCCCGTGCTCGTCTCCCGGGCACAGCTCCGTCCAAGACCACTGCCACTGCCACTGCCACTGCCACTGCCACTCAAGCAGAGCCATAATGGCCAGGTGAGCGACAAGCTAGTCATCGGCGTTGATTTGGGCGGCACGAACGTGCGGGCGCGGGCGTATCAGGCGGACGGAACCCCTGCGGGGGATCGATTTGAGAACCTGTCCCACGCGCAAGAAGGGACGGCCAAGATCTTGTCTCAGGTCGCGTTGACGATCAACCAGGCCAAGTCCTCCGCGAAGGGCGAGGTTCACGGCGTCGGTCTTGCCATCCCCGGCCACATCGACAATGCCGCCGGCATCGTCCGATGGGCGCCGAACTTTGGTGAAACCGTCGACGGCGTGTTCCGCAATTGGGTCAACGTCCCGATCCGCGAGCCGCTCGAAACCGCGACCGGCCTCAAGGTCGTCATGGACAACGACGCCAACCTCGCCACCCTCGGCGAGTACAAGTACGGCCTCGGCCGCAACTCCGCCAAGTGCCTCGTGATGCTCACCCTCGGCACCGGAATCGGCGGTGGCGTGGTCATGGCCCCGACCTCCGTGGTCGGCGAGGCAAGGGGACCGCTCATGCTCGTCGGCGGAAACAAGGGCGGAGCGGAGCTTGGCCACGTGGTCATCCAGCACGGCGGACTTGACTGCAACGCGGGTACCTACGGAGCGATCGAGGGCTACTGCCAGCGCGATTCGATCGTGAAACGCGCCACCAATCGCCTCAACCGCGGACGCGTTTCCGTAATGCGCGACATGGTAGAGGGGGACTACGGCAAGCTCACGCCGCGGCTCATCTCGGATGCCGCCCACCAGGGCGATGAGCTGGCGCTCGAGGTTTGGCAAGAGGTCGGCACCTACCTGGGGGTCGCCATCGGGAACTTCATTAACATCTTTGCCCCCGACATTTTCGCGATCGGTGGCCAAATCGTCAAGGTTGGTGAGCCGTTGCTCGGTCCCGCTCGGCTAACCGCACGCAATGTCGCGATTCCGAGCCTGTTCGAAGACGTGAAGACGATCTCTGCTGCAGAGCAGATCGAGGACGCCGGGCTCCTCGGCGGTGCCGCACTGGCCACCGAAGCGATGACCTGGAAGTCCATCTAAATTGCTCTGTTGCCTTACAATGGCAACATGCGATGGCTTCTCATTTCGGCCTTGGCGGCACTCGCCCTGAGCGGGTGCAAGAGCCTCAAGGAACAGCAGCTCGGAGCCTACGTCGGCGATAAGCAGACGAAGGTTTTCTACAAGAACGTAGGGTCAAACGTGAACAAAATGCCCGAAACAAACCGGGTTTACTTCCGCGACCAGACCGAGGCGATCAACGGCGGCTACACGTCCGCCCAGGAAAGCAAAATGGGCGGCAGCGCGGACGAGTAGCCTCAACGTCGTCAGCCTGAGTGGGCTGGCAACCTTCATGCGTGCTATCTTTGATCCGCGGTGCCACGGTTTGGCCGGGATGGGAAATGACCGTTAAACTGGAAGTCGTTTCCCGGCAAACCGTGCGTTGTCATTACCACTGGTGCATAGAAGGACGGCTTGCCAGGGAGTACTTCCGGTTTCTAAGGCATCTACGGACATGGCCAAGCCGTGGCACCGCATGCATCATGGCAATGGAGGTTGACAGATACCGAGCTCAAATCAAGGGGCTACCCGGCTTCTGGCCCGCGCGGGTAATCTAGCCGCTGCCTTAAACGGGCCGGAGTATCCCAAACAATGACCGAAGTGATCATGCCCAAAATGGGTGACGGAATGGAGGAGGGCACCCTTCTCGAGTGGCTCAAGAAGGATGGCGACAAGGTCAAGTCCGGCGAGATCATCGGAACGATCCAGACCGACAAGGCGACCCTCGAGCTCGAAGCTCCCGCTGCGGGCGTTCTGACCGGGCTCCTCCTCAAGGGTGGCGAAACCGTCCCTGTCGGCAAGGCGATTGCCGCGATCGTGAAGGAAGGCGAGAAGCTCCCCGACGGTTGGGCCGGTGGTAGCGCGGCTACCTCCTCCGTCCCTGCTTCGAACGGCGGGGCAAAGATCGAAGAGCCAAAGGCCGCAAATACGGCGGCTAATGCTCCCTCCGAAGCAGTCACCGGATCGGGGACCGAAGGCCGTGTAAAGGCGAGCCCGCTCGCGAAGAAGATCGCGCAGGAATCCGGCATCGACCTTTCGATGGTTGTCGGCTCCGGCCCTGGAGGTCGCATCGTCGAGAAGGACGTCCGCGATTTCGCGCCAGCCAAGCCCGCCGCCACCGCAGCCGTCTATACGCCGGTCGTTCCCGCCGCTGCCGACCGTAAGGTCGACCTCGGTCGCCTTCGCCAGATCACGGCCAAGCGCACCACCGAATCCAAGCAGCAGGTTCCTCACTTTTACGTCACCGTCGAAGTCGATATCGAGAACATCCTTGAATTGCGCCGGATGTTCGAAGCCGAAGAGAGCGGCAAGGTCAGCATCAACGACTTCGTCGTCAAGGCCAGCGCCCGCGCCCTCCGCGACATGCCCGAAGTCAACGCGGTGTTCCAGGGTACGTCGCTCAATGTCAGTGGAGCCGTCAACATCGGCATCGCCGCAGCCATCGACGAGGGGCTCACGGTTCCGGTGATCCGTAACGCCGACGCCCTCAGCCTCCGCCAGATCTCCGCCGTGACCAAGGACCTCGTGACCCGCGCCAAGGCGAACAAGCTCACGATGGACGAGCTCTCCGGCTCGACCTTCTCGATCTCCAACATGGGGATGCTTGACGTCGACAACTTCATCGCGATCATCAACCAGCCAAACTCCGCGATCCTCGCGGTCTCTTCGGCGCGGAAGAAGGTTGTGGCCACGGACGACGACGAAGTCGAGATCCGAACCCGGATGAACATCACCTGCTCCTTCGACCACCGCGTGGTCGACGGCGCGATCGGGGCACGCTTCATCAACGTGGTGAGGGGTTACCTAGAGAACCCGACTCGCCTGCTGAGCTAAACGGGCACTAAAGGCCACGGCAGAGTCGTCATATAATGACAATCATGGACGCGGAGCAGAAACTCGTCGCGAAGGAGATCGCTGGATACGATGCCAATGGCATCGACCTCGAGCATCTTCGCGCGAATCTGCGACTTACCCTTGAAGAGCGCATCGAGAACCATCGTCGCGCCTGCCAGAACCTAATTTTCCTGCGTCATGTCGCCGCAAGCACCCGACCTACTCGCGCTCGCCGCGGCGCTTGATCGCCCTGGCTTGCGCTGGGTTCTGATCGGAGGTCTCGCTCTCGCCCTCCATGGCGGGGCTTATCCCACGATGGACGCGGACATCGCGTTTGCAAGTGATGTCGAGAATTTGGATCATCTCGTGGAAGGACTTGCGCCGCTCCACCCAAGACCCCTACGAATGGCTGCGGGTTCGGAATATACGTGGGACCGACTGTCTTTATCCGGACCGTGGGTTCATTTGATGACCGACGCGGGACGTGTAGATCTGATCCGTCTCCTCAGTGGCATCGACTCGTTTGAGGGTCTTTACGAGCGTGCGGAAGAGCGCACACTCAACGGAGTGACCGTGCGGTTTGCCTCTTTGGACGACCTCATCGCGATCAAATCGCAGTCGGATAGAGCCAAAGACAAGCTGCAGCTGCTTGAGTTGTTGGCGCTTAAGCACTTGAAGGAAGCGCCCCTTTAGGCGGAGCTCGTTGAATCTAGCCCTTCGGAACTGGCCGACAGGAGTGTCGGCCCTCCCAGTTAGGCTTCTTCCTTCGGCACAATGCTAATCGAACCATCGATTTCGAGGACCGCGAGCTGAACCTGCGACGGTTTCTGTAGGCCGTGTTGTCGAATCGTCGCAAGCAACTCTTCCCGGGTCACCCGCTCCCTGCGCATTCGTGCCTCGAGCACCAGCCCTCGATTGATCAGCACCGTTGGAACGCCGAGGACCAACCGCTCCGCTTTTTCGTTCTTAAGAAACAGCCGCGAGACGACCCAGCCGATGAGCAGCAGGGCCGCCGAGCAGAAGATCCCAATTCGCAGATCGCCGAGGCCACCCGTCATCGAGTTCTGCACCGCGTTGGCGAGCGCCATGATCATCGCCAGATCGTAGATGTTAATCTGACCCGTCTGGCGCTTTCCGAGCAACCGAAACGCAATCACAAGAACCAACAAGACGATCGCGGTCTTGGCCACAAAGATACCGAGCTGGGCAAGCGTGAGGTGGTCCATCAGGGAAGCCTCAACGCCTTGAAGTGGCGCTTGGTCTTAAAGATCGCGGAGTCCACCGGCACCACGCTGATCGAGCCGTCGGTCTCAAGCACCGCCAGGTGCGCCTGATCCGGGCTGGACAACCCGTGCTCCCGCAAGGCCGCCATCAGCTGCTCATGGGTAACTCCCTCTCGGCGCATTGCCTCGTCCAAAGGCGCACCGCTACTCAAGATTAACACCGGCTGGCCCACCATCGCCCGTTCGATCTTCTTGGATCGAACCAGTAACATGTTGAACAACCGGTTCACGACCAGCAACGTGGCCGCCGCGATCAACCCGCCGACCAGCGAGTTGTCGTTGTTCATCATCGCGTTCTGCACGGCGTTGCCCAGAATCACAATGAGGATCAGGTCGTACACGTTCATCTGGCCAAGCTCGCGCTTGCCGATGAGCCGTAGACCGAGGATCAGAAACAGGTAAACAACGAGCGTCTTGCCCGCTATAATCAGCGCACCCACCGCGTCCGGGTGGTCAAATACTTTGCTGAGCCAATCCATCCTGCTCTCCGGAGTCTAGCCGCGATGAACGCCGAGACGAAACTCTATCTCGAAGTTGCCATCAACAGCGCGGTCATCTATGCCTTCCTCGTCTTCGCGGTAGGCCTCATCGGACGCCGTCAACTTGGTCAGCTCTCCTCCCTGGACCTCGTGGTGCTGATCTTACTTGGCAGCGCGGTCGAGACAGCGATGGTCCGGGCGAACACGTCGCTCACCGCTGGCCTGGTGTCCGCGACTACCCTGCTGACCCTGAATAAGCTCCTCACGCTCGCGATGACCCATTCCCGTCGCCTGCGGCACCTCGCTGGCGAGGGGCCGCTTGTCCTCGTCCACAACGGCAAGTTCATTCAAGCGCACCTCGACAAGCTCGGGCTAACGAGGGGCGACGTGGTGGAGGCGATGCGAGCGCGCGACTGCGCGAGCATCGAAGACGTGCGCTATGCGGTATTTGAGGCCAACGGCGAGGTCCACATCGTGACCCGACCCAAGGCACTCTAGCGTTTGGGCAAGATGTGCAACGCGATCTCGAAGTAGATGATCAGCCCCGTCGCGTCGACGAACGTAGTGATAAACGGCGCGCTCATAACCGCTGGATCGATCCCGATCCGCTTCGCGGTGATCGGCAGCAAACTCCCGATCGTCGTCGACCAAAGCACGATCGCGGGGAGCGTCAAGCCCACCACCATGCTCAGGTTGACCCCCGAGTTCCAGCCGATGATCGGCACGGGGAGCCAAGTCCTCAGGAACCCCGCCAAACCCAGGATCGAGCCCGACAGCACGGCCGTCGCCATCTCCCGGCGCATAACGCGCCACCAGTCACCCGTCTTCACCTCGCCCAAGGCCAGAGCGCGAGTGATCGTGGTCGTCACCTGCGAGCCCGAGTTCCCGCCCGCGCCGATCAGGAGCGGAATGAAGAACGCCAAGGGGTCCAGCGTGATGCTGTCGCCGCCCTTCCCGTAATAACGAAGCACGTTGCCGGTCAAGCTCTCGGCGACAAATAGGGCGAGCAGCCAGGGCACGCGGCGCTTGACCAGTTCCCAAACGCTTAGGGATAGGTAAGCCTCGGCGTCGCCTGAAATGGCGGCGAGCTTGAGGACGTCCTCGGTTTCAACTTCCTTCAGGATGCTCTGCGCGTCGTCGCCGGTGAAGATGCCAAGCATCCGTCCGCGATTGTCCAAAACTGGGAGCGCATAGAAGCCGTAGCGCGCCATCCGCCGAGCGGCCTCCTCGGCAGGCTCGCGCGATTCGCAGGTAACGACGTTCTCCTGCATCACCTCGGCGGCGACCGTATCGGGGGCGGCACGGATCGCCTTTCGGAGCGAGAACACGCCGAGCAGGTGCCGACGCTCGTCCACGACATAGATGTCGTTGACCATCTCGTACTTCCCTTCCGGGGCGCTGCGGATGATCGCGAGCACGTCCTGCATCGTGTTGTCGGGACGAATCTGGAAGTAGTCTTCTGTAAGGAGACGACCGACCGAGTCCTCCGGCGAGTCCATCAGACGCCGAATCTGGAGGGCGTCCTCGGTTGGAATTAGGTTCAGCAACGAATCAAAACGCTCGGCACCCAGCTCTTCCCGCAGGTCGAGCGCGTCATCCATCGGGAGGATGTCGAGGTAGTGCGCGATCGTCTCATCAGACAGCTCCTGGATGTAAGAGCGCGCGATCTCAGTGGGAAGCTCGACCAGGGTCTGAGACGAAATGACCGGATCGAGCTGCTGGATGATCGCCAGCCCCTCCTCAATCGTCAGCCGCTGGAAACCTTCGGCGAGGTCCTCGGGGCGGACGTCTTCGAGCTCGCGGCGAACCGCTTCCTGGCTCTCCTCGTGGGAGATCGCACGAAGGCGTTCGATAAAGCTTTTGTCGTCGGTTCGCATCGGCTTCTCGTCCCCCCATTGAGTGTGGTGACCGAGCGTTGCATAAGTCAAGCTGAACCAACGAGCGGTAACCTTTGGCGAATGCTCGACGCCTTTCGCCGCCACCTAGAAGCTACCGGCCTGATCCCGCCCGGATCACGGCTCTTGGTGGGCTATAGCGGCGGAGCCGACTCCACTTGCCTCCTCCACATGCTTCGCCAACTCGAAGTCGACGTCGTCGCCGGCCACCTCCACCACGGCCAACGGCCCGAGGCTGACTTCGAGTTGGCGAAATGCGAGGCGTTCTGTGACGAGATTGGCGTCCCATTCGCCTCCGGCAAGGCCGACGTGCCGCGCCTGTCGGAAGACCAGGGGATCGGTTTGGAGGAGGCGGGCCGAAACGCCCGGTACGCCTTCTTCCGCCAAGCTGCCTTTCGCCTCGGGTGTGAACTTGTCGCGACCGCCCACACCCGAAGCGACCAGGTCGAAACCGTGCTCCTCAACGTTGCCCGAGGGACCGGCCTCCATGGGCTCGCGGGCATCCCTACTCGCCGCGAGGGCATCGTCCGACCGCTGCTTCCCTTTTCGAGGCAGGACACCCGAGCCTACTGTGAGGAGCACAATCTCTGGTTCCACGACGATCCCGCGAACGAAGACATCTCGTTCTCCCGCGCCAGGGTACGGCTCCGGATTATTCCCGAGCTGCGCTCGGTCAACACGGCCGCCGAGCAGAACATCGTCCGCCTCGCCCAGATCGCCGGAGAAGAGGACGCTTTCCTAAACGGCATGGCCGCCGCTGCTCTTGAGCAGAGCGAACTGCCTCAGAATGGCGAGCTCGCCTTCCTGACCAAGGACTGCGAGATCGCCTTCCTGCGACCTTCCTTGGCGTCGCTTCCGCGAGTCTTGTTCAAGCGCGCGGTTCGGCTCGCCGCGGAAGCTCTTGGTGCCCCCCTGAGTTCCGAGCAGACCGAAGCCATCGCCACCGGGGTTCAGGAACGGGAAAAGGGGGCGGTCACTGCGGAGGGCGGTGAAGTGGTGATCGAGTGGGATCCACGTCGGATCGTCGCGCGCCAGGTCCAGCCTGTCGTGCCGTTCCGTTACGCCTTGACCGTCCCCGGCGAGACCGCCAGCGAAGAATTTGGCTGGAAGTTCGAAGCCTTCGAGGCGGTTCCCGCCGCCGACGTTGGCTCTCGCGTCACCCTCACCGCCCAACTCGACAAGAGGGCGATCAAGGGGAGTCTCTACTTCCGCACTGCCAAAGAAGGCGACAAAATGCAGCCGCTCGGCTTCGAGGGACATCGCAAGATTTCCGACCTATTATCCGAGGCGGGGCTAACTCCCGCCGCTCGCGCACGTCTTCCCATCGTATGTGATCTAGTCGGTCCCATTTGGATACCGAACGTTTGCCTCGACGAGAGAGTCCGAATCAAACCTGACTCACTGAACGCAATCGTCTTGCGTTTCGGTGCCGAAACCCCTAGTTAAAGCCATAATAAGCAACGGGGCCGACGCTTAGCACGTACCCATACACGGAGGGTTGGCCTCCAACCCGGAGCGGTTTTTGAACAAAGCAGCAAGAAACTTTATCATTGTTGTCATCCTCGTAGTCGCGAGCATCGGCGTCATGCAGATGCTCGGCGGTGGCGGCGGTGGCTTCCTCGGTGGCGGCGCGCCCGACAAGATTCAGACGTCGCAGCTGTACCAGCACATCGAAGAGAACAACGTCAAGAGCGGTGAGTGGCAAGAAGACACCTTCACTGCGGAGTTGAATTCGCCCGAAGGAAAGAAGGTCCAGGCCCGTGTCGGCGCATCAGATACCAGCGGCGGTGCCCAACTGGTCAAGATGCTCGTCGATAAGAAGGTGAAGTGGGGCTTGACGCCGCCTCCCGTCTCCAACGCCATCGCGAGTCTGATTGGGGTGATTGCGTTCCCGGCCCTGCTGCTTGCCCTCATCTATTTCCTCGTTCTTCGTCCTGCTCAGATGGGCGGCAACCAGGCGATGAACTTTGGGCGCAGCAAGGCCAAACGCGTCGGCGAGACGAGCCCGAAGGTCACCTTCGATGACGTCGCTGGCATCGAAGAAGCGAAGCAAGAGCTCTTCGAGATCGTCGACTTCCTTCGTAACACCAAGAAATATGCCGCCCTCGGGGCAAAGATTCCCAAGGGAATCCTTCTGACCGGTCCTCCCGGAGTCGGTAAGACGCACCTCGCCCGAGCGATTGCCGGCGAAGCAGGTGTGCCGTTCTTCCACATTTCAGGCTCGGACTTTGTCGAGATGTTCGTCGGCGTCGGTGCCGCCCGTGTCCGCGACCTGTTCGAGACGGCCAAGGCGCATCGCCCGAGCTTGATTTTCGTCGACGAAATCGACGCGGTCGGCCGCCAACGCGGTGCCGGACTCGGTGGTGGTCACGACGAGCGCGAGCAAACGCTCAACCAGCTTCTCGTCGAGATGGACGGGTTTGACCCGAACTCGGGCGTCATCCTCATCGCGGCAACGAACCGACCTGACGTTCTCGACCCTGCCCTTCTCCGCCCGGGCCGATTCGACCGACAGATCGTCGTCGATGTCCCCGATGCCAGCGGTCGCGTGCTGATCCTCAAGATTCACGCCAAGGGCAAGCCATTCGATACCGACGTCGACCTCGAAATCCTCGGCAAGCGGACCCCCGGTTTCACCGGTGCGGACCTCGCTAACATGCTCAACGAGGGCGCGCTGCTCGCGGCTCGACGTGGGCACTCCAAGATTAGCCAGGACGACCTTGAAGAGGCGCTGGACCGCGTGATTGCAGGCCCGCAGCGCAAGAGCCGCGTCATGGACGGCAAGGAACGCGAAGTCATCGCGTACCACGAAGCTGGCCACGCGGTCATTGGCGAGATGCTGGAGAACTGCGACCCGGTTCATAAGGTCACGATCCTGCCGCGAGGCATGTCGCTCGGTTCGACGTGGCAGTTGCCGACCACGGACAAGTATCTGATCACCCGCGAGGAACTTGAGGACGACATCACGGCGCTCCTGGGCGGGCGCGTCGCGGAAGAGATCGTCTACAACCAGGTCACGACCGGTGCCTCCAACGACCTCGAGCGGGTCACGCGGATTTCCCGCGCGATGGTTTGCGAGTACGGCATGAGCGAGAAGCTCGGGACGCTCGCCCTCGGTCGCCGCAGTCACAACCCGTTCCTCGGCCGCGACTACAACGACGAACGAAACTACTCGGAGGACGTGGCTCGCCAGATCGACGAAGAGGTTCGCGACATCGTGGACCGCTGCCACCGCCGCGCGATCGAATTGCTCAACGTGCATCGCGATAAGCTCGACTCCGTCGTGGAAGCGTTGCTCGATCGCGAGACGCTGGATCGGGACGAATTCCTCGCCGTCTTGGAAGGGGGCGTCCTCCCGGCGAAAGCTCCAACCCAAGATCCGACCGATCAAGGTGGCCTCGGAGAGGAGCGCGAAGGTACCCGAGATGGCTCAAAAGAGCGCAAGCCTTCGATACCCCCGCCTCGATTCGAACCCGGACCGGCCTAGAACCTAAACAGGGGCCATCAAGGCTCCTGTTTGCTTGTGCTACACTCCACTCCACACTGTTCGGCAGGATTGATGGACGACGATCAAATCTATCAGAAGGGCTTCGAATACCGCTGCAACGGGCAGTATGCCGAAGCCAAAGCTCAATTCCAGCAAGTCCTGGCCAAGAATCCAGGGCACGTGAACGCACGCCTGCAGATGGCGTTGATTGCGGGGTTCGAAGGAGACTTCGACGGAAGCCTCGCTCTCCTCGAAAGCCTAAGTGCCCAGAATCCGGCCAATGACGACGTTCTGTACGAACTCGCCATGACCCAGTTCATGCTCGGGATGAACGACGAGGCCTGCGCGAACCTCAAGAAGATCCTCGCCCGCAACCCGGGGCACGAGAAGGCCAACCAGCAAGCCACGTACTGCTAGAGCCGAAAGACTTAGGTGCGGTGCCACGGTTTGGCTGGACGTGTAAGTTCCAGGTGGACCGGACTCGTTGCCCGGCAAACCGTGCGCATGCCACCCAATCTCCGAATGACCGGTCGAAATCAAATTTGCGGTGCCACGGTTTGGCCGGACGTGTAAGTTCCAGATGGACCGGACTCGTTGCCCGGCAAACCGTACTTTCGCCACCCAATCTCCGAATGACCGGTCGAAAACAAATTGCGGTGCCACGGTTTGGCCGGACGTGTAACCCACGGGCGGACCGGACTCGTTGCCCGGCAAACCGTGCTTTCGCCACAACACCTCTCCCTCACCACTTTGCGTCCGTGCCGACAAACGTGATCTCCGGTCCGTTGTAAGCCGCCCCAAGATAAGCCCCGATCGATGAGTGCTCCCACCCGACCAACCCGCGCTTCTCCGGGTTTTCATGCACATAGGCGACCTTGATGAGATACTGCTTTCGCGTGTTGATATTTACGTCGTAACCGCCACCGGGTAACCAAAATGCCCCCGAGTGCCCGAGAAGTCGGTTCAACTTTTCGCTTGTCCTTCGCTTGAACGTTCGAAGGAAATTCTCCATCTTGAGATCGTCTGCTAGCGAGACAAGCATATGCACGTGTTCGGGCATCACGACGTACGCATGCAACGAGATCTGCCCCATCTTCACGACTAGCGCCAGGTGGGCGACGAACACTTCTCGTGCTTGTTCAGTCGCCAAAAAAGGTCGCTGCCCAACGCAAGAGAATGTTATGAACCGAATTGAACCGGTCTCGTATCGCTTAAGGGACTTTCGATGAAGTGATCCCACTCGGATATCTTAGTACGAGTTGGATGACATTGCGCACGGTTTGCCGGGCCACGGCTTCACTTCTCAGTCGACTAAATGTCCGGCCAAACCGTGGCACCGCTGGGTGCCTCTTGAAGTCAAATCTGCAGTCCAAAAAACCAAATTTTGCGGTGCCACGGTCTGGCCGGATTTGCCATCTCCCGGCGAACCGGAATTTCCACCCGGCAAACCGTGCGCATGCACGGGTGTATTCCTCTTGAAGTCAAATCTGAAGTCCAAAAGATAAATTCGCGGTGCCACGGTTTGGCCGGATTTGGAATTTCCCGGCGACTCGGAATCTCCGCCCGGCAAACCGTGCGCATGCCACCCAATCTCGGAAAAGGGCGGTTGACAAACACCGCAATGAAACAACTCATATCTAAAAGCCCAGACTAAAAGTTAAGGAACCGAAGTGAGTGTGAAAAAGTGAGCGTGAGAAAGTGAGAGTTGAACCTGGGGAAGTGAGAGTTGAACCTAGGCTCGGGATTTCGGACAATCCCCGACCCGTCAACTCCCCCGCGCAAAGGCACGAACCCAACCGCCCGGTACACTCCCGCCTTAGTGAAAGCCATCGCGAAGGTGCGCCCGGAACCGGGCGTCGAGATTATCGATGCGCCCGAGCCAACGGTGACTCCGGGCAGTGTGAAGATTCAACTGGAGGCCGCATCGGTTTGCGGCACCGACCTCCACATCTACAAGTGGGACGGCTGGTCCGCTTCCCGAATCAAGCCCCCACGGATCATCGGCCATGAGTTCTGCGGAACCATCGTCGAACTCGGCGAAGGCGTCACGGACCGTAAGGTCGGAGACTTCGTCTCCAGCGAGTCGCACATCGTCTGCGGCCACTGCCTCCAGTGCCTCAGCGGTCAGGGGCACGTCTGCGTCAACACGCGAATCCTCGGCGTCGACGTCGACGGCGGCTTCGCTTCGCATGTCGTGATCCCAAAGGACAACGCCCGACCCACCTCGCGAAACGTGCCCACCAAGATCGCCGCCTTCCAGGACGCGCTGGGAAACGGAGTTCACACGGTGATGTCCGGCCCGGTGAAGGATCAAACGATTTTGATCACGGGTATGGGTCCGATTGGCCTGTTCGCGGTCAGTATCTGCAAGGCCCTTGGTGCCGCGAAGGTGATCGTCACCGAAGTGAGCCCTTACCGAATCAACCTCGCCGAGCAGGTCGGCGCAGACGTGATCTTGAACGCCAAGGAGCACGATGTCTCGGCGGAGATCAGGCGGCTCGTTCCCGGTGGAGTCGACGCGACCCTGGAGATGTCCGGCCATCCGAGCCAACTCGCCCTCGCGGTCGAGCACACCCGCCCCGGAGGTCGCATCTCGCTCCTCGGCGTGTACGGCGACAACGTCCAGACGGTCGATATCAACGCGGTGATCTTCAAAGGAATCGACGTTCAGGGCATCGTGGGACGACGCATCTGGAAGACCTGGGAGCAGATGGGTGAACTCCTCGCGAGCGGCAAGCTCAACCTCGACCCGGTGATCACCCACCAGATGCACTACACCGAGTTCCAGAAGGCGATGGAACTAATGAATGCGGGACAGGCGGGGAAGGTTGTCTTCACATTCTGACGGTAGTGCGGTATTTGGGTATTGAGGGTATTGGGACCGGCTAGGAACGTAGGCTTCAGTCGATCGACCTCGGGCACGAACGCGATTCCTCAATACCGAATACCCCCAATACCCTCAATACCCTCCGCTCCCGGTAAACTGCCGCAAGCATGAAAATCGCCGTTCTTCCGTTCAATGCCGCTGAAGGCACTAAGCAGGCCTATGGCCGCCAGTTCGCCGCTTTTATGGGCGACCAGGTTCGAACGGCAACCGGGGCCGATGTCAACACGATCTCGTTCCTCGCGCAAGTCGAGGAGCCGAGCGGCCCTCGCGTCGGTTTCGTCAACATCGCGGAGGGCTTCCTCGCTCCCGAGCAGCTCAACGAGATGGCGACCCAGACTGAGGTCGACCTCATCCTCGACGGAACGCTGAAGGAGGAAGAGGGTTCGTTCGATCTCGTCGTCCGCTTCCACCGTAAGGGCGAAGTCGAGCCGTACCAGGTCGACGACTACAAGTTCGTCCGCGCCGACATCTTCAAGGTCATGCACACGCTGGTCAAGCGGATGGCCGAGGAAGCGGAGCTGAAGCTGCCCGACGAGCTTTCCGGCGACAAGATGGAGTTCGGCACCGAGGATGCCGAGTCGATGCTCAGTTTCTTCGAGGGCTACGACGGTTACAACTACGTCCAGCAGGCCCAGGGCCGTACGGTCACCGAGTTCGTGCCCGACATCCCGGTCAAGGCGCTCTTGAAGTCGGTTGAGCTCGATCCCGATTTCGTGGCACCATACGAAGTCGTCTGCGAGTTCTGCCGCATGCTCGCCAGCTATCAGCTCGGCACCTACGAATTTCTTCTCGAGTCACTGGAGCAGGCCACCAAGCTCGTTCCCGACGAGTTCCGCGCGTTCTTCGCGGTCGGGGAACTCTACGGCATGGGTAATCAGCATGCGAAGGCGGCGGAAGCCTTTGAGAAGGCGGTTGCGCTCGCTCCTGAAGAGGCCGCACTCTACACCCGCCTCGGCATGGCTCAGATGAATCTCGGGATGCCCGTGAACGCCGAGCGAAACTTCCGCAAGGCGGTCGAACTCGAAGGCGAAGAGAAGCCCTCGATGGACTACCTCGCCGCGGTTCTGCAGCAAACCGGGCGGGCGCACGAAGTCCCCGCGCTTTGGAAGGAACTCCTCGACGCAAACCCGGACAACCCGCAGGTCATCGTCAAGTACGCGGTTTCGCTCTTCCAAAACGAACGCGCCGCCGACGGCGAGAAGGTGTTCGAAGCCGCGCTTGAAAGTCTCGAAGACAACACGATGATCAAGCGCTACTACGCGCCCGTGTTGGTCGAGAAAGACGATCTCGACCGCGCGATGGACTTCTACGAGGACTGCCTCGACGTCGCTCCTGCGGACATCGAGCTGATGCTCGAATACGCCCAGACCCTCCAGAAGGCGGGGCGAGATTTCGAGATCCCCGCAGTGCTCAAGAATGTTCTCTCCGGCAACCCCGATCCGAATGTTCGGGCTCAGACGCTGGCCTGGCTGATCGAACTCGAGCAGCCCAAGCGCGTCGAGAACGTAATGAACGCGCAGACCAAGATCAACGACGGCGACTTCGAGGGCGCGGTCCGCGACCTGAAGCCGCTGCGTAACTGGCTCGCCGACTACTGGAAGATGTGGGCGTTGCTCGCCCAAGCGTACAACCAGCTAAATCAGCCGGAGGAAGCCGAGGAAGCCGCCAAGCGCCTCATCGACCTCTTCCCCGCTTGCGAGCCGGGCTATGCCGAACTCGCGTCTTCGCTAAACACGCAGGGACGGCATGAAGAGGCCTACAACCTCATGCGGTACGCCGCGTCGAACTTGCCGCAGTCTTTGCCCATTCACATCAACTTGGGTCTCGCGGCCAAGCGAGCCGGCCGACCGGATGAGGCCAAGGCATTGGCCAAGCAGCTTCGCGAGGCGATCGGGCCGAACGAAGAGCTCGAAGCTGTTTTCAAAGAAATGGAGTCGTAAGGAGGGGCCGAGTTCGGCCCAATTCCATGGCCTCAAACGATCGCCGAGAACGCCCCGAGCCGAACGCCCGTTGGTGGGTCAAGCTTTTCGTCGCCTTCCACATTCTCGCCGTGACGATCTGGGCTCTCCCCAATCCTCATCCGGACTACCTGGCGGGCAAGGAGCAGATCGGGGTGAGCTTCGACAGTCCCGGCGAATTCGTGGGCTCGCTCGCGCGGACGATCACCGACGGCTTTCTCGTGTGGAACGCCAAGTACGCAAAGCCGTCGTTCCTGCGTTTCTACACGCTCGGCACCGGGTTCTGGCAGTACTGGGACATGTTCGCTCCTAACCCCAGTTCCGTTGACCTCTGGGGCAGCGCGTCGGTCATCTACGCAGATGGCACGGAGACGATCTATAACTACCCGCGCATGGCGGATATGGGTTACACCGAGCGGTATCTGCGTGAGCGCTACCGTAAGTTCTTCGAACGCACCGTTTACTCGGAATACCTCTGGCCCCCGTTCACGGCAAGGGTGGCTCTCCTGATGACAAAGCGCGCGGACAATCCGGTCACCAGCGTGACTCTGTGGAAGCACACTCTCGGTGTCCCGCCCCCCGGTCAGCGGATACCTGAGCGATACGTGGACTTCGACTTCTTCCGGGCCGACCGTAACGGCCGGGACTGGCGCTACTTTGTGCATCGAGACATCGGATGGGTGGAGGTCAAGGCCCATTAACACGACCGCGCCCAAACCGAATCCGTTGCGAACCTGGCTCGGCGCGGTCGACAACTATTGGTTCGGCAAAGGCACTCCGACCGCGCTTGGCGTGTTCCGGATCATCGTTGGCATTCTCACGCTGATCAACCTGCTGATCATTGCCTCGGGCTTTCCCGACTGGTTTGGTGAGAAGAGCTTCGTCCCTCTTAAGGCGGCCGAGTTGTACAACGACAACATCGGGACTCGGATTGGGCTGTTTGGGCTCGAAAAGGTTCTGCACATCGATCCCCAACTGCCCGGCCGGGCTCCCCGGATCGACTTGCTTGCAGGGACGTCTAACCCGACGCTGATCGCCGCTTTCCTCGGTGTGGTCATGCTCGCGGCGATCTTCACCGCCATCGGGCTGTGGTCCAAGTTAAGCTCAATCGTTCTCGCGGTCGGGGTCGTGAGCATCAACCACCGCAATGGTCTGATCCTCAACGGCGGCGACACGATCCTTCGGATGTGCCTCCTGTATCTGGCGCTCTCCCCGTGCGGACTGTCGTGCTCGGTGGACCGCCTGATTGCGCTCTGGAAGGGGAAGATCGGACCCGAACTGCCGCAAGTCTCGCTGTGG
Source organism: Fimbriimonadales bacterium (assembly GCA_038216655.1). Taxonomy (GTDB): domain Bacteria; phylum Armatimonadota; class Fimbriimonadia; order Fimbriimonadales; family Fimbriimonadaceae; genus JAFDWR01. The sequence continues at coordinate 27,817 of JBBQPZ010000017.1, forward strand.
GCTCAGAAGCTCATTCAGTACAACGTCGCCGTTCTTTACTTCATGACCTTCTGGCTCAAGTTCGGGCAGGGCGATCTTTGGCGGAACTTCACCGCAACCTATTACGCGAGCCATCTGAGCGAGTTCCGGCGTTTCTGGTTGCCTGAGTTTGTCAACCAGCCTCCGATGGTCTACTTCACCTCATTCGCCACACTGGCGATCGAGTTGGCTCTGGCCACGCTGGTCTTCTACAAACCCGCTCGCAAAGCGGTGTTGATCAGCGGCCTTGTTCTGCACGCCTCGCTCGAATACAGCCTCAACATTCCCCTATTCCAATTCCTCGTCACCGCCCCCTACATCTGCTTCTATGCGGGCGACGAGGTGACCGGTTTCTTCCGGCGCCTTGGCGGCAACCGCTTCTCGCGCTTCAAGGTGAACGTGCCCCTTCCCGCGGGGATGAAGCTTGCGCCGGGTCCCGCCAATTTCTTCGCCGCGGTAGACCCGTTTGGATTGGTGACTTACGTGCCGGGGGACTCGCCGGAGCTTTCGCATGCCGCGATCAAGAAGTCGTGGACCCACAGTCTTGGCGCATGGACGGTAGGCTGGATCCCTCAACTCTGGAGGCGTCTCCTTTCGAAAGCGCTCGTGTCCGGAGAATCTGCGCTGACGCCCAAGGTTGTGAAAGGGGCAAAGAAGTTGGTGACTCAATAGGATGAAGGCCTTTCAATTCAGCAAGCCGAAGAATCCCGGATTTGGGATCAGTAAGGACTTCTACCTGTCGGTGCTTTCCTCGAAGTCCGTCTTGCCGACGATGCTTGAGCTTATTAACCCAAGCGGAGTGGATCGCGCCATCGAAGGTTACGGGGCACCGCTCATGCCCGGGGCGGACAAGGCCGCACTTTCGATGCCCTTGCAGCGAGGAAGCTATGTGCTCGCCTCGAAGGACCGCAAGACAGTCCTGCGGATGCGGGTGCTGAGCAAGGAAGAAGCAGGGTTCGATCCGGCGGTTTACGTCCGCAGTTCGCTCGCCGTCGGTTCGCCGCCGGAGCTTGGAGCACGGATGCTGGCGACTTGGCAGCTCCTGCAACTCACGTTTGAATCGCATCACGCGATGGTTTATCCCGCCTGCGACTTCCTTCTCGATATCGCCCAGCGCTTGGCTCAACTGTGCGAAGGGGTGATCGCCGACCCGATGTCCGGACGGTATTTGCTGCCGGAGCAACTCAGGCACATCCCGTCCACCGATCAGCGAATCGACGCGCGGAACTTCGTCGCAATTCAGACGCGGGAGTTGCCGAATGGCCTTCACGTGTTTACCGCGGGAATGCGCAAGTTCGCGCTGGAAGAGTATGAGGTTGAAGGGATTGAAGAATCGCTGCTAGGGACGATGACGACGTTGATCTATAGCATGTGTCAGGCTCGGTTGCTCGGAGCCCCGATGCCATCAGGCTCCCGAGTCGGTGCCAAGAAGGCGCCGTTCGAGCTTCGCGAGGGCGGGTTGCTGAAGGCGATATGGGAGGGAATCCCGGTTTTCGAGCTGCTGCCGCCAACGGGATTGACGGCTTCTCAGGCGCTAAGAGAATGGTCCCGCGAGCGCGACGAAGTTTAGTGGCGCAGGTTTTCTAACCTGCGAAGGCGGGTGTCTCAGAACATAGGTTGGAAAACGCGCCCCAACCTCCGAGTCATTCCAAATCTTCGACGGAGAAGGCGTGGCCTTTGACCCGGCCCGCTTTGATGGTTTCACCGTCTCGTTTGTCGAGTTGGATCGGCTTGACTACGGCGAGATCGCCTAACGCGGAGCTGAGCTCTTCGGAGTGAGTGGTTAGCCAAATTTGGGAGGTCTCGCTGGCCTTGGCAATCAAACGAGCGAGGGGTCTCATGAGGCTCTGGTGGAGGCTCGTCTCGGGCTCATTGAGGGCGAGAAGTGGCGCGGGCGTCGGGGAGAGCAGCGCGGCGAGGAGGCACAGGGAGCGGAGAGTCCCGTCCGAGAGCTCGTGGGCGCGGAGGGGACGTTGCACGAGGCGGTCGGCCATGGTGACTTCGAAACTCCCTGGTTCCACGGTTTCAACTCGAAGAGCGATCCCAGGAAAGGCATCTTGGATTGCCTCGCGAAGGGCCTCCCCATCGCCATCCCGCATGATCGTCATGAGGGCTGCCGCCAGGTCCAACCCATCGGCGGCCAGAACGGGAGTCCACGTTCCCGCCTGCGCCCTTCGCAAGGGCGATTCGGGGTCGGTTCGGAAAGTATGATAAAAGCGCCAGCGCACGATCTTGCGGCGCACATCATCCAGCTGCGGATACTGCTTCGGGTCGGCCACTTGGTCAAAGACGGACTCTGAGCTGCTGATGCGAAGGAGAAATTGCTCGCGCTCGCCTTGTGAATTTCGGATGTAGCACGACGATGCCGACCTCTCAAGGATCTTGACCTTCTTGCCCTTGATCAATTGGACAATGTTCTCAGTCTTGACCTCCGGATCCAGCATGAATCCGCGGCCGGGTGGAACGTACCCCAGTTCCAAATCGAACTCATAGTCGTCAATCGTCGCGCCCAGGCGCATCCGCACCGGGCCGGTTTTGCGACCTCCCGCCCAGAGGACGCTCGGCATGCCGCCTTCTCGTACCAGCGTGCGCGCAAGTTCGCCCCGCCGCCGCGGCGCGGACGAGCGACATGGAGTTGTACAGGTTGCTCTTGCCGCACCCGTTCGGGCCGACGATGATGTTTACGCGTTTGAGCGACAACGTCAGTTCGCGAATGGAGCGATAGCCTTCGACGCGCAGTTCGGTGACCGGCACGGTGCAGTCTAGCGGAAGTTGACGAAGTTCACCGGATACTCGAGGTCGAGGCCCTTTACGAATGCCATCGCCTTCTGGAGGTCATCCTTCGACTTCGAGGACACTCGAACTTCGTCACCTTGGATCTGGGGCTGAACCTTCATGCCTTTGTCTCGAATCTGCTTGACGAGCGCCTTTGCCTTGTCCTGCGCGATCCCCTGCGTCAGGGTGAGCTTGCACCGCACGGAGATACCGGCCCCCGGCTCGAGCTTGCCCCACTCGATCTGGCGCGCGTCGATCCCGCGCTTGAGCATCTTCGAGAACACAATGTCTTTGAGCTGGTCCATGCGGAATTCATCGTCCGCGATCAGGGTGATGTCCTCCTTTTCGTGAAGGATCTCCGCCTTGGTGCCCTTCATGTCGTAGCGATTGGAGAGTTCTTTTTGCGCCTGATCGATGGCGTTCTTGACCTCCATGAGGTCGGCCTTGGAGACGATATCGAAGCTAAAATCAACGGCCGCCATGGTTACGCCTTCTCCAGGTCGTTGCTCGCGACGAGGAGCATGTAGTGCGGTATGAAGTCGGCTTCTTCTTTGGTGAGCTGCTTCTTATGCTCTTCTTGGATCTTCTCGCGCATTCGCGTCTGAGACTCCTTGTGGACGTCGCGAGAGACCTTGCTGATCACGTCGAGGTCGATGTTGACCGCAATTTCGTCGCCCGCATAGACGTTTTGGACCGTGCCGATCAGCCCCGCCATATGGTCAAAATAGCGGTTCTTCTTGCGATCCTCTTCGGTCACCGCTCGCGTCACGATGCGCACGCGATCGCCTTCTTTCCAGTTCGCCATTAAGGCAATTCTACCTCGGGTGAACCGACTTCCCTTTCGCGGCCACGCCGATCGCGGCTTCCATCACGTTGGCGACGCTTAGTCCCGCCTCCGCCCGGATAATTGCCTGAGCTCCATGCTCGATGAACCTGTCGGGGAGTGCAATCGACTTCAGGGGCAGGGTGCCGAGACCGGAGTCATTAAGCGCATCGCGAACCATCTGCCCAAAGCCGCCCTGGGCTACGTTCTCCTCAAGCGTGACCGCCGCGCCACAGTTTCGCGCCGCCTCGGTGATCGTCAGCGCATCGAGTGGCTTAACGAACCTGGCGTTGATCACCGTCGCGTCGACCCCTTCATCGGCGAGAAGCGCAACTGCCTCCCAAGCCACGCTCACCATGCTGCCGAGGGCGATTAGGGCGACCTTTCGTGATGCGGAGGCATCGGCGGTGCGCAGCACTTCGGCTCTGCCCAGTTGGATCGGCGGCCGAGCTTCCGGAAGTCGGTCGTCGCTGGTCCCGCGCGGATAACGAACCGCGGTCGGGCCTGAATCGTAAGTCGCCATCCAGCGGGTCATCTCGCCAAGCTCGGTGGTGTCGCGCGGCGAGAGCAGCACCATGTTTGGGATGAAGGAAAGGAACGACAGATCGAACGCCCCGTGATGGGTAGGTCCGTCGTCGCCGACCAATCCCGCGCGGTCTAAGAAGAACCGAACCGGCAACTTCTGTATACATACATCGTGCAGAACTTGATCAAATCCACGCTGCAAGAAAGTGGAGTAGATCGCGCAGAACGGCTTCATTCCGCCGGCGGCAAGCCCCGCGGCGAATGTAACCGCGTGCTGCTCGGCGATGCCGACATCGTAATATCGGTTCGGGAACTGTTTGGCAAAAGACGTCAGGCCGGTTCCATCGGGCATAGCCGCAGTGATCGCGACGACTCGCTCGTCCTTCTCGGCGCAGGAGCTAGCGGCATCTCCAAATGCTTGGGTGTAGGAGACCGGACCGCCAACTTTGACCATCTCACAGGCTTGCAGGTCGAATGGGATCACGCCGTGCCACTTGCGCGAGTCCTCCTCGGCAACGTCGTACCCCTTCCCCTTCACGGTAATCGCATGAACGAAGATCGGACCCTTTAGGTCCCGCACGTTGCGGAAGACTTCGAGCAGCACCGGCAGGTTATGCCCGTCGACCGGTCCGATGTATTCATGGCCGATCTCTTCAAATATCGTCCCCGTCTCTTCCGGAGCTAGGTAGTGGGTGATGCCATGGCGTAGGCCAGCGGCCACTCTGGTGACCGGATTCGGCATCTTCTCAACGACACGCTTCGCTTGGCCAGCCAGTTGCTGGAGCCACTGTCTCGATCTAAGTCGGGCGAGATAATTCGTAAGGGCACCGACATTCGGGGCGATCGACATACGGTTGTCATTGAGCACGACCGTCATGTCGGTCTGCAACTCGCCCGCATGGTTGAGCGCCTCCCAGCTCATGCCACTTGCGATCGCGGCGTCTCCGGCGACGGCGACGACTCGCTCGGTGGTTCCAAGGGCATCGCGCGCGCAGGCGAAACCGAGCGCGGCCGAGACCGCGGTGCCGGCGTGGCCCGCACCAAAGACGTCGAGTTCGTGCTCGTCCCGCTTCAGGAAGCCGCTCATCCCTTTGTGCTTGCGCAGGGTGTCGAAGCGGTCGAGGCGACCCGTAAGCAATTTATGCGGGTAGGCCTGGTGTCCGGTATCCCAGATGACCTTATCCGGTGGAACCGAGAAGGCGGCGTAGAGGGCGACGGTAAGTTCGACGGTTCCGAGATTGGACGAGAGATGTCCGCCCGTGCCACTCACCTTTTCGAGGATCGCTTGACGCACTTCCGCCGCTAACTCGATCAGTTCTTTGTCGGAAAGCCTATGCAGGTCGCGAGGGTCAACGATTTCACTGAGCAAACGGTAGGGGCCAGCTTCCATACATTCCTAATCAACGGTCCTAGCTCTCCCTACGATCCCAAATGGAGGTTTGTTGTTACACGGAAACCTAGTTCGCTTTGTTTAAGTCAATCTTTCTGGCATAATCGGCTAGGGTCGGCATGATCTTCGTGTCCCCAGACGAGTACCGCTAGAGGACCTAACCACTGTGGCATCCGAACCCAAAACCATTCTCCTTGTTGAAGACAACGCCGACGATGAGCAGCTGACCCTTTGGGCGATGCGCCTCAGCGACGTCCCCAACATCATCCGCGTCGCCCGCGATGGAGCGGAAGCGATCGAATTCCTCTTCGGCCCCGCCGGGGTTGCCTCTCCGAAGTTGCCCGATTTGGTTCTGCTTGATTTGAAGCTTCCCAAGGTTAGCGGTCTGGAAGTATTGGAGCGAATCCGGAGCGAAGACCGCACACGGATGATGCCGATTGTTATCCTCACGTCTTCGGACGAAGAGCGGGACATCGTGGAGAGCTACAGCCTCGGCGCAAACTCCTACGTGCGCAAGCCGGTGGACTTCGATGAGTTTATGGACGCCGTGAAGCAACTTGGACTTTACTGGCTCGGCATGAACCGTACGCGGCCGAATTAGTCGAACAAAGCGCTCGCCACGACTTTGCCAGATAACATCTCGCGGGCGTTGGCTATTGCAGAATTCGTGACTTCTTCTCCGGCGAGCATCCGCGCGATTTCTCTAACCCGCTCCTCATCGTTGAGTCGACGCACCGAGGCAACCACTCGTCGGTCCGATTCGCCTTTCTCAATCCGATAGTGCGTTGTCGCCCGGCAGGCGATTTGCGGCAGGTGGGAGATCACCAGCACCTGATAGTGCGAGGCCAGCTCTTCGATCTTCTTCGCGACGGTGGCGGCGGCTCGCCCGCCAAGACCCGCGTCGACTTCGTCGAAGATCAGGGTCGGGACACCCGCCTTTCCGGCCAAAGAACTCTTGATCGCGAGCATCACGCGTGAGATTTCTCCCCCTGACGCGATCTTGCTTAGAGGCTTCTGCGGCTCACCGGCGTTGGCGGAGAAGTAGAACTCCACGCTGTCCGCGCCGTCGGCGTCGGGCTCGCGGGGGCTGAAATGGGTGCGGAATTGGGCGCGCTCCATCCCTAAATCGGACAACTCCATTGCGACCAGACGATCAAACTCGACCCCGCGCTCCTGCCGGAGCTTGGTGAGTTCGCCCGACTTTGCCACGAGGGCCGCCAACGCACCCGAATAGGCGGTGGCAAGTTCCTCCTCGCTCTCTGCACCGTCTTCGAGGAGGTCAAGCTCCTCTCGAACTTTCTCCAGGAACGCCAGCACCTCAGCCTCATCCACGCCGTACTTGCGACGGAGCCGCTTAAGCGCATCGATCCGCCCGGCAACTTCTTCGAGCCGCTCCGGGTCGGCGTCGAGGCTTTCGGCGTAGCCACGAAGCTCGTGGGCAGCCTCCTGCATGCTGACCAGTGCGCCGTTCAGCGCTTCGATCGCCGGTTCGAGGGTGGGATCGAATTTGACCGCCGCCTGCAAGTTCGCTACAGCAACGCCCAATAGATCGGCCGCGTTCGATTCTCCGTCGGAGGTTGCCTCAAGTGCGGAGAAGGAGGCCTCGGCAAGCTTCTCGGTGTGCTTGAGGCGCGAAAGCATCGTCTCCGACTCTTCCAACTCGCCCGCTTTGGGGGCTACCGACTCGATCTCATTCGCCTGGAACTTCAGGAGGTCGAGCCGGTGCTCGCGATCCCGCAGCCCCGCCCGCAGTCCTTCCAGCCGTCGTCGAGCCTCGGCTGCTCTCGCGAACTTCTCGGCGACCTGCACCTTGAGCGTGTCGGCGGGATGTCCGATCCAGGCGTCCAAGTGTTCGTCGTGTCCCTCGGAGTTAAGCAGCGCTTGGTGATCGTGCTGGCCGTGCAGGTCAACAAGAATCGAACCCAGTTGCTTGACCACCGCGACGGGTAGCAACTTGCCCCCCGCCCGGCACTGGGATCGCCCTTCGGCGATCAGCTCGCGCTGCAGGTAGAGCGTGGATTCTTCAAGCGGGATGCCCAACTCCTCGCATCGTTCGACGATTTCTGGCCGTTGGGAGAGGTCGAACACGACCGAAACGGTCGCCGCCCGCATCCCCGAGCGCACCAGTTCGAAGTCAGCTCGCTCACCTAGGGCGAGTTCGATCGCGTCGATGAGCAAAGACTTGCCCGCGCCAGTCTCGCCGGTCAGGACCGTGTAACCGGGACCCAACACGAGCTGGGCGCGTTCGATAATCGCGATGTTCTCAACGGTTAACTCGACGATCATGGACCTTGTTATTGTGACGTGTAGAGACCGCCGATCGCCCCGCCAGTAAACTCGGCCCGATGTCTGACATGCTGATCCGGCCTTGGCGCGAAGGCGACTCAATCTCCGAGTTGACCACCTTGCTCCACCAAGCCTACGCGGTCTGGGCCGAGCGAGACATCCGGTTCACCGCAACCGACCAGTCAGAGGAGAAAACCCTCGAGCGGATCACCGACACGTTCACGTTCGTGGCCGAGCTAGAAGGACGGCTGCTCGGCACGATCACGCTGCACGACCATGCTCAGTGGCATGACCTCCAATACTATCGCCGCCCCGGCGTATGGTTCTTCGGCCAGTTCGGGGTGCTGCCCGAGTTCAAGCGAACCGGCTTGGGGGCTTGTCTGATGGCAACGGTGGAATCGTATGCTCGCGAGCATGGAGCTTCGGAGCTGGCCTGCGATACGGCGGAGCCAGCGATCGAACTTCACGACTACTACGCTCAGAAAGGCTACGTGCAGGTGGGAATCCACGACTGGAAATTCGCGAATAATCGGAGCCTGATCTTCACGAAGGTTCTGGCATGAAAAGGCCCTCCGATTCTTTACAGAACCGGAGGGCTATTCGTTGGCGAAACTACTTTTTGAAGCCAGGAAGCTGCCGGCCGTTGTACCAGCCGTCAGGCGTGGCATTGTGGTTGAGCCGATAGGGCTCGCCTGCAACCTGCTTGTTGATGATGATCTCCGGCAGGATGGCAACGTAATTCGTTCGGCGAAGAGCCGTGCGCTGGTGACTGTGGCGTCGCTTAGGATTTGGCATTTACTTCTTCTCTCGGTGGAGCGTGTGCTTGCGAAGGTTCGGGTTGTACTTCATCAGCTCGAGGCGCTCGGTCGTGTTGCGCTTATTCTTGGTCGTCGTGTAGTAATTTTTCCCGTCTTCCGTGCACACGACACGGATGATTTCTCGGGCTTCCGATTTCTTCGCCATGGGATCCTCAAAGGCCGCCGAACCCGAGACGGGTGCATGACAGCCTTCGAATTATGACCGAGATGCGCTCTCGATTGCAACCGCTCATGCGGTGATGGAACTGATTGTCCTGATGGAGTTGATGGAATTGAGCGGAAACACCACCCTCAACACTCCAGCACTCCAGCACTCCAGCACTCCAGCACTCCAGCACTCCAGCACTCCAGCACTCCAACGGCGAAGCCTATCCCCCGCCGCTCTGGCCGTTCTCCCCCCGACCGCTGTTCTCCGACGTTGAATTGAACCTCATCAAAATGGTCGTCGGTAGGCTCTGCCCGCCGTAGTAGCCGTTCAACTTGAACATGTAGCGACCGCCCTCGAAGGACACGTTGTCGACTCCGACGATCGTTCGCAGCACAGTCTTTCCATCCTTGTCGAGTCCCGTGCAGTACAGCGAGAGGTGGAGATCGTCGCGCGGGATATGGCCACCCACATAGAGACTCTCCGGCGCGACCTCGATCTCGCTCAGCAAGTCCCAACTGTCCTTTCCGCGGATGAAGTCCCGGACTCGAATCGAGCCGTGACTGCCTGCGACGATTTGCCATGGCAGCGTGCCATTGGTTGTCGAGATCGAGGTGTCTGGCGAGTCGTCGAACGTCTTAAGCGGCTTGGCCCCGGGGAGCAGCATGACCTGACGCTGCCCGTTTTGGACGTCTGTGACCGCCTTTGCGCCCAACTTCTCGGCGATGGCTTGAACCGGCGCATAATCCTTTCCATCCACAACGATCCCGGCGATTGTCTGACTGTCGCCGGTAAGGCGAACGATACACGTCTCGGTCGCGGGGGGTGCGATGCCTAACACGGCCAAAAGCAACAAAGGTTTGAACATGATGTGCTCATCGTACGCGATTCCCTGCCGGCACCAATCCCCCGTTCACCGGAATTTTCAACCAAGCCCGCATGCGAGCCCCGACGGTATGCTCCAAGAACCTCGCCCGGGTGGTGGAACGGTAGACACAGAGGACTTAAAATCCTTTGCTCTTACGAGCGTGCGAGTTCGAATCTCGCCCCGGGCACCACGATTTTGAACCTACAAAAGGCTCGATCCGATGTGGACCGAGCCCCTTACTTTTGCTCAAATTAGGGATCTAACGACAACGCTGACCCCAAAACCAGAAATTTCCCGTTTGGGCGGCAGACTAATCGCCTCGAACAGACTCCCCGACATTTTGCCCAAACGGGCCAACGAGGCAGCTCACGTCAGAGCACAAATTGCGGAACCACCACAGGTCGATGTCCTGACCCGAGCTCCCAAAGCTCTGGATCTGCATTTCGTTGGAGAGGTGGACAGTGACGTCCGCAAATAGACCAACCTCAATCGATTCGACAACAAACTTGCTCTCCTCGACGGACTTGTAAGAACTCGCGCCCGAGGTGCCATGCCTCCAGGTCGTAAGGACGATGGGGTGGCTTGTCATCGTAGAAGCTATCGTTATTGGTGTGGTCGGAGGAGTCAAGGATGATTCGGCTCGCCTGAACTACCCTCCAGTCGCCGGCTATGAACTTGAGTGCGAAGTCGCCTCGTGTGATCGCTTCTTCACGCCGGTTGATATCCGGGCGCTGTTCTCCGAACTCGAAGACCTGTCCAACCGCCCGAAACATCTCGCTTAGGGGTTCGCCGACCATTGGCTGCAACAAGTCACTAAGGTAGGGAAGATCGCGCATCCTGAGCTGTCTGTAGGCTACCGGATTGCAGGACTGCGGCTCGGACGACTTGCCAGCCGTACACGAAGGTTACTGCCTAGGCTTAGGCTTGCCGGTCTCGTTCGTGGACGCGCGACCCGGATGGAAGATCCTCGAGCCAAGCTGCCAATCCCGTTCGTTGCATCAGACGTTCGCATAGTCTAGTCGACATCGGAAAAGCAAGCGCAACTAGCGTAGTCCTCAGCGCATCATAGCTTGGGAACTTGGCATCAACCAAAACAGTCTGAAATGCGTGGCCATCTCAAAACGAACCTACTCGCCACGAGTAGATGCGACGCGAGTTACAAGGGTGCCACGTCACGTCGGACTGATTCCTGATGGCAATCGGCGGTGGGCTAGAGAGAGAGGTCTCCCGGTTGCCGCAGGCTACGAGGCCGGTGCCCGCAAAGGTCTCCAAATGCTCCGAGACTGCTCTGATCTTGGCATAGAGGAGGTCTCAGTCTATGGCTTTACGCAAGACAACACTAAGCGGCCAAAGGAGCAAAGAATCGCCTTTGCGGGCGCTTGTGTGGCATTCGTCGAAGCAGCGCTGAAATACGACATTGCCCTGCTCGTCGTAGGAGATTCGACTTCAGCAATGTTCCCTGAGGAGCTTAAGCCGTTTGTCACCGAGCGACAGGGACATGGCTTTAGGGTCAACATGCTCGTGAACTATGGCTGGGAGTGGGATCTGAAGACGGCGTTTGAATCGGGCCAAAAGCGCGTCCATGATGGGTTGGCGTCCAGTCAAGTTAGCCGGATCGACATGGTCGTCCGCTGGGGCGGTTGCCGCAGATTAAGCGGATTCTTACCTGTCCAGTCCGTGTATTCGGACTTCTATGTTGTGGACGACTATTGGCCGGACTACGAAATCGGTCAGTTCCTCGGGGCACTTACCTGGTTCCAAACCCAGGAGCCTACTCTAGGCGGCTAAATTGGTTGGCCTTTTGAGCTTAGGAGAAACCAGCCTAGCCCATTTTTGAACCAGAATTTCTATTCGGTCGCCTTTCCGCCGAAAGGGTTGTTGTCCTTCTCCGCCTCTGCCCAAGGGACAGCGGCGAGACTCTACATTCTTAACCGCGATTCCCTAATACCCGCCACGAAACCTCAAATATGGCTTCCTCCCGGAACGCCATAATCCCATTATTGTAAGAGTCGCCGTGCAGACGCACTCTATGTGATTGGCCCACACGCGTCAATGCGAATCTCGTGTTCAAACCCCGGGCTGGACTTACGGGATATCCAGCACCAATGAGGTTTCAAACCCGAGATCCGCTGCTTTGGACGAAAGCGAGGGTCATCGCTCGAAAACGGACCCGTTACGTTGCGGGCTTCCGCTTAAGGAGCCCCAACGTTCTCATCTGCTAAAGACGGCTTCTCCCGCGCCAGTACCAGCCTCCGCCACCGAGCAGGAACAGCACGATCAGAACGATTAGGATTGTTTCCATTTGTCTCCATTTGGATCTATTTGGCGGGCCAGTGTCCAATGCAGATTCGATTCCGCAAAGTCATGCCGCAAAGGGGATCACCACCGCTACGACATGTTAGGGCTTCCGTCTGTTCCTTGTTCTATCGGATACTGAGCCCGCCCGATGGTCGAACAGCGACCTGTTGCTCAGGACCTAAGCAAATCTCAAGGCGGTTCAATCTGTCCGACACTAGTGCACTCAGATTAACCTCGACCCTGGTAGGCATTTCAATATCCGTAACCTGACTGGGTTCCGGGCGCTAGACATGGTCAGAAAAGGAAGAACCGCAGGCCCTACCAGTCTCCCTTCTATCTCGACGTGAGCGGCTTCTTCGACCCGAAAACCCGGGATGTGCGGAGGCGTAAGGGCGCTGGCAGCCCCGAGCGGGCTGGCTCCCGTATTGACGACGCTTTCGCCGTCGGCGATGTTGCGGACATCAAACGGCCGACTCTATTCACAGCGGGTTCTGCCGCAATTTCCGGTGATCTTCAACTCGTGGCGGGATCCTAGAGTCCAACAGTATTGATGACGACTTTGACGCCAGCGGCCAAATTTGCACGAGCCCTCTACGAACTCAATTGTCCGGAAGAGATTTTCGACGTGACGGTCGACAGCGACCTTATGGACGACGTCGAGACGGAGCTTGGCTTATTGGGGTGCGCGGTGGAGCGCTACGAGTTCAAGAGCATTCTAAGGGTGTATTGCCTCGGGGGCAGGTGAGTTCGGTGTAGGTCACCGGAGCGAGTTCGAATCTATCCCCTGGCACCACGTTGTTGAACCCATAAGGGGCTCGATCCAGTCCGGATTGAGCCCCTTACTTTTGGGGGAATCATGGTTTTGACCCCCGTCAAGGAATCTCAATCTTGCGAGTGGCCTGATTTCTGAAGACAACGTTCATTGCGAGCACTGTGCCGGTGGTGATTTGGCGGGGCGCATTGGCATAAGAGTCTCATCCAAAGGGCCATGGACTTGGGTGTCCGCGAAGACCCATGTGATACGATGATCCATAGGATCTTTCCCTCAATGAAGGCAGCCAAAGCGAATTGGGCACTTAACCTCTTCGGGAAGCTGAGCGTGGTGGGTCATAGCCAATCCCTGGACCAGTTCAGCACCAAGCGATCCACTTACCTTTTGGCTCGGCTGGCACTCTCTCACCGCCGAGCATTCACCCGCACGGATGCTGCCGAACTGCTTTGGCCCGATGACTTCTTCGATGCGACGCGACTACGACTCCGCCAAGAGCTAACTCGGCTCAGACGCAGCCTTGGTCCCGCGCGCGATATCCTGCACACCGATGAAGAGTGGATTCGACTGGCCGGAGATGAACTGGAGATTGACGTTCGTTCTTTCGAGGAGTTCTTTCAAGCCGAACGAAAGGAAAGGAATCCGGAGCTTCGGGAAGGGTATTGCCGCGAGGCAATCGCCCTTTCGACGGAGCCCTTCCTGGAGGGTTATGAAGAGGATTGGATCGACGTCGAGCGCGCACGCCTGGCTCAGATCCGTTACTCGATCCTCATCGATCTCGCCGGGCTCCAATCAAGCCGCGGAGACCATGAAGCCGCTCTGGCAACCGCCAATGAGGCGATCGTGGTTGACCCTGGCCGTGAAGCGGGCCACCTGCTCGCCATGCAAGAACTGGGCAAGCTTGGCCATCCCTCCGATGCGCTCGGCCAGTATCAGCAACTCAAACGAGTGCTTAGGGATGAATATGCCGAGGCGCCGTCGCAAGATGCGGAGAGAGTCGCAAGCGAATTGCGAGAACCTAAGTTGGCGGTCGAGCCGCGCGCGGTCGGCGACGGGCTCAACTTCACGGTTCCCGCCTCGACCGAGCCGATCTACGGCCGCGACGAGATGCTCAACCATCTGCGCCGTCTTCTTGACCCCAACGAGTCCGCCCATCGCCTTGTCTCGTTGATTGGGCCGGGAGGAATTGGAAAGACGCGCCTTGCCATGCAAGCCGCAATGCTCCTTCGGAGCAGCTACTCCTGCCGTGTGGGTTGGATTAACCTCGCTGACATCGGCGATCCCGCAAGCATTCCCACCGCCGTCGCCGCCGCCCTCGGAGTTACCCTTGGGCCGAGTTCTGATCCCGCCGAACGGATTGCCGCCCTCCTCCCGACTGAACCCACTTTGCTCGTCCTCGACAACTTGGAGAACCTAGTGCCCGACGGCCTCACTCATGTCCGCGCCCTCTCAGAGGCCCGGCCCGCCCTACGGCTTCTCATGACGTCGCGAGTGGCTCTCAATCTGGCCGGCGAGCGACTTGTTACCGTTGGGCCGCTCCCCCTTCCAAAGGAAGAAGACTCCATCGAACAACCCGCGATACGGGTCCTTCTCGAAGGTCTTCTCGCCGAGCCAGACTTCAAGGAGCCGGATCGCACCGAGTTTGCCGTCCTTCGCCAGATCGCGGAAAAGCTCGAAGGGATCCCGCTGGCACTGCAACTTGCCTCGGGCCAGCTTCGCGTGGTCGCGCCGTCCGATCTGCTGGGTCAGCTAGGGATGCGACTCGACATTGTCAATCGCAGGGTCGATGCGCCGGAGCGGCACCGCACAATCCGAACCACCATCGCGGGGAGTTTCCAAGTGCTGCCACCCGACCTACAGAAGGTAATGGGGCGGCTTTCCGTGTTTCGTGGCGGGTGGAATCAAGCGGCGGCCGCATCTGTCTGCGAATTCGAAGATCCTCTCCCCGCGCTGGAGACACTGCTGGATTACTCGCTCATACGAGTCGACCGCGAAGACAAGGGCCTGCGCTTCCGGATGCTTGAGGGCATCCGGGATTACGTGATGGAGACGATTCCGGCAGGGGACCTCAGTGAGGCGCATGCAAAACATGCTCAATGGCTTATCCACCTTGGGCGGCCAGAAATGTGGCGCGACCAGACTGCGGAAACGCTCGAACACTTCAAGACGATCGATCTTGAGCGCGACAACATTCGCGAAGCGGCTCGATACTCCTTGGAGCACGACCTCGAGAGTGCCGTCGCCCTCGGCGCGACATTCGGAAGTTATTGGGTCAGCCGCTCACTGGTTCGAGAGGCAAAGGCGTTCTACGCAGCTCTTTTCGAGCACCTGCCAGATCTTCCGGTAACTGCCTCCCTCGCGAGAGTGAGCTATTGCGAAGCTCAGACTCTCTACATCCTGCAGGCGTTCACACCCGGCGACTCCGGCCTCGGAGTCTCCCAAAGAACCGCGCGGCTTTGCCAAGAGACCGGACTCGATGTTGAGTACGCGATGTGCCTGGTGCAACAGTCGCGCACCGAATTCATGGCGGGCCAGTTTGACGAAAGTCTGGCCCTCATCAGCGAGGCTGAAAAGCTGCTCGAGAAGCTGGATTCTCCTCACGACTTGGCGACCGCAAATCAGAACCGAGCGATGGTTCTTTACTACCAGGGTCAAGTGCGCGTGGCAATTGCCAATATGGAGGCGGCCATGTCCCTGATCGGCGTGGCGAAGGTGCCGTTCCATCAAGTCCAGAATTCGATGATGCTGAGCTTCATGTATCTGGAGGTCGGCGAACTCTCGAAGTCGAAGGACAGCGCCTACCGGGCCCTGGAACTGGCCGAGTCGTACGGGTTTAGCCAGTTCATTCCCATGATTCAGGAAGCTTGTGGCAAGGTTGCTCAGGCGGAGGGTGACCTGGATTTGGCCGCCCAGTGGTACCGCGTCTCGGCGAGCAGTTGGGACGTTTTTGGCAACGTCTATCAGCACGCGGACCAACTTCATTTGCTGGCCCGGGTCCACCTCGCTCGGAAGGATCCCCAAGCTGCGTTGCCCCTCATCACCGAAGCCGCGCGCATGTGGGAGGGCAAGGGCATGGTGGCGGTGGTTCCCTGCACCCTCACTTCGATGGCTAAGACCTACCTGTTGCTGGGCGATGCTCGCCAAGCGGCCCGTTACATGGGCGTGGTGAAAGCAATCCCGACTCCGACTCGTGACAGCGGGATGGCGTCCGAAGCCACCTACGTCGCCGAGATTGTTCAGGACCTCGAAGCGGCTCTTGGCGCGGATGAAGTGGTGAAGATCTTCGCCGACTCGCCTGATCTCGAAACCGCCCTACAAGAAGCCTTCCACTGAGCGGCGGTTCTTCGAATCACCGCTGGCCCTGAAGTGTCACTCGGTGCCGTTGCAGATCGAGCCTAGTGAATCGCAGGTTCAGGCCGATTTGCTCCCTCCGTCGTCATGTCACGACCCCGTCATCCATTTGTCACGCCCGGTGTCGTGAACCGTAACGCGGCTAGAGAATCATGGAGCCTGACTTGATTGAAAGGAGATTCCATAAGCAGACCATGCAACAACAACACCGCCCCCTTCGCCTCGTTCCCTCCGTCCTTGCGATCGCCCTGGCGGCCGCCTGCAGCGCCCAGGTGAGCAATGTCACCTCTCAGCTCGCCCACAACAACGTAGAGCGGGGCTTTGATGCAACCAACACCGAATTCGGCTTCACGCAGCAGTTCGTGATCGCTCCGAATCCACCCACTACGTTCCTCCAGTCGCCCGCCACGGACGTAGTCCTCGTCAACCCGTTAACGGGTGGAGCGGCCGAACTTAAAGCCCAGACAACCATCTCCGGGAACCTCAGTGTCACGGCGACCTCGGCGTCGGTAAGTGGCTCGGGGTTGTGCGGGTCCGACGTGATATCGCGGGATGGAACGAGCAGCTACCAGAGCGTGCCGGCAACTGAAGCTGACTTGTCACTGCACTTAGCTTCCGCGGAGACGGTGACCTTCGCGGTGAACGACTTTGTCCAAACCAACGGCGGGCTTTGCGTGTATGGAATCGACAACACGCTCGTCGACGCGTTCACCACAAACGGGAATCACTCGTTCTCGGCCACTATTGGTGCTGGGGACCACGGCGTGTTCCTGTATTTCTTCGCGAACTCGATTATCGGAACTCCGGGCGAAGTCTCTACTTCGGCCAACGGCAATTACAGCATCACCGTCGACACCCGACCGGTGCCGGAACCGGCATCGATGAGCGTGCTCGGCCTTGGCGTGATCGCGCTGATTCGCCGCCGCCGAAAGGGCTAGGAGGGTTGTCTACGTCAGAGGCCCTTGAAAGCCTCTGACGTAGTTCCAGTCATACTCAGACACCCCTTCTCGCTGGGGTGGACCTGATGCTGATGACCCCACTCACTCGCGCTCTTGGGTTGCTTGCGTTCCTGCTGGGTCCGGCGAAGGCTCTGCTTGGTGCCAGCACGCCTGTAAACGATCCGAACA
The DNA here is from genome assembly GCA_038216655.1 of Fimbriimonadales bacterium. Taxonomy (GTDB): domain Bacteria; phylum Armatimonadota; class Fimbriimonadia; order Fimbriimonadales; family Fimbriimonadaceae; genus JAFDWR01. The sequence goes on from JBBQPZ010000017.1 coordinate 45,010, forward strand.
TCGCATTCAGCCCCTACAACTGGTACCGGTCCGGCACCGCGTTCGCCCAAACACCCAACCCGGGTGCCTACCTCAAGCTCGGATTCTCTGGGTCAAGTATTGGCGTCAACCTCGACGTCTCGGCCCTTCAAGGGGTGCCCGCTTCGCACTACCCTGTCATCCGATACTCCGTGGATGGCGGCCCCGCGGTGACGGTGCAGCTTTCGCCCACCACGAGTTCGCTCCCGTGCGCAAAGGGCCTGCGGCCGGGCAATCACTCGCTACTGCTTCAGTATGTAGCTGGCTACGTCTTCCTCGACTTCTGGACGCCGGTCAATGTTATCCGCGTGACCGGCTTCACTCTTGACGACGGCGCGTCGACAGTAGCCCCGATGAAGCAGCCCTTGATCGCGCTCTTCCTCGGTGACAGCATCACAAACGGCGACGACGACACCGCGACCTTTGCCAACGGGATCACCAACGCGGTCGACACTCAGGACGCAACGGTCGGCTACGCATCGGTGGTCGCCTCGGCGATCGGCGCGGAATACGGCATGGTTGCCTACGGCGGCGCTTCGTGGGATGGTCGTGCGGCAGACGGGCACACGCCGGGACTCATGACCTTCGCCACGATGCTGGACAGCCTGCACTCCCGCCTTGTCGACGGAAAGCTGTCGCCCGTCCCCACCGACATCTTCATCAATATGGGCGAGAACTCGGGACCCGGTAAGGGCGATGTGCAAAAGCTCCTTAGCGCTCTTAGAGCGGCCAGCAGCCCAAAGACTAACCTCTTCCTGATCGTCCCATTCTCCGGGAGGTCCCGGGATCCCCTAAGCGCTGGGTTCAACGACTACCGGGCGTGCGCCCGCCGAGACGATCATGCCTTCATGCTCGATCTTGGCGACAACACGTATCTCACCGATGCCGGACCGACCATGCTGTCGGTCGACGGTCAACACCCACTCGCCACCTTGCATGGGCTACTCGGAGCTCAGCTCGTGAATCTCCGAGCCCAGAAACTGCGCGGCAAAGGTCGCTAGTTCGACTTCACTACGGAAGGATTGGCGGCCTTTAGCCTAAGCGACTTTGGCGTCAGGTTGTCGGTGACGACCGCTTTCCGAACTCCGGCTTCCAAGAGGACGTGCTCCTTGTCCTCCCGAAACTCGCAGCCGCGGAGCATCACGTTCCCGCCCGTCGCGCGGATCGCCGCCAGGCCTTTTCCGCGGCCGTCCCACTGCACGAACGTGCAGTCGCTGAATCCGACCGTCCCCGTACCCGCGATGTCGGCGATGCGATCACACGGACCCCAAAAAGCGCAGTTCGAGAACCGTACCACGCCCGAGTTACCCGCGTCTACCACGACCTGAATCGGGTTCGCCCCGTGGAACGAGGTGAACTCACCGTTCGTAATCAACAACCCAAACGGTGCCGCTTGCTCTACCTTCACCGCGACGTTGCAGTCGTCCGCGCCGATCCCCAGGAAGTTGCCGTTGCAAGCCCCCGCCTTCGAGGCGAGAAACCGGTAGCCAACGCCGTATCCGAAGGCGAAAGTGTTAAGCACGTATTCCCAGTCGGTACGCGAGAATACGAACGCTTCGCCATTCGCTTCCTGCCACTCGAACAGCTTCGGCTGCATGCTCCACCACGGATTGAAATGGACGTTCTCGATCCGCCCAATGTCATACACGCCGTCCACGTAGATTCCGCGCCGCAGCGGTTGCCCGCTCACGTTGCGGATCAAGTGCCGCTCGTTGTCGCTCGCGTCGATCCCGTTGTACGGGTTGAGTAGCTCGACGTCGAGCACCGCCGGGTTCTTCCCCCGCATGGCGATCGCCCATGGATACGGTTTCGGCACCTCCTTCGGGTCCTGCTTGGGATAGAAGATCACCACTCCCTTCAGGGTCGAATTCGTGTTGAGCGTCAGAAACGCCCCCGCTTCCGAGCCTTCTCCACCCTCGACCAGGAACGTCGAACCTCCATCGGTGGGCTTGGGCAGCCCGGGGTTTCGAACTCCGTTGTGACTGGGCACCGACTCCCAGGTGCCCTTGAGCGTCACGCCGTCCGGAACGTTCAACTTCCCGAGGAACACGTAGTTGCCCGAGCCGACGCTCACCGGCAGGTTCTTCTTTGCCGCCGTGTCCAACGCACTCTGAAACGCCATTGTGTCGTCGGTGCGTCCGTCCCCTTTCGCCCCGAAGTCGAAAACGTCGAGCGAGGTCGGACCGAAGCGAACGAGAGTGGCGAGCAGGGCGGGAATCATGACCCAAGCTTAGCGCGATCTTTAACCTGAGGATAGCGGACGGTTAACACCCGGTAATCGCCGGGCAGAACCGGGTAACTGTCAGGCATGTTCGCCTTGCTCGCGCTCCTCGCCGCCGCTCCGCCCATCTACGCCGCTCCCGCCGGCGACCGGCCCGCCCAGTTCGTGCCCGGAGGCGAGACGATTCTGCCCAACGGCCGCCTCGTGACCCCGCACGGGAAGCGGCTCTACACCGGTGAGGACCTGTGGAAAGTCGCACTGAGCCCCGACGGGCGAACCCTCGCCACGATCCACGACGGCGGAATGACCTTCCACGATCTGGGCAACCTCTCCGCCCATCGCAGCTACGTTCGCAAGGAGATCGCCCCCGCAATGGTGTTCGACAAGACGGGGGATCGCCTTTGGGTCAGTCTCGGCGACGACGGTGCGCTCGAGTGCCTGAACCCTCGGGACGGAAGCACGATCAAGAAGATCGCCCTTGAGCGCGGTTCTTACTTGAACGACTTCGTGCTCTCTGCGGACGGTCATCGCGCTTACGGGGTGGACATCGCGCATCAGGACCTCCTCACCATCGATCTGGAGGCAGGCAAGGTCGTTGGCAAAGTCAAAGCGGGCCGCGAGCCGTATGCGATCGTCGGCAACGCAGACTCCCTGACCCTTGCCAACATTGGGTTGTTCGACTACTCCCCAATCCCTGGCAAAGGATTGACCCGCCCGCCGTTCGCCTTCCCCAGCGTGGCATCCGAAAAGGGCGTCCTGTTCGAAGGACGCCAGATTCCTGGGCTCGGTAGCCCCTACGTTCCCGATGCCCAGTCGGTCTGGCGCTTCGACCTCAAGTCGGGCTCGCCCGTTCTGGCCGGACAGGCCAAGTCCGGACTGCTGATCCATGCGCCCGCGGACGGCGGGAAGTCGGTAGGAGGCTCGGCCCCCAACGCCCTGCTCGAACTGAATGGAAGGCTATACGTCTCGAACGCGAACAACGACACGATCTCCGTCTTCGATGCGAAGACGCTCAAGCTAGCGCAGACGATCAAACTGGCTCCCCTCCCCGACTTAGCTCGGCTTAGGGGCGTGATTCCAAACTCGCTCGCGGCAAGTCCGGACGGGAAGACACTGTATGTTTGCGAAGGCGGGCTCAACGCGGTCGGCGTGGTCGAGGTCGCGACCGGCAAGGTCCGCGGCCACATCCCCACCGGGTGGTTCCCGACCTCCATAGCCGTGGCCAAGGACGGGCGGACGCTCTACATCGGCACCCAGAAGGGGATCGGACGCGGACCGCGTGGCCCGAAGGCACCTCGGCCCTCAACCGATGAGCGCGCCGGATTCACCGACATGCCTGGGATGGTCGATGTCCTTACGACGCCATCGACCGGCGAACTCAAGGGACTGACCCAGGAAGTGCTGCGCAACAACGGTCTTGTGGCGGTTGCGCAACGCCCGGTCCCGAATCTGCCCAAGGAGATCCAGTACGTGGTTTTCATCACCAAGGAGAACCACTCCTTCGATGGCATTTTCGGGACCCTCGAGGGAGCCAACGGCGAGCCTGATTATGCCGAGTGGGGCGAATGCGGATGGATCGCCGAGAAGGGCAAGGCCGAACGCGTCGCGGTGATGCCGAATCACCTGAAGCTGGCGCGCCAGTTCGCGATCTCGGATAACTTCTACATGGAGCCGCAGGCGAGCGGCGACGGACACCGATGGCTCGTCGGTGTGTATCCGAGCCTGTGGACGACCCGCGTCTACTACGCCGGCTGGAATTTCGCCGCGAACAAGACGATGCCCGGACGAATGGTGAGCTTCGGCTCCAACGGCTCGCAGATTCCGGAGGACTACCTCGAGAACGGCTCGCTCTGGGAGCATTTGGAGCGAGGCGGGGTCGGCTTCCGCAACTACGGCGAGGGCTTCGAGTTCCCCGGCGTCGGCGAAGACGACGGCGAGGCACCGACCGGCGCTTCCGAGGTCGGCAACTTCCCGATGCCGAAGGCGCTGTTCGACCACACCTGCTTTGGCTTCCCGATTTTCAACACCAACATCCCCGACGTCTTCCGGTCCGACTGGTTCATCAAGGACCTGGAGGATAACTACCGGAAGAAGGGGAAGGCGATTCCCCGCTTCCTCAACGTCGCGCTCTGTAACGACCACGGAACAGGCGCGCGTCCCGATCGCGGATATCCGTACGTGTGCTCCTACATGGCGGACAACGATCTGGCGCTCGGACAGGTGGTCGAGTATCTAACCCATCTCCCCGAGTGGAAGCACATGGCGATCTTCGTGACGCAGGACGACTCGGGCGGCGACAACGATCACGTCGACCGGCACCGCAGCTACGTGTTGGCGATCTCCCCGTATGCGAAAAAGCACTACGTCGATCACGCCCACACCAGCATCATGAGCATCCTGCGGACGATCTACGAGACGTTCGGGCTACCCGCCAATAACCTCTTCGACGCAGTCGCAACGCCGCTCGGAGGGATGTTCACTTCGGTGCCCGATTTCACTCCGTACACCCATTCCCCTTCCGATCTAAGGGTCTTCGATCCGGCGAAGACGTTCGATCCGCTCGATCCAGAATTCAAGCGCCGGCGACAGGAGAAGCTACCGGTTCAGATGGACGATCCGAATTTCGTTGACTGGCTCCGGAAGCGCGGTTAAGCGAATTGTTAATTAACAACATGGTTATGGTTAGATGATTTACTCAAGCTAAACATGATTAATGTGTGCTAACCAAAGAGGCTCGTTCTTAACGACGATTTATTGCGAGTAAGCGGCATCCTTTCTCTACGCCCACTTGGGCGGGAGGAAATCATGCGACGCAGTTCTGCCTTTACGCTTATCGAGCTCTTAGTTGTCATTGCCATCATCGCCATTCTGGCCGCGATCCTGTTCCCCGTCTTCGCCCAGGCCAAGGAGGCCGCGAAGAAGACCCAGTGTCTTTTCCAACGTGAAGCAGGCGGGGACCGCGTTCCACCTGTACGTCGGCGACTACGACGACGTCACCCCTTCGATGTGGGGCGGCACTCCGGGACAGAGCTGCCAGTCGAGCGGCACGTTCTGCAGCCAGGAGTGGTGGTTTGGACTAATGCCTTACTCCAAGAACGTCGACGTATTCTATTGCCCGGATCGTACCGACGGCTCGGCTAGCAGCTACAACGCCTACGGCCAGGCACTTGGAGCGAAACGATACGCCGGTTACGGCTACAACTGGGGCCCGATCGGCTGGCGCGGCGGCGGCCTTCTGAACGATCAGAATAGGCTGCCATCGGGTCAGACTTTCATCACGGGCAAGAGCCTGTCGAGCGTGGATCGCGTCGCGCAGGTCTTCTCCTTCGGCGACACTTACGACACGCCGCGAATGACGGTCGGGATCGGCTTCTCGCTGGACGACTCCAACGTGACGAGCAACAAGGAACTGCGGCACGGTGCGCAGTGGCAGTACGCGTTCGTGGATGGCCACGCGAAGTCGGTGAGGGTGATTGCCGGCTTCATGAACAACGCGTTCAACAGCCGCTTCCTCATGCCCGCCAATCTTGAGATCGCCAAGAACGCCTTCTGTTCGGACTTGTCGGCGATCATCAACGAGAACCCGGTCTCGACGGACGGCACGAACGTTCCGTCTGGGCTGGCCTGCGGTGACATCGCCCCTTGGATCATGAGCAACTATCCGGTCTGCGGCTCGGGCGCTGGCCCGGGCAGCAACTGCCGCTTCGGTCAATAGCCTTGTTCTTTGCGCTCCCGAGAACTGTCTCGGGAGCGGTACGCTTGGCCCGATGCGCGTGCTCGTCACCGGCTTCGGGCCCTTTTTGAAGACCGTCCATAACCCTTCAGCGCGACTGGCGAGGAGTTGTGGCCAGCCCTTCGAAATACTGCCGGTCTCGTACGCGGAAGCTTCGTCGTTCTTAGCGAGCCTTGACCCTTCGAGCTTTGACGCCCTGCTTATGATCGGCGTTGCAGTGGGGCGCCGCCGTGTCATGCCCGAGCGGTTCGGGCGGAACCACCGGGGAAAGACTCCTGACGTGGAGGGGACGTTTGAGGAGGGTCCGATCGATCCGGATGGTCTGGGATTTGTCACGAGCACCCTCTGGACGCCCGCCCTCTTGGATTCGATCGGCGGGATCCCGGACCTCTCGGTCAGCCATTCCGCGGGGAGCTACCTTTGCAATTTCATCACTTACGAGGCGATTCGGCGCTTCCCGGACAAGCGCGTTGGCTTTTTGCACGTCCCGCCGTTCAAGCAGATTCCCTTCGCGACCCAGAAGAGAGTGCTGAGGAAGATTCTTGCCGCGATCGAGGCGTGAAGCACCAACTCACGAACTCACTACTCACTTTGCACATCAGGCACTCTAAGGTTCCTTTAGTACGCTAAATTAAATCTAAACTGTGGTCTGGACGGGTCGATCCTTGGGGTGACTCATCGTGAGTTGGGTGCGAACTCACGGTCTGACTCACGGTCATACTCAGAGGCTTCCTTCTGTATTAGGCCGCAAAGGGACAATTCGTCAACCGGGTCGGGGGATGTTGAGTGTCCAACGCGGGGTCACCAGAGTGACGGCTGGCACCGCTCTGCGGTGGGGGACTGGAGATTCTGGTCCAACTCTGTGCTCTTAGCCTCAGGGTCGGGCTCTTTGGCATTGTCAGGCGGTGGGCTCCTGACCCCTGAGGCATGAAAATCGGCGAACGGCCAACCTGCTCTGCGTCACGTCGGGTTCGCAGATTGGAAAACCTGCGCTACTAGGAGCTAACCGCCGGTCTTTCCCAAGCTTCCCGCCGGGGCCGTCGGGTGGGATTGGCCCTTGATGAACTCGGCAAGGTCGGTGTGGAGTTGCTTCCGGCAGTCGCTGTCGAGGTAGATCATGTGCCCGGCCGGGTAGCGCTTCCGGACGATGTTGCCCTTCAGCCGTGGGTCGAGCTCCATTTTGTTGAGGATCTGGTCGACCGAGCCCATTGGACAAGCGAGGTCGTAGTAGCCCATCGCCACCATCAGCTTGGTGTACGGATTTGCGTGCATCGCTTGCCGCAGGGCTTCGCTTTCGTCGAGGACGCCGTCGGGGTTCTTCCAGCCGCCGGTCAGACCCTCGCCGAGAATGTAGTAGCGGTTGGCGGTGTGGTAGCCGATGTCGTTGGCGAGGTAGTCGTTGATCGTCGAGGTGAACGCCGGCGCGACCTGCGAATCCGAAGGATCCCCTTCGGGATGATCGTCGTTCCAGATTCGATCGATGCCGACGAATCTTGAGTCCAGCCGCCCAACGATGTACCGGTCCTTGCGGAGGAGCTCCTTGTACCAGTTGTAATCGGTGAGCCTCAGATTCGTATCTTCGAGGTACGTCTCGCTGATGCCGGTGAAGCGGTGGAGCTTGGCGATCAGGGCCTTCCGCTTCGCGGGGGCGAGGTTGTCTCCGCGCTCGAGGGCGGACAGGTATTCGTCGTACACGAAGTCCATCGCCTCATGGTAGACCTCGTCGACCGTCTTCTTCTGGAGGTCTGGAGCGATCTTATGGTGGTACCAGGCGGAGGTCGCCAGGGTCGGGAAGTCGAAGGCGAACGGGACGTCGTTCCCCTTGCCGCCATCTTGGACGACCGAGCCAAGGTACGGGCTTACCAGGATCAGACCGTTCAGTCCGACCCCGTGCTCATGCAGCCACTTGGCGAGGCCGGAGCCGCGGATGCCGCCGTAGCTCTCGCCCATGACGAAGATCGGGCTGAGCCAGCGCGAGTCGGTGGAGAGATAGGACCGGATGAACTCGCCAACCGAGGTGATGTCGCCGTCGACGCTCCAGAATTTTGCGCCGAACTCGGGCTTCTCCGGTCGGCTGTAGCCGGTGCCGACCGGGTCAATGAGGACAAGATCGGACTCGGGAAGGAGGCTCTCGTCGTTCGGGACGAGTTCGTAGGGGGGAGGGGGCATGAAGCCCTCCTTCGTGCCCATCTTCGGGCGCTTGGGGCCGACCAGTCCGAGGTGCAGCCAGACGGAGGCGCTGCCGGGGCCGCCGTTGAAGACAAAGGTGACCGGTCGCTTGGTGCTCGCGGGCACGCCGGTGCGCTTGTACGCAGTGAAGTAGATCCGCCCTTCGATGTCGCCGTTCATGGCCCGAATCGGCATCAGTCCGGCAGTGGTCTCGTACGAGACGCTCTGCCCGGCGATGGTGGCCTGGTGGGCTCTCCGAACCCAGTCCGGTTGGACCTCCGGATATTGGACGACTTGGGTCAGGACGAGCGAAGCGAGGAGGGAGATCACGGCTTGGGTGATTATGCACAACCACCCGATGCGGTTACTTCTTTCGCTTCGACCCGATCGTGCGTTCGAACAGGTCGAAGATTCGGCGGTACTCGTCGGTCCAACTTGCGGGGCGCGTAAAGGCGTGGTCTTCGACCGGATACGGAGCCAATTCCCAGTTCGTCTTACCAAGTTCAATCAGCTTCTCGGTAACCCTAACGGAATCCTGGAACGGCACGTTCGTATCGACCATGCCGTGGCAGATCAAGAGCGCCCCCTTCAGACCAGCGGCGAAGTTGATCGGCGAACTTTGGCGGTACGCCTCCTTGTCGTCTTGCGGATTGTTGAGGATCTCCGAGGTGTATTGGTGGTTGTAGGTCGACCAGTCGGCGACCGGCCTTAGCGCGGCGCCGGCGGCGAAGACGTCGGGCTTGGTGAACATCGCCATCAGAGTGATGAAGCCGCCGTAGCTGCCGCCGTAGATGCCGAGGCGATCCTTGGCGACGCCTTGCTGCTGGACGAGCCAGTCGGCACCCGCGATTTCGTCGTCGAGGTCTTTGCCGCCCATGTGGCGATAGATGGCGGTTCGCCAATCACGGCCGTATCCCGCGGAGCCGCGGTAGTCCATGTCGAGCACCGCGTAGCCGTGCTCCATCAGAACGTGGTGGAACATGTACTCGCGGAAGTAGTGGCTCCAGCCGTCGTACACGTTCTGCAGATAGCCCGCACCATGCACGAAGATCACGCCCGGGCCGCCCTTTTTCCAATCCTTAGGCTTGTAGAACCGGGTCGGGACCTTCACACCGTCGGTCGAGGGGATCATGACGACGGTCGGCTCGATCCAGGGTCCGGCGAGCCACTCCTCGGTCGGGCTTGAGGTGACCTGGACGTTGTTGACGAAGAGCTCGGCGGGGCGGTTGGGCTTCGAGCGAACCACTGCGACGGTCACCCCGTCGGGGGCAATCGCATACGACGAGTCCTCGTCGGCGGTTAGATCCGCGAGTTTCTTGTGGGGTCCGCCGCTGAGGGGCACGGTGTCGAGGTGCCGCTTGAACGGGCTTCCCTCGCTGGAGACGAAGGTGAAGCGCTTGCGCTCGGCGTCGAGGCGGACGTCGGAGACTTCGAAGTCTCCGGTGACGATCGGCTGGGGCGCGCCTCCCGCGGGGATCATCGAGTAGAGGTTCGCGTAGCCGTTCTTCTCCGAGGTGAAGTAGAAGCGGTTGCTGTCGGGAATCCAACCGAACGTGCCACGCGCGGGGCCTCCGACCCAGGCGTCGCAGTGCTCGTTCCAGAGGACGGAGACTTTGTCGGTCTTCTCGTCGAAGCCGTAGATCCACTCGTCCTTGTGGTCTTCGGAGCGGGCGATTGCGACGGCGGAAATGCCATCTGGGGACCATCGCAGGCCAGTGACTCGACTCGATTTGGTCGGGGAAATCTCGAAGGTAGAGCCGTTTTCGAGGTCGATCACGAGGGTCTTGTTGTGTGACTGCGGCGCGCCGACCCGGGGGAAGGTCGAGATCATCTCCGGGTAGTTGCTGCTCGTGATGTAGTTGGGCACATCGGCGCGCTTGGCTCCGGCGGCGAATTGGGTGAAGTCGATCGAGGCGTGGGTGCCGTCAGGGGAGAGGGCGAAGGTGCCGCTCTTCATGCCGGCGGGGGTCTTGATCAGGGTCCCTTTGCTCGCGCCCGGCGAGTTCTTGTCGCCTTCGTCCTTGAGGTCGGTGAGTTGGGTCTTGGTGAGGTCGTCGACATTGATTCGGTACAGGTTATTGCCGAGGGTGTAGACCACGGATTTGCCGCCCGCGACGAGCTTGGGATTCGACTCGGTGTCGGGGGTTTCGGTGAGGCGCTTGGTGGTCTTCTTGACGGTGTCGTTCAGGTACAGATCGCCTCCCGATTCGTAGACGATGACTTCCGGTTGTTCGAGCTTGGGTCTCGCTGGGCCCTCGTACGCGGGTCCATCGCCCGCGCCCAGCTTGAGCCCGGTCCCGTCCTTCTTCACGACGTAGGCTTTGTATCGCGGGTCCGGCGTGCCGTCGGCCTTGGCCCATTGGAAGCGGACTTCACTGCCGTCGGCGGACCATCGGAGTCCACGCGGTGCCTGGCCAACCAGCGCAGGTCCGCGCATGATCGACTCGATCGTCATCGGGAACTTAGGCGGCGCGAGGGCGATCAGCGCGAGGAAGAACATTCGGCTAGCCTACTCGCGGGAGGAGGCTGGTGGCAAGCCGAAAGCCGTAGAGAGTGCGGTCGCCTGCGACCGCTTTCTCTGGCGAGCCTGCGAGCGCGAATACATCCAAATGAACCGCGCGCCGACCGATTCGAAAGCCGTGGCTAGCGTCCGGTTGCGCCCACTTCTTCACGCATCATCTCGGCGATCGAGAGTTCGCCCGACTCGGGCCACATTTCGAACTCCCCGGAATCGAAAAACCCGGTGCCGAGGATGCTGGAGGTGCCCGCGATCATCACCCCGTCCCATGTCCCCCGATAAAGCACGGTGAGGAAAGAGTAGGACTTGGTAATCGCGACTTCGTTGGTGTCCGCGTCGAACGAGCCATCCATGGTGAAGGGGCCGCTGGAGTCGGAGCCTCCGCCGCGGATGTCGGGGCCGTCGAAGGTCAGGTGCAGGCGCATCGTGCCGGTCAGGCGCAGTTTCATCTGCGTCCAACGACCGCGCCAGGGTCCCGACTTTTCGTAGAGGTCCGACATTCTCAGAGATTCAGACGCCGAAATGCGCCTTAGAGATACTGGCGAGCGTTCACAATGCTGCGCGGAACCGCGGTGAGCGGGTCTTCCTCGCCTTCGTATTCGACGCTCAGCCAGCCGGTGAAGCCGGCTTGTTTGAGAGTGTCGATGCACGCCTTGAGGTCGACGATCCCTTCGCCGACCGCGGTGCCGATGAACTTGTCGCCGTTTAGCGCCTCGTAGGCGAAGCCCTCGTGGCCGGCGGGCGCGGGCGCGAAGTCCTTGAAGTGGACCATGTTCGCGTAGTCGGCGACATGCTTGATCGCCTCGTGGCTGGGTTGGTTGACGAGGAGGAAGTTGCCGGTGTCGGGGTTGGCACCGAGGGCGTCGTTTCCGCACATTTCTCGGACCTCTTCGACTATCTTTCTCACTTGCTCGCCTCGGCCGGCGAGGGTGCCGTGGTTCTCGAGGGCGAGTTTGATCCCGTGCTCGTTCGCGTAGAGAGAGGCCTTGCTCAGGCCCTCGATGATCCACCCCCGGGCTTGGTCGAAGGTGAGGTCTCCGTGGACGTCACCGGCGAAGACGCGGACGACCTTCGCACCATATTTGCGGGCTTCGTCGACGCCGAACCTGATTTTTTGGACTTGGACCGCGCGCTCTTCGGGGTCGGCCTTGGCGAAGTTCTGCGCGACCGAGAAGATCGGGCAGGGCAGGCCGGTTTCCTTGAGCGCGGCGAGCGCGCCTTCGCGCTGGTCGGCGACCTCGTCGGAGGTCATCGCACCAGCGTTCGAGCCTTGGCCCTTGTAGAAGAAGTCGAGGAGCTCGACGCCGTCGGCGCCCGCTTTCTTGGCTTCGCGGATGAACGAGGGGATGTCGAAGTTTCCGCCCTTCCAGGTGCGGAAATAGGACCACATGCTTACGGCTATTTTCATGGCTTAGTGAATCAGCGCATTCATGAGCGGGGCGTAGAAGAAGCAGGCAGCGAAGATGCCGACCACACAGACCAAGCATGCCGCTGCAAGCCCGCCGTTGAGGCGGATGCCCGGCTTGACCTCAGTGTCGGGGTCCTCATCCACGAACATCGCTTTGGCGATGCCGAGGTAGTACGCGATGCTTAGGATCGAGTTAATCGCGAGCACTACCGCGAGCGGGGTGAGCCCAGCTTTGAGGGCGTCGTTAAAGATCAGGAACTTGCCCACGAAGCCGCTCGTCGGCGGGATGCCGATGAGCGAGGCCATGAAGACGATGATCGCGGCGACGGCGACGGGCGACCGCCGGTAAAGTCCGCGCAGGTCGTCGAAGGTCGTGCCCTCCTTCCCCTTGCCTGCCGCAATCGTGATGACGGCGAACGCGCCGATGGTCATCAGCGTGTAGCTGAGCAAGTAATAGGAGATCGTGCCGATGCCGACCTCGGTGGGATTCTTGAAGTGCGCGAGAATCGCGACCAGGATGTAGCCGGCGTGGGCAATCGAGGAGTACCCAAGCACGCGTTTGACGTCTTTCTGCACGAGGGCGAGAAGGTTGCCGACGCACATCGTGATGATCGCGACCCAGAAGAGCGCGGGAATCCAGTAGTCCTTGAGGGCCATGCTTCCCTCAAGCACACGCCACAGCGCGGCGAGAGCACCGATCTTCGAGCCCGCGGCCATGAACGCGGTGACGTTGGTCGGCGCGCCCTGGTACACGTCGGGCGTCCACTGGTGGAACGGCACAAATGCGGCCTTGAAACTGAAGCCAACGAGCATCAACGCGAGGCCGAACATGAGCAGGACTTGCCCGCCCTTGTCCGCATGCGTCCAGGCGAGGCTGATCGAACTCACGTCGAGCGAGCCGGTCGCGCCGTAGACGAACGCGATGCCATAGAGCAGGAACCCACTTGCGAACGCGCCGAGCAGGAAGTATTTCAGCGCGGACTCTTCCGACTTGTTCTCGGATCGGCTCATCCCCGCCACGACGTACAGGGCGATCGAGAGCACCTCGAGGCCGAGGAAGATCATCAGGAGGTTGGTCGTGGTCGCCATGACCATCGCCCCCACCATCGACCAAAGCAGCAGCGGATAGAACTCACCGAACGGGATGCGTTTATCGCGCAGGTAACCCTCGCTAAAGAGAATCGCGATGAACCCGCTAAGGATCACGAGAAGCTGGAAGACGAGCCCGAACCGGTCCCGCATCACCATGTCGCCAAGGGTCGAGGAATCGGGTCTTGGGAACTGAAGGACCACCGCCGCGCCGGCGATCAGGAGGCCGACGAGGCTGACCGCGACGATCAAGTTGTTGTTCCGCTTCGGCTGGATGATCTCGATCAGGAGAGCCAGGATGCCAACGATCGACACGACGATCGTCGGTGCGATGATGGTCCAGTCGATTTCCGGCGTGGGGAAGTTATACATGGGTTTGGGTCAACGACCGGGCGTCGGGGACATGGACGAGACTGCCGATGAGGGCGATCTCCGATTCCGGATCGGACGAAGCCTGGAGACCCTCGCGGAGCCCGCGAACGTAGCTCGCGGTGAATCCACTGGCTTGGGCGTCCCAGGCGAAAACTTGGGCGGGCAGGTCACTCACGAAGTCGAGGAAAACGTCTTCCCCGCCGACGACGGCGAGTACGGTCGTGACGTCTTGGGGGATTTCCGAGAGGAGTTCACGATCTCGCTCAAGGTAGTAGCCGCCGTACTGCATCGGCGAGCAACAACCGGCGCGCGCGCCTTCGAGGATGTAGAGAATGCCTTGGCCGTTCGCTTGGGCGATGGCTTCCCGCGTCGCGGCGACGTAGGCGTCGAGCTTCTGGTTGCCTACCGTCGGATCCGCGTGAAGAAGCTTGTTCAGGTCGACCCCGTCAACCGCAGAGCGGCCGAACGGATTCAACACCGGGACCAGCTTGGTCTCTTCGCCGCCAGGGGCGACGAGGGTCGCGGTATCGACTCGGATCTTGGTTCCGGTCAGGCTCAACGGCCACCTCGGCGGGGCGTTTGAAGGGGGGCCGCCCAATGGGCAGCCTGCGAAGCTTGAAGCGGTTCTGAAAGCGAAGGCTCCGTCAAAAGATTCCGCGAAATCCCAACCTCAAGAACACCTAGGTCAGCCGCGTCAACTGGGTGGTTCGGTGACGCCTTCACCGTTGTGGACTGCGCGACCTGCGGAGTCGCCAGCGGAAAGTGAAGGTTCGCCTTGGTCAGCACGGTCTCGTTCCCACTGAGTGGCTCGCCAACCTGATCCGCGGTGCGACCCTTGGCGTAGACCAAATTCATCTTGCCGTCGATCTCCTGCTCAGGCTCATCCCACACCGGGCGGTTGCCTTCTGGTGCGATCGCCATCAGCCGCACCGCGCCGATCGAGCTCTCCATCGGCTTCAGGAACGTGCTCGGGTACAAGCCGCCCCAGAACACGAACACCACCAGCAGACCGACGCACGCGATCTCCCAAGGCTTGATGTCCTTGAGTTTCATGTTTTCCGGGTTCGTATTCGGGCCGTAGAACACCTGCTGGAACATGTAGAGCAGATACACCGCCGCGAGGATGGTGCCGGCACCGGCGAGGATCGGGAAGATCAGGTTCAGGCCAAACGCGTGAGCGTAGCTCGACTCGAACGCGCCCATCATCGCGAGGAACTCGCCGATGAACCCGTTGAGCGGAGGCAGGCCGACGCTGGCGAGCATCACGATCAGGAACAGCGTCGCGTAGATCGGCATCTGCGCCTTGAGTCCGCCGAAGTCCCGGAATAGGCGCGTGTGGCGTCGCTCGTAGATCAAGCCCACGAGAAGGAACAGCGCGCCGGTGGCAATGCCGTGGTTAAGTTGCTGGTACGTCCCGCCAAGGATGCCCGAGTGGGTCAGCGAGAACAGGCCGAGCAGCACGAAGCCCATGTGAGCGACCGAGGAATACGCGATGAGCTTCTTGAGATCCGGCTGGATCGCCGCGACGATCGCGCCGTAGATGATGCCGATCACCGCCAGTCCCATCAGCCAGACTGCTTGCGTCTGCACGGCGTCTGGGAAGAGCGGCAGCACGAACCGAAGGAACCCGTAAGTGCCCATCTTCAGCAGAACGCCGGCGAGGATGATCGAACCCGCGGTCGGAGCTTCGACGTGGGCGTCGGGCAACCAGGTATGGAACGGGAATGCCGGACACTTGACGAGGAAGGCGATGCTGAACGACCAGAAGATCAGGGTCTGAAGCTGAAGCGCACCCGCCCAGAACTTGCCGCTCGCAACCTCGCGCTGGATGTCCACGATGCTGAAGCTGAGCTGACCATGATGCAGTCCCGCATATTGCTTGGCCAGGACGATCATTCCCACAAGCATGAAGATCGAGCCCGCGAAGGTGTAGATGAAGAACTTCAGGCTCGCATAGCCGCGGCGCTCGCCGCCCCAGATCGAGATCAGGAAGTACATCGGGATCAGCGACGCCTCGAAGAACGAATAGAACAGGATCATGTCCAGCGAGGTGAACACGCCCAGCATCGCTGTCTCAAGGATGAGCAGGAAGATGAAATAAGGCTTGATCCGTTTGTCGACGTAGAAGCTGAACCACGTCGCCACGATCGAGAGCAACGTGGTGAGCAGAATCAGCCACAGCGAAATTCCGTCCACCCCGAGCCGATAGTTAATCCCCAAACTCGGAATCCAGGAGGCGTTCTCCTGCATCTGGAAGTGGTAAGTACCGCCCTTGAAGTGAGTCAGCAACGTGAGCGAGACCACGAAGGTCACGATAGACACGCCGAGCGCAACGTAGCGGAGAAGCTTGGATTGATCCTTCGGCAACAGCATCATCAGCAAGGCGCCGATGAGCGGTAGGAAGGTGATCAGCGAGAGAAGCCCGGGACCGGTTTGTTGCATTAGAAGGACCTCCCCATCGGGCTCAAGTTAAGACGGATCACTTGTGGCCTCCGAAGAAGAGGAAGTAGCTGCCCCAGCCGAGGAAGGCAATCGCGCCAATAAGCATGCCGATCGCATAGAACCGGATGTAGCCGGTCTGCAAGAAGTGAAGCAGCCAACCCGCGGTGCGGGCGAGCCAGCCGGAGCCGTTCACCGCGCCATCGACGAGTGCGATGTCCACGCCTTTCCAGGCCGCAGTCGCGATGTCCGCACCGCCGTCCACGGCGGCTCCGACCATCGCGGCGTCGTAGCCGAACTGGTTTCGGGCCCAGAGCCTCGCGGGCGACCACTTGGATTCGTCCCAGCCTTCCTTCTTTGGCAGACCGCGGAAGTAGACGAGCAGGCCCGCTGCAATCCCGCCAAAGGCGGCGATCGCGGAGAGCATGATCAGATTCACGCCGTGCGGATGCTCGGAGACCTCGCCGAGGTAGTCAAGCTTGCCGCCCGGGTAGAGCCAGTCGAGGAACCGATCGCCCTGCGCCAGGTACCAGCCGCCGAAGATGCTGAGCACGGCGAGAACGGCGAGGGGGATCCACATACTCGGCGAGACCTCGTGCGGAATGTGATTGCCGTCGAGTTCGTGATGCTCGTGCTCGTGGTCGGCGTGCTCACGCTCGTGGACCTCGTCGTGGGTGAAGAAGAAGCCGTGGACGTCCGGGCCGTGGTCGTGGCCGTGATCGTCGACCAAAGCAAGCGCTTCGCCTTCGAACTTGTAGCCGTCGCCGGTCGCGATCGTCACCGGCGCACTGGCGGCGGTCTCGATCACGTGGCCGTGGACGAGCTCGGCGGCATGCTCCTCGTCGTGGGCGTGCCCACGCTCGACGACCGGGATGTCGCGCCATCGCTCCTTGTTGCCAAAGAAGGTGAGCCAGGTCATCCGGGTCATGTACATCGCGGTGAGCGCGGCGACGCCGAGCGCGGTCCAACCGGCATATTGGCCAAGCTGAACGCCCTCGATGTTCGCGTGGGTGTTCGCCAGGGCGCTGCCGATGATCGCTTCCTTCGAGTAGTAGCCCGCGAATCCGAACACGCCCGGTATGGCGACGCCGGAGATGGCCAAGAAGCCGATAAACATCGTCCAGCAGGTGATCGGCAGGTACTTGGCGAGTTTGCCGTAGTTCCGCATGTCCTGGTTGTGGGCCATCGCGTGGATGACCGCGCCGGAGCCAAGGAACAGGAGAGCTTTGAAGAACGCGTGGGTGGTGACATGGAACATGCCGACCCAGTAGGCACCCGCGCCGCAAGCGACGAACATGAAGCCAAGCTGCGAGACCGTCGAGTACGCGAGAACCTTCTTGATGTCGGTCTGCCCGAAGGCAATCAAAGCCGCGAACAAAGCGGTGAACGCACCGACCACGCAAACGACCGCGGAGGCGACCGGCGAGAGCTCGAAAATCACGTGGAGGCGGTTCAGGAGAACCACGCCCGAGGTGACCATCGTGGCGGCATGGATCAGCGCGGAGACCGGCGTCGGACCCGCCATCGCGTCGGGCAGCCAGAGGTAAAGCGGGAACTGCGCGGACTTACCGCAAGCGCCGACGAAGAACAGCAGCGCCATGATCGTCGTGACCGTCGGCATGGTCTTGAGGACCTCGCCGAGGCGCGGCAGGAAGACATCGTAGCTGAGGAAACGTCCGTCGATCGCGCCGAATCGGTTGGCGTTGGCGGCGACGATCACCATGAGCAGGAACATGCCAAGGGTGAGGCCCCAGTCACCGATGCGGTTGACGATGAACGCCTTGTTCGCCGCCTTCGCGTTGGCGACGTCCTTGTACCAAAAGCCAATCAGCAGGTACGAGCAGAGACCGACGCCCTCCCAACCAATGAACAGCATCGGCAGGTTGTTACCGAGCACGAGGATCAGCATCGCGGCGATGAACAGGTTCAGGTAGGTGAAGAACCGGGTGTAGTCCTTCTCCTCCGCCATGTAGCCAGTCGCGTACAGGTGGATCAGCGCGCCGATGCCGGTGATGATGAGCACCATCGTCATCGACAGGGTGTCGACGCGGAGCTCGAACGGAATCTTGATGCTGGCGATGTTGATCCAATCGCACAGGGTGCTGACGTGCGCCCGGTTTTCGGGGGCGAACGCGGCGAGGTTCATCGTCAGGACGACGCCGATGACGAACGCCATCGCGATCGGGAGCACGGCGAGAAGGCCGGCGACCCGCTTGCCCGCGACGCGGACGATCGCCTTGCCGAAGAGCGATTGGATCAGGAACCCGAGCACGGGGAGCCCGAGGACATACCAAATCGCCGCGAAGTAGGAACTCATCGAGTGCCCTCCAGGACGACGGTTTGGGTTCTAGTGGCGATAAAACTCATCATCCCTTTAGCAAATTCATTTCGTCGATGTCGATGTTGTTGCGCAATCGGAAGATCGCCATGATAATGCCGAGCCCGACGGCGACTTCGGCGGCGGCGACCGCCATCACGAAGATCACCATCATCTGCCCACCCATCGTCGCCTGCGGGAGCGTGACGCCCTGGACCTGCATCGGCATGTAGCGCGCGAAGGCGAGGAAAGTGAGGTTGACCGAGTTCAGCATGAGCTCGATGCACATGAAGATCACGATCGGGTTGCGGCGGATGATGACCCCGACCACGCCGGTCGTGAACATGAACATCCCCAGCAGGAGGTAGGCAATCAGCGGCACTCCTTCCATCTAGTTCTTCCTCCGGAAAGAAAGCGCAATGCGGACTAAAAGCACGACTAAGAAGGCGGGCAGCACGATCGCGTACGCGATCGTCGGATAACCCCAAATCAGGACGACGAAGGCAATGAAGAGAGCCTCACCAATCAGCGTTGACCACAACACCGAAAGAACGTCTTGCCTCTGGACAGGAGATCGCATCGTCATTAGACCTTCCTCTTTGCGAGCAGAATGGACCCGACGATGCCGATCAGCAGGAGGATGCTGGCGATTTCAAAGGGATAGAGGTAAGTCGTGAAGAGCGTGCGGCCGATTGCTTCCGGCGTCCCGAAGTTGGGATCGGAGCGCGGCGAGGTGATCTTGATCATCGGCATCACGATCTGCGAGGCAAGGATTGCAAAGAGCGCGATGCCGAGTCCGGCACCAATCAGCTTCTTCGGGTCGCGCCGCTCTTCCAGCGCCTGCGGTGCGCCCAGGTTCAGGAGCATGATCACGAACAGGAACAGCACCATAATCGCGCCGGTGTAGACGACGATCTGGGTGATGCCGAGGAGTTGCGCGTTCAGCGTGAAGTACAGGAACGCAAGGATGAAGAAGTTCACGACCAGGCACAGGGCCGAGCGGACCGCGTTGTTGAACACGACCACGCCGACGGCGGCGAGCGCGGCGATGCCACCCAGCGCCACGAAAATCCCCAGATTCGCGGTCAGTTTGAACGGAAGGTGAGAGAGGTCCATAAGCGTTAGGCGTTAGGCGTCGGCGCCAGATCGGGCGCGGGGGCCGTTCCGGTGGAAGCCGGATTGTTGACAAGACGGACGGTGCGCACTTCGAGAAATGGCTTCGGATTCGCCTTCTTGATCGCGGACCAGAGCGAGTAGAGGATCACTCCGGCGACGACCCAAAGCCCGGCACCCCAGACCGCACCGTAAAGCTTGGAAATCATGATCCAGGTGGCGACGGTGATGAAGTTCAACGTGGCGAGAGGAAGCAGCGACTTCCAGCCTAGCGACATGAGCTGGTCGTATCGGAGCCTCGGGAGAGTGGCGCGGAGCCAGATGAAGGCGCTCAGCATCGCGACGATCTTGCCGATGAACCAGACCGGAGCGAACCAGTAGTTGATTCGATCCATGAAGTCGAACACACCGGAAAGAATCGGCGCATCCTTCGCGAGCTGCGCCCAGTTGAACGGCAGCAGGTTGTAGCCACCCAAGAACACGACGGCGAGGATGCCGGAGAATACGAACATCGCCGCGTACTCACCCATGAAGAACACCGCGAACTTCATCGAGGAGTATTCGGTGTGGTAGCCAGCGATGAGCTCGTTTTCGGCTTCGGGAAGGTCGAACGGCGCGCGGTTGGTCTCGGCGACCATACAGACCATGAACACGACCAGCGCCACGAATCCGTACGGCGTGAAGATATTCCAGTTTTGGACGTACTTCGCGGCTCCGCCGAGGCCCCAGAAGGAGGTCTCCTGAAAGCGGACCATCTCGGTCATCTTCAGCGAGCCGGTCGCGAGGACGATCGAGGCGAGCGACATCCCCATCGCGAGTTCGTAGGAGATGAGCTGCGCGGAGGAGCGGAGGCCGCCCATGAGCGAATACTTGTTGTTCGACGCGTAGCCGGAAAGCACGACGCCGTACACGCCGAGCGAGGAGATCGCCAGGACGAACAGAATGCCGATGCTCGCATCCGAGATCGGCGTTAGCTTGCCGTAGATCCCGTAGCTCGGTCCCCATGGCATCGTGCCGCCCAGGGCGAAGGCCGGGAAGAGCGCAAGCGCCGGGGCGATGAAGTAGATGACCTTGTCGACCGCACTCGGGGTGATGTCTTCCTTGAAGAAGAGCTTCACGCCGTCGGCAATCGGTTGGAGGAGGCCGAAGAGCTTGAAGTACTTCCCTTTCAGGAACCCAGGGACGAGCCTGCTTGTCTTAGAGAAGGTGATGTTGCCTACTCGGTTGGGACCGATTCGGTCTTGCATCCAGCTAAGTAAGCGTCGCTCCCACCAGATGATGCCAGGCACCAACAGGAGGAGGGGTAGGACCCAAATCAGCACGCGAGCCAGCGCCGAAAGCGTGTCCTGAAGGAGGGGGGGCAGACTCTGCAACCAGCCGATCATCGCGTGGCAACACTTTACCTGCAAGGTTGCGATTGCTGCGAGGCGAAAACCGCTACCAACGCACCCATTGGATGACCCCCAACAGGTTGGTGATCGCGTCGGGATGGATCTTGAGGCTGAACAATCCCGCGATTCCCATCAGGAAGCCAAGGGCGGTAGGCACGAGGGCAACCCAAAACAGGAAGTGCTTCTGGGTCAGCGAGGTGATCGCCAGCAATGAGATCGCGAGGGCGCAAAGGGTGTCCGAAAGATCGAACTGGTCGTCGCGATAGTTCATCGCGTCGTAGTCCTTGTCCGCGTCCTCAGCCTTCTTTTTCCAGTCGCCCTTGTCGCCTAGCTCCTTGTCGGCGGCTTCCTTGTCCTTCTTCGCTTCCGTCAACGCTCGGGCCTTAACATCGGCGGGGAGGGACTCCGCCTGAAGTTCCAGGGTGACGGCTTGGCCGTTGAGGATTTTGGCGTCCGTGCTCTTGGAATGGTAGGTGGACCAAGAATCGATGGAAGCCGCTTGGTCCTTCTGCATCGCCTGGCAGATGTTGTCGTCCTTCACCTTGCAGATTCCGAGGAAGGTGGCGAGGAGCGCGATGGTCACCGCGACCATTGCGTTCAGCTTGCTCTTCTTCTCTTCGTTCTTGGCGTTTTCCACTGACTCCATCGGGTCGAGATCCATGCCGGTAGTTTAGGCGGTTTAAGCATTCTTTGCCTAGGTCTTTTCAGGTTCGAATTTACGTACATCCCGTTGCCTTTACTAGGTATGGAGGTGATGGCGCTGTGGAAACTATCAATCGTTGACGTGCGGGGGTTCACCGCCGCCCGAACTTCCGCCGTCAACCAACAAAGCAGTGTTAGGCGTTGGGTGTTAGGCCCAGGAGGGCAACGCTTACCCGCATCCGGCCATACGCCCAACTCCCAACGCCTTCTCTTCCCTAACACCTAACACCCAACACCCAATGCCGCGCGGTATTCTCCGGCGCATGTCCGACCCCATCGTTGCCAAGCTCCAAGACTGGCTCAAAGCGCACGAGCAAGAGCTCGTGGACGACACCCGCGCGGTGCTCAAGTTCAACTCGATTGAGTCCGATGCCGAGCCCAATGCGCCTTACGGCAGGGGCAACCGGCTGGCACTGGACTTCGTTTTGGGGCGAGCCAAGGATTGGGGGATGAAGACCACCGACCTGGAGGGCCATATCGGCTATGCCGAATTCGGCTCAGGCGACCGGTTGATCATGACCCTCGGCCACCTCGACGTCGTGCCGGTTGGCGACGGTTGGAAGCACGAGCCGTTCGGAGCCGAGATCGACAACGGCTACATCTATTCCCGCGGCGCGACCGACGACAAGGGTCCGACGATGGCCGCGTTCTACGCGATGCGGGCGATCAAGGAAGTCGTGCCGGAGATCGGCGCGCGGATGCGCACCGCGTTCGGCTGCGACGAGGAGTCGGGTTTCTGCTGCGTCGCGCGGTACATGGAGACCGAGGAAGCCCCGACCTACGGCGTCGCCCCAGACTCCGGCTGGCCTCTTTATCACGCCGAAAAGGGGATTGCGGACTTTGTGATTTCGGCGGAGATTCCAGCTTCGAACTTCCAAATCCTCGAAGTCACCGGCGGGCAGCGCCCGAACATCGTGATCGACAAGTGCTCCGCCCGTGTTCGGGTTGGTGCCGACATCCGGAAGGATGTCGAGGCCAAGGTCATCGACCGCTGGGACGCCAATGTCACCGCCACCTGGGCGGGCGACGTCTTGGTCGTGAATGCCAAGGGCAAAGCCGCCCACGGCGCGAACCCATTCCTCGGCGACAACGCCGCGGTACGGGTGTTCCGGTTCCTGCTCGAAGTCGCGCCGTTCACCTCGTTCGACGCGATCGAGGAGCTGCTGCGCATGGGGCAGACGAGCGGCGTCGGCATCGGGATCGAAGGCGGCGATGAGGTCAGCCACGACCTGACTTGCAACCTGGGCATCGTGACCACCGAGGGATCGAAGATCAAGATGCTGTTCAACATCCGCTACCCGGTGACTTGGAGCGGTGACGACCTGGCGGCGCGGTGCCGCGAGTTCCTTGCCGAACAGAAGGGCAAGTACTCGATGGAAGTCGACCGCGACAGCCCCTCCCTCTACTTCCCTCTCGACCATCCGCTCGTCAAGGCGATCTGCGACGTGTATACCGAGGAAACCGGCGAGACCCGCGCTCCCGGCGTCATGGGCGGCGGGACGTACGCGCGGGCGATTCCGAACTGCGTCAGCATCGGCACCTGTTGGGACGGCGACGGCATGGCCCACGAAACCGACGAACGCATCGCGATCGCGAGCCTCCACAAGAGCGCGCGAATCTACGTTCACCTGTTCTATCGCCTCGCGACGATGAATTAAGCCTATAAAGAATGCGGTGACCCGTCACCGCTTTCTAAAATAGGTCGCTCGCGAGAAGTATCTGCCCGGTCGTCGCCAACCAAGGGCGCGAAAATGCGTACTATCCTTTGGATAAGGGAAATTAACTATGCCTGCACTACTTACCACCGCGCTCATCGGAGCTTCGCTGATCGCCGTCGTCGGATTCGCGACCCTCGCCGCCAAGCCGGCGACGACCATTTACGACTTCACGATGAAGAACATCAACGGCAAGGACGTGCCGTTGAAGCACTACAAAGGCAAGGTCCTGCTCGTCGTCAACGTCGCCTCCTACTGCGGCAACACCCCCCAGTACAAGGGACTCGAGAAGCTCTACGCCGAGCGGAAGAAGGACGGACTCGAGGTGCTCGGCTTCCCCGCCAACCAGTTCGGAGCCCAGGAGCCGGGGACCGATGCGCAGATCAAGGAATTCTGCGAGAAGACTTACTCGGTCACCTTCCCGATGTTCTCGAAGATCGTCGTGAAGGGCGAGGGCGAGCACCCGCTGTACCAGTGGCTGGTCGCAAGTGCGCCGCGCCATGAGGACGTCGAGTGGAACTTCGCCAAGTTCCTGGTCGGCCGCGACGGCACCGTCGTCGCCCGCTTCGGCCCCCGCGTCCAGCCGGATTCCGCCGAGGTCACCGAGGCGATCAACAAGGCTCTGGCCGCTCACTAGGCCCTGCGACTCACGTTGCCGGTCCAAATGGGCCGGCAGCGGTTCGAGATAGTGCCGCCCTTTCAAATGCTGGTTGACAAAAATCGAGTACCAAGCACATAGAAGTGTGACAAGGAATCTGACAAAGACGACGTTTCTCCGAAATCTTGTCGGATTGCCAACGTGGGTAAGCAGGGTGAGTGAGCAGGAACAGGAATTTCCGTCCGCCCGGTGCGCGGCCGAAGATCCCTCAACGGGGTTGAAGAGGAGCCGGCGCGCCTTCTAGATTCAAAACGGTATCCTGTACCTTCGCATGGCGAATTCAGAGATCCCGGAAGAACGGACCGTCACGTACGACCCCCTCCACGAGCTGATGGCTCGATTTGAGAATGTTCGTGCGGTAGATACTTCTATAGATCCGTTCGAAGGGCTGGGGCCGGAAGACAAACTCAAGAAGCACATCGTCGACGGGATCAAGAAGAATCTGGAGCAGGATCTCGACCTGGCGCTCCAGGCCTATACGCCGCTCCAGATCGTCAACGACATCCTCCTCGATGGGATGAAGACGGTAGGCGAGTTGTTCGGCTCGGGCAAGATGCAGCTTCCCTTTGTGCTCCAAAGCGCCGAGGTCATGAAGGCTTCCGTGCGCTACCTGGAGCCCATGATGGAGAAGGTCGATGGCGATGCGAACGGCTCTATCCTCCTTGCGACCGTCGCCGGAGATGTACATGATATAGGCAAAAATCTTGTCGATATCATCCTCTCCAATAACGGATTCCGCGTCGTCAACATCGGGATCAAGCAGCCTCTCAACAACATTCTCGACCAAGCCGCCGAGCACAAGTGCGAAGTCATCGGCCTAAGTGGCCTGCTCGTCAAGAGCACCCTGATCATGCGGGACAACCTGCTCGAGATGAACGCGCGCAAGGTGAGCCACTACCCCGTCATCCTCGGCGGAGCCGCGCTGACGCGCGGGTACGTGGAGGAAGACCTCCGCGCCATCTACGAAGGCAATGTGTTCTACGCTAAAGACGCCTTCGAAGGGCTGCGGCTGATGAGCGAGATTGCCGAGACCCGCGGGATCGTAGAGACGCAAGAGTCCGAAGAACAGACCTCCGGACTGCTCTCCCACGAAGGCGAACCCACATCGACGTCAACCAGGGTCGCCAGCCACCGCGTAGGAGTCATCGACGAAGGGCTCTACACGTTCACCGGCGAACGCTCCGAGTTCCAGCCCATCGAGAACCCACCGAAGCTGCCGTTCTACGGGGCGCGCAAGAACACGAAGTTCGATATCTTCGAACTCTACAAGTACATCAACCCGATCGCCCTCCTGCGCGGACAGTGGCAGTTCAAGCGTCCGGAAGGGATGGGCAACGCCGAGTTCACTGCCTGGCTTGACGAGCATGCCCAACCGACCTTCGAGCGGATGAAGCGCGAACTCGCGACCGTGCTCCAGCCGCGCGTCAAATGGGGCTATTTCCCGTGCGCCAGCGAAGGCAACAACCTCATCGTCTATCAAGACGACAACCAGACCGAGCGCACCCGTTTCACCTTCCCGCGCCAGCGCGACGGCCGCCGCCAGTGCATCAGCGACTTCTTCCTCCCCACCACCGCCACGCTGCGCGACGTGGTGGGATTCTCCATCGTCACCGTCGGAAGCGACGTGTCGATCCGCGAGCGCAAGCTCTTCGCCGACGGCGATTACCAGGACTACCTCTACACGCACGGAATGGGCGTCGAAACCGCCGAGGCGTTAGCCGAGTATTGGCATCGCCAGATGCGCACCGAAATGGGGATCGGCGACCAGGAGCCAGACGAAATGCGCCTTCTCTTCAGCGCCAAGTACCACGGCGCGCGCTACTCGTTCGGCTACCCTGCGTGCCCGAATCTGGAAGACCAGGCGAAGCTGTTCGAACTCCTCAAACCGGAGGAAATCGGGATCGAGCTAACCGATGAGTTCATGCTCTCGCCCGAGCAGTCGACCAGCGCGATCGTCGTTCACCATCCCGAAGCGAAATACTTCAACGTCCGATGAACCAAGAACGCTGCCCCTGGGTCGGGGACGACCCTCTGATGATCGCCTACCACGACAAGGAATGGGGCGTGCCCGTTCACGACGACCGGCTGCTGTTCGAGATGCTTACCCTTGAGGGAGCGCAGGCGGGCCTTAGTTGGAGCACCGTGCTCAAGAAACGGGAAGGCTATCGCGCTGCGTTCGCCAACTTCAATCCGATCGCCGTCTCGAGGATGACTCGAGACGATGTCGAGCGACTTATGCTCGATCCGGGGATCATCCGGAACCGGGCGAAGATCCTCAGCACGATCGGCAACGCCAAGCTCGTGCTGGAAGTCCAAAGGGAGTTCGGGTCACTCGACTCCTGGCTATGGGAGGGAGCCTCCCAAGCGCTAAACGGGCAGCGTCCCACGGGAATGGGAGACGTTCCCGCCAAGACGCCC
This sequence comes from Fimbriimonadales bacterium, assembly GCA_038216655.1. Lineage (GTDB taxonomy): Bacteria > Armatimonadota > Fimbriimonadia > Fimbriimonadales > Fimbriimonadaceae > JAFDWR01. Next base: position 71,291 of record JBBQPZ010000017.1, read on the forward strand.
GAATCCGACGCGCTCAGCAAGAAGCTCCTCAAGCGCGGGTTCAAATTTGTCGGCAGCACGATCTGCTATGCATTCATGCAAGCGACCGGCATGGTGAATGACCATATCACGCAATGTCGTTGCAATGGCGTTGCTGAGTCAGCAGAAATCGGATAACCGGTAGCGAGCGTGTCACAAATCGGGGCGAATTCCCTGATGGAATGGTGGATCAAACACCATGAAATACTCTTCCATCGCAGTTTTGGCTTTTGTCGCCGTGGCCGGTGTGGCCCAGGCAGGAACGATCTTCAACAACATCCCGGGCTCCCTTGCCCCGAACTACGCCAGTCTTGGCTATGAGGCCACTTCGACGCAGGAATTCGGTGACAAGATCACGTTCGGCGGCGGTGGCCGTGAGCTCACCGCAGCGACGGTGACCATGTCCGACTGGGCCAGGGCGTCGGATTATGCCGGCGTTGGCGACGCGACGGGCTACGACCACGACCTCACGATCAATATCTATGCGGCCGGTGCCGGTGATGCGGTCGGACCGCTTCTCGGTACGAAGACCCAAACGTTCCACATGTTGTGGCGTCCGGAAAATAACCCGGGTGACAATTCGGTTTGGATTGGTCCCGACTCTCAGCCCTATCATGGAATTGCGTTCAATTGCACCTTCGACCTCACCAGCCTCGGTCTGACGTCCCCCGATACGATCATCTATGGTCTCTCGTACAACACGGCAGACTATGGCGTGTCGCCGATTCACGCCCCCGGACCCTACAACTCGCTGAACTTCGGCCTCGGTGGAGTTACTACGGTTGGAACGGACGTCGATCCGGACAGCGCGTATTGGAACACATCCTTTGCTGGGAACTACACTGACGGCGGACTTGGCGGCGTGGGCACGTTCCGAAAGGACACAAACTGGTTGCCGTACGCCCCGATGGTGAACTTCCAGGCGGTTCCGGAACCGGCTTCGATGGCCGCACTCGGTCTCGGCGTTCTCGCCCTAATCAAGAAGCGACGCAACCGCTAAGCTCATCCCCGATCCAGGATTGCCTTGCCCCGCTCACGCAGGGCAAGGCCGTTTTTGTTTATTTCGGCCCAAGTGCCCGAAGGCTCCCGCTAGGCCGGTTGGTCTTTACCGCAGCTAGGCGCGAAATGACGCGCGCCCGTCTCCGAAGGTACGCTTTCCAACTAGCATGGCAACCGCAATTACAATGGGGCCCGAGGGCCTGAATGTTCCCAACGACCCGATCTTGCCCTTCATCATTGGCGACGGGACCGGCCCCGACATTTGGCGGTCCAGCGTCCGCGTCTTCGACGCTGCCGTCGAGAAAGCCTACGGCGGAACCCGAAAAATCGCATGGCAAGAAGTGCTCGCCGGACAGAAGGCGTTCGATCAGACCGGGAACTGGCTCCCCGACGCGACCCTCGACGCATTCCGCCAGTACCTGATCGGCATCAAGGGACCGCTCACCACGCCTATCGGCGGCGGCATCACCTCGCTCAATGTAGCGCTTCGCCAGATCCTCGACCTTTACGTCTGCCTCCGCCCCGTCCGCTGGTTCGAAGGCGTCCCTTCGCCAGTCAAGAACCCCGGTGCCGTGGACATGGTGATCTTCCGCGAGAACACGGAAGATATCTACGCCGGTATCGAATTCCCCGCGGGGAGCGACGATGCGAACATGGTGCTGGAGTTCATCAAGGACAACTTCCCGAAAGCGTTCGGCAAGATCCGATTCGGCACCGTCGAGAAGACCGCCGAGTTCATGAAAGCCACCCACCAGTCGGGCGACCCCGAGCTGCTCGTCGGTATCGGCATCAAGCCGGTCAGCAAGCAGGGATCCCAGCGCCTGATCTACTCCGCGATTCAGCACGCGATCACCACCGGACGCAAGAGCGTCACCCTCGTCCACAAGGGGAACATCATGAAGTTCACCGAGGGCGGCTTCCGGGACTGGGGCTACCAACTCGCCAAGGAAGTCTTCGGCGCGGTCGAGATCGACGGGGGCCCGTGGTGCCAGATTCCCGAAGGCAAGCCGGGCGCGGGGATCGTCATCAAGGACTCGATCGCCGACATCACGCTCCAGCAAGTGCTCACCCGCCCGAAGGACTTCGACGTCATCGCGACCCTGAACCTGAACGGCGACTACCTCAGCGACGCCCTCGCCGCGCAAGTCGGCGGCATCGGCATCGCGCCCGGCGCGAACATCAACTACATCACCGGCCACGCGATCTTCGAAGCGACCCACGGCACCGCGCCGAAGTACGCCGACAAGGACGTCGTAAACCCTTCGAGCGTGATTCTGTCCGGCGAGATGATGTTCCGCTACATGGGCTGGACCGAGGTCGCGGACATGCTGCTCAAGGGAGTGGATGGGGCGATCGCCTCCAAGCGTGTCACCTACGACTTCGCGCGGCAGATGGAAGGCGCCACCGAGATCAAGTGCTCAGAGTTCGGCGACGAGATCATCAAGCACATGGTCTGATCACTATGCGCTTCTACACCCCAGAAGAATCCCAGCCGTTGATGGACCTCTGGGGTGCGGCTACCTCTGAATTCACCGTTCGCGGCGGAATCTCAAAGTCAGTCAACCGTGGCTTCGTCTCGGCAAGCGCGTTTCTGCTCGCCCTCCAACCCTGGGATCAGTGCCTGCTCTTGGTGGGAGACCACGACATTTGGACCTCGAATCTCCATCTCGCGCAACGGCTACGCCAATCCTACGGAGAGCAACGGCTCATCGACGAAGCCAACGGCCATCTCTTTCTTCCCTTCGAGGATGCCGACCTCGTTAGCTTCATGGACGTCGCGATCAGTTCGGGCTGGGACTTCCAGGTGGTCACTAACCTTGGTTACGCGAAGTTGATGGTCAGCCATGACGAGTGGTTCGAAGTCTCATTCTCAACCGCCAAAGGGCGCGACGAGTGGATTCCGATCGCTCGTTCACGCAACCTTATTGCCTAAGCAGGGCCCTGGCCCGTCCGCGCAACGTGCGCCCAGATGTCGAACTCTACCCTGGACCAGCCATGCCGCACCTACAGCATCTTCGAACATCTTCTTGTGTCGATGGAAGACGGAGAGAATAGGTTCGTGCGCGTGCCCCGGTTCTTCGATGCTAACGCGGGTCTTCTGCGGTCTTTCCAGCCTCATTGCAAGGTCTAGGGTATCAGAGTGCTGGGCTCGCGTGCTACGCACATGCCACCCGGCAGAGGTCGTCCGGCCCATCCACAAGGTGGCTCGCCGTTTCGGCGGGGAGAGTCGTCATTCCAATTGGAAGGGACGAATCCTAGGGATCACGAGTGGTCATTCTCATCGGGAACCTGCCACCTCACACCTTCACCTGAGAGCGCCACCCTCCGAATTCTCAATCCAACCACAACGGCCTTCCTACACCGACAACCGTCGTAATTGAGAATAGCGAGTTCTCCAATGTCTCTCTGTAACCTAACTCGTATCGATGGCTATCCTTGGCCGTCACCTCGATGAAGTTCGCTCCGTCATCCATGAAAAAGCAAAGACTGTTGCAGCGTTCCGCAAGGGTCTCCAAGAGTTCAAGCTTATTGATTCCAATCCTTGAGCAGTAGAAGGCATTTCCTTCCGCAGGATCGTGGTAGTGATCCATGAGCAGCAAGGATATTACGCTTTGGGCATATCGAAGATCGATAGATTGTTGTACCAACTCAGGCTTGCTGATGAACAGTGCGACTTCTTGATTAGAGAGAAATGGCACTTCGTGCATATCTAGCGAAGAACGCCTGACTTCTCCCAACGTCCAATCCTCATCCATGGCTGACCTATCGTCAACGTAGACTCTTCCGAGAATCAGGGTCGAGTCCGGAAGCATTCTTTCGGCGAACTCCTTATTTAACTTGTAAAGGTATTGAAAGTCTGATTTGTTCCAAGGAATCGGGCATTGAAACTCGACAATGGATAAACGCGATACCTCATATCTCGATTGGATAAGAGGCACATTCATTGAAGGGACCTCATACGCCTACCAAAGCTATGCCAAGAGCACTCGAAGAATACGCCAGGCTCGTCGCGAAAATAATCGTAGCGGCACGGCGAAGGCTGGCAAGGACTGTCTTGGTGATCATCATGTGACTCAAAGGAGGTACTAGGTTGAACATCATAGCGGTAATTTCACTAATATGCCAACTACTTTCTAATT
>JBBQPZ010000018.1:0-74608 GCA_038216655.1 Fimbriimonadales bacterium
CCCCCCCCCCCCCCCCCCCCCCCCGCAGCGGGCGCGCGGTATCCTAACAGAGCTTTCACGACATGAAAGCAGGAGGATGAATTTGGAAGAGTTCGACATGCCGTCGCGTTATGACGCGACGATTACTGAGGCATCGTGGTACGCGAAGTGGGAAGCCGCGGGTCTATTCCAGCCTGAAGACAACCCCGACAAAGCGCCCTACTGCATCACGATCCCCCCGCCTAACATTACGGGCTCCCTGCACATGGGCCATGCCTTGTGCTATCCGATCCAGGACGCCCTCGGCCGCTACCAACGACTTCGCGGCAAGAAGGTTTTGATCCTGCCGGGGCAAGACCATGCGGGCATCGCGACCCAGAGCGTGGTGGACAAGCAGCTCCGCAAGGCCGGAACCAGTGCCGCCCAGATCGGGCGCGACGCGTTCGTGGAGAAGGTCTGGGAGTGGCGGAAGGAATCCGGCGACACGATTCTCAATCAGCTTCGCAAGCTCGGTTGCGCGTTCGATTGGTCGCGATCCCGCTTCACCTTCGACCCGCAGTATCACGACGCGGTGCTGAGGGTGTTCATCGACTGGTTTGAGCGCGGCCTCATCTTCCGCGGCAAACGCGTAGTGAACTGGGATCCGGTGCTCCGCACCTCGGTTTCCGACATCGAGACGGAGCGCCAGACGGTGCGCGGCAAGCTGTATCATATCCGCTACGAATTCACCGACGGCTCCGGCTCGGTCACGATCGCCACGACGCGGCCGGAAACGATGCTCGCCGATGTGGCGGTCGCCGTGCATCCGAGCGATAAGCGCTACGAAGGAAAGGTAGGCAAGACCCTGCGCCTGCCGCTCGTGGGGCGCGAGATTCCCCTCATCGCCGACATTTATCCCGATCCGAACTTCGGCACCGGCGCGGTGAAGATCACCCCCAGCCACGACCCGAACGACTTCCAAGTGGGCCAGCGGCACAACCTGGAGATGCCGGTGGTGCTTGACGAGCGCGCGAAGGTGACGGTCAAGGAGATTCTTGCTTTCGCAAAGAACCCTCCCTTGAGGGAGGGCAGGGAGGGTGAACTCCTAGCACCAAACGCGGAGTCTGGGGAAGGCTTCGATGCTCGCGCCTTCCTCGAATCGCTTGACGGCCTCGACCGCTACGACGCTCGCAAGCGGATCATCGCCGCGCTCGAGGAGTCGGGCGAGATGGTGAAGATTGAGGACCACGACATCAACATCGTGGTGTCCGATCGCTCGAAGGAAGTGATCGAACCCCTTCTCTCCGAGCAATGGTTTTGCGACCAGCCCGCGCTCGCGGGTCCGGCGATCAAGGCGGTGCAAGACGGCAAGATCAAGTTCACCCCCGAGCGGTATAACCGCATCTTCCTCGACTGGATGGAGAATATCCGAGAATGGTGTATCAGCCGCCAACTTTGGTGGGGACATCGCATTCCGATCTATTACACCGAGGAAGGCCAATGTTTCGCCGCATTAAGTTGGGAAGATGCCCAGGCGAAGGCGGGAGATCAGAAGATCGTTCGTCAGGACGATGATGTACTCGACACTTGGTTTTCGAGCGGACTCTGGCCGTTCGCGACCCTCGGTTGGCCAGAGGAAACTGCGGACCTGAAGGCGTGGTATCCGACGAGCGTGCTCGTGACGGACCGAAACATCATCAACCTCTGGGTCGCCCGGATGGTGATGATGGGGCTCGACTTCCGGGGCGAGATTCCGTTCTCCGACGTGATGATCTACGCCACCGTACTCACCGAGGACGGGAAGCGGATGAGCAAGTCGCTCGGCACCGGGGTCGACCCGATGGGGATCATCGAGACCAAGGGCGCAGACTCCCTCCGCTGGACTCTGATGAGCCAGACGGGCGCGAACCAGGATATCCGCTACTCGGACAAGAAGACCGACGACGCGAGGAACTGGGGCAACAAGATCTGGAACGCGACGCGCTTTATTCTGATGAACGCGGGCGATCTCACCGCGACCCAGACGTTCGAGACAATCGAACCCAAGCTCGAGCCAGTGGATCGTTGGCTGCTGAGTCGCCTGCACGCGACGGAGCGGGCGGTTCGGGCGGCCTATGACGGCTACGACCTGCAGGGCGCGTGTCAGGCCCTCTACCAATTCTTCTGGAGCGAGCTTTGCGATTGGTACATCGAGGTCAGCAAGCCGCGCCTCCAAGATCCGGCACAGCGCGAAGTTCCCTTCTGGTGTCTCGTGCAGAGTATCGAAGCGTTCCTCAAGATGCTGCACCCGGTGATGCCGCACTTGACCGAAGAGCTCTACTCGTATCTCCCGATCTCGGGCAAGACACCGTTCATCATGAGCGCGGCCTGGCCGGAGATTTCGGATCGGCTGGCGAATTCGGAGGCGGAAGCCGAGATGGCGCGGATCTTCGAGATCGTGACCGGTCTTCGGTCACTTCGGCACAGTCTGGAGATCACCCCAATGAAGACCCTACCCGTCGCTTATTTCGAGGGCGAGTTAGCGGGCGGCACGGAGGTAGTACGGTCGCAGGGCTGGATCGAGGAACTCCGCCCGGGCAAACCCGAGGGCCGTTCACTGTCGGTTTCGCGCGAAGGGGTGGAAATCCACCTTCCGATCGACGGCGTCGTGGACGTCGAGAGGCTGATTACGGCCGCCAAGCGCGAGCAGGAGAAGCTGACCAAGGAGCTCGAGGGGATTACTAACCGACTGTCGAACCCGCAATTCGTCGAACGGGCCAAGCCCGAAGTCATCGAGAGGGACCGTGGCGCGGCAACGGAACTCGATAGTCGCCTCGCGAAGCTGCAAGAGCGTATTGACCTTCTCGACAATTGAGGGATAACGAAAAGAGCGGGGGTCCCGAGGGACCCTCGCTCTGTAGTTGTTATCAGCGGAGCTGACTTAGGCCTTGCGGCGGCGGCGCAGAAGAGCGACCACACCGAGACCGAGAGCCGCCATGGAAGCGGGCTCCGGAACGGCCTGGGCCTGAACGCTGAAGTCGTCAACTTGGATGTACTGGGTCGCCTCATATCCAGTGAACTCGAGTCGAGTTAACGCGCTCGTGGCGACGATGTTCGCGCTGAACTGAGTGTAGGCGCTCGTCAAAGACGGTCCTCGGGCAGCGAACGTAGTGCCTCCGAAGGTGGCATTGAAGCCCGCCGTCGCGTCGGCCGGATTCAGGTCGAGCGCCCAGACGCTGACCGTGTAGGTAGTTCCCACGGTGGTCGCGATGTCCTGGAAGACGTCGGACTGGTCCGTCGAGGACGTAGCTCCCATGTGGAAGCAATAGGCACCCGTGTGAGGCACCCAGTTGGTGCTGTTCGGAGTGGTGGTAACTCCCGAGAAACTGCCAAGGTGGGCGATCGTCCAACCCGTCGCATCCGGCTCAAATCCACCATTGACAACTAATTCGACAGCGAAGGCCGACGAGGCTCCAACAGCCAGAAGGCTAACAAGCAAAAACTTTTTCATACTAAATGACTCCTCCCAAATACAAACCCGAGTCGCGCAACAGCGCAACGAACTTCGGTTAGGATCATCATAAGGGAACTTGCCCGTTTCTGTTATAAAGTTGACGGGAAACAAGCAATTTTGCGTGCCACATTTGATGTCCAAAAATCCCGGCATCTACGTCGCAGTGGTTTTTGAACTCCGGCCCATAGGGAACCACGCGACATTTTGGCGGGTGAGAATCGCCGGGGTATCGGGAGCGCGGACGACGCGACTGCATCAAGAGAAAAGGCGCTCCGTTGAAGGAGCGCCTTAGCGTTGAAGGGGATTTCCGAGCCTTAGGCCTTGCGGCGGCGGCGCAGAAGAGCAGCCACACCGAGACCGAGCGCCGCCATGGAAGCGGGCTCCGGAACGGCCTGAGCCGTGTAGTTGATGTTGTCAATGCCGACCCAGTCGTTGAAGTCCCCGAAGGTCACGGCGACGCGATTGGCTCCGGTGAGGCCGGCCAGCGACAGCGTGAACTGACCCGTCGTCACGGTACCGGTGACTGCGGAGAGCATCGTGCCTCCGGCATCGTAAGCAAAGAGACCGCAGGACGCCGGATCGGCGGATCCGGCGAAATCCATGCTGATGTCCGTGACGTTGTTTCCAAACGTCATAACCAATACGGCGTCGCCATCTTCGCTCAGCCATCCGTTGAAGGAGTGAAGCAACAGGCCAGAGACAAGGGACGGTGATCCGAGGCCACCAACATCTGAACCCGCACTGTCAACGATGGTCATGTCGGTGGCGGTTGCGAACCCTTGCGCACTCGCCGCAGGGTTCGGTACCGTCAGCCCTCCCGTACCGCCAGCGAAGGTCACTCCCGAATATTGGTTCGAGAGGGTGCTCCCCACAACGACCGATCCATCATCAAAATTGATCAGGGTCGCAAACGAACTCGAGGCAGCAAGGGCAAGCGCCCCAACAGTAAATACTTTCATGTAACTCTCCCAATTCCCAAATAGGACTGAGGACGCATCTGTCCTCACTTGTTCATTTTACAGCAATAAATCCAACTGTCGAGCCCAGAATTCCGAGAGCAGGTAATTCTGCTTGGCCCGCACCGCAAATTTGGAAACTTCGAACCTGTAGAGTGGTGACTGGAATCAGCCGCGGACTCACGGTAGTGCCAACGTTGGGGGCGATTCGGGGTATCCTCTGCGATTGCCGCAAGGCCCCCTGCTCCGAATGCTCGGAGCCGCAAGCCCAGAGGGAGCAAACCACATGAGTAACAACAGCCGCAAATACGAAGCGTTTTATATCGTCAAGCCCGAGTTCACCGATGCCGACGTGCAGAAGGTCGCCGACAAGTTCAAAGGGATTGTCGAAGAGAAGGGCGGATCGGTCGAGCAGGCCGCCAAGTGGGACAAGCGCAAGCTCGCCTACGAAATCGATGGGTTCAAGGAAGGAAACTACGTCCTCATGAACTTCGAAGCGGATGCCACCCTCCCCTCCGAACTCAACCGCTTGATGCGCATCTCCGACGACATTATTCGCCACCGCATCTACAAGATCGAAGCCTAAAGTAGTACGCTGATAACATGGTCAACCGCGTAGTTCTCGTCGGCAGACTCACCCGTGATCCGGAGCTTCGGACCACCGGCACGGGCAAGAGCGTCTGCGATTTCAGTATCGCCGTCAATAAGCGGAGCAAGCCAACCGACGGTTCTCCGGATGCGGATTTCTTCCGCTGCATCGCTTGGGAGCGCACTGCCGACTACGTGAGCAACTACCTAACCAAGGGTCGTCTCGTTGCCGTCGAAGGCCGGTTGCAGTCGCGCAAGTACACGGCGAGCGATGGCGGCAATCGCGAAGTTGTCGAAATCGTTTGCGACAACGTTCAAGGTCTGGACCGGCCCAAAGAAGAGGGCGGTGCCACGATGGGTGCCGGTAGCGGTGCCCCCGCGGCAGCCGGTCCCCGTAGCGCGGCGCCGAGTCCGGATGAATACGATCCTTTCGCCGACGAGTAAAGTCAGAGACGCATGTCTCAAGACCTTGACCGTCGCGATTTCGTTACCCGCCTCGATCCCACCAACATCTTCGGGCTCTTCGAAGACTTCCCGGACCAGTGTCGCCGCGCGCGCCAAATCGCGCTCGCGGCGACGCTCTCTCCCTTAACCGGCCAGCCGCACCAAGTGGTGCTCACTGGCCTCGGCGGCTCCGCCGCCGGCGGGGACTTCGCCCGCGCCCTTTTCGAGGCTCAGGCGAACGTTCCGTTTCTGGTCAATCGGGACTATCATCAGCCGCACTACGTTGGCAAGAATTCCCTCGTCTTCTGCGCCAGCTACTCGGGCAACACCGAGGAGACCCTTTCCGCCTACGCTGACGCGAAGAAGGCCGGGTCCCGCATTATCGCGGTGACCACCGGCGGCAAGCTTGCGGAGCTTGCAAAGGCCGACGGATACGACGTCATCCTCGTCCCGCCCGGCCAGCCGCCCCGAACCGCGATGGGCTACATGCTGATCCCGGTCTTGGTGACCTGCGAACGACTCGGCCTCCTCCCCGCCCAGGCGTATGCGGCGGCGTTCGACCGCTGCGATGACGTGGTGCGAGAGACCGCGGTCGAAGTACCGGTCGGGCAGAACCTCGCCAAGCAGGTCGCAATATCCATGCACGGCGGCGTAGGCGTGTTCTACGGCGCAGGTTCCTGGCAGGCGCTCGTCGCCGGGCGCTGGAAGGGACAGGTCAACGAGAACGCGAAGAACCTGGCCTTCTACAACGGCTTCCCCGAACTCAACCACAACGAGGTCCTCGGCTGGGTCGGTTCACCCTCTCAAGGCGAGACGAAGTGGACGCTCGTGATCCTCACTGGCGGCGAGGAGAGCCCGAAGATGCAGGCGCGCCTCCGCATCACCCGAGACCTGATCGGAGCCGGTGCAACGCAGTTCGAGGTGAAGGCTTGGGGTAGCTCGCTGATCGAGAAGATGCTATCCCTCGCAACCTTCGGCGACTTCGTGTCCCTCTATCTCGCCGCACTCAACGGGGTCGATCCGGAGAACATCGACTGGCTGAACTCGCTCAAGGCGGAGCTCGCGAAAGTGGACTGAGCAAGCAGTGGCGCAGGTTTCCAACCTGCGAGTCTCGTAGTCTTCGTGCGCTACCGGGAGAGTCCGAGGCCTGGAGGGAGCGGGGCGGCGATTCCGAAGCGGCACAGGTTGGAAAACCTGCGCTACTAAACTTCGCTACTTGGGTTCGTCGCTCGGCTCGCTTGGGTGACCGCGCATCTTCGACAACCCGAAAATCAAAAGGCCAAGTCCGATCGCGCGCACCGCGTAGGAGCCCCAGACCACGATGCCAGACATCGGCGCGTTCCCCTTGGCGTACAGCACCCAAGCCACCGACCCCAGCCCGACGCCGACACAAAGCACCGCGACCCCAATCCGGAACCACTTGGACCCGCGCTGAAATGCCTCGTTGTGCCGAAGCACGAATGCGTCGAGCAACGCGTAGATCAGGGCCCCCCCGAGCGCCATGGCAAGGCCGATCCAAGCCTCGTGAATTGGGTCCGGCGGCAGGTCCATCCCAAGAAGCTTACATGAGTGAGTAGGGATCGACGTCGATCTCGACGCGAACGCCGGGCGGATCGAACCCTTCCAGTGCAGCGGCAACCCCCAAGCCAGAAGCGGTAGGCGGCAACTTCAGCAGCGCGTGCCGACGCCAGCGGCTGAGGATCTTCTCGATTACGCAGTCCACCGGACCGAGGATATCAAGCCCGTTGATCCCCGCCTTCTCCAGCCGAATAATCGCTTCGTCGCTCGCCGCCAGCACCGCCGGTCGGGAGTCGCCGCTGAACGCGATGTTAATCAGCCGACGAAACGGCGGGTAGCCCGCCAGCTCTCGCTCCAGCCTGGCACTTTCGTAGAACCCGAGATAGTCGTGGGTTTGAGCGGTGCGCACCGCCCGATGATCCGGGTTGAAGGTCTGGATCACGACCTGCCCGGCGAGTTTGCTACGCCCCGCGCGCCCCGCGACCTGGGAGAGAAGCTGGAAGGTTCGCTCGGAGGAGCGGAAGTCCGGCAGGTTCAAAGAAACATCCGCGGCGATGACCCCGACGAGCGTGACATTGGGGAAGTCCAGCCCCTTCGCCACCATCTGGGTCCCCACCAGCACGTTTAAGTCCCCCGACCGGAACGAGGCGAGCGTCGACTCCAGCACGCCCTTTCGCTTGGCCACGTCACGATCCAGTCGGCCAACCCTCGCGGCCGGAAACAACTCCGCGACCGTCTCCTCGACCTTCTGGGTGCCCACCCCAAACGCGCTCAAACGCGTCCCCTGGCAAGCCGGGCATGTATCGGGGGCGCGAGTGCTGAAGCCGCAGTAGTGACACTTCAGCCGTCCGTCGCGGCGGTGGAAGCTGAGGGACACCGTGCAGTTCGGGCACAGCATCTGATGCCCGCAGTCCCGGCACACGACAAAGGGTGCATAAGCCCGACGATTCAGGAACAGGATCGCCTGATGCCCGTTGTCGAGGGTCGCCTGGAGACGCTGATGGAGATCCTCGCTGAGGATCGCCGGATGCCCGACTTTGTAGCCTGCGGTCAGGTCCTCCACGAACACCGTCGGCAATTGGGCCTGAGCGGCCCTCTCCGGAAGGCTCAACAGTCGGAGTCCCCCACCATCGACCTCCGCCTGCTCGGCCTCGTAGAACGATTCCACCGACGGCGTGGCCGACCCCAACACGAGCGGGCAGCCGTGGCGGTGGGAGAGAAACTTCGCGAGGCGCTTGGCGTGGTAGCGCGGGGTGGATTCCTGCTTGTAGCTCTGCTCGTGCTCCTCGTCCATCACGATCAGGCCGAGGTCGGACAACGGCGCAAAGAGGGCAGAGCGCGCACCGAGAACAATCGGAGCCCGACCGTCGCGAATGGAGAGCCAGTTCTGAAGTCGCTCAGTCGGGGAAAGGTCGGAGTGCAGCACCGTCACGCGCTTGCCGAACCGGTCGCGAAGCTGCGAGATCGCCTGGGCGGCGAGCGCGATTTCGGGCACGAGGTACAGCACCTGTCGTCCCATGCGGAGAGTCTCCGCCACGGCGCGGAGATACACCTCGGTCTTGCCCGAGCCGGTGACGCCAAAGAGAAGGAAGCTCTGCGGCTCCCGCGCTTGGATCGCCTCGGCAATCGCCCCCCCGGCAAGTGCCTGGCTCGCGCTTGGCGTGGGAGGCATGACCAGCCGCTCGACCTCATCGGAGGTCTCTTCGATCATCCCTGCGTCGCGTAAGGCTCTCAGCGTCGCGTCGGTGACGCCCGCCATCGACTTGATCTCCGATGCCATGAACCCGGTCGTCCCGCCATCACCGGCGGCCTGGAGCATCATCAACGTCAGAACCTGGGCCGGGCGCTTTTTGCCCTCGCGCTGGATAAACCTCTCGACCTTGTCGGGGTCCGCGATCAGTTGGAGAAGCTTCTTCTCCTTGCGCGACTCCGCAATCGGCATGATGCGCAAGGTCTGGGTCACCAGTCCCTTGCTCCTCAAGAGTTTGAGAGTCCGGAGTTGGGCGGGTGGCAGATGCTTGCTGGGGGCTTCGACCAGTTGACCGCCCGCATCGCGCATCGTGCGCAGGGTCTCCTTTTGGGCGGGGGTGAGGGGAACTTCCTGGAGGAACTTCGCCCCCGCTTCCGAACCAAACAGCCCATCATCCAGCGCCGGATCGCCGACCAGGGACCAAACGGTTGACAGTTTCTCCCGCACTCCGGGCGGTGCCGCGGAAGCCAGAGCGGTCGGCAGCGTGCAGAGATACTCCTCGGCCACGAACCGGGCGAGGTCGATCAAAGCGGGAGGCAGCGACAGGTTGTCGACCGGCGCGATCACCCTGCGCAGGTTGGCGAAGGGAAAGCCGAGCCTCTCCTCGTCCGCCTCGTACACCTCGACCACGAACCCCAACGCCGAACGGGAGCCGAGGGGGACGAAGAACGCGTCACCGACCGCGCAGCCGTCGTCCACGCGGTACGTGTACAACGCCTCGGTCCCCCCGGAGCGGGGGTCGATCGCAATATCGGCGACGCGGACGCGGGTCACGCCCCCAATCGTACACGCTCGGCAAACTTCCCGAACGGAAGAACGTGTACGCTTTGGAGCGAATGAGTCTCTACTCGATCCTGTTTCTGGGAGATGTGGTCGGCAAGCCCGGGCGCAACATCGTGCGCGAAGGATTGCCAAGCCTCAAGACGACCCATCAACCCCTATTCACGATCGTGAACGGAGAGAACTCGGCGGCGGGAGTCGGGATAACCCCCTCAATCGCGGAAGAGATCTACCAAGCCGGCGCGGACGTGATCACCCTCGGCAACCACGCTTTCAATAAGCGCGAGATCGGGAAGTATCTCGACCAGGATCACCCGATCGTGCGTCCGTCCAACATGCCAGCGGGGACGCCGGGGCGAGGGATCTGCTCAATCACGAAGGACGGCATCGAACTCGCGGTCATGAATATCTGCGGTCGGGTCTACATGGAGAGTTACGGCGACCCGTTCGCCGAGGTCGATCGGCTGCTCGCTGAGACGCCTACTAGGCACCGGTTCCTCGACTTCCATGCCGAGGCGACGAGCGAGAAGATCGCGATGGGCTGGCACTGTAATGGTCGGATGACCTGCGTCGTAGGAACCCACACCCACGTCACCACGGCGGACGAACGTGTCCTTCCCGGAGGGACTGCATACATCACCGATGTCGGAATGTGCGGCCCCCGTGATAGCGTCCTCGGAATGGATCGCAACATTATTTTGAGAAGATTTACGACGACGCTTCCCGAGAGATTTGAGGTTGCGGACGAGCCTGGTGTAATCTGTGGGGTGGTTGTGCGCGTCGAAAGAGAAACAGGCCTTGCCGTTTCGATCGAACGCATTCGATTCGGCGATGCTGCGTAGGCGAATACGCGGAGGAAACATGAACGCGAGAAATGCATTCACTTTAATTGTCTTAGCAGGAACGACTGCTCTAGCGGCGGCCCAACAGCCGACGATTCTGTACTTGCCCGGCAAGTCGGTCAAGGATCAGAACATTGGTTTGAGATCATGGGGCAGCGGCACGATCCGTGAGACAACCGAGGCGGCCTACGAAGGCACGACCTCGATCAGCGTTTCCTCGCGCAACTCTTTCCAAGGCGGCATCATGATGTACGGCACGCCCGTGGACCTCTCTGGTCAGTATGCGAATAAGGACAATCTCCTTCGCATCACCTTCCGTATCGCGGACGCCAGCCAGGTCTTCGGCCCCGGCGGCGGCAACGGTCCGGTTGGACCGTCGGGTCCCGGCGGTCCTGGTGGCGGCGGACGACCGGGCAACGGTCGATTTGGCGGTGGCCCTCCTGGCCCGGGTGGCCCTGTTGGCCCCGGCGGAGCCGGAGCGACCACCCCTCCGAAGGAGACCCTCAAGAACCTCCGTCTGATCGTCACGACGACCGACGGCAAGAAGAGCGAGGTCTTCGTCCCCGTCTCGACCAGCATGGCGGGTGAGCGCGATTGGCGCATGGTCTCGATCCCCCTTCAGGCGATCCGGGGTCTTGATGCCACGAACAAGACGGTCAAGGAACTCGCGATCTCCGCCGATGCGACGACAACCCTCTACCTCGGCGACCTTCGCGTGGTCAGCGACTCCACGAAGATCTCCGGCGAGATCACCACGAAGGGTCCGATCAACCTCGCCTTGGGCGACGAGCTAACGCTGAGCGCCTATGGATTCGGTGGATCGAGTCCCCTTAAGTATCAGTGGGACTTTAATGCCACCGACGGAATCCAGGTCGATTCCGAAGGCCAGACGATCAAGCACAAGTTCCGCAAAGCGGGCCACTTCACCGTGACCCTCACCGTCGTGGACACCTACGGCCTGAAGGCTCCCGCGACTTCTAAGCTGGAAGTCACGATCAACCCATAACGGTGGGTCGAAGAGAAAAGGGCGGACTGGTGTCCGCCCTTTTTTTGTGCCCAGAGTAGGACAATGCAGCCAAGTTATTGTAATAGTCGCGGGAAATCGGACACCCTTGAAGCACTATCTAGGACCTCAAGGTCATACTAGAAAAGAAAGGTCGTTCGGAGAGTGCATCGGCCCTAAGGACAACTGAAACATGAGAATCGCCCTCTGTAGTAAGGAGCCGCTGTTTCGCGAGGCTCTTGCCAGCCTTCTAAGCCATGAAGGAAACTTCGATGTCGTTGCGAAGGAGTCGCAGCCTCGAGCCTGTCTGTCGGCAGCGAAGGAGCAACGTGCCAACATCATTGTGGTTGACGGCCACACGATGGAGTCCAACGAGCTTGAGTTCTTCATGGGGGCTCGCGCCTACGGTGATTTTGGTATCGCCGTGGTGGTCAGTGAGGACGATGAAGAGCGCGTCGGCCAGCACCAGCCCGATGCCCTCGTAAGCCGAGACAAGGGATCGATTCCTCTGTTCAAGGCGATCCGAGAGATGGGTGCCCAGTTCGTCCGCGTGCCGACCGGCCGCGTTCGCGACGGCCGCAGCCACGGATACAACTCCGAATTCGAGCTCACCCGCCGCGAGTTCGAAGTCGCTTCGCTCGTCGCGAAGGGCTTCTCGAACCGGCGCATCGCCGCCGTCACCGGCCTGCGCGAGCAGAGCATCAAGAACTTGGTCAGCGTGATCATGCGCAAGCTCAAGTGCGAGAACCGCGTCCAGGTCGCCCTCCGGCTTACCCACGCGACCGTCGGTAGCGAGAGCGACGCGGCCGAGAGCACGAAGGCGTGAAGACCAGGGTCTTAACGGCCCTGGTCCTCATTCCAGTTGTCCTAGGGGTGGTGTTCTGCACCTCCCCTTGGCCTATTGGTGTGCTCCTGCTTGTCGTTGCTGGTTTGGCCACAGTTGAAGCGGCCAAACTCGCCGGATCCACAATGGCCGAGGTAGTTGCCTCTGCCAGCTTCGGCATAGGTCTGGGGATAGTGTCGTTGTTGCCGATGCCAGCGTGGCGATTTATCGCTTGGGGTGGCACTTCTTGTTACCTGACTTGCTTCGGTGCGATCGGCGCGTATCTCGTGAGATCTCCTAGAGCAGGGTTACTTATTGGGAACTGGTTTGCCGCTCCTCTCGGGGCCTTGTTCATCCTTCACACGATCGGATTCCGAGACGACGCCGGTCCCTTCGCCTTCAAAACCCCCGTCCTCCTCGCCCTCCTCCCCCTCTGGGGCGGCGACACCGCCGCGATCTTCGTCGGTAAGGCGTTCGGCAAGCACCTGATGGCCCCCGCCATCTCCCCGAAGAAGACCTGGGAAGGCGGGATCGCGAATCTGATCGTCTGCGTCGCCGTCGCCATTCCCCTGGCCATCTGGATCGGCTACGCCCCCTGGGTCGGAATCGCCTGCGGCCTCTCTGCGGGAATCCTTGGCCAGGCCGGAGACCTCTTCGAGAGCAGCCTCAAGCGCCGCGCCAACCTCAAGGACAGCGGCTCCCTCCTCCCCGGCCACGGCGGCATCCTCGACCGCATCGACTCCCTCCTCTTCACCGCCCCCGCCGTAGCCCTGATCGTGGCTCTCGCGGCTCATTAGACCAAGTTAAGGGGTGGCACGGTTTGTCCGGAACTGGAATTACCCGAGATCCGGAACCACTTCCCGGCA
This sequence comes from Fimbriimonadales bacterium, assembly GCA_038216655.1. Classification (GTDB taxonomy): domain Bacteria; phylum Armatimonadota; class Fimbriimonadia; order Fimbriimonadales; family Fimbriimonadaceae; genus JAFDWR01. The sequence continues at coordinate 13,022 of JBBQPZ010000018.1, forward strand.
AGCCGTGCTCTGGCGCGCGAGCCGTTTGCGACTCGCTTCAATTGCGACTCACTAGAACGACAACGAATGGGGTGGCACGGCTTGTCCGGAACTGGAGTTGCCTGCGATCCGGAACTACATCCCGGCAAGCCGTGCTCTTACACGCGAGTGGTAATTCCAACTCACGGCTTGCCGGGAAGCACCTGGTCGTCACAGGCATTTCCAACCCCGGACAAACCGTGCCACCCCGCACTCTACAGCGGACGAAACTCGAAATCGTCGAACTTCATCCGTCCTTCTTCAGTGCCCTCGATCCGACACCACAGGCCACCCTCACGAGGCTGATAGCGAATCTTCGAGGGATACGGATTGGAGGGGTTCTCGAACAGCGCCTCGTTATCCGACAACGTGGTCAGTCGAAACGCGTGCGGGTGCTTCTCGCCCTTGGAGGGCGCACCCAGCAGCATCCACATCGTGAGCCCGTCGCCGTCCGGCTCGATCGCCATGAACTCCATGAAGACCGTCTCGCCTCCGCGGATGTGCCGTCCGACCCCCACCATCGTCCCGCCCGCGGGCAAAGACCAGGACTCCTCGAACGAGCCGCCCCCGATCAAGCAAGCCCACTTCCCGGTCATCCAGCCGAGCCGTTCGATCTCCACTTACGTGTCCTCCAGCAAGGCAATCAGGCGCGCGGCGACCCGCATCGGATCGTGACGGACCACGTCAGTCTGATTCATAAAGTTCCCCTGCACGACCCGGAATCCAACCGCCCGAATCCGGTCGCTGTCCGCGTCGACCAAGTGCTGCCCCGAGCCGCGATACCGCTCCAGCAGGTCCTCGCTCGGGATGCCGTCGTTGATCATGATGAAGTCGAAAAGCCGCGTTTCGACCGAGTTCAGGATCGCGGTGACGTGCTCCGAGGCGCTAAACCCCTCGCTCTCGCCGGGCTGGGTCATGACGTTGCACACGTACACCTTGAGCGCGGGCGAGGCCGTAATCGTCTCCTTAACCCCGGGCACGAGCAAGTTCGGGATGATGCTAGTGAAGACCGAGCCCGGCCCAACCACGATCAAATCGGCATCCTGGATCGCCGCGAGCGCGACTTTGTTGGCATCTACATCAGGCGGATCGAGATACACCCGGCGGATCTTTCCGCCCGCGGAGGCGATGGCGGTCTCACCGCTGATCTCGACTCCACCTTCCAGGAGCGCGCGCAGCCCGACGTGGCTCAGCGTCGAAGGGACGACGCGGCCGCGGATGTTGAGAACTTCGCTGGCCTTCGAGATCGCGAGCTCGAAGTCGCCGTGGCACTGATCGACGAGCGCGGCGATCAGGAGGTTGCCTATCGCGTGGCCGCTGAGCGTGCCGGAGTCGTCCTTGAAGCGGTGCTGAAAGAGGTCGCTGAGCGACTTCTCCGCGTCGGCGAGGGCGACCAGGCAGTTCCGGATGTCGCCGGGAGGGATCATCCCCTTGTCCTTGATCAGGCGTCCAGAGGAGCCACCGTCGTCGGTTACGGTCACGATCGCGGTGATGTTGCTCGAATACTGCTTAAGGCCCCTCAGGAGCGTGCTCAGTCCGGTCCCGCCACCGAGGGCCACGATGCGCGGACCTTGGGCGAGTTCCTGCCGCCGCCGAAACTCGGCCACGATGCCCGTCTTCATGCCCGGGTTCACCGTCTCCTGCAGCCTTCGATACGCGCGCCGCGCCCCGAAATAGACCAGCATCATCCCAAAAAGCAGGAAGGGGAGGGCGACCCAGTGGGCGGCGCGGTCGACGCTATCCTGAGGCACCACCCGGCTCATCAGGTCGTGGAAGAAACGCGTGATTGAGTGGATCGGCCCTTCAATCAGCGCGCCGAAACTAAGCGCCGCGCCGACCATGAACAAGGCGAGCCCAGCCAGTACGAGAAACGTCGCCTGACGGAACCCAGCCGTGGGCGCGAGCAGCTTACGGATCGTTCGCCGTTTAATCATCCTTGTCGTCAGGCAGGAACACGCCCAGAACGCCGTTGATGAAGGAAACAAGGATGCTCGCGACGAACGCGGCGAAGAAGCCTCGCGCATCGCTCGGCTCAGTGATGTGGAAGCCAAGGTTGAGCTTGGCGGCGGCAAAGAAAACCGCCGCATTCACCACAAGCGCGAACAAACCGAGCGTCAGACAAGTGATCGGCAACGTGAAAAACTTGATGACCCGGCCCAAAGTGGCGTTCAAGAACCCGAGCACCGCGACGCCGACCAAGAGCTTCAAACCATCGGTAAAGGTCTCAACGTGCGCCTCAAACCCAAGATTCAGCGCCTTACTGACGTAACTGGCGGCAAGAATCGACACCGCCATCAAAATCCAACGTAAAATCAGCTTGCCCATAGAAGGCCTTCCGGTACTGCCCAGTTTGTGCGATACCGAGATCAGTCTACAAGCTTCCCCGAACAATCGTGAGGCGGGGATACACTCAGATGCCGTGAACGCCCGAACGCCGATGCTCCAGCAGTACTTCAGCGTCAAAAGAGATCACCCGGGCGTTGTGCTCGCGATGCGCGTCGGCGACTTCTACGAGTTCTATGGCGAGGACGCGGAGCGCGCCGCCGAAGCCCTGGAGATCACCCTCACCGGCCGCGACGACGGCGGTACCCGCGTCCCGATGGCCGGAGTGCCCTTTCACTCGGTCGAGAAGTATTTGGCGCGCCTCCTTGCGAAGGGAATCAAAGTCGCGATCTGCGACCAACTCGAAGACCCCAAGACCACCAAAGGTCTGATCAAGCGCGGTGTGACTCGCGTGCTCACCCCTGGCACGGTGATGGACGACGCGATGCTGCCACGCGGGGCGAACAACTTCCTCGTCTCGCTCTGCGTACAAGACGGGCGCATCGGCTTGGCGACCCTGGATCCCTCCACCGGCGAGTTCGTGGTAACAGAGCTGACCGGCGATCAGGCGGACGACCGATTGCTGCAGGAGTTGGAGAGGCTGCGTCCCGCAGAGCTCTTGGTCGGCCCTCACCACGAGGCGGTCGGGGAGCTTGCGCGCGGGACACTGGGTTCGTCCGTTACCGAGCTGACTCCGCTTTCAACCGACCGCGCGACGCGGCGACTGCTCGATCAGTTCCACGTCTCGAACCTGCACGGATTCGGCCTGGAGGACCGCCCCTCGGCGGTCGTCGCCGCCTCGATGATCCTCGCCTACGCCGAGCGAAACAAACTCTCGCTCGACCACGTGTCAGCGATTGCCACCTACTCGGTCGACGGATTTATGCGCCTCGATCCGGCGACGCGGCGCTCCCTAGAGCTGACCCACAGCATGGCCGACGGCGGGCGGCGGCACACCCTGCTCTCCGTCCTCGACGAGACCGTGACGTCGATGGGTGCGCGCCAATTGCGTCGATGGGTGGAGCAACCGCTACTCGACGCCGCCCAGATCGTGGCTAGGCACGAGGCGGTCGAACGGCTGCTGTCGCAATCCTTGACTCGAGGCGACCTGCGCGATGGGCTAAAGCGCTTGTCGGACCTCGAGAGATTGGTTTCCCGCGTCGCGACCAACCTTGCGGGTCCACGGGATCTTGCGGCACTGAGAGACTCGATTCTGGTCCTGCCCGCCCTTGCCGACCCGCTGCGAAAGGTGGGTCTTGGGCGGATTCAGGAATTAAGGGAGCAGATGTCGGATCACTCGCTCATCGGGGGTCTCATTGACGCGGCGCTGGTCGCCGAACCACCCCACTCGATCCGGGACGGCGGAATCATCCGCCCGAACTACGACGTGGAGCTCGACAAGCTACGCGACCTCGGCAAGAACGGCAAGTCGTACATCGCCAGCCTGGAGCAGAAAGAGCGCGAGCAAACCGGCATCGCGAACCTGAAGGTTGGGTTCAACTCGGTTTTCGGCTACTTCCTCGAAGTCGGCAAAGCCCAGATCGCGAAGGTGCCCGACCACTACATCCGCAAGCAGACCACCGCGAACGCCGAGCGCTACATCACCGCGGAGTTGAAGGAGCACGAGTCCCTGGTCCTCGGAGCCGAAGAGAAGGCGACGGCCCTGGAAGCCGACCTGTTCAACCGCCTGCGGTTGCGGGTTGCCGAGCACGCCAAGACGCTCCTGCAGACGGCGAGAGCCCTCGCCGAGATCGACACGCTGTCGGCACTTGCCGAAGTTGCTTCAAGGCGAGGCTACATCCGACCAGAGATCGTGGAGGCGGATTGCCTGGAGATCGAAGGCGGGCGGCATCCTGTCGTGGAGACGGCAACGACGCAGTTTGTTCCCAACGATTCCCACCTAGGCGGGAATCGGACGGTATTGGGGTATTGGGGTATTGAGGTATTGCCGCAGTCTGAGTCTGAGCCTGAGTCTGAGTCCAACTCCAAAGGGCCAATACCCCAATACCCAAATACCCCAATACCTAGCGCGGCCGCGCCGCGCATCGTCATCCTCACCGGCCCCAACATGTCCGGCAAGTCGACCTATCTCCGCCAGAACGCGCTGATCGTGCTGATGGCCCAGATCGGCTCGTTCGTCCCGGCGAAGAAGTGCCGTCTAAGCCTATGCGACCGGATCTTCGCGCGCATCGGTGCGAAAGACGAGCTTGCGCTGGGGCAGAGCACGTTCATGGTTGAGATGGTGGAGTCGGCGAACATTCTCAACCACGCCACCTCTCGCTCCCTCGTCATCCTGGACGAGGTCGGCCGCGGCACCTCGACCTATGACGGCCTCGCGATCGCCTGGGCGATGATCGAGCACCTGGCGGGTGTCGGAGCCAAAACGCTTTTCGCCACCCATTACCATCAGCTCAACGCCCTTGCCGACCAGATTCCGTCAATCGTCAACTTCAGGGTTGCCGTCGAGGAGACCGGAGACACCGTCGTCTGGACCCACCGTGTCCTCCCGGGCGGCACCGACCGGTCCTACGGCATCCAGGTCGCGCGCATGGCGGGCGTTCCGCCACCTGTTCTGCTCCGAGCCGCCGAGATTCTCGAAGACCTGGAACGGAAAGCCGACGCCCCAAAGGCGATCCCCGCCCAGACGCAGAAGCTTCAGATGACGCTGTTCGAACTCGAGGAGCCGCCGGTGGTGCGGGCGTTGCAGGATCTCGACCTCAACCGCCTCACGCCGATGGAAGCGCTTCGGACCCTCGACGAATGGCAGCGCAAGTGGTCGAAGTGAGTCTGCAAAAATCCTAGGTCGGCGTACACTAAGTCATGACCCGCCGCGCGATCACTCCCGTTGACGTTCTTCTTTGCGCCTCCACCCTCGTTTCGGCAACGGCCGCTCTCTTGCCGCTGCAGCATCAGGTGGCGGTGGACAAGCGGACGGTGTGCCTTACCAACCTCAAGATGAACGCCACGGCGATCGCGATCTACGAAGCCGACTACGACGACTATCTGCCCCGCGCCAAGAAATGGATGGATTCGATCCTCCCGTACACGAGGAACGAGAAGTCCTTCCACTGCCCTTCCGTGGCGAGTTCCGCTTACGGATACGCCCTCAGTTCGTTGCTCGCCGGTAAGAACGCCGCGAAGATCGTGAATCCGGCCTCGGAAGCCTTAAGTTTTGATTCGATCGTGCTTTCGCGCAGCGCGGTTTCGACCTTGAAGACCCTGCCCAAACCCGGGCGACATGAGGGAAAGGACAACGTCGCCTACGCCGATACCCACGCGAAGTCCATGGCGCCAAACTGAGCCATGACCCGCCGCGCCATCACCACGACCGAAGCCCTCCTGTGCATCGCCGTGATGGTGGCAGTGACCTCCGCTCTGACGCCAATTCAGGCCGGGGACCCGTCGAACAAGAAGGACGGGTGCATCTCGAATCTGAAGCAGAGCGGCCTCGCGATCATCATGTATTCGGGGGATTACGACGACGTCATGCCGCCCGCCCGGAAGTGGATGGATGCCGTGAAGGAATACGTCAAGACCGAGGCGATCTACCATTGCCCCGCGCTAGGCGGCACGGCGTACGGATACGCGCTCCACTCCGATCTGGCCGGGAAAGAATGGTCCAAGATCAAGAATCCCCAGAACTTGCCGATGGTGTTCGATTCAAGCCAGGAGCACCGAAGCGCCGTCGCCACGCTCAAGTCCCTCCCCTCGCCGCCACGGCATGAGGGGAAGAACAACATCTGCTACGCCGACGGCCACACTGTCGCAGTCGCGGGGCACTGACGCATGACTCGGCGCCAGTTGAATTGGGTTGCATGGATGGTGTGGCTGGCGGTGGTGGGCATGGCGGCGATCCTCTTCTTCCCGACCTTCGCCTCTGACGATTTCGGGGGGAGGCCCCCCGTGGCATGCCTCTCCAATCTGAAACAAACGAGCCTCGCGACCATCATGTACTCCGGCGACTACAATAGGATCGTATGGTACGTCGTCGCCGAAGGTTCACCGAAGTCGTGATCATCACGATCGTCCTGCTCTTGGTCGCCTGGGTTCTGGTGCCCTCCCCAAAACCGGGCATCGCTTATCGAGCAATTTGCCTGACCAACCTGAGGCAACTGGCTGTCGCGATCGACATGTATGCTGACGACAACACCAAGATGTATCCGCTCGCACCGCAATGGATGGACGCAACCCGTCCCTACGTGAAGTCCGACGACGAATTTCGGTGTCCGACGATATCGATCCAAAAATCGGGCCCACGTTATGGGTATGCGCTAAATTCTATGATCGGCAGGACCAAGCCCATGCGGCCGCAAGACTTACCACTAGTCTTCGATTCGACACTGCTGAACCGGAACGCCTGCGGCCCCATCACCACGCTGCCCCGGCCCGGGCGACACCATGGCAAGAGCTTCGTGGTGTACGCGGACGGGCACACTACGTCCATCGCGCCAGACTAAGCCATGACCCGCCGCGAGTTGACATTGATAGGGGTGCTGGCTTGTTTTGGGATCATGGTCGCGGTCGCCATCACTTTGTGGCCGGCATCTCCCCTTCACGCGTCGGAGAGGGCGGTTTGCCTCTCGAACTTGAAGCAAACGGGCCTCGCAACGATCATGTACGCGGGTGATTCGAACGACAAGTTGCCACCCCCCGCAACGTGGATGGATGATATCCTTCCTACGTAAAGAACGAGACCATCTATCGCTGTCCATCCATGGGCGGAGGAATTCTCGGTTACGGATACGGCTACGCCCTTAACTCCGAGATCGCCGGCGCGAACCGAGCTAAAGTCCCGCATCAGGAAACTGTGATCCTGCACTTTGAATCGAACGACCTTGAACGCAGTGCCTGCTCGACGATCAAAACCCTCGCTGCGCCCCCTCGTCACCAAGGCAGCAACAACGTCGTGTACCTCGATGGGCATGCGAAGGCGATAAAGAAGTTGCCAACTCCGCAGTGGAGCATCAGGGCGGCCACACGGAGCCCACGCCTTCCCGGGGTTTGCGGTGCCACGGTTTGTCCGGAACTGTAGTTGCCCGAGACATCCAAACACCTCCAGGCAAGCCGTGCTCCTACGCACCGGTCGGGGTGGCACGGTCTGCTCGGGTCCTTCCCGTAAGCGTATCGTCATCGAATTTGGCAACCCGACAGACCGTGGATTGGAACCAGGACCTCACGGTCTGTCGGGCGACCCTCAGCCCAGAAGAACCCAAGCCGGGTGCGCCCGAGCAGACCGTGCCACCCACTCTCTTTGCTCCGTCATCCCGAACCAACCGCCCCTCAATGATTCCCGACCGAAACCCCCGGCCAATCGTCCGACCGGAACGGGACCGCGGGGAAGCCGGCACCGTTGTAGAGCGTCGCCATCGGGTTCGACTGCCACGCGTACCTCACGGCGACGGGTTGTTCGACCTGGGGGGAGGAAACGATGATTTCAAGGCCGGAGATCCGCGCCGTCGCCCAGCGCCACCGATGGTCCGACCCCGCGACCGAGAACTCGCCTAGCGGCCCCTTGGCGACGAGCCCGCCATCGGTGTGGTCGAATGAGAGCCGCAGCTCTCGGCCCGCGACCTTCATCGACCGGAACGTTGGACCCGAGTAAGGGACCTTCATCCCGAACTCCAAAGCCAGCGCATTTGCGGCCAGCCGCTCGCCGACCGTGCGCTTGTCCTTCGGATGCACGTCGGCGGCATCACCGATGTCGATCGCGAGTGCCAACCCCGCATGTTTGGCGCGAGCTGCCGTCATCGCCTGGGCTTCGCGGAGTTCGGCCCAGTAGTCATCGCCAGGTTCCGTCTTGCGCTCCTGGAAGTTGGCGAGGCTGACGATGTAGAACGGGAAGTCGCCCTGCCCAAAGTGCCGCCGCCAATCCGCGATCATGGCGGGGAGCAACTCGCGGTACTGATACCCGCGCCCTGCGTTGGTCTCGCCCTGATACCAAATTGCGCCCCGAATCGCGAGAGGCGCCACCGGGGCGATCATGCCGTTGAACAGCACGGAAGGGACGGTCGGGTTCGGCTCGGTGTCCCGCGGTTTGGTCGTCAACTTGGTCGCATCGAGCGAGAGCTTCGCTTGCCATTCGCCGGCCAAACCCACCCGCTTACCGTCACCGGCGTCGAGGTACAGGTCGGCAGCCGGAGATAGGAAGCCACCCGAGACCCGGGCGTTGAAGAGCCGAACGGTGATTACGTTCGTGCCCGGCTGCAGCATGCCCGGGGCGAGGTGATAGGACCGGGTTGCCCAATCGAAGCTCGTGGTCCCTACGAACTTCCCGTTGATCCACGTCGTGTACGTCTCGTTGATTTGGCCCAGGTTCAAAGTCGCCTCGCCAGCGGGGAGTTTGGCGGGAAGTTCGATCGACTTCTTGAACCAGACCACGCCGCGGGAAGAACCGAGGGGCAGACCGTCGATCCCGTTCGGGGCCGTAGTCGTCGGCCAGCGCGTATCTACCTTTTCCCAGTGGTCACGGCTCCCGAGGTCGTTGGCGAGGAGCCACAGATCGTTGTAGGTACCAAACACCGGCCCTTCGATCCCGGCGCGAGAGTCGACCACACCTAGAGCCTCGTCGAAGTCTTTTAGGGGGCGTAAGGCTCGCTCGCTGGTCCACGCCTCCGCACTGGTCCCGCCCCACGCTATTTCCACCAGCCCGATCGGGACGTGGAGTTCCTGCTGGAGCTTTAGCCCGAAGTGGTAGCCGACTCCCGAGAATCCGCCCCAGCCGTCCTTTGCTACGTTCTCCGAGGTGCAAACCCGCCAAGGCGCTCCCGTCTCCACCCGGGGTTCGTACCCGACGTGCCTGGGCATCAGGCACAGGCGCATCTGGGGATGATTCGCAGCGGCGACTGCCGCCGCTCCGCCATGCGTCTGCGAAAGGCCGAACTCCATATTCGACTGACCGGTGCAAAGCCACACGTCGCCGACGAGCAGATCGTGCAGCACCACCGTCGATGGCCCCTCGATAAGGAGTTCATAAGGACCGCCCGCAGGCGGAGGCGTGAGACGAGCCGACCACCGGCCATCCTCATCGGCGGTTCCCGTAGCTTTCTTGCCCCCAATCGAGACCTGGATCTTGGATCCCGGTTTGGCCCAGCCCCAGAAGGTGTTGGGCTTGTCGCGTTGGAGGACCATATGGTCGCCGAAGACCGGACTGAGGAGAGGAGCACTCATGAGCACCGAGGAAAGCAGAAGGGTCAGCATCGAGAACCACCTCTGACCGTGCGCCCCGTTGCCCGCGGTCGATTACCCCGACGTTACCGCACGCAGCCCAGAGACCATCAAAAATGGCAGACCTCCGACAATTCCGCCATCAGATGTCAAAAGAAAGACCGTCAGAATGGACAAGAGATGATTTCTTTGCTTGCTCTCGGACTCTTGAGTTTCCCCTCCCCCTACGGACCCGATTCGATGGCCCGAGAGGTCGATCCCGCCGAAACTCACCTCACCAACCTCCGCCAACTCACTTTCGGCGGACAAAACGCGGAGGCCTATTGGAGTGCCGACTGCAAGTACCTGACTTACCAGGCGCGCATCGACACCGGCGAGTATCCGGACGAGCAGGTTTTCTCGATGAAGGCGGACGGCTCCCAGAAGCGGCTCGAAAGCACCGGCAAGGGGCGTTGCACGTGCAGTTACTTCTCGCCCGACGGCAAGTGGCTTTACTTCAGCTCCACCCACGCCACCGAGCCAGGCGCGCAGCCGCAGGTTGACATGAGCAAGGGCTACGTTTGGATGATCAACCCGGCCTACCAGATGTACAAGATTCCCACCCACTACGAGGGGATGGCCCGTCACGAAGAGGGGTTCTTCAAGCCGGTCGTGCAGCACCCGGGTGCCTATGTTGCTGAGACGACGATCGCCCCGAACGGCAAGTACATGGCCTGGACAAGCGACTTCGAGGGCGATCTGGAGATCTACCGCTCCGATCTCGACGGCAAGAACGTTAAGCGTCTGACTGACCAAGTCGGCTACGACGGCGGCCCGTTCGTGAGCTGGGATTCAAAGAAGATCGTCTATCGGCGCGACGCCTTCACCACCAACCAAGAGGCCGAGGACTACAAGGCGCTACTCAAGCAGCATTTGATCCGCCCGACGAAGCTCGAGATCTGGATCATGGACGCCGACGGTTCGCACAAGCAGCAGGTCACGCACCTCGGCTGCGCCTCGTTTGCTCCGTTCCTCTCGCCGGACAACAAACACATCGTCTTCTCGTCGAATTACGGCGACCCGAAGGGTCGCGAGTTCGACGTCTTCATGATCAACGTCGACGGCACCGGCCTTGAGCGAATCACCCACACGAAGGACTTCGATGGCTTCCCGATGTTCACCAAGGACGGCAAGCACATCGTCTTCGCCTCCGACCGCTTCGCGAAGGTCAAGGGCGAGACGAACCTCTTCCTGGCCGACTGGAAGAAGTAGCCTTTGCGGGCGTTGAGGCGTTAGGCCAAATACTCGTCATCCTGAGCGGAGCGCCGAGCCTTGGCGAAGGCAGCAGAGTCGAAGGACCCCGGATCCCTGGCACCCAAGTTTAAAATAAGGGTAGGGATCTGGGGTCCTTCAACTCGCAAGCTCGCTCGGGATGACAGCTACCCTTCCAAGTAAGAATCCAGCATCTTCCGCCGCGCCCTGGGCGAACAAATCGCCTCAATCTCACCCCGCGCCGCCACCCCCATCGAGGCACGCAGCGCCGCATCGTCCCGCAACCGCATCGCCTTCTCAAAGTAATCCTTAGAATCACCGCCGAGCAAGCCACTCACTCCGTCCGTGATGTACTCGGTCGGACCGCTGCCTCGCTCCACGATCGCCGGTAACCCGCACCCCATCGCCTCTGCCACCACGCGGCCGAACGCCTCGTACCACCCGGGATCGGTGCGGTAGATGAACGCGCTGAGTGAGCGCAGGAAGTCTGGAGCGGACTCAGTCCCCATGGGCAAAAGCTCGATTCGTTCGTGCAGAACGTAGGGCGCCAGGCAGGTGCCCCCCATGATCCGCACCCGGCAACCCGCCTCCGCGAGGCGGAGGAACAGGGCCGGATCGTCCGGGTGGAACTTGGACGGGATATCGCGACTATGCCGCCCGACAACAAACTCCGTCGCCCCCGAAGAACCCGGCGAGAACGCCTCCAAATCGATCGGCGACGAATGCACAACACCAGGAATCTCGGGCGTCAGCTTCCTTAGCCCATCGCATACATACACCACATCCACGTTCGGGTGTCCCGCCCGGGCCAGACCCGCGATGATCTCGCGCAAACGGAAGGGCTGGGCGGTGTTGACCATCACGATAATCCGGCCCTGAAAAGCCTGAATCCAACCCCCGATCTCGAAGAAGACCCCGACGAAAATGATCGTCCCATTCAGAGGGAAATTGGGCGAGCCCCGGACGATGCGCCGAAGCGGATACTGCCCGATGATCGCCGGGTCTGGCTCATCGACACTCCAGATCGACACATCGCACAAGGGATCCAACTCGGTGAAGAGCCCGAGCGCCTCTCGCTCCGAGCCGCCGTAATAGTTGAGAAACGAGCTGACGATGTGAACGACGGGCATAGGCGACCTTCGGCCAAGTATCCCAGAATCCCTTCCCGGTTGGGTCAATCGTGCTTTATACTGCCCTTGCCTTTCCAAATTCACCGGCCGAGGCCGTCCGGTCGCTTGATGTTTTTGAAGATGAGCGAACGGACCCAAACCCAACTCAGCGGCATGTTCCGCGGCTACGACACCGAAGGATTCTTCGACGAGATGTTCGGCGAAGATGGCCCTCGGCCGCACTATCGGAACCTCGTCGCCTCCCTCGGCGCGATGTCGCCCCGTGACTTTGAGGCCCGCTGCGAGCTCGCCGATCTGACCCTTCTCAACCAGGGGATCACGTTCACCGTCTACGGCGATCAGGCAGGAACCGAGAAGCCGTTCCCCGTCGACCTCGTTCCACGCATCGTCCCCGCCAAGGAGTGGGAGCACGTCGAAAGGGGGCTGTCTCAGCGAGTTCGGGCGCTTAATCTGTTCCTCCACGACGTCTATCACGATGCCAAGATTCTTGACGACGGCGTGATCCCCCGTGATCTCGTTGTCAACGCCCCCAACTACCGCCGCAACTTCATCGGCGCGAACGTGCCCCACGACCTGTACATCCACATCTGCGGAACCGACCTCATCCGCGACGAGAAGGGGACGTACCGCGTGCTGGAAGACAACTGCCGCACCCCGTCCGGCGTCTCCTACATGCTAGAGAACCGAATCATCCTCACCCGAGTCTTCCCCTCGCTCTTCCGGGAGAACCAGGTTCGGCCGATCGGTGATTACACCAATCGCCTCCTGATGAACTTGCGACTGCTCGCTCCTACCGGGCGCGACGACCCGACGGTCGTGCTCCTCACTCCGGGCGTGTTCAATTCCGCTTACTTCGAGCACGCCTTTCTCGCCCAGCAGATGGGGATCGAATTGGTGGAAGGGCGCGACCTGTTTGTCGACGACAACATGGTCTTCATGAAGACCACCCGCGGCCCCCAGCGCGTGGATGTGGTGTACCGCCGCGTGGATGACGACTTCCTCGATCCGCTCGTGTTCCGCCCTGAGTCGATGCTCGGCGTCGCTGGCCTCGTAAACGCGTACCGGGCGGGCAACGTCGGGCTTGCCAACGGCATCGGCACCGGAGTAGCCGACGACAAGTCGATCTACCCCTACGTCCCCGCGATGATCAAGTACTACCTCGACCAGGACCCGATCTTGGAGCAGGTCGAGACCTATGTCGGCTGGCGCGCCACCGACGCGGAGTACATGATCGACCACGTCGAGGAACTGGTGATCAAGGCGACCAACGAAAGCGGCGGCTACGGCATGCTCATCGGCCCTCAGGCGACCAAGACCGAGGCCCAGGAGTTCCGCGACAAGATCCGGGAGAACCCGCGCGAGTTCGTTGGCCAGCCCCTAATCGGTCTGTCGCGGCATCCCTGCTTCTGTAAGGATCACTTCGAAGGCCGCCACGTCGACCTCCGGCCCTACATTCTCGTGGGCGCGGACGACGTCACCATCGTCCCCGGGGGCCTCACCCGAGTCGCGTTGCGAAAGGGCTCATACGTCGTGAATTCATCCCAAGGCGGAGGGAGCAAGGACACCTGGGTGCTCGGCGACGCCCCACCAAGGGCGATCCAATCTCAGGCTCAGACTCAGGCTCCAACTCCGACTCAGCGGGGTGAGCAGTAGTGCTGAGCCGCCACGCCGACTCCAGCTACTGGATCGGGCGCTACATCGAGCGCGCTGAAGCCACCGCGCGGATGATCGACGTCCACTACCACTTCGGACTCGAGAGCCCGCTCGTGGGGGAGGCGCTTCGCTGGTCGTCGATTCTCGCGATCTCCGGACAGGAGGATGCGTTCAACGTGAAGCACACGCCGGATGAGGAGAACATCCTCCAGTTCTTCGCCTTCGACACGGAGAATCCGAACTCGATCTACTCATGCATCCGGCTTGCCCGCGAGAACGGCCGCTCGATCCGCGACCAGATCTCCAGCGAGATGTGGAGCTGCCTCAACCGGCTGTATCTCGACTTCCGCGAGTGGAACGTCGATCGCGTCATGTCTGAGTCGCCATTCGCCTTCTTCGATTGGGTGAAGGGCGGTGCGCACCTGTTTCAGGGAATAACCAACCGGACGCTCATGATGGGCGAAACGCGCGACTTCCATGACACCGGAAGGTTCTTAGAGCGTGCGGACGGGACCGCCCGCATCCTCGACGTCAAGTACCACGACCTGCTGCCGAGTTTCTCAACGCCCAAGAAGTCCGGCAAGACGCCGGTCGTCGCGCCCGATCCCCTCTCCGTGGGTGGAGTCGTCGATGTCCACGGCTGGATCGCCGTGCTCAAGTCGGTCGGTGCGTTTGAGGCATTCCGCAAGACCTATCACCAAGGCGTCACCGCCGCGCGAGTGGCGGAATTCCTGATCCTCAACCCTCAGTTCCCCGCGTCGGTGCGGCACTCGATCGGCCGGGTAGATGGTTGCATCCGCCGTGTAAGCGGAAATCGCGACCTTGCGCCGATGAACAGCGCGGAGCGGGAAGTCGGGAAGCTCTACAACGATCTGAACTACCTGCGGGCCTCCGATATCATCGCCGAAGGGCTTCATGAGTTTCTCGACGACGTCCAGGAACGATGCATAAAGATCGGTCTCGAAATCCACGACGCCTATCTCCAGTATTGATTCGGGTCGGAATGGCCTTGAAATCCGTCTAAACAAAACGAATGGTTCTTCGGCTGCGACATCGCACCTTCTACAAATATGCCTCTCCGGCGCGGGAGAGCCATAACGAGGTGCGCCTGAAGCCGCTCGACGATGCCACCCAGACCTGCCTCAGCTTCGTGCTCCGCATCGACCCAGCGGCGAAAATGTTCGAGTACAAGGAGCCCGGTGGTACGGTCCATCACTTCAGCCTCCGAGCCCCGCACCGGACCCTGGACATCATCGCCGAGTCTGAAGTCGAGACCGTCTCGCGAGACCCTTTCGCGACACTGAATCTGATCACCGACGACTGGGCGCACTTGGCGCCAGGTTTCGCAGAGTTCCTCGCGGCGAGCCCGTACGTTGACCTCCTACCAGAAGCCGAGGCGCTTGCCGCCGAAGTGAGGGCAAAGACAGGCCCCTCGGTTGCGAACTTCGCGATCTCCTTGAGCAAGGAGATTCGCCACACCTACGCCTACGACCCCGACGCGACGCACGTGCATTCTCGCTTGAACGAGGTCATTGCGCTGAAAGCGGGGGTCTGTCAGGACTTTGCCCATCTGATGATCGCCTGCTGCCGGAGTCAGGGAATCGCCACGCGCTACGTCAGCGGCTATCTCTTCGTCGGCGACGAGATTGGAATGCGCGGCGAGCAGGAAACCCATGCGTGGGTCGAGTGCCTGATGCCGAGCGGCGAGTGGCTGGGTCTGGATCCTACGAACTCGGTGGTTGTGGACGAACGCTACGTGAAGGTCCACACCGGGCGAGACTACAGCGAAGTCGCCCCCGTGAAGGGGATATATATCGGGTCTCCGACCGAGGTCTTGGACGTATCGGTCGCGATCACCCGCTCGAAGTCGCACGTTTCGGGTTAGGATTGCCCCCAACTCTAGGGAGTTGGGTGCCATGGTTTGTCCAGCCCGGTCAGTACCCGAGGATTGGAGCTACGCCCCGGCAAGCCGTGCTCCTAGGTCCCACCTTCCGGCCTGAGCCGCACGTTGCGGACCAGTGGACTGCCGACACCTTGCCCGAAAGTGTGACGCAAAAAACGAACTCCTCCCCCGCCCCGGGGCGAGGGAGGTTGGGGGCCGCTTGCCGCACAAGCCTTCGACACGGGACAGCCTCAAGGAGGGCTCAGGCCCCTATAGGCGGCGGGCGATGTACATCGCCTCGATCTCGTCGAGCATCAAAGGCCGAACTCCCCAGTGCCCCGCGGTGCCGCCATGGACCGCCTCGCATTTGAACCCTGCCTCCGTAAGCATACGCACGATTTCCGGCGCGATGAAGAGGCGCTCCCGGATTTGGATGTGTCGCTTCCCCTCGGGCAGGTCCCACTCGTCGATGTATGCCGAGACCATGGTGGCGGGGTCGAATTTGCCTTCGACCGTCATTTCGTCCTTCATCTGGCGGATCACGGAGTAGCCGTTCAGGCAGGTCATCAAGAAGGGTGCACCGGCCGGGAGGTGAGCCGCGATGCTGTGGAGGATCCCGCCGTCGTGCCGATAAGGATCGTCGGTGGTCCCGATCAATCCCATCCCGCCTTCGCAGAGACAAATCGCGGCGTCAAAAGTGCGATCCAGGGCGAAGTCGACGGCATCGCCGTGCACCCACTCGACCTCGACCCCCGCTTCCGCCGCCTTCGACCGGGCTACCTCAAGCATCCCCTCGCTGAGGTCCAGCCCGGTCACGCGGTATCCACGTCGGGCGAGTTCGATCGAGTGCCGGCCAGTGCCGCAGCCGACGTCCAAAATTCGCGCGCCCGGGGAGAGCTTGAACAAATCGAGCATGAAATCCACTTCGGCGACCGAGTGCTGGGCAAACGGATTCTCGTCGTAGTGCGGCGCGTGGGCGTCGAAAAAGACCTGCCATTCCTGGCGCGATTCGGACATTGGGAAAGGGTACCGAGTTATCCGGCCAGCCTTCCAAGTCGCGACAAGTTGGACAACACGTTCCAAACTGTATGGACGAGAGTGCTTGGGATGAGTGAACCTGACTGCCGGTATTGGAGCGCGTACAAGAATCCGCTGAGGGTTATCGTAATCGCCGCCGGCCAACCTTCATAGAGGTGGAGGGACCCGAAGATCAAAGTCGATCCTACGATAGAAACCCACGACTTGCCAAAAAGATCGGTGAGTCGAGTGATGAGATACCCGCGATAAACAAGCTCCTGTGCGAAAGCGCTCGTGAGGACCATGCATATCAGGGCGATGAGATGGCTGGTCGAGTCAATGCCGAAGTGACTACCGTGATAAGTCAGCGCGGAGACGAAGCTCCCGTTATGGATGCGGTAGTCCCAAACGTAATAACTGAGCCATAAGATGGCTCGGTGGGCCAGGAAGAAGGGGATGATCCAGATCCCCGCCCAGAAATTTCCAAGTTGCAGGCCAAATCGACGAAGTGGCTCGCCACTACCCCAGATGATAAAGAGGACGGCGACAATTGGGGCGACGTTTGAGAGGCAGCGATTCCAGCAGCCTTGCGTCGTCTGGCTTGCAATGGAACCCAAATACGGGCGATTGCTGATGAAATCCTGGAGCGAGGTAACAAACGGCACGAGCCAGCAGAGCGTCAAAATAACGCCGACTTCTATGGCCACCACGCATCGGTGTCGCTTTTCATCCAAGTTGAATGGTTCCACCGGCTCAATCTACGGTAATCCCTCCGGACTGAAAAGTAAAGGACGTAAGCTAGGAGCGACGATGCGGTCAACCATTCGGGCAATCTTCGTGGGTGTTGCTTTCGTCGGCGGAATCTTCGGCTGTGGGCCGGGGCAAGCGCCGGGAACGATCGTGCTGCATGTCGCCAATTGGGGCGCGGCCAAACAGGGGAACGAGTACGACCTCCTCGTCGATAAGCTCTACCACGAGTTTGAACGCCAGAACCCGGGCGTGAAGATCCAAGAGGAGCCGGTGCCTGGCGAGTACGTCGAGAAGATGGCCCTCGCCTACATCGCCCACGCGCAGCCGGAGATTATGATGCTCGACCTGTCGAGCTCGGCACTGTTCATCAACAGCAAGATGGTCCGTGACCTTTCGCCGATGATGAAGGCCGATCCCGAATTCCGGCGGGCGGATTTCTTTCCGAACGTCTTCGACGCCGCCCGCCACGGGGAGGCGGTTTACGCCGTGCCGCTCGACTTCACCCCGATGGTTTTGTACTACAACAAGCGACTGTTCGACAAAGCCGGCGTGCCGTATCCGACCCCCGATTGGAACTTCGCCAAGTTCGAAGAGACGGCGAAACGCCTCACGATTCCGGGGAAGCAGTATGGGTACGCCTTCGCCAATTGGGTGCCGGGTTGGATGATGTGGCTCTGGAACAACGACTCGGCCCCGTTCATCCCCGACACCCGACGAGCCACCGGCGCGCTGGACACCGCGGCCTCAACCGAGTCCGTGACCTTCCTGAGCGAGATCGTGAAAAAGGGATATTCGCCGTCGATCAGCCAGACGGCAACCGCGGGAGTCGACCTGTTCGCCAACGGCGAAGCCGCGATGACGGTGAGTGGGCACTGGTCGATGGTCGGGTACAAGAACTCGCCCAAGGGGCCCGACGGCAAGCCCAAGCTCACCTGGGACGACCTCGGCGTCGTCGCCTTGCCGCACCAGGCGCCGACGTCGCAGACCGTCATGTACGAGTCCGGCTACGCGATCTCGGCGAACTGCAAGTATCCCGAGATGGCCTGGAAGTTCATCCGCTACATGACGAGCGCCGAAGTCCAGCGCAAGTATCAATCCAGCGGCATCGCGGTCTGCGCCCGCCGGGACATCGCCGAAGAGCGCGGTAAGGGCTCCCCCCTTGAGGCGGCGTTCTTGCCGATCGTACCGACCTGCCGGCCACCGTATGGAGCCGCCGTTGAGGGATACGAGGTGGTGGAAGAGGAGATGACCAAAGCGATGGACAGCATTCTGCAGAACGGACGAGAGCCCGCGGCCGCCCTGCACAAAGCCGCCCTCGCAATCGACCGGGAGTTCCAAAAGTGAACTCCTTTGCCGCCTTTTCAAAGGGAGACTCAAAATGAGTTCCCCCCTAACACCTGACACCCAACACCCAACACCCAGGCCCCTAACGCCTAGCGTCCAACGCCCAACGCCTCTCCGCCGCCGCTTCGCAGGCCCGCTCTTCGTCGCTCCCGCCTTTCTGCATCTACTCGTGTTCGCGTTGCTCCCGATGGGCTACGCGTTCTACTTGAGCCTGTTCAAGATGCACCTGATCCGCGATCAGCGGCACTTCGTCGGGCTGTTCAACTACCAGTACACGTTCTCCGACGCGAGCTTCTGGAACGCGATGTGGAACTCGGCCCGCTACGCACTCCTCAGCGTCCCGCTCGGCATGGCCGTCGGGCTCGGCGTGGCGATCTTGGTTAACCAGAAGCTGCGCGGGGTCACGATCTTCCGCACCCTCTTCTACATTCCTTCGATCGCCTCGGGCATTGCGCTTTCGATGCTCTGGATCTACGTATTCCTGCCCCAGACTGGCATGATCAACACGGTCCTGGGCTGGATCGGCGTCAACAACAAGACGGACTTCCTCGCCAACGCAAGCTGGGCGATGTGGGCGCTCGTGATCATGGCGGCTTTGAACGGGGTCGGCCCCAAGATGATCTTGTTTTTGGCGGGGCTCTTGAACGTGCCGCCGGAGCTTTATGAGGCCGCGCAACTCGACGGCGCAGGCAAGTTGCGGCAGTTCTGGAAGATCACCCTCCCGATGCTCGCCCCGACGACGTTCTTCGTCATGGTCACCTCGACGATTGCCGCGATGCAGGTCTTCACGCCGGTCTATCTGATGACCAAAGGCGGCCCCGAGGACTCCACCGACGTGGTCGGCTACCATATCTACCGCGAGGCCTGGGTCCGGTTCAACACGGGCTTGTCGTCGGCGCAGTCGTTCATCTTGCTGGCGGTCATCGCGGTCGTCGCGGTGTTCCAATTCCGGCTGCAGAAGCGTCAACTTTCGGGGTACGGCGCGTGAGCAATTTAGAGTGCGGTGACTTGTCACCGCTTTCCTTAGCGAGCCTGCGAGCGGAAGCTAACGCCAGGTTTGTATCCCTGCGCAGTCCAAAGAGCCTCCCCTTGAGGGGAGGTTGGAGGGGTGACCTGCTACCCCTGATATACGGGTTGAGAGACAGCCGTTCACCCTCCCTCAAGGAAGGCCTCAGACAATATTTAGAGTGCGGTGGCCTGCCACCGCTTTTCCCAGCGAGCCCGCGAGCGGGAGCTAACGTCAGGTTTGTAGTCAGCAGCGAAGCGGAAAGCCTCCCCTCAAGGGGAGGCTTTCCGGAGGGACCACCTCGGTCCGAGGGTTCCTCCAAGCTGGTGCGTAGTTGGCCGCTCGCAGGTTCGCTGGGGAAAGCGGTGGCGGGCCACCGCACTCTAAATGGGGTGCGACCTTGATCCGCGCCATCGGGGCTATTCTTCTCTTGCTCGCCCTATTCCTCTGGCCGAACGCCAGTCCGGCAATCCGCACCCTCGCCGCCGCCTCTGGCGTCTTCGGACTTTTCCTCGCGGGGACCGGCTCGACCCAGAAAGCCGGCAGCTACTGGCTCCTCAGCCTCCTCGCCCTCGTGCTGTTCGCGCCCTTCGTTTGGATGGTCTTCGTCTCCCTTCACCCACCCCAAAGCCCGATCCCGCCGATCGCGGACATCGTCCCCCAGAAACCGGAGTGGTCGAATTTCAAGGCCGTCCTGTTCAGTGACACCCTCCCCGTCTCGCGTTTCTTCTTCAACACCTTCATCGTCGCGACCGCAGTCGTCTTCGGCCAACTCCTGATCACGTCACTGGCCGGCTATGGGCTCTCCCGACTCAAATGGCGCGGGAGGGAAACCGTCTTCTGGCTCTTCCTCGGTTCGATGATGTTCGCCGGGCCGGTTACCCAAATCCCCGTCTATCTGATCCTCCGCTCTCTCGGCTGGCTCGACACCTACGCCGCCCTCATCGTCCCCGGCATCTCATCCGCCTTCTCGGTGTTCCTCCTCCGCCAGTTCTTCCTCCAGATTCCCTTCGAACTCGACGAAGCCGCCAAACTCGACGGCGCCAGCAACTGGATCATCTACTCGCGGGTCATCATGCCGCTCAGCAAGCCCGCCCTCGCCACCGCCGGCGCGTTCACGTTCTTCGGGGTCTGGACCGACTTCTTCGGCCCCCTCATCTACACGAACTCTGTCGAGATGCGCACCCTCGAGGTCGGCCTCAGCATCTACAAGAACTCGTACGGCGCGAACAACTGGCCGCTCCAAATGGCCGCCGCCCTCATCGTCATGGCACCTTTGCTGATCGTTTTCCTGTTCGTTCAGAGGTTCTTCGTGAAGGGGATCATGCTCGGCAGCATCAAGTAGCCAGACGCAAGGCGACCTCAGCCTCGGTCAAACCATTCACCCGCAGCTTCTTATCCCGCCCCGTCTCACCCTTCTCGACCTGCACCGAAGTCTTGCTGACCCCAAGCGCTTTGGCCACGAGCTCGCAAACCGACTTGTTCGCCTGCCCATCCGTCGGTGCCGCCATCACCCAGACCCGCAGCGAGCCGTCGGGCTGAAGCTCGACTTTCGCTTGACTTGACCGCGGCGTGACGCGTGCGGTGAGAATGGTGGTGGGCATCGTAGTGGTAGTGCGGAGTTTGTCATCCCGAAGGATGTTTGTGCCGAGGGATCTGCCTGTAGTTGCCTATTGCACATGCTTCGATTACGGCCCTGTGCTCGTGAGACGATCAAGTGGCGATGACGGTTAGGTTCCTCCGTCCGCCGCGTCCGATTCTGATTCCTGAGTTACAAGAAGGGTGGGCGACGTCGGTCGGAATGACAACTCCAATCTAGAAGCCAATACACTACCACTACCACTTCGCAGCGACCGGTACACTCAGCCGATGCCCGAATACGTCCCGAGCGTAGGGATGGAGGTTCACGCCGAACTTGCAACCCGGTCCAAGATGTTCTGCCGCTGCCCCGTAGACTTCGGTGGCGAGCCGAACACGCGGACGTGCCCGATCTGCCTTGGTCTCCCCGGCACGTTGCCGGTACCCAACCGCGCGGCGATCGAGATGGTCGTCCGGACCTCCCTCGCCCTCAACTGCAAGATCAATTTCGAGTCCGGATTCCAGCGCAAGAACTACTTCTATCCGGACCTTCCCAAGGGCTACCAAGTCTCCCAATACCAGCACCCCCTCGGCTACGACGGCTACCTCGACGTCCCCGGCAAAGGCGGGACGAAGCGGATCAAGATCCGGCGCGTCCATCTGGAGGAAGACACCGGCAAGCTGATGCACCTCCCGCAGGGCGGCTCCGGCGTCGACTACAACCGCGCGGGCGTGCCGCTGATGGAGATCGTCACCGAGTTCCCTCCCGACATCACCAACCCCGACGAAGCCAAGGAGTACCTGGTCCAGCTTCGCCAGATCCTGCTGTACCTCGGCGTCTGCGACGGCAAGATGGAGGAAGGCTCGCTCCGCTGCGAGCCGAACATCTCGGTCCGGCCCGAAGGCTCCGAAACCTACGGCACTAAGACTGAGCTCAAGAATCTGAACTCCTTCCGCAGCGTCCAGCTCGGCGTCGCCTTCGAGGTTCGCCGCCAAGTCGCCGCGATCGAGCAGGGCGAGAAGATCCTGCAAGAAACTCGCGGCTGGAACGAACAGCGCGAAGCCAGTTATGCGATGCGGATCAAGGAGACGGAGAACGACTACCGCTACTTCTCCGACCCCGACCTTGCGCCCATGGTGCTGGACGATGCGTTCGTCGAGAACCTACGCGCCCAGCTCCCCGAACTCCCGCTCGCCCGCTCGAAGCGCTACCAAGAGGAACTCGGACTCACCGCCGAACAGGCGCAAGTCCTGATCGACGATCTTGCCTGGGCCTCCTACTTCGAGGAAGCCGTGACGGCCGGCGGCGATCCGAAGACGGTCTGGAACTGGCTCACCGGCGACTTCGCCAGCCTCCTCAAGGAAGCCGGGCAATTGCCGCAAGAGAGCAAAGTGAAACCGGAAGAATTGGTCGCGATGACGAAACTTATCGCGGATGGCACGATCTCCGGAAAAATTGCCAAAGATGTATTCAAGGAAATGGTGCGAACGGGAGCGTCCGCCGATTCCGTCGTTCGAGAAAAGGGCCTGACGCAGATCACTGACACCAGTGAAATTGCAGGGGTTGTTGAAAAGGTCCTAGTGGAAAACCCAGAAACCGTGGCAAAGTACAAGAGCGGTCAAGTCTCCGTCAAGGGGTTCTTAGTCGGCCAAGTGATGAAAGCGAGCGGTGGAAGGGCCAATCCTGCGGCCGTGCAGCAGCTCGTCGGGGATGCGTTGGAGAAGATGTAATGCGAAAGTGGATCACTGCCCTGGCTGGAATGAGTCTCGCCGCGACCGTCGCCGCGCATGGTCACCAGGCGACGCCGCCGGATCGCACCTCGGTCATCTGGCAGTATGCTGAAGAGCGACTGGAGCGCCAGAACGACATCTGGTACAAGATCGGCGACTTTCCGCGCGTGATCCAGAGCCTGAGATTCCAAGTCGCGCTCTATCCCACCGACTACGAGATCGTCACGAACCTCGGTTGGATGCTTGAGAACATCGAGGACTGGGCCAGCGCCCTTGCCCTCTACATCAAGTTCCGCCAGAGCAACCTCACCGACCCCGAGGCCTACTATCCCGAGGCCGAATACTATTTCCGCAAGAAGGCTTACGACAAGGTGCCCGGCCTGCTGGAGCCGTCGCTCAAGATCGGCCAAGGTCCGACGCCCAACTCGTATCGCATCCTCGCCCACTCTTATGAGCGCATGAACCTGCTCGCCGACTCGGCGCGCATCTGGAAGCAGTACATCACCCGACAGCCGGACGATCAGCCCGCCAAGTTGAACCTCGCTCGCGTCGAGAAGAAGCTCAGCGGAAAGAAGTGATCCCTGGGTTCCATTCCCACACCTGTCGCGATCGGGAGCGAGGCTACCAAGTCTACGTCCCGCCGACTCCTGGCGATGGCCCCTTGCCCACGATCCTCTTCCTGCACGGGATGGGTGAGAGTGGGTCCGATAATATTGCCCAAATCACCCAAGGTTTAGGCAAGGCCCTCGTGGCTCACCCGGAGCGCTGGCCGTTCCTCGCGATCTTTCCGCAGAAGCTCGACCCGATCGTCTTATGGGACGGATACGTCCGGATGCTCGACGAGATTCTCGCCGAGGTCGAAGCCAACTACCCCGTCGATCTTCATCGCCTGTACTTGACCGGTTTGAGCCAGGGCGGCAATGGCACCTTGGTTCTCGCCCGTCGCCTCCGCTGGCAATTCGCTGCTGCGGTCCCCATTTGCGGCTGGTGCGATCCCCGGCAAGCATCCACCGAATTGGGCGACACTCCGACTTGGCTGTTCCACGGCGACAAGGATCAAGCCGTAGTGGTCTCCGCAACCGTCGCCATCAAGGATGCCTTCGAAGGCGATCCCGCCGAGCACCGAACGACGATCTATAAAGGGGTCGATCATAACTCCTGGGATCCTGCCTACGCCGAACCAGATTTGCCCAAATGGCTCCTCGCCCAGCGCCGCCCCTAGCGGAATCGGTAGACGAATGGTAACATCTTTGCGATGATCGGACGTCTGCGAGGAGAACTGCTTAGCATCGAAGGCGCGCTCGCGACCGTGGATTGCGCAGGCGTCGGCTACGAAGTCTCGCTCCCCGAACTCGCGATCCTCGAACTCCCGCCCGTTGGAGAGCGCGTGGACATCCTCATCCGCCAAATCTTCCGCGAGGACGGCGTCACCCTCTACGGGTTCACGCTTCCATTCCAGCGACGCTTGTTCGACCTCTTGCTGACCGTCAAGGGCTGCGGCCCGCGCATCGGTCTCGCCCTCATCGGCCAGGTGGGCGAGGAAGTCGTTGCCACCGCGATCGTCGCCCAAGACGCCCGCATTCTCGCCCGCGCGACCGGCGTCGGCGCGCGTCTTGCCGAAAGGATCATCCTCGAGCTCAAGGAGAAGATGACCGAGGAGCAGTTCACCCAGCGGGTGATCGCCAGCTCGACCAAGACTATCCGACCGCAGAAGGCCGACGAACTCGTCGACGCCCTCCTCGCCCTCGGCTATCGCCGACAGGAAGCCGAAGCCGCCGCCGAAATTGCGCGCGAGGGAGCTACCAATGTCGAAGACCAACTCAAGCTCGCTCTGAGGAGCCTGCAGCGATGAACCGGGAAAACGAGGTCGATCCGCGCAAGCTGCCCGACGACGAGCCGGAATACTCGCTCCGTCCTAAGCGCCTCGCCGAGTTCATCGGCCAGGACAAGCTCAAGGGCAACCTCAGCGTCTTTCTCACCGCCGCTCAGCAGCGAGGCGAGTGCCTCGATCACGCCCTTCTCTACGGACCTCCCGGGCTTGGCAAAACCACACTGGCGCACATTATCGCCAATGAAATGGGCGCAAATATCCACATTACATCTGGTCCTGCCGTCGAGCGACCGGGCGACCTGGTCGGCATTCTGACCAACCTTGAGCCCGATGCGGTGCTGTTCATCGACGAAATCCACCGCCTGAGCCGCCCCGTCGAGGAGATCCTCTATCCGGCGATGGAGGACTGTAAAGTCGA
Source organism: Fimbriimonadales bacterium (assembly GCA_038216655.1). Classification (GTDB taxonomy): domain Bacteria; phylum Armatimonadota; class Fimbriimonadia; order Fimbriimonadales; family Fimbriimonadaceae; genus JAFDWR01. The sequence goes on from JBBQPZ010000018.1 coordinate 38,117, forward strand.
CATCATGATCGGCAAGGGCCCCGCCGCTCGCTCGATCCGTCTCGACCTCCCACGCTTCACCGTGATCGGTGCGACGACGCGCCAAGGCCTCCTCACTGGGCCTCTGAGGGACCGCTTCGGGATCATCTCGCACTTCCAGTATTACGATGCTGCCGCCCTCGCCGAGATCATCAATCGCTCGGCCAGCATATTGGGCTACAAAATCGCCGTCGACGGCACGCAGGAACTCGCCAAGCGTTCGCGCGGCACCCCCCGCATCGCGAACCGCCTGCTGCGCCGAGTGCGGGACTTTGCCCAGGTCGCGAACCTCTCGGAGATTCACAGCGAAATCGTCGAGAGCGCCTGCCGCTCGCTCGAAGTGGATGAGATCGGTTTGGACATGATCGACCGCCGAATCCTGCTGACGATGATCGAGAAGTACCGCGGCGGCCCCGTCGGCCTCGACACCCTCGCCGCCACCACCGGTGAGGACGCCACCACGATCGAGGACGTCTACGAGCCGTACTTGCTGCAAATGGGCCTGATCCAACGAACTCCCCGAGGCCGAAGCGTAACGGACTCCGCCTACCTTCACCTCGGCTTGACGCCTCCGAGGCGCGCGGAGGAGAATCCCGGCTTGTTTGGCGAGGGATAGCGCCCGCCGGCATTGGCAGCAAAAGGGGTCGATGTTTTATCGGTCCAACGCTGGTTCCCGGTCTGACCCAGTAGCGGACTCCGGCCTCTAGCACTACAGCAAGGCCGAAACCCCATTGCCGGATTCCTTGTACTCTAGAGAGCGCATGCTCTTCTCCGGTCGCCCGCCTCAATATCCACATCTGGTCACGTTCCTCGACCACCAACGCCGCAACCCGCGGCGCGGCAAAGGGCAGGGGATTCCCTATGGCGCGATCGTCTCCGGCGTGATCATCGCCGCTCTCCTCGTCGGCGACAAGATTCCCCTCGTCAAGTGGCTCGCGATGGCTGTCCTCATCGGTGTCGCCGGATGGTTCGTCTACCAGTCCACTCAGGAACGGCCCAATAAGGTCGATACCGAAACAAGGCTCAGGAGAGAGGCCCAGGAGTCCGGAACGCTCATGCGAGCCGCACTGCAGCACCGGCGGCTCCACCGCGACCTGGGCGAACCCTCGTTGATCCTTCTCGACGAAGCCGGACGTCAGTGGGCAAGAGTCCAAGAGAGCCTGTCCCACCCCTTCTGGGGCAGCGACAGCCTTCCCGTCCACTACGAGTCGGTCAAGGAGCAGTCCCAGCGGGCGGCGGAAAGCGGCATGAACGAGGTCCTCGCGCTCTTCCGCCCTCTCATGCCCGACGCGCACGTCCGCCGGCCGGTCATGGATTACGTCGGCGAGGCGATCGAGGGGCTGGCGAAGAAGCCGAGCGATGCCGACCAGACCTTGCCCCCGATGTACGGCCTCGCCCGCGACCTCGTCGAGCAAATGCGCACGATGGCCGACGAGCTGGAGAAGATCACCAGCTCCGCCGCCCTCGATCCAGCGACATTCCAACAACACGGCGCAGCCCCCGCGCTCGAGGGCGCGATCCACGACCTGAGGAATCTCCGTCAAGCCGAGCAGGAACTCCAGCAAGCGATCAACTCGCCGCCCCCGGTGGACACGTCGCGGTTCGAAGGGCAGTGATGGCGACCGAGATTCGTCAGCCTTGAGGCGGTGCCACGGTTTGGCCAGGACCGTCGTTGCTTGAGAAACCGGAAGTGCTTCCTGGCGAGCCGTGCTCCTACGTACCCGAGGTAATTACAACGCACGGTTTGCCGGGAAACCATTACCGTTCAACGGGCAATTCCAATCCCGGCCAAACCGTGGCACCGCAGATAAGCCATTTACAAACGAAGGCTGACCGCCCCCCCAGGATGACGTCAGGGTTCCTGGCAAGCCATGCTCCTACGAACCGGTGGGAATTGCGCCGCCGGGCTTGCCGGGAAGCAACATTGACTTGGCCGGCACTGCCGGCCAAACCGTGGCACTGCGGCCTTCGAATCCCGGATGGATGAATAACCCGGGTTCAACTCTCACTTGGTTAGGTTCAACTCTCACTTTCTCACTCTCACTTTTCAACTCACCCCAAGTAGTTCTTGTTTTCGCGAGTTGTTGTGGTGCCTCATCCGCTCGGTATGCGAAAGGACTCGAAGTCAACCAAGAGCGGTGAAATCGCGAAACGCGTCACCATAGGGACGTGATCGCCGATTTTATTCGTGACATGCCCAAGGTCGAGTTGCACGTCCATCTCGAAGGCTCGATTCGACCCGAAACCTTGCTCCAATTGGCGAAAAGACACCAAGTCAAGCTCCCCGCCGACACCGTCGAAGGGCTCCGCGACTGGTACCGCTTCCGCGATTTCAAGCACTTCGTCGACATCTACGTCACCCTCTCGTCCTGCGTCCAGACCGCCGACGACATCGAGCTGATCACCCGCGAGTTCCTGCAGGGGCAGGCCGACCAGAACATCCTCTACACCGAGGCCACCTTCACGATGTGGACCCTGAAGCGGCAATGCGGGCTCTCGCTGGATGACCAGCTCGCCGCGGTTAACCGTGCCCGGGCTTGGGCCAAAGAAGAGCTTGAGGTCGACCTGGGCCTGATCATCGACATCGTGCGTGAATGGCCCGTTGAGGAAGGCCTTGAAATCGTCGACTGGGCGATCGAGAACCACGGCAATGGCATCGTCGCCCTCGGACTCACCGGCATCGAGGCGGAGACTGAGCCGAAGAAGCACGCCGAAGCCTTCGCCCGCGCCGAAGCCGCAGGGCTGCCGAGAGCCTGCCACGCCGGAGAAACCGCCGGAGCCTGGAGCATCCGAGGTGCCCTCGACGATCTCCACGCCGACCGGATCGGCCACGGAGTCCGCTGCCTCGAGGACCCCGTGCTGGTCCAGGAACTGCGGGACCGCGCGATCCACCTAGAAGTCTGCCCGTCCTCGAACGTCTGCCTGGGCATCGCCTCCTCCCTAGAGGAGCATCCGCTGCCCAACATGCTCAACGAGGGCTTGAACGTGTCGATCAACTCCGACGACCCGCCCATGTTCGGCATCACGCTAACCGAGGAGCTGATCAAGTGCAGCGAAGCATTCGGATTCAACGAAGACGTCCTCTGGACTCTCACCAAGAACGCCGCCCAAGCCGCCTTCCTCCCCGCTGAAGTCAAGCGCGCCTTGTTCGACGAGCTACGCGACGGGTTCTCGGATCTAAGTTAAAACTGTCATCCCGAGGAAGCCCTAGCGACATCGAGGGATCTGACTGTCAATGCTCATTGCTCGGGTACCGCCCACAACTTTACCGCTGGGATCAAGGTCAAGAGACAACTAGGGCTCCCTCGGGATGACATGCTCGGAATGACAACTAACATCTTGTGGCAACGCGCCGTCTCCAACTCCGACTCAGACTTAGAGAGGATACAATCCTCCCATGAGCACCGTCGCTGACCTCGCGCTTCCCGCCGTACGCTGGGACCTTTCCGCTTTGTTCTCCGGGATGGACGATCCCAAGATCGAACAGACCTGGGTATCCAGTATGAAACGCGCGAACGCGTTTGCCGAGACCTACCGGGGCAAGATCGAAGCCGCTGATCTTACCGCCAAGACGCTCGCCGCCGCGCTCGTCGAGCTCGAAGATCTGGTTAAGGAAGCGGGCAAGCCGCAGAACTACGCCGGGCTGCTCTTCTCCTGCAACACCGGCGACCCGCAGCTCGGCGCATTCATGCAGAAGCAGATGGAGAAAGGAAGCGAGCTTTCGATCCTCTTCATCTTCTTCGAGCTTGAGCTGCAGTCCACGCCCCAAGCGACGATCGACGCGATCATCAAGGACCCGGCGCTGGACAACTATCGCCACTACATCACCGTCGCCCGCCAAATGAGCCCCTATCGGCTCAGCGAAACCGAGGAAGTCCTCCTCGAAGAGACCGCCAACACCGGCGCCCGCGCCTGGCAACGCCTCCACGAGGAAGTCTCCAGCAACCACGTCTACAAGTTCCAAATGCCGGGCGGGACGGAGACCGTCGAAAAGAGTCAGAGCGAAGTCATCGCCCTCCTCCGCGACCCGAATCGCGCCGTGCGTCAGGCGGCCGCCGACGCATTCAGCGCGGGACTTGAGGAGATTCGCCGGGTGATGGTCTTCACCTACAACAACCTGCTCCAGGACAAGGCGGTCGAAGACCGCCTCCGCAAGCACGCTTACCCCGAGGAATCCCGGCACCTCTCCAACGAGCTCGACAAGGAGACCGTTGACCTCGTCATTCGCAGATGCAAGGCAAATTACAACTTGGTCGAGCGGTTCTACAACGTCAAGCGCGAAATCCTCGGTCTTCCCGAGCTGACCCACATCGACCGCTACGCGCCTCTGTTCGAATCAAAGGAGCAGGTCAGTTGGGATGAAGCCAAGGCGATCGTGCTCGAAGCATTCGGCGTGTTCAGCGAGGACATGGAAGCCCGCGCCCGCGAGTTCTTCGACAAAGGCTGGATCGACGCCGAGCCGCGTAAGGGGAAGCGAGGCGGCGCGTTCTGCTCCTACAACACCCCGGACACCCACCCCGTCGTGCTCCAGAGCTACATGAACAAAATGGACGACGTCATGACGCTCGCCCACGAGCTCGGGCACGGCGTCCATGCGTCGCTCAGTCGCGCGCAGACCTACTTGAATTTCCACGGCACCCTGCCGCTCGCCGAGCTCGCCTCCACTTTCGGCGAGATGCTGGTCTTCGAGAAGTTGGTCGCCCGCGCGACTGACGAGGAGAAGCTCGCCCTCTACGCCGAGAAGATCGAAGGCGTGTTCGCAACCGTCTTCCGCCAAGCCGCAATGTTCGGATTTGAGCAACGCTGCCACCAGACCCGTCGCGCCGAGGGCGAGCTCTCTGCCGACCGGTTCGGGGGGATTTGGCAGGAAGAGCTGCAGGCGATGTTCGGCAACGCGGTGAAACTCGGCGAGCAGCACAAGGATTGGTGGAGCTACGTCGGCCACTTCATCTTCGCGCCGTTCTACGTGTACGCCTACTCGTTCGGCGAGCTGTTGGTTCTGTCGCTCTATCAGATGGCCAAAGCCGAGGGCCCAACCTTCGCGCCCAAGTACACCGAAATGCTCCGCAAAGGCGGCTCGCTCTCCCCGACCGAGCTAATGCACAGCGTCGGCGTCGACCTCAAGAGCGAAGCGTTCTGGCAGGGAGGATTCGACGCCATGGAGAAGCTCGTCGTCGAGTTCGAAGGATTGTGGGCGGCGCGGAAGTAGCGCCGTACAACTGATTCGGGAATTGTCGAACCAACGCTGACCGCGCGGGCGACGTCATCCTGGGTCGAGTGACAAGCTTCATTTGTCTACTGTTGGGTCCGTCATCCAGAGCGTAGCGCCGAGCTTTAGCGAAGGTAGCGCAGTCGAAGGATCACTGACAAAGACTCCGGCATAGAAAACCGGCGCGCTCGCAGAGAGTCGGAGACTGGACAGAGGATCCTTCGACTTCGCTGCCATCGCGGGGGTTCGGCGCTTCGCTGGATGACGGTTAAAGCAGACAAATGAAGGTTGACAGCCTACTGAGTGGAGAACCGAGCCTAAGCGAAGGTTTGGAATCGAAGGACTCCAGATCCCCAGCACTCACTTGGAAGTACCGGGTAGGGATCTGGCGTCCTTTGACTTCATGCCTTCGCCAAGGCTCGGCATTCCGCTCAGCATGACGGTCCTGGATCAATGCCTGGAGTCCGGGGCGACGTGCTCCAACTCAGACTCAGACTTAATACTGCGAGCTACAGCCCCATCACCCGCTGAAGCAGCGCCTTCTGCGCGTGCAGGCGGTTCTCCGCCTGATCCACTACCCGGCTTTGCCGACCGTCGATCACGTCGTCGGTGACCTCGAAGCCACGGCGGGCGGGGAGGCAGTGGAGGAAGATCGCGTCCTTGTCCGCCATCCCCATCACGCGCTGGTTGACCTGGTAGTCCTGGAAGATCTTGAGGCGATGCTCCTGCTCGTGCTCGTCGCCCATCGAGATCCAGACGTCGGTGTAGACCACCTTCGCCCCGGCGAGGCCTTCCTCAAGGGAATCGGTCTGCTCCAGACCAGGCATGTTCTCTAGCCGGAAGTTCTCCGGGCCGACGATGGTGAAAGGGTGTCCGAGCCGGGTAGCCGCCTTGGCGAGCGAACGCGCGACGTTGTTGCCGTCGCCGACATACGCGATCTTGACCTTGTCCTTGCCGAACACCTCGCGCACCGTCTGCATGTCGGCCAGTGCCTGACATGGGTGCTCCATCTCGGTGAGCGCATTCACGACCGGAACGTCGGCGTACTCGGCGAGTTCGACGATGTCCTTCTGCCAGTACAGTCGGGCGACGATCAGCGAGGTCCAGCGCGAGAGGTTGCTCGCGACATCCTTGATCGCCTCGCGCGAGCCCATGCCGATGTCCGCCTTGCTCAGGTAGATCGCGTGGCCCCCAAGCTCGCGGATCGCCGCCTCGAAGGACACGCGCGTTCGAAGCGAGGGCTTCTCGAACACCATCGCGACGGTGCGATTCTCAACGCCAGCGATCGCCGACGGCGCGAGCTTGCGGCGGTGCTTCATGTAAGCAGCGAGATCCAAGACTTCGTCAAGCTGGGCGTCGGAAAGGTCGTCGATCGCCAGCACATCGCCCCAAAGCGACTTAGGCGGCAGGGGTTCGCCGTGCACGACGATCTTGGACGCGGTGACGCCCATGACCTCGGCGAGGATCGAGACCGCCTTCTGAGCCTGTTCCGCGGTGAGAATGAGTGGCGGAATGATGCGGAGGTGCGTCTCGTCGGTCGCGTTGATGATCAGCTTCTTCTCGAAGCACTCGCGCACGATGTCGCGGGCGATCGGCTTGTCCAGTGCGACGCCGATCATCAGACCGGCACCGCTGACCTCCACCACAGGCCCACCCAATGCGCGCAGCGCCGTCGCAAACCCTTCTCCCACCGACTTGGCGTTCTGCAAAAGACCCTGGTGCTCGATCGTGTCGAGCACCGCCAGAGCGGTTGCGCAGGCGAGCGGAGAGCCGCCAAACGTCGCACCGTGGTCGCCAGGCTCAAGAACATCGGCTGCCTTCCCCCGTGCGGCGCAGACGCCGATCGGGAACCCGCCGCCGAGGCCCTTGGCGAGCGCGATCACGTCGGGCACAATGCCGTGGGCCTGATAGCCAAACCAATGGCCCGTCCGGCCGATGCCGCATTGGACCTCGTCCAGAATCAGCAGGGCGTTATGCTCGTCGCAAAGGCGTCGAGCTTCGCGCAGGTACTCGGTGGTCAGAGGCAGCACGCCGCCCTCACCCATGATCGTCTCCAGGTGAATCGCCGCGGTCTTGTGCGAGAATGCCTCCTGAAGCGCCGCGATGTCGTTAGCGGGCAAATGGACGAATCCGGGGACGAGCGGCTCAAAGGGGCGCTGGTACTTGCGCTGCCCCGTGCTCGATAAGACGCCCAGGGTCCGACCGTGGAACGAGCGCTGCAGAGACAGTATCTCGTAGTCCCCGTCCGGTCGCTTCGAGTTGCCGTGCTTCTTCGCGATCTTAAGCGCGGTCTCGTTGGCGCTTGCGCCGCAGGTCGAGTAAAAGACCCGATCCATACCGCTGAGCTGGCAGAGTTTTTCGGCAAGCTGAGCCTGCGGGGCGGTGAGGAGCAGGTTCGAGGCGTGAATCAATTGCTGCGCCTGGCGGGCGATCGCACTCACCACGGCAGGGTGGCAATGACCTAGGTTGCAGACGGCGACGCCGGCGAGTAGGTCCAAATACTCATTGCCGCGGTTGTCCCAGAGATAACAGCCGGAACCCTGCACAAACAGCGCGGGCATGCGGCTGTAGGTCCGCATCAGGTGGTCGTCGTCGAGGGTCTTAATGGAATCGTATTTGAGCATGGTGGGAAATCGGAAGGTTGCGTACCGCGTCGCTGCGGGAGAAAGAAAACGAATCTATTTCGGGGAACCGGATGAGCGCCGATGCTAACGGAGCCGGATCCCCTAGATACGGGCGCGACGGCGGTCGGCGGCTAGAGATCGCCGAAATCGCAAGTCGGTGAGGTCAATCCGCACCATAGGTTCGCTAACCATACCCGCTTCAGCCGATAAATGCCGACCCCTCGAAGTTTGCTTGCATTACCGTGCAAGGTGCTGTATCATCTGGACGCGGGTCCCGCGACCTCCTCCAAGGGGAGATTCGACGGTATCATCCGTAATGCCTCTCAACAGGGGGCAAGTCAACAATTGGAGGTGTTCTGTATATGAAGAAGATTTTTGCGATCGTTTTGGTCGTCGCTGCGCTCGGCGTGGTTCTCGGTGGTTGTAACAAGGGTGAGCCCGCGGCTGATGCCAGCGCTTCGCCCTCCGCTCCTGCCAAGTAAATCCGACCTTACGGTCAACGTGTGAAGAGCCGCATCCCTTTGGGAGGCGGCTCTTCTGGATTTAGGACCTACGCTCCGTACAGAATCGCGTCCGTCGCATCACCCGAGACCTGGATGTTCCCACCCAGAATCGAGTGACGAATTTCGCCCGAAACATTCACCTTCGCCCCGGGCAGAATCACTGAGTCCGAGATCGACGCACAGGTGACGGAGGCGTTCTCTCCCACCACGACCCCCGCTCCGACCTGGCCGGCAACCGGCGACGCCAGCAAATTCTCACCCTTGGTGAGGAACTGACTGGTTTCGAGGAAGCTGTCCAGCGTTCCCGTATCGAACCAGTTCCCCTCGTAGACTCCCGCCAGCACCGTTTCGCCCCGGTCGATCAGCGTCTGAATTGCGTCGGTAATCTCATATTCCCCGCGCGTGCTCGGCGCAAGATCGGGCAGTACCGACCAGATTTGCGGCCCGAAAAAGTACATTCCGGCCATTGCGAGGTTCGATTCCGGATTTTGGGGCTTCTCAACGAGCTTCACAATCCGCTCGCCCTCCACATTTGCAACTCCGAATCGACGCGGATCATCCACCGGTTTGACGATATTCAGGTTTGCGCAGCCGGATTCGATGAAACGTATCGCGAAGTCGGCAAACCCCCGGTCGTACATCGCGTCGCCGAGATACAGTACAAACAGGTCGTTACCGACAAACTCCTCGGCAAACCCCACCGCATGAGCCAAGCCCTTTGGCTCGGTCTGCCGGACATACGAGAGTTGGACCCCCAGATCATGCCCGTCGCCCAGCGCGGCCCGCATCTCCGCCTCGTTCTCACCCACCACAAGGCAAATATCCGTGACCCCCATTCCCTTCAACACATCAAACGCGTAATGAAGCGTCGGACGGTTGGCGAGCGGCAGCAATGGCTTTGCGATGTGATGAGTGACAGGAAACAGTCGGCTCCCCTTCCCCGCGGCTAAGACCACACCCTTCATACCAATTTCCTCATACGTAACCCCCACAAAACGGCGACAGGATACCGCAGGCTTGCGGTACCTTGGACCATGGCTAAGGAAGGCCGGATTTATGCAGGATTGGCGATCGCGTTGACCGCGATTGGATGTGGCGGCAAGCCCGCCCCTGCCTACCCCGAGTACGCTCCCGCGACTTCACCCGTTGCGATCTCGCGTGAAAACGGGTTCTCGCTGTACGTCCAGGCCGCCGACGATGTCGAAGCGCACGGCCGTGCGCTGGCCACCCGCACTTCGTTTACCGCACAGGACAAGAAGGCGCTCTATGACGCGACCGAGAGCGCGATCAAGCTACTTGACAAGGGCACTGCGATGACCGTGACCTTTGTGTTCACCCCGCACAAGCTGTTTGATGTCCTGCCTCACCAGGTCGGCTGGAGAACCATTGGCCGAAGCCTCAATTGGCATATAGAAGATGCTTGCCAGGCCGGCCAGTACGACGTCGCGATCGGTTATGTCCTGCTGGCGACCCAATTCGGTTTCGATCTCACCGGGGGTGGTTCGACCGACGCCACCCTGGGACTGGCGATCGTAAACGATGCGCGTAAAGCTCTCGTGGAATACATCCCGCAGCTTTCGCCTGCGCAACTGGCGAAGCTCTCTACTGGACTGCAGAGCTCTCTACGAGCAAAGCCCGAATTCAGTCGGATGATGACGAACGAGAAGCTGGACATGATGGAGGCGGTCGAGTATGTCCAAACCGCATACCGGCAGGACAACTACGAACTGCTGATCAAACGGCTCCAGTCGGACATCCGCGATGCGGTCAAATACCTGCGCCAAGAAGTGAAGCCCAAGGACGATAAGGAACGGCCGAAATACTTCGAGGGATTCGCCCACGAGGCCGACGCGGAGACGAAGTGGGAGACTGAGATGTCCGTGCTCCCGGCAAAGAAGCGAAGCATGGCCAAGGGGCCCGATTTTGTCGGTGAGCGACCGTGGAAGCGCTTCGCGAAACACTTCTTCCAGAGCGGTCGATCGATCCTCGAAGTCAACGACGCGACGATCGCCCGCACGCGCCTTTTCGCGCTGCAAGCCGAGCTTACGAAGGCGATCAAGACGGACCAAAAGGCTCCGAGTACGCTGACCGGTTTCTCTCCGGACCTGATCCAAGACCCGTACAACGGCGGCACCTTTATCTACCGCGCCCAGGGGATGAATTTCCGCATCTATTCGGTCGGAGATAACTTCAGCGACGACGGAGGCCACGCTGGCGACCTGCTTCTCGAAACCGGCTCCTAGGCCCGGTTCACTGTCTCCGCGATCTGGCGGAGGTGATAGCTGTCGTGCCCGAGTATCAACCCGAGGAATTCCTCAAGCGTCATCGGCGTGAACCCGCCGCGCGTCCCCTTTCTGGCCCAGGCATCCTCGGGCTGTGCGCGCAGCAACGCCACGAGTTTGGCCCGATCGGCCTGGAAACGCCGGAGGCTCTCCTTCGGGTCACTGGATTCGTAGTGGCGGTCGATCGCGATCTGCCCCTCATCAATGTCCGGGAAGACGGGATCTTCGAGGTCGAGGATGCTACGGACCCGATCCGTCCAGACCCCGTCCCAATCCGCAAGGTGGGCCAAGGACTCGCGGAGGGTAAAGCGCTCCGGAGCGAGCCGGATATCCCAAATCGGAGCGTCGAGCGAGAAACCCCTCAGCAGCGTGGTCGCGACGATGGGGGTCATTTCGAGCCCGTTGAGGATGTAAATGCGCGCGCCGGGAGAGAGCATAGTAGCCAGATTCTAGCCAGTTTTCGGAGTGCATGGCCCTGGCCGTGCTTTGAATGCCGCGAGCCTGCGAGCCGGATATATTCAACCAACAAGTCGTCCCGCTGCCGGGCACCAGATCAAAAGCACGGCCGGGGCGATGCAACCTCCAAAGAGCAGCAATAGTCCTAGCCAGCGCAACAAAGCCTTGACATATCGCAAGCGATGCCTGCCATACTGACACCCTCATGAAGCGCCTTCTCCTCTAGCTTCGGCTCTTACGCCGACCTCGCCGCTCGCCATCCCCTTCCGCGGATGCCCGGCCACCCTAGGAGAAGTTTCGCCTTGAGTTATTCCCAAATCTTACGCATCCGTCCGTTTCGAAATCTGTGGCTTGGCCAGGCCATCTCGCAGTTTGGCGACGCGTTCTACTACGTCGTGTTCCTCTTCATGGTGAAGCGGATCACCGGCTCCTCGGCGATGGTCGGCTACGTCGGCGCGCTCGAAGCGTTGCCGTATCTGCTCTTCTCTCCCTATGCGGGCGTCCTCGCCGATAGGATGGACCGTCGCCGCATCATGCTCGCGAGCGACCTGATTAGCGGAGCGATCCTTGCCCTGTTCGCGCTGTCGCTGCTTGTCTGGCCCAAGCCGGAAACATGGGTGTTGCTCACCGTCCCGTGCATCCTGTCGATCGTGCGGTGCTTCTTCATGCCCGCCAAGAGTGCGGCGATCCCGAGCTTGGTGCCGACCGAGAACCTGCTGACCGCCAACGCGCTCAGCATGACCACCCAGAGTTTGATGCCCTTGCTGGGCCTGGGAATGTCCGCGAGCGTGCTCGGCGCGCTTTACGCGATCTCGGAGAAATGGTTCTTCACCACGGCCGTGACCGTCAACCTGATCTCCTTCTTTCTCTCGGCGTACTTCATCTTCCAGTTGCCGCAGGTGATTCCGGATCGGAAGGATGTGGCGGAGAAGCATCCGATGCAGGACTTCCGCGACGGGATCTCCTTCGTCCGTCGGCGCAAGGACCTCACCGTGCTGCTCGTTTGTCTGACGATCTTCCGGCTGATGGTCGCGCCGTTCTTCGTGACCTACGTGGTGGCGAACGAGCGGTGGTTCGACGGTCGGCCGCAGACGCTGTCGTGGTTCGAATTCTCCTTCTTCGCGCTGATGGCGGTGTTCTCGGTCGTTGTTGGAAAACTCAAGATCCAGCGCCCCACGATCACGTTCATGATCGGCCTGGGCGGCATCGGAGTGCTCGTCGCGGCGATGGCCTTCGCCCGCAACTTCTGGGTGTTCCTCGGGCTTCAAGCACTGTGCGGTATCTGTGTGCCCTTCGCGGACATCCCGATTGGAACCTACATGCAGTCGTCGGTGCCGGACGCTTTCCGAGGCCGCGTCAACGCGCTGCTGTCGATGATCGCCACCGGAATCATGCCGATCGGAATGGCGGCGGCAGGGCTGATCGTGGAAACTGTCGGGCTGCCAAACACTTTCCTCATCATGGGAGGCGGAATGCTCGCGGGCACGATGCTCGGGTTCCTGAGCCCAGATTTCCGCAACGCGCGCAGTGAACCCCGACCGGACCCGGGCCTCGCGAACGGGGAGTTGGCGACCACGTAGTTGGAGTTGGAGTTGGAGTTGGAGTTTGGGTCGGCGCGGGCCGAGTGTTGCCTACAATTCGAACTCAGGCTCAGACTCAGACTTTCCCCACTGCCATCGCCATACTAAATACTCAATACTAGGCTTCCTTCTCCCCGCGCCCATAATGAGAACGCATGAGCACCATCCAGGATCTTCAGCATCGGCTCCGCAAGAGCGGCAACCCCGCGACGCTGGTGATCCTCGGGATTTCGGTCGTGATCTTCGTGGTCTCGTGGATGACGATGGGGAAGACGGGGCTCCTGCTCTCCTACTACAGCGACTTCCGCCAGCCCTGGGGAATCCTCACCTACCCGTTCGCCAGCTACGGTGCGGGTACCGCGTTCATCTGGCTCCTACTCCTTTTCTACTGGTTTTATTGGGTCGCCACGGATAACGAGCGGATGCTCGGCACCGCCAAGTTCCTCGCCTTCTTCGCCGTCGCCTCCCTCTCCGCGATCTTCTTCCTCACGATCGGCGGCTTGCTGCACCGGACCGTCGTCATCGAACCCGGGCCTAATCTCGCCGGACTCGAACTGGTCACCGCCGCGATGACCGTCGCATGGGGCATCCGCAACCAGACCGCCTGCGTTCGCCTCTTTGCCTGCATCCCGGTGAGCGGATTAATCCTCGCCTGGCTGACCGTTGGCATCACCCTGTTTGGTTACGGCTCGATCTACCACTCCCCGCTCATGGGCGTATTCGCCTGCCTTCACCTTGGGCTGGCCTACCTCTTCGCCTCGAACCGGATCGCCGCCGCCCCCTACGCTGGGCCGAGCCAAGCCTCGAAGGTGCTCAAGGCCCAAGAGAAGCGAAGCAAAGGCTATTACGAAGAGGTCCGCCGCCGAGAGCAGGATCGCGCCGAACGCGAGCGTCTCCGCAAGATGTTCGAAGGTTCTCTCAAAGACGATCCAAAAGACGACCGCTGATCCGGTAGTGCGTGCCACCCCGTCCCATTGCGTCATCCTGAGCGAGCTTGCGAGCCGAAGGACCCGGATCCCCACCCGGTATCTCCACTTGGGTTCTCGGGATCCGGGGTCCTTCGATTCCAAACCTTCGCCAGGGCTCGGTTCTCCACTCAGGATGACGTCGAGGTGTTACCAATGAAGCTTGCCGAACGCGCTCGCTTCCCGTGCAGCAGCCCGCCCCGATAACGAAACAATCAGAATTTCGTTAGAAAGATTGCATGCCCTCGTTCCTTCTCGATCCTCAGGCCGCGATCTGCCGAGTCACCCTCCGAGTCAGCGACCTGACCCGATCACTCGATTTCTACGTCCGAGGCCTCGGATTCACCGTCCTCGACCAAACGGAAGCCACCGCCACCCTGGGGCCCGTCGACGCCCCCGTTCTGATCGAACTCCACGCCGACCCGACGGCAACCGAGAAGCCGCGGATGACCGCGGGTCTCTACCACTTCGCGATCCTCGTCCCTTCGCGCAAAGACCTCGCCGACACACTGGCCCGACTCGTCACCGCCGGATATGGATTAACCGGGGCTTCTGACCACCTCGTCAGCGAAGCTCTCTATCTCGACGATCCCGACGGCCTTGGCATCGAAATCTACCGGGACCGCGAGCGGTCCGCATGGGAGCACGATGGCAACCACGTGGTCATGGACGTCCTCGGTCTCGACCTCCAGAAGCTGATCGACGAGGCGGCCCACCCGGTACCGCCTCAAATCGCTCCGGGCACAGTGATCGGCCACGTCCACCTGCACGTTGGGAGCCTCGCCAAGGCGAAGGAATTCTACGTAGAAGGTCTCGGTTTCTCCGACACCGCGTCCCTGCCGGGCGCGCTCTTCGTCGCGGCAGGTGGCTATCACCATCACCTCGGCCTCAACACCTGGGCGCACCACCCCGCCAATCCGAATGCGGCGGCTATGACGCGGTTCGAAGTCTGTCTGCCGAGCAGATCGGCCCGAGAATCGCTGGCGGCGAATTTGCGCGAAAATGGCATCCCCTTTGAAGTCGAAGGCGACGGTCTACTTCTGTCCGATCCATTCAGAAACGCGATCCTCGTAATGGCCTGAGTTTTCTCAACAAATTCGGCCATTCAGGTCGGCCTCAGAGAGTCCTAAAACCATACTTCGGCTATGTCACCATCACCCAGGAATGGAGTGTTGGGCGGACTCCTAATCGCTGCCGCCCTTGGCTTTGCCTCGCCTCTATTGCAAGTACATAACGACGTTCAAGGACAGGCCCAGCAATCCGGCATTTACGGACGCTTCGGCGATACTTATACGATGCAGAACGGTCTCAACCTGACCGTTTACGGCACACACTATCAGCTTGAGCCGTATTACGGCTACAACGGCATCTACGCGGCGACGGACCAGAAGCTGATCGTGCTCGATTTCGGGCTCAAGAACGCTACGCCTCAAGAAGTCAGCTTCGGCGACGGCTCAAGCTATTTCACCCTCCTCGATTCGTCTGGCAACAAATATCCGCCGAAGGACATCTCGATCCAGAGTCACAAGGCGGAAACCTTCTTTCTGAACTTGAAACCCGGGCAAGGTATCGGTCAACCCGAACTGAAGGATCCGCTCCGGATCGTTTTCTCGGTCCCTGACGAGGCCAAGATCACGAAACTATTCATCAACCAGGGCCGCAAAGGAAGGCAGGAAGAGGTGCTTCGCTACCTTATCGCCGGGACCGACAAGACGGCGGACGTCAAGAACGTCATGAAGCCACTGCCGGTCGAGGTTCGCGACCCGAGTGATCCGAGCGGCGCGGTGGCGCTGGCTCAGGGCAAGGGGACGATCGGGGTCTTTCACCCGACGAGTGCCTTCATGGTGCGCGTCGACAGCGTGGCCGCGGCTCCCGGCGAGAAGATGGAAGGTAACGAGCCTGAGGACGGCAAGGTCTACTGGGTCGTCAAGCTGACGCTCCACAATGCGAGCCCCGTGCATATGACCTTGTTCGACATGGCGAGCGAGGACATCGGGCTCATCGACGGAGACGGGGACAAGTACAAGGTCGTCGGCTACCGAAAGGGAAGCTCTGACGCGGAAGTCGACCAGAGTCGGGAGATGGCTTACGGAGTCGACTACTCGTACCGGATGTTCATCCTCGCGCCGAAGGACGCGAAGATGAAGGCGCTCGTTCTCAAGTCCGACCGCGGACGTTACTGGAAGTATGATCTCCCTTAACCCAAATTAAGCCCGACCGCGTCGCTTCAAGCGATCGAGCAACACCGCCGCAAGCAGGATTGCGCCGCTGATCAGATACTGGTAGAACGTCTGCACACTATTCAGGTCCATGATGTTCTGAACCGTGCCCATAATCATCACTCCCACGACAACGTGGTAGATCGAGCCGATGCCGCCGGTGAGGGAGACTCCGCCGAGGACGCATGCGCTGATGACTCGGAGTTCGAGACCGTTCATGCCTTTGGGATCGCCGAGCTGCTGCTGAGCGGTGCTCACGATTCCCGCCAGGCCGGCCATCGAAGCTTGGAGGGTGAAGATCAAGACCTTCGTCTTCACGGTGCCGACGCCCGCCAACCGCGCGGCTTCCTTGTTGCCGCCGATCGCGAGCGTGTTCCGGCCAAAGACCGTCAAGTGCAGGAGCAGGCCAAACAGGACAAGGCACACAAACAAAACCCAAATCGGAATCGGAAGGCCGAGGATGTCGCCCGTTCCCAACTTGGCAAACGCGGCGCTGGACGTGCCGAGGGAGTTACCGTTGTTCAACAAGTAGGCCAAACCGCGGACGATCTGCATCGTCGCGAGGGTGGTGATGAGGGCGTTGATTCCGAACGCCGCGATGATCACGCCGTTGAAAGCCCCGATCGCCGCGCATGCGATCAGGGTAAGCGGGATCGCCGCCAGGCTCCCGTTGAATTTTGCGAGCAGCACCGAGACCAGCATCCCGGCAAACGCGGCTACAGACCCGACCGAGAGATCGAAGTCGCCCGCGGCAAGGCAGAACAGCATGCCGCAGGCGACGATCCCGGTCGTCGTGATCGACAGACCGAGCGAGTAGATGATGTTCGTGCGGGTGAGGAACGTCGGGACGGTGATCGCGGCGTACGCGAGCAACCCAATGCACAGCATGAGCATGCCTCCGCTGTCCCAAGCGGAGGCGAACCAGTTCGACTTGCGTTCTGGCTTGCTAATGCGGCAATCCCTGCTCGTCGAGGACCTTCACGTAGTTCTCACGGGTGATTAGAATGCCGTCGGTGAAGGTGATCTTGGGCGGCTCCTTGCCGTCCTTGATCCAGTGGAACATCATGTCCGAGGTCTCGAAGCCGTGCCGCTTGGCCTGAAGGAGGATCGAACCGAAGAGCCCCGTCGGCTCTGGCTTCTTGAAGTCCTCAAGTGCCGAGTCGCCGTTGATGCCGATGCCGATCACGTCGGCGGCGGGAATCTTGAACTGTTCGGTTGCCCGAACCGCACCCATCGCGCCGGTGTCGTTCATCGAGGCGATCAGCCAGTGCTTGATGCCCGGGTTCTTGGTCAGGATCGGCGTCGCGGCATCTCGGCTCCCCGGGATGTCGGTGGTCTTCTCGGCGGCCTTGAAGACCTTGTCCTTGGGGAAGCCCGCGGCGATGGCCGATTCGATCGCACCGTCGGTGCGCTCCTTGGCGGTGTCGAGCTGTTCGTAGGTGACCACGAGCATCCCGGTCTCGTCCGGCTTCCAATTACGCTTCTTCATCTCATCGATGAGGGCCGAGCCGAGCGAGTTGCCGATCTTGTGGGCACTGATGCCGACGTGGGGAACGTCCAGGAACTTGCCGTCCGCGCCGACCAACTGGTCGTCGACGGTGAGTAGCTTGATGTTGCGTTGCTGACAGCGGGCCACGATCGCCGGGCCGAGCTTGACGTCGACAGAGCAGATCACGAGCCCCTGCGCACCCTGTGCGGCCACGTTGTCGATCTTGGACAGCACCTGATCGCTGTCCGTCGCGGCGATCTTGATGAGTTCGAAACCGTCCTTCGTCGCAGCCTCGTCGGCGAACTTCCACTCAAGCTGGAACCACGGCTCCTCCGGCTGCTTGACAATAAAGGCGATCTTGACCTTCTCCCCCGCCTTCAGGCCGGGGGCACCGGAAGCATCGGGGGTGTCGCCTCCTGATTTGGAGCATCCGGCGATGCCGAGTCCGAAGACGACGAGAGGCAAGACGAGTGAGCGCATTCTGTTAAACATCGTTGAGCACCGACCCCGAAGGGTTCGCCGGGCATTCGCCATTGAAGCCGGACGTTGAATCCACCACGATATTGCCAAAGGCTAGGGGTAAAAAGCAAACGGATTCGCCCGCGGGAAGCGAGCGAATCCGATTTATGCCGCTTTCTGGTGCCTAGCGGGCGACGAGGCCGTTGAAAGATGCCATCGCCGGTAAGGCCCCGATGCTTTGCAGATGACCGTCGTTGGCGACTTTGAACGCGTTGACCGTCGGCGCTCCGTTCGCAAGGACGTAGAAGTACTTCCCGTTTCCGGCGAACACCATGTCCACCGGATGGCTCCCGGCTCCGGTCGAGGCAGTGACCCCGTCGACGTCGAGGAGGTTAAGGTGCCCGGTCCGGTCGATTCGGAAACCCGAGATGGTGCCGCTTCCCGCATTGGCGGTGTAGGCGAACCGGCCGTCGTCGGAGACCGCCGCCCAGCAGGCCGCGGTTTCGGTCGTCGGGGCCGACACGGTCAGCGAATCGAGTTCACTATTTCGATCCAATCGATAGCTCGAGAGGGAACTCGCATCAGCTGCGCCACCGGCGGCTTCCGAGACAAACAAGCGTCCGCTTGGGTCGAAGGCGAAGCCGAACGGAGTCATGCCGTTCGATGCCTGATACGATGCGGAAACGGGGCGACCTCGGTTGTCAAGGCGGAACGTGTCGACCTTGTTGGTTCCCTTCTCAGTGACGACAAGGGTGCGACCATCCGGGGAGAAGGCGACCTCCGCAGGTCCCGCGTTGGCAGCGCTCAAACTCCAGGACGAGTTCGCTATGGCGACGAGTTGACCGCGGGATCCACGGCGGAAGCCCTGGATGTTCGGAGCGATCAAGTTCGTTCCGCCATTGAGGACGTACACGAGATCGTCGTGCTGAGTGACGCTGATCGGCTTCGTGCCACCAGAGTTCGCGATGTCGATCAGGTTCAGCCCGTGATCGGTGACGCGGAAGGTCGACACACTGTTACTCCCCGCATTGACGGCAAGCAGTAGGCGTCCCCACTTGCCGAGGCTGAGGGCACCCTGGCTGCCCAATCCGCCGCCCGTACCCAGGCCACCGGTCGGGACCGCGGCCCCGATCTGCAGGCGTCCATCTTCGAAGCGATCGTAAATCTGAACGGCGTTTCCGGCGGGTGAATTGGTGATCGTGTAGACGGCTCCGGCAGGGCGATGATCGGCCAATGCGGAGACCGGAGACAGGATGGCGGCAACTATGCCAAGGGCGAGAATTAGGTTGGTTTTCATTTGTTTCGTCGTCTTCCCCAAGTGGCCACTTGATCGAGTTCTCAGTGGTTGGTAAGCTGACGAAGCTCAATATCGTTCCAAGATTCTCGAAGCCAGTCGTGAGATCAGCGGTGTTCATGTTCGGATCATTAGAGCCAAATACTCCATCGAACGGGCCTGTCATAATGACATTGAATGGTGAAAAGCTCGGCCGGCCAGCCTGCCCACCTGCGCGCGACGGAGATTCATCGTCGTCGTCTTCATCACGCGCAGCGGCGCTTCGTCCTGCTTGCCGCAGCGTTGGTTGGTGTTCTGTCTGGTGGCTTTGCCGTGCTGTTCCAGTTCCTGCTGATGTTGGCGGAGACGCAGTCCCACGCCTTTGCCGCATCCCTCAACTCCGGCGTCGGTGGCTGGATTCTGCTCGTGCTTGGAGGCTCGGCATTTGGGGCACTGGCCGGGTTCATCACCGAGAAGTATTGTCCCGAAGCTGGGGGAAGCGGAATACCGCACGTGAAGGCGGTGCTGATGAACCTTCGATCGCTGCGGCCAATGGTGTTGATCCCGGTGAAGATGGTCGGCGGTCTGCTTGCCCTTAGCTCCGGGATGTCACTCGGACGCGAGGGGCCAACGATCCAGATCGGTGCCGCCGTCGGCCAACTCGTAGCTAAGCTGGGTAAAGCGCCGCGCCGCTCATATCCCACCCTGATCGCGGCAGGCGCAGGTGCAGGTCTCGCCGCCGCGTTCAATGCCCCGCTTGCCGGCTTCATCTTCGTCATGGAAGAGCTCAAACGCGAGATGTCGCCACTGACCTACGGAGCGGCGCTGATCGCCTCGGTTTGCTCAGTTGCAGTCGCTCGGGTCGAGCTCGGACAGGGTGCCTCGTTCGTGCTGGCGAACCCGGCTCCGGTTCCCTTGAGGGCCCTACCGATCGTCGCCCTGCTCGGGCTGGTCACGGGACTCCTTGGTATCGTCTTCAATCGGCTCACGTTGGGTTCCATTGGGATCCGCGAGCGGCTTAAGCTCCCCCGTTGGGTTGCCGGCGCTCTCATCGGGGCCGTGGCTGTCCTATGCATGCGTATCCTGCCGGAGATCACCGGCCCTGGCCACTCCCTGGCCGAGAGCATTCTCTCGGGCCACATGGATTTGCGTCTCTCGCTAGGCTTGGTCGCGGTGATGCTGGTTGGCAAATTGCTTCTCACCTCCACCAGCTTCGCGACTGGCGTCCCTGGAGGAATCTTCGCCCCGCTCCTGGTGATGGGGGCCTTAACCGGATATGGCGTTGGTTCGGCGATGGCCCAGGCGTTCCCTGGTCTCGGCATCTCGCCGCATGTATTTGCGACGATCGGTATGGCCTCGTTCCTCGCATCGTCGGTGCGGGCCCCCCTTACCGGCGTGGTCCTGATCGTCGAGATGACTCAGCAGTACTCGATCCTCTATGCGCTTCTGCTGGGATCGTTCGTGAGTTACATCGTCGCCGATCTCATGCGGGACACGCCGATCTACGAGGCACTGTTAGAGCGCGAACTTCACCGAACCGGCGAGCTAGGAGTTCGGCAGGACTCGACGGTGCCGCTGGATCTGATCGTCGAGCCAGACTCCTACATGGATGGTCGCCACATCCGTGATCTCCGTCTCCCGCCCGGGGCTCTCATCGTAACGATCGAGCGAGATGGCGGAGTCATTGTCCCGCATGGCGCGACCAAGGTCCGCTTCGGTGATCATGTCTCAGTGCTTCTAGCTGGCGACGATTCCGATGCGGCCACGATCGCCCTTCACGATGCGGCGCGCGCTCCTTAGCCGGACACCGCAACGCGGAACGCCCGGGCGCGGGCGATGAGCTCGTCCCGCTTCCCGTCCCGTATCAAGTTGAGATCGACGAGATCGCTGCCGACCCCGACCGCGATCGCGCCCGCAGCGAGGTAGGCGGCGGCGTTGGTCAGGGTGACTCCGCCGGTCGGCATCAAGGGGATCAAGGGGAACGGTGCGCGGAGGGAGCGGATATAGCCCGGCCCGCCCATCGCCTCGCAGGGGAAGACCTTCACCAGACTCGCCCCGGCTCGCCACGCGGTGAGGACTTCGGTGGGGGTGAGTGCTCCGGGGGCGATCGGAATGTGGCGCTCGACGCACGCGTGTACCGTCGGGAGATCAAGACTGGGACTGACGATGAACTTGGCTCCGTCATCCATGCACTTAGCGGCAGTCTCGGGGTCGAGGACGGTACCGGCTCCGAGGAGCACGTGATTGCCATAGCGGATATCGACCTGACGCATGACCTCGATCGCCCCCGGCACGGTCATCGTGATCTCAAGCACATCGATCCCACCCTCGACGAGGGCAGTGACGGCCTCGAACGCAAGCTCCGCCGAGGTCGCCCGAATCACCGGGACGATCTTCGACTTCTGGATCCAGTCAAGGGTGTTCATCGGTCAACCCGCATCCCTTCGCCCGCCATCGCTTTCTCGACTTCGACAAGCGTGGCCATCGAAGTGTCTCCCGGCGTCGTCATCGCCAACGCTCCGTGGGCCGCGCCGCACTCGACTGCCCACTGCATGTCCTTGCCGGCGAGCAAACCGTAGATCAAGCCCGAGGCGAAGGAGTCGCCACCCCCAACACGATCGAAGATCTCGATATCGAGTCGATTAATGGCTTGGAAGAGCTTGCGGTCGGCAAAAGCGATTGCGCTCCAGTCGTTGCGAGTCGCGCTCTTCGCGACGCGTAGGGTGGTGGCAACCCCCGACAGGTTCGGAAACTCGGCGACCACCTTGGCCGCCATTCTTCCAAAGGCCGCCGGATCGAGGTTGTCCGGGTCGTGGCCCTCCACTTCGAACCCAAACGCCGTCGTGAAGTCCTCCTCGTTGCCGAGCAAAACGTCCACGTACGGCGCGAGGCCGCGATTCACCTGCTGCGCCCTTACCTGGCCCCCAATTGACTTCCAGAGCGACGGGCGGTAATTGAGATCATAGGACACCGCCACCCCGTGGCGCTTGGCCGCAATCATGGCTTCACGGGCAACCTCGGCGGTGGAGTCCGATAGGGCGGCGAAGATACCGCCGGTGTGGAGCCAGCGCGCGCCTTGCCGACCGAAGATCTCGTCCCAATCCACCTCGCCGGGCCGCATCTGCGAGACCGCAGTTTGGCCACGGTCCGAGCATCCGACCGCACCACGGAGTCCGAAGCCTCGCTCGGTGAAGTTAAGGCCGTTGCGAACCTCGCGACCCACGCCGTCAAAGGGCACCCATCGGACCAGGCTCTGATCGACCCCGCCCTGATACATCAGGTCCTGCACGAGCCGCCCCACCGGGTTGTCCGCCAGGGCCGTCACGATGGCGGTCTCCAACCCGAAGCACCGTTTGAGCCCCCGAGCGACGTTATATTCGCCGCCGCCTTCCCAGGCTTGGAAGGTTCGTGTGGTCGAGATGCGCCCGTCTCCCGGATCGAGGCGGAGCATGACCTCGCCAAGGGCAACGAGATCCCAGCGGCAGTCCTTGCGGTTGCGAAGATTGAGAGGCATATCTAAGGACTCACGGGAAAGGTCTTGGCGAGTTCGTCCTTTGAGGGACCGATGTATTGGGCGGCACCGGTGCCTTTGCCTTCGACAAAGGGCCGCTCGCTGCGGTCGAACTTAATGAGCTCAAGCTTGGCGGGCTTGCCCGCCGGACGCCAGAGATACCAACGCGCGGTCATCCACCCGACCTTGGCGGCCGGACCCTCGACCGGCGCGGTGTCGCTCTTCAGCTCGGTTCGGCGCAGAGTCATGTACTCGGAAAGGGACAAATAGGGCGGCTTGTTCAGGATTATCTGGATGCCGAGGAGCGCGGCGAGCATCGCTAGTCCGACCGCCACCATCGCCACCAGGCTCACCGCCTTGCCCGGACGCGTCGGCTCGACGACCGGCATGATCAGGTGAACCGCGAGCAGCCCGACCAGGTACAGGCTGCCCGCCAACATGAACGGAAACACGTAGGAGCCGGTGAGTTGCACCGCGCGGCCCACGAAGAGCTGGAAGAACGCCGAGCCGACGACGGCAAAGGCGGTCTTGATCCCGACGGTCATCGCGACCGCCTTGCGGGGGAGGGTGTCTGAAATCAGAGTGAACAGGTTGCAACTCCAGCCTTGGTGAGCCGAGGCTGCGAGCGACATGATAACGAGAGCAAAGTAGATCGTCGGGATGCCGGCGATGGACGGGATGTCAACCATCGCGCCGACGAGTGAGACCGGCACCGCACAAAGCGCACAGATCAGCATCGCGGTCTTCCGTGCGGACCCGATCGAGCGACCCTTGGTGATCAGCCTAGAAGAAATCCACCCGCCGCCAATCGAGCCGATGTCGGCGGCGACGAACACGATCGGCACGGCAATCCCCATGAACTTGGGGTCGAGCTTGTATCCGTCGATGAGGAACTTGGGTAGCCAAGTGAGATAGAACCACCACGGCGCGTCAGTGAAGAACGAGGCGACGGCGATCGCCCAGACCGGTCGCATCCGGAAGAGCTGACCGTAGGTGACCGGTCCAGGCTCGTCGGGCGGGTCGCTCTGAATGTGGGCAAGCTCCGCGGCCGAGACTTTAGGGTGGAGCTCGGGCGAATGATAGAGACGAAGCCAAAAGAAGATCCAGACGCTGCCAACGCCGCCGAGAATCAGGAAGCAGTTCCGCCACCCGACCTCCTGGGCGAGCGCCACGCCAAGCAACCCGGCGAGGACCGCCCCGATGTTTGACCCGGAGTTGAACCACCCGGTCGCATACGCCCGCTCCTTCTTGGGGAACCACTCCGCAACCGTCTTGATCGTGGCGGGGAAGTTACCCGCCTCGCCGAGTCCGAGCAGGAATCGGATTCCCATGAAGCCCGTGAGGCTGCCGATCAGAGCGTGTCCGACCGAGGCGATGTTCCAGACAAGGAACGAAGCGCTGAGGCCGATGCGAGTCCCGACGCGGTCAATGAACCGACCAACGAAGATCATGCCGAACCCGTAAGCGAGCAGGAAGCTGACATTAATCAGCGCGAGATCGGTCGGCCCAAGCCTCAGATCGTTTTCGAAGAACGGAACGAGAATCGAATAGAGCTGCCGGTCGACGTAATTGACCGTGGTGGCAAAGAAGAGGAGGACGCAAATCGTCCAACGCACCCGCGACATCTTGCCCGCGACGATCTCGTTCACTGGTTGACCCCCGATGCGAGGAACCCGCCATCGGCGGCGATGGAGGTCCCGGTGATAAAGCTCACCGCGTCCGAGCAGAGGAACAGGGCGGCCCCGACCAGCTCTTCGGCATTGCCGAACCGACCGAGGGGAGTTCGCAGGAGCATCTCTCGCCCCCGCTCGGTGCCTTCGAGCAAGGCCCGGTTGAGGTCGGTGACGAACACGCCGGGCACGATTGCGTTGGTGCGGATCCCGTCCTTAGCCCACTCGCACCCGAGGCTCTGAGTAAGCGCCATAAGGGCGGACTTCGACGCGCCATAGGCCGCCACTTCGTGGAACGAGAGGAACGAAGAGAGCGATGCGATGTTGACGATTCGTCCCCGCCCACTCGCCTTCAGCGGTTCGTAGAACGTCTGGGAGGCCCGTAAAGCCCCCGTGACGTTAACATTTAGGAGTTCATTCCAGTCCTCGCCGCTGACCTCGAGGCTCGGCCGTTTGAAAGTCTTCCCCGCGCAGTTGATCAGGATATCGACTTGGCCGAACTCGCCAAGAACTCCCTCACGAAGTCGTTCGAGGGAGGCGAGGTTGGTCACGTCGCAGGCAAGGGATAGCGATCGCACCCCCCGCGATCGGATCGCCTGAGCAGCATCTTCCGCGTGCAGGATCGTTAGCCCGGAAGCGACGGTGTGGACTCCGGCGTCGGCAAGCCCGAGGGCGATCGCGCGTCCCAAACCGGACGTGCCTCCCACCACCACGGCGACTCTGCCAGAGATATCGAAGATGTTGGTCATGCCGAGGTTGCGCCGTCGAACTCAGCATAGTGACTTGGCCGGTTTCGGTCAAGTCCGGTCAGGCTGCTTACAACGAAGAGCGGGCAACGGCTTGGTGCCGTTACCCGCCCTCATGTTCTTCGGATACGAAGCTACTTGCCCGCGAGGCTAGCGGCTTCGAAGTTCTTCACGTCGTCGTGAAGCTTCTGTCGAGAAGTCTTCTCGATGTACATCATGTGGCCCGCCGGGTAGTAGGCGTACGACACGTGAGAACGTGTCACCGCGTCGAGACCCATGTGGTTGACCGTGTAGATCGAGGCGTTGAACGGACAGGCGAGGTCGAAGTATCCGAAGCAATACAGCACTCGGAAGTGCTGGTTTCGCGAGAGGACGTTGCGCAGATCCGACGCGGTCTCCGCGTAGCTGCCTTCAGGCTCGGTCCAGGGGCGGACGTTGCCGGAGTTCAGGTAGGGGATCTCCGTCTTGATCGCGAGGTCGTTCTCGAGATAGTCGTTCAGCGAGGTCGTGAACGGCGCGGTCGTCGCGTCATCGCTCGGATCGCCTGACCCTCGTTCGCCGACGCCGAGCTCTTCCTTACCCACGAGCCGTCCGTCGTAGCGGCCGATCGAAAGGCGCTCGTCGCGGAGCAGTTCGCGGAAGAACTGCCGCTCGGTAACCTTGAGGTTCGATCCGAGGCAGTATGCCTTTGAGATGCCGAGGAAGCTCGCCATTTTGCCCGCGACGCGGTCCTTCTCGGCGTCGCTCAGGCTGTCGCCGCGCTGAAGATCGGAGGCGTATTCCTTGTCGCACCAGTCGGTCGCCTGCTTCACGACGTCGGCGACGTCCTTGAAGCGGTTGCCGAGCTTGTGGTGATAGTAGGCGCACGCGGCCATCGACGGGAAGAACCCGAGGTAGGTCGTGTCGTTGCCGCGCATGCCGTCAAGGGTCATGAAGTTGCTCGTGCCCGAGATGCTGACGAAGCCGTTGAGGGCGACGCCGGCGCGGAAGAGCGAGTTGCTCAGACCCGAACCGCGGATGCCGCCATAGCTCTCACCCGCCACGAACAGCGGGGAGGACCAGCGCTTGTGGATGGTGAGCCAATTTTTGACAAACGCGGTAAACGCGGCGATGTCCGGCGCGACGCCGAAGTACTTCGAGGCGAGATCGGCCCGGGCGATGCGGCTGAACCCGGTGCCGGGAGCGTCGATCACGACCACGTCGGTGAAGTCGAGCCACGTGTCCATATTGTCCACCGCGGCATAGGGCGGGGCGGGCAAGGTGCCGTCGTCGTTCATCGGCGCGCGCTTGGGGCCGAGAGCACCCATGTGAAGCCAGAGCGTGGCGCTCCCGGGTCCGCCGTTGAAGGCGAAGGTGACCGGGCGCGTCTTGGCATTCGCGTCGTCCTTGGTATAGCTGACGCAGAACATTCTGCACTCGACATCACCGGCATCGTTGCGCAGGGGAACCTGAGCGGCGAGCGCGGTGTAGGCGAGCGAGCCGCTGGGCAGGTTGATCGAGTGGTGCGTGGTCGAAGGGGCGATTTCGATCATCGGGGCGGTCGCTCCGGAGGCCTCCGCAGGGGCCGCGGTACCGGGCTGGGTCCGGTTCTGGCGCTGACCGCCGCCCGGGATTCCCTGCGGCGGGCCTTGTTGTTGGGCACCCAAGATTGCCAAGGCCAAGGCAGGCATGATGGCTAGCATGGGCCTATCATACCGATCTGCTTAAGTTATGGAAAGTATTTCGGATGCAGGAACGGGAACTCCCCTTCCTCTTGCCGGATGATTGTGCCGGGGGACGGGGGCCCGGGATGTGGCATCCGCCAATTGAAAGGTATGGGGTGGCACAGTATGATCGGGCTCTCCCGCTTTCGCGCTACTTCAGTTTGGTCGCCCGACAGACCGTGAACTCGTAACTCCGACTCACGATCAGTCGGGTTGCCAAAGCCCGTGACGATTCAAGCCATGAGAACCCGAGCAGACCGTGCCACCCGACGGTGCGCGTCCCAACTTCAGCTGCGCTCCTTGCGACTCATTTGGCATCGGTCCTTTGACTTTGAGAGGAGTTTCGAAATGAATCTTAAGCGCATTTCTTCTTTGGCGTTGGTTTCCGGGACTGCGAGCTTGGCCTCAGCCAGCGTGATCTGGGATGAGAGCGTGAACGGCGACTTGTCGAGCAACCGCTTCGTCCCAAGTGATGCGAATCTGTCGTTCGGTGTGAACTCGCTGTTGGCCACGACGGGCGGCGGCGACGTGGACTACGTCCACTTTCACTTGTCGCCTGGCATGGCGTTGAGTAGCATCCTGTTCATCAGTTGGACCGGTAACGACACCCGCGGCTTCCTCGGCGTGCAGGCCGGGTCGACCTTCACCGAGCCTCCAACGGGCACAAACGTGGCGAACCTGCTCGGCTGGACTCACTTCGGCCCGGGGGTCGACACGGTTGGTCAAGATATCCTCCCTTCGCTGGGAGCCGGGCTCGGATCGATCGGATTTACCGGGCCGTTGACCGGCAGCGACTACACGTTCTGGCTGAACCAGACGAACCTGACGCCGCAGAGTTATCAGCACGACTTCGTGGCCACTCCCGAACCGTCGAGCTTCCTGTTGCTGCTCGGTGTGCCGATGTTGATGCGCCGGCGACGGCGCTAACCGACGCGGCCGGATGGTCGGAATTGTGAGTGTTGAACCTAACTCACACACTCACAACTCACATTCCCAGGTAGTGTGGTCCTTTAGTACTGTTACGGACGAGGACTGGGTCGATTGAGTCTGATTCTATTCTCTCGGCATGGGATTTTGTCAATCAAGTCGGCGGTCGATCTGGCGGGATTCGTGCCGCACTTTCAGGGCTCGAAGGATTATGGCCGCTCCCACCAGGGCGTTGGCCTGGGCAATATTCTTCTCACCCCTTCGGGCCTGAAGTCTGGATTGCATTCGAACGGTGGCGCACTCCTTAGGTTGTCAAGCTTCGTCTGTCTTGTTTGAATGCGGTGCCACGGCTTGACCAGGACCGTAGATGGCTGACAGACCGGAACTGCTTCCTGGCAAGCCGTGCTTCTACCCACCAGTAGTGATGACAACGCACGGTTTGCCGGGAACCGACTTCCAGTTCGACGGCCAATTCCAATCCCGGCCAAAACCGTGGCACCGCAGACCAAGAGTCGACAAATGAAGGTTGACAGCCTACTTAGGATGACTGGTTGAAGGCGCGAGCTTGGAGTCTGTTGCATTGCTCGTCCCGCAGGTCCAAATCGCCTAATATTCTTAGGCCCTCGGGAAGCCTCCCATTGAGGGGAGGTGGGAGGGGTGACCGCGTGACTGGAATGGGGAACCTGGGGCAGTTGGTCACCCTCCCAACCCTCCCTCAAGGGAGGGCTCGAACCAGAGCCGGAGCCTAATAATCGAAGGTAATCCAAAGCAATGCAACAGACTCCAAGCTCGCGCACTCCCAAAGAGGCTGCGGCTCATCTAAAGTGCGGTGGCCCGCCACCGCGACTACGATTTCGATCGCAGTTGCGCTCGCAGGCTCGCTGGGAAAGGCGGTGACAGGTCACCGCACTCTATATGAGAGAGCACTCCAAATCGGAACCGCTTACGCGGTTCCGATGAGCTGGCGGAGCACGAACTGGAGGATGCCGCCGTTCTTGTAGTAGAGCAGTTCCTGCGGGGTGTCGATTCGGACCTTGGCTTTGAAGGTGGTGACTTGGTCGCCCTTCGTGGCTCGGACATCGAGGATGCGCCCGCCCTCAAAGCCTCCGGCGGCGGCGTCGGCAAGACCCACGATGTCGTAGGTTTCGTCGCCCGTCAGGCTCAGATTCTGGCGGCCGTCGCCAGGCAGGAACTCGAGCGGCAGGACGCCCATGCCGATCAAGTTCGAGCGGTGGATCCGCTCGAACGATTCGGCGACGACCGCCTTGATGCCAAGCATAAACGTGCCCTTGGCCGCCCAGTCTCGGCTAGAGCCCGAGCCGTATTCCTTACCCGCCACGATGATCAGCGGGGTGCCGTCCTGCTTGTACTGCATCGCGGCGTCGTAGATCGTGGTCTTCTCGTTGGTCGGGAAGTAGACGGTGAAGCCGCCTTCCGTGCCCGGGACGAGCTCGTTGCGAAGCCGGATGTTCGCGAACGTGCCGCGCACCATGACCTCGTGGTTTCCTCGGCGCGAGCCGTAGGAGTTGAACATCTTTGCGTCCACGCCATGCGCGGTCAGGTACGAGCCCGCGGGGGAGCTGAGCTTGATTGAGCCGGCGGGGGAGATATGGTCGGTGGTGATGCTATCGCCGAGCATCGCGAGACACTTCATGCCAGTTAATTCGTTGAAGCGGCTCGGAGCATGAGCGGCCATCCCTTCGAAGTAGGGCGGATTCTTGACGTAGGTCGAGGCATCGTCCCAACCGAATGTCTCTGATCCGGCAACCGAGATTTCGGCCCACTTCTCGCCACCTTTATACACATCCGCATAGCACTTCATGTACAAATCACGGCTCACTGAGGCTTCGATGACTGCAGCGACTTCCGCCTGGGTCGGCCAGACATCCTTGAGGAACACGTCGTTACCGTCGCGATCCTTGCCAAGGGCCTTGCCGAGGTCGGTCAAGATCGAGCCAGCTAGTGCGTAGGCGACGACGAGGGGTGGTGACATCAGGTAGTTCGCCCGCACCTCTTGGTGGATGCGACCCTCGAAGTTGCGGTTGCCGCTGAGCACGGACGCGGCGACGAGGTCGCGATCGGTGATCTGCTTGCTGACTTCGTCAGGCAAGGGGCCCGAGTTGCCAATGCACGTCGCGCAGCCGTAGCCGACGACGTTGAAGCCGATCTGATCAAGATCGTCCAGCAAACCTGCCTTTTGCAGATACTCGGTAACGACCTTGGAGCCCGGCGCGAGGGAAGTCTTTACCCACGGCTTGGGCTGAATACCGAGGCGCACCGCGTTGCGGGCGACCAGGCCCGCCGCGATCATGACCGATGGGTTGCTGGTGTTGGTGCAGCTAGTTATCGAGGCGATGACCACGGCACCGTGGGTCATCTCTTCGATCGTAGTGCGCTCCATCACGGCAGTTCCACCGGAACCCGAACTCGACTTGGTCGGTTTAGCGTCAGGGAATGCGGACTCGAAGGTCTTGCGCGCTTCGGAGAGGGTTGCGCGGTCCTGCGGGCGTTTCGGCCCGGCCACGCTCGGTTCGACCGTGGAGAGGTCCAGTTCGAGGGTATCCGTGAATTCAGGATCGGGGCTCGACGCCGTGTAGAACATCCCCTGCTCGGTGAAGTACTTCTCCACAAGCTCGACCTGCCACTCGGGACGGCCGGTGAGGCGGAGGTAGCGGAGGGTGATCTCGTCAACGGGGAAGATGCCGCACGTCGCTCCGTACTCGGGGGCCATGTTGCCGATGGTCGCGCGGTCAGCCAGAGGAAGCGTACGCACGCCCTCGCCAAAGAACTCGACGAACTTGCCGACGACGCCCTTCTTGCGAAGCATCTCGGTCACGCGGAGCACGAGGTCGGTCGAGGTCGCCCCTTCGCGGAGCTGGCCGATGAGCTTAAACCCGATGACCTGCGGAATCAGCATCGAGACCGGCTGGCCAAGCATCGCCGCCTCGGCTTCAATGCCTCCGACGCCCCAGCCGAGGACGCCGAGGCCGTTGATCATGGTGGTATGCGAGTCGGTACCCACGAGGCTGTCGGGATAGGCGAGCTTTGAACCATCGTCCATCGCGCGGACGAAGACGCTGCGGGCGAGGTATTCGAGGTTGACCTGGTGGCAGATTCCGGTGTTGGGGGGAACAACTTTAAAGTTGTCGAGGGCGATCTGGCCCCACTTGAGGAACGCGTATCGCTCGGAGTTGCGCTCGAACTCGAGCTCGGTGTTGATCTCCATCGCCGCGGCGGAACCGAACGCGTCGACCTGGAAAGAGTGGTCGATGACGAGTTCGACGGGCTGAAGCGGGTTGATGCGCTTGGCATCGCCCCCGAGGTTGGTCATCGCTTCGCGCATCGCGGCAAGGTCGACCACGCAGGGGACGCCGGTGAAATCTTGGAGGAGGACACGGGCCGGGGTGAAGGAGATCTCGTCGCTTGGGTCGGCTTTCGGGTCCCACTTGGCGAGGGCTTCGACGTCCTCTTTGGTGACGGAGAGGTTGTCCTCAGTTCGGAGCAGATTCTCTAACAGAATGCGCAGCGAGAAGGGAAGTCGTCCGACGTTGTATCCGGCCTTTTCCAGGGCATCCAGCCGCCAGATAGTGTAGTCCGAATCTCCGCAGCGGAAAGTCGCTCGCGCGTTAAAACTGTTCAATAGATCGCCTCCTTGGTTCGTCGCATCCCCCTGTCCGGCGGATCGCTCCGTCAGGGGCAAGGGGCATCTTTGTGGCTATGAGCATACCCCCCGGTTAGGTTATCGGTCCGAGGCCTAGCGTTCCGCCCAAGAGTGGTGGACAATAGGCATGACATGTGCAGTTTTCGAAAGACATCCGTCCTGCTCTCACTTTGCGTGGCGGGGATCGCGGGGGCGAGTTCGGTTGACAAGAACGTGACGTTCTCGGCGACCGCCGCTCCGGCGGACCGGCTGCTGAAGGCGTTGGGCGAGAAGGCGGGGGTTCCGCTTCGAGCCACCCCGAACACGGCCAAGGACGTGCTGCTCATCTCAGTCAAGGACGTACCCCTGAACGTGGTGATGGACCGCATCGCGAAGGCCGAAAACGCGTCCTGGGAGCCGGAGAACGATGGCTTCCGTCTGATCAGATCGACGACGCAGCAGCGAGCCGATGAGGATCGGGACCGGGCCGCCCTTGCCGCGCGGTACGCCAGCGGACTGCAGAAGGTTGTCACGGAGGCCAACGGGCTGAAGGCGCTAACCGATATCTCGGCCCGCGGATTTGTGGAGAAAGCCAAAGAAGCCTCGGCGCAAACCGACGATGGCAAATCGAATTCGTGGCAGCGGGTACAAGCCCTGACCCTTGAAGCACCTTCGGGCCGCCTGCTCACTCGCCTGGTGGCCCTGTTGCGGGCGAGCGACCTAGCGATGATGCCGGAAAACTCGCGATTGGTCTTCTCCGATAACCCGAATCGAATGCAACAGAGGTTTGCGGTCTCCCCATCGAGCGCCCTTCAGGCGTTCGTGCGGGAGCAATCCGCCGTCGCCGTCGCCGCGGGACCTGGACTTGCATCGCAAAACAACAACCCGTACATGCAGCTTAACGTGCTCACCGGAGCGCTCAAGTCGCCTCCCGTGAAGGTGAACCTGACGGTGATCCGACGTCCGTTCGAGACGTCGCTCACCTGCAACCTTGAGGTGTTGGATGCGAAAGGAAATATCCTTTCCCAGGCGAATCGAACGCTCGGGTCCGATCCGTTCCGGGACATGATGTCGGCCCCGGCGGATAGGACGGCGGTTCCGATCAAGCTCTCCGATGAGTCGCGTCAGCTCCGCGCGGTCTTCCAGGCGTTCAATGGTAGGGGCAACACCGGCGGAGCGACCTTGACTCCCGAGCTTAAGAAGAAGGTCGCCGATCCGTTCGCCAACGAACCGCTGAGCTACGCCACGAGCGACATGCTGCTCCAGGTCGCGGAAGCCAAGCAAGCGAATCTGGTGGCGGTTTTGAGCGACATGTCGATCGCCGCGATGTTCCCGATGGGCGAGGGCGAGATGAACACGTCGCAGGTGACGCCCCTGCTCACGATGTCCTCCGAGGAGATGACGGTGGCGGATGGCTGGATGACCGTCCTGCCGGTCACGCCAGCCGCGGTTCGCAAATCCCGATGCGACCGATTCGCCCTTTCGCATCTCTTGCAGACGGTGGTGAAGAAAGGAACGCTGAGTCTGGACGATGGAGCGGCCTACGCGCTGACTTGTCCGGGCGTGAACATCGACATCATCGCGATGCTCTCATGCGCCGCGATCGAGCCTACCGCGGTGATCCTGTTCGAGTCTAACGGCATGGCTCCGCTCCGGTTCTACGGTGGCCTTTCTCAAGCGCAGCGGCAGATTGCGGCGGCAAAGCAGCCGATCAACTTTGCCAGCCTATCCTCGGGTCAGCGGAATGCCCTGTTTGAGTTGACGTTCGGAGCGGAGTCTCGGCTTAATATGAGCCGCACGATGGCCTTCGAGGAGGGACAAGCACCGATCTTTCCCACGAACGACCCGACGGAGTTGCTTCCTAACGGAATCCCGAACGATGGTCGATTCACTTTGACCAGCCACGACGAGTTCGTCGTCCTTCCTATCCGGAGCGGCGGCGTTCAGCCAATGGATCAGGGGATGACGGCGACCGATTTGGCCTGGCGCGTCTTCTCGCAAGAGAATCCGGAGGTCGGTGGCAGTTGGGCCAGCGACCCCGCGAACAAGATCTCCCTGGACAAGCTCATGCCCGCGCAGCGCACGACGGTCTCGTTCCACTTCGACATGACGCCGAAGATTGCGATGGACCAGCAGCTCCACCAGATCTCGTCAAAACAGAGCACGGTGGCTTTCGCGAGTCTGCCCGAGACGTTCCGCAAAGCATTTGAGAAGACCTTGGCCGACCAAAAGGCGAACCGTCAGTTCTATGTTCCCACGCGGACCCAGGGCTCACCTCCCCCTCCCGCGCGGTAGTTAGTGGTCAGCTTCCGGTGAGGCGGACGTCTCCGGTGTGGCCGAGGGCTCGGCGGACGGTTCTGCTTTGCTTTCGAGAAGAGGCGACTTGACGTCGAGGGCCTGCAAGCCCCACTTGCCATCGTTTGCGACCGTGGTCATGGTGACCTTGCCGTCTCCCTTTTCAAAGTGAGCGGTGGCCTCGCAGACGATGGTGGTGGTGGATGCCCCATTGACGTTGTTCATCGAGATGCTTGTCGGCGAGAACGAGTCGACGGTCTTTAGCTCGCCAAGCTTATCGCTCAGCAACGCCACGAGCTTCTCGGTCTGCTCGGTGGTGACGACTTTCTTGTAAGCCTCGTTCGAGCGGCTCCAGAGCTCCTCGGCCTTCCAAGGACGGGCGATTGCCTGAAGGCTGTCACTGGCGAACTTGGTCGCCTCGGCGTTGGCTTTGGAGGCGGCATTGAACAGGCTGAAACCGGCAAACCCGATTCCAATGAGGATCACGAGGACAATGCTGAGGATGATCCAAATGGCTTTGCCGGAACGGGTCGAGCGAGTCGATGGCTTGATCACCCGCTCATTCAACTCTGGTGCCCCGGGAAAGTCAAGCATGGCGGGCTTTGATCCGAAATCGGTCGTCATGGTCTCAACGGCGTGTTTTGAACCGCAGAGGGTTTGCGCAAACGGAAGTGGGCGTCCTCCCCTCAATCGCGTATCGCGGCTGTGGTTAGAAGCAATGACGTATTAATTCTGACTTGTCCAATTCAGAGAATCGGCCCCACATTAAAACTGGGCCGAATCCTCAGGGAGTTGGCGTGCCCGCACTTGCCTTCCGGTTCGGCCGAGCAGGAGAGACCTTGAAACATTTACATTTGGCCATTGGCCTAGGATTCCTTGGCAGCATCGGGGCGGCCAGCGCGCAGAGCGTCCTTTTCGACTTTGATGGAGGACCGCAGTACACGGGCACGCCGCTTGATCAGATTTCGGGCGGATATCGAGCCCACTTTGCTGGCACGGGAAATGGCTATTCGATTCAGAACATCGCCCAGGTGATCGGGATGTATCCGACCGGGTTTGCGAGCTTGGGCCTTTCCCCGGGCAGCGTCTTTGGCGCGGACTTGCTCATCTCGTTCTTCAACCAGGGGGATGGGACCGCCCAGAGCGTGAGCGATTTCAGCATGATGGTTGCTCCGCAGGAACTTGCCTGTGACAGTTCGTCGCGGATGCGCGTGACCGCCTACAACGGCTCGACTCTCGTGGGAACGCAGACGGCGATCGCGCCGAACCTCGATACGTACACGTGGCCGACCATCGATTTGGCGTTCTCTTCCGCCCAGGCATTCGACAACGTGGTGGTCCACTTTGATGCGGCTCCCCCGACGGGCGGAGACTATGGCGTCATCTTCGTGGCCGACAATATGCAGATCACGCCGGTGCCCGAGCCGGCGACCGTTGCGGGCCTCTTGGTCTGCGGCTTGGCCGTCCTCGTTCGACGTCGGCGCTGAGTCTTTTTACAATCCTGAGAGGGGACGGGAGAAGGGGGCAGTCTGCGGACTGTCCCCCTTCATTTGCATCAGCGCCGGCAGCTCTTCCCAGGGCATGAGCGCACAGCGTTTAAATAGCGTCTGCCGACCCTAGGAGTCCAAGAAGGTAGCCCGGGTTCGATGACCCAGGGAACCAGGATTGCCACGAAATTCGAAACCCGGAGGCGGTCGCAGAACCGCTTAGGTGCTCAAGCACTACAGCGGCGCTATGTTATACGCCCATGGGGTATCAGCGGTCCGAGACTTCGCCCTTGCAGGGATTGAGGTAGATGAAATTGGGGCAGCCATAAGGCTGCCCCAATCGGGAGGTCAATTTATTAACCGTCCGAAAGCATTCAATCTGGCGAGCTTCTGAGGCGAACCTCGGAAAACCGCCAGCACAATTTTGGCAAAAGCCTAAGGCGCTATTTTGGCTCCCTGGGGTCCACCGGCACCGCCCGGGGTCACGCCCGGCTTGTTCGGGCGAGGAGGAGGCGACTGGGTGGTCTTCGTCAACGTGGAGTCAACGGACTCAGTGCCTTTGTCTCCGCAGCCCACCAGGGCGATGCTACCCACGAAGATGATCAAACTAAGAATGCAGAGTCGGTTATATTTCATGGTCATAAATCCGAAAGCTCCCCCATCTTAGCAGATGAAGGAGCTTTTTGTGAGTTCCGAGACTAGTTGCGCGGATCCCAGAGGTACTTCGTCTTGTCGACTTGGAACACGAGGTGTCCCGAGGCGGCCGGCGAGAAGTTCGTGCCTTGGGCAAGACCTCCAACCTTGAAGAACTTGTTGTGACCATCACAGAAGGCGGTGTTGGCTCCACCGGTCGGCATGATTCCGCGAACGAAAGCGCTGCTGCCGTGGGTCCAGTTGGCTCCACCGTAACCCGGGAACTTGTAGTAGGTCGTGACCTGGTCGATCTGGTTGCCCCAGCCTTCCGTGAAGAACGTCTTGTCGCTCAACCAAGCATCAGGCGGCTCGACTTCCGGTCCGATCGGCTGCGACCACACGAACGCGTGATCCGCGGTCGCATAGTTGACGCCTTCGACTTCACAGAAGAACACCGTGTTGGCTACGCGAGCCACGGCGGTCGAGGAGATCGGAGTCCACAGGTAGTTGCCGTTATTAACCGGATCGGTACCCGCGAAGTCCGACAGCATCATGTTGATGCCGTAAGAGGCATAGATCTGGGATCGGGCGGTCGCGTTAGCGGCCTGAATGAAACCGAGACCCGAGTTGTCCGGACAAAGAAGAATGTTAGTGTTCTTCATGTACGGCTGGATGGCCAAAGTCCAAGGATTCCAGGTTCGGTAGACGGTGCCGTTGTCGCGAAGGACGCCCGGAGGGGTCCCGTTCCATGCACATACCATCATGTCGTCCACGTCACCGGCATACATGATGGCGGCGAGGGA
>JBBQPZ010000019.1:0-73922 GCA_038216655.1 Fimbriimonadales bacterium
CAGACAGCGGGGGCCCCACCGAAGCGCGGCAGGATCATCTTTGACACTAAAGGTTCAACTATAAAGAGCAAAGTTGAACCTAGCAGAATGGTGAGAGCGTAGAGAAGCCGCACGTGATGAGAGAGTATACGCGCGCTAGCACATCTTCACACCCAAGAGAATACAGACGAGGAAAGAGACCTAAAAGATGCCAATTTTCAAAGTTTCTGCCGGGACCCCTTGACTCTCAGGTTCATTCTGAGGAACAATATCTTTCGTCGCTGGTTAAACAGTGGCGAGAAACTTGAAAAGAGAATAGTGGAAACGTTCAGATAAGGATTTTACGGAAAGAACAGTAAAATGTAATTCCCGTCGGTGGCCTGAAGCCTGCGAGTTTATCTCGGTGGCAGAAGGATCTCGCAAGAGAAACACCAACAAACAAAACAGAAAACCAGCATCGCATGATGCATGGATCTAAACTTTCTTCGGAGAGTTTGATCATGGCTCAGGACGAACGCTGGCGGCGTGCCTAAAACATGCAAGTCGAACGAGGGAGCAATCTCTAGTGGCGAACGGCGGAGTAATACATGAGCAACGTGCCTTGAAGTTCGGGACAAACGCAGAAATGCCATAAATACCGGATGTGACCAGACCCCCGCATGGGGGACTGATTAAATGCTTTTAGCTTCAAGAGCGGCTCATGGCCTATCAGGTAGTTGGTGGGGTAATGGCCTACCAAGCCGACGACAGGTAGCGGGTCTGAGAGGATGATCCGCTCGAGTGGGACTGAGACACGGCCCACACACCTACGGGTGGCAGCAGTTGGGAATCTTGCACAATGGGGGAAACCCTGATGCAGCGACGCCGCGTGAAGGACGAAGGATTTAGGTCTGTAAACTTCTTTTTTCGGGAAAGACTTAGGACGGTACCCGAAGAATAAGCACCGGCTAACTACGTGCCAGCAGCCGCGGTAAGACGTAGGGTGCAAGCGTTGTCCGGAATTACTGGGCGTAAAGGGCGCGTAGGCGGCCTGTTAAGTGTATAGTGAAAGCCCGGGGCTCAACCCCGGAACTGCTGTGCATACTGGCAGGCTTGAGGGATGCAGAGGCTCGTGGAATTCCTGGTGTAGCGGTGAAATGCGTTGATATCAGGAGGAACACCCATGGCGAAGGCAGCAAGCTGGGCATCATCTGACGCTGAGGCGCGAAAGCGTGGGGAGCAAACAGGATTAGATACCCTGGTAGTCCACGCCCTAAACGATGGATACTAGACGTAAGAGGTATCGACCCCTCTTGTGTCGCAGCTAACGCACTAAGTATCCCGCCTGGGGAGTACGGCCGCAAGGTTGAAACTCAAATGAATTGACGGGGACCCGCACAAGCGGTGGAGCATGTGGATTAATTCGATACTAACCGAAGAACCTTACCCAGACTTGACATCGATCGCAAGCCTTAGAAATAGGGCCCTCCTTCCAAAAGAAGGACGTGAAGACACTTGTTGCATGGCTGTCGTCAGCTCGTGCCGTGAGGTGTACGGTTAAGTCCGCCAACGAGCGCAACCCTCGTCCTGTGTTACCAGCATGAAAGATGGGGACTCACAGGAGACCGCCGGTGTAAACCGGAGGAAGGTGAGGATGACGTCAAGTCAGCATGGCAGTTACGTCTGGGGCTTCACACATGCTACAATGGGCGCAACAAAGGGCAGCGATACCGCGAGGTGGAGCCAATCCCAAAAATACGCCCCCAGTTCAGATTGCAGTCTGCAACTCGACTGCATGAAGTCGGAATCGCTAGTAAACGCAGGTCAGCTATACTGCGTTGAATACGTTCCCGGGTCTTGTACACACCGCCCGTCAAGTCACCTGAATTGTCTTCACCCGAAGTCCGTGGCTTAACCGCAAGGAAAGAGCGGCCGAAGGTGAGGAGGGTAAGGGGGACTAAGTCGTAACAAGGTACCCGTACCGGAAGGTGTGGGTGGATCACCTCCTTTAAGGATCTGTACTCGCTTCGATACGTCGAGGCGACACATCCAGGTCGAAGACTATTTTGAACTCCTCTTGAAGCTTTCAAAGAGCCAGGCATTTATTGCTTGGCTCTTTTTTATTTTGTCGGGACCTCGTTCAGGCATCCGACAACCGCATTAGCCTTAGCATGCTTCTCAAGTCTCCCAAATGAGGAGCCAATATTGCTACGGATTCCCGCCTGGGCACAAAGCGACCTATAATGAGCCTGAGGGACTATGTCATTTCACGCGCTCAGTCACGACTATTCTCCGCACATGGGCGGCATTGATCTTACGTTCATGTTGCCGACGATGCCGGTCGTGCTGCTTGAGGACGCCTACCACGACATCTTGAGTGGTTACCGCCTTGATCCTCTTTCGGTCGGGCCAAGGATGAAACGGTATGCGGTCAACGATTTAACTCGCGACCTTGCCGCTCTCGTATCTCGCCGCAGGTAACCGCCAATGATTTTTCGGGTGGGCCATGATCGCGGCTATCTTGGCCGGAACCAACGCGGCCCCTTCGCGGTCAACCGCCACCCCTTCCA
Organism: Fimbriimonadales bacterium; assembly: GCA_038216655.1. Taxonomy (GTDB): domain Bacteria; phylum Armatimonadota; class Fimbriimonadia; order Fimbriimonadales; family Fimbriimonadaceae; genus JAFDWR01. The sequence goes on from JBBQPZ010000019.1 coordinate 2,529, forward strand.
CGTCGCGGTCGGAATCGTGTCGCCGGGCGGACTGGGGATACTAAACGACTTTTCCGGTTGGAACTCGGTGTTCGAGTACTACCTGCGCGACGAACTCGCCGCGGCAATGAACTTGGCGACCGAGATTGGGATGGGGCCGCAGGCGGAATACGCGTTCTTCCTCGCCATGCTGGAGGCCGAACTAGCCGTCTCCGAGGAGAGCGAGATCGAAACCCTCGGTCATGGAGTGGAATTGGAAGTCATGCCAAGCCAGGTGGCATCGTCGCGACGTGAAGAGGTCGCCAAGACGATTCTTGGCGAGGTCTATTCAGCTGGACGTCGGCTACCCACCTCCGCGGCCCCTCTACTTGTCACGATCCTTGAACCGGGGGCGCTGCTCCCTTCGGTCGCCTTCAGTGAGGGGTTTTACGTCGTCAAACACGCGCTCGGCAAACTTTGTCTTCCCGCGGAGTCCATCGAAGATCCCGTGGTCCTCGGACGGCGGGTTCGTCGGGGGATGGCTTACCACGTCGGAGCCCAAAGGACCGCCGACACGGCCGATGCCTGGCTGATGGAGGCGATGACGACCCTATGCGACAGCCAGTACGAGGGGAAGGAGCGGTTCTCGCCCATCGGCGCGCGCGAGCTCAATCTCATCCTCGAAGGGGCCGGGAGGGATGACAACCTCGAAACATGGCAGCAGGCCCGCGCCTTGGCGGCATTCCTCGGGAAACACGTTCTGGCCACGCGGACGTTGCAGGAGCTGGAAAGCCTCCTCAATGCCCACGTTGAGAAGGGCTGGGGAGACCTGTTTCCCCATGCGGACAGTTCGCCGACCGACCGGGCGTTACGACGGGCTTGGAAGACATCCAGCGCCGAACTCCTGCCGCAAGGTTAGTAGCCGAGCTGCTGCATCAGACCCGCACCGAAGTCAGCCTTGATCTCAAACCACTTGCTAGTGTTGTAGCGTTGGCAGACTTGAAGCACGGCACCATCGGAGGCCTTGGCCGCCGTGTCGATGCGTCCGCTGCTAGTTCCCTGCATCGCAGTCAGCGCCTGAAGCGCCGCTTGCGGGTTCTGGCTGGCGTTGCGAGCGATGTTGACCAGTTCGAGGATCATTGAGCCCGTCTGACCGAGCGCGGTCAAATACTGAGCCTGGATTCCAACACATGCGGCGGGAGGCGGGACCGACTTAAATCGTCCGAGAAGCTCGTTCCAAGAAGCGCGGAGTCCTTCGGCGGAGTTCGCGTAGTCGCTCGCCCGCTGGTTGGCCCTGCGTCGGGCGGCGTCCTGGGTCGTATCTTCGTCTTGATCCATCGCGCCTTGGAGCTCTTGCGACTTCATGTTGCCGAGCAACGCGACGGCTGAACTGAGCTGCTGAGTCGCGAGGGCTTGGCGTGCGTGCTCGATTCGCTCCAGGTGCTCTAGCCAGCGTCGAACGTCGTCGGGCATGGTGACCGGCTGGTCCTGCAGGATCGGCGAGGGCGCGGGAGCTGCGACCTGCATCGCCGGAGTCGGGGCGGGTGCCGCCTGCTGCATCGTCGGCGCTGAATTCCCTTGCGAAGTAAGAATCGGCTGCGGGCTAGCTTCGCCAGGAATGCTGAGGGTCGACGTGTCGCCGGTTCCAGTCGCATTCAGCGTGGGGCGGTTCGCTTGCGCGGTCGCGTTCATCATCTGGCTGGTCTTAGCGACCGCCGGTTTTGATCGGAACGAACCGGAGAAGTGCATGCCGGCGAAGGCGAAGGCGAGACCGGTGACGGCGAGGACCGCGCCAATCGCGACCTTGCGCATCGAGCCAAGACCTTGCCCCGCCGCACTCTGTGGCTGAGCGAACGCGATGCCGCACGTGGGGCACATTCGCGTTCGTTGGGAAATACCGGTTCCGCACCTTGGACAACTCAACATTTGGCAGCGACTCCTATCGAGACTTAGTTATTATCGGCCCACATGCCCCATTTCTTCGATACGACTGCAAGTGATTTTGCAGATAAAAGGTTTGACTGGGGTGAATCGGGAATCGTTCAGCCTAATTTGATCACCGAACCGAACTAAAGCGTGCGAAAGGGAGTCAAAGGCCGATTTGCTTGATCACGGTGTCTCCAACCCCGGTGTTGATGTCGAACCACTTGTCCGTGTTGTAGCGACTGCAGAGAGCGTCGATGGCTTCATCCGTGGAATCCGCGGGAGCATCAACCCTTTGATCGCCGTCGTCTTGGACGCGGGACATGTTAACCAACGCACGGGCGGGATTCTGACGGGCCGTCCGCATGACTCCCAGCAGGTCAGCAAACATCGTACGGGTCCCCGTCAGGGTGTTTGAGAAGAGGGAGCGAATGGAACTGCATTCCGCCGGGACGGGCTCCGCCTGAAACCGATCAATGAGATCGTTCCAGGAAAGGCGCATCGCAACCGCCGCGGCTGTAAATTCGTCGCTCGAACCGTTCCGCACAAGCTCGGTAACGGCGGTCAACTGGGCGGCGGACAGAGTAACCCGCTCTTCCTCGATCGCATTCAAGTGGTTCAGCCAAGCGCGGACGTCCTCGGGCATCGTCGACGGATCGGCGGTGGGGCTGGGGCTCGCTTCGGGAGTGGGTGAATTAACCGGATTGCCCTCGGGAAAGAGGGGGATCTGGTCTGGGCTCAGGACTGCATTGGAAGCGGGCGGGGCAACCGCGGTCGGCATGACCAAGACTTCAGGGGTCGGGATCGGAGAGGGTGTAGGCACACCGGAACTTGTCGCTTCCGAGGTCGTTAGGGATGCGGTCTCCGACTTCCTTGCCGAAATGACCTTGAAAAGACCGATGACCAGAACGAAGATGACGATCGCGGCGAGGGCTTGGATCCAAACCTTCGAGGGGATGCCAGTGCTTTCTCCTTCGTCAATATCGAACGGGATGCCGGGAGCGCCGCACTTTCGACACGTGGAGCGCCCCGGTCCAAGTCGCTTGCCACATTTTGAGCAGATCAGCATGGTTGCCTCTTAATGTCTCTCTGACCTATGCTACGTGCTCAGATGTTGCATCGGTGCCGACTGGACCAGGCTTTTCATTGCCTTCGATGCTGGTTCAATGTCCGATTCGAAGGGATTTGGGCGAAGGTCCTTCGGAACGTTGTGAGGGTAGCCCGGGGGGTGCTTAAGAAAGTAGACTGAAAAAGACTTGGCCCCGAGATGCCGTTCGTGTCGTCTCACCGGAAGAGTCGAATTGCAAAGCATGGCCCTCCACTATCTGACGATACAGGACATCCTGTGGATCAACTTGCAACTCACCGGTAAGGTGCAGCATTACAGCTACGCCCGCCTGGAAGAGGCAACGTTCTATCAGTACGCCTACGGAGCCAGCAATAGCCTGTTGCCTCAGGCGGCACGCTTTGTCGGCGGGTTCTCGCGCATGCGTCCTTTCGAGGCGGGCAACGAAGCGACGGGTTTCGTCGCGACGGCGGCGTTCCTTGAGATCAACGGTCGGAATCTAAACCTGAGCGACGACGAGGCCACGACTTGGTATTGCGCCGCGCAGGATCGCGAGGCGACTGCACTTTCCGTCGAGAACGCGACCACCGCGGGCGATGAGCACCACCACGTACTCCAAGCCGACATCCGCGGCACGATCGGCGCGATCATCAAGCGCTATCCCAAGACGATCGCTGACCTCACGCGCGTTCCGGCCTAAAGGCCGTCGTCATCGTGGTCCGGAAAGACAAACTTGCCGACTCCCGTCGGGTCCGGCTTCAGCCTGATCGGCCGTTCGGTCGTCTTCCCGTCGACGGTCAGCCGTACCCGATAATCACCGGGCGGTAAGAAGGTGCCACGGCCGAGGGGCGTGTCAAACCAGATCGCCGCCATCCCTGGACGATTGCCCGAGCCCTTGCCCCGCATATCCCATACGAACCGGTGCAGGCCCGGCTTGGTAACAAGCGTCGGTGGCCGCCGTACCCAACGTTGATCCACGGTGAGCGCCTTCGGGTCGGCCGTAATGGGTCGTTCTTTGCTGCTGAACGCAACCGCGACCAACCCGTCTGGCTTGACGATCTCCAACTTCACTTCCTGCGCGTCGGATGTCAGTAGGTAGTCGACCGGCACCCCGTCCGGGGGGTTCTTGCCCGCGGGCTCCTCGGGAGGGAGCGGGGTATCGGTGTTCAGATTCCACTCGACCTCGTAGGCTTCCTTCGGAACGGCCATCGGGGTGCCGATGTCCCGCAGCCAGCCAATGGAATCGAGGATCCAGAACGACCGCCCGTGGGTGCCGACGACCAGATCGTCGCCTTTGACGACTAGGTCACGGATCGAGCTGGCTGGCATGTTGAGCCTCAGAGAGTTCCAGTGCTGCCCGTCGTCGGGGGAGAACCAGACTTGGGTCTCCGTCGCGGCGTAGAGCAGACCCGCCTTCTCCGGATCCTCCCGAACCGCATTCACCGGCGCATTACTCGGGAGGCCCTGGTCGATCCTCGTCCACGTCTTTCCGTAGTCGCCGGTGCGATACACGTAGGCGGTGAGGTCGTCGCAGCGAAGCCGGTTCACCGAGACGTAGGCAAGCCCTTTATCGAAATGGCCCGCGTCGATCTGACTGACTTTGCTCCAGTCTGTGACGCCGGGCGGAGTCACATTGTCCCAGTTCTTCCCGCCGTCGCGGGTGACCCAGACGAGGCCGTCATCGGTGCCGCACCACGTGATGTTGACGTCGAGCGGTGAGGGGCCGACCGCGTAGATCACTCCGCGTTGGGCCATCGTCTTCCCGACGTCGGAGACCGAGGCGAACGGAGTCGGGACATCCCAGGTCTTGCGGGAGAGATCTGGACTGATCGCATCCCAGTGCTTGCCTCCATCGGTGGTCTTCATCAGACGGTTGCCGGCGAGGTAGAGAGTGTGCGGGTCGGCCTGGGAGAACAGCATCGGCGCGGTGCGCAGGTAGCGGATGCCCTCGATGGTCGGGCGCACGTTTTCGACTTTGCCGGTCTTGCGATCGTAGCGCGAGCCTTTTGAGCCGTAGATGATGTTCGGGTCGAGCGGGTCGGGGGCGACGTAGGCGTACTCTTCCGCACCGACCGGGTGCCATTCGCGGAAGGTGATCTGGCCGTCGCGTCCCCGGCTGGCGACTCCGGCGGATCCGCTCTCTTGCTGCCCCCCGTACACGTTGTAGGGGAAGGCGTTGTCGGTGCTGACGTGATAGAACTGGGCGGTTGGCTGGTTGTACCAAGAGCTCCAGGTCTCGCCGCCGTTCACGCTGATCGTTGCGCCCTGGTCGGCGGCGAGGCCGATCAGGTCGGAATTGTTCGGGCTGATCCAGATGGTGTGGAAGTCGTCCCCGCCCGGCGCGCCCTTGATGCAGGTGTAGTTGACGCCGCCGTCGGTCGATTTGTAGACCGAAGTATTGGCGACGTACACCGTGTCGGGATGCTGCGGATCGACGCGGACCTCGGCGAAGTCGTCTCCGCGGCCCCTAATCCTTGATTCGTTGTTGGTCTTGGTCCACGTCTGCCCGGCATCGTCGGATCGGTAGATTCCGCCCTTGGCGGGCGAGTCGACGATCGTGAAGATGCGCTTCGGATTGGCGGTGCAGACCGAGATGCCGATGCGACCGAGGCCGTCGTCAGGGGTAGGGAGACCCTGAGTGAGGGGCGACCAGTGGTCGCCTCCGTCGGTGGACTTGAACAGCCCGCTCGTCTTGCCCGCCCAGCCGCCGTTCTCCCATGGCGCCTGCCGCGCTGCCCAGAGGGAGGCGTAGACGGTCTTCGGGTTCTTAGGATCGAGCACGACCGTCGCTCCGCCGGTGTTCGCGTCCTTGTAGAGCACGCGCTCCCACTTCTTACCGCCGTCGGAGGTCCGGTAGATCCCGCGCTCTTCGTTGGGTCCGTACGGGTGGCCGAGGACGGCGACGAACGCACGGTTGGCATTCTTGGGGTCAACGCAGACGGAGCTGATCTGCCGCCCGTCCTTGAGCCCGGTGTTGGTCCAAGTCTTGCCTCCGTCGGTGGTCTTATAGAGGCCGTCGCCGACGCTCAGGTCGGGCCGTTGGAGGCCCTCGCCAGAGCCGACGTAGATCGTGTTCGGGTCGGACTGAGCGACGGCAAGGCAGCCTACCGAGCCCGTCGGCTGGTCGTCAAAGATCGGCTGCCACGTATGGCCGTAGTCGGTCGTCCGCCACACGCCGCCGTTGTTGACGCCGATGAAGAGGGTGTTCGGGTGGCTCCAAACGCCGTCGATCCCGACGGTGCGACCGCCGCGGTACGGCCCGATGCAGCGCCACTGCATGGAGTCCGCCTGGAAGGGCGGCGGGCTCTGCGGGGCGGAGAGCATAAAGAGGGCAGGCACGAGGAGCATGCCGCGATTCTAACCGATCAGCCATAGGAGCGCAGGTTTCCGGCCTGCCCCGATTCCTGTTTTCCCACTCAACACTCCTTACCCACGTTGGCAATGCGGCAAGACTTCGGAGCGAGGGCGCTTGGGCGGGGTTTTCTGCGATTTGCCTCGTCACGTCTCTATGTGCGTAGGTTCGGTTTTTGTCAACTAGGCGGGGCGGAGTTGGTGATTGGCTATTCGAAGATGAGTCATGGCATGGAGGTTTGCTTGCCGGGACCGAAGCCTCAACCCCTCTGACCTGTCCCGGATGCGATCTGGGCGGCAATTCGAGGGGCAGAGGCATGGCTCGTTTCCAGGTCAAAGCTTGGGTCATTTGTAGGCGAGGCTCAGGGATTCACGGAACCGCTTGGATCGCTCGACCGACCAGACCTCGGCGTGAACCCAATCTCCTCGGGATCAGGCTCGGCAAACTGCCAAAGGCGGTCTAGCGACCTTGAGTCGCGAACCCAGCCGTCCGAGGCGGCAAATTGCTTGCCCCCAGCAAGGAAAGCGATGCTCCAGATTCGTCGCACGAACCCAACCTTGACAGGGGTTCCGCCGGTCATTGTGAAGAATCGCAAGCCGCGGGGGAAGTCGGGCCGCATCAAGGTCCAAGCGTGCCTCTCTTGGTCCCAGGCGGCTTCCTGAAAGCTGGGGCCCTCATAGTCGTAATGCCACTGTTCGATGCCGGCAAGTGAATGGAAGGAAAGCCGATTGGAGGACATCTGTCCGTTCAACTTAGAGCTCGCCGAAGTTAGCACTCCCCCGTCGCCAAACACGCTGAAGAAGATCCAGGGGCCCGCGATTCGGAACCCCGCGGCCGGCTGTTCAACGGTCCATTTCGTCACATGGGCGCCCCTGGTCGAACACAGGGCCACGAGCGTTTCGGACTCGTCGAAATGAGCACGGCGAACGCCGCGATGTTTTCGGACCACCGCACCAGTCCGGACGTCGCGAATATGCATCGGTCCACATTCGCTCCCTACGAGTAGGTGATCACGGGTCAGGCTTACCGACTGAACTCCTTTGAGGTTCCGAATCTGATATCGAGCGGTCGGCTCAGGTTTCACGTCAAACACCGAGAGATTGCTCCAGCCCGCAGTCACGAGGGTCGGCGCGGGATCGGCGTGGATCGCGCCTCGGCGCCCCGCGCCCATGAAGAAGCAGTCGACCGAGCAGATTTTCTCGCGATGCTTTCCGTCGAATACGTGGACGCGGTTTTCGAATTCGGCGGCGACGAAGAGGGTGCCTCCGATATCTGCAAAGAGTTCAAATATCCGCATGAGGAATTGTTACCCAAATACACGGACAAAATCTCTTCCGCGAGTTGGAGTGCCTCGGAACGCTGGATGGAAGAGCTGGCCTAAGTGAGCCTCGGCACGAACGGTTGCGCTGCTCGACAATCGATGGAGGAGCGTGCCGAGGCATGAAAAAGGGAGGACTCAGACTTACTGCGAAGGGCGTCTCGCGTCCACTACACTATCCAACCCGGATTCGATCGAGGTGCATTTTTCGAGGAGCAGAGGCATGGAGAGACTCCTACTCTCCTGATCGTGTCGGGGGCAGGAGTTCACCCTCCCAACCCTCCCTCAAGGGAGGACTCAGACTTTGGAATGCCTCGGCACGCTCTAGCCACCTCGATCGGCAGTCGCCAAACCAAGTTCCGAGGCTGCCGTCCGCCGCCAAGACGGGTCGACGAATCGAAACTAGGGTGTCCTCTCCAGGGTTCGTCCGCTCTCGGTGTTACAATGCCATGCGATGCCGAGCAGGGTTCTGGTTCTGGGGGGAGCGCTGCTGCTGGCGGGCTGCGGGTCGTCGGGGACGCCGGGTAAGACCGAACTCCGTTACATGGCTTGGGGGACCCCCGAGTAGCTTGCCCTTGAGCAGCAGCTCTGCGACGAGTTTAATAAGCGAAATCCTGACCTTGAAGTCAGGTTCTTCCGCGTCCCTGCGAACTCGTACATGAACAAGGCGATCGTGATGCTGGCTTCGCGGACCGCGCCCGATGTAATGCGGATCGAGCATTTCAACTTCCCGCAGCTCGTCAAGAAGGATTACTTCCTCCCTTTGGACGCCGTCACCAAGGACGACCCCGAGTTCAAACCGGCTGACTTCTTCCCTTGGACCCTCGCGGAGGGGACCTACAAGGGAAAGCTGTACGGGCTCAACACGATGTCGGGGGCGGCGATCCTGTACTACAACAAGACGATGGTCAAGGACGCGGGGCTTGAAGATCCGAACGCCGTGGCCAAGCGGGGGGAATGGACCTACGATCGGTTTCGCGAGTACGCGATCGCGATGAGCCGCCACGACCGTGACGGGCGCGCGACCAAGCTGGGGTGCCAGATCCCGCTCTTCCCGTTCACCGTGCCCGCGATCTGGGCGTTTGGGGGCGATGTGCTCACCCCTGACGGCAAGCACTGCCTCCTCGCCAGCCCCGCTGCGATCAAGGCTTATCAATACTTCGTGGACCTGCGCTGGAAAGTTCATTGCGCGCCGACGCCCTCCGAGGCGGCGAACGGCTCATTCACCTTCGAGAGCGGCAAGCTCGGAATGGAGTTCGGGTGGATGGGGAACGCGCCGCGCTACAACAAGAAGATCAAGAGCTTCGATTGGGACATCTGCCCCGTTCCCAGCGGGCCGAACGGGAATACGTCGATCGTGAAGGGGAATCAGCTCGTGATTTCGCGCGAGTCCGCGCACCCGAAGGAGGCGTGGCGCTTTATCAAGTTCCTCATGAGCCACGAGATCGAGGACGTGCTGTACGTCGAGAATCGCCGGAACTTTCCGACGCGTAAGGATGTGGCGTACTCGCCTGAGTTTTTGAACCCGAAGACGCGACCCTTTAGCGCGAGCGTCTTCCTCCGGAGCGTCGAGAACAGCCGCCAATTGCCTATCGATTCCCGCTGGGCGGAGTGGGCGCGCGAGTTCACGATGCGGGAGGAGAGCCTCTTCACCGGTCAGCAGCATGACGTGCCCGCGGTGCTCAACAAGGCGGTCGTCACGATCGACAAGATCCTCAATGACGAGGAAGGCTTCTAGCTTGATGACTGGCCAGAAGAAGCGATCGCTGGCGCGGCACGAGGCGCGCTGGGGACTCGTTTTCATTTCGCCGTGGCTGTTCGGGTTCCTCGTGTTCACGGTCGGACCGATGCTGACCTCGCTTTGGCTCTCCTTCACCAAGTACGACCTCCACACGATGGAGTTCGTCGGGATCGAGAACTTCCGCCGCCTCGCGACCCGCGATCCGTTGTTCTGGAAAGCCCTCTCCAACACCCTGCTGTACGCGGTGATCTCGGTCCCGCTGGGGATCGCCGGCTCGCTCGGACTGGCGATTCTCTTGAACCAGAAAGTGCGCGGCCAGCACCTGTTCCGGACTTTGTTCTATCTGCCGTCGATGGTGCCTGCGGTGGCCTCCGCGATCCTGTGGCAGTGGATGTTCAATACCGACAACGGGGCGATCAACTCGGGTCTCGGGTTCTTCTCGATTCCGCCGATTCAGTGGTTGCAGGACGAGCACTGGACGATGCCGGCGTTCGTGCTGATGAGCCTCTGGGGAATCGGCGGGGCGCGCATGATCATCTTCCTCGCCGGACTGCAGGGTTGTGTCGGATAGCTATTACGATGCCGCGCGAATCGACGGGGCGTCGGCGTGGCAGCAGTTCCGATTTGTGACCCTGCCGCTCCTGTCCCCGGTGATGTTCTTCAACCTGATGCTGGGCATCATCGGGGCGTTCCAGGTCTTTACCAGCGCTTACGTGATGACGGGTGGGGGCCCGAATAACGCATCGCTGTTTTATGCGCTGTACTTGTTCCGAAACGCGTTCGAGTACTTCAAGTTCGGGAAGGCCTCCGCGCTTGCATGGATTCTATTTGCGCTGCTCGTGATCGTCGCGGTGATTCAGTTCCGGCTCTCGAAGCGCTGGGTGTACTACGAAGGGGGCGACCGGTGAAGGTCGGGAGAACCGCGAGCACGGCGACGGTGTACGCGATGCTCGTCACCGGCGCGGCCCTCTGCTTGCTGCCGCTGCTCATCGCGGTGAGCACGGCGCTCAAGTCTCCCGAGGAGCTTGCCCGCAACCCGATGGGGCTGATCCCGCACCATCTGGCGACGGAGAATTTCCACAAGGCCTGGACCGCTCTGCCGTTTACGACTTTCGTCAAGAACACGCTGTTTATCACGCTCGTGAACACCTTGGCGACGGTTCTGAGCGCGTCGCTGGTGGCGTATGGGTTCTCGCGTTTCCGGTTCCGGGGTCGGAACCTGATGTTCTACGGGATGCTCGGCACGATGATGCTGCCGAGTCAGGTGACGATGATCCCGGTGTTCATGATCTGGCGGGGCATGCATGCGATCGACACCTACTGGCCCTTGATCGTGCCCGCGTTCCTTGGCGGCGGGGCGTTCAACATCTTTTTGCTGCGGCAGTTCTTCTTGACGGTGCCGCGCGAGCTGGACGAGGCGGCGATGCTGGACGGGGCGAGTTACTTCCGCATCTGGTGGCGGGTTTTGTTACCCCTTTCTGCGCCGGCTTTGGCGACGGTGGCGGTGTTCACGTTCATCGGTAACTGGGACGCTTTCGATGCGCCGCTGATTTATCTCAACTCGTCGGATAAGTACACCGTGGCGCTTGGGCTGAGGATGTTTCAGGACTCCTACAGCACGGAGACCGAGCAGCTCATGGCGGCTTCGTTGATCCACATCTTGCCGATGGTGGTCATCTTCTTCCTGGCGCAGAGGTTCTTTTTGAAGGGCGTTGCGATGACGGGGCTGGGCGGTCGTTAGCGGGGCCAAAATTCAAGCTACACCAATCTAAAGCTGCGGGCGGTTCGTTCTTGAACATCGTCGTTACGGAGTGACTCGCCACCGCGTCGAATCGATATGTCCTTGCTCCTGCTCGCGGCGCTCAACCTGCAGAACCCAAACCCTCCGGACGTGACCCTTCCCGAAGGTTGGAACATACATTTTTGGAGCAGCGCCGGGCATGGCAATGGAGCGTTGCTAGGGCCAAACCATGAGGAGATCATCTTCCCGGGCTACGGCGGAACGGGGAACGTTGCTTAGGTGGCGAAAGAGACATTTGCCGACACGGTCTACATCAGGACGAACCTGGCCGGGAAGCGGGTCGACGTTGCCATCCGGCCGGGTGGCTATCTCGCGGTTTCGTACCTGCCTCTCCGAAACTCCACCGGGTACATCAAGTCGGGCTTCGACTACTGGACCCAAACCAAGAACGCTAGGCAAGTCACGAAGGCGCTTACGATTGCCCTTAGCCGGCTCGATGTCCGCTCCTCAGACCGCAACGAAATCCCTCCGACTCCTTCGGAGTTCGTACCCACTTCGAACGCTTATCCGTTTGAAAGCTTTGGCGTCGCATCACCGTTACGTACGCACCCGCTACGACGGCGTGGAGTCGGCCCGGCTGGCCAACGGTCCAGGTTGCCACGCACTGGCCGACGAAGTTGAAATGGGAAGACAAAGCCACCCTTCTCGGACGCGTGATTCTCGTGGGAGAGGATGCGGAGGGGCGTTCGTGGGCAAGCGTGTCCGGCGCGAAGCTAGCGATCTTCGTGTCGTCCAAGGCGACGCAGCCGGGGGCTGTCCTGGCGATCATGGCGGCGTTTTGCTACCGATCGGATGCGAAGTAGAAATTGGAGCGGGCGACGAGATTCGAACTCGCGACTTCAACCTTGGGAAGGTTGCACTCTACCACTGAGTTACGCCCGCATTATTTGATGGACCGAGGTCCATCGGCCTTCCGATTCATCATACGCCATCAGAAAGCTTGGAGCGGGTGGCGGGAATCGAACCCGCATGGCCAGCTTGGAAGGCTGGAACTTTACCACTAAGCTACACCCGCGCTCTGTTCTGCTGATTCTACCAAATTGGAGGCTTGGCGTGGCTTTGCCTCGGCCTAGCTCTGCGTGGCTTTGCTTTGCTTGGCATTGCTCTGCGTTGCTTGGCACTGGCTATTGTCGAGCCAAGCAGAGCCGCTTCCAGCATGGGCCTCGCATAGCCCTGCTCCGCTTAACCTCACTCCCCGTACGGGACCCAGACGTTCTTGACCTGCGTCGCGTGGCGCAGAAACTCGTGGGTATCGCCCCAGCGCGCGTGGGTCCAGGTCTGCTTCAGGTTGCCGACGCTGGCCTTGACCGAGGCAGTTGGGTCGGGGCCGAAGTCCCAGATCGCGTCGACGCCGTCATGCTCGGCCAGCGTCGACACGAGCTCTGAGCGAAGCCCGGTGACGATGTTGATGACTCCGGCGGGGACGTCGGAGGCTTCGATCACTCGATAAAGCTCAACCGCGGGGATCGGGTTCGCTTCGCTGGGGATCAGCACGACGGTGTTGCCCATAGCGACGGCGGCGGCCATTGCTTCGAGGAGGGCGTCGAGCGGACCTTCGTCGGGGAGGACGATTCCGATCACGCCTACGGGTTCGTTGCGCGTGAAGCAGAGCGACTTGAGCGGGACCGAGTGGGCGGCGCCGTCGTACTTGTCGGCCATTGCGGCGTAGGTGAACAGGATGTCCGTGCCGCGGCCGGGGGCGTCCAGGTTCTCGGCGAGATAGTAGAGGATCTGGGCGCGGTTGTGGGAGGTCGATCCGCTCCATCCGGGGAGGGCGGCGGTTGCCGCTTCAACGGCGTTGCGGATGTCTTTGCGGTTGCCGCGTCCGACTTCCTGGCTGACCCCCTCCCGGCCTCCCCCCGGGGCGGGGGAGGAGATGGTAATCGCATAGCCGCCGTCGGGGCGGACTTGCTTGCCGCCGATGAAGAGCTTATGCGTCTTGTCCAAGGCTGGGGCGGAAGGCGAAGTCTCTCTGGGGCGGGACGCCCCAGCCACTTCGACTTCGCCTTCTCTGGGGCGGGACGCCCCGGCCGGGTCGACTTCGCCTGACTTGGCAGGGAGGCGTCTTAGATACTCATACATCCCTTCGCGTCCGCCTTCGCGACCGTAGCCGCTCTCACGGTAGCCGCCGAAGCCGCTGGCGGCGTCGAAGAGGTTGGTTGAGTTCGTCCAGATCGTGCCGGCTTTGATCTTCGAGGCGACGTCGTGGGCGAGGTTCAGGTTCTCGGTCCAGACCGTGGCGGCGAGGCCATACACCGTATTGTTCGCCAGGGCGACCGCTTCGGCGGGGGTGCGGAAGGTCATCGCAACGAGGACCGGGCCGAAGATTTCGACTTGCGCGACGGTTGAGGCGGGCTCGACTCCGGTGAGGAGGGTTGGCGGGTAGAACCAGCCTTCCTTCGGGCATTCGCAGGCGGATTGGTAGAGCGACGCGCCTTCGTCGCAGCCTTGCTTGACGAGCTCAGAGATTCTTTGAAGCTGGACCTGCGCGACAATCGCGCCGACGTCGACGGCCTTGTCGAGCGGGTCGCCGATCCGGAGTTTGTCCATCCGCGCCTTGATCTTGGCGATCACCTTTTCGTTGACTGACTCTTGAACGAGCAATCTGGAACCGGCGCAGCAGACTTGGCCCTGGTTGAACCAGATCGCATCGACTAGCCCTTCGACCGCGCTGTCGAGGTCGGCGTCCTCGAAGATGATGTACGGCGACTTCCCTCCGAGTTCGAGGGACAGCTTCTTGTCGGTTCCGGCGGTGGCCTTACGGATGATGCGCCCGACCTCGGTCGAGCCGGTGAAGGCGATCTTGTCGATGTCCGGATGCTCGACAATCAGGCGACCGGATTCGCCGTCGCCGGTGACGATGTTGACCACGCCCTTTGGCACGCCAGCCGCCTGGCAGATCTCGGCAAAAAGCAACGCGGTCAGCGAAGTGAACTCGGCGGGTTTGAGGACCACGGTGTTGCCCGCGGCAATCGCAGGCGCGATCTTCCAGGCGAGCATGAGCAGCGGGAAATTCCACGGGATGATTTGGCCGCAGACGCCGACGGCTTCGTAGCCGGGGAATTCGGCGGCGAGGACCTGCGCCCACCCGGCGTGGTGGTAGAAGTGCCGCGCGACGAGCGGGATGTCGAGGTCGCGGGTCTCGCGGATCGGCTTGCCATTGTCCATCGACTCAAGCACGGCGAAGAGTCTTGCGTGCTTCTGGATTTGGCGCGCGATGGCGTACATCACCTTGGCTCGACCATGCCCGCCGAGTTTGACCCAGTTCTTCTGGGCTTGTCGGGCGGCCCTCACTGCTTTGTCGATGTCGTCGGCATTGGCCTGGGCGATCTGGGCGATCGGCTTGCCGGTGGCGGGGTTTTCCGTTGGGAAGTGCGTCACGGAGGCGGGTTCGACGAACTCGCCGTCGATGAAGAGCTTGAATTTGCGGCCGTGGGCGTCGAGCCATTCGTTGGCAAGCGCCGCCGACTCCGGCGCGGTCCCGTAGCTCATGTCGCGGAAGATCTCAGTGACGCTCATTCTGCGTTCATTGTGAACCCTTTGGGAGTGCGCGAGCTTGCTCGCGCTTTGCTTTTTGACGGCCTTTGGCCCGAACGGCTCAGTACAAGTTCACGGCCTGTCGGGCGAAGGGCGGCCTGGGAAACTCCGTGTTCGGTGCGCCCGAGCAGACCGTGCCACCCCTGTTCGGTGTGCCTACCGGTTGAGCGACATGAGGAAGCTGCCGAACCTCCTGAGCTTGTGGCCGCGCAGGCTCGGCGGGATTCAAAGCGCGAGCAAGCTCGCGCACTCCCCAAAGGGGAACGCAGAATGGAAAACCTACGCCACTACTTGTCTTAGCGGTAGCGCGAGGTCTCTTCGCTGCGTCCGAGGAGTCTGGCCGCGGTGTCGACGTACTGGAAGCGATACTCCTGCGAGGGTTCGATCTGCATGCAGAAGGCCCAGTCGTTCCAGCCGGAGATGAAGATCACCTTCGGATCGGCTTTCCTAACCGCGAGCAGTTCGTCCTCGAACAGCTTGCCGTCGCGGCGTTCGGCGAGGACGCTTTTGCCGTGCTCGCGCAGTGACTTTACGTCGACCGGCTTGCCCCCGAGAATGCCGTTGATGAACGCGAATTCCATGTAGCCGTCGGCACCCGGATTGACGGTCATGCTTTCGGCGGAGGGATTTGGGCTGAAGAAGTAGCCCCAGCTCTCCTGACCGGTATTGGGCGAGATTCGGCGCACGGTGAGCGAGGGGTTGAACTCAGCGTCGATCGCCGAGAAGTCGGGCGCGGGGTCGTTGAGGTAGCGCATGACGAGCGGTTTGCCGTCGAGCCGGTAGTAGAAGTCTTTGGGCGCGAGCTTGGTCCGGATGTAGTCGAGCCCGAATCGATACTCCTCGGCCTTCGGGTTGGAGTTCCACTTCTCGATCCAGATCGCGAGCTTGAGCTTTCGCTTCTCCTTGCCCTGGTGAGAGAGCTCATCGCAGAGGATTTGGAGGGTCTTTTGGTTGGGAAGGTCGTAGAGGGTGAGTTCCTGGCGGATGCGGCAGACGTCGTACAGGATCACATCGACGCCGGCTCTCCGGAGCCACTCCAGGTGCTTGCGAACGATCTTGCGATCGTCAGTTTTGTAGTTGCCGAGGAGGGGATGGAAGGGGCCATTCCATTCGCGGATCGGGACCCAGTCGTGGGTGTCGGTGTCCTCGAAGTGGCTGCCGTACCAGATGGCAACATCGCCCTTGTAGCGGGTCTTCTCTGCGGCCGCCGCGTCCATTGGTGCCTGATTGGGGGTGTTGGAGGCAAGGGCGAGGAACGCGAGAAGGGTGATCATGAGTGCGGTCTCGTCCGCGAATTTACCCCTTGGGTCGGCATCGCAGGTTGGAAAACCTGCGCTACTAGGCGGACTGCTGTACTATTCGAAGGTTGACGATCAAAGAATTCAATTTGGCGGTGGCCAAGGGGCAGGGGCGGGCGATTTTGCACTTGCGCTCGGTAGACCCTGCTCCTTACTTCCACTCGGTTCGGCGGGCAGTGCTTCGGTGGCAAGGTTACGATGCGCAGTGCGAACCGAAGCGCGGTGAGTATCTGGTGGATCTGATCAACGCAAGTTCGGAACCCGAGCAGCTTAAGGAGTTGGTGATTCGGCACCTTGCTCGCCAGGAGGGTTATTGGGGACATCGGGCGCACAAGCGAGACGCCGTTCGCGTCTTGGCGTTGCGTGGGTCTGAAGCGGCCAAGCAAGCGCTGTATCGCGCGTTTGAGTCCGGTGACGTTTCGGCAGATGACGCGATCCTTGAACTAGAAGGGTTAGTTGGCCTGGAATGGCTCTTGCTCAACTCGCTCAAGAACTCGGAGATAGACCGTTCGCAGCGTGAATGGTGGGTTCGAGATCTTGCCGAAAGCCTCGGAGAGGACGTCGTTCGGGTTCATCTCTTGTCTTCTGATGAGGTGGCTGTCCGCGATGCAGCGGAGTACATGGAGCGGACCTTTGAAAATCGTCCATGGCAGCCGCACAAGAGCGGATTTGCAGATTTTGACGACCTAAAGCATCAGTGGCAAGAGAAGAAATCCCGGGTTGGGCTTTGGAAGTGGGGCATGGAGGCGTCAGGAGAAGAACTTGCTAAAGCGGCCCTGGAATTCGAGACTTGCGAGGACGCGGAATTCTTGCGGGCACTCGCCAAGATCTTCGAGAAGGTAAAGAAATACCCCGGCAGCTATCCGACGGTCGCACGGCGAGCGAAGGCATGGCCAGCGGATGACCAGCCGAACCCATTTACGCTGATGCTCAGCAAGCGGAAGGCGCCATCGCTTCGGAAGTTCGGGCTGACCTTCTTGGCCGAAGGACGGATACCCGAGGGCATTGATCTGATTCGGAAGAACGCATTGCCTGTCGACGGACCCGCGATCATCGAGGGTCTCGGAAGGGTCCCGTTGGACGATTTATGGTTTGTTCACGGGATCGGTTTGGACTGCTTCGAGCTTGCCAAACTCCTTGACAACCTGCATGCAGGATGGATTTTTGGTTGGATGTTCGAGCATTCGCCTTGTTCGTTTTGCCGGAACAGTGCGTTCCGGGACATGACCGATCGAGGTTTGGCGACACCGGCGATGGTTGCGGAGGCGATGTGGGATTGCGATCCGGACACGCGGCAGGTGGCGCGGTCCGTGTCGCTCATAGATCCGCTTCCGACAGACCCGTTTGTTTGAGGAAGTGTCCAAGAAGGCCCGGCTTAAGGGTCTGACTCCCATGGACCGGGACTGAGATACGCTCTCGGACGCCCTCTTTGCCGTAGATGTGGTGGCTCCCGTTTACGCGTAGCAGATTCCAACCATGCCGCTCAAGAATGCGGGCGAATTCTTTGCCCGAGACGCTCTTCACACCGCGATCTCGTAGATGTCGCCTTCATCGACCCTTTCGGGACCGGTGCCGAGCCAACCGTCAATCGCCTCTCGGACGTTGGCCATGAGTTCCTCGAGGGTTTCGCCTTGGGTCGCGCACCCGGGAAGAGCGGGCACTTCCGCCCAGAATCCGCCTTCTTTCTCGCGGTGAACGACGACTTTCAAAGTCACGCCCCTATTGTACGTCGAGACTTTCGGACTTGTGCTCGTAGTCGCGCAAAGCTCGCGAACGGGAGAACCAGGCGGCCACGAGGAGGCTGCCGATGCCTCCTACGACAACCGACCAGCGCGCGCCGGTGAACTCGGCGAGCTCTCCGGCTTCGAAATCGCCAAGCTTGGGGCCGGAAAGTTGCAAGATCATCGAGGCCGCCGACATGCGTCCGCGCATCTCGTCGGGGGTGGCGAGTTGGCGGATGGTTTGCCGCATGACCGTCGAGATCATGTCCGATGCACCGATGGCGGCGAGGAAGATGAACGCAGTGATGAGGTGGTTCGAGACGCCGAACAGGATCGTGAAGAGGCCGTAGCAGGCGATCATCGCGAGCACCCAGCGGCCCTGATGTTTGATCGTCGGTGCCCAAGCTAAGACCATCGAGGCCAGCAATGCCCCGACACCCTGGGCGGCCATGAGCCAGCCGAAGATGATCTTGGCGTGCTGTTCGCTTCCGCCTTCGTTCAAGATGTTCGAGAACGCGGGCATGAGCGCTTCGGCGCCGGCGCACATCGTGGCCCAGAAGTCGATAAAGAGGGCGCTGCGAACCACGCGGGTGTTCCAAACGAAGACCAGTCCCTCATGGATGAACGCGAGCACTTCGCGTAGAGACTTCGACCGATTCGCGAGATCGGCGGGGCGCTTGGGGAGGATGGCGACGGCGAAGAGGACGGAGCCGAACGAGATGCAGTTCAGCAGGTAGCACCAGGCCAGCCCAGAGATTCCCGCCGCTCCTGGCGAGGCGATCAGGACGCCCGCGAGAACCGGGCCAAGGATGTCGCTGAGGCGCCAGAGTATCCCGTTGATGCTCGCCGCATTCGGGAAGTCCTTCGCGGGGACGAGGGAGGCGATCATCGCCTGACGGGCAGGGCCGTTAAACGCCGACGAGACCGCGTTCAGGGCGACGACCGTATACAGCCAGCCGACGCCGAGATGGTCCCCATCTCGAAGCGTCACGTAAAAAGCCAGGACGGAGACGAGTCCCATCCCGAGGTTCGTCAGAAGCAGGACCCCGCGGCGGTCGAACTGGTCCGCGACCAGGCCCCCAAATAGAGAGAGGATCAGAAGCGGAACGACTTGGAAAAGGCCGATCGCGCCGACCATCCCGTTGCTGCCGGTGAGGTGATAGACCTGCCACAGGATGGTCGCCCACTGCATCCGGTTGCCGATGTTGGACACGAACGAGCCGATTTGGAGGTTTCGGTAATCCCGGTGCGCAAGGGCGGGAAGTCGTTCGAGGAGTCGCACGGGGCTTTCAGTGTATCAGGTGGGGCGTGAGGGTCAAGTTCGGAGAAACACCTTGCGGCGGGTGAACCAGGCGGCCGCGTAGGCGACTACGAGCGTCTCGATGAACGCAACGATCGATTGGAGCCAGGGATTGTCGGTTTGCTTGGCGGCGAACTCGTTGGCCGCGATCAGGCCGAAGATGGCGGGAACGAGGTTCGTCGTGAGGATGTAGCCGAGGATCGGGTTCTGGCCGAGTTCGGTGGTGGTGCGAATCCAGCGGTCGCGTTTGGCGACGTCGATCAGGACGCTGAGCCCGACGAGCGCGAAGAACGCGAGGCCCGTGGTGAGGAGGAAGTAGCTGGCGGTCGGAGAGGCCTTACGGATGCCACCGCCCAGGGGCTCGACAAGCAGGCCGAAGACGACGAAAGCAGTGCCGTACTCAGCGAACTTTCTGATTCTCTGCTCGAGGGCCGAGCCTGGTTTGCGGAGCAGCCGTAGGGAGATTGCGCTGAGGGCGAAGAGGACCAGGGTGGTGGCGACGACTTCGCGGGCGAATAGCCCGATGGTGGCGATCGCGGACATCGCGACACCTATGAGTCCGGCGGCTCGGCTGCGCCAGGGCTCCCAGGTCTCGGCGTTGTCGGTGAAGCGTTCCCGATAGAGGTCGCCGCAGATCGTCCCAGGGATCACGATTAAGAGATACTTTATATATTCGAAGTGATACACAATTGGCACGAAGCGCTGGTAGGGCCAGGTGTCGAAATTCAAGAGGTAGGGCCAGTGGTCCTTTTGCAGGTGCTGGATCGGGGTGTATTGCCAGATGGTCGTGCCGACTCCGCCGAGGTCCTTGGTGAGAAAGATCATGAACACGGACGCGCAGATGGCCCACCTGACGAGGGGCTTGGTTTGGGTGAGGAACCAGATCGCGCCGCCGAACAGAGCCATGTTGGCGAGGACCATCAGGATGATGTCGAGCCGGTAGTTGGCGAACCCGCGGTTGCCGTCGGCGTAGTGGCTGGAGACGAGAAGTAAGAACGCGCCCATCCAGCCAAGCCAGGTTAGGATTTTCGTCGTTTGGAAACGCCGGGAGTTCGCCCCCTCCCTGCCTCCCCCCGGGGCGGGGGAGGAGTTCATCTCGGGAGTTGACGGATTGGCCGGCCATCTCGCGAACATGAGGAACATCAGCGCGCAGCCGAGGATCGTGGCGAGATTGGCGGTGGCATCCGGGGTGGTGGCGAAGACCCCCGCCCGGAAGTGTTCATCCACGAGGGAGAACACAGCGAGCAGCGCCCCTCGGATGAGGAGCCATTTGGCGATGTCCTTGGATGTCGCGCCGCGGTCCATGCGCGCTCGGATCGCGAGGGGGATCGCCGCGCCCATCGCGAAGAGGAAGAAGGGGAAGACGAGGTCGACCCAGGTGATGCCGAAGATCGTGACGACGGTGTCGTTGCTGGGGGGCGCGTTCTGTCCGTGGTACATCCATGCGGGGAGGAGTTTCGGGACGAAATCGGAGAGGGCCATCCCGAGCAGGGCGAGGCCCCGGAGGGCATCGAGCGCGAGTACCCTTGGCGAAGCGGTCTTAGGTGAATCTTCGGAAGTCGCCATGGGTGGGAGTCCAAGCCGGGTTGAGCAGCGCGGTGCACACATGATCCTCCCATCGACCGTCAATGCGCAAATAATCGCGGGCGGTGCCTTCGATCTGGAAGCCAAGGCGCGTGAGAACCGCGCCACTTCGAGCATTCGACGGCATGTAATTCGCGGCGATTCGGTGCAACTTCCACTGATCAAACATGTACTCGATGGCGGGCTTGAGGGCTTCTGTCATATAGCCCTGGCCTTGCTGGGACTCGGCGAGCGAGTATCCGAGATTGCAGCCGTACATGGGGTCACGCTGGATCATCGTGAAGTTCGCCACGCCGATGGCAACGCCCGGGGCATCGTTGCGGAAGAGCACGAGGCGCACCCCGCGTCCAATGTGGAACTCCTCGTGGACGGCCCGGATGCGCTCGGTCCAGCCGTTGCGAGTGAAGATCGATGCCTCGAAGGTCGGGTAGTAGGGCTGGAGGAATTCTCGGTTCTCGCGGAACAACTCGGCCATTGTCTCGGCGTCTCCGAGCTGGGGAAGCCGGAGGATCAACCGCTCGCTCTTGAGCAGGACAGGAGAGAGTCGGGCGTTGAGCAGCATCGCTTCTGCTTCCATGATGCCCGACCCGGGCCGGATGAAAAGCGCCCAAACGGGTAAAACTTCGATCATGAGTCAGCCGTACAACCGCGTCTACAACTTCTCCGCCGGCCCCTGCACCCTGCCCGTCGAGGTGCTTGAGGAGGCGAAAGAGGGTTTGCTGAACTACAAGGGCGTCGGCATGAGCGTGATGGAGATGAGTCACCGCTCCAAGGCCTACGAGGCGATCATCGCGGAGACGGAAGCGAGTCTGCGCGACTTGCTGTCGGTGCCTGAGGACTATAGGGTTCTCTTCCTTCAGGGTGGCGCAAGTCTGCAGTTCACGATGCTGGCGATGAATTTCCTGCGTGGCGGGGTGGCCGACTACATCACGACGGGAACCTGGGGCAGCAAGGCGGTCGAGTCGGCCGCTTTGGAGGGTAAGGCGAATCAGATCTACACCGCGAAGGCGACGAACTTCGACCGACTTCCGACCAAGAGCGATCTCTCGTTCACGCCGAACGCGAACTACGTTCACTTCACGAGCAACGAGACGATCCAGGGCGTTCAGTACAAGGAAGATCCGGCATATCCCGGCACGATCATCTGCGACATGTCGAGCGACATCCTCGCGCGGAACGTCGATGTCAGCAAGTACGCAATGATCTATGCGGGGGCGCAGAAGAACATGGGTCCGGCGGGTGCGACGGTGGTGCTGATCCGTGACGAGATGATCGAGAAGGTACCTTCGGGGCTGTCGCCGATGCTCGACTATAGGGTCCAGGCAGAGAACGGCTCGATGTACAACACGCCGCCGTGTTGGACGATCTACATGTGCGGCCTGGTCTACAAATGGGTCGCCAAACTCGGCGGGATTGACGCGATGCAGAAGCAAAACGAGCAGAAGTCGGCGCTGTTGTATTCGACGGTCGACCGCTCGAACGGGTTCTACAAGGGCCACGCGGTCGAGCCGGTGCGTTCGACGATGAACGTGACGTTCACTTTGCCGGATGAGGACTTGACCAAGGCGTTCATCAAGGAGAGCGAGGCGGCGGGGTTTGATGGCCTGAAGGGCCACCGCTCGGTCGGCGGTATTCGGGCGAGCATCTACAACGCGTTCCCGGTGCAGGGCTGCGCCGACCTGGCCGCGTTCATGGGCGACTTCGCGTCGCGGAATGGCTGAGCATTCGTGGTAGTGGTAGTGCCGAGGTTGCTCGGTCGCGAAGGCGAGAGACCCGACCGAAATTGCCCGCGCGAGATTCCGTGCAAGTGCCGTTTGCGGTCAGATCCCTCGCGTTCGCTACCCGCTCCCTCGGGATGACACACTTCCTTTCCTACATAACAAGTGAAATCCCTTTTCCTCGCCGGTCTGACGGCTAGCCTTGATGCGCTGAAGCGGACGCTTCGCCCGATCCTTGCAATCCAGGGGATGGCGATCTTGTTGGTGGTGCTGTTCTACACCGTTCCAGCAGTGCGTGAGTTCAGCGGGCGGCTGGCGAGCCTCAGCGCGCAGGGCGGGGTGGTGGGGGCCGCTTTCAGCACGCTGGTGGCCAGCATGGTTCTTCCGCGGATCTTTCTGGCGGTCGTGGGTTGGAAGGGGGCACCGAGTCGCGGGGCAGACTTGTTGTTTGAGATTGGCTACTGGACGTTCATTGGCGTGGAGATCTACCTGTTCTACATGCTTCAGGCGTACCTCTTTGGCAACACACCTGACTTCGCCACGGTGGCGAAGAAGGTCGCGCTCGATATCCTTGTGTTCACTCCTCTCTGGAACATGCCGGTTTCGTCATTGATGTTCCTCTGGCGCGACCGGGGTTTCTCCGTCGTAAGGACGCGGGAGGCGATTCGGGAGGGAGCGCTGGTCCCGCGTATCGCGGTGTTTATTGTGGGGGCCGTGGGGTTCTGGTTCCCGATGGTCTCAGCGATTTACTCGCTGCCGCACGACGTTCAGTTCGTGCTGTTCCTCCTCGCTCAAGCAGCTTGGACGTTGATCCTGCTGGCGATGGACCGGGCCAAGCGTTCTCCCGACCCCAGTCCGACGATGTAAGATGGTGCCCATGCGCGGGACCTTGCTGAATACGGCGACGGTGGTGGTCGGCGCATCGATTGGCCTTGCCGCGGGAAACCTGATTCCGGGTAGCTATCAGGAGGTCGCGCTCACCGGCATCGGACTATGCGGGATTGGCATGGGGATTCGGATGTTCCTCAAGACCCAGAATTCGCTGGTCCCGACGATTTCGGTGGCGATCGGCGGGGTAATTGGTCTCGCGCTGGGGATGCATGCCGGGATCGACGCGTTCGCGGACTGGGCGAAGACTCACCTGCCCGGCAATAACGCCCACTTCAATGAGGGGTTGATCACTTCGTTCGTCCTCTTCTGCATCGGGCCGATGACCTTGCTCGGGTGCATGCAGGATGCGCTGGAGAAGAAGATCGAGCTGTTGGCGCTCAAGTCGACGATGGACGGGATTTCGGCGATCTTCCTGGCCGCTGCGTTCGGGGCGGGGGTGCTCGTGACGGCGGGTCTGCTTTTTGTCTTTCAGACGGTCATTACGTTGCTTGCCCGGAAGCTGAAGCCGGTGGCGGATAATCCGATCATGCTGGACGAGTTGACGGCGGCGGGCGGGGCAATTCTTGTTGGGATCGGGATCGGCTTGATCGGGCTCAAGGACTTGCACACCGCCAACTACCTTCCTGCGCTCTTCCTTGCTCCGATTTTGGCGCTCGGGTTTTCTCGGTTGGAGAAGAAGGTCTCATGAAGAAGCTGTTGCTCGGCGTCGCATGCCTGCTAGGAGTCGGTGTGACGTCTGCCCAAGAGCCGGTGGCGGATCGATACGGCGATCACTTCTCCGCCATGTTCCTGGGGCTCGCACTCTGGCAGTGGATCGGGCTCGGAATCCTGCTGGTGCTCTCGCTTCTCGGCGCTGGGGTCACGCAGATCCTCGCACGGCGGGCGATGCGGCTGCGTGAGCGATTTGGCCACGGCAAGTTCGCCAAGCCGACCGCGCGCTCGTTCCGCCGCGGCGCGGGGTTGCTCGTGCTCACCTTCATCTGGTACGCGGGAATGCCTCAGCTCGAGTTGCCGCGCCATACCGCACTGAACCTTCAATTGGTGGCGGAAGCCCTCACGATCGCGGGGGGCGTGCTCTTCGTTCTCGGTCTCTGGGACGCGGTTTGCGAGGTCCTCGTGGGGAAGGCGAGCAATGTCGCCCGCGCGGAACGGTTGCTTGTGCCGGTGACCAGGAAGCTGGTCCGGTTTGTGATCCAGATCATTGGACTGCTGGTCGCACTTGGCACTTTCGGTGTGAACGTGACGGGTCTATTGGCGGGACTTGGGATCGGCGGCTTGGTGGTCGCGCTGGCGGCGAAAGACTCGGTCGAGAATATCTTCGGCTCGCTCACGATCCTGTTCGACATGCCCTTCGCCCTCGGCGACTGGGTGAAGATCGACAAGGTCGAGGGGGTGGTGGAAGAGATCAACCTGCGTTCGACGCGCATCCGGACCTTCGAAGATTCGATGATCACGCTCCCTAACTCGAATCTGATCAAGGCGAGCGTGGAGAATTTCGGGGCGCGGCGCTTCCGGCGTCAGAAACTCTCGGTGCGATTCGCCTACGACTCGTCTCCGGCGGCGATTCAGGGGTTCATCGACACCCTTCGGGCCTATCTAGAAGACCCGGCGACGGGCGCGATGGAAGGGCGGTCGGTGGTGCACATGAACGACCTCACGGAGACGTCGATCGGGGTGCTGGTGCAATGCTTCTTCGAGGTGGAGTCGTACGCCGAGGAGCTCGTCTTGCGGGAGAAACTGATGCAGAGAATCCTGCTGGCGGCGCGCGAGCCGAAGCTCATCTTCGTTCCGGCGCCGCATCCCAAAGAAGTGCCCTGATGTTGCCGATCGAGGAATACCTTGCCTTGCGGGAGCGCCCGAAGGGGCGCGCGGCGATGCGGCAGACTTGGCTTGATCTCACATTTTTGCACTTCCGCGTCGAGCCGGCCGAGATCCAGGCGACGTTGCCAATCGGCTTGACGGTCGACACCTATCCGGACGAAGACGGGAAGGAGTGGGCGTACGTAGGGTTGGTGCCGTTTCGGATGTCCAACATCCGATTCGAGGGAACGCCCGCAGTGCCGGGTTGCCACGCGTTCCCGGAGACCAATGTGCGAACCTACGCGCATCGCGACGGCAAGGAGCCGGGTGTGTGGTTCTACTCCCTCGATGCCGCGAACCCGTTCGCCTGCGCGTATGCTCGCCGTTTCTTCGGGTTGCCTTATCATCCGGCTCGGATGGTTTGTCGTCGTGCTGGAGACGTCGTGAGCTACGAGACGCACCGTCGCCGGTCCACTGCCCGACTAATCGGGGAAGTGACGCTGGGCAAGAAGCTGCCGTTGCCCGGGCCCGAGACCCTCGACTTCTTTCTCGTCGAGCGGTACCTGCTGTACTCGCAGAAGGACGGTCGCTTTGCGACGGGGCGGGTGTTTCACCCGCCGTATGACCTTACGTGGGTCGAGAGCTTTGAGATGGACGAGACCATGGTGGCTTCCACCGGCCTATCTCCAAGACCGTGGTGCCATCAGGTTTTCAGCGCAGGGGTTTCGGTCGAAGTGTTTTCTTTGCTGCCTTGAACCGATGGCGACCCGCTAGTGCGGTGCCAACCTTCATTTGCTTAAATGGATCTGCGGTGCCGTGGTTTGGCCGGGATTGGAATTGCCGTTGAGCGGGAGTCGTTTCCCGGCAAACCGTGCGTTGTCTCTACCGCCGGTGCGTAGGAGCACGGCTTGCCAGGAAGCATTTCCGGTTTCTCTGGCATCTTCGGTCCTGGCCAAGCCGTGGCACCGCGAGGGCGGGAATTCGAGAAAGAGGGACGTTCACCCTGATCCGCGCGAAGTAGGCACCCGCGGAAGCCAATTCCGAGGTATTGTCGGGAGCATGTCGCAGGACATTTTTGACAGAGTAAAGAAGGTGACCGTTGAGGAACTGGGTGTGAAGGAAGAGGAGGTCGTAGAGGCCGCTTCGTTCACCGAGGACCTGGGTGCGGACAGTCTCGACGTAGTAGAGCTTGTAATGGCTTTCGAAGACGAATTTGGAATTGAGATTCCCGACGATGAGGTGGGCGAAATCAAGACGGTGGGCGACGCCGTGACCTATATCAGCAAGAAGTCCGCAGCGTAATGATGGCGGACCGGCCGAAACCATCCGGGCGAGTTGTGGTGACGGGCATTGGCGGCGTCACTCCGCTCGGAACGGGTGTGGACGTATTCTGGCCCCGCATGCTAGCGGGGGAGAATGCTGTCGGCCCGATCACCCTGCTTGACGCGTCCGAGTACACCACCCGCATCGCGGCGGAAGTCAAGGACTTCAACGCCGAAGATTGGATGGATAGGAAGGAAGCGCGGCGAATCGACCGCTTTATCGCATTTGCGATCGCGGCGGCATCGATGGCGATCACCGATTCGGGGATCAAACCGACTGAGGACGAAAAGGAAGACATTGGCGTCCTCATCGGCTCCGGCATCGGCGGTCTCACGTACATGGGTGAGCAGCATCGGAGGCAGGTCGAAGGCGGTCCGAGCAAGGTTTCTCCGTTCCTCGTGCCCTACATGATTCCGGACATGGGCACGGGCATGGTCTCGATCATCCACGGCTTCAAGGGTCCAAACACCTGCGTGGTCACGGCGTGCGCCACTGGCTCGAACGCGATCGGTGACGCCTATCACATCATCAAGCGCGGCGACGCGATTGCGATGGTCGCGGGCGGCAGCGAAGCTCCGATCAACGAACTGGGCCTCGGCGGCTTCTGCGCGGCGCGTGCCATGAGCACCCGCAACGACGATCCGGCGCATGCCTCGCGCCCGTTCGATAAGGACCGCGACGGCTTCCTGATCGGCGAGGGTTCGGCGGTCTTCATGATGGAAGACTACGACTACGCGGTGGCGCGTGGGGCAAAGATTTACGGCGAGATTCTTGGCTACGGGATGTCGGGCGATGCCTATCACATCACCCAACCTTCTCCCGACGCGGGCGGCGCAACGCGCTCCATGAAGATCGCTTTGCGGCAGTCTGGTTTGGCGGCCTCGGATATTGGGTACGTCAACGCGCACGGCACGTCGACCTACTACAACGACAAGCTCGAGACGTTGGCGATCAAGAACGCGCTCGGCGAAGCCGCCTACAAGATTCCGGTCAGCTCGATCAAGTCGATGATCGGCCACACGTTGGGTGCGGCGGGGGCGATCGAGGCTTTGGTCTGCCTGCTCGCGATGCGCGACGGCAAGATCCCGCCGACGATTAACTACGAGACCCCCGATCCAGAGTGTGACCTCGACTACGTGCCCAACGTGGCGCGGGACGCGACGTTCAAGTACGCGGCATCGAACTCGTTCGGCTTCGGCGGTCACAACGTGACGTTGATTCTGGGTCGCTGATTCGTTTCTTAATGGAGGCGGTGTCATTCCGAGCGAGCCCTAGCGACGTTGAGGAATCTGACCGGAGGCACTCGTTGCTTGTACGTACATGCGGCAACTACTGTCAGATCCCTCGGCACAATCATCCTGGGGATGACAATTCCAAAATTCACCTCCATCACTGAAGGGACCCGCGCAACTCCGCCGACGACTTAACGCCTTCCCTCTCCATCCGTGCAACAAGCCCTTTGAGCGCCTTAGGCACCGTAGCGGGGCCGCCGTAGATGAAGCCGGTGTAGAGCTGGCAGAGGTGGGCTCCGGCGGCGATGCGGGCGTAGAGGTCGTCTCCGGTGAAGATTCCGCCGACGCCGATCAGAATCGTCTCGCGGGGGACGGAGCGGTAGAGGTGGGCCATGACCTCCTGGGCTCGCTCCCTCACGGGGGCGCCGGAGAGGCCGCCCGCTTCTTCTCGCAGCTTGTGTCCCGGCGGCAGGGCCTCTCGGGAGATCGTCGTGTTGGTGGCGATGATGCCGGTTAGGTTTGCTTCTAGGGCGACCTCGACCACCTGGTCGAGGGCCTCCCAGGTGAGGTCGGGGGCGACTTTTACGAACAGAGGGCGGTTGGCGTCGATCGCCTTGATGGCGGCGAAAATCTCGCGCAGAGCGCCCTTCTCCTGTAAGTCGCGGAGGCCCGGGGTGTTGGGCGAGGAGACATTGACGACGAAGTACGCGCCGTAGGCGTGGAGCGCTTGGAAGCTCGTTGCGTAGTCTTGCGCCGCCTCCTCCAGCGGAGTGATCTTTGATTTGCCCAGATTGATCCCGACGGGGATCTGGGGCTTGGCGGCTTTCAGTCGCTCGGCCAACGCGGCGGCGCCGCGGTTGTTGAATCCGAGGCGGTTAAGGACGCCTTGGACCTCGGGCACGCGGAACATGCGCGGCTTCGGGTTGCCGGGCTGTGGGTGCGCGGTGACGGTGCCAGCCTCAACGAACCCGAACCCGAGTTGGTGCCAATGGTCGAGGGCGAGGCCGTTCTTGTCGAACCCGGCGGCGAGCCCGAGCGGGTTTGGGAAGTCGACGCCGAACAGGGTCTGCCGCAGGCGCGGGTCTTCGATCCGCTTGCCGGAGACGAGCCCGCGCGAGATGAGCTTTAGTCCCCGTTCGTGAACCCATTCGGGATCGAGTCGGAATGCGATCGGACGGAGCAGCGACTCGTACAGGCTCATCCCCTCGATTATGACGGCCCTTCATCGTGGCGCAGGTTTCCAACCATGGGTCCGGGCTCGCCGCTGAAAAGCTCGGCCAGGTCCGAGCACTTGTATGCTTTCAGTCGGATGGGACGGAGGGGCTCGGTGCACTGACTGCCTCGGGCAAGAGGAAGGGGAGACCAGACTACAACCCTTGCGATAAGAGGAAGGGGAGACGCTAGAATCGGTTATGAGCGAGGAGACCGAGCCGCAGGTGATGATTCTTGGGACCTATCATATGGCCAACCCGGGGTTGGACTTGGTGAAGACCTCGATTCGGGACACCCTGGGGGCTGAGCGTCAGGCGGAGATCGAGGCGGTGGTGGCGAGGCTTGCGGAGTTTGCGCCGACCCAAATTTGTGTCGAGGCGACGGTGGAGAGCGCTTCGATCGGGGAGCGTTATGTGGCTTACCGTAGTGGTGGGATCGGGCTTAGCGCGAACGAGATCGAGCAAATCGGATTTCGCCTTGCTGAGCGGCTCGGCCACGAGCGGCTGTATCCGGTGGACTACCAACTCGACTGGGATGGGCAGCGGCTGTTTACGTTCGCCGAGGCGCACGGGAACGATGCTTGGCTTACCCGCGCTAATCACTTGATCTCCACGATCGGGCCGATGATGGAGGAGTGGGACCGGTGTTACTCGGTCGGGGAGATCCTCGCGATTCACAACTCGGAGGCGATGATTGCTTTGTCGCAGAGTTTGTATGCCGACGCGGTCGAGGTCACGGACGGGTTGGAGTTTCCGGGGGTCGAGACTACCGCCGCATGGTTTACGCGTAATTTGCGGATCTGGGCGAACATCCGGCGGTGCATCGACTCCGATTCGGATCGGGTGCTCGTGTTGTATGGTGCGGGGCATTTGAAGTATCTGCGCGATTTTGTTCGGGAGACGACGGGGGTGTTGGAGGTCCCAGCTTCGGGTTTTCTGCCTCCTGCACCGGCAGAGGCGCTGAGGAACGCGAGCGTTCTACGGCTCTGAATTGGGCCCTCCTGACCGTTCCTCCCGCACGGCTAGCCCTTCGGCGCTAGGAAGGTCGGCTCGGTAACGGTGGGCTGGCCCTTCGCGCCCGGCCGTTGCCACGGGGCCATCAGGCGGATGCAAAGCTCATGCGTTTTCTGGTCGAGCAGGAAGACCAGCGTGCGGTCTTCGATTTG
Organism: Fimbriimonadales bacterium; assembly: GCA_038216655.1. GTDB lineage: Bacteria > Armatimonadota > Fimbriimonadia > Fimbriimonadales > Fimbriimonadaceae > JAFDWR01. The sequence goes on from JBBQPZ010000019.1 coordinate 32,469, forward strand.
GGCGTCGCGGCGGAGCATCAGTCCTATGAAGCGCGGGAATATTGGAAGTCAACCAACCATCCGCACTCAAAATCGAGATGTTGCCACGACCTCGGCTGTTCGCTGTGATCGTCAAGCCCAAAGCAGCACAATAATTCGAGATTCTCTCAGTAATAACTCGGCACCTGGTTCGTCTTGTTTCGCTGTGGCAAATCGCTTTTTCCCCGGACTGCTGGTCCTTTCACTCGTCATGCTCGGCTATTCTTCGCAAGCTGGCGACCCCCGGGCTCAGCCCCGATAAGCAGCGCCCCACTGTCCTTCGGCAGTCAGTATTGCTACCAACTCCGTCGAAGAACGAGGGAGTGCTGATTTTCGAGAACGGCGACTTCGTGGTTCTCAAAATGGGCCAGAATGTCTCGATTCCGCCGGCCGAGCAATTTCGCGGAATTTGGGGAGAGAACGCGACGCTTGTCTTCATCGAAAAGGGGGAGACAAGCGGCAACAATATCTGGAAGCTCTCGAACCGCTCCTAATCTGTGCCAATTCAGGGCTGCTCGTTCCGGACCTCAGCAATGTTGATCCGGATGGAGCAGGACTCCAACTCCGCCGAATCATCGTTCCCTGACGAATCGCTCTGCACTACCGAAGTCGTTCAACTTCTCAACAGTGACTTACCTTGGACTGGCCGAGAGCGGCAGAACGAGAAGATGTTCGTCCCGGCAACCCGAGGAGGCGATAGTTCAGTCGGAAAGCAGGATGTAGGGTGTTGGGTGGAAGCGCAGGTTCGCCGGCTTGGCACATGGTCACTTAGGCGCCGCTATAAGGGCTGGAACTTTCTCCATTTCAAGCTTCATTTTCTCCACGTCGCCAACCTCGATGAGTACTTCACCGGATCGCTGCCGAAGATCGGCGACCGAGTCTCCGATCGTCTTACAGGGCCACACCTAGGGCAAACCGTGGCGCCCGATCTTCGAAGTGTCGCGAGCCGAAACGAAATCGGTCTAGATCGATAGGTGACGGGCGGCACCCCGAGCCCCTCAAGGGGGTTCATCTTACGCCCGTCAATCAGGTACAATTTAGATTCAAATCGGGGCCGTGAAACGTCTTCTAGATGTCCCGCTGCGACCACTCCCATGTCCGACAATCAAGACCCAAATTCCGACGATCAGTTGAATGATTCCGATGAACAGCTGAGAGAGATCGAAGAGCTCACCAGCAAAGTCATCGGCGACTATAACGCTGACCAGATTCAGGTCCTTGAGGGGCTTGAGGCCGTTCGCAAGCGTCCGGGCATGTATGTCGGCGACAACGGCTCCCGCGGTCTGCACCAGCTCTTTAAGGAAGTTCTCGACAACTCCGTCGACGAAGCGCTCGCGGGTCACTGCGACACGATCAAGGTCACGATCCACGAGGACAACTCGGTCAGCGTCAAGGACAACGGCCGCGGCATCCCGGTGGACAAGCACGAGAAGATGGGCGTGAGCGCGCTACAGGTCGTTATGACCGTGCTCCACGCCGGCGGTAAGTTCGGCGGCGAAGGAAGCGGCTACAAGACGTCCGGCGGCCTTCACGGCGTCGGCGTGAGCTGTACCAACGCGCTCTCGGCTTGGATGGAATCGACCGTTCGGCGTAACGGCAAGATCTACATCCAGCGGTACGAGAGGGGCATCCCGGTTTACGACGTCAAGGAGATCGGCACGGTGCCGCTCGAAGAGACCGGCACGACGCAGCACTGGCTGGCCGATCCGACGGTTCTTAACGAACTCGAGTACGACGTCCACATTTTCAAGACCCGGATGCGGGAACTGGCCTACCTGAACCCGAAGGTGAGCTTCCAGTTCATTGACGAGCAGAAGCCGGACGAGGACGAGACGTTCTTCTATCAGCGCGGCATCCCGCAACTCGTCGAGGACATCAATGACGGAAAGACGACCCTCCACAACGTCATCTACTTCCGGCGGATCAAGGAGCATACCGAGGCGGAGGTCGCGCTGCAGTACCACGACGCGTACTCGAACACCGTCCTCGCGTTCTCGAACAACATCCACAACCCGGATGGCGGCACGCACGTTTCTGGCTTCAACGCGGCCTTGACCCGCACGATCAACGCGTACGCCAAGCGAATGAACTTCTTGAAGGAGAAGGACAACAACCTCAGCGCGGACGACGTGAGTGAAGGTCTCACCGCGGTCATCTCGTTGCGTCTCGAGAATCCGTCTTACAACTCTCAGGATAAGGTCAAGCTGGTTACGCCTGAGGTGCAGGGAATCACGAATTCGCTTGTTGGCGACGGTCTGATGACCTTCCTCGAAGAGAACCCGAACATCGCCCGCAGGATCGTCGAAAAGGGAATCACCGCCCAGCGCGCCCGCGAAGCCGCTCGCAAGGCGGCGGAAAGCATCCGCCGCGGCTCGGCGATGGACACGTTTGGCCTCCCCGGCAAGCTCAGCGACTGCGTGAGCAAGGACGCCTCCAAGTGCGAGATTTTCCTTGTCGAGGGTGACTCGGCGGGTGGATCGGCGAAGGGCGCTCGGGATCGTATGACGCAGGCGGTGCTTCCGCTGCGAGGCAAGATCCTCAACGTGGAGCGCGCTCGGATCGACAAGGCGCTCGACAACGAAGAAATCAAAGCGATGATCGCGGCGCTCGGCGTCGGCATCGACCTCACTCTCGGCCGTGGCTCCAAGAAGGATGCCGACGAGGATGAGCAGGCCGAGCTGGAATTCGCGCCGACCAACGGCAATGGCTCCAACAAGCTTCACGCCCACAGCAACGCGGGCAAGAAGGACAAGAAGGAGCGCGAGATCGAATTCGACCTCAGCAAGCTCCGGTACGACAAGGTCATCATCATGACCGACGCGGACGTCGACGGCGAGCACATCCGCACGCTGTTGCTGACGTTCTTCTATCGCTACATGAAGCCGCTGATCGAGGAGGGCCACGTCTATCTCGCCCAGCCGCCCCTGTTCGTCGTGAAATCGGGCAACAACGAGCGGCATTACGCGATGACCGAAAAGGAGCGCGACGAGATCTACAAGCAGCTCAAGGGCAGCAAGAAGAAGGACCCGATGGTCACTCGGTTTAAGGGTCTGGGCGAAATGAACGTCGAGGACCTCGAAGAGACCACGATGGCCCCGGACAAGCGCCGCCTCGTGCAGGTCAGGCTCGACAAGCAGTTCGAGCTGCAAATCGAGGAGATGTTCAGCCGCCTGATGGGTGAGAAGGTCGAGCCGCGACGTGAGTTCATCGAAAAGCACGCCAAGCAAGCCCTGAATGTCGACTGGCACTACTAGGCTCCGCGTTCGGGTTCGTTCGGGGTTCGGGTTAGATTCTAATCCGGCCCCATACCAACTTTAGCGGTGCCTGGGCGCGTCAATATGCTGGGTTCTCCTTTGTTTGCTTGATGCATTCGAAAGGTGCAGTTACCCTGTATTGGTTGGCGGGCACTTGGTTCGCCACGGTCTTAGGAGGATTGAGTGAGAGTTTTGTTTACGGCTTCGGCCATTTTGCTTGCGGGCCTGGCGACGGCGGACACGATCGCGCCAAACATCGGCGTGGAAGACGCCGTGACCAGCGGCCTCAATACGCCGCTGCGCAACGCGGATCGCACCTATCAGGCGTACTATTCGACTTCGACTTTCACCGGGGTCACGGCTCCGGTCACGATTACGGGGATGCAGCTTCGCCTCGCCATCGGCGAGAACTGGCGTCCGGCGGGTTACGTCGGTTCAAGCTGGCCTGATTCGGCGATCACGTTCTCCGACTACACGGTGATCCTCTCCAAAGCCTCGGCCCAACTTCGCAGCGACGGCGAATTCCTAAGTGGGACCTCGGCGTTCTCGTTTGGACAGGATGTCGCGACCAAGACGACGGTTCGGACGGGCGCGCTTACGCTGAACGCGAATTCGTTCCAGGCGGATGGCGGACTGACCGGGGCGCATTCCTTCGGGGCGACGATCAATTTCAGCACGAACTACGTGTTTCATCCCGGCGACGACCTCGTGCTCACGATCGGTCTGAACGGCTATGGCTCCACCTCGACGCCATTGCAGGCGTTCTTCGCCTCCGGAGACTTCGCCAACGGCGTGACCGACGCGATCTCCTCGACCGCGGGCAACAACCTGAACGGGGCAGCGACCGGCTTCTCCGCGCCATTGTTCGTGCAGTTCCAGACGCAGGCGGTTCCGGAGCCTGCTGCACTCGCGGTCCTTGGATTGGGGGTCTTGGCGATGCTCCGAGGACGTCGGAGAGCCTAATGAACTACGACCAACTTGCGTCCGTGCGGCGTCTATAGAATCATGCTTGCTACGATCATTGCCCTGACTCTTCTCCGACCGGCCAAGGCCACCTGGGCGGTGATCGTCGAGATTGGCCCTCGACCAAAATTCACGGACATGGTCGAGGGGGAGGCGAGAGAGGCGCTCCAAACCGCGGTGTTCGAGCGGGTCTCGTTCAATCTCGCGAAGTCGGATATCGAGGCGGTCGCCTCCGTTCCGGGGAACCTTCAGGGGCACGAGGACGAGTTGAGGGCGTACTCCGAGATCGGGAAGGGAGTTGACCGCGTTGTGGTGATTCGCGTCGACAAATGGTCGCAGAAGAACCGAAACGCGAACGAGATATTCAACAGCCCGAACAAGTCTCAGAGCCAGACCGACGTCGAAGTGAAGTACTGGAGCTACGACCCGAAGACGAATGCTCTTATCCCGAGCGGCAAGAACGCACTCAAGGGAACGGCGGGGAGCGTCTACTTCGGCACGACCGACAAGTCGAACATGATGGGGAGCCCGGCCGCGAAGGCGGTCGAGGTCCGCAACGTCAACCGCAAGCGCATGCAGGCGATCGGCTCGGCCACGTGGGACGCGGTCAAAGAGTATCTGTTGGCCCAATAGACTCCTCGTTGGTCCCACGGAACGGACGCAGGGGTCACGGATTGGTTTACAATCGTCGCGGGTATGAACTCAACGGCGACTTCCCTTGGCGACGCACTGCGTCGCACCTCCGCCCGACTTTCTGACCGGGTTGTGATGCTCGCACCCGAAAAGAAGTCGACCTTCCGGCCGATCACTTACGGCGAACTCGCCGAGTCGGTTCGACACTATGCGTTTGCCCTTCGTGAACTCGGTTTGAAGCGAGGCGATCGCGTGGTGATTCTCAGTGAGAACGCGCCGGAGTGGGCGTTCACCGACTGGGCCGCGCTCTGCCTGGGAATCGTGGTGGTGCCGATCTATCCGACCCTGCCGAGCGATCAGGCGAGCTACATCGTGAAGGATGCCCAGGCCAAGGTGGTCGTGGCAGGCGATGCCGGACAAGTCGCGAAGACCGCCGGGATTGAGGGTGTGCGGACGATCTTATTGAAGGGCTCGGAGGACAGCGTGAGCGCACTCGCCGAGAAGGGGGCGATTGACGAGGCGGACTGGAACAAGGAGATCGACGCCACCGGACCGGAAGACCTGGCGACGATCATCTACACCAGCGGAACCACGGGACTGCCGAAGGGCGCGATGATCCCGCATCGGGCGGGGCTCCACGTCGCGATCGCGGCGGGCGAGATCATCCACCTGAGCGAGAACGACCGGTTCCTGTCGTTCCTCCCGATGTCGCACGTTTATGAGCGGATCGCGGGCCAATGGCTGCCGGTGATCGTCGGAGCGAGCATCGCGTATTCGAAGAGCCTCATGTCCCTCGCAGGGGACTTAGTGGCGACGCAGCCGACGATCCTGCTTTGCGTGCCGCGCTTCCTTGAGTCCTTCCGCGACAAGGCGCTAGAGGGGGCGGAAAAGCTTCCGCCGCTGAACCGATGGCTGTTCAACCAGGCGATCGCCCAGGGCACGGCTCGGGCGCGAGGCAAGTTCGCTCCGTTCGCGGGGATTCTCGACAAAATCGTGGGCAAGAAGCTGCGCGCGAAGGTCGGCGGCAAGCTCCGTTTCTTCGTCTCCGGCGGCGCGGCGTTGCCCCAGCACGTCGCCGAGTTCTATATGGCGATGGGTCTGACCGTCCTGCAGGGCTACGGGCTCACCGAGACTACAGGCGGGTCGAGCATCAACGTGCCCGAGGACAACAAGTATTGGACGGTCGGATATCCGCTCGGAATGGAGTTCAAGATCGCCGAGGATGGTGAGATTCTGATCCGGGGCAAAGGTCTCATGCTTGGTTACTTCAACCTGCCCGAAGAGACGGCAAACGCGATTGACTCGCAGGGGTTCTTCCACACCGGCGACATCGGTGAGTTCGAAGGGAAGCACCTCAAGATTACCGACCGGAAGAAGGACCTCCTCGTGCTCGGCAACGGCAAGAACGTCGCCCCGCAACCGATCGAAAACAAGCTGGTGGCATCCTCCCTGATTCAGGAGGCGGTGGTGCTTGGGGACGGGATGGAGTACTGCGTCGCGCTGATCGTACCGAAATTTGATGCGGTTCAGGCACGCCTGGCCACAGATGGCAAGGTTGCGGCGGTAGAAGGTCAGATGGCGGGGAACTCGGACGTGTTTGCGTTGATCAAGAAAGAGATCGATGCGGTGAACAAGACGCTCGCCAACTTCGAGTTGGTCAAGAAGTTTGCGATTCTGGAGAAGCCGTTCAGCATCGAGAGCGGAGAGCTAACCCCGACGTTGAAGGTGAAGCGAAAAGTTGTGAAGGAGCGGTATGCCGATCAGATTGCCGCATTGCGGCAATGAAATCCCTTGCCGGACGCTATGAAGGGCGTTGGCAGGTTCGGGAGGGACGTGAGGAAGAACTCACGGCGACCGAACGCAAACGCTTCCTGAAGTCCGGCGAAGCAATTGCCCTTGAGCTTCGGTCCAACGGGACGTTTCTTCACAAAGGTTCCTGCGAAGGTGCGTTCTCGGTGAGCGGCGAGATCGTGGTGTTTCAACCGACGATGATCGATCAACACACGCTGGAGGATCTCCAAGCTGCGGCTGAGGCCCAAGATCGGGTGTTTCGGCTCGGGTTCCTATTTGACCCGTTCTCCCTCGTGGTGCTGGGTTTTGACCTGGCGACGCCGGAAGATGGCAAGCTGTTGTATCTGCGGTACGGGCGGGTTTAGGACCGCCGCGTCCCTCTCGCAGTCATGGTCAGTATAGAGTGCAGTGGCCTGCCACCGCTTTCTTGAGCAAGCCTGCGAGCGGAACCACAAGCGAGCGTGTAAGTGCGCCGACAGGTCGGCTGATTCATAGCGGTGGCAGGCCACCGCACTCTATAATCGGATCGGCTCCTCAAACCCCTCGCAGCGTCAAAATCGTCAGCTCCGGGGGGCAGAAGATGCGCCACTTCGGGCCCGTCGTCCCAATCCCTCGGGAGACATACAGGGGTACTTCGGCGTCGGGGTAGTAGCCCGCCGAGTACTTCTCCGCGCCACTGGGCAGGCGGATCGGGAAGCCTCCCGGGAGGCAGATCTGGCCGCCGTGGCTGTGGCCGCTGAGTTGGAGGCTGACCGAGGAGACGTTGCGATCCACGAAGTCCGGCTCGTGGACGAGGCTCAGCAGCGAGTGGGAGACCGAACAGCCGCGGAGCAGGTTCCAGTCAGGATTGCCGAGCAGACAGTCGTCGAAACCTGCCAGGGTCACGCCGCCGACTTCGGCGATGTGGTTCACGAGCATCTTCATCGGCGAGCGGTTCACCATGTCGACGACCATCCGCGGGACGGTGCTGCCGTAATCGTGGTTGCCCATGATCGCGTAGCAGGGGCACTTGGCGTCGTGAAGCGGTTCGAGAGCCTTGGTGAGATATTCGTGCTGGACGGCTTCGAGTTTGCTGACGAAGTCGCCGACGTTCAGAATCAAGTCGGGCTTCTCAGCGATCGCGAGTTCGGTCGCATGCCGCGCCCGTTCTACCGCCTCGGCGTCGCGCAGATGCATATCCGCGAGCATGGCGACCCGAAAGCCATCGGCGTCCCAGCGAGGCAGGCGCAATTCGTGACGCTCGAAGACAACATCCCGCGAGCCGAAGTCCCCCAAGCCGGCAACGCCAAGCCCGGTCAGCGCCCCGGCGGCGAGCAGTTTGCGGCGGGAGATGGTTTTCGGTTTCGGCTCGGGCATGGGCTCAGATGGCTTCCATAACCCGCTGGGCGATCTTTGCGTTCCCGAACGGGGGCATCAAATACATCCCTTGCGCCATTCCCTTCAACGTTCGCGTCAGCCGCTGCGATTCCTCGATGCCGATTTCCAGCGCGGTCGCGTCATCGGGGGCGTTGGCCAGCTTCGTGCGCAGGTCACCGGGGATCTCGACTCCGGGGACTTCGTTGTGCATGAACTCCGCGTGCCGCGAGGAGCGGACGGGGAGCACGCCGACGAACACGGGGACGCCGAGCTTGCGGCAGATTTCGACGGTCTGTTCGGCGAGCTTCTCGTTGAATACCGGCTGGGTGTAAACCACATTGGCACCGGCATCGACCTTGCGCTTCAGACGGTCAAGCTCGAGGTCGTCGTCGGAGGAGAGCGGGTTGAAGGCGCAGCAGATCGTAAATGCGCATCGCACGCCTACTGAGTAGCCGGCGAGGTCGATTCCCTGGTTGAACCGGTCCAAGATGCGGATCAGGCCGATCGCGTCGATGTCGAACACGCTGGTCGCGCTTGGATAGTCGCCGATGTTGGCCGGGTCGCCGGTGACCGCGAGGATGTTGCGGACGCCGACGGCGTGGCACCCGAGCAAGTCGGCCTGGATCGCGAGCAGGTTGCGATCGCGGCAAGCGAAGTGCATCGTGGTCTCGATGCCGATCTGGCGCTGGATCAGCGTGCAAACCGAGGCGGGGTTCACCCGAAGTCGGGCGCGAGCTCCGTCGGAGATGTTGATCACGTCCGCTCCAGCGATTTTCATCTGCTTGCAGGCGGCGAGGAGCTTGTCGAGATTCAGTCCACGTGGAACATCGAGCTCGACCGCGGTGACGAACTTCAGCCCGATCTTCTGGGCCAGTTCGCTCGGTTCGCTGCTCGGAAGGGGAGCATGCTCCTTGGCTTCGCGTGTGACCATGCCGCGCGGCTTCGGTTTAACTTTTTGCTCGGTAAGCAGACGGCGGATTTCCCGGATGTGATCAGGCGTCGTGCCGCAGCAGCCGCCGATGATCTTGGCCCCTTCCTCAACGAGCCGGAGCGCCGCCTTGGCAAAATACTCGGGACGCTGATCATAGATGATCTGGCCCTTGACGAGCTGAGGCAGCCCGGGAGTGGGGAAGGCGAGGATCGGGAGCTCGGTCGTTTCGGCGATCTGCCGGACGAGGTCGAGCATCCGCTGGGGGCCGACGATGCAGTTTGCTCCCACGGCGACCACATGAAGGTCGCTCATCTCCTGTGCGCATCGGACCGGGAGCCCTTCCGCGAGCATCTCGCCGTCTTCGATGTAGGCCTTACTGACGATGATCGGGAGGTCGCTGATCTCGTGGATCGCCTCGACCGCGTACCGCAGTTCGTCCATGTCGATGTAGGTTTCGAGCATGAACCCATCGACGCCACCCTCGGCGAGAGCCAGCGCCTGTTCGCGCACCGCTTCTTTAAGTTCGGCTTCGGTGACCTGGCCAATTGGCTCAAGGGCTTTGCCGCACGGGCCGATCGCACCGAGAACGAGGCGGTCTCCCGCCGCTTCGCGGGCAAGCCGTGCCCCGGCAAGGCAAACTTCGCGGGCGTCGAATCCTAGGTCGGCGAGGCGGATCCGATTGCCGGCGAAAGTGTTGGTCTCGACGAAGTCGGAACCTGCATCGAAATAGTCCCGGTGAACCTGGCGCACGAGATCGGGCGCCAGCAGGTTGGCCAGATCATACGGCTGCCGAGTAAATCCGAGAGCGGCGAGGCAGGTGCCGTTCGCGCCATCGCCAACGAGCACGTCAGCGTTTAGGGCATCTTCTAGGCGCACACGGAATTATACTCAGCGGCGGATCGAAGCCAGGCTGGCCATCAGGCGGAGCTTGCGGGCTTCATCCCGCATGTTGCGCATGGCCGAGAGCTCCTCGCCACTTAGCTTCGTGGCGGGGGCCTGAAGATCGAGCGGGCCCATGATGCCGCCTGAGCGGTAGCTGTCGGACAAACCGAGCAAGTGACCAATCTCGTGGGCACACGTATGGCGCATCAATTCGAGGCTCATCTCTTTTCGCCCGGATGGGTCCGAGGTGCGGACCTGGATCGTGGCGGTCACGCTGGACTGCATATGACCGCTGGTGTCGGCTACGATCGCGCGTCGCCATTGGATGTTCCCCGCGACGTTCATGCCTTCGCTGATCACGTCCGGATTGAAGTTGATCACAACGTCGGCCTTCTCGGCAGAGTCGACGTAAACCACGTTGATTGCGCTTGGAAGAGAATCCTGCCAGAGCTGGACGGCTTCTCGCCAAGCCTGCTCGGCAACCGACTTCTGCTTCTTGCAGGTGCGGGTCGTGTCAATGTAGATTCGCTCGGGGTGATCCATGATCACGGAGTCGGTGTAGGCGAGCGCGGCATCAAGGTTTCCGCTCTCGAAGCAGGCTTGCGCCCGGTCGAGGTGAGCACGCATGACGTCCATCACCCGGCTACTGCCGCTGAAGTCCGACGCGCTGCCAAAGGCTGCGATTCCTGCGAGAAGGGAGAGAAAACCGAGTTTTGATCCGAACGCCATTTGAACCTTCCAAAGAGGCGTATTCCGCGCGGTGTGTCTTGTTGCCCCCCGCAATACCGCGAGGAAAGCCCTAAGTGCGTGGAATCCAACAGATCGCCCCTCTCGCCGTCGGACGGCAAGAGGGCTCAAAATTGGCTGCCTGTATTTGGATCATCGGCGAGCAACTGGCCAAGATTCAGAGGGAAAGGTGCACGTATCAAGGACCTTTATGATCCGGCGGTTTGTTTGAATCTAGGGCGCGAGAATCGGCGCGAAAAACCGCAAAGTTAATAGGGCCAGATACGGTAGTGCTCTGCACAGCAATATTACGTGGTTCTGGCCGCTCCTTTGGTGACTGACAGGTGCTCCGAAACTCAGTAGATGACTTTGTTGAGCGGGTATTCGACCAGTCCCGTCGCGCCCGCGCGCTTCAGGGCGGGGATGAGTTCTCGCACTTCCTTCTCGCTCAAGATCACCTCGGCGGCGAGCCAGTCGGTGTCAGCGAGCGGCGACAGCGTCGGGTTCTTAAGGGACGGTAGAAGACCGAGAATCTCTTTCTGTTGAGCCTTCGGAAGGTTCATCTTAAGGCCGACGAGCTTAGCCGCGTTCATCGCCCCGGTGAGCAGGATTTCGAGCGATTCGAGACGCTCGCGCTTCCAATCGTCCTTCCAGGCGTCCTCGTTGCAAACGAAGCGGGTGGTCGAGGTCATCAGGGTCTCGACGATGCGCAGGTTGTGGGCGCGGAGGGAGTTGCCGGTCTCCGTGTTCACGACAATCGCGTCCACCAGGGCGGGGACTTTGACTTCACAGGCCCCCCAGGAGAAGTCGACCTTGGCCTCGACGCCGTTCGCGGCGAGGTAGCGCTCGGTCAGCTTCATGTACTCGGTCGCGATGTGCTTGCCCTGCATGTCCTTGACGCTGTGGATGGGGGCATCCTGGTGGACGGCAAGCACGATCTTGATGGGGTTGGTGGTGAGCTTGGAGTAGCGGAGTTCGCACAGCTCACGGACGGTCGCGCCGGAATCGGCGATCCAATCCGCACCGGTAAGACCCGCGTCGATGATTCCCTGGTTGATGTAGATCGGGATTTCTTGCGGCCTCAGGAGAATCGGTTCGATCGTCTCGTCGTCGATCACCGGTTGGTAGGACCTTGAAGAGACCTTAATGTCGTAACCGGCCCGCGCGAATAGCGAGAACGTGGCGTCCTGCAGACTCCCTTTCGGTAGGCCCAACTTCAATTTCATGCGGGGAGTTTACCGACGCTTCCAAAGTTGGGGCCGACTAGCGTATACAAAGGTGAGATGCATGCACTCTGTTACTCGGTCACCTGCACCGCGTCCTCGGTCCCTGGGCCTCATCGGTTCGAGTTACGGCTTGCCGACGAGGGGCGGATCGACGTGGGGGTTTACGATGCGGACCACTTGGTCTCGGGAAAGGTGCGTACGGATCGGACAACTCTGTACAACGTGATTCACGGTTGGCCGGTCGAGGCGCGGGACCCGCGTTCGGGTCTGTTGAGACTGAACCAGTTGAACGGCACGGTGACGCTGGTCTATGAGCGCCCGGCGGACAACCTCCGGTTCGAGGCGACGGTGAGCATGGAAGACTACGCCCGACGCGTCCACTCGCTGGGCGGTCCGATGACGATGTGAAGGGAATTCGTGATTGGCGATTGGTTATTCGTGATTCGGATGCTATCGCGGGCAGGGTGTTCAGAACGAATCACGAATCACGAATCAAACCGCCAGTGCCAGCGCGAGGCCCTGCAGGATCAGCCGACCGTCGGTTGAGCCGAGGAGGTCGCGGGTGGCGCGCTCTGGGTGGGGCATGAGGCCGAGGACGTTGCCTTTTTCGTTCAGAACGCCGGCGATCGCGTCGACCGAGCCATTCGGATTCGAACCCAAGTAGCGGAACGCGATTTGGTCGTTATCCCTGAGCTTCTGAAGCGCGGTTTCGTCGGCGACATATCGTCCCTCGCCGTGGGCGATGGGGATGTGGATCTCACGGTCGACGCCTTGTGTCCAGAGCGAGGTGCGATTCACGGCCCCGAGGGTCACGCTTTGGCAGACGAACTTCTGACCGGCATTCAGCAGCAGCGCACCGGGCAGGAGGCCCGCCTCACACAGAATTTGGAATCCATTGCAGGCTCCGATGACCGGCCGCCCCTCGTGGGCAAACCGTCGGACTTCGTCCATGATCGGCGCGCGCGAGGCCATTGCGCCGCACCGCAGGTAGTCGCCGTAGGAGAAGCCTCCGGGGACGAACACCGCGTCGAATCCGGCGAGGGAAGTCTCCTCATGCCACACGTATTCGGCACCGACACCGATGTCTTCGCGGAGCGCGAAGTAGGCGTCCTGGTCGCAGTTGGAGCCGGGAAACTTGAGGACGGCGACCTTCATTCGGCCACCTCGAATCGATAGTCCTCGATCACCGGGTTGGCGAGAAGCTTGTCGCACATCTCCTTGATCCGCGCATCGCTCGCATCGCTCATCTTGAGCTCGATCATCTTGCCGATCCGCGCCTCTTCGAGCTCGGAGTAGCCAAGCTTTTGAAGCGCACTCGCGACCGTCCTTCCTGCCGAGTCGAGAAGCTGCGGCTTCAAGGTGACGTAGACGCGAACGGTGGGCATGAATGATTTTGGCACACTCGGTTCTTGATGGAATTGAGGGGTCCTGATGGAACTGATGGAATTGATCGGAAAGGTGGCCTCGAGACGGTCTTCTCCACCGTTGGCTCGCATCGACCCCGGTGCTTCAGGCATGACCGTTCGTCAATTCCATCAGTTCCATCAGGCCCATCAACTCCATCATCGGCATGGGACCGTAGAATAGGCAATGCCCGGTGATGCCGAAGTTCTTGCCCGCGCGATTCAGTTCCTGAACGACGAGGTGGCTCCTCATGCTCAGCGGATCGATCAGGACCCTGAGGCGCTTCGAGACGCGCTGAATGGGCTCGGCAAACTGGACTTCCTTGCCCTTAAGCGGCCGATGGATCTTGGCGGGCCCGGAGTGAATGAGGCGACTTTCCGCGATTTCCAGGAGGAAGTGGCCCGGACCAGCGGCGCGCTTGCGTTTCTCCAGACCCAGCACCAGAGCGCCGGGTCGATGCTTCGGGGTTCTGAGAACCGGGAGCTTGTTGAGGAATACCTGCCGAAGATGGGAAGCGGCGAGCGACTGGTGGGCATCGGGTTCAGTCAACTTCGCCGCGGGGACCGCCGATCATGCGGGCGACGGAAACGGCAGATGGCTACCGGCTCGATGGGCATGTGCCCTGGGTGACGGGGTGGGATTTCTATCCAGAGTTTCTGATCGGGGCGGCCCTGCCCGACGGTCGCGCGGTATTCGGGGTTGTCCCCCTGGTCTCGGGACCCGGAGTGAGCGTGTCCCCGACGATGAAGTTGGCGGCGATGGAGTCCGCGAACACCGTCACCGTCGACTTCTCAGATTTTCTGGTTACGCCAGAGAAGGTCGCGTTCGTTCGTCCCGCGACGTGGGCTCGCGACAACGACCAGATCAACATCGCGCTCCAAGGTCACTTCGCGATCGGGTGCGCCCGGGGTGGTCTGGACATCCTGCTTACCAATGCGGTGAAGAAGAATCTTGACTTCCTCGTCACGGCCCATGCGGCGCTGCTTGACGAACTGAATCGTTGCCGCCAGGAGACATTGGACGCGCAACAGGACGCGAGCGAGGAGACCACCGAGGCCAGGCTGCAGGTCCGAGCCTGGGCGATCGACCTCGCGGTCCGATGCGCTCACGCGGCGGTGACTTCCACCTCGGGCGCGGCGAATTCGGTCAACCATCCCGCGCAGCGGGTGTATCGCGAGGCGCTTGTTTACACCGTCAGCGCCCAGACGGTGCCGATCATGGAAGCGACGCTCCGGCGGTTGACGCGTCTTCCCTAACCAGACTTCACTATGGGTGGCACGGTCTGCTCGGGCGCTCCAAAGTGGGAATTGCCTGAGCAGAATGTCGCCCGACAGACCGTGCCACCCGATTCACTCCTTACAGGATAACGATGGGGGCACAACCCCGCTCCCGTCCGATACGTATAATGAGACAGGAAGTCGGACAACATCCCCGTCGCGAAGCGACTGTTCGATCTCCAGGCTGGCCCCCGATCGGAGGCGGCCGAGCGGCGGAGACGCCGCGGGACAGACGAAAAGTTATGTACCAGGCTCCCCTCCCGACGGAGTACGCCGACCTCTCGCCCGAAGAGGCCGACGCCAGAATTCGCGCCGCCAAAGCGGCCCTCGGTAAGCGGCTCGTGATCCTCGGCCACCACTATCAGCGCGACGAGATCATTGCCCACGCCGACTTCCGGGGCGACAGCTATAAGCTCGCCAAGGACGCCGCCGCCCATCCGGATGCCGAGTTCATTGTCTTCTGCGGCGTACATTTCATGGCGGAGAGCGCGGATGTCCTCACCCCGCCCAGCCAAAAGGTGATCCTCCCCAACCTCGCCGCAGGATGCTCGATGGCGGACATGGCGAACCTGTTTCAGGTGAAGAACGCTTGGCGGCAGATTCAAGAAGTGCTGAGTACCGAGCGCAAGCCAGAGCCCGCCCTTACGGGCAGCGGTCCCAACGCCCAACGCCCAACGGCCAACGCCGCCTCAAATCCTCAATCCTCAATCCTCAATACTTCCCGGGTAGTGCCAGTAACCTACATCAACTCCGCCGCGAACTTAAAGGCCTTCGTCGGAGAACATGGCGGCACCGTCTGCACCTCAACCAATGCCCCCACCGCGGTGAAGTGGGCGCTTGAACAAGGCGACAAAGTTCTCTTCTTCCCCGACCAGCATCTGGGTCGCAATACCGGAGTCAAACTCGGCTACGACCCGGAGAAGGACATGATCGTCTGGGACCCGTTCAAGCCTTTCGGGGGCAACACTGAAGACGACATCCATCGGGCTACGTTCATCCTGTGGAAGGGACATTGCTCAGTCCACCAGCGCTTCACCGTTGAGCAGATCGAGAAAGCGCGCAGAGATTTTCCGGATGTGAATGTGCTCGTCCATCCTGAGTGCCCATTGGAGGTAGTCAGCGCCTCCGACTTCGCCGGTTCGACCGAGTTCATCATCCGGAAGGTCGAAGAAGCTCCCGCAGGGAGCGTTTGGGCGGTGGGGACGGAGATCAATCTTGTGAGCCGGCTCAATCACGAGCATCCGGACAAGACCATCTTCTGCCTCGATCCGCAAATCTGCCCATGTAGCACGATGTACCGAATTCACCCGAGCTTCCTCTGTTGGGTTCTGGAGGAGCTAGTAGCCGGACGTGTGATGAACCACGTCGTGGTGCCCGAGAACGTGCGGGCAAACGCCCTGCTCTCGCTTCAACGAATGCTGACCGTCTGCGCTTAAGCTACTTGCCGACCTTTGGGGCCGAAAGCATCGAGTCGAGAATCACTTGGATGTTTCCCTGAGCCTGCGCTCGCAACTCTTCGCTCCGCTTGTCGAGGACCTTCTGATGTCGCTCGCGTGAGCGTTGGAAGTCAATGAAGAGATCGAACAGCCGCTGGGCGTTCAGGCCTTCCATCGAGGGGGCCGCGCCAAGATCGAGCAGTTTCGCGAACGCGGTGACCTTCGGGTCGTAGCTGACCATGAAGGGCGGAATTCCGACCGTGGCCGCGAGGACACCTGCGTGGAGTCGCATCGCAATCACTGCGTCCATTCGAGCAAGTCGCTGCTGCACCTGCATAGGGGTTTGGAGCTTGCGAAGGTCGGGGATCTTGCCGCCGTTCGCCTTGGAGATTTCGAGGATCAGCGGTCCATCTTCATGCCGATCCATCTCGATCAGGACGGGCATGTAGTTCGCGGCGAACAGTTTCTTCGAGAGTTCGCTAAAAAGCGTAACGACGTCTTTGCCCTTTCCAAAGGGTCTTACGGAGATGCCGACCGTCTTCATGTTGCCCACGGCAAAGCTCTGAACTTCTCCACTGTCGGTCGGCTTTTGGAGGAGCATCGCGCTGTCCGCGGTGACGCGGATGGGCTTCGAGACCCCCAACTCCTTGAGAAGTGCCATCGAACCTGGATCGCGGACCGTGATTCCGTCCGCTTTATTGAACGCGTCAGCGGCCCAGCGTTTACCGAAGAAGCTCTTCAGGGGCCCAACGCCTTGACCGAGGAGGAAGACCTTCTTGCCGGAAGCTTTCGCCATGCCGACGAGGGCTTGGTAGTACTTAACGCTGCGGGCGCTGGTGACGTCCTGGAAGATGCTGCCGCCGGGGAAGACGAGGGCGTCGCAGCGGTGGATCGCGGTCTTTACTGCGGCGATGTCTTTTCGCGGGATCGCGGGGAAGCCGTAGAGGCGATAGGTCTCTTCAGGCGAGCCACTCAGGATGGTGACTTCGACGTCGGCGTTGCCCAGGCCCTGAACGAACCCGAGCATGATGGCGTCATCGCCGAGATTGCCGCTCCCGAAATAGCCTGCTAAGAGAAGATGTACCGCCAACCTATTTCACCCCATCGAGCCTCAGTCCGCGCTTCAACAAGAACCAGAACACCATGCCTAGGATAACACCCGGGACGATCGCCACGCCGGTCCTCAGCAGACTTAACATGAACGGAGTGTGCAAATGGCAGAAGGTGTTGACGACGTCGGTCTGCCCGATCGCACCGACGGTGAGCAGGATCGCGGCAAGGACACCGTACTTAGTTGAACCTGTTTTGGCCCGCCAAAGCATCAAAGCGATGCCCACGTAGAGCATCGGGTGGCCGATCATGAACGACTTGGTGCGCGGGCGGACGAGCAGGAGCGTGTCCAGCACGTTGCGGATCTTAAGTTCCAGGTCGCTCACTCCAGCCGGGTTGTCATTGCCGGTCCGGGAATTCATGAACGCCAGCGCGATGAGCAGGCCCAAGGCGGCAAGGGCGGCGATCCAGGTGACCGGACTCTTCAGCGCCGTCTTCATGTCCTGGAACCGGTAAAGGAAGTACGTCCCAACGAGGATGATCGGAAGGAACACCGCGATCTTGATCCCCTGAAACTCGCTCGCCTTCACGAAGTACGCGAGGCTGTTGAGCAGGCCGGCCACTGCCAAACCGCCAACCAGCGAAATCCCGGTGGTGAGCAGGAAGTGAATCAGTGTCGGAAGGACCCCGGTCTTCGGATTCTCCACGTTCGCGCGGCGATCGAGGATCAGGAACGCGGCGGTGGGGAAGGTGATCGCCGAGAGCAAGGCAAAGACTTGCAGGCCAATATGCACCTTGGTCGCCACCGCGAGGAGCACGAGTAGCGCTCCCCCGGCGATCTGCAGATTCCGATTTCGAATGAATACCGTGCCGACCCAGAAGGCGGTCGGCACAATGCTCAGCGCCAAAAGAAGCTTGATCGGCCAAGGGATGTTGGAGTCGGTAAACGGCTTGGGCTTACCAACCGCGCCGCCATCCTTGTGGATCTTCGCGTTGACGTCGTGAGCAAACTGGGTGAAGGCGGTGAGCGGATGATCCGCCGCGAATGAAACCGGGCGTAGGAGTAGGATGCGCATGTTCCGCTCCCGCGCGGCTTTTGAGTAGCGGTCGACCGCGTCCTCGTAGGGAAGCTTGTCGAGTTCGGCAGCTTGAGCCGAGTGGAGCCTGACCACACTCTCGGGCATCTTGTCGACGATGTTCGAATCGCCGCCGATCTTGGTGAACTCGGGAGAGGCGTAGAGCATATGGCGACCCGCCAGGGTCTCCTCGGTGATCCCGAGGGCGTCGCGCCGGCCGAGCACCTGATCCCCCATCGGGAGGAAGATGGTGGCGCCGAGGTCGTTCATCCAAGCGAGGGTGCCGCGGACGTAGTCCTCGGAGACGCCGGCCGGGTTGTTGGCGCGGCCGATGATGATCATCCCTGCCTTCTGGGCCTCAAGGGCTTGATCGGGATTGAGGCCGATGGGGCACTGCCGGACCATCGAGAAAGGCGTTCCGGGTCTGAACGTGAAGACATGGTTCACCGAGTCGTAGGTGAACGGCTTGTTGGCAAAGCGCAGCGACAGGCCGCGGGTGACCCGCGTGGTCATATCGTTGTTGAGGCTGGCGACGCCGTTGACGTAGGGCGACCCGACGGTCAGC
Source organism: Fimbriimonadales bacterium (assembly GCA_038216655.1). Classification (GTDB taxonomy): domain Bacteria; phylum Armatimonadota; class Fimbriimonadia; order Fimbriimonadales; family Fimbriimonadaceae; genus JAFDWR01. The sequence goes on from JBBQPZ010000019.1 coordinate 51,057, forward strand.
CCGCTTGGCCCGAACGTGGCCTCTCCCTGAAGTACGAGATCGGTAATGTTTTCCTCGCCCAGGACCACGGCGTTGACGCCCTGCGCCTTGAGCGCCTTCAGTGCCTCGTCAACCGGCTTCCCTTCGGCGGCGGCGAGTGACTCGACGGTCTCCATCTCGACGGAGAGGCTGGTGGCCTTGTTGAGGGACTCCACCTGAATCCGCTTCCGAATCGCGTACGAACTGACCAGCGCCGTAACAACGATGCAAGGGAGCAGCCAGACCGGCAGCTTGGAAGGGGCAGAGGGAGGGCTAGAACTCATCTTCTTCAAACTCACGCTCGCGGCCCTTGAGGATCGTGGATCGACCCCCCATCACCAGCACGGTGATCATGCCCGCGAGAAACCCGCCGACGTGGGCCCAGTTGGCCACTCCGTCTTGCGGGACGAAAATCTGATACAGGAACCAGAGGCCGAGCACGATCCACGCGCTGAGCTCAAAGGATAGGAACGCAAGAATCGGCACGAGAATCTCCACCTTGCTGGCGGGGAAGATCAGAAAGTAAGCGCCGAGCACGCCGCCGATCGCGCCCGAGGCACCAAGGGTGGGGATCGTGGACGTGGGGTCGATGTAGATATGGGTCGCGGCGGCGAACACGCCCCAGAACAGATAGTAGATCGCGTATCGCCACGACCCGACGGCGGCTTCTACCGAGCTGCCGAACACGAGGAGGAAGATCATGTTTCCCGTCACGTGCAGCAGGTTGCCGTGCAAGAACATCGCGGTGAAGATCGTGGTGAGGGGGAAGTGGTCCTGCCCGTGGTAAAAGGCGGCGACAACTTCGCGCGGGCGCATGACGAGGTCGGCGAAGACAATGTTGCCCCCGAAGAGGTGGCCTTGGCGGTCCCAAAGAAAGATGATCACGTTCAGCGCCACGAGCGTCCACGTCACTGCGGGGATCGTGCGCTTGATTCGGTTGTCGCCGATCGGAATCATCCGGGGGCGAGTGTACCGGGCCGGGCTTCGCGTCCGGGTTTGTTTGGATTGGTTCGGATTTGGGTTCTTTGGGCCCTTTCTCCCGCGGACGCCGACGATCCGCGTTATTCTGTGAGAACGCATGTTCTTCACTCGCATTTACCGACCGTACTTTAGCCTCCGCGTGCTGGGCATTCTGCTTCTTGCCTTTGGAGTCACCGCGATGGTGAAGTGGGCCTATATGGACGGCCACGGATTCTGGTGGGCCGGGGGCGCGGCGCCGGCAATCGTTGGGTTGCTGTTGGCGCTGTGGGTTCGTACGGTCGTGTTCGACGAGAATGAGCGGCACGTGATCACGATGACCGGCCTATGGCCGATGCAGAACCGCCATATCCACCCCGTACATCAGCTCCGCTCGATCAAGCTCTCAGTGACTGACAAGAGTGCGAGCGATCCGAAGAACACCCTCAAGCCGCGGACGCTTTATCGCGCTTACCTGCTCTGGAACTCGGGCCGGGTCGCGTTGCTGATGTCGGGCCCGCGAATCAAATGGATCGAACGCCGCGCCCACGCCCTCGCCTCCGCGATGGGGATCCCCGTCGAACCGACGGAAGGTTTCAAGCGGTATCGCGAGAAGATTCTCGGCAGGGAGTGATCTTTACGTAAGGGGGTGAGGCGTGAGGAGATAAGGCGAGGAAATATCCGGCCCGACTTCCCTTTCGCCTTACCTCCTTACTCTTTACCCCCCTACCCCCGCGACCGCCTATAATTCCGAACATGCCGACGCCGCCCCGAATCACCGGGACCTTCCTCGACGAGATCACCCACGACATTCCCTCCCAGAACTGGGGGCGAAAGGACTGGCGGAGGGAGTTCGAGTTGTACTCGAAGATCGGGATCGACACGTTGGTGATCATCCGAGCGGGCTATCAGAACAAGTGCATCTTCGCGAGCCAGACGATCCCCGATCTGCTGCCCGTGTACGAGGACCTTGGGGAGCTGTTCTTCTCTCTTGCCGACGAGTTCAACCTGAACCTCTTCTTCGGCCTCTACGATTCCGGCTACTACTGGTTCCGCCGAAGCTGGTGGAAAGAGGTGGAGCTGAACGAGCCATTCATCCGCGAAGTGGCGGACCGCTATGGGCACCACAAGAGCTTTAAGGGGTGGTACATGTGCCACGAGGCGAGCAAGCACGATGCGCATATCGACGAGATATTCAACCACCTCGGGGCCGCCTGCCGGGCGGCGCTCGACGTCCCGATTTTGATCTCGCCTTACCCGCAGGGGGCCAAGCAGGGTGGGGCGGTGTTCACACTTGAAGAGTCGTTCGACCATTGGGATCGCATCTTTGCCGAAACGAAGGGGGCATTTGACATATGCGCGTTTCAGGATGGGCAGATTCACTACCAGGAGCTTCCGAAGTTCATCGGTGGGATTGGCGAGCTCGGCCGCAAGTACGGGGTGACGATCTGGTCAAACCTTGAGACGTTTGATCGGGACATGCCGATCAAGTTTCCGCCCGCGGATTGGCGGTATCTGCGCTTCAAGATGGAGGCGGCGTCCGCGGTTTCGGAGAAGATCATCACGTTCGAGTTCCCGCACTTCATGTCGCCTAATTCGTGTTATCCAGCCGCGCACAAGCTGTTCGAGCGGTACGCAGAGTACGCGGGGATTGAGGGATTCTGACGAGATTCAGGCCGAAACGAGCGAGCCGGGAACGCGTCAATCCTGATAAGCACACTGTTTTCAGAGTTGTCATGCAGAGAAGTCGTTGGGTTCACGCGCTCCTTATCATCGTGCTTTGCCTCGGCACCCTTTGCCAGGCCCTGCGCGCTTCCGCGCAACAAGGTCCCCCGGTGCGCCAAAACGTTCGGCTGGCGATCCTGGACCTCTTCACCGAGGTTAAGGGGACCTATCACTTGTCCTCCGATGTGCGGGGAGAAGTGGAATTGGATCCCGCTCTCAAGACTTTCGAAGCTCGGCTAACGTCAATTCTTCAACAAGTTCACGCCACCCACCGAATCGAAAGTGGCGTCTATAGCATCTTCCATGACGATCGCAAGGTTGACGTTCGCGGCGCTTTGCGCGCGCTCTTCCGATCGGTTTCCGTCTCGTACAGCATCGGACCGGATGTCCAAGGACTCGTTAAAGTGGACTCGAATCCTGGGAGGTTCGAAGACAAGTTATGGGCCCTCCTGATCCAGGTCCATGCGACTTACGAGATTGAAGGTGGGGTGTTTGTGATCTACATGCGGGGGCACGGGCATTAGTTGAGCTGTCTTCGGAAGAGAGTATCCTGATTTGGACGGCTTAACTTGAACATTTCTGCGCGAGTGGAATCGGACAGTTGAGCGCCCCTCAGGAGCCAGCTATGTCAACCCTAACTATTCAAACCCGCGATGCCAAACAACCGGCGGTCAAACTGCGCAAGCAGGGCGTCCTGCCGATGGCGCTTCTCACGCGGGATCACACGACTTCGCTAGTTCAAGCTACGGAAGAGGATCTCAAGAAGGCGATGCGCGGGGCGGACGGCCTCGGCCGCGTCGATGTCGTCACCGGAGACGGGCGTAAGCTCAAGGCGGTGGTGAAGAAGGTCGATCGCGACATTCTTACCTCGCACATCATCCACGCCGTCCTCCAGGAAGTCGGCGAAGATGACACCGTGACCCTCGACGTCGCGGTCGTCCCTCATGGCACGCCGGAAGCGGTCACCGAAGGTCTGGCCACGCTCCAGCACCAGACCGACACGATCAAGATTCGCGGCAAGATGTCATCCATGCCGCAGCATCTTGAGGTCGACATCTCACACCTGGGCATCGGCGAGCACGTCGCGGCCCAAGATATCCCGCTGCCCGAAGGGATCATGCTGCTCTCGTCGCCGGACGCGATGCTGTTCTCGGTGAACGTACTCCGAGCCGCGATCGAGGAAGAGGTTCCGGAGGTTGCCACCGCGGCCTCTGAGGCAACGGAAGCCGAATAGGATAACTGGGAGCGCCGACACTCCGGTCGGCAGAGCCTTGGAAACGTCACCCATCCGATTCGGGGTGACTCCGAAGCCTGCCGAAAGGAGTGTCGGCGCTCCCAGTGACGAGCGCGGGATACGCGTACGGTCGGGCCGGGTTTCGCTTGGCGGGGGTCGGGGGATGCGGTCCCCCCGGTTGTCCGTGCCACCGATCGTTGGTCTGACCTGGCCACCCCCCGACTTGTACAAGCGGTGCGGCCAAGCCTCGGGCAGGGGGGCAATTTCTTGTGGTCCAAGGTTAAGTCGTCGGCATCGGCGTCACAAACCGGCGAATCGTTTCCGAAAGAAAGTTGATGAACTCACAAGGCAACCGATTGGCCCTTGTCCTCTCGGCGATTCTTGCCACCGTTTTGCCCGCTCAAGCGGACATTCTCCTCAACCTCGACACGACGAACCCGGCGGCCGTCACGATCAACAGCACCACCGGTTTGTCCGCCTTCACGGACGGCGGCGGAAACTTCATGGTTCGGCTGATGGGTGCTGCGGGGAACCCCGGTAGCTCGTCGAGCAGCAGCAGCATCGGCGGCACTCTTAACACGTTGAATGGCGGCTACGCTTACAACCTCGCCTTGGTGGTCTCTGGATCGAGCGACCTCGATCTTCAGCACGGTGCGGGGGGCTCCACCGAGAGCTTCACTGCCGGCCAACGGGCGTTCACCGGCTCGGGCACGGTCAGCCTCTCTGCGTTCGTGCTCCCTGGTTCTGACTTGATCGGCGATATCCACCTCCTGAACAATTTTAGGCAAGATACAGGGGAGGTTCTCGGTCAGTACACGATGCACGTGAACGCGGTTCCGGAGCCCACCACGTTGGCGTTCGGCATCCCCGCCCTGGCGTTCTTCATCCGCAAGCGCCGCGCCGCGCGCGGTTAAGCGCCGTCGGACAGACTAGCCCGTGGTCGCTCGTTCTCGTTCTGGCCCCCGGCTACTCACCAGGGCATCCTATCGGTGCGATCAGAGGTCGGTCATGCCTCAGGGTTACTTGGGACAGGCGCTCTGACAACTAAGACACAAACCCTGAGGCTCTCAAGCCATAAGCCTCGGCCCCAGGGTTTGCGTTGGTTGCTTGGCTCTGGGTGACTCGGCCCGAGGTATCAGCAGGTCCCAGTTGGTTTATGCCTCGACGAGTTCGCGGGTCTCGGTCGTTGCGAAGGCGATCTTGAACGCGTTGTCGAGATCCTCGATCAGGTCCTCGACATCCTCAATTCCCACGCTCAGGCGCAATCCGAGCGGGGTGATCCCCATCGCGAGGCGCTCCTCTTCCGTCATACAGGCGTGGGACATCAGCGGCGGATAGGCCATCAGCGACTCGATTCCGCCCAGGCTCTCGGCAAGAAGGAACACATTCGTCGCCTCTGCAAAACGCCGGACGTTCGTTTCGGTACCGGCGATCTCGAAGGAAACCATCCCGCCAAACCCGCGCATCTGCTTCTTGGCGAGCGCGTGATCCGGATGCGAAGGGAGGCCTGGGTAGTAGACCTTGGCGACCAAGGGGTGGTCGTACAGATACTCGGCGATCCGCTGGGCGTTGGAACAGTGGCGCTCCATGCGCAGGGCGAGGGTCTTCACTCCGCGAAGCGAGAGCCAGCAGTCGAACGGGCTCGGGTTCGCGCCGATGGTCTTGTTGAATTCGAACACGCGCTGATGAACCTCGTCGAGGTTGGTCACGACCGCGCCGCCGATGACGTCGCTGTGGCCCGAGATGTACTTCGTGGTCGAGTGGACCACGATGTCGATCCCGAGGGCGATCGGGTTCTGCAGGAACGGCGAAGCAAACGTGTTGTCGACGACGGTCAACACGCCGAGCTTCTTGGCCTCGGTGGCGATCGCTTCGATATCTGCCAACGTGAGGTTCGGGTTGGTCGGAGTCTCGAAGATCAGCATCTTCGTATTCGGCTTCACCACGCTCACCAGCGTGGCCGGATCGGTGGGATCGAAGGTCGACGCCTCAACCCCCTGTCGTGGCAACAGTTCATTGGCCACGCGGTGAGTGCCGCCGTAGATGCTGTCCGCCACCAAGAGGTGATCGCCGACTTCGAGCAGGCTGAACGCGGCGACGATTGCCGCCATGCCGCTGCTAAACAAAGTGCAATGGGTCGCACCTTCAAGCTCGGCGATGACGGCTTCGAGAGAGGAGCGATTCGGGTTCGACACCCGCGTGTAATCGTGCGGCGGGATGTGGTCGAGGTCCTTCCAGGTGAAGGTCGCGGACTGGTAGATCGGTTGAATGACTGCGCCATAGTCCCCATCGGGACACTGACCGACACGAATCGCTTTCGTCGAGAACCTCATGCGATCAGGATGCCGCGCATTTCTCTCGTTCGTCTCAACCGTGGACCCTACCGACTTAAGTTCCGAACGGCGTTTCGCGAATTGCCGGGGAATGCATTCTTCCGTTAGGAATATGGGCCAAGATGTCCTTCGCGGAGTAAAACGGAATTGTTGAGCAGAATTCTTCGAATTGGCTTCCTCACTCTGTGTCTCGCCCTGAGCCCGTTGGGCTGGGCGCAGACGCCTCCGGTCACCGTCGCGCCCCCGCATATCGAGTTCGCGCCGTGGAAGGAAGAGGGGAAGACCGCGACCGCAACCGAGTACAGCGCCTCGTTTCCCTCCGCGATCGAGACGGCTCAGGCGGCGAACAACACCGTCCCGCTCCGCATCTTCATTCCGAGCAAGACAACCGGCCCGGTTCCTGTCGTGCTCGTCCTCCACTACTGGGGAGCCCGAGACCTGCGGGTCGAGCGAGCGCTTGCTGGACAACTCACCGCCCGCGGCGTCGCGGCGGTCCTGATGACGCTCCCATATCACCTTGCCCGAACCCCCGCCGGATACAGTTCCGGCGAGCTGGCGATTCAGCCGGACCCCGCGGCGCTGGTGGTGACGATGACTCAAAGCGTGTCCGACGCGCGTCGCAGCATCGACTTTATCGTCTCGCACCCCGAGTTCGACTCGTCGCGCATCGGGATCTCCGGCACCAGCCTCGGCTCGATCGTCTCGTCGCTGACCTACGCAGTCGAGCCCCGCATCAGTGAGGCCTCATTTGCCCTTGGAGGCGTGGACCTAGCCCGAATCCTGTGGACGTCTTCCCGAGTTGTCCAGCAGCGGGAAGCGATGCGTCGTCGTGGGATGACCGAAGCTAAGCTGCGCGAGGCACTGACACCAGTCGAACCGAAGCTGTTTCTCCCGGGCCGCGTCGGGGGGTCCGCTTTCGTGATCGGTGGGCGGTACGACACCGTCGTTCCCGCGGCGACTACTCAGGAGCTCATTAACGCACTCGATAAGCCCAAGGTGCTCTGGCTGGAGACGGGCCACTACGGGGGCGTCTTCGCCCAACGGAAGTTGCTGCGCGAGGTCTCGACCTTCTTCGCCGACGAGTTTGACCACCGAACCTACGTCCCACCCACCCGTATCTTCGCCCCGACGGTGCGACTGGGGTTCCTTGCCACTGCCGGGACTCAATCGAGCTTCGATGTCGGGATCGGGCTGGACTTCTTCCGCACTCACACCCGCCTTGAGACTTTCGGGACGCTCCTCATCACGCCACGCGGCCCCCAGCTCTACCTCGGGCGACAGCTCGATCGAGGCTTTTCGATCGGCGTCGTGGGTGGGGCGCGACGGATCGGGGTCGGCCTGATGTGGAGCGCAATTCTTTGAATTTGGCTGAGTTGCGCCAACTTGCGAGCGCAAACATGTCGGAGACGTACCTGTCTTTGGGCAACGCTCAGACTGGAGCGAGCCTAATCAAGGACGAGGGATTCACGGGGTGCCGGGCTCCCATCCAACACCCGATCTGTAACTTCGCGATCGATCTCAAACTGGACCCCTGGTCGGCCCGCCGCCTGGCCGCCCTCGCCGCCGAGCAGCGGACTTTCTTTGTGTACAACGCTTCGTCGGACCAGCCGGAGCATGTCTCCGAACTCCTCGAACGGGTCGGCTTTCGGTGCAACTTCGAGCTAAAGATGATGATCGCCGAGAGGGAAGAAGCCCCGACCTCGGTCGAACTGGTTAGGGCGGAGACGGATGTGGAGCGACTCGACCTGGCCCGTTTCATGAGCGAACAATTCTTCATTCGGCAGAACGCCGCCTTCAAACGCATCGTCGCGGATGCCACCGCGCGTGCGCACCCGATGGACCTCTACGCCGTCTGGAGCGGCCGTCAGCGGGTGGCCGCGGTTATGCTGATGGAATCAGAATCGATCGGCGTGTATAACCTCTGCGTGGACCCGAGTGTCCGCGGCGTAGGATGGGGTAGCGCCACCGTTCAGGCGATTCTTGCGATGCCTACACGCCGAGGAAGGCTGGTGACGCTGCAATGCGACACGCGCCTGGAGTCTTGGTATGATCAACTCGGTTTCGAGAAGATTGGTGCTGTTCGAGTCTACGATTTGGCGGAATTGAAACAGGCTGATATACTCTTTTAGGCAATAGTGATTCGGCAACGTCAAGCCTTTACTCTCGTGGAGTTACTGGTGGTGATTGCGATCCTCGCAATCCTCTCGGCAATTCTCTTCCCTGTTTTCTCCAGGGTGAGGATGGCTGCGCGTAAAGCAGTCTGCGTTTCCAACTTCCATCAGGCTCAACTGGCCACTTCGCTGTACCTTGAAGATTACGACGACCGGTTCATGCCCGTTAACCACCAACCGGGCGGTCCACTCAATTCCCGAGTCGATCGGACCTGGGTGCAGATGCTCCTGCCTTACGCTCGCTCCTTCTCCGCATTCCGATGCCCCGAGGACAAGATTGGCGACCGGGTGAGCGACAGCACCTTCGATGAAGACCTCGTACCGGGCGACTCCTTCTCGCAGTACTACACCGCCTCTCAGCACGTGAACACGGGTTACAACTACCAGTATTTGGCGCCGATCGTTTGGAATGGGTCGGCCTGGACTTCGACACCCCGCATCGCGACGCAGTTTGCCGACCCGAGTCGGACGCTTCTTTTCGTAGACTCCGTCGGGAGCCGCGACGTGCACGGCAATCCGACAGGCGGCGGCAGTTGGCTGGTATCGCCACCTTGCCGCTACATTGCGAGTGGCCGCAATCGTGTGGATTCCTTCGATCTTGGATCTAACACCGATCCCCGAAGCTTGAACGGATTCGTCGGCTGGGATCTGCGGAGCCCGAATTCTCCCTATCGTTTCGGCGGTGCCTGGCCCTGGCATTCCAACGTCGTGACGGTGGTCAAACTTGATGGCAGCGTACACCCAATGACTTCGGATGCCCTCTCGGCAGGATGCGATGTCCGCACGTCTTGGCTCGGCAGTATCCGGGACGCGAACCTCTATCAGTGGGACTTCCAGTAAGACGCGCGGGATGAACCCGCACCTGGTCGGCGTCATACTATGTTGATGTCCGAGCCCATTTCCAAAGTAAAGATCGTCACCCTTGGCTGCGCCAAGAACGACGTCGACAGCGAGGAGATCGCGGGTGTGCTCGCCAGCGCGGGTTACGAGATCGACGGTGCCTCGCGCAAGAGCGCGATCACGATCATTAACACCTGCGGCTTCCTGGAGTCCTCGCAGCAGGAGTCGATCAAGGCGATCAAAGACGCGGTCCGCGAGAAGAAAGCCGGCCGCACCGGCCGAGTGATCGTCGCGGGCTGTCTCGCCCAACGTCTCGGTCCCGACCTCATGCGCCTCGCTCCGGGCGCAGACTCGTACGTTGGCGTGGGGCAGATGGGCCGCTTCGCCGACATCGTCGCGGAAGCTCGCGTGGCGACGACGCCCCAGATCGACGTCAAGCCGCCTCACCACCGCTGGGCCGACGTTTCGACTCGCGCCCGCACCGGGCACGTCTGGAGCGCCTACCTCAAGGTGAGCGAAGGGTGCGACCACAAATGCACCTTCTGCACGATCCCCAGCTTCCGCGGCGGGCACCAGTCCAAGCCAATGGAGCGCGTGCTGGAAGAAGCCCGCCACCTCGCCGCGACCGGCGTCAAAGAGATCAACTTGATCGCCCAGGACGTCACCCAGTACGGCTTCGATCTGTACCGTGAGTTCACCCTTCCCAAGCTCCTGCGGGAGCTCAACGCGATCGACGGGATCGAGTGGATTCGGATCCTCTACTTCTATCCGAACCGGTTGACCGACGAGGTGATCGAGGCGATCGCCACGCTCCCCAAGGTCTTGCCCTACATCGACATCCCCCTGCAGCACGCCCACCCGGAGACGCTGCGTCGAATGAAGCGACCCTGGGACGGTGAGCGATATCTCGGGCTGTTCGAGAAGGTCCGCGCGGCGGTGCCCGACGTTGCGATCCGAACCACGTTCATCGTCGGCTTCCCCGGCGAGACCGAAGAGGAGTTCGATTACCTGCTGGAATTCATGAAGTCGGCGCGGCTCGACAGAGTGGGAGCGTTCATGTTCTCGCGTGAAGGCGGCACGCCGTCGTTCGAGATGGAGGGCCAGGTCCCATTCCGCATCAAGCGTGAGCGGTACGACAAGCTGATGCGAACGCAGCAGCGGATCTCGCTTGAGGTGAATCAACGCTGGGTCGGCCGTGAAATCGACGTACTCGTCGACGAGCGCAAAGACGGCTGGGCGATCGGCCGCTCTCATCGAGACGCCCCGGAGATCGACGGCCTGGTCTTCATCGAAGGCGACGCGGAGCCGGGTTCGATCGTGAAGTCCACGATCACGAGCGCAGAGGCTTACGATCTCTACGCCGCGGCTCCGACCCGGAGTTCGGCGCGCGAGCGCCTCAAGCCGCTTCGGCAGGCCGAGCCGGTCGCTCCGAAGTAGATCAATTCTAGTAGCGCAGGTTTTCCAACCTGTGCAGCCTCGTAGTCGCAATCGCCGCCTTCGAAGCCAACCCGTCAGCGACTACCGAGCCGCACAGGTTGGACACCTGCGCTACTAAAAGAAAGAAGGGCCCCCGCCGGATGGCGAGAGCCCTCTTCGATGTCAGGAGGTAGGAAACTAGCCGCCGCGGAGGAGGCTCAGCACACCCTGGGGTGCCGAGTTCGCTTGCGCCAGCACGGAGAGACCCGCCTGCTGAAGAATCTGCGTCTTCGTGTAGTTGGTCATTTCTTCAGCGATGTCGGTGTCCGCAATCGAGGACTCGGTCGCCGAGAGATTCTCCTTGGCGGTGCCAAGGGAAGTGATGTTGGCCTGAAGTACGTTGCGCTGGAACGATCCGATCGAACCGCGAGACTTGCTGACCTGGTCGATGGCCGCGTCGATGACCTGCAGGGCCGAAGTGGCGCCGCTGGCCGACGTGAGGTCCAGGTTGCTGAGGTTGAGGCCCGTCACCGCACCGGCACCGAGGTTGCTAGCGGCGAAGTTGCCGAGCGAGAGGCTCGTCGTCTGACCGGCGTTACCACCGATCTGGAACTGCGCGTTACCGACTACGACCTGACCGACGGTGGCGTTGGCTACCGACGTGCTGTTGCCAGCGTTCGTCAGGCGGATGCTATTTCCGGATTGGTCGGAGAGGGTCAGACCGTCGTAGCCGTTCTGACTACCCGTGAAGAGCACCGTGGCGCCGCCGGAGACCTTGACCTGAGCGAGAGCCGCAAGGCCCGTCGCCGAACTGTAACCTGCCGCAGCCGTGACCGCTCCGCTTGAGTCGGTGAGGTCGATGCGAGCCTGGCTACCGTAAGCCGCACTCTGGAGGGTGATGACACCCGTGTTGTTGGTGACCGCGACGACGCCGGTCTGAGCTGAAGCAGCGTTGATCTTGTCTCGGACCTGAGCGACCGTATCGGTCGTGGCCACGTTGAAGCTCACGCCGTTGAGCGTGAATCCACCGGCGGTCGCGCCGACCGTCGCGGTGTCGTCTACACCGAAACTGCGGCTGGCGATCTTCGCCTGAGTGGCGGCTTGGGTGACCGTCACGACGACCGCGCCGTTGCTGGTGACCGGGGTGCCCGTTCCGACCGTGCCTCCGATGTTGATCGACGCGACGTTGGAGCCGTCGGTGACTGCCGCATTCACGCCGGACGAACCGTCGAGAAGCTTCTTGGTACCGAACTGAGTGGTCGAAGAAATCCGAGTGATCGAGTCGGTGATCGACTGGAGCTGGCTCTGGTTGGCTTGGACCTGACTGGCGCTGAGCGTACCGGTGTTACCGGCCGCCACGGCCAGACCGCGAGCGTCGCGGAGTAGGCTGTTGACTTCGTCGAGGGCGCCCTCGGCGGTCTTGGTGTAGTTGATCGCATCCTGCGAGTTGTGGACGGCCTGGTCGATGCCGGACAACTGAGCCTTGAAGCTCTCGGAGATGATCAAGCCGGCAGGATCGTCTGCGGCGGAGTTGATCTTCATACCCGTGGAAAGGCGCTGGATCGATTTGCTGAAACTGTCGTTGGTTTTGCCCAGATTACTGAGCGCGTTCATTGCGGTGACGTTAGTGTTAATTCTGAATGACATGGGAATCCTCCGTGACTCTTTCTGAGAATTCGAACCGCGCCCGGCAATCCATCGCCTTATCGCGTTCCGAATGTGAACATCACTGTCTTCATTCCTGGTAAAGACACTTGGTATCCTAGTAAAATTACCTGTATTTGAAATAACGTGTTTTTACTTGCCTTTCACCGTGGGGCGGGATAGAGCGCTAGACTAGTTTCTGTGAGTCTGGTGGGGAAGGTAGGAAGGAAGCGGCCAAGGGCTCGGCTGGCGATGGCGATCGTCTACGCCGTCCTCTGCCTCGGTGCCCTGACCACCGTCTATCCGTTCATTTTGATGGTCACAACCGGCTTCAAGAGCGCGCACGACCAGGACGATAACCGCCTCATCCCCGCCTACTGGTCGGACTCCGCCGCCCTTTCCGAGAAGTACCTCGCCGACAAGTACAGCCAAGATGCGGCGATGATCCGCAGCACCCGCTTGGGTGGCAATGCCGAGGCGACGGAGGTCGATCGCTACGAGAAGTTCCTCATGCAGCTCCCGCCCCAATACTGGGCGGCGGGATTTCGCATGCCGCCCAACGGCGTGAATGCCCGCCTCAACGATCGCTACCAAGCGTGGCTGAAAACCAAGTTCAAGACGATCGACGATCTCAACCGCGCCTACACCGACGAGAACGTCTCGTTCCAGAACACCACACCGCCGACCGAGCAATTCGAGCGGAAGGCGTGGGCGGAGGCGAACGACGCCAAGTACCGCGACTGGGTCGAGTTCAAGTCCACTTTGTCCGCCGAATTCCGCGTCCCCGTGCGAGAAGAACGCATCTACCAGATCTGGGCCCAGAAGAAGTTCCAGGGGCAATTCAAAGCGGTTCCGGCCGCGGTCGCCGGGAGGGCGACCGCCTTCGAGCAGCTCGAACTGGCCAACGCCGGGAACTTGATGGTGGAGTTCCAGCGCGATGGACTCCCGCCCCGCTACGCGTCCAAGACCGCCGAAGCGCTCTGGCGAGAGTTCGGCGGGCAAGGCCCCATGCCGATCGCCGCGTTCGAGGCTCGATACCTCGCCCAGCACGCGCCGGAGACCAAGCGCGAGTTCATGGCCCGCAACTACGTCTGGGTGCTGAACTACATCCTGGTGAACGGGAGTTCGCTGGTCAACACCGCGATCTACTGCCTCCTCGCGATCGCGGCGGCCCTGATCGTGAACCCGCTCGCCGCGTACGCCCTCTCTCGCTATCCGATCCGGCAGAGCGGCAAGATTCTGATCTTCCTCCTCGCGACGATGGCGTTCCCCGCCGAGGTCGCGATGATTCCGTCGTTCCTGCTGTTGCGAGACTTGGGCCTGCTGAACACCTTCTGGGCGCTCGTGCTCCCCGGCGCTGCCTCGGGCTACACGATCTTCCTGTTGAAGGGATTCTTCGACTCCCTGCCCCAAGAGCTATTCGAGGCGGGGTCCCTGGACGGCGCAAAGGAGATCACCATGATGACCAAGATCGCCCTCCCGCTCTCGCGCCCGGTGCTCGGCTACATCGCCCTGCTGACCTTCATGGCCGCCTACGGGTCGTTCATCTACGCGTTCCTGATCGTCCAGGACCGACGGATGTGGACCCTGACGGTGTGGCTGTATCAGCTTCAGCTCGAAGCGCCAAAGGCGGTTATCATGGCCGGCCTAACCCTCGCCGCGATACCAACGCTGATGGTCTTCCTCCTCGCCCAGAAGGTGATCCTGAAGGGGATCGTGCTCCCTGGCGAGCGGTAGGGCTTGGGCGGTAGTGGTAGTGGTAGCGCAATGAGTCCGAGTCTGAGTCTGAGTCTGAGTCGGAGAGGCGCTGGCCCAAGTTGAAGGCTTCCAAACGGATCGCTAGTCTGAGCGACCAAACTGGGTGACGCAGTCAGGACTTCAACTCAGGCTCAGACTTACTGCCACTACCACTACCACCTCAAAACCCGCCATCATCTAGACCATGTTCACCGGCATTATCGAGGCGCTTGGCCGGGTCACTTCTGTCACTCCGGAGGTCCTCGTCGTGGAGCCGGTAAGGGTGATGGGGTCCGACCCGATTCAGTTGGGCGAGAGCGTGGCGGTCAATGGGTGCTGTCTGACCGTCGTGGATTTTGCGCAGGGTCTCCGATTCGATGTCTCCCCCGAGACCCTGGCGAGGACGTCGCTCGGCGAACTTGGAATTGGGTCGACGGTCAACCTAGAGCGCGCAATGCGCGCGGACGGGCGCTTTGGGGGGCATGTCGTGCAGGGGCACGTCGACGCCACCGCAGAGATCGTCTCGATCCAGCCGGTCGAGAATTCCGTGGTGTTCCGCTTCCGCGTCCCGCTGGGGTTCGAGCGGTATCTGATCGACAAAGGCTCGGTCGCGCTGGACGGGATCTCCCTGACCGTGGTGAAGCCAGAGGGGCAGGAGTTCGAGGTCTGGGTGATCCCGCACACCCTCACCGAGACAAACCTCGGGCAGCATCTACCGGGTGACTGCGTCAATCTTGAGGTCGACATGCTCGCGAAGTACGTCGAGCGGCTGCTCCCGGCCCTGAGATCCTAGCGCAGAGCCCCACGGCTCGCCCAACCCAATACTCCACCACTCCCCTACTCCAACAAAAAGAGCGCTCCGACCGAAGTCAGAGCGCTCTCCTGAAGTTCTAAGCGAGAAGCTTAGGCTTTCTTGTTGCGGCGGCGAAGCATCGCGAGCACGCCCATGCCGATGACGGCCATGGAAGCAGGCTCAGGAGTCGCATTGAACTCCCAACCGTAATTGGCAACAGGCGCGCCCGTGAACGGAGAGTTGCGAAGCGTACCGGTCGGGTTGCTGCCCGGCGCAGTGACGTTCGTCAAGAAGTCCTTGTCCGCGCTCGTTCCAACCGTCGGCGGGTTGAAGGTTCCGACGCCGAGCTCGTTCAGCTGGGCAACCGTCGTGCCCGTCGTAACGGTGCTCGCATCGAAGAAGGTCGCGGCCCAGCAGTTCTGGGGAAGTGTGATCGCGAAGGACGTGAAGTCCGAGCTGAAGACGGAAACGCCTGCAGCGAATGCAATCGGGCTGAAGCTAATGGCAGCGATGTTGGTCCCAGGTCCGCCACCGGCTCCGGTCGTGTCGTAGAAGCGAACACGAACGCGGGCGGTGATTGCCGCACCGGCTGCGTCTATGTTGGCAACGCTGAATTGAATCGTCGAAAGCACACCTCCGCCGAAGTTGGTGCTCGAGATCAAGTTGGTGTCGTCCATGATCGCGTTGGTGCCGGTCGTCGCGGTAAGGCCCGTCGCGCCGCCGCACGTAACACCGGAGCCGGTGAAGTTGGTGACGTTCGAGTACAGGGCACCCGGGGTGGCCGCATGTGCAGAGTTGTTCTCTCCGCCGATCGTGTAAGTCTTCAGAAGAGTCGCCGATGCATTAAAATCTGCGGCTGCAAAGCTAGCAACGCCAGCCAACGCAAGAATCAAAAGTTTCTTCATATTCAAAATCCCCTCCAAGGGTCGCCAATAAGTCTCAGCGACCAAAAATGGCACTTTCACGATACGCGATATGAGGAAGCCAACCAATGTTCACAAGGCAAAACTGGCATCTTTGCTTGTCCGATTTCGGACCCGAGTGGCACGGCCGTCAATCTGACCGCAATATCGGACCACTGGGAACCCACCGTGTGGCCACCAAAGACACCCCCGCGATCCCTACCCCTACCCAAAACGGGAGTTGGTAGTTGCCTGTCGCTTGCCACAGGTAGGCCCCGCCGACGGGCACCGTGACCGCCGCGATGTGGTTCATCGTCGTCCCCATCGCGAGGCAAGGCGTGAGTTCGCCGGGTCGCACGATGCGGTGCAGGTAGGTGTTGAACCCGATCCCGAAGGAGAACAGGATGTTGTCGAGCAGGAATAGCGCGTACAACGTCTCGACCCGCTGGGTGATCGCGTAGCCGAGGAACACGACGATTAGCCCCGCCGCATAGAATGTCAGCGGCCCCCTCTCGCCGGTTCGATCGATCACCTTGCCGATCTGAGGCGCGGTCACCGCGATCAGAAGCGCGTTCACGAACTGCAGCAGCAGCATGTGCTTGAGCGGCACGTGATACACCAGGATCAGCGCGAGCGAGGCGAAGATCGAGAAGATTTGCCTTCGGCAACCCTCCAAAAAGACGAGCAGATAATAGAGCCCGTACTCGCGCCGGAAGACAATCCGCTGGCGTTCGCCGCCGTCGGCGTGCGCGCTCAGCCCCGCGCACAAGAGGGAGCCCGCGAAGATCAGAACACCGGCGGCGAGGAAGTATGCCCAGTAAGGCACGCGCGGGAACAGCTCGGACGTTCCCCACGAGAGCCCGAGGCCGCTGATCGTGGCCACTGCGCTCACCGCCGACATCCGCCCCAGGTGCCGCCCGCCCTCCTTCCCCTTCGCAAGGGTCAAAGTGATCGCGGGCGCGACCGTACTATATAAGTGGAATCCGATCGACCAGAACACGGTGATCGCAACCAAAGGCAGGTAGGTGCTCGTCCACCCGGTCACCGCGATTCCAATCGCGCCCAGCATCAGCCCAATCGCCGCCACCCGAGCTTCCGCCAGCGCCACCACGATCCCCGCCATCAGCGCGGCAAGCAAACCGGGGATTTCGCGAAGCGATTCGAGCTGCCCGAACATCAGCTGGTCGGCATGTAGCACGTCGGCCATGAAGTTCTGGAACACCCCCATATAGATGGCAAAGCCAAATCCAAAGAGGAAAGTCAGGCCAGTGAAGAGTTTCCAGTCGTGGCGCAACCGGGCTAGGCTCTCCGCCTCAACGGCATCGGGATGTTGGACCGAAGGCGATTCCACGTAGCCGGGACTATACCTACGGGCCACAATGAAGCACTTGACGGGATCCGCCTCGTAGACTTTACGGGCGGGTGAGACCCGCCAGCAAGGAGAGATTCAAGATGATCCGAACCGCATCCGCCCATTGGCAAGGCACCCTCAAAGAGGGCAACGGCACAATTTCGAACCCCAGCGGAGGGCTCAAGGACACCGCCTATTCGTTCGGCACCCGCTTCGGCGACGGCGTCGGCGTGAACCCCGAAGAGCTAATTGCCTCCGCCCACGCCGCCTGCTTCTCAATGGCTCTGTCTGGCCAGCTCGGCCAACGCGACATCGTCGCCGATGCCATCGACACGGTCTGCGCGATCACCATGGAGAACGCAACCCTGACCAAGAGTGAACTCACGACGACGGTGAAGGCCGCCGGAGCCGATAAGGCCAAGGTCGAAGAAGCCGCCGCCGCGGCCAAAGCCGGCTGCCCGATCTCGAAGGTGCTCAACCTGGAGATCACGCTGGAGTTGACCGCCGAGGTCTGAGAATTTGGAGTTGGAGTTGCCCAGATCGTAGTTGTCATTCCGACCGACGCCGCCCACCCGTATCGGAAAGGGAAACGGGGCAATATGCGGCGGGGTGGAGGAACCTGACGATCATCGCCTATTGCTCGTCTCCCAGGCCCCACTTAGTCAAACGATTAGTGAGCAAGGGGCAATGACAGTCAGGTCCCTCGATGTCGCTAGGGCTCCCTCGGGATGACAATCCCGGCAACTCCAACTCCAACTCCGCCAATTTTCCAGCCACAAACCAAAACCCGTTTGCCGTATCCTAGAGCATGCGACGCCGCGCTCCTTGGCTGGCCCTTGCCGCCTTTCTCTTGTTGGTCCCCGCCCTTCGGGCGCAGACCGCTCCGCCTCCAACCGCCGGTCCCGTCAATCCCGACGCGATGACCGCCGAGGCGAAGGAGAAGGTTCTCAAAGGGCTTGAAGACGTCATCGAAAACAAGGCGTTCGTGCCGAATGTCGACTTCAAGAAGTGGCCCGACTACGTAGCCCGACATAAGGCCGACCTCGATAAGGCCGACACCGACACCGCATTTGCCCGCGAGCTGAACCGCACCCTCACCGAGTTCGGCATCAGCCACATCCGACTCCGCGCGCCGAAAGCCGCCCAGGCCCGCGTCACCACGACGACGACCACCTTCGGTTTGCGCGTCAAGAAGGACGACGCCGGGCTGACGGTGGAAGCGGTCACCCCCGAGGGTGCCGCCGCCAGCGCGGGAATTTCCATCGGCGACAAGATCCTGAAGATCGACGGCGCTCCGGCGACCGACCCGGCCGCGCTGCGACCCGAAACCGGCAAAAGCCTGCCGGTGACCGTGGCGGGGAAGGACGGTAAGGAGCGAGTGGTCACCCTCGAAGCCAAGACCGTCTCCACCCTCCGCCCGAACACCCTCACCTGGTTTGGCGACGATGCCGCCGTCCTGCGCATCCCGACGTTCACTCAGGGCTACGTCCGCGCGGATATCGAGCAGCTCCTTCGAGAAGCCGCGAAGGCCAAGTACCTCACGATCGACCTCCGCAACAACGGCGGTGGCGCGGTTCGCAACCTGGATCACCTCCTCGGCATGCTGATCCCGACGGGAACCGAGTACGGTGTCCACGTCCGCCGATCCGTCGTGGACGCGTACATGAAGGAGACGAACACCAAGACCGTAGACACGCTCGCCGTCGCGAAGTGGGATAAGACCAAGCAAGCCGCCCGTAAGGGCTTGGTTGATGTATTCAAAGGCAAGATCGCGGTCCTGATCAACCGGGGATCCGCCAGCGCCTCCGAGATCGTCGCCGCCGCCCTGCACGACACCGTCGGGGCTCAGCTCGTAGGAGGTCCGTCGCGCGGCGCGGTGCTCGCGTCGGTCTACGCGAAGCTTGAGGGCGGGTTCGAATTGCAGTACCCGGTCAGCGACTACGTGACGATCAAGGGCGTGCGCCTCGAAGCTAATCCCCTGCAGCCCGATGTGGCGGTAGATGCCAAGCAAGAGGCCGGCAAGCCCGACCCCGTGATCGAAGCCGCCTTCGATAAGCTTCGGAAAGGATGATAACTAGGAGCGCCGACACTCCTGTCGGCAACGGCTCCGGAAGGTCGAATAATGAATCTGAGGACACTCTTTTCCGTGATAGTGGCATGCCCTCTGTATTGCTTCGGGCATTGTGAATCAATCTCGCCGAAGAAGGTGACTCCCATCGCTGCAACGCTGCTCCTGCAGGCTGTGTTGCAGAAGTGCCCACAACTCGTGACGGTGACAACAGCAAAGAGAAGGCAACTTGAACGGATTGTTAACCGTGTCGAGTGGAAGCACGGTGCTGGCATTGATGGCTTCGCAAGGGAAATTGGTCGGCTGGAAGATCGCCACGACCCCAAACGCTTGAGGTTGCTCAGCACGTCCGTGGCCTTAATTTGCGCCGCATGGGACGTCAAGCTTAACCGGGGCCAGGCGGTCCTAAACCCAAGTGGCATCATTTGTACAGATCAACGGGCGAAACTGATCAATGGCCACATTTGGCGCAACAGGGCAACTACGCCATACGGGGACGGATATGTGTCTCTAGATTGGCCCTGGAGCGTGCAAGGCGGCAAATTGCATCTGCGTAGCTTCGCTTTTGCAGGGAGTTCCGGCGTAGGTGGAACGTTACTTGGCTCAATATCTAGCTACGTAACCGGGGGATGGGATCCTGCAAATCGCGGGCGGTGGTAGGCGATCACTCTATAGCAAAGGGCTCCTTTTGGGAGTCCGTGAGCTTGATCATTCGAGATTTCTGCCCGCCAACGACAAACGAATAGCGATCTCGGTCCCGACTAGTTGACCAAAATCGGTCTCGGGCACGTAGAGGCGTGAATAGAAGAGCTCTGACTAAGCGCCAACACTCCAGACCCTTGCCGGATTCCCAGATTGCCAACCTGGGTATGCAGTTTAAGTGAGTGAAAAGTGAGTTCACGACCGGCGACGACGGCCCAAGGGTCAGGCACATAGAACTCGCACGGAGTTGGGCGTGGGCGAGGGCAACTTCAAAGACTTGATTCATTGCAGAGACTCTACGAATCCCGAATAACGAGACTGGACCTAACACCCTATAATCGCCTTGAATGAGACGCCGTACGAAGATTGTCTGCACCCTCGGCCCTGCCGTCGATAGTCGAGAGAAGATCAAGGCGCTCATTGACGCAGGGATGAACGTCGCCCGGCTCAACTGCAGCCACGGCGATTGGGAGCGGAAGGCCCAGTGGGTCTCCTGGATCCGCGAGCTTTCAGATTCGGTCGCCCCGGTCGCCATCTTGGTGGACCTCCAAGGACCCAAGTTCCGGATGGGGGACCTCAACGGAGGACAGCTCGACCTGCGGGTCGGGCAGTCTGTATCGTGTGGGCTTGGGGAAGGTACCGACCTTCCCATCAGCCAACCGGAAATCCTCAACGCCATGGGCGTGGGCGGCAGGCTACTGCTTGGTGACGGCAATGTTGAGCTTCGCCTTACTGACCTCACCGGAGGTCACTGCTATCAAGCCAAGGTCGTCAACGGCGGTGCAGTCAAGAGCCGGCAAGGAGTGACCCTGGTCGGCAAAGTCTTTGACGTTCCTTCCTTGACGAGCAAGGACGTTGAGGACATCCAGGATGCGGTCAGAGTCGGGGCAGATTTCATCGCCCTGAGCTACGTAAAGGGGCCCTCGGACATGCGCGACCTCCGTCGCGTGGTCGAGCGCCTCGACCCCACGATCCGTCTCTGCGCGAAGATCGAAACCCGCGCCGCCCTCAAGGAGATCGACGGCATCATCAAGGCGAGCGATGTCATCATGGTCGCGCGAGGCGACCTTGGCCTTCAGATGGACATGGAGGACGTCCCGCTTGCCCAGAAGAAGATCATCGAGCGGTGCGCCGAGGCGGGGACGCCGGTGATCACCGCGACCCAGATGCTCGAATCGATGATCGTCAACTCGCGACCTACGCGCGCCGAAACAACCGACGTGGCCAACGCGATCCTCGACGGCACCGACGCCGTCATGCTCTCTGGCGAGACTGCCTCCGGTGCCTATCCGATCGAGTGTGTGAAGACAATGGTGCGAATCGCCGAACGTGCCGAAACAATTTACGATCGTCAGCGTATCGAGCAAAACTTCGAAACGCGCGCTCATAACGGGGTCAGCCACACCGACGCGGTGGCCCACGCTGTGGCAAATTTGTCTAACTTGATTAGGCCAGCCGCTATACTTTGCACCACCTCAAGCGGACAGACCCCGAGGCTCGTCAGCAAGTTCAGACCGAAGGCTCTGATCCTCTGCGCGTGCTATTCCGAACGCGTTCAACGACAGATGGCTATCGTTTGGGGGGTCGAATCTATTACAATTCGATTACCGGAGACAACGGATGAGACCATTGCCTGCTCGATCGACGGATTTCTTCGCCAGAAGCGTCTGAAGATGGGGGATCATGTGATCATCACGGCCGGAGTGCCCGCAGGGACGGTGGGCAACACAAATCTGATCATGACGCAAGTGGTGAAATGAGCAAGGAAGCACGCGGAATCTTTAACGTTTTATTTGTCGGCGCAGCGGTAGGGGTGGGATTGTTCCTCAGCCGCGCGCCCTGGCAGGCCTACCAGAAGCAGCGGGCCGCCGCCGCTCAGGCCGCGACCTCGATGCGCAATGCCGAGAAACAACGAATCGAGTTGACCCGAGATAGCATCGGGCTCGATAGCTCGGCAGCAAAGGCACAGTTGGCCCGACAGCATGGCTACATCCCAGCCGGCGAGCAGAGGCTTGAGGGTGCACCCTAAATGGTGGTTCTGCTCGCGGCGCTGACCGTGGGCTGGCACGAGCTGCACCTGGGTGATGCCTGGTCCGGCGAGCAAATTGTTAGGCTGTACGATCCTCAGTCGCCCGCGGAGGTGATCGAGGAAGACCACTATCGAATCGACGACAAGGTCGTCGAAGTGCGCCCCGATGGTTACGTGGTCGAAGTGGGCCGCCTCCAAACCGAATCGATCTCGGACGGCAAGCCGATCCCCATGCTCAAGGGGGGCAAGCCGAACCTCACCCGGGAAATCTGGAAGCGCACCGGCGAGCTGGATTTCGACCCTAAGCTAACCGGCCGCGCGGCCGAGCTCCTTCGGCTCGAACGCCCCCTGCACATCCCTTTCCGATTGCTCACGGAGGGCGAGAGCACGACAACTTCGGGTGCCAAGTGGACCCGTCTTGCCATCATGCGGGACAAGGCATGGGATCATCTCGCCGTCAGCTACCAAGAGACGGGTGTCCAGTCCCCGATCACCGCCAAGGTTAAAGTCACCTTTTTCGGCACCACAGGGATGGTGAGAGATATCCTTGCCATCCTTGAAAACGCCCCCCCGGTCGGAGGCGAGATGCGGCTCACGATCGAAATCCAGTATCGGAAGCTCGGACCTCCCTATCAAACAACGTACTTTTTTGACGCAAGATAGTTCGGATGCCCGCAAATTGCGGATACTGATGTCTCGATGATTGCACAGGCCCACTCCGCCACCTTGGTCGGCATCGAGGCGCTTCCCATCGTCATTGAAGTCGATCTTCAAGGCGGGGAGCCCAAGTTCATCATGGTGGGCCTGACCGGTTCCCCTTAGGCTTTCCAGGGCAAGAATAGAGGATTCGGCTCCAAAATAGGAGACGAACATGGCAGGACGGAAACGATACACGGAGGAGCAGATCCTCAAGGTTCTTGGTGAGATCGACGCGGGGGCGAGCATC
>JBBQPZ010000020.1:0-68472 GCA_038216655.1 Fimbriimonadales bacterium
CCAGGACCACTACAACAACCACCGACCTCATCTAGGACTCGGCGGACTGACCCCCGCGAGCTTCAAGCAGAAGTCGCAAACGACACAAGAGGAGAGCAGAATCCTATATTCCTAGACTGGAAACTTATTGGGGACCGGTCACCGGCTCTCCATGATGAGCAATGTTCAGAGCGGCGAATGCTGGCTCACATAGTCACCCTCGAAAGGAATGCAATCTCGGTGTTGGCCTCAGTTGCCATGTTCAATCAGACCCGCTACAAGGTGCTTCTAGCAAAGGACCCGTCCCCAGACTTTAGGGTCTATGGATACGGAAGTGCATTCAACTTCAAGGGCAAGAACATCCTTGCGATGGAGTCAAGAATTCACTACAGCCGAATCTCTACTTTGACTGGCTTTCCTGTTGAGGAATGAGGGCCTTGACTTAGCGGTCACCACCGAAGGGCGACTTTGTTGGCCTTGCCTGAGATTCATAGAAAGACATCAGAGCCTTCACTGACCATAAATACTGTTCTCGCGAGTACTTGAGAGTCGCAAACATCAAGGCGCGCGCCGCCGACAACGTCACGGGGTAAGAGACGTGTCGGGGCGCGGCCAAATTGATCGGAATCTCCCATTGAGAGACTCAGGCTTGCGGATCGTCACAGCCGGCCTTTGAGAACGTGATGGTTGACGAAACTGATCGGGCGAGGCTATGAAGTTGTGCGAGGCACGAAGCCGCGACATCCTCTGCGAAGAGACGATGTGCCGATTCCTATGGGTGAGCCCATCATCATCGAGAGTTGGATAGGTCCCGGCGGTACAGGCGGGAATTCCCGCTTCTGAGGTCGGAGGCGCGAGAGCGCGACGGTGAAGTTGACTCCAGGTCAATCCCGGATTCCCACTCTGGGTACCAGATCTACCGTGAGATCGTGCAGAATTGCCACGCGTCCTGCGATCCTGAGGGCGGCCTGAGCCGCCCCGACAGGTCGAGGGCGGGGTAACCCTTGGGTTAAAGGCTGTGGTAGACGACCGGAGCGGAGACGCCCAAATCGTGCTTGAGCTCGGTCGCCTGCCAAGCGGCGGCGAAGAGGAGCGGCGTGCCGATGAGGGCGAGAGCAACGCCGAGGGCCTGGCAATCACCCTTGACATTCTCAAGGCGCTGGCTGGCGGTGGCGGCGAACTCTTGAACGCGGGCGACGGCGCGGCGGAACATCCCTTCGAAGGTCGGGATGAGGCTATTGGGTCGAACGTCGGTTGCGTAGTTTGGAAGAGAGAGCGAACGGCTGCTGTACATTTTGATTTACCCCTGATGGATCTCTTTTTCGTCTGATCCGTGGAAACCAAAGGTTGCAATCAAAGTGCCGTTGAGGCCGGTAATTTGCCGAGTCTTTTGAGAATCTTCAACAAGTTGGGCACCGATCCGGCGGAAGAAGTGTTGCGCTCAATCCTCCAGCCACATGCCCCCGCCGCCCTTCGGTGCGGGCACCGACAAGGGGTGCACGATGTAGACCGTTCGCTGCGAGTGCCGCCATGCGGCTTCGAAATCGACCGATCTGTACGAGCGCCTCAGTTCCTCCCGCTTGGCCGGATCGTTGAAGATGGGATCGCCGCTGGCGTCGAATCCCACGAGAACGATCAAATGCCCCTTCTCTTTTGGGTCGAGGGGCTGGCCATGAAGAAGACTGCGCGCCACGCTGCAGACCACGGGGATGCCCGCTTCGATCCAGGGTCGAAGGTCATGGAACGAGCCAAACCGGGCAACATACGAGCGCATACCCGGAAAGCTGCCAGCATAGGCGACGTTGAACGACCAGTTCCCGGCCCCGTCGTAAACCGTGTCCCAGACCCCGTCGGTGACCTCGAGCACGTCCTTGGCCAAGTCGGAGCGTCCGAGACGCACTCCCCAGTGCTCCAGCACCATCGCAAGCGCGGTCGGGCTGCAGATAACCTCCGGCTTCGGATAGTCGCCCTGGGCTTTTCTGGGCACGTCGATCGGCTCAATCGGAACCTCTGTCAAATTCACAGGGAACGCCCCCGACGATGGGGCGCAAAAGCTTAGCGTCAGCAAGCCGATTCTCGCGGATGTCTCCGGAGCCACCGTCACGCGGAGATCGACTGAAGTCGCATCAAAGTCGCTCAGGCGGAGCGTGTCCGTGAGCACCTCGCCATCCGCGTCCTTTTGGTCCTTCACACTCTGGCGCACCCCCGCCGTCCCGTCGAGGTTCCACTGTCCGAATGAATACCATTTGGTGAGGCCATGTGGCTTATGAGCCCGAATCTCGATCATAAGCTGGGTCCGACCGGGGCTCGGCAGATTCCAACTCGGAATCACCTCGCGAAACACCGTCCCCGGCGTAATGTTCTCCACAACCTGCGTCACCGGCGCGGACGACCGAAATTCGCGTTGCGGCAAAGTCACCCGTACAAGGCGGGGCACAGCGCTGAGTTGAAAGGCGGCGAGAAAGAGCGTGACCATCGAAAGTTATTGAAACCGGTATACCTCTCAACAAAATCAGACGTCCCAAATCCTGCGAGAGTGAGGTATCCTTCCGGGGTTCAGAGGAAGGGCTGCGTGTATCTGCGAGCCCACCAACAGATTTTATGGCGACCTATCGAGGAAGAAAGAACGACATTTGCCGCACGGTTGGCTACGACATTTGGGGACGCCCCAACAAGTCGGTAACCAAGCGCCCTTATCCCATGGGCCAGCACGGTCCCAATATGAAGGATCGTCGGCAATCCGAGTACGGCGAGCAGCTCCTGGCTAAGCAGGTCATCCGCCGCTACTACAACATGCTTGAGAAGCAGTTCTCGAACACGTTTGCGAAAGCCCAGCGGATGAGCGGCAACACCAGCCTGAACTTCCTTCGCCTGCTTGAGCTTCGCCTGGCCACCTCGGTCTGGCGACTCGGCTATGCGAAGAGCATCTTCCAGGCCCGCCAGTTCGTTTCGCACAATCACGTGACCGTCAACGGCCGCGTGGTGAACATCTCGAGCTTCCAACTGAAGGTCGGCGATGTGATCGCCGTTCGCGATCGCGACGCCAGCCGAGGCATCGCTCGCGCCAACCACTTCGAAGGTGCCGCGATTCCTCCGTACATGGATCCGGACGTCACTAACTTCAGCGGCAAGATCGTAGCCCTGCCCGAGCGAGAGGACTTCCCCAAGTTCTTCCAAGAGCAGCAGGTCGTCGAATTCTACGCCCGCTAAAATCGCCGCTTCGACGCCCCGTGCCAACCTGGCACGGGGCGTTTTTATTTGCTCAGGAACTTGCCCAACGCAATTCGGGTCATATCAACCAAATGGCGCTGCGTGCGCCGGGGACTCCCGATGAACAAATATTCCATTCTCGTGGCCGTGGCCGCCTTTTCACTCCTCGCCGGTTGCACGCCGGAAGGACGCCAAGACATGGCGGAGGGCGCATCGAAGGTTGGTGAAGGCATCAAGAAGGACGCCGAAACCACCGGTAAGGTGCTGAAGGATCAGAGCGAAAAGGCCAAGCAATCCGCCGACAACGCCCTCATGAGCACCAAGGTCAAGGACGCGCTCAACCAGGTCAAGGACATTGACTCGTCCAAGATCAATGTCGATACCGACACGGACAAAATCATCCACCTCAAGGGGACCGTTCCCACGGATGAGCAGAAGACCAAGGCGAATGAACTGGCCACCCGCGTGGCTGCCGAAGGCTACAAGGTCAAGGATGAACTGACCGTGCTGGCCGCCTCGCCGTCAAAGACGCCTTCAAACTAAGGCTCGCAGGCTAAGGATAGGTCCTATACGGCGTATAAGACCTATCTTCAAGGATTAGACCAGCTTCTCGAAAGCGTCGATGTCGCCCCGAATCTGGTCCAACGATCCCCGCCAGAAGTCGATCGACCGAATGTCGATCCCAAAGCGCGCGCTGAGCGTCGCCGCGTCGGCCATTCCTGTCGACGAAAGCAGGTCGTCGTAACGCGCCTGGAACCCCGCCGGCTCGCGTTGGTACACCGCGTACAGCCCGAGGGCGAACAGCAGGCCGAACATGTACGGGAAGTTGTAGAACGAGTACGTGCTGTAGTAGTGAGGCTTGGCCGCCCACATGTACGGGTGCAGGAACTCAGGATCAATCCCATCGCCGTAGGTCTGAAGCTGAGCGTCGCGCATCGCCTCGCATAGCTCCGCCGCCGACAGATCACGCGCCTTGCGCTTCTCGAACACCGCCTGCTCAAACAAGAAACGACTGGTGATATCCACCACAACTTGACACGAGCCCTGCAGCGACGCTTCCAGGATCGTCAACTTCTCCTCCGGGGTTCCGGTGGCGAGTCCGGCTTGCCGGATGATCGTCTCGCAGAAGATCGACGCCGTCTCGGCAAGGGTCATCGGGGTTCGCTGCTGCAACGGAGTGCGCGCGGCAAGGCAAAGCCCGTGGTATGCATGACCCAGCTCGTGGGCGAGCGTGCTCACCGAGCCAAACGATGGCTTGAAGTTCATCAGGACCCGGGACTCGTCCTTGCGGAAGCCCGAGCAGAACGCGCCGTCGACCTTCCCCGCCTTAGGGAACACGTCGATCCAAGCCTCGCGGTACGTGCGTTCCGCGAACGCGCCCATCTTCTCCGAGTAGCCGCAGAACTGGTCGGCTACGAACTGGGCTCCGTCCTCGTAGCTCCACGCCCGGAACTGACCCTTCAGTGGAGCAAACAGGTCGAAGAAGCCCATCTTGGGGATTCCGAGGGCGCGGGCCTTGGCGTTCATGTACCGGCGGAAGTCGGGGAATGACTCCCGAGCCGCCGCGAGCATCGCGTCGAGGGTTTCGCGGTCGATGTTCGCCCCGAACAGCGCCTGATCAAGCGCCGAGTTCCAGCCTCGTCGCGAAGAGAGGGTGTTGACGGCACCCTTGAGTCCGTTCATCGCCGCGGCGACGGGAACTTCATTCGCTTTCCAAGCCGCGAGTTCGGCCTCGTAGCCGGCCTTGCGGACGGCGCGGTCCGGGTCGTAGGCGAAGTTGCGAGTCATGCTCATCGAGAGCTTCTGCGTGCCGCTCGGCAGGGGAACATTGACTTCGATCTGGCTGGAGACGTTGCTCTGCAGCTTCTCCCATCCCGAGGTGCTGCTCTGCGCGAGATCGCTGGCCAGCGACTCCTCAGCGGGCGACATCAAGTGTTGGGCGGCGACGTGAATCTTGCTGAGCGCGTAGGCGTGGGCAGCGAGGTACTCCGAACTGGCGACCATCGCGGGCACATCCAACGATCCAACCCACGCGGTCGCGCGGACGCTGAGCTTTCGATAGGGCAGCACGAGCATCTCGAACTCGCTCGCGGCAGCCTGGGCGACGTCGTCCTTCGAGTTCGCCGCAACCCGGCACTCGACGTAGGAAGACATCACCTCGATTTGCTCGGCGACTTCGTTTTGGGCGCGAATCACGGCCTCCAGCGAAGCCACGTCACTCTTCCGTTCCGCACTCTCCAATGTCTCGGCGAATCGCTCAATCACGATCGTCAGGGTCATGCAGGCGGCCCGGTACTCGGCCGAATCGGTGCCGGGGAAAAAGACGTCGAGGTCCCAGTTGACGGGAAGGGCGGCGATGCTCATGCCTCAGTGTCGCCTAATCTTTGCGTCAGGCACAAGCGAACGGCTAATCTAATCACATGGCGACGGTAAAAACCCATCTCGACGAAGTCGACGTCCGGCTTCTGGCCCTGCTTCAGGACGATGGGCGGATCACCAATGCCGATCTGGCCAAGAGTGTTGGACTCTCTCCCCCCTCGGTTCTCCAACGTGTACGTGCCCTGGAGAAGGCGGGGCTGATCCGCGGCTACCACGCCCTCCTCGACGCCGACCGGCTGGGGCTGAAGATCACCGCGTTCGCCATGGTGACCCTAGCGCTGCATCAAGAACAGCCGATCGAGCGGTTCCGGCGGAGCGTTCAGGACATCGATGAGATTCTGGAGTGCTACCACATCAGCGGCGAATTCGACTTCATCATGAAGATCGTCGTGCGCGACATCCGCGCCTACGAACAGCTGATTCGCGAAAAGCTGAGCAAGATTAAGGGGATCGGCACGATCCGATCATCCTTTGTCTTGGCACCGACAAAGCACACCACGAAGCTGCCTCTCTAGAGGCACGGTTAAGAACCGATTAGCGTCGCGTTAAGGATCAACGGTTAACAATGTCTCCTTAATGTTCGCCCGTGAGAATATCTTCGTGGCGCGCCCCCAGGCTCGCCCGAAAGGACGAACCACCATGCGAAAGGCATTTACGCTCATTGAGCTCCTCGTCGTCATCGCGATCATCGCGATCTTAGCCGCCATCCTCTTTCCCGTCTTTGCTCAGGCCAAACTAGCGGCAAAGAAGACTTCCGACCTGTCCAATCTCAAGCAGATCGGCCTATCTACGAAGCTCTACATCGCGGACTACGATGACAATCTGTACCCGCACCGCTTCAACTGCCCCGGACCTGGTGCCGGCAGCGTTTGCGATGCCTATGTAGACCCCTCGCGACCCAGCGGCCTGACCGCCGACGCGGAGATGCTCCAGGACAACGGGAACGGCCCCGGAGCCCTGTATCGCTACTACTGGATCTACATGCTCAAGCCGTACACCAAGAACACGGCTCTCTACCGGAACCCGGCCGGAGACAACAAGTTCGTTGCCGACTCCAACCAGTCGTTCTATCAGTGTAAGGGCGCGGGCTGCACCGGCACCAACTACGGTGGTCAGAACAGCTATGGTCACAACGACGCCTGGCTCTCTCCCGCCGGTGCGTTCTCGGGAGCTACCGGTCAGCCGACTTCAGTGGTCGAGACGACGGTTCCGAACGTTGCGAACACGATCATGATCATCGATGCCAGCTACTACGGCGTCGTGCCGGACATCTTCAATGAGTCCGGTCTCCTTCAAACGTCCAAGTTCACGGGAACGGAACTCGCCGACATGCAGACGATGCTCGGCCAGCAAGGCGGTCAATACCGCTACTACTGGAAGAACATTGGTGGTTCCAACTGGAGCTACAGCGCCGGTGAATCTGGCCCCTTGGCGTCAGGTGCCGCGGGCATGCCCGGGAAGGCCATCGAACTCGGAAAGAAGCCCTTCGGCGGCAAGCTCAACGCCCAGTTCGTTGATGGCCACGCGAAGGCGATCGACTACAACCGCGCCATCGGCGACCCCTGCCTCTGGGTGACCAGCGGCGTCGCCGCCTGCGGCTCGTAAGGGCTCAGCGGTCAGTAGAAAGGGGTGGGTGCTCTGGCACCCGCCCTCTTTCGTGATTCGTGAGGGGTGCGGTTGTACCTCCTAGTTTCCAGCAGGGGGTGACACGGTTTGCCGCCAGCAAAGCCTGCCTAACCGCCCGCCAAGCCCGTCACGGCAGGCCGTGAAGTTGCTCGGAACTGCCATCGAACTTGCGTTGCAAGCTCTCCGCAAATGGCAACTCCCCGGGGTGGTCGTTTCGGACGAAACTCCTTCCGGCGCGTCACAACCGTGACCGCAAGCACAACAACCTATGAGGCGGGTTCAAAGCACCGCTCTCAGAGGGTGGTATGCAGACTAATCGATTTTCAAACATCATTCGGCGGCTTCCGGTCGCGATCCTAATTGCAGGTGTGCCGCTCACGGCCTCGGCACTCGGCAGCAGCTATTCCACCGGGTTCGAGGACTTCTCCCTCGGCCAATTAAGCCCGGACATGAACTCGGCCCAGGGTGGCTGGTCCGGTGGTGCCCAAGGTGGGTTGACCAATAACAACCCGGGAGACGAAGCGATCACGAACGCCGACTCCCACGGAGGATCGCAATCATGGCGGCTCTCTCGAGGCTACAACAGCCCGGGCCAAGGCACCGCGTTCTCACCGAACATCACACCCCTTTCCCTTGAAGGCGATGTGTTCACCGGGTCAATCTGGTTCAAAGCCGTGACCGCGGGAGACAATTCCTCCGTCGCCATCGAAACAGGGACGCCAGATGGAACGGATCGCGCGAACATCGTCGCTTACATAACGAATGGCGCGGGCGGATTGTCGCTGACCTCGTACACTGGCGCGAACTTCGACAACGTCGGCATCGCAACGGGGGTCTCGGCCACCACTTGGCACAACCTCAGCTTCACGATCACGAAGAGTGGGTTTACCGACGCAACGTCACTCTCCTCGACGGAGGCTCCGCGATTAATTTCGACGGCAGCCTAAACCTGTGGCGACAGTCCCTATCGTTTGACTACGCCGAGTCAAGTCGACTAAAGCTCCGTCCCCGGGGCCAAAACGACGCCAGCACGAACGGTTTCTACTTCGATGACATCAGCTATAGTGTCGCCGCACCCGTCCCCGAGCCTTGCTCACTCGTAGCTCTCGGACTCGGAGGAATTGCCCTCATCCGAAGACGACGTAATCGCGCCTAATCAGCCGCTTCGACGCTCGGCTCCCTTGCGACTCGTTGCAGCGGAGCCGTTTCACTTTTATCCTTACCAGCACGGGCACCTAGCGAGATGCCAACTCCACTCGCTCCAAGGCCATTTCGAGGTCGTTGGGTGCACCTTGTCCGTGGTGATCCCCACCCCGGATGAGCTCGTAAACCCGCGCGGCAAGCGCGGCCCCGATGACCGGACCCACTAAATAGGGCCAGACGAACCCCAGTGCCGATCCTCCCGCAAACAAGGCGGGAGCTAGGCTACGTGCAGGATTCATCGAACAACCGGTCAGAGGACCGCCAAACAGACCGCAAAGCGCCACCGCCATGCCGATCGCCAGACCGGGAACTGCCCCGCTAACCCTCCGATCTGTGGCCACTGAGATGATGACGAGCATCAAGAAGAAGCTCAGAATTCCCTCCACCC
Organism: Fimbriimonadales bacterium; assembly: GCA_038216655.1. Lineage (GTDB taxonomy): Bacteria > Armatimonadota > Fimbriimonadia > Fimbriimonadales > Fimbriimonadaceae > JAFDWR01. The sequence continues at coordinate 8,786 of JBBQPZ010000020.1, forward strand.
CCACGCACCGCGCCAGGTCGATGGCCGGGACGGTGGCTCCAAAGTGGACCGCCGCCGCTTGGGTTCCAAACAGCAGCAAGTGCATCGCACTCGCAGCAAGAGCGCCCAGCAATTAGGCTCCGACATACATCGGTACGAACCGCCACGGAAACCTCCTCGCGACCGCAAACCCGATCGTGACCGCAGGGTTGAAGTGCGCCGCCGAGATGTGGCCGAGTGCGTAGATCGCGGCCGCGACGGTCAGGCCAAATACGGCATTTACCTCCAGGTGAGCCGTCGGCGAACCCGCCAAAGTTGCCTTTGCTCCGCATCCGAAAAACACGATCGCAAAAGTGCCCAGCGCCTCGGCCACGCACCGACGCCGCATCTAGACCTTCACCTCGATCGAGTCGAGAAGCGCCTCTGCCATCTGCGACCGACCCGCGTTACGAACGCAGACAAATAACCCCGTCTTCAAGCCTGCTTCACCTCCCGAATGGAGCGCCGCCTCGCCGCTTTTTTGGCGAGCCCAAATCGCTAACGCACTCGGTTAGGTCGTTAGTTGACATAAGCTCCTTAGCAGCAGTCCGTCTGGCTCGAGGCGTCGTTGAAAAAAGCTGTGAGGCGGGCGACGGATTCCCGATTCACGCTGCAGATCATGTGCTTGCCCCGTCGCTCGACGAGGATGAGACCGGCCCGGCGAAGCTTGTCCAGGTGGAACGAGACCGTCGAGGTGATCTTCTCCCCTCCGGTGATGTGGCAGCAAACTTCGCCTGCGGTCATCGCCTCCGAGATGCGTGAAACATCCCCCCCCCCGTCAGTCACCGCCACCGGGCAGCAACAGCCGAGCAGCAACTGAAAAATGTGAGCGCGAGTCGGCTCCCCGAGAGCGCTGCACATCGTCGAAAGCTCTTTGTGATCCACAAATTGATTATGCACTACGTTTCTATAAATATAGAAATGTATTGCTCCATCTACGATTGCGGTTGACTTTCGGAAGATCCTGAAGCCTAGGCAATAGAGGAGACAACCAAGAGCGTCTTGAGAGTACTTAAGACCGACAAGAACATCCGATGTGTGCAGGAATTCCCGCATCACTCCAGAGCGTTATCTCAACCCTCTCTGCCCAATCCCTCACTTCGAGGCGGTCCGGCCGAACATCCGCAGAATCGAAATGACGTCGCTGAAGTTGGAAATCTTGTTCATCACCTGCTGGAGGTGCGTCGTGTCGGTGACGTCAATGGTGACGTCGATCTCGGCGGTTTGATTCTGCAGAGTTCGGATCTTAGCCGCTGACACGTTGGTTTTCGACTCGCCGAAGATCGTCGAGATGTCCATCAGAAGGCCCTGGCGATTGACGGAGATGATCCTCAGTGCCACCGCATAGGGGTTGCCGTCGGTGGGCCACTCGTACTTGAGCAGCCGTTCCGCCTCGGTCGCCGCGAGGTTCATTGCGTTGGGGCAGACCTTTCGGTGAATCATAATGCCGCGTCCGCGAGTTACGTAGCCGACCACCTCGTCGCCAGGAATCGGGCTGCAGCATTTGGCCCGGCTGAGCATCACGTTCTCGATCCCCTTAGTGACGAGTGTTAGGCGGCCTTCCTTGGTGCGCGAGACCTCGATCCGGTCGACCGCGGCCTGCTCCTGCACCAAACCCCGCATCTTCACGATGGCGGTATGGACCCCGATGAGGCCGAGGCCGACCCGCGAAAGAAAATCCTGACCCGTCTCGCAGCCGGTCATCGTCTTGGCAACAATGTTCAGCTTCTCTTCGCCGAGGTAATTCTTCGGTTCGAGCCCGAGAGAGCGGAGTTCCTTGTCGAGGATTTCCCTGCCCCGGGAGGCATCCTCGGTCTTGCTAAGCTTGCGGAAGTGGCTGCGGAGCTTGTTGCGGGTGTGCGCCGACTTGACGAACTCGAGCCAGTCGAGGCTCGGAGATGCGTTCGAACGGTTAATCAACTCGACGACATCGCCGTTCTTAAGCTCGGTGCTGAGCGGCACAATTGAGCCATTCACCTTCGCCCCGACGAGCGTCATGCCGAGGTGGGTGTGAACCCGGAACGCGAAGTCGACGGTGGTCGATTCTTTGGGGAGGTCGATAACATCTCCCTTCGGAGTGAACACAAACACCTGCTCGCTGAAGAGATCGGTCGAAAGCGACCGGAGGAAGTCGGAGCTAGTGCGGGCGTCGGTGGACCAGTCGAAAAGCTGCTCCCTTAGCTGCTTGAGACGCGAAGTCTCGTCGAGCGAAGCCTTCCCTTCCTTATAGGTCCAGTGGGCGGCCACGCCGAATTCGGCGACTTGGTGCATCGCAAGGGTTCGGATCTGAACCTCAAGCGGGCTCCCTCCCGGCCCGACGACCTTCGTGTGGAGCGACTGATAGCCGTTCGGCTTCGGGCGGGCGATGTAATCGTAGAACAGGCTCGCGATCGGAATCCAGGTGTCGTGAACGATCCCAAGCGCTAGATAGCAATCGCTCTTTTCGTTGACGATCACCCGCAAAGCCAGCAGATCGTAGATCTCCTCGAACTCAAGGCCCTGCTTGACCATCTTGTTGAAGATGGAATACAGGTGCTTCGGGCGGCCCTTGATCTCGACCAGCGCGATCCCCCGCTGCTCGAATTTCTCCTTGAGCGTCCGGATCGCCAGGTTAAGTTGCTCTTCCCTTTCCTTACGGGATTTGCCCACCAGCTCGCTAACTTCGGCGAACTCCTTCGGGTGCAGGTGCTGGAACGCGAGGTCTTCGAGTTGCCACTTGATCTGCCAGATCCCAAGTCGCGCCGCGAGCGGCGCGTAAACATCGAGCGTCTCGTTGGCAATGCGCGTGCGCTTCTCGGGGGGCAAGGCATCGAGGGTCTGCATGTTATGCAGGCGATCGGCGAGCTTGATGACCATGACCCGAAAGTCCTTGGCCATCGCGAGAAGCATCTTGCGGAGGCTCTCGGCCGCGCGGGCGGTCTCGGCCGCGGCGCGCTGCCGCGCATTCAAGTCGGCGACGAGATTGAATTTGAGCTTAGTGACGCCCTCGACGAGGTGGAGCACGTCCGCGCCGAACGCCCTCTCGATCACCTCAGCCGAAACCGCGAGGCTATCCTCGACCACATCGTGCAACAGGGCCGCGATGAGGGTGTCGTCGTCCATCTGCAGGTTGACGAGCGACCGCGCTACCGCCAGAGGATGAAGGATGTACGGCTCGCCAGAGGAGCGCGTCTGGCCCGAATGGGCCTTCTCGGCGAGGATATAGGCGTAACGAATCTTCGGGATAGCCGCGTCGGGCCGCTGGTCTCGGACGGCATCCAGCAACTCGTGGAGCCCCTCGGGATCCTCCCAGTCTGCCGGTATGTTAAGGGCCGCCATTGTCGCCATGGTGTCGCCTGACTGCCAATCCGACCAAGCGACGTTGCTTAGAGGTGTGGTGAGTTCAGTATAACTTACGCCTTTTCAGGCTGGCGTGCGGCCAGGATGCGCCGCACTTCCTCCGCTTGTTCAGGCGTATCGACGGCCAACTCCGAGCCCTGTCCCTCAAACATGGAAATCGAGAAACCCAACTCAAGGAATCTGAGCTGTTCCAAACTCTCGGTTCGCTCCAGCGGCGTAGGTCCAGAGGCGGCAAACGCCAGAAGGGCGGGTCGCCGATAGGCGTACAGCCCGATGTGCTTGTAAACCGGATTCACTCGGGGGTTGCGCGCAAAAGGAATGGTATGGCGACTGAAATAGAGCGCCTTCTCGGACTGGGCCATCACCACCTTGACGACGGCGGGGTTCTCCAACTCCTCGTCCGGGCAAACCGCATACAGCGAGCCCACTTCGCGGTGAGGGTCTTCCAACATGGGACGCGCCAGGGCGCGAATGCTCGCCGGCTGGATCAAAGGCTCATCGCCCTGCACGTTCACGTACAAATCCGCAGGGTGCTTGTGAGAGACCTCGACGATCCGATCGGTTCCACTTGGGTGGTCGATGCGCGTCCGCACCGCCTCGACCCCAAATCCCGCGCACGCATCAAGAATCTCGTCATCCGGGGTCGCCACGAGCACCTGCTCGGCCACCCGCGCCTCCCTCGCCGCCTCCACCACCCACTGGATCATCGGCTTCCCCATCAGGTCGCACAGAGGCTTACCGGGGAATCGGGTGCTCGCCATTCGGGCGGGAATCACGATGATGCAGCGCATCGCCAGAGGCTACCCGTCCGCCCAAAAAGGGCAAAAGAAAGGCACCCCGCCAAAGCGGAGCGCCTTCTCTGTTCCAGGGAGGAGGGGTTCATTACGAATCCCGCCGAATCCTAAGTTGCGAGTTCGCTAAAACCCACAACCTCCCCGGTGTTTACGTTCACTTATCATTCGTTCACACCACCTCCTTTTGTTTAGAGTCAATGGGATATACGAGCGCAAAGACCCAATTGGTTCTCAAATGGGTCCAATGATCGCTTAACTGGCAAGCTTCAATTCTTGGATATCGTCGAGGTCCCGAGCATGGGCGACGCGGTTTCGGCCGGTCTTCTTGGCCAGATAGAGCGCCTTGTCGGACTGCGCGATCAGCTCCGCGCGGGAGCGGGTTGTCGGAGTCCAACTGGCAACTCCAAAGCTCGCGGTGACCATCAAGCCGTCGGGTTGCGAGGATTCGATCGCGGCCCGCATCGCCTCGGCAATCTCCATCGCCTTCTCTTCTCCAATCCCCGGAAGGACTGCCACAAACTCTTCCCCTCCGTACCGACAGGCGACGCCAGAGCTGCCCACTACGCGCCGAAGTTCGCTTGCCACCACTTTGAGCACCCGGTCACCCTCAGGATGGCCGTGCGCGTCGTTCAGAAGCTTGAAATGGTCGACATCGGCGAGAATGACCGAAAGCGGCACCCCCTGATCTACGGAGCAGTCGAATTCCCGTTCGAGCCGGTCTTGGAAAGCCCGGTGGTTATTGAGCCCGGTCAAGCCGTCCGTTGAGGCCAACGCGCTAAGTTGCGCGTTCGCCACCTGGAGTTCGCCTTTCTGGCGCTCCAGCTCCTGCGAATACTCATTGATCCGGACCATGTTCTGTTCGATCTCATGCTCGAACTTCCGGCGTTCCGTGAGGTTAAGAGAGGTCCCGATTCCTGCGACGACGGCTCCAGTCGAGTCTCGGATGGGGAACGACGTGGTCTGAAGGACCAATTCCTGGCCATCCCGACGCTTGAACGTCCACTCCGAAACCGACGACTCATTTCCATCAAAAACCCGCGACACCGCGTCGCGAGCGCTCGGCTCCGCTTGAGGATGGCCGAGGCCATCCCACATCGGTCGCCAAAGCACCTCAAATGCCGCATAGCCGTACAACTCTTCCGCGGCATGGTTCCACGCATGCAAGACACCGTCCGCGTCGAAGCTGAAGCAGGCCACCGGTACACCCTGAAAGAGATCCTCAGCCCTTCGGGCCGCCTGCTCCTGCAGGTTCTTCGCCGCTTCCAAGGAGGCGGCAAGCTGTTCGAGATGTTGCTTCTGCAGTTCAGTTTCCCGATTCTGTCGGGCAAGCTCGGCGCTCTGCTCTTCGAGGCGAAGTTTGGTCGCGTGGAGCTGTTCGTTCTGCTGCTCCAACTCGACCTGCTGCGTGGCAAGGACCCGGCGCTGATCTTCGAGATTCCGGTTGCGCTCGTTGAGCACAAGGTTCTGCCCTTCGATTTGCGTCTGCAATCCCCGTACCTGAGCCAGCGAGGAGCGCATCCCCTTCAGGATGGGCCGGAAGATGTACATCGCCTGGGCGAGCAGGGTCATGATGAACATGCCGAGCATGAACATCGCCGTACGCCGGGTTCCTTCCATCGACGTTGTCGCCTGGGTGACGAGGGCGCGGTTGAACTCGTTCATGCTTCGAACGTAGCTACGCGCCTTATCGACGATATCCTCGGCCTCATGACGACGCGCCACTGCATTCCGATCCCGGGCGTAACCATACTGGAAGTCCACCGCCGCTCGCTCCAAGCTGCCGAACCCCTTTTGCACCGGAGTCCATAGGCTCGACTGCTGCCGGACCTCGAAGTCTCGGAGCCCCTTTTGAACCTCGGACCGGATTGCCTGACGCTCAATATCCGCCATTTCCTGGAGGGTCCAAGCAAACTCTCGCTCGGCTCGCTCCGTGGCGACGGGAGAACGGTGCCCACTCATGATCAGCGCGTTCTTGGCCAGGGATTCGGCCCGGTTTCGCTGCGAGCCGATCTGATCGACCATCTGGCCGAACTCACTGGACTCTTGCAGAGAATGCATCACGATCAGGTTGACCGCGATGAACGCCAGCACCATGACGACAAAGGAGATCGTCGACACCCGAAGGCTCCACCCCGGGTCGAGGCGGCGGAATGTAGGTGGCGTTGGCAAAGGCAGCATGGCATTCGGGCGCGAGATGGCCCTAGGTCATGATCGGCAGAAATTCCGGCTCCTTTGAGGCTAAACGGCCCGCGCCATTGCAATAGTTGCGCGGGCCAGATTCGAGAATATTCTTAGAGAATCATCTCAATCGCTCGCATGACGTCGGCATCGTCCGGAATGCATTCCAGTTCCAGCACGCGCGAGTACGGCATCGGCACGTTCAGCCCGCCCACTCGACCCACCGGTGCATCGAGATCGTCGAAGCAGGATTCGCTGATCCGAGCATGAATCTCGGCCCCGAATCCGCCGCTCTTCCAGTCTTCGTACACCACGACGGCACGATGCGTCTTGCGCACCGAAGCGAAGATCGTCTCGGTGTCCAGCGGAAGGAGGGAACGAACGTCGACGACTTCGGCGTCGATGCCGCGCTTCTCCAGTTCCTCGGCCGCCTTGAGGCACACATGAACCATGCGGCTGTAGGCCACCAGGGTCAGGTCCTTCCCTTCCTTCGCGATGCGCGCCTTGCCGAACGGGATCGTGTAATTCGGATCCTCATTCACTTCCGACTTGGTCGCGTATAGGCCCGGATTCTCGACGAAGATGACCGGGTTGTTGTCCCGGACCGCCGTGCGGAAGAGACCCCTCGCGCAATCTGCGGAAGCCGGCGCCACGACCTTCAGGCCGGGCACGTGGGCGTACCAGCCCTCCATCGAGTGCGAATGCTGGGCGGAAAGCTGATTTGCCGCACCGCTCGGACCACGAATCACCAGCGGCACCGTGATCTGACCGCCGGTCATGTAGTGAACCTTCGCCGCGTGATTAATGATCTGGTCGAGCGCGAGGATTGAGAACGACATCGTCATCATCTCGACGATCGGCCTAAGACCCGCCATCGCCGCGCCAATCGCGATGCCGGTGAACCCGGCTTCGGTGATCGGGGTATCGATAATGCGCTTCGGACCGAACTTCTCGAACAGGCCCTCGCTGAGTCGGAAGGTGCCCTTGTAGCGGCCGATGTCTTCACCCATCATGAAGACTTCTTGGTCGCGCTCCATCTCGTCGATGATCGACTGACGGATCGCATCGCGGAAGGTCATCACGGCCATTAGTGACCCACCTCAGGCGACATGTCGGTGTAGACGTTGTCGTAAACCTCTTCGGGCGCGGGATGCGGGGAGGCCATCGCCTTCTCGTAGATGTCGTCGACCTGGCCGATGATCTCTTGCTCGATCGCCTCCATCTTCTCGCGGTTCATGATGTTCCGCTTCTCAAGCTCGGTCTCAAGCCGGGCGATCGGGTCGCGTTTCCACGCCTCGTCTTCCTCGTCCTTGCTGCGGTACAGAGTGCGATCGTTGTCCGCCGCCCCGTGTCCGGCATAGCGGTAGGACATGATCTCGACGAAGTACGGCTTCTGGTTCTCGCGAACCCAATCGATAATCCGCTGGGCGTCCTTCTTCATCTGAAGGGCGTCCATGCCGTCGAGTCGCTCACTCTTGATGTCAAACGGCAGGCCGCGCTTCCAAAGCTCAGTGTCCGCCGCGTGGTACTCGAGACGGGTACCCATGGCAATCTCGTTGTTTTCGATGATAAAGATGCACGGCAGGTTCCAGAGGCTAGCCATGTTCAGTGTCTCGAACACGACGCCCTGGTTCGAAGCGCCATCTCCGAGGAAGTTCAGACAAACCTTGTCCTCGCCGCGGTAAGCCGAAGCGAACGCCAGACCGGCGCCGAGCGGGATGTGCCCGCCGACGATGCCCCATCCTCCGTAAAGACCCTTGGCCTTGTCGTAGATGTGCATCGAGCCGCCCTTGCCGCGGCTGGGGCCACCCGTACGACCACAGATCTCGGCCATGACCGCGACCGGGTCGGTACCCAGGAGCAGCGCGTGAGCGTGGTCGCGGTAAGCAGTGATGACGTAATCCTCACCCTTGCGGATGGAGTGCATCCAGCCGATCGCCAGCGCCTCCATACCGATGTAAACGTGCAGGTAGCCACCGGACTTACCCTGACGGTAGGAGAAATTGCACTTCTCTTCGAAGTGGCGGATGAAAAGCATTTCGCGGAAATACTGTTCGAGTTCCGCAGGGGTTTCTGTTTTAACGGCTTCTTTGGCCACGCTTGGGGTTCCTCGTCTGCGCCAGTAGGCGGTAGGTTAACTCGACTTGTTGCTACGTCGGAACAAGGAGGCCTTTCTCCCCTCTTTATACCATTCCCAGGTGACGGAAGGGTAAGGCGTGAGGAGGTAAGGAGGATTTGCCGACGATGGAGGTTGGCAATGAAGGGCGAAGAGTTGGAGTTGTCATTCCGAGGGAGCCCTAGCGACATCGAGGAACCTGACAGGAAACACCGACCGCTTGTGCCAACACTCAGAGACTACCGTCAGGTCCCTCGGCACAAACATCCTTCGGGATGACACATTCGACCCAACACCCAACACTTGACGCCCAACGCCTAACGCCTTCCCTCCGGATCCCCGTACCGAATCCCGCGCCCATGCGCCCCGACGTAAACGCGCCCGTAGACCCGCGAATCACCCGTGATCTGGAGAACGAGACCCCATTGATGCGGGTCATCGTTGATGCGGACCCAGTGCTGGCCGGCATCGTCGGATCGAAATATCCCTGGTTGGCCTGCGATCGTCGCCATCAGATACAGCGCAGGATAAGTCGAGTGCGGAGCGGCTTTGCCGAACCCAAATCCACGGATATCCCTGACCTCGGGAATCTTGGCGAAGGTCTTGCCGCCATCGCTCGAATGATGAAGGCCCTCCACCGGCGTCAGCCAGAAGTCGCCGGGTTTATCCGGCGTCGAGTAGAGCTGATCCTGGCCCCCGCGACCATCGCCTCGATCGCCCCCGGGTGCAGGAAGTCCTCCCGTCAGCCGGAAGGACTGAGCTGTGAAATGGGCTCCGCCATCCTCGCTCACGTAGATCTTCCCTTCGAACAGGTCAAGGTCGTAGAAGCGGTTCGAAGCGTTCTGATCCGCGATGACTCGGGGGTTCGCAGGCAGCCCCTCACAGGCCGTCCACGTTGCCCCCAGATCGCGGGTCAGGAACGCTCCGCCGCGTAGGCTCCAAATCCAGGTTGTCCCGTCGGTCGAGACGGACACATGCCCCGCGACAGCTCCCGCACGGGGCAAGGACGCCGCTGGCTGCCAGGTTTTGCCGAAGTCGAGCGAGTACCCGATGCTGCCCCCGCCGCGATTGCCCGAGGGGGTGCCGACGCGCACGATCACGCTTGGCTTTACCGTCGCCACGGCCAGACCCGTCGTGTTTCCAAAGTGCGGGTGATCGAAGTTGCCGTCGAGGGCTGGCTTGTCCAGATTCCAATGCACGAATCCCCCGTAGTCGCCAATCGCCGACATCAGGGGTGCGCCCTCCCTTGGGCTGATCATCACCAGCGGTACCGTCTCCTCAATCCCCGTGCTCATCACACTCCAGTGGGTCGAAGTCTCCCGTGGCGTAGGTTTCCCTAGTGGCGCGGGTTTTCCAACCTGCGCTCCGGAACCTGAAAGTTGCCCAGATCCACCCTTCACAGGGCCCCTCGATATCTCCACGTTGCCGAGGTCAAATGTTTCGTACCCGCCATAGCCCGTCGTGAACATCGCGTGATTCGGGTTGAAGGGGTCGATCTCGATATCGAACATCCAGTGAATCGGAGTCCGCGCGACGTATGGCGCGAGCTTGAAGTCGTAAATCGCCCTCCCTTCCCCGAACACCGGTCGCCAGGTCTTACCGGCGTCGGTGCTGCGAAAGATCTCCTCACCGATTGGGTGATAATGGGTGCTCGCGATCAGCACTTTGGGGTCGCTCGCCTGCACCGAGATCGCGGCGTAACCGAAGTTCCGATTCTGTGCCGCGTCGGGCTTGTCCGGCGTGATGTCCGCCCACTCGCCAGTTCGCGTGTTCAGCTTCCTAACCGCGCCGTCCCGCATTGCGCTCGGACCGGGGCTCGAGCCGTAACTGATGTACAGCGTCCCGTCGCTCGCGAGAATCATGTGGGTGGGCACCCACTTCGTCGGCTGCCCTTCGACCGCGGTCCAGGTTGCGCCGCCGTCCCGGCTGCGGTAGATGCTCGCTTCTCCCAGGGCCGAGGCGGAGACATAGACCGTCGAGCTCGGCTTGCCGAGCGTCCCTGAGGTTGGGTCGAACATGACCCCCACAATCCCCGCCGACCCCCGGCTGGCCAGCGAGGCCGGCATCGGGAAGTTTTCGACGCGGTTCCAGGTGACGCCAGCGTCGGTACTCTTCCAGAGCCCGTTATGGCGGGTGCCGAGAAGGATGACGCGACCGTCATTCGGGTCGACCATCATTCGCTCGCCGTTCCCGCGGCCGTTCTCATTGCCGCCGAATTTGAACGGCACGCGCGTCATTTGGAACGTCTTGCCCCGATCGCCGGAGCGCAGGATCGCGCCGTCGGGCGTGGTCGCGTTCGTGTAGGTCCCGCACGCGAGATAGACTCGATCCGGATCATGGGGATCCACCGCGATGCTCTCGACTCCCACGAGGTTCAGATCGTCGTAGGGAATCCAATCGAGCAACGAGATCCAGCGTTTCACCCGGTCGTCCCACCGGTACGCGCCCCCCATGTCGGTGCGCGCATAGCGAAGTCCTTTGACGGTGGGATGGCAGACGATCCCGTCGACAAATCCGCCTCCCACCATTTGGACGTCCTTCCAGACGTAGGGCTGTTGCACGGGAGGAGACGCCGGCGCGATTCCCACGAGGAAACCGGCCAGGAGAATCGACATCGACCACCTGAGAAGCGACATTCCCTGCTTATACCCGACGTGATATATCGGTATAGCGATTCAGGATTAGCCCCTTGAGGGGTTGGGGGTGAACAAGTGACTCAGGTCTGGAGAAACGGGGCAACAACTACTGCGGCTGACTCCCAACTTGGAGGCATGAGTCCACCCCCAACCCCCTCCGAGCGACTCAGATTCTCTACCACCAGAAGCGGAACGGCTGACGCAGCAGCCAGAAGAGCGAAGCGACGCAAACGATCGACCAGAACACCGCAATCAGGAGCGGGTGGCGGCCCACGCACCGCGTATCCTTCTTCCCTCTCGTCCAGGCCAGGACATAGAGGATTGAGCAGAGCCCAGAGGCAACAGGAAGCACAAAGCGCCCGGCGATCAGCGCGACCGTCGCGACCTTGCAGAACTGAAACGCCACCGACTCAAGCTGCTCACCCGGAGTTTTCGTCATCACCGTCTACGATACGCGAACACGACGTAGGCGATGAGCGCCCCGACGACACAAAGGCCGATGACAAGGAACGCACCGAATTCGGAATCAAGACGAGGCCCACCCGTGCTCGTCGGGGCCAAGGCAGAGAGGCACGCACCTAACACCGCGCCTGCCAGAAAGACGAACCCGAACACGCAAAGCAAGACGACCGACAGCACCCGATGCACCCCACCCGGCGCGGCGGATGTAGCCCGCACATACGCGCCACAGTTCGGGCAGCGAGCCCGGCTCTCCGGCATCTCCGCCCCGCAGTTCGGGCAATGGCTAGGTGGCTTCTCAGGGTTCATCGCCTTACACACCAGCTTAACGCTTCCGTTGCCTGAGCAGGACAACTACGATAGCCGCCAAGGCGAAAACCAACGCGAGACCAATGATTGCGATCATCGTAATGAACGAATAGCCTTCTCCCTCTATTCCCTTGGGGGATGACGGTATCGACTGGAGCCCGTTTACAATGCTGAGCACGGTGCACGACCCGATGCCTGCCATTGCGAGCGCCAAGACGCCTATCGCAATCGCATTCAGCATCCGACCGAAAGACGTAAGCGGAGTCCTCGGTGGCGGTCGAAGAATCGAACCGCAATTCGGACACCTCACTCGATTGTCGGTGAGGGAATGGCCGCAGTTCGGACAGGTCACGCTCGGTTCGATACGCGCGCTCTCCTCGACCGAATCCAGACGCTAATGAGCACTCCGACCACCAGTTCCAGGCAGAACCACTGCATCGGAGAAAGCCCCCAGATCACCGTCTCGCGCCATCGAACGAATTCAAGTAGGAACCGAGTCGATCCAAAGATAAGAAGATAAGCCTTGAACAGATCACCTTCACGAGTGAGCCGTGGCTTAAGCCAGAGCAAGAACCCGAACGTAGCCGCGGCAACAAGGCTCGTATAGAGCTGGGCAGGATGGCGCAAGGCCCCGTGCTGCTCAACTGCCCACGGCAGATCGCACTCGCTCCCGTAGCAGCAACCGTTGAAGAAGCACCCGATCCGCCCCACCGCCTCCCCCGCGGGGAGGGCGAGGGCAAACAGATCGCCAGTAGCCCGCTTGATCCCGAGCACCCGCTTGGCGATCTCCACGCTGATCCAGCCAAAGATCAGCCCGCCAAGCAGCGCTCGGCCCCCGGCCCGCGGGTCGGCGATCGTCCAAGCGGGAATCCGGACCGGCCACCCTTCGGCGATCATCTGGGTGAGCTTCGCGCCGAGGATGCCACCCACAAAACCCGCCGCAGCCACCTTCGCCATCCCCTCGGTAGCCAGCTTCTTGCCTCGTGCGGCAATGACCAAGACAAGGGCTCCCGTCAGATATCCGAGCAGGGTAAAGACTTCGCCAAGGCTCACTTTCTCCCCCGGAAAGAAAGACCGAGCGTTACCAGGCTCATCGCCGCCAAGATTGGCTCGAGCATTGAGATCAAACCAATGGCGTCTAAGCGAATAAGGCCGTCGAAAAACGCGAACGCAGCGCTGACGGTAGCTGTCAGGCAAAGTATCGAGACGACTCCGCAAAGAGCGACCCACATAGGTCGACCCGATATCAGGAGTACAAATCGCTCGGTGACACTGAGAGTCGGCCACTGGAATCGAACCCAAACCACATAGACAATGAGAGTTACAATCGCAACGGTTGGATTGCCGCCTAGGATTGCCAATCCGTCGCCAAGGCTTTCGTATCGCGCCGGTTGCTGAAGCCCATAGCCCCCGACAACCGAACAGAAGCCACCGACCGCAAACATCAGAGCCGCAAAGACCCCACCGCAAGACGCCATCCTCGGCCAGAACGCGATGGGTTCGCCGATGCGGTAACCGCAATGCGGACACAGGGCGCCCTCCTCCAGGATCGGTCGCTGGCAGTTCGGACAATCACGACTAATGCTCATTGGTTCCCCTTCAGAGCCAAGTTGAGCGATACGAGACTCATAACCACCATGATCGGTTTTGCCACGAAAAGTGCGCTACGATACCGGATCGGAATCCAGTGTCCGACGAACATCGCAAAGCTCGTCAAACAGAGAAGGACAAGCGAAAAGCCTGCGCAAACGCGGTCATCCGTAGAACGCCCGGCAAAGAGCTTTCCAAACATGCTGAAGAATCCGCCTGTCGGGAACTGGAACCGTAGCCGAACGACAAACAGGATCGGCGTAGCCACCGCAACCGTGGGCAAACCCAAGATAGCGAGGAAGATCACCCTCCCGTAATCGCGGTGAGATGGCGGACCGAGCGTCTCGATGCCCCAAGCGACCGAGCATAGTCCTCCAACCGCAAAGACCAGTCCCAACAGGACAATCGAGCAGGTCACAAAGAATCTGTTGCGGGCGAGAAAGGATCCGTTGCCAGTCGAATGGTTTATCCGGTGCCCGCACCCGGGACACAACGCGGCCCCATGAGGAACCCGCCGCTGGCAGTTTGTGCAGAACTCCGCCATCGATTTAGGACCTCGCCATCGGCAGTGTGGAGACCCGTTGCGGGAAATCGTCGGCGTCGGCGAACAGCCAACGCCAGCAGAACGAGTGCCGCCGAGGATCTTCCTCGAACGTTCCCACGTGCACGCAGCACTGCCGGATCCGATGCTCGTGGAACGTGTGGGCGTCCATGAACTGCTTTACCGTCACCCGGAAGGTCCGCTCGGCGAGGCGTTCCAGGGAGCGCTCCCTTCCCTTTGCGCTCAGCAACTCGGTCGCGCCGGGGATGCACTCGCACATCGTTAAGATGTCCACTGCCAGCCGCATCGCAGCGACCGGTTGCTGCTCGCTGAAGACGCGCTGCAACGCTCCCGATTGCACCAACCCTTTCACTCCATCGGAAGCACTCTCGAAGGAGATCGTGTTCGCCACGAGCCCGATCCAATTGCGCAGTTCGTCTCGCCCGATCAGCTTCGGCAAAGACCTCCAGCCGTCCTTGGTCCGCAACAAATAGGAGATGTCACAGCAATCCTTGTGCGAACACGGAAGCGGAATAAAGTCGCTCGCCTCGATCAGCCCCTCCGTCTGGGCACCGATACGACTGAGCACGCCGGTCGGCGTAACTCGATCCAAGGGATCGTAATGGGACGTGCGACCCGAGCCGAACATCGGCTGGATCGCCAGCCCCGCGCAGCGAGGCGTCTCCAGGCCCAGCTTGAGCACCTCCCCAACCTCGTCGTCGTTCACGCCCTTGGCGACGGTCATCACCAGCGTCGTCCAGATCCCCGCATCGTTCAGCCTCTTCAAAGCGCGCCTTTTCTCATCCCCGACATCCTCGCCGCGAAGGGTCTGGTGGGTCGTGGACTTGAACCCGTCGAACTGCAGGTAGACCTCGACTCGCTCGCGCTGCTCGCCGAGGAACTTGAGGAACGCGTCGTCCTTGGCGATCCGACGGCCATTCGTGTTGAGCATCACCCGAGTGATCGAGCGCTCCGCCAACTTTCCAATGAGTTCCTCAAGATCCCGGCGCACCGTCGGCTCGCCGCCGCTGAGCATCACGACACTCAATCGCCCGTCCTCCCGAGCGATCATGGTGTCGACGGTGTGCAGCAGCTCCTCCAGACTCGGCGTCTCCGGCTTTGCCGCCGGGGAGCCAGGGTGAAGGGCCGAGGCGTAGCACGTCGGGCATGCGTAGTTGCACCGCTCGGTGACGTTCAGGAGGCAGATGCACGAGTGCTGCCCGTGACCCGCAGGAAGTCCGTCGCGGTAACCGTCCGGGAACCCGGCGAAGTTATCTACCCGGTCCGGGACAACCGCCAGTGTCGGCGTCTGCCACCCTGCCCGAGCTCGCCAGATACTGGCATCTTCTTCGTAGAGGCTCTCCGTCTCGCCGTGGACGCCGCACCACCGGCGCATCCAGATCTTGCCGTCGTGCGAGACAAGCATCCCGTCGACGAAGACTCCGTCCTCATCCGATCTGCGCGTTCGTTCGGCAAAGCAGCTCGGACAAACGGTGCGGGTGTATTCCTCAATCGTGTAGGGGCGAGCAGCCAAGGCCATCGCTCATTGTAACGGCGATGGCATCGCTCTCACTCCCGGAACGGTCCCCGGTCTGTAAATCTCGCCTTAGACATCGAACGTCGCCGTCACGAAAGTGTGATCGCTCGGCCGCGTCTGGTTCCTCGCCTCAAGGTCGATCTCGCAGGACAGGCAGCGGCTGGCTAAATCGGGCGTTGTGTAGATGTGGTCGATCCGCCAGCCGAGGTTGCGCTCAACTCCGCGCGGGAGGGTGAAATCCCAGAACGTGTAATGCCCCTTCTCGGAGTGGAACTTACGGAACGTGTCCTCAAGCCCGAAGCTCAGGATCGCATCCAGCCGCTTGAACTCCTCGGGGTGGTGCCCGACCCCACCGTAGAACCGGGGCGAGTCGTACACGTCGATCGGGGTGGGGGCGATGTTTATATCGCCCATCCAGATCAGCGGCTGATCCGGCCGAAAGCGTTCCCTCAAGAATTGGGCGAATCGCTCCAACCAGCGTAGCTTGTACTCGAACTTGTCTGAGCCCACGGTGTTCCCGTTGGGGACGTAGGTGTTTATGATTCGGATGCCGTTGACCTCGGCCGAGATGATCCGCGCATCGGAGGGAAACAGGTCGTCTTCGAACCCTCGGGTCACATTGGTCGCGAGACCCCGGCTCAGCAGAGCGACGCCGTTCCAGGATTTCTGGCCGTGAAGCTCAACGTGGTAGCCGAGATCCTCAAAGTCCCCGATGGGAAACTTGTCGTCTTCGACCTTGGTCTCCTGAATTCCGAGCACGTCAGGTTCGTTCTCGGCGATCCACTCGATGAGGAGCGGGAGACGGGCGCGGACGGAGGCGGCATTGAAGGTCGCGATCTTCACGCCGGGAGTCTACCGACCGCTTAGCGCTTGCGGCGCGTGTTGGTGGTCGCTTTCGGCTTGGGATCTTCGCGAAGTACGAAGCGGGCATTCCGCTCTCTGTCCCCGTTGCGCAAGTGCAGGGTGAGACTCGGAGCGCACTCCATTTCCTTGCTGACCGGTGCCTCGACGAGATAAAAGGCGGTTCGGTAGTCGCCAAGGCAGTAGTCGTAGCGCGAGGGCGCCTTGAGGAACTCCGGTCGCATCCCCGCCAGGCTCGGGGCGAGGGCAACCCACCAGGGTTCCATGAGCTTTCGCCAATGGTCGCTGGAGAGGTTCGCCAGCGGCGTGATCCTGGCCTCCACACGGGCATCGGTATGGGTGGTGGTCAAGCTGTCGCTCAGGTCCAGCCCCCGTGAGATCGGCTTCTCGTAAGTCACGAGGGCTCGATCGAGGTCAAGGGAGCCCTGGCCCGGTTCAAGCCCGGAACCGTCCTGGAGGAGATCGGCCCTAGGAAAGGAAGAAATTTGTACGATGAAACTGACTTGCCTTTTCTGGGTTCGAGCCAGGTCGGACCAGCGCGCCGTCAGTTCATCGAGCGACCAATGTTCGGACTGGTTCAGGTAGCCGAGCCATCGCGAGGCGAATGCGGGCGAGATCAGGACGGCTTCTTCGACCGCTCGCTTCTCAAACCCGGTCGACCACTTGCCGAGCACGACGCGATCCCCACCCAACGTGCCCGGCAAGCCCTTGTGATGGGTGGCAAGCGATTCCCCCCGGGCCATTTCGAACACCAGCGGTCCTTCCGGAAACCGCAGTGTGCGCGCCATCGCCAACCCCAGCCATATCCCTATCACATTTACTTTCTTCCACAATGGGGCGTGGCATTCGATCTGGTGATTCGAAACGGCGTGGTCGCGACCAGCAAGCGGTCCGAGCGGGCGGATGTAGGAATTCGCGACGGCAAGATCGTTGAGATCGGTGACCTGGCCTCCTCCCCCGCGTCTGAGGTGCTGGATGCCCGTGGCCTGCACATAATGCCGGGAGTGATTGACACCCAGGTCCACTTCCGCGAGCCAGGCTTGGAGCAGAAAGAGGATTTGGCCACCGGGACTCAGTCGGCTTTGTATGGGGGTGTCACGAGCATCTTAGAGATGCCGAACACGAACCCGACCACGACCGACCCGGCGACATTGCAGAACAAGCTGGACCGGGCCGTGGGTCGCGCTTCTTGTCACTACGGGTTCTTCGTTGGGGCATCGACCGAGAACGCGGAGCTTCTCGGCGAGTACGAGAAGCTTCCGGGCACGCCGGGAATCAAGATTTTCATGGGCTCCTCGACGGGCCCCTTGCTCGTCGGGGACGATCAAGCGCTGCGCCGAGTGCTCATGCATGGGAAGAAGCGTTGCCCGATCCACGCCGAGGACGAGCCTCGGAATCGAGAGCGGAAGGCGCTGATCTCTTCACATCCTTCACCGATCGAGCACCCGTTCCTGCGTGATGCCGAGTCGGCCCGGCTTGCCACGGAGCGCATCTTGCGGCTATCCGAGGAGACGGGGCGACCCGTCCACATCCTGCATGTCTCGACGGGAGACGAACTCCCATTGATCCAGGCCGCGAAGCGCCAGGGCCTCGGCACGACGGCCGAGGTCACCCCGCAACACCTCTGGTTCGCCGCTCCGGAGTGCTACGAACGCCTCGGCACCCTCGCCCAGATGAACCCGCCGATTCGCTCCGCCGAGCATCGTGCGGCGCTTTGGACAGCGCTGGCGGCGGGCACGTTCGACGTCTTCGGTAGCGACCACGCGCCGCACACGCTGGAGGAAAAGGCGAAGCCCTACCCTGAGAGCCCGAGCGGCATGCCGGGGGTGCAGACCATGCTGCCGGTCCTGCTCACCTTCGTGGCCCAGGGTCGGCTGGATTTGGCGACGGTGATCCGGATGGCCTGCGAGACTCCCGCCGACCTCTACTCGATCCAAGGCAAGGGACGATTGGCCGTCGGATACGATGCGGATTTGACCTTGGTGGATATTTCGAAGTCGTATGTGTTCGAGCGCTCGAGGGTGAAGAGCAAGTGCGGCTGGAGCCCCTACGAGGGGGAGACTCTCACTGGTTCGGTGGAGCATGTGGTTCTCAACGGCAGCTTGGCGTTGCGCGATGGCGAGGCGGTCGGCTCTCCCGCCGGGCGGATGCTGGAATTCGCTTAGCCGGGAGCGCTTAGCCGGAGCGCCGACACTCCTGTCGGCTCTCCGCTTGAAGTTGTCATCCCGACCAAGTCCGCCCATGAGATTCAACTTTGACCGATACCCGTATGCGGACGCGCGGAGGGACCTGACCGGAACCGACTCTTGCTCGTCTCCTTTACATCCTCTTCACCCTTGCACGAGGCTGTGAACTGCCAACTAACTGGATCGGTCAAGAGTGGACAGGTAATGTCGCGATATGGAGCGAGATGTCTCGTTTCGAGATTACGAGTCGGCGCGGGACGCGGCTGCCGTGCTTCTCATTCTAGGAATCGGTGCCCTTACCCTCAGCGTCGGCACCTTCCTTTATTGCCTGCCGGAATTCGGGCCGCTGGGCTGGTTTGCCTACTTCCTTGGACCAATAACCCTTTCGATTGCGATCGCCACCCTCCCCTTTGGGAAAAAGAAGAGCCGTAAGGCTAAGGCTCTTCGACGCCGCCTGCACCGGTGATGAAATCGAGAATCAAGGTGCCACTCGCAGGATACGGAAACCGATGCCTCTGCCCGTCTCAGGCCCAGAAACGGAGCCAGGATGGTTGACAAATCTCCTCCCGAAACTCCATAGAGGTGGATGCAAACGGATCACCCTCCGAGTCTCGTAACTGTGCAATCGCGCAATGAAACGAGTGAATTCAGTGCAAATGCGTTTTTAGGTTCAAAATCGCCGAAATCTTGCACAAACTCTGCGCCATTTTCTGCAGATCTGAACCTAAAGGCGTGTG
This sequence comes from Fimbriimonadales bacterium, assembly GCA_038216655.1. Classification (GTDB taxonomy): domain Bacteria; phylum Armatimonadota; class Fimbriimonadia; order Fimbriimonadales; family Fimbriimonadaceae; genus JAFDWR01. The sequence continues at coordinate 28,087 of JBBQPZ010000020.1, forward strand.
CAAATTGTGCCAATTGAGAGTTTGATATTCCCAATCGGGCGAAGACCGAGACTGTAAGCTGGAACCATGAACGATTGGCTTCAGGATGGATTCGCCTACGATCGTTGGGCCAACGAAATTTGGCTGCGTACCCTGGAACAACGCGGCATCGACCTGATTCCCTTTGAGAATTTGATCGGCTTGCCAACCATGTACCCGGACTTTGGCGTGGAACCGCGACTTCGGATTGCGGACGTGTTCTGCCATATCCTGTTCGCTCAGCAAATCTGGCTCGGTCGGTGTGTTCAAGATTCGGAACCTGCCGTCGGGTCGGCTGCGAATCGGCTGCCAGCTCTGAACGAGGCCTGGATACGCGCCATCGAATCGATCGCACCGGCGAGGATGATCGCCTACCGCAACACTTCGGGGACGCCATTTGAGATGCCTTTCGGAGATATCGCACGGCATGTGATCGATCACGGTACTTACCATCGCGGTCAGATTCGGGAGATTTTTGACGCGATCGACCCTCGTGGCAAACCACCCGAGACAGGATTCATCGGCTTTGCGATGGTCCGCGAAGCCGCAAAGGCGGCGGGTAACCTTTGAATCGATGTCGAAGCTAATCCTTGTCCGCCACGGTCAGTCGCTCTGGAATCTTGAGAATCGCTTTACCGGCTGGGTGGACGTTCCCCTCACCGAGCAAGGTTATGCGGAGGCTCGCCGGGCGGGCGAGCGGCTAAAGGGTTTGCATATCGACGTGGCTTACACAAGCAACCTGTCGCGTGCTCAGGAGACGCTTCGGACAATTCTCGAAACTCTGAACCTGAAGGTCCCGGTGATTCGGGATCAGGCGCTTAACGAGCGGCACTACGGACAATTGCAGGGGCTCAACAAGGAGCAGACGGCGGTGAAGTACGGTGCGGAGCAGGTCCAAATCTGGCGGCGTAGCTTCGACGTCCCGCCCCCCGGCGGCGAGGCGCTGAAGAACACCGCGGAGCGCACCCTTCCCTTCTTCGAGAACTGCATCCTCGGTGATCTTAAGCAGGGCAAGAACGTGCTCGTCGCCGCGCACGGCAACTCCAACCGTTCGATCGTGATGAAACTTGAGAACATGACTCCCGACGAGATCCTGAGCTTGGAGCTCGCGACCGGCATCCCCCGTGTTTATGATCTTGATGCCGAAGGCAATGTCCTCCGCGTCGAAGTCCTGGAATAGCTACTTGATCAGCTCAGCGGCGAACTGGCCGCTGAGCGTCACCATCGGCAGCCCGGCTCCGGGCTGCACCGATCCTCCCGCGTAGAAGAGATTGCGATAGCGGTCGTCCGTCAATCGGCCCGGGAACAGGCCCCAGAGCCTGTGTCGCTCGTCAGGGCCGTAGAGTGAGCCCCGATAGCTACCATCGCGGCTTTCGAAGGTCTCCGGGGTTTGTACGCGCTCGAACTCCATTGGGTGGGCGGAGATGTAGATGCCCGCCCGTTCCAGCACGGCGAGGGTGCGTCGCCTGTATTCCGCGGTCTCGCGATCCCAGTCGATCCCCTTGACCTTGGCCGGTGAAGTCACGACCGCGAAGACGTTGCTCGACCCCTCGGGCGAGGAACTGGGATCTACTTCGGCAACATCGTTCAGGTAGACGATCGGTGCCTGAGGGAATGAGTTGTTACGGTATAGCTCGGAGAACCCCGATTCGTAGTTCTCGGGAATGACCAGCGTGTGGTGGCTCAGGCCGTCCACGCGACCCCGGAGTCCCCAGTGGAGGGTGAAGTAGCTGTAGCTGGGCTCTAGGTCGCAGGGTTCGCCCATCCAGGATTGGGCGGTGTATCGATCCGCGGCGCAGATGACGATCTCGGCTTCGATCCTCTCGCCGCTTCGCAAGACGGCCGCGGTAATCCTTCGATCACGAGATTCTAGTTTCTGGACGTCGGCGTCGAATCGGAACTCGACGCCCAACTCGCGGGCGAGGCGTTCGAACGCCGCGGGGATCGCTCCGACCCCGCCTTCGGGATAGAAGACGCCCTCAGTGAGCATCAGATACGGGATCATGAAAGCGCCGATCGACTTGCTCTCGTACGACTGGCCGCCGTAAGACGGAAAGCCGTAGAAGAACCCTTTGAGGAACCTGCTCTCAAACATACCGTCGACGAGTTGCTTGTACGATTTACGGAAATCGAACGGAAGGGCCGTCTTGACAAGGTGCGGGTCGGCGAGTTGCCAGGGCTGGTGGTAGGGGCGTCGGAAGACGCTCGCATCAACCTCTTTGGCCACCTTCCCGACCTTCGCCATGAGCACTTTGAACGGCTCAACATCGTCCGGCGCGATCAGCTTTAGGACCTTGATGCAGGCTTCGAGGTCCGCCGGGAGGTCGATGGGACTCTCGCGCTCGAAGTAGACGCGAGTGATCGGGTCGAGTCGCTTGAATCGGAGGTAGTCCTCCATGTTCCGTCCCGCTCGCTCGAAGACGGCTTGATACAGCCGAGGCAGGATGATGATCGAGGGGCCTAGGTCGAGACGATATCCGTCTACGAGGAGGCGACCGGCCTTACCGCCAGCCTGCCCCTGTCGCTCGAGGACGAGAACGTCGTGACCGGACAGGCGAGCATGAATGGCGGCACTAAGCCCAGCCTGCCCCGCCCCAATGACGACCACGGAATGGCCCAAGACCTAAGCCCGGGCACGCACGGGCGAGCCAGCGCGATCTTCTAGATCCGCCAATTGGTCCGCAATGCGGTCTCTCAACGACTCGGCATCCTCTTCGTCGCAAGCTTGGCGTAGACGCTGAGCAATAAGGACCGTTGAGGCCCCTAATGCGAATCCGATGAGCAGTCCGGTTGGAAACTTCACCTTAGGTTAGTTTTACCCCGTAGGCTCAGCAACAAAAAAGCCGCCCCGGAATATTCCGGGGCGGCTGCCTCTTCACGGCGATCAGGGCTTGACTGTGAGGAGGGCGGAGACCGTCTTCCCGTTCAGCGTTACCGATATCGTCGTCGAGAGGATGCGACTCACCTTCTTCGTCAGAATCGCGGACTTGGTGCCGTGATTCGTGTTCGCGGGGATGGTGAGGATGTTGTTACCCGGGGTGGCGATGAGTACGGAACCGTTGGCTCCGTAGTTCAGCGTCAAGTTCATCGGCGAGTTACCGATCACCGAGTCCAGCGTGACCGTCGCGTTGAACGTTCCCGTTCCTCGCAGGGTTGCCGGGGTGAGCACGATGGAGACGACTCCAAGCGGCTTCACCGTCAGCACGGCGCTGGAAGTATTCGGGCCATTGATGGCGCCAATGTATCCCTTGATCGTGACTGACTTAGTCGAGGTGACGTTCGCCGTCGTGACCTGGAACGTTGCCTGGGTCTGACCCGCGGGCACCGTAACCGAAGCCGGAACAGAAGCCGCCGAAGGCAGATTGCTGTTCAGGTTGATCGCCAGACCACCCACCGGCGCAGCGCCGATCAAGGTGACCTTACCGGTCGAGTTCTGCAGGCCACCAACCACCGAGGTGGGGTTCAGCGTGAGCGTGAACCGCATGGCTTGGACCGTCAGGACTCTATCGATGTTGGGCGATGAGCCACCACGATTTGCGCGGATGATCACCGTGGTGTCGGCGGGCTGGGTCGTCGTCGTCACCGGGAACGTCGCGCTGGATTGACCAGACGGGACGGTAACCGATGCAGGGACAGTTGCCACGTTCGTGTTCAGCGAGAACAGGAACACCTTCGCGCCACCCGTCGGGGCCGGGCCGCTCAGTTGAACGGTTCCGGTCGCCGCGTTGCCGCCGACCACAGGGTTCGGAGCAATCGTGAGGCTATTGAGTTGGATCGCGCTGATGAACAGCGTGCCCTGCACCGAGGAGAACAGGAATCCGTTCTGAGCTTGGCGCGTGGCGGTGACCTTCCGGTTGGTGTTCGAAGCTTCGTACATCGTGTTGACCACGAAGCCCTGCGAACGATCGCCCGTCACGAAGGACAGGATCACGTTCGTGGTTCCGCTGCCACTCGGGGTAACGATAGTGTAACCCGCCGTTCCCGCGTTGATGGAGAGCTGAACGTCGAATCCAGCGCCAGCTTCACCGTCGAGCAGAACCGTTCCTGCCGCAGCCGAGCCACCAGCCACCGTGGTGGGCAAGAAGCTAACCGCGACGATCTTGGCTTGCGTCAAGGTCAAGGTCTGCGAACGACCCGCACCGAGAAGCGACGCCGTGATCAGCGTGTTCGTCGGTTGAACGACACCGTGGCTACCGATGGGGAAGACCGCGGAAGTCTGACCTTCCGGAACGGTCACCGTCGGGGTCGTCGGGAGGACGATCAAGGCAGGCGAGTCGGTGATCAGATCGATCGTCACCCCACCGGTTGGAGCCGGCTGAGCGAGCGTCACACGGCCCGTGGAGGTGTTGCCACCCACCACGCTGGTCGGCGTCAGAGCGAGCGTCTGAAGCCAAGGCACGACCGTGATCTGAGCGATTTTGAAGCTACCCGTGTAGGTGGCCTTCGCCTGAACCTGGGTACTCGTCGCCACCGGGTAGGTGTAGAGCGTGAAGTCCACACTCGTCAGTCCTTCCGGAACGGTGATCGTCTGTGAGCCGATCGGGTTTGCCGGATCGGGCGAGAACGAGGCCGCGCTCGTGTCGGTCAGGTCGACCTGGACGTCCGCGCCACCCGGAGGTGCCGCACTGGTCAGGGTAACCGTACCGGTCGTCGTAGCGCCGAGGCCACCGGCAACCGTCGTCGGGTTGAAGGAGAGGCCTTGGATCGCTGCCGATCCAACACGGAGCTTTACAAGGAAGCCATCGCGCTGGTAGTTGACCCCGATCGTCTGCGGAAGGGTGAACGGACTTCCCGTGAGGGCTCCGTAAAGGATGCCACCGACTCCCGTAAGGCCCGCCGCATCGCCGAATCGCTTGAAGGCGAGTTCGGTGATCATTGCATCCGGGAGGGCACCGTTGGTGATAACCGGTGTACCCGCCACATTGAAGTAGAAGCGGAACGAATCCGTCCAGCCCGAAGCCCAGACGTCTCCGAAGCGATCGACGTACGGAGCGTACACGACGTCGTCCAAGTTCCCACCAAGGTAGGTTCCGTAGACCAGAGTGGTCGCCGTGTCGTTAAGGACGTTGAGCCAAGGCTCCACGGTCGGGAGTTCACCCGGAGCGGGCGAATCGTTGACCGGGTCAATGGCATCACCGGTGGTCTGCACGGTGGGAGGATCTCCCGGCGCGTAGGCCGTCGGGTCCGACGGGGTCGGAGGATCGTTCGGCGGGAACTGCAGTCCGAAGTGGATGTTTCCGGTCACGAACGCAAAACCTCGACTGTCAACTCCGATACCCGCAGGCGGGCAGTCGCCGATGTTCTTCAGGTTCGTCGAGTAGACGATCTGTGAAGCATCCTGGTTGAGTTTGGTTACAACCGTCAGCGGGCCATTGCTGAAGACTTCTCCGTACACACCGCGAGTTCGCGGATAGTTGAACGAGTGGGAAACTCCCGTGATGTAGGCATTGCCTACCGCATCGACGGCGATCGACGAACCGGTTTCGTAACGCGCACCTGAAAGGTCCGTGTTTGTTCCACCCGCCACGTCGTCGTTGTTGCCACCGACCAAGCACGAGTACATCATGGTCACGCCGGTTTCGTCGTACTTGCGAACGAAGAGGTCGTTGTTCTTTAGGAAGCGACCGCCAGCGAAGACGAGCGGTGTGGTCTGGAAGACCGGACTGCCACCGACCGACGTATCGCTGTTGCCTTGGAAGCGGACCGTACCGGCAAGGTAGGCGCTACCTACCGAGTCGACCGCAACACCCGTCACATCAACCTTTGCTCCACCGCTGCCCGTTACATAGAAGCTCGAAGTGGCGACCTGAGTCAACACACCCGCGTTATAGCGGTAGCGATTGAGGTAGGCGGGCTTGCCACCAGGGAAAGCCTGAGGAATGTCTCCGTTGACCGTTGCGTCAACATCACCGGCGAAGATGAACTCGACCGGGTCACCCGGATGAGGATCGGCGTTAGGGACGACCGCGAGTCCAGAGATGGACTCATTAAAGTCGCCACCAAACATCAAAGTCTCGGCAGGAGCGAGGACAGTGTTCGCGTCCGGCGTAAAGCGCATGACGAACACGTCAGTGAAGTGAGTGACGCCGTACACGGGCACGGGAATCATGAAACTATTGTCAACGACCAACAGTTGCTGGGCACCGTTGAGGGTGTTCTGGAAGTTCACGAGGACCTGGTTCACGTCAACCGGGCCACCCGAGCAGGAAACGTTCGGGATATTGTTCGTCGTGCCGATATTGCTAAGGGCAAGCAGGTTCGTGTTGATCAAAGCGGCGGTCGCGTTGCCGGGCATCGCGGCCGTCGTCTGGCTACTCGCTGCGGACGTAAAGGTGAGGGTGAACTGCGCGATCGGGAAGTTGATGACGTCCGGAACGCTTCCACGGCGAGTCAGGGTCTGCTGGTTGTCGGCCGGGTTACTAGCCTGAGCGGCAATGATCAGCGAAGGAAGACCCTGAGAAATCTCAACGCCAGCGAGGACGAATCGATTACTGATCACGCCCAGCGGGAAGGGTCGAGAATTGTCAAGCTCGATCCGGTAGGTCGCGCCGGGCAGAAGGCCGCCAGAGGAGGTCACACTGACCACGTGGCCAGTGAGCGCGGGAATACCATTGATGGCCGCCGAAACGGTAGCCGTCGAAGCGTTCCAGGCGATTGGCGCTGACCGGACATTTCGATACGTCAACATGAACGTACCGCCGGTAGCTACACCACCGCCAGTCTGGGTCAGGAACATGATGTTGTCTCGCGTGTTGCCCGGGAAGTCCGCGGACTCCGTGCGACCTGCGACCCATACGTTGTTGAAAGCGTCAACCTGGAGGAATCCGCCGAACTCGTTCAGCGAACCGCCGAGGTAAGCCGCGAAGTCGTGGCTGTAAGCGTCGCCCTGGAACTTGGTGAGGAACGCATCCGTTCCGCCGACCAAGCTGAGGTAAGGACCGTAAGTTGAGGGGAACTGAGAGGCTTGCGTCGAACCCGTCAGGTAGGTGCCACCTGCGTTGTCCGAAGTGATCGCACGGACCTCGTCGAATCCGTCGTCGCCACCGTAGTAGCTGCCATAAACGAGCGGGTCGATGATGAGCGCCTTCGAGTGATCATACGCACCCAGCGCCAGTCCGACCGTGTTCTTACCTTCAAGCTTGAAGTTAGCTGCAACCGTCTTCTCGTGACCGTTCACGATCTGGTAAGCCTTCAGCGAGCCGTTCTTCAGGTCGCCCAATTGGGTTCCCAAAACGATCTCGTTGTCCTTCACCGCAACCTGGTTGGCACCAACGAACTTCATCCGGATGCGGGAAGCATCCGCGTTCGGGGCGACCAAGAAGTCATAGCGCGGCCGACCGGTGGAGAAATAGTTCCGAACGTCGATGCCCGGATAGATATTCTTCGACAGAGTTTCGCCGTAGCTCTTCACCGTAATCGGCTTGGCATGCGAGTGGCTCATGAACTGCGTGGTGATCGACTGCTTATCGATGCCTTGAGCACGGGCAGTCCGACCGCCATCGAAAGTCATGTGAACGGCCTGACCCTTGAAGCCCTTTCCGGACTTCACCGAGTAGTCGTAGACAAGACCATCCCGCGTGACCCACACACTCAGGCCATTGGAATGACCTCGGTAGAGCGCGCGCTGATCCCACTGGCCAGCATTCTCGATGAACCTAGCAGACCGCGATTTCATTCGCTGCTGGGCTTCCTTCAACGACATTGCCGACGGCTTGGCCGGCGGGTTACCCGATCCGGCGAAAACCGCCAGAGGGGCAAGGGCGACCAACCCCGTAACGGTCGCTACGCATAATTTCTTCAACTGCACCAGTAAGACACCTCTATGACGAGTTCCGAATGCAAGACGGGCGCAAGGCCGAAAACGGTTCGAGTCTCGAACGTTTCGATCAAGCGCGGTTCTTCGTATGATTCCAGGCATTATAGATCGTCGGCAAGAAAATGCGTGCGCATTCCTTTGCAGATTCGCCTCTCATCATACAGAAATGGGATGAAAAATACCGCCGCTTTTACTAGCAGTAATGCTTGTTTCGTAAAAAAAGTCAAATCGCATTGCGTTCGGCTCTCTATATAAAATGAACTAGAAACGAGACCTGGCGCACTATGCAGGTCTTCAACAACGCAAAGATGCGCAATAACCCGCCGATAGTGCTGGATACACCAACGTGAATTTGCCCGTTTTGCCTTCAAATGCTCAAGTCCTGCCCCGCCGAAGCTCCTAAGGTCAACAGAACGGCCATGTGTTGATTACTCGACCGAAGTCGATGGCACAGCACACGGCATAGGTTATTGAGGGCGATGTTCGCCATGCGAGGCTTGGCGCGGAAGAGTCGCTTGACGCCTTCGCCATCCAAAAAGACAACTTCCGTCGAACCTACGCTCAGCACCGTCGCCGCCCTCGGTCGGCCGTCGATCAGCGCCATCTCACCGAACGGCATGCCAGGATGGATCTCGCCGATCTCCTCACCGGTGACGGCGAGGATCTTTGCCCAGCCGAACTTCAGAAGCATGAGGTCACAGCCGGTATCGAATTGATGGACAATTGGCTCGCCGTCAAGGAACCTACGTACCGTCGCCAAAGAAGCCAGCATGTCAATAAACGACGCCGGCATCCCATCCGCCAAATAGTTATTCTCGATGGTCGCGCGAATATCCATTTACGCACTCTTTGACGAGGGCCGACTCGAAAACGACGAGTCAATCCGCAAAAAAGCCTATTGGGGGCCCAAGCGACCCTCAAAAGTCGGCACGTGGTGCCTCTCCACCGTCTGAAGGTCCTGAATTGGGAGGGATGCATCCAAAGGGGTAGAGGCTTTCCCTTCGCAGGGAACCTAAGCCTCTACCCCTTATCGCCAATCTCAGGTGACAGACAGGGCAGAGACATCCGCTTTCGACTTTTGCATTGGCTCGGGACCGATGTGCGAATGCATCCCCGACGAGTCTGTTGCATTTCTTCCTCGCCACTCTCCTGGCACAGTGAGGCTTCCCTGGGGCGGGCCGCCCTAGCCACGCCCGCCGTCACTGCACCAGTGGCCTGACTTGGAACCAATGTAATGGACTCCGACGCCAAACCCTCCTCGCGCGCGAGCACCCAACCAATTTAGGGGCCCGAGGAATTTGAGCGGGGTGATCTGGGACTTGAGAGGCGAATTGGAGTTACGACATCGGGTCCGCCCTCTGCCCCCATCACGATTACGATCGCAGGTGGAGACCGGGGACCCCCGATCTCCGCCTCGTCGGTCCAGCTCTGAACCTTCCAGCAAAGCTGCACATCGAATCCGTCATTCACAAGGGAATTGAGAGGTTTGAATGAGAAAACCTAAAGTTCTTCCATGTTCAACCGAGGATTTCACATGTCGAATACGGGGATTTTGAAGATCTCCTATTCCTCGCTACTGGAGTCTGATCGTGAGCTTAAGGATTAACACGAATATCGCCGCCATGACGGCCCTGCGCAACCTCAATTCGACGAATGAAAACGTCCAGGGGAGCATTGAGCGACTGAGCTCGGGTCTACGCATCAATTCCGCCGCGGATGATCCCGCCGGCTTGATTCGCAGCGAAGGCATGCGATCGCAGATCAGCGGTCTCAGCCAGGCGATGAGCAATTCGCAGGACGCAATCAACATGGCGAAGACCGCCGAAGGCGCGATGGACGAAGTTCAGCGACTGCTGCTCGATATGCGCAGCCTCGCGGTTCAGTCCGCCAATACCGCCGTCGTTGACGCAAACACTCTTCAGGCAAACCAGACGCAGGTCCGATCGAGTATCGATTCCATTAACCGAATCGCTCAGGAAACCCAGTTCGGAACCAAGAAGCTTCTGGATGGCACTGCCGGCGTCCTCGCAAACGTCACCAACGCGGCGGACGCCAGCAGCATCTACATCGGTGGCTCGTTCTCCGGTGAGACGGTCACCACGGGTCCGATCACGATTGCCCGGGTCACGCAAGGAACCCGTGCTGCGGTTGCCTTGACGAACACCTTTGCGAGTTCCAACTCGATCGTGCCAAATGCCGGCTCCTTCGTGATCAACGGCTACTCATTCTCTACTTCTGGTAACGACTCGGTCCAGACATTGGTCGACCGGATTAACCAAGCCGCAAGCACTACTGGCGTGACCGCCAACGTGGTGCCCAACGGTGCCAACGTTTCGATCTCACTGACGCAGAACAACTACGGCTCACGCTATTCACTCAGCTACTTCGATCCTTCCGGCGTCCTAAGCGGCGTCCCCGCCTTGCAAAGCACTGGATTGGACGCGGTCTATAACGTGTCCGCCACGACGATCGCCAGCAATGGTACGACCCACGCTTCGACGGCCCTCTTCACGGGAGGACGCGGTTCCACCGATTCGGGACTCAAGCTCACCGACACGTACGGCAACGCGCTCCTCCTTACCGAGAACGGTAACGCGAACGTCGCCGCCGCTACGCAGGTCGGAACGGTCACCGCGGGCAACATGAGATTTCAGATCGGCGCCTTCTCCGACCAGAACGTCTCGTTCGCCATGCCGAGCGTCTTCGCCAGTCGCCTGGGAACGGGTGCCGTCGCGGGTGGCTCCATTGCTAACATCGATCTCACAACCCAGCAGGGTTCGGATGACGCGATCAAGATTATCGACGATGCGATCACGCAGCTCGCTCAGCTCCGAGGTCAGCTCGGTTCGTTCCAGAAGAACTTCTTGGAATCGAATACACGCTCTCTCGACGTCGCGAAGACCAACCTCACCTCCAGTGAGAGCACGATTCGCGATGCCGATATGGCCGAAGAAATGACTCAGTACACCAAGAGCCAGATCCTTCAGCAGGCTGGCCTTTCGGTTCTTGCCCAGGCCAACCAGCAGCCTCAAAACATCCTCCAACTACTCAAGGGCGGTTAGCGCTCACGTATCCACCTCCAAACCCTCCCCCCTCACCCATCGTGAGGGGGATTTTTTTCGTATCTATCCCCATGGGTATCCTCCCCTAAGGCAATAGGAGAATGGGTTGTACGACAATTGGATTGACGCGAATCGAGTTTGTGTGATCGGTGCGGGAACGATGGGCTCGGGCATCGCGGCGCACCTGGCGAACCTTGGCTTTCAAGTGTCCTTGTTGGACGTGACGCGTGAGGCCTGCGAAGTAGGGTTCGAGCGCGCTAAAGCAGCGAAGCCTCCCCACTTCTTCGTCCCAGAGAGGGCGGGAAGCATCCGTCTTGGCGGCATCGATGAGAGCCTCTCCTGGATCGCCGAGGCAGATTGGGTATGCGAAGCGATCATCGAGAAGCTCGAGGCCAAACAGAGCCTCTTCGCCACCATCGAGCCGCAACTCCGCCCCGATGCGATGATCTCGACTAATACCAGTGGACTTCAGATCTCGCTCCTCGCTGAAGGGCGGTCCAAGAGTTTTCGCGACCGCTTCCTCGGTACCCACTTCTTCAATCCTCCGCGATATCTCAAGCTGCTTGAACTGATTCCGACTGACGTGACCGACCCCGTCGCCATCACGACTATGAGGCGATTTCTGGAAGAGAAGGTCGCCCGCCGGGTGGTCGTCGCCAAAGACACCCCCGGCTTCATCGCAAACCGCTACGGGATGTGGTCGATGTTCCTCGCGACCCAGGTCGCCGAGAAGCTACGGCTAACCGTCGAAGAGGTGGATCTGATCACCGGTCAGTTCCTCGGACGTCCTCGGAGCGGCAGTTTCAGGCTGAACGACCTAGTCGGACTGGACATCATGCAGGACATCGCTAAGAACTTGATTGAGCGATGCCCGGGCGATCCCCACATCCTGCCCACCCTGGATATGACGCCTTCGATGGCATTTCTTCTGGAGCGAGGCTGGATCGGTGAGAAGACCGGACATGGTTTCTACCGCAAGGAAGGGAAAGAGCTCTTCGTGTTCGACATCGAGACCCGGGCCTATCGTCAGCGACTTGAACCGTCGATTCCCTCGATCACCCGGAACGCGTCCCTGCCGATTGGCGAACGCATCCGAGCCACCCTTGCCGACCGGGATGAAGCGGGTTCCTACCTGCGGGACTACCTCATCCCCGTGCTTCAGTACGCGAACTTCCTCAGGGAAGAAGTCAGCGACTCGGTCTTGGATTTCGACCGTGTCATGATGTGGGGGTTTGGCTGGCAGCTTGGTCCCTTTGAGCTGATCGACGCGATAGGTGCCGAGCACCTCGGCATCGATGCTCCTAAGTTCTACGACGGCTCGAAACAGCGAAGCTTTGGCGGAGCCTACATACCCATCCTGACGGAACCGGATTACATCACCCTATCCGACGCTCCCGTGATCGAAAAGAAGGACACGTACTCCATCCGGGATCTCGGCGACGGGATCTACGCCCTCGCGATCGAGACGAAGAATGGGCTTATTACCCCGGCCCTCGTGGATGACCTGACTACGCTCCTGGAATCGCGGACCCTCAATCGGTTCGTCCTCACCAGCGCCGCACCGTCCTTTTCGGTTGGATTCGACCTCAAGTTCTTCGACACCGCGATCGTCAATGGGGATCGGGAGTCCATCGTGTCCGCGCTCCAGAAGCTGCAACATCTGGGCGAGCTTCTCGAAACGCATAGCTGCGTCGCTGCGGTTTGTGGCTATACCCTTGGTGCTGGTCTGGAACTGGCAATGTCCTGCTCCCAAATCGTCACGCTCGCCGATGCCCAGATTGGGCTCCCCGAGATGAAGGTGGGGCTCTTCCCGGGCGGACGTGGTACGACGTTGATGAGGCTCTACAATCAGGTGAACGGGAAACGATTGGCCGAAGCCGCGCGGAGCATCGCGCTGGGGCTGGTCTCCGGCAATGCGGAAGAGGCGAGAATTCTTGGCTACTTAAGGGCGAGCGATGTGACCTGCTTCCATCCTGATCGGCTCCTCTCCACGGCCAAGAAGCTGGCGCAGGAAGCGACGAGCGCACCGAGGCCTGTGTGGGTGCAATTTGAGGGTCCGATCAATGGTCTCATTGACCGGGAGATGGAGGGCCTTCACCAGCGGGGCTCGCTGAGCGACTACGACAAGTTGATCGCCGACCGAATCCGCGCCATATTCGCCAAGAGCACCTCTTACGAAAATGCGCTCGAGTTGGAACGGAAGGAGTTCGCCGACCTTGCGTTCAAGGCGCTTAGCCATGCCCGAATTCGGCACATGCTTGAGAACGGCAAGCCTCTGCGTAACTAATAAGTCATGACCGAAGCGAGCCGGCGCCTCGCCGAGATCCTGCACTCGATCCCTTTTGGACGATGTGTCTCCTACGGGATGGTCGGGCAAGTGATGAATCCGCCCATGTCGGGCCTATTCGTAGGTCGGATGTTAGTGTCAACGCACCCCGAGGCACCCTGGTGGAGAGTCGTTGGCTACGACGGGACGATCAAGACCGGGAAGCGCGATCCCGAACTCGCCGCCGAGCAGATTCGTCGGCTTGAAAGCGAAGGGGTTCGGCTAGTGGACGATCGTGTGCCCGCTGACGTGATGCTCGAATTCCTCTAAATTCGGACGTAACGTGCCACTCAAAGGTGAAATACGGGGTGGATGGAGTTAAAACCGTATTATTGCGAGTCACAAACCACCCATGTTTTCGATTTGAGGTCGTAAACTACTTTCGTTATCAGCGGTGATATGCACCGTTGCTGGTGTTTTGGGAGATTTTTTCAGGCAGGTGACTGTCGTATGTCGGGAGGAGATTGGTATGTACAAGTTTTATCGAGTAGCCATTATCGCTGCGCTGGGAGCTGTTGCTTCCGTTGCCAACGCATTCACGTACTTCAACTTGGCGTCGGGTGACCTGGGCCTCACGGGCCAGAGCGGTGCACAGACGCTGACAGTTGGCGGTCCTGGAATTGGAGTTCAAAGCAATACGGCGAATGGTCAGATTGACTTCTTCCCCGGTGCGCCGGGTCTGGTCGCTGGCGACTCGTCAGGCGTTGGGTTCCGATCCTACTCCTTCACATACCAGGTCGGCGCCCCTTCGCCCGTCGGCGCGGTTGGGCTCGTGGTCCTCGGCACCTTGGGTGGCACCGGTCGGATTTCGATGCAGGAAGATATCTTCCGCATCAATGCCGACAATTCGGAGACGCTGATCAGCACGATCGCCAATACGGTGTTCGTCAACGGAACTACTGAAGCCCACGGCGTCTTCAACCTGGTTGGCTCGAACTTCAACTACACGGACAACACACCTGTCGTTCCCAACCTGATCAACTATAAGGTCAAGAAGTCATTCTTCCTTCAAGTTACGGACTGGGGCACGCAGGCCTTCAACCCCGCAGTGGACTTTGCCTCAATCTCGTTGGTCCAACAGAACCACCAGCCGGTTCCCGAGCCGGCCACCGTTGCAACGCTCGCAATTGGCGCACTCGCCTTTGTTCGCCGACGACGACGACGCTGATCCGTTCAGGGTCTCCTCAACGGGTGAGAAGCAAGAGCTTCTCACCCGTTTTTTTATTAGGGAACTGATAAACCCGGTAGAGATGCCTGCCACATCCATAGGGGTTTTTTGCCAAGGTCCTGTACACTGGTTCACGTGGCTCCTCCTGGGGGTCAGTTTTTTAGAGCGGCACCTGCCGCTTTTTTAGGAGATCGAGAGTGCTGAAGTTTAAAATCGGATTGATTGTTGGCTTGGTCGTGACCGCTGCCTCCGCGCATGCGTTCGTGTATTCGAACCTCGTTTCTGCGGACACCGGCTTAGTCGGGATTAGCGGGACAGGCATCCTGACCGTCGTTCCGTCGAACTCGATTGGTCCGGCGAATACCAACGCCCTCATCGACTTCTTCCCGAACAACATCATCGCGGGCGGACCTTCTGGGTTAGCCACGACGAACTACCTGTTCTCCTACGACGTGAGCAACACGGATGCCGTGAGCCAAATCGGCCTGGCATTGCTCGGCAATATCTCTGGGCGTGGAACGGTTGATTTCAACGAGCAGGTCTTCCAGCTCGTGGGTGGAGTGGTGACCGGACCTGCCCTCGTCAACTACAGCGCAACGTTCAATTCATCCACGGTGGATCCGCGCCTTTTCCGGAGCGGCGACAACTACACCTTCACCGATAACACCGGCCTGTTCCGTGGCGTGACGGGAGCTCCCTCTCCGCAGTTCACCTATCGCGTTATCAAGACGCTCGTGGTCACCGTCGGCACCACCGACTACAATCACCAGACCGACTTCGTTACGGTCAACTTGATCGAGCAAAACCACCAGCCCGTACCCGAGCCCGCCACCCTGGCCACGCTCGGCATGGGAGCCCTCGCCCTTATTCGGCGCCGACGCCGTTCGCGCTGATCTTCGTGATCCTCAGCAGGCACTCAAATCCCTCTCAAGCCACTGGCTTGAGAGGGATTTTCTTTGCCTAGCCGGACCATTTCTTCAGGAACGCCATCACCTTGTCGTGGTCGTGGTGGTCTCCTGACTCAAGGAGCCCTGTGTCCTGCGACTGTAGGAGCTTCCCCTTCGCATCGAGGACGAACAGGTGAGGATAGCCAGGAATCTTGGGGAACTTGGAGAGGACCTCCTTGTTCTCGTTCTGGGGGCTGAAGTTCACCTTCACCACCACGTACTTCGCGGCAAGGAACCGGGCGATCTCGGCATCCTGATGGAACGTGCCATCGAGCTTGTGGCACCAGGGGCACCAATCGCCGCCCACGTCGATCAGCACGCGCTTGTGCTGCTTGCCCGCAAGCTTGACGCCGTCGGCAATGTCCTTCTTCGCATCCCGGGAAGGGTCGAAAATGTGTGGCTTGCCGGAAGTGTCCATCTGCGCGGGAGTACCCCCAGGGTGCACAATATTTCCCTGCGGATGCGCACCCGCAAGCGAGCTGAACAAGGCGAGCGTGGACAAGGCAATTAGAGTCTTCGTCATTCAATTTCCCCCTAGACAGTTAGCAATTCGAACGATCGGAGACATGACATCGTTCCTGATGGCAATCGCCTGATCAAATCGGCTTTGAGTATCTCCGCGACCGGTTACAAACGAAACAAGAACTGGCGACCCGGTTCGATGCCGATCGAAGAGAGCAAGTAGTTAGGACGCCTGGCGCTCTAGCGACTTCTTGATCTCGTCCAACCTGCCCTGCCAGGCCCGGCGCAAGCCGTCCGCCTCGTCGCGCGTGTCGATCCGTTTGTGCATCACCACGATCGCGACTTTACCGTCGGTGTCGTTCACGGTCGCCTCGATTTCGGTCGGCGCACCTGCGCCGGCGGTGTGCCAGGTCGCCTTTACATCTTTTCCTTCCCTCACCCGGACCACCCGATCCGCAGGGATCGAGACGACGATCGCGGAGAGCACCTTCTCGACGGGTGCCCTCACCGACTTCGTGACGCAGATGTTGTAGCCCTCCGGTCGTCCGTCCTTCTGCACTTTGCCAAGTCGACGCTCGTGCTCGACGTAGATCGTGGTGCCCCACCAGGCTTGACTTGGGGAGCGGCCCGTCTGGTCCCAGAGCCAATTGATCGCCTCGCGACGCTTGCCCTCGAATTCGGGCTTCTCCTCCAGTTCCTTTGACCATTCGAGGAAGGTCTTCCCCGTTGCCTCACGGCAGGCGTCGTCGGTAACCTGGTAGTCCGGGCGCAGTTCGATTTCCATCCCATCAATATAACCAAACTCTGAGAGCACAGAAAACCTGGACACCAAATGCAAATACCAGAAAAGGGACGCACTCTGAACGAAGCGACCCCACGGAGTCGTCCTTGCAGCTTCAAAGTTGATTACGACGAGATACCTATGAGAAAGCAAGCCGCCTTTACCCTGATTGAGCTTCTGGTTGTTATCGCCATCATCGCCATCCTCGCCGCCATCCTGTTCCCCGTATTCTCCCAGGCCAAAGAGGCGGCGAAGAAGACCAAGTCGCTGGCTCAGATGAAGCAGCTCGGACTGGCCGTCATGATGTACGCCGGCGACGCCGACGACTATTTCGTCCCCGCTTCCAACCGTTATGTCCCGGCGGGGCAAGACCCAACGATCTGGCCACCGCTCGTTCAGCCTTACGTCAAGAATCCTGAGCTGATGGTCGCTTACGGCTCCGACGGTGAGCCTGCTGAGAGCTGGAACGGTCGACCAGACGGCTCGCACAGTCGTAAAAATCAGAGCATCGGCTACTCCGATGCCACCGGAGTCGACCCCGCCTCCACCGCAGTGCCTGGTGCGGCACCCGCAGGGACCGAAGGGTTCCTCGAAGCCGCGAATTTCAGCGTCGCGGAACAGACCGCCCGAACGGGACTCTTCGCCACGACTCCGAACGGGGTCAACAAGGAGCGCGGGTACGTCTTCAACCCCTACAACGGACCGAACTCCCCGGATGGCGACTACTCGAAAGGACTACCCCTGATCGGCGATGTGAATCTGTGTACAACGCCCTACAAGGGCACCGACTACACGTCGCTCGCCCCCGGGGCACTTAAGCCCATCTACGCTCGGTACGGGTCGACCAAGAAGGGTGAGGGCACCACGCCCGTAATCTTCGCCGACGGACATGCAAAGGCGTATTCCGCCAATGCGCTCAACGCGTTCGGCACGCTCATTTGGCGCTTCCGCTGATTCGGCCCCGCCAAGCTCACCACCACCGCTCCCGGTGGCGGGGAGCTTTCTACTTGCCTTGGGGAATCTAGGGCTGCTTGCCAAGGATGAACTGGATCGCCCGCGGGAAGCGGCTCGCCCAAGCTTGCTCGTTATGCAGCACCTGCACGTCGTCGATCATCGAGGAGTGTTCGATGTGGTGCTTGGTCAGAGCCCTCTCCAGCCTCCGCATCGCCTCAACGTAGCGCGTACTGTCAACCCGCGAACCAGCCTCCCGAGCTCCCGTGTCGACCCAAATGCGGGTTCTCATAAGGCCCGCTGGATCTGCCTCGATGTCAGAGAGGATCTTGCCTCCGGCCCACCAAGTGGACGGCGACATCGCGATGACGCCGCCAAACACGCCTGGATTCCGACGCGCGATCTCCAGCGAGATCAGTCCGCCCATCGAAGAGCCGCCGAGGAAGGCGTGCGCCTGACCGCGTGCCGTCCGATAGGTTCGATCGACGAACGGCATAACCTCCTGCAACAAGAAGCGCGCGTAGCTCGCTCCACCACCGCCTCCGTATTTCGGATCGCGCTCGAAGGAATACTCCTGCATCCGGCCCGGTCCGTTGTCAATTCCGACGACAATCAAGGGCCGCACCTTCTTTGCAGCGATCAGCTTGGTCAGGGTCTCATCGATCTGCCACTCGTTTCCATACGCGCTCGTCGCCCGGTCAAAGCAGTTCTGGCCGTCGTGCATGTAGAGCACATCGTAGGGAACCCCGCGCTTACCGTCGTAGCCGGGAGGTAGCCAAACCCGAATCGTTCGGGATCCCTTGAGTTCCTTCGAGTCGATGGTGTGAAGCTTGAGAGAACCCAGGACGGTGTGGGTCGGGGCCCTGAGCTCCCCACGAATCCACCTCGCTACCGTGACGTCGATTCGCTTGGTGGAAGCCTCGATCCGGACCGTTCGATTCGGCAACTGGCCACCCTGCGCATCCGTCTCGACCGTGCCCCAGTCGCCGCGGTTGATCTTAAACTGCAAGGTTGCGCCAATTTCTAGGTTGAGGTCGCCGACGAAAGTGCCGTCCGCTTGGCGCGACAGCCGAACTCCGTCCGCCTTCCAACCACCCACACTGGGCAGCGAACCCGCCAGGTAGACCGCACCAAGCTTCGGTGTGTCGCGAGGGACCCTCACGACGACGCGAACCTTTATAGAGGCAAGCGCGACCGAAGTGGCCAGTAGCGCGACGAACAGGCAGATGAGGCGCACGTCCTCGTTCTACCCGAGGCGCTAAACTCCGAAACCGGCCTCAGCGACCGTCTTCACCTTGCCGTTGGCGAACTTGTGAATGCGGCTCGAACTCGACTCGTAGCCGATCCAGGTAGAGATGATTTCCACTCCCGGCTTGCAATCGAGATTCCAGAGCCCCTGCAACTCGTAGATGCCATCCAGGCCGTGTTTCTTGCCGTCGGTGTAGCTGACCTCCGTCGTTTTCACCACGCCATTCTGAATCGAGCGGATGACGAACGCACAGTAGTCGCTTGGGTGCTTGTTGTCCTCGTTCCCCGCGAACGTCACGTTCATCTCATCCGGTTTGCGACTCGTGAAGGTCATGACCGCTTCCTGAGTCCCGTTCCCGTCGAGGTCGACGAGCACAATCGCATTCATCACCGGTTTCGCGTTCTTGAATCCCTTCGACTTGAGGAAATCCTTGGCCGTCTGGGTGTAGACCGCGGAGGAATTCGGCACGATCGTCATCTTAGGCGCGACCGGCTTCGATCCGAACCAAACGACCTCTTTGAACTGGTCGACTCCTTCAATCTCCTTAGTCGTCCAGGCTTCGCCCATCGGCTCCTCCTTCGAAAACTCAAGCGCCCGGGTCACCGTCTCGATTTTTCCACCCAGACTGAGTCGGAAACAGCTTCCCGAGGCGAGGCGCTTAATCGTTGCAGGGTTGACCTTCTTGTGCCGCTCAGGGGCGAACATGGAGTCGATTGAGTCCCACTTCCCTCCGTCGTAGATTCCGATCCCGATTCCCGAGACCGCAAGGACGCCCCCCGCCGGACTCGCTTGCCCCACGGCGAAGGTGCTGAGAGGTTGGATGGACGGGCGGGAGGCAAGGGCGATCAGGGCGGTGAGCATGCGGGAAGGATAGCACCTGCAAGGCCGTCGCCCCTGCCCACCCCTCCCGAATCGGACACGGAGACATGACAAGAACGGCCCGACCGAAGTTGGGCATCGCTCTTGCGAGTTTGGTGAAGGCGGTTACCCCGCGTTCACGCCGAGCTTCTTCAGGGCTTCCTCAAGCCGCTTGTCGCCCGCTTCGTAACCGACGATGGTCGCCGCGACCTTTCCTTCCTTGTCGATGACGTAAGTGGTGGGAATGCCGCTCACCATGAACAACTTCTTCGCGGTGCTGTTGTTCGTGTCCCGCGCCGCCGTGTCGAACGCAAACTGGAAGCTGTATTTGCCGCTGTTTTGCGGTACCCACTTCTCGTAGGCCAGCTTCTCATCCCAGACGCATACGCCGAGCACCGCAACACCCTGCGACTTGACGGATTGGAACACCTTCTCGACATGGGGCATCGACTGCTGGCACGGGCCGCACCAGGTCGCCCAGAAGTCAAGCACGACGATCTTGCCCCGGTAGTCGGAGAGCTTCAGCGTCCCGCCGCCCCACTTCTCGGAGACGAAGTCGGGGGCCATCGAGCCTTCCTTCAGAAGGGCAGGTGCGGGTTCGCGCTTTGGAATAAGGTCGATTGCTGGCTTCGTGGTCGGGGACACGTTCACTTGAGAGCCGTCGTCGCTTATCTTCGCCTCGTAGGTGTCGAAGTCGAGCTTGAATGGCGCACGAACGTCCACCATCTTCATCTTGCCGTCGCCATTGACATCGACCAGCATCCACACCGGCCGCGTTTTTCCTGCCTGGTCGGCCGAGGCGACCGCCTTGTTGAACAAAGCGTCGGTGTCGTTCTCTACCAGAATCGCCTTTCGAGCCTTGCCCGCCACGTCGATCGTGCCGACCCGCGCCGACTCGCGATACATAAAGAGCTCGGCCCGGCCTGAGAAGCCGTAGACGCCGATGTTGTAGGTTCCCGAAGAAGTCTCGCGGCTCGCCAATCCGTAGGAGGCGTGCAGCGCGACATCCATGACGCCATATTGCGTCCGACCCCCGCCGTCTTTCTTGGCGTTCCACGCCCCGTCGCCATCGTCGGTCAGATCACCGTTCTGGTTCTTGTCGATGTAGATCTTCCAGTCCTGATTCTCGGGCTCGTCGACGGCGATGATGGTCCCGTTCTTGGGGCCGTTGCCCATGTGGATCACCGCGTAGCGCGGCGCGACACGATAGGTCGGTTCC
The DNA here is from genome assembly GCA_038216655.1 of Fimbriimonadales bacterium. Taxonomy (GTDB): domain Bacteria; phylum Armatimonadota; class Fimbriimonadia; order Fimbriimonadales; family Fimbriimonadaceae; genus JAFDWR01. The sequence goes on from JBBQPZ010000020.1 coordinate 48,944, forward strand.
TTCCGCACGCCTGTAGGTTTGGTCGGTGAGAACTGAATCGGAATCGGCATGTAGCCAACCCGGGCCGCAACGGCTCCGTTCGGCTCAAGAGTGAAGCGCGTCGGTCCCGCGGTCGCGACCAGAGCAAGAAGGGCTAGGGGCATCATGGGCTGAGTTTAACACTTCGGCCCATAAGGAGTTGGGGTTTAGTAGACGCCGGGGATGAAGCGGTAGCGGACTTTTTTGCAGTACTCGACGTAGTCGGGATCGGCGAGCAGGTGGCGCTCTTCGGTAAGCGCGCGCACAAAATAGACCCCGAACCAGAGCGCGATGGTAAAGATGGCGCCAGCATCGCCGGAGAGGATCGCGGGGAACGTCATGATGAGCCAGACCAGGTTCTTGCTGATGTAGGCGGGGTGGCGGACTACTCGGTACGGGCCTTTGGCCACGATGCCTCGATTGGTGAGGTTGCTGGCTCGCATACCCAAGGCGAGACTCGACCAGCCGTAGATGGCGAAGAGCAACGCGCTGACGATCAGCATCGCCCCGGTGAGCGTGTGGTTGTTGAAAAAAGGCCTGACCTCCGGGATGCGGAACGGCATGTAGTCGGAGAATATCCCGACGAAGGGTGGGTAGCACATCAGCGCCACTGCCCAGCCGAGAGCCGTGCCTTCGACCGAGCGGACGATGCTCCTTCCTTTGACCTCGAACATGTAGCCGAAGAGGAAGACCAAGACATCGATCACGAAGATCGTGTTAACGGCCCTTAGGTAGAGCGTAACCTGAGCCTGGAACGGGTCGGTGGTTGCATCGATCGTTCGCCCCACTAACTCGGACAAAGTCGCGACGTTCCCGTACAGGAAGCTCCACATCAGTGAGAGGTAGAAGAACTTCATCACGAAGTAGAGCACGTCGGTGAGCTCTTCGCGGGTGAGGCTCGGATTCGGATGGACCTTCGGGCGGCCGCGCAGGAAGGCGGCGTTGTGGCGCATCAGCTTGGCCAGCGCTTGCCAGAAGCGGTATGGACGCTCCGCCTCGGGTTCCTCTTTGATCGCGAGCCGGAAGGCGAATCTGAGGGTGGCCTGGACGACGTAGACACAGTACAGGAACCGGAGGCTATCCCCTGCCGTGCGGCCCACAATGTCGAGCGCCTTGGTGAGAGAAGCTCGCCACGGGTCGGACGTGTCGGCCCAGGTCCAAGTGATCTGGGACGTGAGGTTCCTGTAATACGGGCTCAGGTTGATCGCGAGAAACCCCAGCGAGTAAAGCATCATCCCGGCGACGAAGTTACGCACCGCCATGCCCTCGGGCAGATCAGTTGGCCTCGCTTGTTTCGCTGGAATGGGTTGGTTCATCGCCTCAAGCGTTCGGATTATTGTCATCCTATCGCACCTGGGCGCTGTGGTGGTTTCTGGTGACGGTCGGTTGAACCTGCTTTCTAGTACCTTACTCCCGCCCGATTCCCCGGGGAACGCCATCATAATCACGGAATTTCCGGCCCGGACGAAGACTGGGGGAAGTCAATCGAAGCCGGTTCCTATCTTCGAACTTAGGCGTAAGCAGGGCTATCCTCGTGCCACCATCCGCCTAGATGATTCTAACAGGCCCCGTGACGATTCCAGATGCCTATCGGTCCGCTAGAATGGTTGCATGTCTTAGCAGGTCGCGCACGACTCTCCAAGGTGCTGATTTGCTAGTCGCCGAACAAGCGCACCCTCGTCGGCCCGAGCCGGGTCGACCCTCTGGTCCGGCTACCGGCTCTTCCGAAGCGCGGAGGCGTGACCTAGACTTACGCGCGGCGGCGGCGACGGACGAGGGCGATCGCGCCTAGCCCGAGGGCGAGACAGGTGCTCGGTTCGGGGACCGGCGCGGACGCGTAGACGAGGCCACACCCACTGGTCACGTCGACTCCGGGGGTGTCCGAAGTCACAAATAGGTTTGCAGTGTTGAAGGCGTCGACCGTCGTAGTTCCTCCCGGATCGGCGGGAGCGGAGGCGGTGGTCAGCAAGGAGTAGGTCAGATAAGTACTCACTCCGACTGCCGTTGCCTGAGTAAACGAGATCGTGTCCGTTGCGGAATCTCGTAGCTCGCCGTGAACCGAGTGCGTGAAGACGTCTCCGAGCGTGTAGGTGACGTCGTCGAATCCGTTTTGCGTCCAGTTGGCCTGGTGGATGAAATTGACGTGGACTTGGAGGTGGAACGTCACATTCACGGGCGTGCCTTGGGCCAAGGTGCTGGACGTGATCGTGCAGAGGTCAGTTACCAGAAGCTCTCCGGCCGCGTTCGCGCCGTTTCCGCCAGCTGATCGGGACCCGGTGACCAATGCGTGCAGTTGGCCGAAGTCGTACTCCAAGTCTGCTTGGGCTGATGATCCCGTCCCGGCGGCAAAGTCGCCAAGCAGGCTGTGCGGGCTGGCCAGGTCCGCAAAGGACGTGGCGTGGTAGACCATTGAGTTGCTGTTCCCGCCGGCGTGCACGTTGGAATCCAGTTGGAGAATCTCCGCTTGCGCAGAGAGGCAGAGTACGCCTGCCGTACCAATAACCGCCGCCGTTCGCTTCAAGTAGCCCGTCATTGGATGAGTATACGATTAGTTTCTTTAGAGGCCTATCGAATTCAGAGGGATCCCGTCAATATACTGGCCACAGTTCTGCCAATCGTTAACCGTAAGGTGACGAGAAAAGACCTCTCCGGCATATATGCCGGGTCAGTCGTTTACCTTGGGCTTCGTCGGGCGACGGGCTAGTGGGAGAAGTTGACGACGATTTTCTGGACGGTTCCACGGACGTTTGAGGAAGCGCCACCGCCTACCTGGAGGACCGACGATTCCGCCCCGATGCCGCCGCAAACCAGGATGGTTTCACCTGGCGTGACGTCAATATCCCGCCCGGTCGGAATCCAGCCATTCCAACGCCCAGATTGACTGGAGTTATGAAAGTTCAGTGCCGCCAACTCCACGAGCGAGCCGCTCTCCACCGTCGACATGGCCTGCTCGGCTCGCTGGATCGTCATTGTCCAGTCTACGCGCGCGGCAGAAAATCCTGCGCCCGAGTCGACCGAGAGTTCGTAGTGGTTGATGTCGGCAAAAAAGCCGATGTTCATCTTCGTGTAGCCGTCCGGCACGGTGACGTACTGGCCGACCAGGCTGGTAGGTTCCAGTATCACGAGCCCGCTCCAGCACGAAGAAGAAGCCGAGACCTTGCCGGAGTCGAGGTTCTCGTGGTGATGCTGAGTTCCGGGACCGCCGAAGAATGAGTCGTTCGAATTGAACCCTACTGCGTACGGTGCACTGAGCTCAATCACATTGGAGGCGGGCGGTGGCCCGCTCTGCTCCGGGGTGACCGTGGTTACGACCCAATCGGCGGTGTTCAAGGAGAACATCCCTGCAAAGCTTAGCGGGAGGCTCGGAATGCCGTTTAGGTAAGCACGCCCCGCGGCGACCAAGTCTTTGTGGAGGGAGTCGACCTGCTCCAGCGATTGGCGCCGGGCCTTAGCATCAAGGTCTACCTTGAACAACTCGGCAATCTGATCCGCGTATTTGCGCCCTTCGGGGGTGTCAACGATTCGCTGGATTCCCGGATTCTTCGCAGTCAGTTCGGAGGCCTTCTGAAGCTTGCGGTCTTCTTTGCTGGGTGGTCGCTTCTTTTGCGATGAGGCGACGAGCTTCGAGTAGAGCCGTTGGGCGATGTCGGGCGAGACTCCCTTGCGAAGGTATCGAGTGTTGATCTGGGCCATCGCGGCGGGAGCGACCGTCAGGACTAGAATTGCCATTGCAGCACGGGACAGTAATTTCACGGGGAACATCGGCCTTTACTATAACTTCAATATTGAAATAGGGGCAACCCTCCTCGTAAGAAGACCGAGCCAACGCCGCCTTAGCCCGGCATGTCATGGAAAACCATGACACGAGGCCCCGAACGAACTGGGTTAGGCCACCCTGTCTTCAGGGTGGTATCAGCTACCAGTCAGGGTGGACTGTGTGCTGGTGCCCTAAGAGAGGACTGCAAATCAGATGAAATCACAAACTGCTCGATTGAAGCAGGCTCGCTTCGCGATATTCGGGATGGCAATGGTGGGTTGCACTTCGGCCAACGCGACGATCCTGTTCGACCAAATGTCGAATTACGGCACTTCGACCATTGTCTCGTCTTGGTGGACACGACCGCGGGGACAATCAACGAGGTTTGGTGGGTTGGCGGGGGCGCACCCGTTACCGGCTTTACCGTGCGTTTTTACACCGGCCTGGCCGCAGCTCCAGATTCACAGCCGACGATCTCCAACCTCCCCGAAAACGAAACCCCGGCCGATTATCTCAAGGGCTACACGTTCGCTGGAAATGCGAACGAGACGGCTCTAGATTCCCGCTTTAACCAGTACCACGTGACGCTCCCGCAGCCCTTAGACTTGCAGGGCAATACCGTGTACTGGATCAAGATCGAAGCGGATATCGAGGGATACCCCTTCTGGGGATTAGCCACCGCCACCCACGGCCGTGATGTCCGGCATGTCAGTTACTTCACAGGCCTCGCCCAATTCTTGCCTGGCGCCAGTTCGGGGGCATTCGACCTCCGAGGCACGTTCGCCACACCAGAACCGGGCAGCTTAGCCGCCCTTGGGCTCGGCACCTTGCTGTTGTTGCGACGTCGACGACGCTAGATCAAGACACAGATCAGCAGAGGGGTCCTGCCAATCGGCGGGGCCTTCTTCGTAAACGAGCCGAGGCCTGAATCCCATCGACCTTCCCTCCTCTTGTCCGACGCCATGGTAGTCTCGCCCCGGAGCTCACCCCATGTACGAGTACATCACCCAGATCGTAAGTTACAAGAAAGACGAGGACTTAATGAAGCAACTCAACGACGGAGCCGCGCTCGGTTGGGAGGTTCTCACCGTCTATCCCCACTTCTGGGAGAAGAGCCTCGTGTTCTCAACTCAATCCACCTGCGCCGGCGTTATGGTCGTCTACCGGCGCGTCTTGAAGCCAGCCGGATCATAGATCATTTTTTGTCGGCCGGGCAAACGCCGCTTCAAAATATGCTGTTGGACCTACGGTCCCCCACTTGATGGCGCAGAATCTCTTTATGAAAACGGCCCGCAAATGGACTTTAGGATTCGTCGCGGCGTGTGCCGGGATTTCCGGTCTGGGATGCGGCCACAAAGCCAACTCGCCCGACTACATGCATGACATGGTCGTCCCGACAGAGAAGTCGGAGCCCTACCCCGGTCAGTTTGAGTTCTATATTCATACCGATGCGATCTTCTACGACCGTCGCGAGCAAGACCGATTCTGGACTCAAATCAGAGCCGAAGCGATTGGAAAGTTGATACTGGCTGACAATAAGACCTTCACGCTAACACTCAAGACCCGCGCCCAGACCGTGATGGAAAGCGGGACCTGGGATAGCGATTCCAACTTTCACATTCTGAATGTCGACGTTGATGGCCAGGAAGTCGATCCATCGAAGGCTCCAATCACGAAAGTTTGGCCCAAACAAGGCGAACCCGAAGGTCCGCTTCTTCAGGAAATCCGAGGGAAGTACAAGCATACGTTGTCCATGGGCTGGGGCCGAACGAGCGGCTTCATACTCATCTTCCCTTGGGGAGAAGAGCATCGTTAGCAGGGCGGTTCTCCTTCCCGCTCTTGGCGGGCCTGCACCTCATCAGAAGCCGACTCCCTCTAGGATGGTGACAAAGGGTGCGTGGTAGAAGGTGGAGTTTGAGCTGCGCTTTATGTTCCCCCTGTCCGGGTCCATGAAAACACGGAATTCTTTGCTCTTCATGGCTTGTTTGGGCGCGAGAGGGGGTTTGTCAACCAGTTTTGTTTGGGTTGGTTCGGGGGATCGGACTGGCTCGGTCAGCTTAGGCTGATTTAGATTCGCTCGGACGCACAAAAAAGCCCCGCCTTGCGGCGGGGCTTGCAGAGCCGGCGAGACGCCAGAGCTCCCAGTAGGGCTTAGTGACTGTGGCCGTGGCCTTCGTCTTCGTCCTGCGGGATCTCGGCGACGATGGCTTCCGTGGTCAACAACAACCCGCTGATCGAGGCGGCGTTCTGGAGGGCCTGGCGTACGACCTTGGTCGGATCGACGACGCCTTGGGCCATGAGGTCGCCGAACTCGAGGGTGGCGGCGTTGAACCCCTTCCCTTCGCGCTTGACTTGCTCGACCACGACGGAGCCTTCGACTCCGGCGTTCTCCGCGATCGTGCGGATCGGGGCTTCGATCGCCTTCTTGATGATACGGACGCCGATCTGCTCGTCTCCGAGCATGGCCGACTTCGTACCAATCATCGCGTCAAGCACCTTGCCCGCGGTGAGGAGCGCGGTGCCGCCTCCGGGGACGATGCCTTCTTCGAGGGCGGCTCGGGTTGAGGCGAGCGCGTCTTCGATGCGGGCCTTGATCTCCTTGAGGGAGGTTTCGGTGGCGGCACCGACCTTGACAATGGCGACGCCGCCGCTGAGCTTGGCGTAGCGCTCCTGGAGCTTCTCCTTGTCGTAGGAGCTGTCGGTGTTCTCGGTCTGGTTCTTGAGCTGCTTGAGGCGGCCTTCGATCTGGGCCTTGTCGCCCTTACCGCCGACGATCGTGGTGTTCTCCTTGGTGATCACGATGCGGCTGCAGGTGCCGAGCATGTCGGGAGTAACGTTGTCGAGCTTGATGCCGAGGTCTTCGCTAATGAACTGGCCGCCGGTGAGGATGGCCATGTCTTCGAGCATCGCCTTGCGTCGGTCGCCAAAGCCGGGGGCCTTGACGGCGGCGATCGGAAGGTTCGCGCGGAGGCGGTTCAGGACGAGGGTGGCGAGGCATTCGTTCTCGACATCTTCGGCGATGATGATGAACGGCTTGCCGAGCTTGAGCACCTTCTCCAGCATCGGGATCAGGTCCTGGATGTTGCTGATCTTCTTCTCATAGAAGAGGATGAGCGGATCTTCGTAGACGGTCTCCATACGGGTGGCGTCGGTGACGAAGTAGGGAGACATGAAGCCCTTATCGAACTGGAGGCCCTCGACGGTTTCAGTCGTGGTCTCGGTCGATTTGGATTCTTCGACGGTGACGACGCCGTCCTTGCCGACCTTGTGGATCAGCTTGCCGACGAGCTCACCGAGCTCGGCGTCGTTGGCGGAGATGCTCGCGACTTCGATCGCGCCCTTCTCGCCCTTGACGGGGATGGAGATCCGAGCGAGCTCGGCGACGATGGCGTCAACGGCCTTCTCGATTCCGGTCTTGATCAGCGTGGCGTTGCTACCGGCGGCGACGTTGCGGATGCCTTCCTTGAAGATGGCCTGGGCGAGCACGGTGGCGGTGGTGGTGCCATCGCCGGCGGTGTCGTTGGTCTTGGACGAGACTTCGCGAATGAGCTGCGCGCCCATATTCTCGAAGCGGTTTTCGACCTCGATTTCCTTGGCGATGGTCACGCCGTCGTTGATGACGACGGGGGAGCCGAACTTGCGTTCGAGGACGACATTGCGTCCGCGCGGGCCAAGGGTGACCTTGACGGCATTGGCGAGTTTATCGACGCCGATCTCAAGGAGTTTTCGGGCTTCGTCGGTGTATTTGATTTCTTTTGCAGGCATTTTTGTTTGGGTCCTTTTTTGGGGCGAAGACTTCGCTTTGGTAAGGGGGTAAAGGGTAAGGGGTAAGGGGGAGGCAGATGGAGGGCTATTTTTTCATTCTTAGGCTTTGGGTAAGTCGAAGGAGCATTGCACTGATTCGATTGATGGAGCTCACGGCACTTTCGGCATCTTTCTGTTCAATGAACTTGAGGCGGATCGCTACTTCGATAGCTGCGTCGACTTCATGGAGAGAACCCCGCGCGATGTCGGCGAACCTAGCGAACTCGGCTTTGCCGTTCCTTCCCCAGCCTTCTGCGATGTTCAGGGTAACGGAGACGGCGGCTCGGCGCAGTTGCCGAGTCAGACCGCTCATTTCCTGGCTCGGAAAGCTGGAGGTTAGCCTATAGCACTCAGCCACTAAGTCCATGCCAACTTGCCATACTGTCAGATCTTTGAAACCGCGTGGGTCAGAATCAGCAGATTGATACGAAGCGTTTCCTTCTGCGACGACGGAGGAGTCAACCATTCGGTTGAGAACTTCAGCAATCGGCAAGAAATCCGTCTCCATCTGCTCCGTCCGCCTTACCCCCTTACCCTTTACCCCTTATGCTGACGCTCCCACGAGCGCCCCATCGACTACAGCCAAAACATCGTCGGCTCGGAGGATCACGTAGTCTTTGGCGTCGACGGTGATTTCGGTTCCGCCGTATTTGCCGTAGAGGACGACGTCGCCGACCTTGACGTCGATCGGGGCGAGTTGGCCGCTGTCTAGGCGCTTGCCGGGACCGACAGCGAGGACGGTGCCGCGCTGGGGCTTTTCTTGCGCGCTGTCGGGAAGGATGATGCCGCTGGCGGTGGTGTGCTCTTTGGCGGCGGCTTCGACGACGAGTCGATCGTGAAGGGGTTGCAGTGCCATATTTTGTGTGTTCTCCCTGTAATCAGGTTGCGAAAATGTGTTGCTGGTCAACCAGCGGTTAGCAGTTTACCTCTCCGAGTGCCAAAAACTAGCCCCTTTCCTTCTGGGATCGGGCGGCTCGGAAGGCCTTGTGAGAGTATTGAGTATAGGAGGATTGAGGCGGAGATTCATCCTGAGGGATGTTTGTGCCGAGGCTGCTTGCTTGCGGTTCGCTGGCAAACCTGGGTTGGGGAGACGAACAAGAGGCGATGACGGTCAGGTTCCTACGTCCGCCGCATCCGAACTGGGTAAATGACCTACAAGAAGATGGGCGACGTCGGTCGGAATGACAACGTCGCCCATCACTGGATACTTCCCCTCAGCTACGGCGTCGGCGCCGCCGCAAGGCCAGGACGCCCAGTCCCAGCACGGCGAAAGTCGCGGGCTCTGGGACGGCCGCGAAGCCGCTGCCAGTGAGGAAGTAGCTCCCCATCGTGTAGTAGTGCGCGGTCGGATCGAACGTGGAGGTGTAGCCTCCGACGCTGGCGACCTGGACGTAGTAGTCGCCGGTAACCAAGTTGCCGTTGAAGCTCTCGAAGAGGGTCGAGGAATCCCGGACTCCGGTGGCGACGAGGTTGCCGCCCGAGTCGAAGATGCGCATCGTGCTGTCGAGCATCGCGTCGCCGTCCGCCGTTCCCGGGGTGACGAGTTCGCCGCCGTCGTGCGCGACAAGGTTGATCACTCCGCCGTTGCTGTGGAACTTGAAGAAGTCCGTGGTGTAATTGGCCTCGCCGATCGGATTCGGGTTCACAGGATCGGTCGGGACGATGAGTCCTTTCGCAAGATTGAAGTCGACGGCGTTCCCGGAGACCGGGAGGGTCGTGGCGGAGGCCATCGAATGACCAATGCTGTCCTGCATGAACGCTCCGCCCATGCCAGGGTCATTCGTGATGAGCTGAGCGTCGTTCTGAGTGGCTCGCCCTCCGATGTTTGCGTTTCCGAGACGCCAGAGTCCGCGCTGGCTGTAGTAGGCGACGCCCATGATCGGTGCGTACGAGCCGTCTCCGGTCGCGCCGTTGTTCGTGCTGTATTCGGCGGTCTGGGTGTCGCCAGTGTAGTCGCCCTGGTGCCAGAGACCGAGGCCATGCCCATTTTCGTGGGCGCTGGCGGTGGCCATGTTATGCGCATTGCCGCCGTAAACGTCAGCGAAGAGCCAGTTGGTGTGGTAGCCGTTGCCCGGGCTGGCCGGGGTGCCTGCGTAGCTGTAGGGCGTGACCCCCACGTACGAGACGCCGCCCGCGCCGGCGCTGTACCAGGCGTTGCTGCCGCCGAGGATGGTGTGCATCATCTGCGCGGTGTTCTCATAGTAGGCCTGGCGCGCGGGATCGGAGTACGCCTGCGCCGCGGCGACCGCCGGGTCGACGGTGGTGACGTTGATGTTGTAGGGCGAATAGCTCTCGGCGATGCGCGACCAGGTATCGGTGATCGTTGCGACCTGGTCGGTCGAGAAGCTGGTGGTCGCTCCGCCATAGGCCGGGACCGCGCCCGGCGTTCCGCCTCCCCAGGTTCCCGTGTAGTTGAACCCGGCGAAGTCGAGATAGATCGTGTAAGCGGCACCTACTCGGCTATTTAGAGCCGGAGGCAAAGGGTGAACATCCGCGAGGGCCATCGAGGCCACCACAAGAGAACCGGCAACGAGAACAGAGCAGCGGAACGGCAAAGGCATTAGAATCTCCTCCAAAACAAGAAGGCGGTCCAAATCGGCCCGACCTAGTTTCATTTTACTGGACGGGTCCGGCCAACCCAAACGTTGGGTCCGAAACCTTGCATTTGTTGCGGGTTCGGGTTGGTTGTGTTGCTCCGGAGGTTCGGTGGTTTGTCCGATCCTTCGCGAATGCCAACAATTTCGAACAAACCCCTTGGGGCCGCGGCCAATGCTCCAATCTCAAACTAGTTGCCAAAGTGTCCGGTTTGCTCACCTGAAGTCGCCTAGGATAGAGGCACCCATGCTTTCACTTTTCGCCTTCCTAACGCTCGCTCCCTCAACTCCGCCGGAGTCCCATCAGTTTGACTTCTGGGTCGGCGACTGGAAATGCGAGGGAATCTCTTACGACGCCCAGGGACACGAGACCAAGACCACGGCCACCAACCACATCCGCCGAATCCTAAAGGGGAATGTGATCGAGGAGCAGTTCACATCGGCGACGCTTCACGGGACGAGCCATTCCGTCTACGTGCCGGGCCGGGGATGGCGTCAAACTTGGGTCGACGGTCAGGGTGGCTACATCGCCCTTGCCGGTTCATTCGCGGACGGGAAGATGACCCTGGAGACGTTGCCCGGGGGCGCGGTCAAGGCTTCGCGGATGGTGTTCGATTCGATCACCCCGAAGAGCTTCGACTGGCGCTGGGAAGCCACGACGGACGGCGGGAAGAATTGGCGTCTGGCGTGGCTGCTGCACTATACGCGGAAGTAGTCTGAGTCTGAGTCTGAGTCTGAGTCTGAGTTGGAGTTGGAGTTGGTTCGGGGATTCGGGGCAACGAGGAGTGCCTTACGGATACAAATCCGAACTAATCCAACAAAATGCAAACTCCCGGACCTCCAAACGGCCGAACCAAAAACGACTGAGCCCTCCGAACGGGAGGGCCCAGTCGAGTCGCCGACCATTAGGAAGCTACTCTTCGTCGTCGGTGCGCTTCTTGCCGGCGTCGCTGGCGCGGCGGCGGACTTGGCCGTACTGCTTCGCCTTGTCGACGACCGGGTCGGCGACGGAGACGGGGCGGGTAGAGATCACTTGCGCCTTCTGAGCCTCGGCGATCGCGAGACCGACCAGCGTGGCGGCTCTTCCCTTCTTCTTCTCGATCGCCTTGTCCCAGAGGTACAGAATCGGGGACGCGTTATAGATGGAGGAATAGGTTCCGGAGAGGATACCGACCAGCATCGCGAACACGAAGAACTTGAGGTCCGGCGTGGCCGTACCCGCGAAGAAGATGATCGCGAGGGTGACGATAACCGTCATCGACGTGTTAATCGATCGCGCGAACGAGCGGGTGATCGAGCGGTTGACAAGGTGCTCAAACGTCTCGCCCTGCTGGGGTCGACGCAAGTTCTCTCGGATTCGGTCGAAGATGACGATCGTGTCATGCACGGAGAAGCCGATGATCGTCAGCATCGCGGTAATAAACAGCGCACTGACTTCCCATCCGACGAGGTATCCCACGATCGCCGCGAGGCCGATGACCACCAAGATGTCGTGGACGAGGGCGATGATCGCCGAGACGCCGAACCGGAGGCCGGCGACGAAGTTGCCCAGCGAGACGCCGAAGCGGATCGCGAGGAACACGATGATGAGGATCGACGAGACGATCACGCCCATGATCGCGTTGCGCAGGGTTTCCTTCTGGACCGTGGGTCCGATCTCGGTGTAGCCCTTATAGTCGGCCTGATCCAGACCGGTGGCGGTCGAGATCTTTTCCTTGATTTGGCTCTCTTGCAGACCCTTCAGCCCAGCGGTCGGCGGGAGGGTGATGTAGGCGATCTTCTCGCCATCCTTACCGCTGCCGAACTTGACGTTGCCGCCCTTCATGTTCGCGGACTCGAGCTTGGCGGCGATCGTGGTCGAGGATACGTTGGCGTCACGCACCGAGTAGGTGATTTCCGAACCACCCAGGAACTCGACGTTCGGCTTCAAACCTCCGATGCCGACGAAGATCAAGCCCGGAATGATCGTTAGCAGCGAGATCATGAACCAGCGCTTCGACTTCTGGACGACGGGGAGCGGGTCGGTATCGGCATGCGCTTCGAACTTCTCGCCGAACCAGTTGCGGTTGATCGCGTACCACTTCTCGTTGGTCGCCAGGCCGGAGCCGAAGGCGAAGACTAGCAGCGAGCGGGTCACGAACACTGCGGTGAAGAGCGAGATGAAGACGCCGATGACAAGCGTCGTGGCAAAGCCCTTGACCGGGCCGGTGCCGAGTTGCATCAGCACGAACGAGGTAAGGATCGTACAAGAGTTCGAGTCGATAATTGCGGGCAAAGCTCGACTAAAGCCGAGTTCGATCGCCTTCTCTAGGCCCCTGCCCTTCTTCTCCTCTTCTTTGAAGCGTTCAAAGATAAGGATGTTGGCATCGACGGCCATACCGACCGACAGGATGAAACCAGCGATCGCGGCGAGTGAGAACGTCGCGTTGATCAGCTTCAGGACGGTCAGGGTGAAGAGGACGTACAAGGTCAGCGCGACCACGGCGATGATGCCGGGGAACGCGTAGTAGACGACCATGAACAGCGAGATCACGCCGAAGGCGATCGCGCCGGCGAAGATGATCTTGTCGAGCGCGACCTTACCGATCGTCGGGTCAACCGTTTCCTGGCTCTGAATTTTGAGGTCAACGGGCAGTGCGCCGGACTTGAGCAACTCAACCAGCGACTTCACGTACTCGGCATCCATGGTGCCGTTGATGACCGCATTGTCCTTCAGGACGGTGTCGGGAGCGACGGGATTAAGGCTAAGAACTTTGCCATCGAGAACCGCGGCAATATTGCCCTGCGGGTTCGCGCGGCTCCACTTCTCCATCTTCACCGAGCCCTCGGAAGAGAACTTCATGAGTGGCCGCGGGGTCGACATGTTCAAGTCGATTTGGGCGTCGGCGAGGTCATTACCGGCGAGGATTGGCTCGCCCCAGCTCTTAACGATCTCGTCGTACTTGGGGTTGCGCATCTGACGATGCTTCGGATCGGCAGGATCCGGAATCATGTAGCTGATGAGGTCGCCGCCGCCAGTGCGCAGCCGGAACGAAACCGCTGGATCGGTCGACTTGTCGTCCTTCTCTACTTCGTATCGAGCGTAGCTATTGCGGGGGCTGACGACGGTCCGAGCTCCATAAAACTCGATGCGCGCGCTCGTGCCGAGCATCTTCATCGCCGCGTCGATGTCGGTAAAGCCGGGCAGTTCGATGATGAACTGGTAGTCGCCCTTCTGGTTGACCGTGCCTTCGGTCGTGCCAAATTCTCCATTTACACGCTGGGTAAGGGTGTGGAGAATTTGCTGCCGCATCGTGGCGATATCTTGCCGTTGGTCGGTGGTCAGCTTACTGACGTCCATCTCGTACACCAGCCGGACGCCACCTTGGATGTCGAGGCCCAGGTTGTACTTACGGACGTTGTAGCCTAGGCCCGAAAGAAGGGCAAGGCCAAGTACAAGCAGCAAAAAGAGATAACTTCGGGATCGCAAAAGAGGGACGCCTCCTGTGGCGCGGACTAACCGGGGATTATACCGCCCAAGGGTGGCGCAGGCTCATTCACGCCCGATCAATTCGCGCGGGATTCGGAAATCTGAGGCGGGAACGCCGAGGGCGGACGGAGGCTACCCACCACAGTGGTTTGTGCTGTCGAAACGAGACATGACGCAAGCCTAGGCTACAAGGGTGCCTTTACGACGGCGCCGCGCTTCGTGGTTGTGAATCACAACGTCCGCACCATGTTTTCGCGCCAGTTCAAGCCCAATCTCCATCGCTTCTTGCTCCGTCCCCACTCGACGAAAGGCACGGGAAGCTCCCTCGGTCCGCACAGCCCATCGCGAGCGAACCGCGTAAATGTGAACTCGTTTCGCGGCGGAGGGGAAAGTCCCGGGCGGATAGTAAAGCGGCAAGCCCTTCTCCCCAGCCGTGTACTCGGTCACGGTCATCCCGCTTTGCCGAATTCGCTCGGCAAAGGGATTTGAACTACCATCGGAAAAGTCGTATTCCTTTCTCATGCTTTGTTCGAATAGGTTCGATGCTCTACGGGCGTGGCACATCTCGCTGAGATCAGCCGAATCGCCCCGTGCTGCAACGTATAGATTACGACTAATACTTGACCGGAGTTCGACATTGCGATTAAGACCGAACGATCCTCGATAAGGGAGTGATCCGGATCAGCAAGAACCAGGCCGTGAGGATCGGCAAATGCGGAGGTGGCGTCCTCGAACGTGACTCCGTGCTTCTTCGCATTGGACCGGGCTTTCGCTCGGTCCCAATTAATCTCCACACTACGAAGTTACCTGACACAATCCGCGCTACTTCAGTCCTTTGCCCAGAACATCTCGCCCGCCGACTCTGAAATGACCGAATCCTTCAAGACGGAGACGGCCTTGCGGAGACCTTCCATCGGCGACATCAGGCCGTCCTCGTGCTCGATGCTGAGCACGTAGTCGTAGCCGACCATGCGGAGGTTCGAGCAGAAGTCCTTCCACCAGCCAAGCGTGTGGCCGTAACCGACGCTGCGGAAGACCCAGGAGCGGTTGAGGATATCGCCATAGCTCTTGGTGTCGAGGTTGCCGTTCCGACCGCTGTTGTAAGGGTCGATGCGGGTGTCCTTGGCATGGACGTGGAAGAGCGCGCCTTCCTTGCCGAGCTCGCGGATGGCGGCGATCGGGTCGATCCCCTGCCACCAGAGGTGGGACGGGTCGAAGTTCGCGCCGATCCGCTCGCCGACGGCGTGGCGGAGCTTGAGAAGAGTGTCGTTCGAGTAGCAGACGAATCCGGGGTGCATCTCGATCGCGAAGTTCACCTTATGCTCGGCTAGGAGCTTGTGCTGCTCCTTCCAGTAGGGGATCACGACTTCCTTCCACTGCCAGTCGAGGACCTCGCGGTACTCGTCGGGCCAGGGACAGGTGACCCAGTTCGGGTTCACCGCGCCAGCGTGATCGCCGGGACAGCCGCTAAAACCGTTGACGGTCGGCACGCCCATGAGGCTGGCGAGTTTGACGCTGTTCACGAACGCCTGGTGGTGGTCCTGGGCGACTGACTTGACCGGGTGGATCGGGTTGCCGTGGCACGAGATCGCGGAGATCATGAGTCCCCGCTTGTCGACTTCCTTGAGCACGCGGTCACGCTCGCCCTTGTCTTCGAGGAGTTTCTCGACGTTCAGGTGGGCGTGACCAGGGTAGGCCCCAGCGCCGAACTCGACGGCCTCGATCCCTTCGGCTTTGACGATATCGAGGGTCTCTTCGAGGGTCTTGTCGCCGAACAGCGCAGTAAAAATGCCGATCTTCATGTCGGCTCTATTATGCCCCTCTGCCATTGGGAGGCGCATTTCTCATCGGAAGTTTCGGTCACGCTTGGATGTCTCGTGCATCTCCGTCGGAGTCGTCAGGTCGCTGGTATTGACTTCGAAACCAACCTCGCCCATAGCCCAGCAGTCCGAGTCCCGCAGCCATTTCGAAAGTAGGGGGCACTAGTAAACTCCAGGAGTAGCGAAGGCTGGAACCATCGACAAGGCTCGAAAAGTAGCCACGATTGACGAAGGCGTTGACGAAAATGTAGCCGGCAGTTACTAAGAAATAGATCCCCAAGACCGAGCAAGCGACTTGCCACGCAATGCCGGGAGTAAGTGCTTCCCCCGATGACGATCCTTCATCAGACGGTCCGAACGAGTTTGCTCGCGTCCACAACAGCCAAGAAATCACCCCTAGTAGGAAAATCAATCCCACAGTAAACAACTGGCCCAACGTGTCGGTGCGTTGAGAGATATTGACCCCGGAAAGAGGAGCAATCGATCTCATTGAAGAGGAGTATTCGATGAGTGTGCTAAGGAGGGTCAGAGCATAAACCGTGAAGTACACGGCCATTCCCCTTGCGACGACGAATCCAAGTGCCTTGCCCGTCATTCCCTAGATATATCACGATGGACGGAGGCTCGTGTTACCGAACCATCCAGGATCTCGCCGAGCCGAGAAGGCGGCGCTGACTTTCGCTGCACGAACGCCTTGTGAGCCTGGCTCTATCACAAACGCGCCAAAGCCGCGTTTACTGCGTCGAAATCGGGCAAGTCCAGCAGCGTCGGAGTCTGCTCCGAATACCGAATAGCGCCCAATTTATCGATCACAAAGACCGCCCGCGCCGTACCTGGTCCCAGGCCGGAGAAGTTGGGCCAGACCACATCGTAGGCCTTACAGACCTCGTGCTGGAAATCGGAGAGTAGGGGGAAGCCTACGTTCAATTGTTTGGCCCATTCTGCCGCGCAATAGGGGGTGTCGTTGCTCACGCCGTAAACCTTAGTGTTGTGCCCCTCATAGGTTCCGAGCTGCTCGGTGACGTCGCACACTTCCTTCGCGCAAACGTGGGTGAAGGCACCCGGATAGAACAACAACACGACGTTCTCTTTCCCCAAATGATCGGCGAGATGCACGTTGATCAGACCCTCGGGGCCAGTGGTTCGGAGAGTGAAGTCGGGAGCGATCGTTCCAATGGGCAGGGCCATGAATGCAACGATACCTGCCCATACTGGAGTCATGGGAGTCATCCGAGTAGAAACCTTCTTACCGGCAAGCCCCTCAGTGTGCTTCGACCTGGCCCGGAATACCGATATCCACGCCGAGACGGCGCAGGGGTCGGGGGAAAGGGTGGTCGCTGGCCCGGGGCGTCCCCTCTTGGAACTCGACGACGAGGTCACGTTTGAGGCACGGCACTTCGGGATCCGGCAGCGGCTGACGGCGAGAATTGTGTCGTTCGAACGGCCCCACGAGTTCACGGACGAGATGGTCTGCGGGGCGTTTCGCTCGCTTCGGCACCGGCACTCTTTTGAGTGCCGTCGACGGCGGGACCAAGATGGTCGACGAGATGGACTTTCGATCTCCGTCTCGACTGTTCGACCGCTGGGTGCTTGATCGTTACATGTCGCGGTTCTTGGCGGCGCGCGGTCAGGCGCTGGCAACGATCGCCGCGCACTCGGCAGTAAGCTAGCACGAATGCCGAACCTCTGGGGCATCGATCTAGGCGGCACGAAGATCGAGGGAGCGGCCCTCTCCACTGACGACCTGTCCAAGCCGATCGCGCGTCTTCGCGTGAAGACTGAAGCTCACCTGGGTTACGACCACGTCCTCGCTCAAATCGCCTCGTTGGTCGCTCAGCTTGAGCGGATCGCAGGTCCCGCACCCGTGAGGATCGGGATGGGGACGCCGGGAGTCGAGGACCCGTCCACCGGGCTGGTCCGCAACTCGAATTCGGTGTGCCTGAACGGTCGCACGCTCTCCCGCGACGTCTCCGCCCGGCTGGGGCGGCAGGTGGTGATGGCCAACGACGCGAACTGTTTCGCGCTCGCTGAAGCTCGGCTTGGAGCGGGACGAGGCGCTTCGGTGGTCTTTGGGATCATCCTCGGTACGGGAGTTGGGGGCGGCGTGGTCGTGGACGGAAGGGTCCTCGGCGGTCTTCATGGCATCGCCGGAGAATGGGGGCACAACGAACTGGAACCCGACGGACTTCCCTGCTACTGCGGGAAGCGTGGCTGCGTCGAGACGGTACTGGCCGGCCCCTCGCTGGAGCGTTTCTATGAGTTACGAACGGGAACTCGGCGTGAGCTGACCGAATTGGTGTCGAGAACGGACGACCCGGACGCCCGGGCGACCCTAAGCCGACTCTATCAGGCCTTCGGCAAGGCGATTTCGGTGGTGACGAACATCCTCGACCCGGATGTGATCGTGATAGGCGGCGGCGTGGGCAACATCGACGGGCTGTATTCGGAAGGTCCCAGGGAGTTGGTGCGCTGGATATTCAATTCTGAGGTTCGGACGAGGATCGTCCGCCCTGAGTTGGGCGACAGCGCGGGGGTGTTTGGCGCGGCGATGCTAACCGAGACGAATGCCTGACACCACTTGAAGGGTTGTGGCTCGTCAGATATCCTCGCATCAACCTAAGATCCTTCGCAACAGCTTCCTCAAAGCTAGGAAGGGCCAGGCTACGAGTAGGATCGGACAACCGAGTTCGGGTACGGAGAGTAGACAACCTGCCAACTCTTCGTTTCGAGTGCAATCCACCCGTGTCTTCCACCAGGGACGTCCCTTGATCAAGCGCATCCAGAGCCAGCTACTCCTTCATCCCCCGATCGGTTTCGCCGATAAGGAAGATCATGAATCCGTTGGTGGCGAGGTCTACGACAACCTTAAGCATCAGAAGGATCCCGAGCAAGCCCGAGAAGATCGTCCCCATGACGGCTCCCGCCAGCGAAACAGACCGAAGATGATGTTCAGGCCGCAGAGGAAGTTGACCACCCCGCGGGCGATCTCGACTTTCATCAGCAGACCAAGGCCGATAAGGGCCGTGAAAGCACTGAGGGCGATGCCAACGAAGGTCCAGAAGCTGAACCCCATCTCCTGTCCCAGGAACTTCAAGTGAGTCGTTCGGATTGACTCGAAGATGGCACCGGTGCCGCTGATGATGAAGTAGACGGAGACCGCGTAACACGCGCTCCAGATCCACGAATGAATCGTGCCCGCAGCGGAGGAGCGGGTCCTTCCGACAGTGGCGACTCAAGCTACCTTCTTGGTGTCGGCCCCACAGAACTGGCAAGTTAGGGTCCAATCGGGGACGTCTATACGGCATGCAGGGCACTGAATCACGCGCCAATAGTAACCGAATAGTGCTCAAAAATGGAACCTGATAAAACGAAAAAGCCCCTCCGAAGAGGGGCTGATTCTAATTTATAATCCGGGCAACGTGCATATCTGGCAGGACCCTGCGGTCCAACTACTTCCGCCGCTGAGGAGCTTAACTGCCGTGTTCGGGATGGGAACGGGTGTGACCTCCTCGCCATGGTCACCCGAAAATTTCGGGCGCCGAGCGCCTAGAAAGTTGCACAGTCGATTGACTGAGAAGCATGTACCTACACTGGATAAAGCTAGAATTTGAAGCCCTCGGCCAATTAGTATCGCTTAGCTGAACACATTACTGCGCTTACACCTGCGACCTATCAACCCGGTAGTCTTCCGGGGGCCTTACTCGTTAGATGGGAAACCTTATCTTAGGGTGGGCTTGGCGCTTAGATGCTTTCAGCGCTTATCCCTGCCCGACGTGGCTACCCAGCGTCTGCGCCTGGCGGCACAACTGGTACACCAGAGGTCGGTTCACTCCGGTCCTCTCGTACTAAGAGCGACTCCCTTCAAGTTTCCTACGTGCGCAGTGGATAGGGACCGAACTGGCTCACGCCGTTCTGAACCCAGCTCGCGTGCCACTTTAATCCGTGAACTCCGGAACCCTTGGGACCGTGTACAGCCCCAGGATGTGACGAGCCGACATCGAGGTGCCAAACCATGCCGTCGCTGTGAGCGCTCGGGCAAGATCAGCCTGTTATCCCCGGGGTAGCTT
>JBBQPZ010000021.1:0-68402 GCA_038216655.1 Fimbriimonadales bacterium
CTCTCAGGGCAAGGGGAAGTCAACCAGCATCTTGGAGATGCAGGTTGGAAAACCTGCGCTACTAAGAGTGGGTGGCGGTTGGCCCCCTCCCTACCTCCCCCCGAGGCGGGGGAGGAGCCGGCTATCCGGCTTGGGACTGGGTTGGTTCCTCTCTCTTGGGCTTACTGGTAGTTCCAAGGTTGCTGCCGACTGGAGTGTCGGCGCTCCCAGTTAGCGCTTGACGAAGTCTGCCTACGAATTCTGCGAGGAGCTCTTGGACTTTGCAAATGTCAGTGGAACAAAGGACACCGAATGGTGTCTGACAAAAGCGGACTGGTGAGCGAGGAACGAAAGGGGGACACTCATCCTATGGCCCTGCGGGTTCTCATTGTGAGGAAGCGGGTCTGACTCGGAGAGGCGATTCGAACTTCGTCTTGCGCTCACCGTATCGCGTTCGCCCCAGTGTCGGGGCGACTGATTTTGTTTGGAAAGGAGAGTCTTGATGTCTTTGAAAACTATCGCTATTGCTTTGTCTGCCTTGTCTATCGTGTCCGTCGCTTCCGCAGTTGAAATCAATATTGCGGGGACGTCAACGGGAGCGTTTAACGCCCAGGGTTCGGCCAACGTTAACACGTTGCTGGGTCTGACCTATAACGGATCGACGTTCTCGCAGACCACCGCCGGTGGCTTCGCCGCCTTCGGTGGTAACCCCAACCCAAGCGCGAACGTCGATAACTTCGGTTCGTTCACGCTCACCGGTGCCATCAACACCTATACGGGGAACACCTTCACCTTGCTGCTCAACATTACCGATCCTCTCGGCATCGTCGGGGGCGGTTCCCAGAGCTTCCAGGCTGCGGTGGTTGGACAAGTCGTCAGCATCGCTGCGGGCGGCGTGAACGTTAGCTTTGGTGCGAACTCAACTCACACCTACACGTTTGCCAATGCGACCAGCGTTGGTACGTTCACCCTCAACCTGAACAACGTCGCCCTCACGCCAGGACAGTCGGCGAGCCTTACGGGTTACGTCCTTGCTTCGGCTACCCCGGTTCCGGAGCCGGCAACCCTCGCCGGGCTTGGAATCGCAAGTCTGGCCCTCATTCGACGCCGCAGAACAAAGAAATAAGTTGCGGGATAGTTGACCGGGACGGCTCAGGCACGAAAGTGACTGAGCCGTTTCAGCGTCCGGCGATCACCGGTATCCGCTCGATTCGTACCGCCGTGACCTTGTACTCGGGCGTTCCGATTGGGTCTTTCACTTGGCTCGTAATCAAGTTCAAGAACACCTCGCGGGCGTGGAAGGTGGCGAACAGCTCGCCGAGACGCAGACCGCGCGAATGCCGAATCGGCAACTCGGCGCATCCATAGGCGCTGACCAGTCGTACGACTTCCCCGTCCAGCACCCCGATCCGTTTCGCGTCGGTGGGGTGGATATCGAGAGTGTCGGTGGGTCGGAGCTCCATGTTCCGCGTTCGCGCGGTCATCGTTCCTGCGTTGAAGTGGTAGAGCGTGCGGCCAGTGTTGAGCAGGAACGGGAATTCCTTCGACGTGACTTCCGGCGTCGGCGTGAAGACGATTCGCTTGAGAGGGGCTTTGACCCCGATCGGGAAGCGATCCTTGTGCAGGATTTGGGTCCCGGGATGGTCTTCGTCGAGGCAGGGCCACTGCAGGCCGTGCTTTTCGATCCGCTTGTAGCTGATCCCTGCGCCCGGGGTCCAGACCTTCCGGACCTCCTCCCAGATCTCGTCCGCGGAGCCGAACGAAAAGCCCTCGGAAACTCCCATCTTCTGGGCGACGAGTTGGATGATCTCCCAGTCTGGCTTCGAATTGCCGACCGGGTCGATCGCCTGACGCACCATCTGAATGCGGCGCTCGGCGTTCATAAACGTGCCATCACGCTCGAATGACGAAGCCGCGGGCAAGAGCACGTGCGCAAACTCGCGGGCGGTCTCATTGAGGAACAGGTCCTGGACGATCACAAGTTCCATCGCCTCAAACTGGGCGCGGGACTTGTGGGCGGTTGGGTTGGTGAAGTAGACGTCGTAGCCGATCGACCAGAGCGCCTTGACCTTCCCTTCGCCGGCCGCGGCGAGCATCTGAACCTGGGTCAGTCCCTTTGAGTGGGGGATCGGGGCGTTCCAGACCTTCGCGAACCGCTCGCGGTTCTCCTCGATCGAGACGTAGCCCGTGAGGTTGCTTGGCTCGCATCCCATGTGGGCAGAACCTTGGACGTTGTTCTGTCCACGCAGGGGGTTGATTCCTGTCCCCGGTTTGCCGATGTTGCCCGTAAGCAGCGCCAGATTGACCAGGGACATGACGCCCTCGGTCCCCTGCAGGTGCTCAGTCACCCCGAGCCCGTGGAAGCACATCGACGGTTTGGCCGACGCGTACAGCCTCGCGGCGGCGCGGATCGTCTCGGCGGGAACACCGCAGACCTCGGAAGCACGCTCGGGGGTCCATTCGTTGACAAACGCGTGAAACTGATCGACCTCGTCAACGCGAGTGTCGAGGAACTCCTGATCGGCGAGCCCCTCGTTGAGGATCACGTTCGCCATCGCGTGGAATAGCGGCACATTCGTGCCAGGTTGGGGCGCGACATGGACGCTGGCGATCTCCGCCATCTCGATTGCGCGCGGGTCGATGACGATTAGGTTCGTGCTTTTGAGAACAGCTTGCCGAATGCGGTCGCCGACGATCGGGTGGTTCTCGATCGGGTTGCAGCCGACGATCATGATCGTCTTGGCCCTTTCGAGGTCGTTGTAGGAGTTCGTCGCCGCGCCAGTGCCGAGCATCGCCTTCATCGCGGCCGCGGACGGGCCGTGGCAGACCCGCGCGCAGCAGTCGACGTTGTTCGTGCCGATCACGACTCGCGCGAATTTCTGGGCGACGTAGTTGTCCTCGTTCGGCGAGCGGGCGGAGCCGAGCACGCCGATGCTACCGGGGCCGTAGGTGTCACTAATCCGCTTGAATTCCGAAGCGATGAACGAGATCGCCTCGTCCCAACTCACCGCTACGAGCTCGCCGTTCTTCCGAAGCATCGGTTCAGTGAGGCGATCCTTGGCGTGGACGTACTGGTGCGCGTAGCGACCTTTGACGCAGAGGTGGCCCTTGCTTACATGCGCATCGAGCACCGGCAGCACCTGGACGATCTGATTTCCCTTGGTTCCGACGGAGAGTTCGCACCCGACGCCGCAGTACGGGCAGGTGGTGCGCGTCCACTTGTCGGGTTGTCCCATCTCGATTCGGGTCTTGTCGACGAGGGCACCGGTCGGGCAGGCATCGGCACACGCGCCGCAGCTCTTACAGTTGCTCTCGGCCATGGTGGTCATCGAGTCCGGGATCACGTGGGTTTCCGAGCCTCGGTCGAGGACGTTCCACACGAACGAACCCTGGAGTTCGTCGCAGACTTTAACGCACCTAAAGCACTTGATGCAGGCGTCCGGGTCGAATCGGAAGTAAGGATTGGTCGCGTCGATCGGGCTCCGCTCGGTGGCCACGTGCCCCTCGGGCACGAGGCCGTAGACCTTGAGCCAGTGGTGGAAAGTCTTCTCGGGGAACTCGTCGACGTACTCGACCGGATAGTTCCGCGCGAGCAATTGCAGTTCGCCACGACGGGCGGCATGCAATTCGGGAGTGTCGACCTCGATCTCCATCCCTTCGTACACTTTCAAGGCGCAGGCAGTGACGGAGCGGTTCGAGCCCTTCAAGTTCACCAGGCAGAGGCGGCAAGAGCCGGAGGGCGAGACCCGGGGATCCGAACATGCGGTTGGGACCTCAAGTCCCGCAATGTGGAGGGCGTCGAGAGCCGACGCCCCTTCTTGGACTTCAATGACCCTACCGTCGACATTGACGCTAATCATGGACCCTCTTAGTTCAAGCCGTGGATGACGCCGGCGTCATCCACATCGATTCGCAGGGCGGCGGGCGTCTTGCCCATTCCGGGCATGAGCATGATGTCGCCGCAGATCGCGACCATAAAGCGCGCGCCTGCCGAGATCTTGATATCGCGGACGTGGAGGTCGAAGTCCTTCGGCGCGCCGAGCAGACTCGCGTCATCGCTGAGACTCATCTGAGTCTTGGCGACACAGACCGGAAGCTCGCCATAGCCGTGGGCTTCGGCCCAGGCGAGGCGCTTCTCGGCAGACTTCGAGAGGACGACGCCGCGACCACCGTACACCTTCTTCACGAGCTTCTCAAGCTTGATCGGGAGGCGATCGGCGAGGTCGTAGATCGTGGTGAAGGTCGAGGGTCTCTCGGAGACTTCCGCCACCTTCTCGGCGAGCTCCTCGCATCCGGTTCCGCCGCAGTTCCATGGGTTGGCGACGACCGCTTCGACGCCGTTCGCCGCCGCGAATTGGCAGACCGTTTCGAGGTCCTCGGGGGTGTCGTCGATGAACTGGTTGACCGCGACGACGACGGGAGGTCCGTAAGATGTCAGGTGGCGAATATGTTGTTGGAGGTTGCACAGCCCGTCTTCCAGCTTGCCCTTGCCGTTGTAGCGGAGGGCGCGAACAGTGGCGACCAGGACGATCGCGCTGGGCTGCTCGCCGAGTTGCGGACAGACAATGTTGAGGAACTTCTCGCCGCCGAGGTCGGAGCCAAAGCCGCCTTCGGTGACCAGGTAATCGGCGAGGGCGATGCCGCACTTGGTGCCGAGCACCGAGGAGCAGCCGTGAGCGACGTTGCCGAACGGTCCGCCGTGGATGAGGGCCGCGCCGCCTTCGATGGTCTGGACCAGGTTCGGCCGAATCGCGTCACGCAGGAGCGCCGCCATCGCACCGGAGGCACCCAGGTCGCCAGCGGTGATCGGCTTGCCTTCGGGACCGAGTGCGACGATGATGCTGGCGAGTCGCTCCTTGAGATCGCCAAGAGAGCGAGCCAAACAAAGCGAGGCCATGACCTCGCTCGCCGGGGTGATGACGAAGCCGTCGGAACGAACGGGTCCGTTACCCTGGCCAAGGCCAACGACGATCTCGCGGAGACCCCGGTCGATCATATCCATCGCGCGGGGCCACCAGACTTTGGTGAGGTCGATGTTGAGTGGGTTCCCACTGTGCAGCGAGGAGTCGAGCATCGCCGACAGCAGTCCGTGCGCGGCGGTGATCGCGGGGAAATCGCCGTTGAAGAAGAGGTTGATCTCCTCCATCGGGAGGACTTGGCTGTAGCCGCCGCCGCAGGCTCCACCTTTGACGCCGAAAACGGGGCCAAGAGCCGGTTCTCGGAGCGCGGGGATTGCCTTCTTTCCGATGCGATTTAGGCCTTGGGCGAGGCCGATGGAGACGGTGGTCTTCCCTTCCCCTGCGGGGGTTGGGTTGATCGCGGAGACGAGGATTACCTTGCCCCGCTTGGGTCCGCCGGTCAGGCGAGCGACGCCGCTGGTGGTGAGTTTGGCCTTGGTGCGGCCGAGGGGTTCGAAGTCATCGTCGCTAAGATTTGCCCAGGCGGCAATCTGGTCAATCGGCAAAACCTGCGCCTTTTGGGCGATCTCCAAGTTAGTCATCTTTGGTCCTCGCCGCACAACCTCGCGGCCTAAGGTTCTCTATCCCCCATTGTGGTCCTCCCTACGGCAGTAAATGCGTCATTCTTTTGCACCTCAGAAGGCGGCTAGCCGTCGGGATTGGTGAGCCAGATGATCGTCGGAACGTTCTCCGGTGTGCGCTCAAATACGACGCCGATCTTGGTTTGGTCTCCGGGTCGCACCTGAAACACCTGGTCCGCCACGACGCGTCCGTGGGCCATCGCCGAGAACTTGAATCGTCGTATCTCGAACGGACGATCGAAGTGGATCTTGTAAGTCTCGCGGCGCTGGGTCCTCGGCCTTAGCTCGAGCCCCTTCAGGGCCGGCCCTTCACCTTGCCAGAGGTTAACCGTCCACTCGTAGTCGTTATTGATAAGCACCGCTTCAAGGGTAGTGTCGATCGGGTACTTCAACTCCCGGCGGTACCGCGTCCCCGCGTCCTCCCAGCAACCGCTAAGCAGGCATGGCAAGAAGAGGAGTAAGGCTAGTCCTTGGCTCCGGCGGCCTTTCGAGCCCGTTCGAATTCGTCGTGAAGTTGGTTGATGCGTTCGAAGCATGAGTTGGACTCCTTGAGCAGCGCGGCTCGGTCAGATTCCGGGGCCGTCTTGAGCTTGAGATCGATCGCGTTCATCTGATCCCGCAGTTGGGCAATCTCTTTGAGCGTGTCCCTCTCCTTTTGCATGAGATCCGGTGAAGGGACCCAGTCCTCGTTCTTGGGTTTCGCGTACGGCTTCTCGCCAAACACGCCCGGCGCGATGTCGAGCGGAGGACTTGGCATCGTCTTCATGAAGGCAAATGCCAGCGGGAGGCCGAGGCAAACGACGCCGACCGCGGTCCCGATGCCGTGCCCCATGGGTGGGAACGGCGAGGTGTAAACAGGATCGCCGGGTTCTCGATTGATCAACTCGTAGACCTGGGGGTCGATCGTAACGCCCTGGTCCCTCAGCCAACCGATCATCTGCGGGGCACCGATCAGGCTCGTGCCAGCAAATCGGAACCGCTTGCCGTCCCGCAGCAAGAGCGTGAACGCATACTCGGGGCGGGAAGCGATCAGTGCCATCCCGAGCGCCCGCCAACTCACCAGTGCGGAGATGAAGATCAACGCGCGTGAGAACTTCGGCGAGTCAAGCCGACCGATGGTAACCTGCTCAATCGCGTCCGGCCCGAACTCGGTGCGGCCCCGCAGGTTCGTGAGCCGCAGGCCCGAGCCGACGATCTCAAGGCTCTCCGAGGTGTACCAAGCCGCGATCACCCAGACCGAGAGGATCAGCAAGGACATGAACCAACAGAAGCCGGTCAGGTAACCCCATCCGCCGCTCCCGAAGATTCCCTCTCCGTAGCCGTTGGAATTGGTCACGAACACGGGGAGGATGAAGAACATCCCACCGATCACGGCGCCGATCAGGTCAGGTAAGACGGCACCGCGCACTCGCGAATAACGGATCGACTCCCGGACCACTTTGGGCCAAGGCAGAAGCGCGTACGCCAGGAGCGTTAGCCCCAGGATGGCCCACCCAATATTCCGCGTAGGATAGAGCAGCTCGAAGGGAGCTTGACTCACCAAATCGCTGCCCCCGACCCGGGTGACACCTAGATACTCGGTGCGTTCCCCGTCAATGGCGACGTACTGAAAGGTGCGCTCGTGGCTGAAGGACTTGACGATCTCGGGCAAGGGACCTTCATCGGGCCGGAAATAGAACGACTCATTCCAGAAGCTTCTTCCCTTCCGATCGGCCAGCGCCTTTGGTGGATTCGGGGCGGCGAGCGCATTGAAGAACCCTTGCCATCGCTCGCCCGTGACGCGGATGAGGCGACCCTCAGTCTCGCTCTTGACGAACTGGTCGAGCGTGCCGCGCGAATTCGGGGCGAGGTCGATTCCCTTCAGGTTCTCACCCCCAATTTCGCGACTCATCGTGCGGATGGCATCGGTCGAGTGGTCCTGTTTGCGTTGGCGCTCCGCATTCCAGTCCACGGGCTGGACCCGGTAGAGCTCGTGGGGAATGGCGGCCAGGTACCACAAGCCGGAGAACACGCCGATACCTAGGATCACGCGACGAATGATTTCGAGCATGTTAGCCTCCTCATGGCCCCGCCGTGCGTTTGGCTTTCGCCTGCTCGGTTTGGCCGTTCGGCAACTTCGCGGTTAAGGTGAGTTCATTACCGAACCCGTTGAGTTCGGCGGATATCTCGACCTTCTGGGAAGCGTCCTGCGGGTTGGTGAGCGTAGCCGCGACCTTACGGGTGCCCGCTGGCTTCATCACGATCTCCATCGGTGCGGCGCTGCCGTCGGGCGGGACGAGTTTGACCCCGCCTTCGACTTGCTGAAGCTTGAACTTGTCGCCCCCCATGGTGTTCTTCCCGGCGGTCATCTCCCAGGTCCCTGCGAAGGCCTGGGGCCGGGAAAGCAGGATAGTCGAGTATGCCCAATAGCCCCCGAGCGCGAGGACGAGCAAGACGAAACCAAGCACGAATCGCCCCTTGTTCCCCCCACTGTGCGTGACGGCTCGCGGCGCATACGCCGGCGGTTGGGGAGCGAAGTACACGGGTGCCGACGGAGGAGGAGGTGCCATCCTCGCTGAAGCCGGAGGAGCCGGGCGCGGAGAGGGACGCGGAGCCGTGGCGGTGGCAACCGCCCCCGCGACGGCGGCCCCGCAACCGGCACAGAACTTCGCGCCTGGTTTCAGTGCGGCGCCGCAGGAGCCGCACTGACGAACCGTCGGTTGCGTTTGCACGGACGGGGCCGCGACGGCGAGAGGGGACCCGCAGCTCTCGCAGAACTTGCTCCCCTCAGGAATCGGTGAATGACATTTCGAACAGATCATGATCGTCTCCTAGAAACCGGCTAAATAGCGAAGCAGCGGCGGACCGAGCAGGGCGGAGGTAATGGATCCGCATACGACCCCGACGATAAGCAAGGTGATCGCCTTGGCGGTGTCGCATTGGACGGAGTCCTTGATCGCGACGACCGTCGTAGGGATTCGCCAGAGGCTGAGCAGCGAGCCCACAACCGGGATGAAGCCAAACAGGCCTGGCGATTGGGCGTAGGCGACCGGACGCATCACCGCCAATGGCTCCAATGCCCGGCCAATGATGTAGGGGGCGCAATAGGCAACCCCCGCAACGAAAGCAGCCGAAGCGAGAAGTTGAACCGCGAGCAGGGCGATGAGCCAGGACAACTCCAAGCGGCCGAACATGATCCCCGTAATGGCCGGCCCCACGGTGACGGCAAGCAAGGAGAGGATCAAGCAAATCCCGGCCTCCACGTTCAGCTTCGCGTCGGCGGCGGTCTCCTGGAACGTGGCGGCGTCGAGGAAGACCGCCTTCACCATCCGGTGAATGGGTCGTCCGATGTTGGATTCAGGCGGAGCCCACTTCGAGACAGAGGCGACGACCTTCGCCATGGTTGGTTGGAGCTTGTTCTGGAGGTCCCACAGGGCACCGGGCGCGGCGGTCGGAGCCACCGTCGCAGTGGTCGCGGCGGCGGTCGCCTCGGCCGCGGTCGGAGGATCGAGGTAGCTCTTACGAACGCCCGGAGTAGTCGCCGCGACCGCCGGCTTGGGCACGGTTGCGACACCCGCCGCTTTGGGGGCGGCGGGAGTGGCAGGGGGGGTTCCCGCGAGAACCGAAGCTCCACAGCCTCGACAGAACCGGGCTCCCTCCGTCAGCGGCGAACCGCATTCTCGACAGAATTTCACCATACCGGTGACCTCCTTTCCGAGCGAGAGCGCGACATGTTCACATCTCCTCGCTTAGGTTTGGCAAGACCATGAGTCGACCACCGACTCGGCAAGCTTCCTCCTCCGAGTGGGTGACAAAGAGCAAAGTGGAACCGGTGCTCGCAACCTCGCGCAGGATGAGATCGAGCATCTTCGCATTGAGCCGCGGCCCGAGGTGGGACAGCGGTTCGTCGAGAAGGAGAAGTTTCTTCCGCGGGGCGAGGGCGCGGACGAGCGCAACGCGCTTGGCTTGTCCTCCCGAGATCTCCGCCGGGTAGCGTTTGGCGAGCGGTTCGACCTCGGCTTCTGCGAGTAGCTCCTGGACGCGTGCCTCGTCCGGCCGATCCATCGCGAACCGGATGTTCTGGTGGATCGTCATGTGGGGCCAGAGCGCCGGCTCCTGAAAAGCGAACGAGAGATTACGTCGGTACGGCGAAACACCGCGGACGTCGACACCCTCAATCTGGACTGTGCCCCTATCTGGCATCTCAAGCCCTGCGATGATTCGGAGGAGAGTGGTCTTTCCGCATCCCGATTCCCCTTGCAGGCAAAGAATCTCGCCCGACTCCATCCGGAGGTTGAGCTTTTCGAGGACCTGGGTCGGGCCATACGACTTTGCGATCCCCTGGAGCTCGATCATCGCTGCCACCCCGGACGTCTCAGCAACAGGGCGCTAAGCACCAACGTGGAGAGCACCATCAGGATCGAAAGCCCCGCGACCTCGTCGGACGCACCGTAGTGGAGCATGTTGTAGAGCCGTACCGCCAATGTCGTCGCCCCGGGCGGGATCAGAATCAGCGTGGTTCCCAGTTCGGTAAGAGACAAGGCGGCAACGACGCATCCTGCGGCGATCAAAGCCGGGCTGGAAAGTGGCAGCCAGGCGCGGACGAGGTAACGCCGCGGGGCCATGTAGATGGAGGCGGCTTGGAGGGGCGCCCGACTGACTCTCGCCGAGAAAGCGGCAAGTGCGATGATTGAGAGCGGCAGGAAACGGAGGGTCATGCCCACAACCGGGGCGACCGTGGAACTGCCAACGCTACCCAGATGACTTAACAACGTCGCCGAGCCGATTCCGACCAACGAAGCGGGCAAGGCCGCGCCGAGGACCAAGGCTGCCCACATCCCGCCCGAAACACGCCCTGCGAAGGGCAGGGATAGGAGCACCGAAACGAGCGCGGCGAAGATGGCGATCTGCGCTGAATTGACGACCTCGCCCGAGGCGTGGGAAGTGATCACGCCAAGACCGCCCGCTGATCCCACCTGTCCATTTAGCGAACCGAGCACGACGACGCCTGAAAGTGAAAAGACCGCCACTCCGAGTCCGGTGAGACTCCGCCAAGACCCCTCTAGTCGGAGGGGCTGGGACGCCTTGCCGGTTGCCGAGATCGTGCGCCGAGTCCAGTTCGCGATAACTGCGGCGAGCGGGAGGTTCAGGACGAGTAAGGGCCAGACGCTCCCGGAGGGATTGGACCCGCTACTGAATTGGGCGAAAACGTCGAGCGCGTAGACGTTGGTCGAGAAGAGCGAAGGGACGGTGAAGTCCGAGATCGTGAGGACGGCCACGATGCAGAACGCGGCACCAATCCCGGGTGCGATCAGAGGGAGAACGACTCGTTGCATCAGTTCGCCCGGCGGCTTCGAGACCCGGCTGACGTCCAGCAGGTTGCCATCAAGGGACTTGAGCGAGACGAACACGATACCGACCGCAATCGGCAGCAGCACCAAGGTCTGAACCAGAATCGTCGGGATCCAGCCCTGAGTCGGTAAGCCAAGGTGCGCCAACACCACCATCCAGGCGCCTGCGGTGACCGTACCGGGGATCGCGATCATCGACACCACGATCCAAATCGCGATCCGCCCGGCCCGTGGGCTCCATTGCCAAATCCCCAGGGCCACCAGCACCGAAAGCGCGGACGCGACGACCGAGACGGTGAGCGTGAACAGGAGGGTGTGGCCGAGAAGGGCCGCCTGACGCGAGCTCAGGAAGATGGAGTCGAACGACGAACCAGGAGTAATCAAGAGACCAGCGAGGGGGCTCCAAAGGAGGGAAATGATCAGCCATCGGAGGCCGGTTCTCACCTGAGGAACCTCCCTTTCAGGTCATCCAGCGCGACATCCATCTGACGGACGATCTCTTCAGGCCGCACCTTCATCAGATTCGGTGCGGGAAGGTTCAAGCAAGGCTTTGCGGTCGACTTGCGGAGCGGGTATTGACAGAAACCCGCCTCCACCAAGATGCTCTCTGCTTCCGCCCCGAGCAGGTAGTCGATCAACTGCCTCGCTTCCGGCGAGTCCTTGACGAGTGCCACCCGACGCGGGGAACATGAGCGTCTCTCGAGGCAGAAACACCCTCACATTCGCGTGGCGTTTGACCGCAGCGCAAGCATCGTCGGTGTCGGTGAGCCCCAGGGTCACGTCGCCACTGACGACAAGGTCGCGAACCACACCGTTGCCATCGACGACCCGAACACCCTTGTCGACGAGAGACTGATAGTAGGCACGGCCAGTCTCCCGGCCATGCCGGGCGTACATCGCGGCCGCTTGGGTCGCCCCGGTACCAAAGACTGGGTTGCTGATTGCGATCTTGTTCCCGGGGAGATTCAGCTTGGCGAGGTCCTCGAAGGCAAGGTTTTCCGCCTTGAAGTCGGGCGAACTGATCCACACCCGGAGGCGCGGGGTAGCCCCGGCCCATAGCCCGTTAGAATCGACCCATTCGGAAGGAAGAAAGTCCGCTTCGGGGGAGCGGTAGGGTCGCAGGACACCCTTGTTCGCGAGACGGATCGTCTGGACGAACTCGCCGTTCCAGAAGACGTTCGCGCGCGGATTTCTGCTCTCTGCCAATATCCGGTTCGCGAGACCCGTAACCTTGTTCGCCTCAACGTCAAAGACCGGGTCGACGCGGATGCCCGATTTCTTCTCGAACGCCCGAAATACCGGCTCGGCGTAAACCTGGTCGACCGAAACATAGACCACCACGTGCGGTTTGCCCGCCTGCTCTCCGCAGCCTCCGACGACTGCCGTCGCCATGTAGAGCGCCGCGATCTGCCATGCGACTCCTCCTGCGGATGGAGTGGCACATCGATGTCTGAGTAAGGTCGTCATTGACCCTCCAACTACGTACTCGGCTGTTCTCCCTTTCCCAGTTCGGTGAGCCCACTGCCGTCACGATTGACGCGGTAGATCCGGAAGGGGAATTGTTGCTTGTAGTGCGGCTCTCGGTATCCGACAAGGTACAGGAACTTGCCGTCCGCCGACCAGACTGGGTCGTTGGCAACCATGTCGACCGGGGTCAGTCGGACGCGCTTGCCCGTGTTTCGATCGACCACGAACAGTGCGGAGCATGGCTCGCCGAAGGTCTGGGTGAACTTCGGCGTCCCCTGGACCATGGCAATGTAAGCCCACTCGTTCGAGTTCGTGGGATTCGCGACGAACGAACCCAGGCTATCGACGTTGTTGGCCTTTCCCGTGATCTTGGCGACCGGGACCTTTTCAAGGAACTTACCACTCAGGTTCACGTGAAAGATGGTGAAGATATCGTGGAACAGGAATCCCTGTCCGTCGGGAAACCAGCGCGGCATGAAGATCGCGTTCGCACCGTACTGACCGCCCCGAATCACCAGTGTCGGCTTGCCGGGGTTCCCTAGCGCGGGGATCGTCAGCGTGTATAGTTCCTGACTCGAACCGGCGTCCATCAGGAAAGCCAGTTGGGCACCCGTCGGGGACCATAGAAGCGCCTTGATTTCACCGGGAGCGGTGTAGAGAGTTCGGTTTCCACCACCCAGGGTGACGAGACGGATCGTCTTCGAACCGGAGTGGGTGCCCGTAAGGGCGGCGAATGCAACCGCCAAACCGTTTGGGCTAACCGCCGGGTACATCCCCTTTCCGAGCTTCTCTGGCGCGCCCGCCCCAGGGCGGAGAAACATCACTTCGTTGTCGCGGCAAAACGCGACGCCTCGGGTGACTTGGGCGTGGCTAGCCCCCGCGAGACTGGACAGGATCGCCGACGTGGCCATCAGCCATCGTGCCGACTTTGCGAAAAGCTC
This sequence comes from Fimbriimonadales bacterium, assembly GCA_038216655.1. GTDB lineage: Bacteria > Armatimonadota > Fimbriimonadia > Fimbriimonadales > Fimbriimonadaceae > JAFDWR01. The sequence continues at coordinate 13,257 of JBBQPZ010000021.1, forward strand.
CATGAATGTCGCCTCCGGGTTGATTGTGTCGGCTTGCCGAAGTTGCCCGATGTCGTTAAGTTCGTGTCATTGGGGTTTTGTCAGTCAAAACATCTTCAAGCGCCGAGGCCTTCTCACCGGTAGTCTCCCTCTGCAAGTCATCGGGAGGTGACCATGAGCGCGTCGAAATTCTGCGAGCAATGTGGCTCGGCTCTTGGGGAGGCCGACAAGTTCTGCATGACCTGCGGTCATCCCGTCGACGCTCCGGTTGAGGCAACTCTGCCTGAAACCGTTCCCGAAGCTCCCGTTGCGCCGCCCGTACCCGCTCCCGAGCCGAGACCGGTCCCGATCAATCCCGCGCCCCAGCTCTTTGTCGCGCCCACATCGGCCCGGTCCCCGAGCGCGATCACCCCGACGACGATTGGGATCGTCGCGATTGTGGTGATCGCGCTCGGGGGAGGCATCTGGTGGTTTCTAACCCAAAAGCCTGCGAACCCACCCGCAAACCGGCCAGTGGCAACCGCAACGGGGGCCCAGCCCAGCTCAATCCCGACGGCCACCGTGGTGCCCGCCCAACCTGGCGAAGCGTTCATTGGACGCTGGTATCCCGATATGTCAAGCGGGGCCGAGCCCGACACTTTCATCACGTTCAAGCAAGAAGGCAATCAACTCATAGGGACGGGCAAGAAACCGTCCGATGGTCAGTTGGAATTCCCGGTCGGAGCCGGGCCCAAACTCACTGGAGTCTTCCGACAGGGGACGACCTCGTTCCCCGCGACCGCCGATCTCCTGTCCGACAACAAGAAGATGGTCGTAACGCTTGCGCCCCCGAACAGCGAATACCAGACGGAGGTCCTCTGGCGCGACGAGCCGCCCCCACCTGATAAGGAAGTGCCGGGGATCGAGAAGATCACGAACTACAGCGAGCAGCAGGCGCGCGATCTGATCTCGATGCGCGAAGATGTGCAAAAGTTCGCCAAGCAGTTGGCGGCGAAGAAGTCCTCGGTTCACATCGATGTCGCTCCGGAGGACGAGCAGACCTATTCCGTTCATGTGTACGAGATCGTCGACGACGGGGATGGGATGTCCCATACCGCCACGTTCGCCTGGTACAAGGTCGACCGAAAGACGGGCAAGGTGAGCCCAGGGATGTAACCATGGCAAACGCCTTAAGGTTCACCCGGCATCACTGGCCCTCACTCTTCCTGGTCCTCTTCGTGCTCGGCGTCTCGTTCTTTGGGTTCGCCAAGGTGCCGCCCGACGCGAAACCTAAGCCTTCCGCCTCGTGGGTGCTCACTCCCGAAGCAGGGCAGATCTTCGCGCTGGTCATCGATGCGAACACGGTTTGGGCCGGCGGCAAAGATGGTGTGTTTCGAATCGATCGCAAGACGGGACGGCTGCTTGAACATCTCAAACTCGGCACCGACGTCGCGATGGTCCGATCGCTCGCCGTCTGCCCAGATGGCACCCTTTGGATCGGTCACACGAATGGACTGACTTGGTACAGCAAAGGAAGAACCACTACTTTCTCGGAACGCGACGGGCTTCCAGGTCTGCGCGTAAACGCCCTGTTTTCGGGGAACAACACACTTTGGATCGGTACTAGTAATGGCCTAGCCTCGATAGTCGATGGCAAGCCGCAACTGAGTCCGCTTACGGCCAAACTCAGTTCGCCGGTCGTCAACGCCCTCTTCGAGGACGCTTCTGGCGACTTGTGGGTCGGTTCCTCCTCACGTCCAACGGGGGCGTGACCGTCTTCCACAATCTAAGGGCGAAGTCGTTCGCGGTGAAAGAGGGGCTTGCCCATCCCTACGTGCAGGGAATTACCCAAGACCCGACCGGAGTGGTGTGGGTCGCAACCGGACAGTATTTCGATGGCGGCGTATCCGCTTTCGAGAGGGTGTCGGGTGGCTGGAAGTTCAAGCAAGTTCTCCACCGGAGCGAAGGGTTGGCAGGGGAGAAAGCCCGTTCGGTCGCCGTGGACGCTGACGACAACCTGTGGGTGGGCTCTGAATCGGACGGACTCGCTATTCTGCACGGCTCCACGAGCAATGTGCTCTCAACCGCCAACGGACTGCCCGACAACGAGATCACCTGCATCCGATTCGATTCCGAAGGCAACGCATGGTTGGCGACGCTGCGAGGCGTGGTCAAGATTCCTTTCGCCGAGATCGAACGACTGATTGGACCACCACCGCCTCAGCGAGGTAAGTGAGATGATCCAGTCGTTTCGCGACGTCGAGGCTCAGGTTGCACAACTCCGAGAGCGGGGACTTCCGCCCCAACAGTTCGAAGCCGCCCTCAACCAGCTTCAAGTTGGCGATGCCCAAGGAAGCACCTGGCAAATCTCGCCCGCCACCGGCGACTGGATTAGCTGGGATGGAACCGCGTGGAAGCCGGGCAACCCGTACGGCGATGCCTTCGACAACGCGGCCGCGCAGTATCGGTCCCTAGCAGCGAGTCTGAAGGCGAAGCAGGTCGACCGTCAAACGTTCACGACCGAGGTTCAGCAGATCAGGGTGGAGGCACCCGACGGCTCCCAGTGGGCGATCCTACCGCAAAACGGAACATGGGTTCGTTGGGATGGGACGAAGTGGATTGAAGGAGAGCCTCCGAGAACCGGCGCGGATGGACATCCCTCAGAGCAGGAATCCGAGTTTGCCGCGTGCGCAGAAGTCTATACGCAGCTGCGTCAGCAGTTCCAAGTGGGCGAACTCAGTGAAGACGAATTCGAGGCGCGCGTCACCGAGATGCGCATCACCGATGCTGGCGGAGCTATCTGGCAGATGGCTCCGCAGGACGGGAGTTGGCTGAAGTGGAACGGACAGACATGGACGCCCGCCACGCCACCCATGCAGTCGTCCACGACGGCCGGGCCCGCGCGCAAGTTCGCCGGCGCGGTCGTCGAAGGGACCAAGGAAGAACTCAAGTCCACGATCAAAAGCATCCCCGGGATGATCTTCCGCGCCTTGATCAGCCGCGCGATCATGGCGATCACTGCGTTCTACGGCTCGATGTATTTGCACGCGTGGATCGCCGGGTTCAAGAACAATGGATTCCGTGACGACGGTGGCCCTTGGGCCCCATGGCTCGTCCTCACAGAAAGCAAGCAGGGCAACTCCTACGCATTCATCTGGGGCATCGCGGGCATGCTCCTTACCTCCCTCGTCTTCACGATCTTCCGACGTGGCCCGATCAAGGGCGTGCTCAGCGTGTTCACCGCACCGTTCGCGATGATCGGGCGACTCAAGGATTCGGGCCGAACCGGTTTCGGGGCGATTGCCATCGGGGCCGGCGTCGCGTTGCTGGTCAACCACAAACTCTCGGTAAACCCGCAGGCGAGTCTGTCGATGGGAATCGGCCTGCTGTTCATCGGCGCGGGTCGTCCGGGCTACTATGCGGCACGGTTCCTATATGGCGTCATCCGAAGGGTGATGGCCCCCTTCCAGAAGAAGGCGTCCGAGGGCGTCAAGTCCAAGATCCCCTTCGATCTAAAGGCCGCTCAACTTGCCCTGTTTGGAGTCGCGCCGGGGTTCTATCTCGCCTCGAAACTGCCCCCCGACAAATTGATCGTGATCGGTCTTATCATGACGGTCATCGGTTTGGCGCTGGTCTTCAACCTAAAGAAGCCGGCCCCGACCGCAGGAGCCGCGGTCACATTCCTGTTTTACGGCGTCTTTGGTTCACTTGCCTTCTTCCTCTTCGAGTGGCTGACCGCCGAGCACGCGCACGCCGACGACGGTGGGCGCGACGAATTCACTGGCAATCCCGACGACTACTGGAAGACCGAGGGAGGCAAACTGCTCGACCATAGCCGACCTGCGGCGGATGCCACCGCGACAGGAGCTGCACTGGGCGGCGACATCACCCAACCCCCCGATCCACCGCCTCCCTACAGTTTCACGCTTTGCCTGGATCAGTCTTCCATGACCGTTACCCAGTCGGGTCCGCAGGCGGTTCGGGCGTACGTGCTCGTCTCGGGCCCGGATGCTGACGTCTGCGCCAAGTACGAAGCCGAGTTAAACGCGGCCATCCAGATGGGCATCACGGGAAACATCACCGAGTGGTTCTCGCCGACGGTTGAAGCCGATTCGGGAGGTGCGCGGTGCAACTTCTTCATCGAGATTCCCGACGACCTTGAAAAGCGCAAGGGCCCGCACGTGGCGTATGTTTCGGCAAGTGCAAATTCCCCTCGCGGGATGCTCACTCGTCGCTGCCGAATCAACATGGAGATTCAGGCCGACTACGCGCTGATCCTCGGCACCAACGAATTGAAAGTGAAGGCGAACGAGCCGGGCAGCGCGCTCTATGCGTTCGTCCAGTGCAACGACCCGAACCTCGAGGGCGACGCCCAACTCGCACGTTCGCGGCAGCTTGCCCCGGGAATTAAGTTCAATCTCACGGGCACGCAGGCCAACTGGGTCGGCGGTCCCGGCGAGGTACAGGGCTACATCTCGGCAGAAGGCAAAGAGATCGCCGTCAACGCGACGGTTCCCTCGGAAGATGTCACGGCTTCCCCGCCGTTCGAAGTTCAGGTCGACGTAAGTTGCGAGGTTGCGGAGGCCGGAGTGCTCACGAAGGGTGGCCGGATCGCCATCGAGCCGCCGGATTGGTTTGTCGAACTCGTTCCGATCAAAGACAAGCTAACCCTCGACTTCAAGGATGCGGCCGAGTTCAAGGTGCGTTTGATCCCGCTGGACTCATCCAAGCTTGAACTCTACGGTGGGGAGTCCGGTAACACGCTCAACCAGTATCTGAAGGTTAGCGCCGAGGGCGCGAACGCGCAGTACCTGGTGATGAACGAGAAAGATGGCGACGGGGCCTTCAGGCTCTTTGATGTCACCTTCTCCGAGGCGGCTTCCGGCGTGCAGGTTGACCCCTACGTCGACATCGTCACGGAGGCCACCCTCACCGGCAAACAGGTTTCTCAGAAGTTCCGGATCAACCTCTTCGGCAAACCGACGCTCGAAGTCAAAGAGCACGGCGTTGGTATCCGTGCGGGCGGCGATCCCGTCGATGTGCACATTCACGTTAAGGACGGGGCCGACTTATCGTGGTCGCTCAACGTGGAGATTCTCCGCCTCGACCAAGTCGAGCCTGCGGGTCCTCCCGAGACGCTCGAGGACAATAACTTTGTCCTGAAACTGCGCGGGTCGGAGCTCCCTGAAGGCGATCTCGAACCGCACAAGGGGACGCTCAAGCTCACGGCGCACACAACCAACAAGGAGACTGGCGAGGAGATGGCGACCGACCCGGTCGAGGTTGATCTGACCCTTGGCTCGATTGGATTGAGCATCTCTCCGACGATCGTCCACCTGCCGCTTGATCCCAAGACCCAGCCTGCCACCGAGTTCAAGGTGCGGGTTATCGCGTACGACGCGACGACCGAAACCTTCAAACCGGATACCGCGGCGATGAAGGGTCTGAACTTGGCGGATTGGGAGGACGGCGATTTCTCCGGTGGCGGCAACGTGTTTAAGGGCGCCAAGGTCGAGGTCAAGTTCGTCCGGTTCGACGGAAGTGGCGACAATACGGTTGCCATCTGGTCGGCAAAGCAAGAGATTCCGATCCCGGCCCTGCAAACGATCGACGCTCTACGCGAGATCGAGGCCTCAGGCGCACCGGATGCGGAGTCGGCTTTGTTCGTCGTGCGTCAGCAGTTTGCCGTACCTGCCGATCCGGCTTCGCTGGCGGCGGAGCGAATCCGTGTCGAGCAGGAGAACTGCCGCAAGACCCTCAAGTACCTGCCCGACGGAGACACAAAGACCAAGTTCTCCGAAGCAATCGAGCGCGACTACCGAACACTCGGCGCGGAAGGTTTGTATCACCTAAGGCACGAGATATGGGAAGCCGCCCAGAAGGCGCTGACCGAGGAAGCGGAGAGCTACCTGACCAGCGCGCGCGTGATCGGGGCCGCTGAGACAGCACTCGACTGGGTCAACTACGTCTGCGGGCTCATCGTCCAGGGGATGTCTTCGATCCTCGTCCCGTTCCCCGGCGACTTCGTGGTCGGCCTGCTCTATCAGGCGATTCCGGAGATGGTGAACGCCATCCATGCGGGCAAGACGGCCGAAGCCTGGGTCAAAGAGTGGGTCGGCGGCTTGGTGGCTGGAGCACCGGGCATGGCGGTCGACATAGGGATGGGTCAAGTCGTTGACATCGAGAAGCTCTTCCTGCGCGGCATCGCGGAATACAAGGATCCGCGAAAGGCCGCGGGCATGGCCTGCCTGATCTTCTGGGAGTCCCGGTTCCTCCGTTATCAGGTGACGACGAAGCCAGATGGCGAACCATTCTCCCTCAAGGAGTCGATCACGAGCGCCCTTCGGGACCTGGGTGAGAACATCGTGACGCTCGGGATCGGAAGGAAGACAAAGGCGGCCATGGGTGGGACCGGCGGCGCGAAAGTCACCGACGACAGCACCCTCGCCGATCCGGACCATGGCTACGATCCAAAGGATGGCCGGCGGTACGAACCCGGCAAGGGACAGCCCGACACCCGAGGGATGCCGGATAAGAACGTTAAGGCGGCCCAGGACATTGCCAGTAAGCACGATGTCGAGATTTACATTCGACCGACCAATCCTGCATCGAAGGCCCTCCTTGAAGCAGGCGCACACCCGAAGCCGGAGTTGATCAAGACCAAAACGATCAACGAACAGGATCTCAAGCTGGGTCGTCAGAGCGAAGACCTGGGCAAAGCCGGATACTTCGATCCTGGGCCGGAGCCTCCTCCACGTGGGAATATGTCGGAGGGCGACTACAATGACCTGAAAGACCGCTGGAAGCAACGATCCGACGAGTTCAAAGACTACGCCCACAAAATGGAGGATCTAACTAAGAAGGGCTACAAGATCGACGACAACGGCGTGATCCTGCACCCCGACGGTAAGCCATTTACGGGCGATCATGACATCTTCGACATCCGCGGACCCAACGGCGAGCGAGTCTCGAAAGAGAAGTACGACGCGGTCATGAACGATCTTAAGAAGCCGCCCTTTAGCGCCCAACACGACGGACACCGTCAGTGGGATTACAGCGGCGAGAGCAAGACGCCCAAAGCCGGGGAGACAAAGTCCGAATTCGATAAGAAGAAAACCGTGGACACCAAGATCCTCGACTCCCACAGCACTGAGACCCCCAAGGGCAAGCCAGGCGAAGCCCTTATCCGCGTCGGTGCCGATGGAAAGATCGACGCCCAGCACTTCAATCAATCGAGTCGACAGCCCACGCTCACAAGCACCCAGCAGAAGAGCCAGTCTGCCCAGGCCAGCACGCGACATGACCAAGCGGAGAAAGACAAATGAGCACGCCCTACACCAGTGCCGAACGCCGCAAGCTCCTTGACGAGTACTTCGCCGCCCTGGAGCGGACCCGGGAGTTGGAGGGGGCGACCGACGCGGATGTGGAGACCCTCTCTCGACTGTGGGACGAGTACGTCGCCGGCACCCCGATCGTCGATCTGGCGCGTTGCCCGTTTACACTGGAGGTCGTACATCACTCGTTCGATCCTTTCGGACTCGATGGCCTCTGGTGGAACTTCGACGCCACTGCTAGACCCACGGAAGCGCTCCCGTCCACCTACTTCGCCCTTACCGGCGCGGTTCATCTTGCCGAACCGGTCGAGGTTGCCCCGTTCCTCTGCAAGCCCGGTCCCGAGGTTCCGTTTGTCATTCCTCGAATCCTCGAACGACAGGAAATCAAGGCCGTCGTGTCCTGCCACAAGGTCGGGGACCACACGAGCTACCCGATCTTCTACTTCGCGCGCCCAATTCCCTTTAATTTGGAGCGGGTCAATACTTGGGGCACCGCCGACTATCGCTTCGTGAACCAGGTCGGGGATCACGGTTGGAACACGTCGTCTTGGGATAGATCGGACTTCGACTTCGATCTGCGGCCTTGGATCGAGATGGGCAAGCTCCTCTGGATCGCCGAGGGCGATGGCAAGGTTGAACTGCACACGGATGCGGCTGCCTGCCCCTATCTGGGTCTGCCCGGTCGCAGGGTCCCGCTGAATGTGGAAGGCGGCGAAGTATGGAGTTCCGTGTCATGGACCGAAGCTCCGATCGAATCTCCAAAGCCGGCTGAACCCGCCAAACGCTTCTGCCGCAACTGCGGGGCTGAAGTGAATCCCGGCGCGACCTTCTGCCCAGCCTGTGGCACCAAGCTCTAAAGCAAAGAAAACGACCCAATGAAACAATCCCCAGCACTTCGCCCATGTTCTCCAGACCGGGGCGTGCCCTCCAAGGGAGATCGCTAGCCGTGCCGAACTCCCCAACCCCCCTCGTCAATGTCGACGGGATTCTCGTCAAGCTGGAATGCGTCAACCCGACGGGTAGCGTGAAAGACAGGATTGCAAAGTACATCCTCAACCGCAGCGAGGAACGCGGCCTCCTCGCGCCCGGCCAGCGGATCATCGAGGCGACGAGTGGCAATACGGGAATCGCGATGGCATTCTACGGTCGGGCCCTCGGCCATCCCGTCACGATCGTGATGCCCGAGAATATGACCCAGGAGCGCAAGGAGCGAATCCGCTCGCTCGGTGCCGAGCTAATCTTGTGCTCCACGGAAGGAAGCTTCGCCGAAGCTGCGGCGATCCGGGATCGAGAGGCGATCGCGAACGGCTGGTTCAACCCCGATCAGTTTTCCAATCCGCTCAACGTCGAGTGCCACCGAGTTTCGACCGGGCGCGAGTTGATCGAACAAGCAGGCAAGGAGATCGACGCGTTCGTCGCGGGAGTCGGCACCGGTGGGACCCTGATCGGTGTTGGCGAGGCACTCCGCGAAGCAACGCCTACGACGCATATCGCCGCAGTCGAGCCTGCGGAGGCCGCGGTGATGTCGGGTGGAACCGGCGGCCCGCACCTGATCTTCGGCATCGGCGACGGCTTCATTCCCGCCATTGCGTCGGATGGCGCGGGCGGATTGCATCCGATGATCGACGAGGTCGTCGTCGTCTCCAGCGCAGATGCGGTGAACGCAGCGCAGGACCTCAGAATTCGATTCGGTTACTGCGTCGGCATTTCCTCGGGAGCTAACTTCCTGGCAGCGAAGCGATTGCAAGCCCGGTTCGACACGGTGGCGACGGTGTTCGCGGACGGGTACAGCAAGTACGAGTCCCATGGCCTTTGCGCTTCCGAGCCCGGAGAATGCGCCTTCGAGTCGTTCTGTCTCGCTCGGGAGGCTCTGCTCGGTTCGCGCTAAGGTCGAAGCCTCGCACGGAAGTCCTGTGTCCCTAAAATCTATGACGCCGAACTCCTGACTTGCGGAGTCACCGACGCCCGCCCAAACTTGACTCATGAATAGCAAGCGAGTGCTCGTCATATTTGGAACCACCGAAGGACACACCGGCAAAATCGCCAATCACGTTGGAGCGTTCCTTCGCGACTGCGGTCACACCGCCGACGTTTTCGACGCGACCGAGTTACCCACGGACCTTGAGGTCAACTCGTACGATGCGTACATCCTGGCCGGCTCCCTCCACATGGGCGAGCACCAGCCAGGCTTGGTCAGCTTTGCACTGAAGCACGTCAACCGCTTCCGCTATGCCCCGACCGCTTTCCTCTCGGTTAGCCTGAGTGCGGCCCATAGCGACGAGAAGGCGGTTGCGAGCACGACGAAGTGCATCGATCGGTTCTTGGACGAGACCGGTTGGCGCCCGACGATGACCACGCCTGTCGCCGGTGCGCTGATGTACAGCAAGTACAATTTCCTCGTGAAGATGATGATGCGAAAGATCGCGAAGAAGGAGGGAGGACCGACCGACACGTCATGTGACCACGAGCTCACGGACTGGGTTGCCCTCGACCGGTTTCTTGGTGACTTTCTCGACCACCACGCAGCTCCCCTAGGTGACTTCATTTACGCCTTCGCAGGTCGGGCATGACCCGATTCTGCTCCGCCGAGATGGCGGTTCGCGAGATTCAAAGCGGCAACCGAGTCTACATCCACGGTATCGCCGCAGCTCCTCAAGAGCTGATCAAGGCGATGGTAGCTCGGGCTCCCGAGCTACGCAACGTCGAAGTCGTCCACCTACATACGGAAGGGCCCGCCCCATATGCCGACCCCGGCATGGAAGCCAGCTTCCGTACCAACGCACTCTTCGTGGGCGGGAATCTGCGGAAAGCCGTCGACGAAGGACGCGCCGACTACTCGCCGATCTTCTTAAGCGAGATCCCCGCGCTCTTCCGTAGCGGCGCGATGCCGATCGATGTCGCGCTCATCCAGGTCTCGCGTCCCGATCGCCACGGATTCTGCTCGCTCGGAGTCTCGGTGGAGGCAACCCTTGCCGCCGTCCAGTCGGCAAGGCACGTCATCGCCCAGGTGAACTCCCACATGCCCCGTACGCATGGAGATGGTCTGATTCACGTGAGTCATCTCGACGCGATCATCGAGCATGAGGCACCCCTGTTCGAGGCCCATCTGTCCGACCCCAGCCCGACCGAGCTACTCATCGGCCGTTTCTGCGCGGATCTGGTTGAGAACGGGGCGACCCTCCAGATGGGGATTGGCGCGATTCCCAATGCAGTGTTGGCTTCCCTTACGAGCCACCGGGATCTCGGCGTTCACTCCGAGATGATCTCGGACGGGATCATCCCCTTGGTCGAGTCCGGGGTCGTGAACGGAAGGCTCAAGAAGACCCACCCCGGCAAGATTGTCTCGGGCTTTGTCTTTGGCACCCGCAAGCTCTACGACTTCGTCGACGACAACCCCTCCGTTGTTCTTCTCGACATCGCTTACGTCAACGACACCGCGACGATCCGACGAAACCCCAAGGTGACCGCGATTAACAGTGCGATCGAAGTCGATATCACGGGTCAGGTCTGCGCCGACTCGATCGGCGAACGCGTTTTCTCGGGCGTCGGAGGTCAAATGGATTTCATCCGCGGCGCCTCGCTCTCCAAGGGCGGCAAGCCGATCATCGCGCTTCCCTCTTCCACCAAGGACGGAACCTCGCGAATCGTGAGCATCCTCAAGCCCGGTGCGGGCGTTGTCACCACCCGAGCCCATGTGCACTGGGTGGTCACGGAATATGGGGCGGCCAACCTGTACGGGAAGACATTGCGGCAGCGCGCAAAGGCCATGATCGCGATTGCCCATCCCTCGAATCGGGAACAGCTTGAGCGATTGGCCCACGAACGTTTTGGCGGGTTGGGCTGAGGCGGCGTTTCGCCGGAAAGGAAATTCCTAGGTGCCGAACGGGTTTGGGACGAGTTTCCACGGCACAAACTCACTTTCTTAGGTTCAAACTTACGAACTCACTCTCACTTTGCCAGACACTTGGCGACATAAGTACGCTATCTGCGTCCTCCGTAGACTTTTCCGCTGCCGTCACTCTCTAGGGATTTCGAAGCGCGTTCGTCAACCACGCTATGGCACATGGGTCGCTTTTTTTGCCTGCATGCGAGGAACCAAGAGCCTGCGGGCCGATTCTGCGACACCCTTGTATGTTGTGACTAGGCCTGTGGCTCAAAGCTAAGGCCTTCGGATTGCATACGCCCTGGCAACCAGCGAGGCCCGATACGATCGAAAAAGAGTTGTCAACCCTTGACAAACAACATAGCGTTCTCCGGGGTCGGGGGTTCTCCGCGGTGAGGATCTCGGCGAGCCTGTGTCAAGGCCAGGTCGATGGTCCGACCCGGATTACCTGTGCCGGTCAGGGCGACCGTTTCGCTATCGCGCGGTGTATCCGCCGTCGATTACCAACTCGCTACCCGTGACGAACTTCGCTTCCGGCGATACCAGATACAGCACCCCAAAGGCGATGTCCTCCGGCTGGCCGACATGCCCCAGCGGATGCAGGGCGTCGAGCGCCGCCCGCCCTGCTTCGCCTTGTTCTTTGGTGAGTTCGGCGACGAGCGGAGTCCAGATGAATCCCGGGTGGACCGAGTTAACACGGATGCCGTAGGGGGCATAAAACAGGGCATCGGTCTTGGACATCAGCCGAACCGCGCCCTTCGAGGCATGGTACGCGGGCAAGTCGGGCGCGCCGACCAAACCGTAGATCGAGGACATGTTGACGATGCTTCCCTTCTTGGCCGCGATCATCTGGGGTAGCGCGTGCTTGGTGCAGAAGAACACGCCCTTCATATTCACGCTCATCAGGTGATCCCACTCTTCCGAGGTCACCTCGTGCGTGGGCTTGTTAACACCCGCAATTCCGGCGTTGTTCACGAGGACGCTGACGGGGCCGAACTTTGCTCTTACTTCCCCCATGACGCGCTCGACTTCGGCCTCCTTCGAGACGTCGAGATGCCAGTAATGGACGGTGCCGCCCGCCTCGCAGATCTCCTCCATGAGGGCATTCCCTTCGGTATCCAGGACGTCGGTGATCGCAACCGCCGCTCCCTCTTTGGCGAGGAGTTTGACGCAGGCTCGGCCAATACCGAGGGCAGCGCCGGTTACTACGGCGACCTCGCCGTGAACTCTTCCGTTTGTGTTCATCGAAGGATCTCCTTCCGTCTGACCAAAGGGTCAGATTGGGTTTCCCGGAGGCTGGTGGCGGTTGTTGTCACCCGCACTGCCCGGCTTGTAAGTTTGAATATCCGGCTGATCGTTGGTCGGGTGCGGAGGCGGGGCTTCGGCACGGCGCTCCGCAATGGCTTCGCGCATACGCTCGGTCTTATGATCCTTACGCTCACCGGCTTTCTTTCTCAGGTGTGCCATGTCCGGAGTTTACGGGGCGTCCGGGGCCAGGAGCCAGTCGCGAGTTCACTGTCCGTCGAAGAGATGACATCGAACGAGGGACAGTGGGGACCGCGGAATCCTGCTACCGTAAGGTGTGGAGTTCTGGACTCTTGAACCTGAAGCGCTGGCCCGACAGTTGGGGACCAACCTAGCCCAAGGCTTGACCGAGCAGGCACGTCAAGCACGCCTCGCCGACTCGACCACCCAGATTCGCAAGGTTCATCCGGCGATCCGGATTCTGCTTGGCCAGTTCCGGAGCCCCATCCTCCTCCTTCTGATCGCGGCGGCGTGCCTTTCCTTCACTTTGAAGCAGCCGGTGGACGGAACCGTCGTGCTATTGATCATCTTGGGCAGCGCCACGATCGGGTTCCAACACGAGTACCGGGCGGATCAGGCGGTTACCAAGTTGCTGTCGCTGGTCGACACCAAGATCACGGTTCTCCAGGGAGGCAAAGAGACGCCTATCCCGAGCAAGAGCGTGGTTGTGGGCGACGTCGTTGTGCTCAACGCGGGGTGCATTGTGCCCGCAGATGGCCTGGTGATCGAGGCGACCAACCTCTTTGTCGACGAAGCGGCCCTGACGGGCGAGACCTTCCCGGTTGAAAAGCAACCTGGCATCGTCGCCGAGGATGCGGCGATTCGGGATCGGGACAATGTGGTGTTTTCCGGTAGCCACGTCGTCAGTGGCTCCGGCAAGTTCCTCGTCGCTGAGGTTGGCACCAAGACCCAACTCGGATCCATCGGAAAGAGCCTGAACCTCCAGCGCCCGGAAGCGGAATTCGAGCACGGCATCCGCCATTTCGGCATGTTGCTCGTCAACCTCACGTTGCTCCTTACTCTCGGCGTATTCGCGATCAACGCCCTGCTGGGACGACCCGTGCTCGAGTCTTTCCTGTTCGCCCTCGCCCTCGCGGTCGGGCTCACTCCGCAACTCTTACCTGCGATCGTGAGCGTGAATCTCTCGCGCGGCGCGGTGGAGATGGCAAAGCAACAGGTGATCGTCAAGCGCCTGGCGGCGATCGAGAACTTGGGGAGCATGAACGTGCTCTGCTCGGACAAGACCGGCACCCTCACGCTCGGGGTCGTGACCGTTCATGGTGCGTTCGACATCGAGGGGAAGGAGAGTCCGGATGTGCTTCGCCTTGCTCAGATCAATGCTTCCCTACAGTCGGGGTTCAGAAACCCGATCGACGAAAGTCTGGTCGCTTCGATCCCGACGGGGTCGATCTCCTTTCCCGCCCTCCTCGCCGAGATCCCATACGACTTCCTCCGAAAGCGCCTAAGTGTTCTCGTCGCTGGCGACCAGCCGATGCTGATCGCGAAGGGAGCCTTGGAGCCGCTTCTGGCTGTCTGCACATCAGCGGGCGACGGCACGGTTGCGGAGGCACATGCCGCAATTCATAAGCACTTTCACGAATACAGCGCCAAGGGCCTCCGGGTGCTCGGCGTAGCGACCAAGAACCTCCCGAAGGGAACCCTCACCGTCACACCGGAGGATGAAGCTGGCCTTTGCCTGCGCGGGTTTGTCGTGCTCGAAGATCCCTTGCATCCGGAGATCGCCCAAACGGTAGCAAAGCTTGGCGACCTAGGGGTCCAGCTCAAGGTCATCACCGGCGACAACCGCCTTGTCGCCGCCACGCTGGGAAAGAGCCTCGGTCTTGCCCATCCCGAGCCTCTGACGGGAAAGGACTTGCTTAGGCTGAGCGATGCGGCGCTCATTCAGCAGGTTCGCAAGCGCCAGGTCTTCGCGGAAATCGAGCCGAACCAGAAAGCTCGCCTGGTCATGGCGATGAAGCGCGCGGGGTACGTGGTCGGTTATATCGGCGACGGGATCAACGATGGCACGGCCCTTCACGCCGCCGACGCCGGCATCTCGGTCGCCAACGCGGTGGACGTGGCCAAGGAAGCCGCCGATTTCGTCATGCTTCAGCCCGGGCTCGACGTGCTCATCAATGCCGTCCTCGAAGGGCGCCGGACCTTCGCAAACACCATGAAATACATCTTCATGGCGACGAGCGCGAACTTCGGCAACATGTTCAGCCTCGCCGGCGCATCGATGTTGGTGCCGTTCCTGCCCTTGCTTCCCAAGCAGGTGCTGATGATGAACTTTCTGACCGACATCCCGGAGATGTTCATCGCGACCGACTCCGTCGATCCCGAGCAGCTCCAGACTCCCCAGCGGTGGAATTTGGTGTTCCTGCGCAAGTTCATGATCGTGTTTGGGATCGTCAGCTCGGTCTTCGATTTCGCAACCTTTGGGACCTTGCTCTGGTTGAAGGTGCCCGAGGCAGTGTTCCGATCCGGCTGGTTCGTCGAGTCGGTGGGTTCGGCGGCCCTGATCGTCTTGGTGGTAAGGTCGCGCCAGCCGTTCTTCCAGACGCGTCCGGGAACGGGTCTGCTCTACGCCACGCTGGCCATCGTCGCGACGGTTTTTCTGCTTCCGTTCAGCCCACTCGGCCCGCCGCTTGGTCTAGCTCCGCTGTCCTTCGGGTTGCTGGCGGCGGTTTCGGGGATTATCGTGGCGTACATCGCTACCGCCGAATTCGCGAAGCGATTGTTCTACCGCCACATCGGCAAGACCGCCTAGGTCGTGGCAGCGCCGCGATAGAGTTGGTCGACCGTGACCCCGTGCATCTGTCCGTCTTCGATCATGAGGATCCGATCCGCCTCACGGGCCAGGCGATCGTCGTGGGTTACGAGCATCACCGCCGCACCGGTTTCGCGGTTCATCTCGCGCAGGAGCTTGAAGACTTCCTCACCCGCACGGCGGTCGAGATTACCGGTCGGTTCGTCGGCGAGGATCAGGCGTGGGTTGTTGGCGAGTGCGCGGACGATCGCGCATCGCTGGTTCTGGCCGCCGGACATGGCGTCGGGCGTGTGATCCCGGACATCGGTGAGGCCAACTCGATCCATCAGCATGCGAATCCGGTCTCGATCTTCGCGGGGGACGTGCCCCTTTCGGATAAGGATCGGCATCGTGCAGTTCTCTTCGCAGGTGAATGCATCCAGCAAGAAATGAAACTGGAACACGAAGCCGATGCTGCCGCTTCGTAGCTCGGCAAGTTCATCGTCATCGAGTTCGGAGAGGTCGTTTCCCGTTATCCGGAGAGTGCCGCCGGTCGCTCGATCGAGGCAGCCCAAGACATTGAGTAGCGTCGATTTGCCCGAACCCGACTGTCCCATGATGGCGACGAACTCGCCTTCGCGAATCTCAAAGTCGATCCCCGTCAGCACGGGCGTGTCGATCTTGCCGAAGTAGGTCTTCTCCAGGTGGACCGCTTCGACGACCCGCTCGCTCATCGCATCACCTCGACCGGATCGAGGGATGCGGCGCGGCGCGCGGGCATCGTCGCCGCGATCACGGTGGAGACGATCGCCGCCCCCATCGCGATCAGCACGAGGGTCAGGCTGAGCTGAGTCGGGAAGAGAGCCTGGGGCACAAGCCCGCCTGACTGCGCGCGCTTGAAGTTGCTGAGGAAGATGACAAACCCACAGCCAGCGAGAGCGCCCATCGCGGAACCCAAGACCGCAATCCCAAACCCTTCCAGCAGGAACACGCGGAATATCTGGTTGCGCGTCGCCCCCATGCTCTTGAGAATGCCAATCTCCTTGCTCTTCTGGAGCACGGAAACGATCAGCACGCTGGAGATCGCGAACGCGGCGGCGACGAGGCTGAAGCCAGAGATCATGAACGCCGCCGCCGACTGCATCGCGAGCGAGGTCGTGAACTGCGGGTACTGGCGCGTCCACGACTTGATCTTGTAGGGCATCAGCGGAGAGATTTCGTCGGCGACCATATCGGCGTGGAATAGGTCGTCCGCCTTGACGAGGATCGATTTGACGGAAGTGCCGGTGCGGTACAGACTCTGGGCCGCCCGCAACGTGATGTAGGTGGTGTAGAGCTCCTGGTCCGAGCCGTTGTCGTAGATGCCGACGATTTTGAAGGCGGTCGAGACGCCTTGATTCGATGCTAGACGGATATGGTCGCCCAGGCCCACGCCAAGGTCGATGGCGAGCTTCTTGACCACCACGATTTCGCCCGACGTGAGCCCGACGTAGTGCCCTTCCACGATGTATTTGCGCACGTTGATCACGCTCGTCAGCCCCACGGGGTCGGCGCCGTAGACGATCACGCCGACCTGCCTGCCGCCCCGGGAGGCGAAAGCTTGGTCGAGCACTGCGGGGGTCACTTCGACGACATGGGGAAGCCGCTTGATGGACTCGCAGAGCGAAGGCCAGTTGTCGATCAGTTTGTTCTGCGGATTCTGGGCTTCGATTTGGGAGGCAACGGTCTTTACGTCGCCGAGATGGTTGAGGGGTTGGGGAGTCATCTCAACCGGGTTGACCGTTACTTGGGGAAGTAAGTCAGTCAGCAGCGCGGTAAACATCTGCCGCAGGCCGAAGATCAGTGACGAGATGAACACGATCACGACAACGCCGGCGGCGACGGTCGAGAGCGTCAGAACCGTCTGCCCTTTCCCTGCTCGCAAGTGGCGGGCGGCCAGTCGAATCTCGAACCCGAGGCCGCTCATTTTGCCTTCACGCGCATGCTGTCCGCAATTTGGTACGAGTTCTGGATGACCGGGTCGTCAGGTTTGAGCCCTTCGATGACGGTGATCTTGTCTCCGACGAGCAAGCCTAAGAGCACGGGTCGCGCGACGGCATGCCCGTCACGCAACACGTAGAGCAATGTTTGATCGCCTTGTCGCTGGACCGCGGCGCTCGGCACGAGCAGGCGTTCGACCTTTTCCGCGGTTACGACGTTTACGTTTAGCGTCTGCCCGGGATGGAGCCAGGGTGCGGGTTGGTCGGTGACGACATAGACCTCGAGGGTTCCGCGTTGGGCGTCGATCTGGGAGCCGAGCCGATCGACGTGACCGGCCACGTCTTTGAACTGGCCCGACGGGGTGGCGACAAGGGCGCGCTGTCCAACGCGGACATCTCGTAGGTTGGCCTCATCGAGGTCGAGCTTGATCTCGAGTCGACCGGTTTGGACCAGCCTGACGACCCCAGTTGCGAGTGGGCTCGACCCGGTCTGGGCGAGAACGGCGGTGATGGTTCCATCGAAGGGAGCGAGCACGTCGGTGTTGCGGGCCTGCGTAGAGGCGGTCGCGAGGGCCGCCTCCGCTTCCTGGACTCGCTGCGCGGCAACGGCAACATCTTCGGACCGGGGGCGACTTGAGAGGGTGCGAGCGTCGCTCTGGGCGGCATCCAGTTGGGCCCGGGATGAGGAAACGAGGCTTTGGGCGGCTTCAAGGTCCTTGCCCGATGCCGAGTAAGCGTCCTTGGCTACGGAGATCGACAGGTTCGCCGAGGCGAACGCCTGCTTCGCTGAGGCCACGTCTTGGACGGCGAGATCGTAGTTGGTCTGAGCCTCGTCGGCCGAAGCTTGAGGGGCCGCGCCTTGGCGGACAAGGGCGATCTCGCGATCCCGCGACTTTAGGGCGAGGGCAAGTCGCGACTCCGCTTGGGTTTGGGTCGCCTGCGCCCGGGCGGCCTGCGCTTCCGCCTGATGGATGCTATCGAGCGCTTGCCGCCGGTTGAGGCGCGCGCGCTCGACCAGCGAGATCTGTTGGCTGATCCCCGCGTGCGCCTGGTTCACACGCGCCTGCGCGCTGCGGATTTCGGAGGGCATTGGGCGGGCGGAGGCCTGGGCGAGGAGAGCTCGTGAGGTGGCCACCGCTTGCGTCGCCTGGTCGACCTGCTGCGTCGCCACGTTGTTCTGCACGCGCGCCAAAAGCTGACCGGCGTGCACTACGGCCCCTTCGTCGACGTAGAGCTGGGTCACGATTCCCTGAACCTGAGCTCCGACGGTGGTCTCTTTATGACCCTGGGCGATGCCTGACGAGGCGATGGTTTCGGCCATCGTGGTCACATCCGGAGGCGCGACCGCGACTTCAGCCGGGCGCAAACGGAGCCAAGCGACATAAGCGACCCCGATAAGGATCATGAAGCCAATCACCCAACGTGTCGGCCTGAATCGTCGCTTCTTCGGGGCGGTGGAGCGCGGCGGCCCCGGGCTTATCTCACCTGGAGCAGGATCGCCTTGCGAAGTCGGAGGCAGGGTGCTCCTCATTACTTCGACTGTAGCGCGGCCAATTCCCCTTTTCAAGTCGGGAGTTCGGCGTCATGAGAATGAAGGACGCGATTCCTACGGTTGTAGATACGGGCAACAGTCCAGCGAATTGAACTCTCACGAACTCACTTCTCACTTTACACTTCGGGCAGGACTATACTACTTATTGTTTGATGGGGAATGGAGAATGGGGATGGTTAACATGTCTTGTGCGTGGGCAGGGGAATTGTCAACCATCTGCGTGGTGAAATTCCTTGACTTAGGGTTATGCGACATGCGCACAGCTTGCCGGGAAGTGACTCCAATTCCTCAAGCAACAACAACTCCGGCCAAGCCGTGGCACACGGAGTCAAACTGATTTTGCAAAGTCCTCCATGTATTGGGTTTTGAAGTGGTTCAGGTGAGGCAAGGAAGGCACGCGACGATTTCGGAGGCACAGGTTGGAGTCCTCCGCTCCTATCCGGCCACCCCATTCAGTTTGGTCGGCAGTTTGCACCCTCCCGACTTCCTCCGCAATGGCATGACTCCGCGGCTAGAGCCTGGAGAGCGGAAGCGAGTGGTCTTAGCCTCAGGGCTGGGGCCTGCGTTCGTTCCTGGTCTTTCGGCAATTTAGGCCTGAGGCATGAGAACCCGCCAGCGTGGCTGCGAATCAATTGTAATCGCGGCGAGTTCATTGGGGGACAGCCAGATATAAATGCCGACCGTTTCTCGCATTTCCACCCACTCGACGACATTACTTCCGCGGAGGTTAGAACGCGGGGGAGGGAACGAGTGGTCTTAGCCTCACGCCTGGGACTTGCGTTCGTTCCTGGTCTTTCGCCAATTGAGGCCTGAGGCATGAGGCATGAGAACCCCCCTGCCCGGTTGAACATCTTAGGACCAGCCCGCGGGGTCGCATGAGAGCTCACGTGCTTCGCACAGGCACCCGGCGAGATCTACTTCGCGAGCGATACGCGGACGTCGATGCCTTTCTCGTCGCCCTGGTTGTTCTTGAGCGTGAACACCAGGTCCTGGGGATTGGCCGTCTCGGGGAGGCTGAAGATGACCGGGAAGGTGAGTTGGGCGCCGGGGAGGAGCCACTCGGTTTGGACCGGGCCGCCCTTGTAGTCGTAGGCGACGGGGGGATGCGAGCCGCCTTCGGTGTCGGCGATCGAGGTCCGGATCTTGGGGTCGTTGATCGCGGTCCAGAGGGTGCGCCGCTCCTTCACGCCGTTGGCCACGCGGACGGTCAGAACCACGAGCTTGTATCCCTTGGCGGGCTTGATCAGGCGGGTGCGGCTGTCCATCACCATGTTGCCGCTCGGGTCGTAGCCCTCGGCGTCGGTCTTCATCTGGTAGCTGTCCGGCATATCCACGGTCACCACGGTGAAACGCCACTTGCCGTCGAACAGGGTCTGGCCGACTCCGCCTTTGAGCCCGGCGATCTGGTTCGCACCGCCGGATTTCGCGAGCTCGTACTTGCCGTCGCCGCGCTTGACGAGGGTGAGGTCGAGGGCTTTGGCGACGTCGGAGAGGCGGACGTATGCGCTGCCGTTGATCATCCGCACATCGGCCTGCGTGCTATTGCCGTTGATGATCAGCGTGTCGCGCAGGACCACCGCCATCGCGGTCACTCCCAGGCCTGCCGCCGCCAACAAAACAAGTCCCTTTCCGTTCAACTGAATCATAACTTGCTAGTATAAGCGCGGCCAGGTCAAATCCCCGTACTGTCAGGGAAAACCATGACGTCCAAACGACGGACCAGGGTGGTACAACGGTGACTCTGGGGCGCGACAACGCTTGGAGTCTCTATGCAGCGACCACTTGAGTCACTCGATGAGCCCTCCCCAGGCGATTGAGCCTTGTCGGGCCAGCCTGCTATCCTTCAAAGGATGCTGCTGCTGGCCCTGACCCTTTCGACGACGCTCCACGCTCCGCTTGACGAGCAGTCAAACACTTACGCGATCGAGGAGTCGATCTTCACCTCGCGGCACGGCTCCATCGTGATGTCCGGCGAGGAGTGGCGACACATCGAGAAGCCGGTCAATGGCAAGCGCCCGGTCGAGATTCGGTTCAAAGTGGAGATTAAGTCGCGGGCGTTCACGGTCAAGGACGGCGAGAAGTGGGCGGCGGGCGAACTCAACGAACTACGCCAACCCGACAAGGGGACGCTCGACGACCGGAACCGGCTGATCGAGGACGGGGAGATTGCGGCGGAGGCGTTTCCGATCCTGCCGATCGGGCCGGTGGCGGTAGGGGCGCAATGGAGCGTGGATGTGAACGGCTTCACCGCGCATTACACGCTCCACGCGGTGACCGGCGGGATCGCCAACATCACCACCGAGGTGGATACCAATTCACGCGCGGGGTCGCTCAAGCGGAGCGGCTACTGGAAGATCGAGATCGCCTCGGGCCGGCTGCTGTCTTGGAACCTCCGCTCGGAAGCGAAGGACCTCCACGGCAGCCGGGAGACGATCAACAGCTCGGGGGTTCTTAAAACTCCCATTCCGCGATGATGCGGAAGCCGTCGGTGTTGAAGTGTCGGTCGTTCGCTCCGAAGTAGTAGTGAGCGATGATGTTGAAGTGCTCGTCTTTCTCGAAGGCGATCGTGGGACCGACGGCAAGCATGTTCGACTCAAGGTCCCAACGCGCTTCGAAGCCGCCGCGAAGGCCGATCTTGTAGCCACGACTCTTCTCGGTGACGAGCTTCTGCAGCGGGCGAACGTAACCGAAGTCGATTTCGCTCTGCTTGGCCTTGTCGAACTTCGTCTGCTGCCCCTTGATGAGGTTCAGCGAGAAGTCCTCGCCCTTCGGCGTGAAGTAGGAGAGCACGAACTTGACGCGCGCGGTCGGCGACTCCTCGGTGTCGAACGGGTTTTCGTATTCGACGTTGAGCGCGGGCAGGATCTGGTTCATCTTCGCGTTGCCGAAGTTGAAGCGAAGTTCGATGTCGAACCCGTCCAGGTGCAGCCGCTCAGCGTCCTGCTGGTGCCATTCGATGCCGGGCTCGATCGCGAAGTGATCGGTCACGCCGTGCTCGAACTCGACCTCGTGGATCATCTCGTTGTTGCGGTTGTTGTGGGTGAGCCGGTACTCCATCTCGTTCTCACCTTTGAACGGGAGATACCAGTCGCGCAGGAACACGAAGTCGCGGTGATGAGCTTCCGCACGGCGCACGCCGAGACCGAAGAAACAGAAACAAAGCGTCGCACTCAGGACGACGCTCCTCATGAAATGGGATGGCAAGGTTTTCCTCCTACCGAAAACGATGCTGATTATACGGGAGAAGGAGTGATTTGATTACCCGCAATCGCCGGGGTTAGCACAGACGCCTGAACCCCCCGCACCTCCGAACAAACGCTCAGCCAGCCCTTATGGCCAGACGCCGGGGAGCTTTAGGTTGTAAGCCTCCACCGGATTGTCCCGCACTAGCGGATCAAAGGCGAAGTTGGCCGAGTCGCCAAGGGAGACATTATTGGCCACCACTCCCCCGGTGAGGTAGCGCTTGACCCGCGAGTTCGACACGGTAAACGTGCCCCCCGCATAGATGTACGCGCTGACATGGACGGCCGAGGCGGCGATCGTGACGTTCCCGACCGCGATGATGACCAGGTGATTGCCGATCCCGGTGGTCACGTCGCCGGTGATCGTGATGTTCTTCCTGGAAAAGATGACCCCGGTTCCCGAAAATGCACCACTGATGCTCAAATTATCGCTGCAGTAGTAGAGCGGGTAGCCGTTCGCGTCGGGGCTCAGAAATGTGTAGCCATTAAGGACGGTGTCTCCGATCTTGGTGACGCCCGCCGCGTTCTTGTAATCGGAGTCCGTGATCCCGGGGAAGGTAATGGATGCTGCGCCCGAGGTCCTTTGGCCGTCGACATTCATATTTGAGGGAACGATCAGGCCGGTCGCGGTCAGGTCGCCCGCGATGTGAGTGCTCGCGTTGAGCAAGGTCAGGGTTCCCCCCACCCACATGCTTCCTTCGAGCCCGGGAGAGCCCGTGGTGACGGCGCTGCTTAACGAGGCCAGCGCGCTATCGGAATACAGAGCGTACTGCCAGACCGTGGAGATGCGGCCGCGTCCGATCACGCGCTGCAGGCGGTAAGCCGAGCCCCGGTAGGAGACCGTCCCCGCGACCAAGAGAGTCGGAGCCGTCGTAGTAATCGAAATCCCCAGCAGATTAAAGCTCTGACCGCTCACATCCGTAATCTGCAGGGCGCTGTCGCACGAGCCAATGTGGAGGTTCAAACTTTGCGGAGGGCGGAGGACTCCCCGCGCCGCCATGTCTCGCACGACGTCGACATCGCCCTCGAACGCGTTCTGAACGATTCGATTGGCTTCCAATCTAGTTTGCTTCGTGCGCAAAGCGCCCGACAGGCTGATCATGGCGATCGCAAGCGCGGCCGTTGACACGGTCATGATCATTGCGAAGACGGCGGCGCTGCCTTGTGTAAGGCTACGCTTCTTACGTCGAGACCCGCCCATACTCCATTCTCGGCAGGTAATTGTACGTTCCTCTGTTGAAGTAGAAGTTGGGAGCCTCTCAGGAGGCTGGGAAGTCAACCAACGTTCCGGAGGCACAGGTTGGAAAACCTGCGCTCTTATTGGGACCGCTGGCCTTTCAGATTGCGCGGTGAGGGCTCCTAGACGTTTCGGAAGGTGGGTGCCTCACTCGGAGCCTTGAGTCGTGCGCTTTCTAACGAGGTTCAGGGTGACGAGTCCCATGCAAAGGTAGAGGAACCAATCGCCCGCGTATGCGTAGAGCGTCCAATGGTGCGTCGGGCGTATTCCGGCGGTGATCACTTCTTCGGTGCCAGATCGGCCCTCGGCGAGGACCAACCCGTGTCCGTCGAGGATTTGGGAGTAGGCACTGACATCCGCGCGAATGATCGGGACTCCGGTCTCGGCGGCTCGGAACGCGGTGTAGGCGGCATGCAACGACTGAACCGTGCCATACGGCGCGCGCGGGTCTTTGGTAGGAAGGGCGATGAGATCGACGTCGAGTCGGCCAGCTTCGCGAAGGGTTTCCGGGTAGCAGGAATCAAAGCAGATGCCGAACCCGAGGTGGTGCCCCTCCCACGGCACGGCCACGGGGTGATCTCCCGGAGTGTGGGCGCTTCGCTCAGACCCGAATGGGCGTCGCTTGGCGTATCGCGTGGACTCGCCGTCGGGGGTGATCAGCGAGACGCAATTGTGGGGCAGCGGGCTGAAGTCATCGAGGAAGCCAGCGACGAACGCAGGTTGGCCGGGAAGTTGGGCGAGTGATCGCAAAGCGGTGGTATCCCCGTGGGGCGCGAGCGTACTTGCGCTTCCTTCGGGCCAGACCGCGAGCGAGGCTCCTCGTTGAGCTGCTTCGGCGTCGAGCCGCGCGAAGGTGACCGCATCGTGGGCCTCAGACTGAACGGCGGCGACTCGCAAGTCACCAGGTTCAGGCTTCCAGCAGAAGGGACCGACGGCGATTGTAGTGACGAGGATTGGCGCCGGAGCGAGGAGTCGTCGAAGGTTCCCGGTCCGCCACGCCCACGCGACGGCCAGGTTGGACAGCCACACCAAATACGAGACGCCCCAGATCCCGGTAACGCTTGCGAGGGCAAGCATCGTCGGAACTCGCGACTGGGTCAAGGCAAGGTGCCCTGGAAGGTAAATCAGGAGGAGCGCCTCGAAGCAGACCGACGCCGCGGCGAGAATGAAGAGTCGTGCACCAGCCGACGACTGTTCTAGGCCCCAGACGCCGAACGTGAGGCCAACCGCGAGGCCAAAGAGTCCGAACCCGGCGAACACCCAACCCGACTCGCCGTCGAGCAGGCTCGGACGATAGAAGATGCCGGAGCGGGAAACGAGGGCGGCTAGCCCGAGCACCGTAATTCCGATCGCGAAAGCCCGCCAGAACCCGCGGCCGTGGGCGACGCCGAGGGCAGGAGCAAGGGCGATCCAAGCGAACCAGTGCAGGCCGGACGGCGGTAGCGCGAGGACCATCAAGATGGCCGATGAGACGATCGCGAGCGGTATCACGTTGTCTGGGCAACGTTGCCCATGCCCGCCGGGTGCCGTGATGGGTCTATCGCCCCGACGGATCCGAAATCCGCTGGGGCAACTTGCTCCCATAACGAATTGCCTTCGTCCGTCAAAGGAGACGTCAATGGGATTGCATACGCTCAGGTCAATCGTCGTCGGGTTGCTTTTCGCGGGCATCACCACCCTAAGTTCGGCGCAGCTCTTTGACCTTCACAACGACTTCGCCGAAGATGCGAATCCGCACAACAACTGGTCGTACGGCAGTAGCAAAACGCCAACTGGTTTCGAACTGTTCACGGAGAATCAACAGGTTGGTCGGCTCCACACGAGTCGCGGACAGAATGGACTGATCGGCTGGTCGCGGCCAAACAGCATCTTTCCTTACGTTGGCCGAACCGATGGCACAGTCACCTTGTACCAGCGATGGCGTCCGGGCGAGATGCTGCTCTGCCCGAGTGTCGAGTATCTCTCGATCGTGCGATGGACGAATCCGAAGCGCACCTCAATCAAGATTCGTCTCTTCCTGACCTTCAAGCGCGTGGAAGACGTGACGGCCTATGAGTCGCAGTGGTACGTGGTGGCCAATGGAAAGGTGCTGGCTACGGGCACGATGAAAACCGGCAACGAAGAGAAGAGTGTCACCGAAACCCTTAAATTAGCGCCCGGCGCCTCGGTCTCGATCGCGGTCGGCTGCAAAGAGCACATGGATGGCACGGGCCTTGGCGTCAACGCGGTCATCGTTCCGATGGATAAGGCTCCCACGCGTTAGGCTCGGATCAGGGTTCCCCGGGTACGCGACCTACCCGAGGAACTCCCGTCAGTGCCGTTCAGCGACGTCGGCGTCGCTTGATCACGAGCAGTAGACCGCCTCCGAGAGCGAGCATACTTGCGGGCTCGGGAGTCGTCTCGAACGGGTGATAGAACCCGCAGTCGCCGTTCTTGAGCGAGATACGCACGATCGAGTTCTCGGCGTTGGTGACGCCGTTGTCCCAGTGGGTCCCCACACCCGGCGTGGCGCCGTGGAGGCTTCCGTTCTCGTTTACGCTCACGTAGAACGCGCAGTCGGGACCGACCTCGGCGAGGTCGCCGTAGCTGCCGGCTCCGGTGGCGATGTCGGTCTGGCTTGCCAGGCTCGTGTAACCGGGATTGAACACGTATTTAGTGATCGTGCCATCGTTGTTGTTGGCGAAGATCATGCCGGAGTTGATGCCGTCACCGAACGCAAGGCCATCGGGGAAGTGAACGCAGTTAACCGTGGTTAGCGTGGTTCCGGTGTTGCTGATCACGATGAGTTGGTTGAGCGCCTGGCCCGCGAGGGCGAGGTTGCCGAGGGGGTCGACGGCGATGTCGTCGATCAGGCCCGCCGCCGTGTAGATGTGCTGGTTGATGTTGGTGGACGGGTCGTAGATGTAGACCTCGTTGGTTCCTCCGCCCGCTACGTAGGCGATGCGGCCATCGGCCATCGCGTGGACGCCGTAGCCACCGCCACCCGTGGCGGTCGCGGCGAGGGACGTGGCACCCGCGCCCCAATTGCTCGGGTCGAAGCGCTGCAGACCGCCGGAGGTCATCGTGTAGATGTAGCCATCGTTACCGTTCGCCATGCCATAGCCATCGCCGGCGAGTCCGGAGATGGTGTGGGTCGTATAGCCGTGGACGTTGGTGCCCTGGTGGATGGCGTTCTGGGTTGTGCTGTACTCGTAGATGTTGGCTCCGTCACGGGTGAGGAGCGCGCCGGCGCTGGTCCAGGCCATGCCCGGGCCGCCGACCAGGGGACCGGTGTAGATCTCCTGCTGATAAGCGGAGTCGAGGAACGGGAACTGGACCGCCTGGGCGCTCGCCGCCATGATAAGCAGTGACGCCGATGTCAAAAGTGTCGAATGTCGCATTGGTGACCTCACGCGGGCATAGTTGCCCTTATCGGCTATTGCGTGACACGGGTTAATTTGTGACATTCACAAGAAGATAAATTTCGGGTCACTCGCTTCCCGCTACACTGCAGAGTGCGCTTAACACTTCTGTTTCTCCCCCTGCTGCTGATCGGCTGCGGGGCACCTCCTCCAGGAATTACTGCGCGCAATGCCGCAAATCCCGGGGCACCGGCCGGAGCGCCGACCACGGTCGCCGCCGATGATCGCCTTTATGGAGCCTGGCAGTTTAGCGGGGCGATGTACAAGGACGATAAGGGCGAGGTCAAGTCGGGGCTGGTCTCGGGGGACATCGAGTTCCGTCGGGACGGGACCTGCAGTGGGACGCGGAAGATCGGGACGATCATGGGACCGCTTGAACCGACCTACTCTCTTAGCGGGGGCCGGTTGACAATTGCGTCGGAAGGCGACGTACATTACGCGTGGGAAATCACTTCGGCCCAAGAGGGCGGGAAGGATATCTGGCTGCTATCGCTCAACAGCGATGGGATCAACTACCAGCTCATGCGGCTGAAGAACCCCTAATTCGTTCGGTTCGGTTGACTTGAATTCGACTGATGAAGCAAGGAAAGATCTCGATCGCCTCGTCGCCGCTGGCGATGTGCATCCGATGGTGCGGATTTACTCGGCAATTCTTGCCTATCGTGGCGGGCGACCGGGAGAGGGCCCGTCTGAGCTACGTGACCTCGAGTCCCGCTCGGACCCGATGACCGAACTTCCGGTGCTTGCTTTAGCTGTCTACCTCGACGCAAGCCTCGAAGCGGACGTGCGCCGAGTTATCCAGGCTTGCATCGATGCTCCCGAAGGCTCTCCGACCTTTCTTGCCGAAGTGGTAGAGATCTTACTAAGAGCCAAGAGGCTGGCTGATGCGAAGGACGTGCATCATGCCGCGACAAAGTTGTTTCCCGAGGTGCCAGTACTCCGAGTTTTGGAGGCCCGGATCGCTCTGCTCGAAGGGGACAAGGAGCTGGGGCGCCGTATCTTTCAGAAGTTGCCACGCGGCTATCGTGTTCCGCAAGTTGGCCTCGGAAGGTTGCTCTGGCTAGTTGTCAAGCGGCTAATTCGTGGACCGAAGAAATGAGTATCGAGGGCCGCAATGCCCTCCTGCGCGGTCGTCTCCGCGCAGGAGGCTTTGGCGTTTACTTGGCGCCGCGGCGACGCGGACGGGCAAAGATCGCCAGGCCGATCGCGCCGGCGATGAGCGTCATTGGCTCGGGGACCGGGGTCGCGTTGACGTGCATGTCGTCGAGCGCGAGTGCGTGGCGGCTGGCGTTGCCGACGTGCAGCCAGCGGACCCAGACGTCGGTGCCGTTGAGCCAGTTCAGACCGGTGATGGTGCCGTTCGGGTTGGCCTCGTTGACGGGGAGGTTGCCGTTGAGCGGACCCGCGCCGACGTTGCTGACCGAGTTGAAGTCGAGCGGGTTGAACGACGTCCAGTTGCCGGAGAACAGGCTGGTCGCGTTGGTGCTGTAGGAGAAGCTGAGGACGTCGGTCAGGGCGAATCCGCCGTCGCGCCACTGCTCACCGGTGTAGTTGAGGGTCAGGGCGCTGAACGTGCCGCCGGAGGCGTTGTTGATGCGCATTCCGTAGACGATCAGGGCGCCGGGGAGGGCGACCGAGCCGAGCGCTCGCTCCGGGGAGGGCATTTGGCCCTCGCTGTATTGGCCGGAGGCCGCGAGCGTGCCGTTGTCGGCGTCGTAGCTGGTCTGGTTCGAGTACCAACCTTGCATGGTGGGGGCCGGGTTGTTGTCGACCCACGGGTTTCCGAGGCCGTTCGGAGCGAGGTTGTCGAAGTTTTGGTAGTAGGTGCCGGGTCCGGTCAGGACGACCTGGGCGGAGGCGGAGGCGACGACGAGGGTCAAGGCGGCGATGGCAAACGTGAACTTCATTGGAATCTTCCTCTCCCGCCTTACTTTTTTGTTAAGGCGATGGAAGGGCAGACTTAGTGCAGGATTGTTTCCGGTGAAGCCGTGGTCACAAAGGCCCATGTTGAGGCTGGCGGGTCGCGCGACCCAGATCTTGCCTGATCGTGGGCTGCGGGTCAGGGTTGCTTTGGGTCACCTTGAAACCCACGCACCTGGCAGCGAGGGTCAGAACGGGTGATCGGTATCCGAGCACGACCAGCCGAGATACCTCAGATCCCCGACTTGCTGAGGCTGTGGCTTCGGAGGGGGATGTTCTGGCTGGAGATTGAGGCCGAGCGTCCGGGCACGATGTCCGAGGCCTTGGGTGGAGGCTTTAAGAACTCGCCCTGAATACCCTCAACTCGCAGTTCTCCGGTCGGCGTGATTTCGAGAAAAGCGTAGAGCGGCTTCGAGTAAGGCTGCATGCCGTTGTACCAAAAGTAGCTTGCCGAATTGACGCAGTAGCAGGGCATCTGCTCGTAAGATTGAAGCCAATCGACGTGCATATGCCCGCAGAGGCAGGCGGCGACGGCACCCCGCGGGTTGGCTTCGGCGGCACTGGAGATGACGTTCAGGACTTCGACCTGCTCGGCGGGTAGAGACTGGCCCGGGACGGCGAAACCGAGGGGCTGGTGCGAAATGAGGATGACTGGTTCGCGCGAACTGCGCAGTTCTCGATCAAGCCACTCGAGCTGCTCGGGGTCTGCCCAGTTGCACGCGGCGCCATCGGTGAAGTAGTTGCCACTTGCGTACGAGACGAGCTTGCCGTCCTTCTTGAAGTGGTTGAGGTCGAGCACGACAAAACGGTAGCCGCCTATCACGCTCGCGTAGTATCGGTGTTTCATGCCCCAGCAGCGGATCGCCGCGTTCTTGTCGCACTTGTCCATGTCGTGGTTGCCCAGAACGTGGAGCTTGGGCATGCTGAGCTGGCTCCAGAGGTCGAGTACTTCTTTGGAATCCGGCTGGGAGTAACAGAAATCGCCCATCTGGATGGTGAAGTCGATGTGCTTGCGCTTGTGAACGGCGCTGACAAACGCTTCGAGTCGGCTCTTGGCGTCCCGGGCGAGGCCGTGGTGGAGGTCGGTGATGACCGCGATGTGGAGCGACTTGGGGCGAGGGGCGTTGAGTCGCAGCGCGATGTTCCTAGTGGGACGGAAGGTAGAGGCCGCGCCATAGAGGCCAGCCCGGAGGAGTTCGCGGCGGGTCATGCTGGCATTATCGCATTGGGTTGGTGATTCGCTGCTCGCTACTCGCTACTCGGTAAAGGGCGAGCGATTCGTGAGGACCGTTTAGAGGTCACGCTAGTTGTCCGGAGTGTCTTCGCCGAGGATGTGGCGGATCGTGTAGATCTGGCCGATGTGGTAGGCGACGTGATAAGCGGCGAATCTTAGGCGGGTTTCGACGTCCGGGGCGGCTTCGGACCATTCGTCCTGGAAGCGGTGGTCGGGTCCCTTGTCGTAG
Organism: Fimbriimonadales bacterium; assembly: GCA_038216655.1. Lineage (GTDB taxonomy): Bacteria > Armatimonadota > Fimbriimonadia > Fimbriimonadales > Fimbriimonadaceae > JAFDWR01. Next base: position 43,280 of record JBBQPZ010000021.1, read on the forward strand.
CCATCGAGGGCGGTCAGGATCCTCTGATGTTGGTCTCGCCAGCTCTGCTTGACTTCCTGCGGGTTCATCGCGAGGAGTTCTGGCTTTGGCGGATGCTCGAGGATCGTTGGTGGCCAGCCGTAGGGGTCTCGGAGCATCAGGTGATCGCCCCAGTCTTCTTTCGGGACCCCGAGGAGGTAGCGGAGGATGATCGAGGCTTCGGAGTAGACGGTGTGCGCGGCGATCTCGGCGATCGAGATCGTGTTTTGGTTGGGTCGGTGATGGAGGGTGTCGAGGCTAAGTCCTTCGAAGGCCATGTCGAGGTCTACAAAGCTCCAGTCCCAGGCTCGAATCAGGGTCGCGACGGTCGGATGCATACTCCTAGTTGCCGTTGGTTCGCTAAGAGTGATGGATCTCGGCGACGTAGGAGGCGTGGTCCGTCGTGAAGTACACCAGGGGTGTTCCGTTCTGATCGTAGAGCCATTGGATGCCGCTGCCACGCCCGCTGATGACGATGCGCGTGACGTTCCAGGCTTCGGGATGGATGCCGCGCTTGAAGTTCGTCTTGAACTCGACGCTGCGTAGCTGGCTCGCTCGGATCGGGGTCTTGAGCTCGATCGGGACGCACATGTCGTAGTCGGCAATCCAGTGGGAGCCGTTGTTCAGGTTGTAGAGTGTCTCGCCTTGGCCCTCGATCTTGATCGCGACCTGGCAGTCGTCACCCATGCCGCGGAGGTCGTCAGACCCGGTCCAAACCTGGATGAGCAGATAGTGAATAAGCCCGTCGCTAGCGTCTGCGGGTTCGATGATTGCGGGAGGCGCGGCGTTACGGTACCGGTCGTCGACGAAGTAAGTGAGGTAGCGCTCATTGGGAGCATCCTTGCCTGCTGACATCGTGTAGCACTGATGAGCCACGTCGGGACGCAGATAGCTCATCTGACCGGGGCTATTGGGATCGTAGCAAACGATCTGCAGGTCCTCACGGTAGTCGCCTAGGGCACCTTGATAGCGTCCGTAATCATATCCGATGGCCAAGACTTGGTGGCCGAGGCCCGCGCCATTCATCGGCGCGAGTCCGAGTTGGACCGGGGAGCCGGCGTCGATTCCCCTCTTGACCTCGCCGAGGCGGAGATCGTTTCGGAGTCCGCGCTCAAAAAGTTCTTTGTTCTTGCCGCCGTTGGGGTTGGTGAGGGAGACGTCGGTCCACCGGTCGAGGTTGCTGGCCAGCGACGTGGCTTCGCGGTTGAAGATGTAGGTGTGAAGGGGAGAGCCGACAGCAGGTCGGTAGTCGAGGCGGGGGATCTTGCGCCCGGTGAGAAAGTAGTCCAGGGAAGCGTAGACCATGCCTCCGCAGAGGCCTCCAGTGTGGAAGTTGACGAACGGGACGTTGTCGTTCTTGAAGTCGTTCTTGAACATGAACCCGTGGATGCGCGGGTCGAACTTGGTCCTTGCCGATTGGGCGTAGCACAGGGTGGTAATGGCCGCGCCGATGAGGAGGGTAGTCAGCAAGGATCGCTTCATGCCTCAGCATACGCTGGTTTTTGAAATATCCTGGCAGAAAGTACGGTCCCTAGAAATGTAAGGAGTGTCTAGGCCTACGTTTGATAGGTTGCGATCGGGAGATTAGGGGGAAGGAGGAGGTGATGACAGGTTCACGACAGGCCAGGGCTGTTCCCGCCGTCGTCGCCTAGCCGTAGGCTTCGTCTTGCTCGATCTTGCTCAGCACCCAATCGAAGTCGCCGCGGGTGATTTTGCCTCCGCAGTGGGTGCAGTCGCCGGCCATGTTGACGGAGAGCGGAGCTCCGCAGTTGGGACAGGTTTGGGCGTCCTTGTCGTTTTCCTTGGCCCCCTTGCCGCGGATGAAGGTCCAGTATTCGCTGAAGGGCCGGGGCGAGGAGTTGGAGCCTTTGACCACCTTGTTCTGGGCGTCGACGGTGAAGTCGAGCATCTGCGCGAAGATGCGCACGGTGATTGCGTCGCAGAAGGGGTCAGTTTGGAACTTGACGAACTCGACCGTTTCGACCTCAATCTGGTCAAGCACGTTCCGTAGGTTCTGGGACTTGTAGGCCTCGATCCAGTAGCGGTGCATCTGGAACATGCTGTCGGTCTCGTAGGGGCGGGCGTCCTCCCACTTGAGCGACGACCAGGCGCTTTGAAGCGCTAGGAAAATGGCACGGAAGCGGGTCTCGGCGTGGCTCTTGGAGAACTCCGGGTTTCGGGCGAGGAACTCGGCCTGGGCCTCGTCGAAGTTCGGTTGGTACACGGTTGGGAAGTCGGTGCCTTCTTCGGGGACATCGGAGGTGAGGAGCGGGCCTCGGGATTCCTTTTGGAGGACGCTGATGTCGGTTACGAACCAGGCGAAGTCGCCGCCGGTGATCTTGACGCCGCAATATTGGCAGCGGCCGTCGTCGGTCTTCTCGAGCCCGCCGCCGCACTTGGGGCAGTGGAGCGCGGTGATCTGGTCGGGCTTGGGCGAGAGGACATCTCGCTTCCGGCTAAAGGTCCACTGCTCGATGACGTAGAAGCCGTTCTCCTTCCCCTTGAAATTGACCTCGGTGTAGTTGGTCTCGAAGGTGACGGTGATCGTTACCGTCTCGTTTGCATCCGGGTCGGAGACCGAATCGATCTGGGATCGCCCGACGATCACGCCTTTGACGTCTTGGATGGCCGGCGGGGCCGGGACGAGCTGGGCGAGGGCGGTTGGGTCGGCGTAGGACGTGTAGTTGTTCAGGTCGCCTCGGCCTCGGGCCTCGTGCATCTTGCCGTAGAGCGCGTAGACGAAGTCGTTGAACGAGATCTCCGAGAAGTTCGGATCGTACTTGCCGATCTTGGCCAGGTTCGATCTTGCGTCCTGCTGGGCTGCGGTGTCGGTTGAGGTGCCGGCGGACGAGTAGGAGGCGGGTTTGCCGCCGTTCTTGTTGAGCCACCAGAGCCCGATGATGATCGCGATGGTGAGCGGGATGCCTACCGTGGGGTGGTAGATGATCAGCTCGATCAGCCAGATGATGAGCTGGAGGAAGAAGCCGCCGTCGCCGCCGCCTCCGCCGCTGTGGCCGCCGGAGAACGACTCTCCGCCGCCGACTCGGGCGATGGCCGTTGCGGCGAGGAGGAGGCCGAGGATGACGAGTCCTTGCTTTGGACCGAGGCGAGGGATCATGGTTGTCGCCTCGGCCGGTCGGGTAGCTCGTTCGGGTTGTCTTCGGTTGGCGGGAGGCATCGGCCGAGCACGTGGCAGAGCATGTCGAGCCCTTCCAGCAGCGCCTTGCCTGGGTCGGGCTGGCGGAACATGTGGCGGATCTTGTCGACCGCGTGGCCCCAGTCTTGGGCGACGACGGCGATGGTGACGCCCGTGTCGGTTCTCACGATTGTGGTTTGCTCGAGCCAGGAGACGTAGATGAGGAGGCCGGTGCGGGCTCTCGTGGTTCCTACTTTGTCGCGGACGAAGGCGGCGTTGGCGGCGGCGTCTACCTGCTTCCGCCTTCGCTTTGGGCTCGTGAGGAGGCGGGTGAGGCCGGGGAGCCACCAGCTTAGTCCCCATCCGATGCCGAAGAAGATGGGGACGTCGACGGCGACGGTCCACTCGGTTTGGTGCCACGGTCCGAAGAGGATGCCGAGGAGGCCGATGTAGGCGAGGACGGAGGCGCAGATGAGGTGGACGTCTCGGTAGTGGCCGGAGGACGGCTCGACCACGACGACGATCTCGGCGCTCGTGCAGAGCTCCACGGCGGCGACCTTCTCGGTCAGCCGCTCGTAATAGGCCTCATCGAATCGATGCATCCCGTTTGCGATTATGGCCGAGTCTCTGTCTTGCTTCGATCTGATTGTCCCAGGCTCGTGCGGAGACGGTTACCCTGACTCAAGCCCGATCGATTCAAAGCGCGAGCAAGCTCGAACCTGAAAGTGGAAATTCTGAGAATTCTCGCAATTCCTGCTGCACGTGCTTACCCAGATTGGGAATGTGGGAATGTGGGCTTTTTTGGGTCGGCTTGTCTGCGTTGGCGGGTTGCATCTACAGTCTGTTGGCTCTGGGAGAGAGGAAAGTCAACTAGGTTTCTTCTGGCCTGCTTTCGGTTTGGGGGGTGTGTGGCCGGGTCCGGTCGAGCAAGCTCGACGCACTCCCAAAGGCGGATTCTGGCACCCCTTCAGGGTGCGGGATTGGGTGGCCGGTGACCCGGGATCGCCGGAGCGACCGCCGGGCTATTTTCTGGGACCTCTTCGAGGTCGGGATTCCAGGCGTCACCTCGTGGGTTTCGGAATCTGGGTGGATTTAGCCTCAGGGTTGGGCCGGTGGCGGTTCCGAGCCTTGTCCAGGAGAACCCTGAGGCATCCAGAGCGGTGCTGGTCCTCGCGGTTTGGATTGACATGGACGGGGACGGTTTCGGATCGGAAGGCCCCCTCACCCCCCGCCCTCTCCCACGGCGGGGAGAGGGGGCCGGAGATCCGGCTCTTGTCTTCTTGCGGGTTAGGAGTTCGGGGGCGGTTTGGGGTTTGCGCACTTTGTTTGCCGGTTAGGATGGGGGTGGGGTTGGACGCTCTCGTGTTTGGGGCTTTGGTTAACCGTGGCTGCCGACGAGGCGCGATCGGTCCAGCAATTGGGCGGCGATTACGGCTTGCCGACAGGAGTGTCGGCGGTCCCGGTTAATTGAGGGGGATGGTTTCTTGTTTTGCGGTCTTGTCTTCGACTCCGCCGTATCGGATGAAGAGGGTTGGAGCTACGGGTGGGTAGTTAGCCTCGCGCCACAGGGCGTGGCGGGGCATCACGGTTTGCGATGCCTCGGCACGCTTGAGCTCCAGCCATGGGGGTTTACTCCTTCTTAAGTGCCGAGGCTTACGACCGCCTGGATTGGGAGGCCGTGCTCTTCCGACCACTCCCCGCGGCTTACTAACTGTGCGCTTGACCATGGATAGCAATCCGGGTCCTCGACATATCCAGCCCTAACCGGGTTGAGGTGAACGTAGCTCATCTTCTGCCAAAGCATTTGCTCGTCCTCGACTTCAATGCTCCGGTATCCGTTCATCCAGAATCGGCGTCGATTGAGACCCAGTTGTTGGTCAAATTCTCGCACTTCTGATTCGGTGAGGAGCGGGCGGAGGGCCGCTGATGTATTGGCCTTGAAGGCACGCATGAAGCTCGGCCCGGTGAGCGCTTCGGGAAGCCGGACGAGCATGTGGATGTGGTGGGGCATGACTACGTAGGCGTGCAGAGCTACTTTGGCGAGCTTGCACTGTCGAGCCAGGTTTTGCACCATGGCTTCGCGCATCTCTTCTCGACGGAAGGCGTGGACGAAGTCGAGGACGGTGGTGGTGATGAAGAGCGTCGCCCCGGGGTTTGCATTATTTCTGTAATGCTTGTAGCTGCCCACTTAGCAATTATGTGCTGACTTTGTCTAGCGGGGTCAGTCTCTAGCCTCGGCACTTGGTTTTTCCGCATGCCTCGGCGCGCTCTATCCTCAGATGTTTGTGAGGGATCGCTAGAGTGCCGAGGCTTGGGTCGGAGTGTGGACGCGCCTTGGCGGCTGAGTTCAGCCTCGGCACTTGGACCTGGGCCGGCTCCTTGCGAGAGGTTAGAACGTGCCGAGGCATCCTAAAACTACGGGTGGGTAGATAGCCTCGCGCCACGGGGCGTGGCGGGGCATCAAGACTCAGTTGTAGGTTTGTACACGCCGGTTAGATCCAGTCACGACATTTTCACTACCGACTTAAGGAGCTCTCGGGGCGATGTAGCCAAACTGAGCTCTATCGCTCTAATGTTGTTTCCACACAGGAATCTGATCGAATGAGTCGGGATGCCAAGATCTTTCGCGGCGTTTGCAAAGGCCTGGCTCGCAATGTTGAAGGGGTATCGTTCGTGGCCCGATAGCAGGATCAGGCTGACCCGGTGCATTATCTCCTTGGTGAAAATGCGTTTGATATGGCCGTCGACAGCAGCCAGAGCATCCCTTCTTGGGCCTGACTTTGAAACCTGACCCGCGGGAATACAGGTTGGCAACACGTCCGCGAAGAGGATCGGACTGATCTCAGAGCGTCTACATTCACTCCAAATCCTGCGTCCATCTTCGATCGAGCCTCCGACTAGGCGGTATGCCATGTTGTAGAACATTACGCCCCGCCTGTCTAAGCGGTAAGAACCAATGCGATCTTCATGTGCCAGGCTGGAATTCGGCTCTCTTCCGACAATGAGGACCGGTGGGAAGTCTGCCTCCGCAGTCTTACCGTAGGCCATTATCACTCCCTCGGTAGCGTCAGCCAACAGACCCCTCCAAACTCACGCCCAGCAGCTTCTGAGCCTCGACGGCGAATTCCATCGGTAATTCTCTGAAGACATCTTTACAGAATCCACTCACGATCATGTTGACCGCATCCTCCGTTGGGATGCCGCGTTGGTTGCAGTAGAAGATTTGGTCTTCGCCGATCTTGGATGTCGAGGCTTCGTGCTCCACGGTGGCGGTATGGTTTTTGACTTCGATGTAGGGGAAGGTGTGGGCTCCGCAGCGGTCTCCCATGAGCATGGAGTCGCATTGGGAGTAGTTGCGGGCACCTTCGGCGCCGGCGTTGATTTTCACCAGGCCGCGGTAGGTGTTTTGGCCGTTGCCGGCGGAGATGCCTTTGGCGACGATGACCGACTTGGTGCGCTTGCCGATGTGGATCATCTTGGTGCCGGTGTCGGCTTGTTGCTTATTGGCGGTGAGGGCGACGCTGTAGAACTCGCCGGTGGAGTCGTCGCCTTGGAGGATGACGGAGGGGTATTTCCAGGTGATGGCGGAGCCGGTTTCGACCTGGGTCCAGGTGACCTTGCTGAACTTGCCGATGCAGCGGGCGCGCTTGGTGACGAAGTTGAAGATGCCGCCCTTGCCGGTCTTGGGGTCTCCGGGGTACCAGTTTTGGACGGTGCTGTACTTGATGGTGGCGCGGTCTCCGACGGCGATGAGCTCGACGACGGCGGCGTGGAGCTGGTTCTCGTCGCGCATGGGGGCGGTGCAGCCTTCGAGGTAGCTGACGTAGCCGCCTTCCTCGCAAATGATGAGAGTCCGCTCGAACTGGCCGGTATTCATCGCGTTGATGCGGAAGTAGGTGGAGAGCTCCATCGGGCAGCGGACGCCCTTGGGGATGTAGACGAAGCTTCCGTCGCTGAAGACCGCGCTATTGAGGGTGGCGTAGTAGTTGTCGCTGTAGGGGACGACGGAGCCGATGTACTTCTGGACGAGCTCGGGGTGGTTCTGGACGGCCTCTTGGATCGAGCAGAAGATGATGCCGTGCTTGGCGAGTTCCTTTTTGAAGGTGGTGACGACGGAGACGGAGTCGAAGACGGCGTCGACCGCTATTTGGCGATTGGGCGTTGGGCGTTGGGCGTCTTCGGGATCGTTATTGGTTATTGGTGATTCTTTATTCGGGTCGGACTCGGATTGGGCTCGGGCGTCGGCGGCGCTTCCGGCGGCTCCTTTGACGTTGAGGAGCACCTTTTGCTCTTCGATCGGGATGCCTAGCTTTTGGAAGGTTCGCAGGATCTCGGGGTCGGCGTCTTCTAGGGAGTCGAGGATCGGCTTCATTTTGGGGGCCGAGTAGAAGATGATTTCTTGGAGGTTGGGTTTGGTGTAGTGGACGTTGGGCCAGTCGGGTTCCTTCATGGTGAGGAAGTGGCGGTACGCCTTGAGTCGCCAGTCGAGGAGCCATTGGGGCTCGTTCTTTTTGGCGGAGATGGTTCGGACGACGTCCTCGTTGAGGCCGGGGGGGAGTTGGTCGGCTTCGACATCGGCGCTCCATCCGTGTTCGTATTCGCGGTTGGCGAACTGTTCGAGGAGCTGGGTGGATTGGTCGAGGACTTGTTCGGACATGTTCTTCTTTTGTAAGGGGGTAATGGGTAAGGGGTAAGGGGTAAGGGGTAAGGGGTGAGGGTGTGGCGCGGGTTGGTCGGTTGGGTGGCGCGCCGAGGTTGGCTCGGATTTTTGGGGTCCGGCTGGTTCCTCACGCCCACTCCCGGAGTCCGGGACATCGCGCTTCTGATTGTTCTTTGATTATGACATCAATCTGGATGGTTTCGTGCAGATTGGGTTTTGGCACGGTGCGGGGTCTTAGCGCCGTAGAATAGCGATATGCGATTGCTCACGGTTCCGAACTGGTCCTTCGGCCGTGACAAGGCGTTGCTGGGGCGGTGCCGGGATCTTTTGGCGGTGAGTGGTTTGTCGGTACATTTTTGCGCGAGCGATGTTGACCACAACCGCACGGTTACCGCGTTTAGTGGGGAGGCGTCGGCAGTTTTCGGCGCGATCGTGACTCTGGCCGAGGAGATTTTGCCTTCGATCGATTTGAACCGGCATGTCGGGGTGCATCCGCGCATTGGTGGGCTTGATGTTTGTCCGCTCATTCAGCTCGATGACACTCCGCTGGAGGATGCGAATGCATCGGTTTCGACTCTGGCGAGTCTGCTTGCCGACCGTTGGGGGTTGCCGATTTACTTGTACGAGAAATCGGAACGCGGTCGGCATGAGGCGGACCTGCCTACGCTTCGCAAGGGTGGGTTTGGGGGGCTTGCGGGGAAGGCGCTTTCGCCGGATTTCGGCCCGACCTACGCGCATCCGCAGCTTGGGGTGACGGTGCTGGGGGTTCGTGATCCGCTGATTGCGATGAATGTGGATCTGCGGACGGTTGATCTTTCGCTGGCGCGGGGGATTGCGAAGTCGATCCGGTATCTGCGATCCGAGGGGGACGTGCGATTTCTGGGGGTTCGTGCGTTGGGGTTGCCGCTGGCGAGCCGGGATCTGACGCAGGTGAGTATGAATTTGACCCTTCCGGACCTGACGGGGGTTGACCCGATCGTTGAGTGGGTGACCGAGCAGGCGGGGAAGCGGGGGGTACAGATCGATGGGATGGAGCTGATTGGGGTCATCCGTCCGGTGGATTTGGAGCGGGCGACTCGGTTGGCGGTTCAGCCGTCGCAGGTTGTGGATTCGCTCGGTGTCTAGCGGGTCCAGGTTTCGTAGAAGCGCTGGCGGGCGGTTAGGGCGCGCTCGACGATGCCTTCGCCGATGACGTTGAGGTGACCCATTTTGCGTCCGGGGCGGGACTCGGACTTGCCGTACCAGTGGACGAAGACGCCGGGGTCTCCTTGGGCGGCCGCGAGGGCTTGCCGGTATTGGGAGTCGCGCGCGGAGGGCTGGCCCATGAGGTTCGCCATGCAGGTGGGTTGGCCCTCGGCAATGCCGAGCGGCAGATCCATTACGAGGCGGACGTGCTGCTCGAACTGGCTTGCCCCGCCCCAGTCCAGGGTGTAGTGTCCCGAGTTGTGGGGTCGGGGGGCGATTTCGTTGATGGAGACTTCCCCGTTCTCGGTTTCGAACATCTCGACTCCGAACAGGCCACGTCCGCCGACCGCTTCGACGGCAGCGAGGGCGATCTCCGCGCGATGGGTGGCGCCGGACTCTCCGTGGGGGAAGACGAGGTCGCAGACCCCGTCTTTCTGCACGGTTATGACGGTTGGGAAGGCTCCTCGGTGCGAGCCGTCGGCGCTGACGAATACCATCGCGGCCAGCTCTTGTCGGAACGGGACCATGCTCTCGGCGAGCCAGCCGCCGCCCTGCCAGAGTTCTCGGAACGAATCGAACTCGGCGCGGGAGCGAGCGAAGCGCGTGCCTTTGCCGTCGTAGCCGCCGAACCGCGCTTTGAGCACCAAGGGGAAGCCGATCTCGGCGATCGCGGATTCGCCGTCGCCTTCGATTGCGACCGCGTGGGGCGCGGCGACTCCGGCCTTCGACAGGGCTTGACGTTGGTGGAGCTTGTCTTGGATGGTCGCGAGGGTATCGATTCCGGGGAGCAGGCAACTCTCGTCGCGAGCGGCCAACTGGACGGCATCGCGAAGGATTGCGGCAGGGATGAACTCGTTCTCAAGCGTGACGTGCTGGGCAACCCGGAGCACCGAGGCTAGCGCCTCGACGTCGTCGAGTCGCCCGCTCAGGGAGGCGGCGATCTGCGCGGCGGGGAAATCCGTGCCGGCATCGAGCGATACGCATCGCAGACCCATTCGTTGGGCGGCCATGATCGACATGCGGGCGAGTTGCCCGCCGCCGAGAAATCCGATGTCGTAGTTCGTCGCCACTCCGGATAAAGCTACCCTGGGGAGGGGGTTGGGCGTTCGGTGTTAGGTTGGGTGTTGGGTGTGGGGCTACTGCCGGAGATAGGGGCGGGCTTGGAGGATGTAGATTTGATCGCCGACGATGGCCCATTCGATATCTTGGGGGCGGTTTTTGAAAAGGCGCTGAATCGCCTGACCGGTCTTGGCCAAGCGGCGGATGAGCGCGTCGGTCAGGACGGCGCGATCTGCGGGAGAGGGGACGGCGATGACTCCACCATTGGGGGCGAAGATGAGGCGCTCATCGTCTTGAGTTCGGGTTAGGATTTGCACCGCATTGGTTTCCTCACGGAAGACGATTTGCTCGGGGACCTTTTGTCCGTCGACGACGCGGATTCCCAGGCCGCGCTTCGCGCTGATGAAGATCGCGCTCTTGTCCGCATCGTCAAACGGATTCGCGGTAATCATGACGCCGGAGGACTCCGAGGGAACGGCCTCCTGAATCAGGACCGCCATGGCGATATGGGTGTGATCGAAGCCGGCGCGCTCCCGAGCGAGGAACGCTTCCTCGTTCCACACGGAGGCCCACACGGTCTTCACGGCTTCGACGAGGGCGGCGTCGCCCTTGACATTCGGGACCGTTGAGTAGAGACCGGCTCCGCTGAAGTTTGGTAGGTCTTCCGAGTTGGTGGAGCTGCGTACGAATACTCCCTTCCCTTTCAGGTCAGTCTGGACACGTCGCACGATCTCGTCGGAGAGAGCTGGCGGCATCGCGGCGGCGATGAATGACTTGCGAAGAGTGGCGAGGCGGGCGCGGCGCTTGGCCCCTCCTTTGATGAACTCGGGCTCCGCGAGCATCGCGTTGATCGCGGTGTCGAGGCCGTTCGCTTTGAGGAACGAGGCGTAATCTGAGAAGGGGAGAGTGAACCCGGGCGGGACTTGGACTTGGGGGATCGCGGCGTGCAAGACCTCGCCGAGGTTTGCGGACTTCGCTCCATAGCGGAGCGAATCGGTGGCCTGCTGGTTGGAGAGTGAAGCCAGCCTTGTCTCCGTGAGGTCGATGTTGGGCGTCACCTGAGCTTTCTGCTGTTTGCGGGCGGACTGGTACCGGGAGAGTTCATTCGGCTCTGCAGCGCGAACGTGATATTCGCCCGCCTCGGTTCGGTACGCCACCCACTTGCCGTCGAACTTCGCAAACTCTCGCGGGGCGTTTCGGATCGTCGCGCTCGGAATGCGCCAGCCCCGCGCCAACAGGCCGAGGTGGGACAGGGGAGTTGTCGGGCGGCTGAAGATCAGTCCCGAGATCGGAGGAGCGCCTGCGGGAGCGCTGTCGATTACGAGAATGTCCTCAGGGTCGGCTCCTGAGATGTCTTCGACGGTCTTGACGATTTTGAGTCGGCCGATCGAGAAGCCGAGGTTGAGCGGAATGTACGGTTGGTTACGGGTGATGTCGCTCAGCGACACCCGCGGAATGTGGAGGTTGTCCGAAAGAGCTTCTTGTCGGTTCGAGTTTGGTTTGAACGCAAGCGGCGTGAAGAACGCCTTCGAAATGGTGCGGTAGGCCAGCGCGATCATGGTGCTCGTGGCGAGATCGCCGTCCCAAAACTCAAACGTCCACTTCTTCACGGTGGGCTGGTAGGCCACTCATCCGAGCAAGAAGCGCCGGTCGTCACGCTGGGTGTTCTTGTCGAAGAACTCTTGCTCGCCATCGAGGGATAGGTAGAGCTTCGCGGCGAGTTCTCGGTGGTGGCGGTCCTCTTTGGATTCGATGAAGTAGATCCGATTGGCGTTCCGCCGATCGATCATGAAGCGGACATGCTTCTGTGGATACGGAATCGTCGTCGTCCCCGCGATTCGGTCGAACTCGGCCTCGCTGCCGATCGCCGGAACCGACAGTGCCGCCTGAATTCCGACCCCTCCGACAAGAAGCGCAAGCATGACCTCATGATAGGCCCTGCGCTAAGATGCAGGTTGAAAGATGGGTGCCCGTCGTTCGCCCTCAACCTCTCAAGGGGGCGAATCCGGCTCCTCGAAATGCTGTGATGAAACACCCCAGCTCGGGGGGGACTTGCCCTGTAAAGCATGATCAAGCGAGCTTCCAATCGGGAGTCCTGCCTAACGACCTCCTCGCTCTAAACAAATGAGCCAGACCCGGAGCGCCTTAAGATTTCTTCGGCGAAGCGGGGGGATCTCCGGCGAGACCCACTTGCGCTACTTTGCCTTCCTTCGTGTACAGAACGACCAGGGTAAACCACCGGTCCTTGGCCTGAACCCGATACGTCACCCAGGCGTCAGCGCCCTCCGCTTCCGCCGAGCAGAAACCGATGTGCTGCAGCGTAGCAACTTGCGCAAATACGTTCGACATCATGGCACGCCCGGTCTTCATTGGGGCGGTCATCTCCGGATCAAGTAAAGACTCGTCCGCCTTCCGCGCCGCAAGCGCGGCAAGGGCAGCTTGGACCCGGGTCGCGCGGGTTGAATCGGGATCCGAACTCACTTCAACGGGTCTTGGAGTCTTGAGGGTGGGATCGAGGATCTCCGCCACCGAGCGCGCAACCCCCTCGCCGTTGAACGCATACACGTTCCCGAGGACCACCACCGACAACTTCGGCTTTAGGAACCGGACGAACCCTGCGCTGTAACCGACAGAAGCCCCTGCGTGGCCGACGAACGGTGAGCCTCCTCGAGGGGTCAGATCCCAACCCATTCCGTACGGGCGGGTATGCCCGCTCTTGAGCGTCGCGCGACTCCACATCGACTCGTAAGAAGCGGCCGACAGGAGTTTGTGCTCGGTCAAGAGGGCGTCCCACTTCGCCATATCGGCAATGTTCGAGGTGATTGTCCCGTCCGAAGCTAGGCTCCCGGTGCCGCGCAGGCTCAAGAAATGGGTCCCATCTAGGAGATAACCGTGGGCCCGACGCGGCATTACGTCGCCGGAGGTCATGAACTTGGTCTTGGTCATCCCCGCTGGCTTGAATATTTGTTCCTGCACGAACTGTGGATAGGGGATACCCGCCGCCTTCTCGATGATGTAGCCCATCAAGGCGTAATTCGTGTTGCTGTAGGACCACGTCAACCCGGTTGCGAAGTCGAGCGGCAGCGGAGTCATGGAGTCCATGAATTGCTTCCGGTCGAACTCCTTGTCCAGCCCGAGCCCAGGAACGAAGACGTACTCTTGAATCCCCGAGGTCTGGTTCAGCAGATTCCGAACGGTGATTTCGTTCCAGTTCTCCTTGGCTTCGGGCAGATACTTGGAGATCGGGTCATCGAGCCCGATTTTCCCCTGCTCGACGAGGAGCATCGTCGCGAAGGCAGTGAACTGCTTCGTGATGGAACCAATTTCGCACAAGTTATCGACCTTCATCGGCGTATCCAGCTCGATGTCGGCCTTGCCAAATGCACCCGAGCGCACCAGCTTGCCGTCGCGGATGATGCCGTAGGTCAAGCCGGGGATGTGGGAGCGCGTCATCTCGCCGCGCAGGTAGTCGTCGACCGCGTCGCCGCGCGCAAGCGTCGTCAATACGAAGGCGAAGGGGACTAGAAAACGGGTCACTTGTGGGGGATACCCAAACAGGTCCGTCGCGCGCTCCACGGCCGATAGATTTGGCTGAAGTTGCCCCGAAATGGCAATTAGTTTTGCCAGGGGTTCATAATGCCAAAGAATCGGGAACGAAACTCTGGCAACTGCCATTTATTCGTTCGTGCGGGTCTGTATTAGGCTCGCGCGAAAACGCACGAAGGGATATCACTCAATGAAGAAACTAATTTTCGCGGCCGTCGCCGCAGCCATGGCACTGTCCGTCACCTCGGCCCTCGCTCAAGGCGAGATGAAGATGAAGCCGCATATGAAGCCGCCGATGATGCACGACGGCAACAAAATGATGGAGGGCCTCTCGACGGAGGAGAAGCAGACCGCCACGTCTCACTTCATGCACATGTCGCAGGCTGAGAAGGACGTCATGCACAAGCGAATGACGATGTGCATGAAGGACCCGCACAAGGGGATGATGGCGATGATGAAGGGCAAGTCACCCAAGGAGATTGAGGCAATGGGGATGAAGCACATGATGGCTGGCCTCTCCAAAGGCGAGCAGCAGACCATGATGCACATGATGTCCAAGATGGATGGCAAGCAGAAGGCGGTCGCGCACAAGATGATGATGAACTGCTGCATGTACGGCATGAAGCACGCCAAGTAAGGGGCTACCGTCAGGAGCTGGGATCGAGTCTTGGCGCGGCTGCACAGCCCGCAACCTCCATCCCTCCTGCCCCCTCAGCTTCAAAACAGCGCGCCCACACATTGCTTGAGCCCTGCGGGCTACCTTCTGGCACCCCTCCGGGGTCGGGGCTTGTAGCTAACCGGACTTCCCGGGGTCATCGACCCCGGGCTACCTTCTTAGACCCCTACGGGGTCGGCAGACGCTAATGTAACGCCTAGGCCCCTGACCCTTCCTCCCGGCACGATCATCCGGCAATCGGAAGGGGAGCTCGATCGCTCGGTGAGCTGCTTCACTCCGACGGAGCCGACCGCGTGTCGGTAGCTCGGGAACGAAGTGAAGGGATCGAGTTTGGCGCGGCTGCACAGCCCCGAACCTCCATCCCCCAGCCCCTTCCTCCTCCCGGCACAATCATCCGGCAAGAGGAAGGGGAGCCGGAATGCTCATTGAGCGGCTATAACGGATAGGTGAAGCGAGCCATTCTGATTGTCCTCGACGGCTGCGGTGCGGGCGAGGCCCCGGACGCCGCGGACTTCGGCGACACCGACCATCCCGCCACCATCCGTCACGTCTGGGAGAAGTGCGGCCCGCTAAGTACGTCCAACCTTGAGCGAATCGGCTTTCTTGCCGCCTGCGGCATCGACCGCCCCGCCCCCTCGGCGCGGTATGGCAGACTTCGTGAAGTTTCGCAGGGCAAGGACTCCGTCACCGGGCATTGGGAGATGCTCGGGATCGTCACGCCAGTTCCCTTCCCGACTTACCCCGACGGGTTTCCGATCCCGCTCGTCAAGCAGTTCGAGCGCGCGATCGGCACTCAGACGATTGGCAATCGCGCGGCGAGCGGGACGGCGATCATCGACGACCTTGGCCCCCTCCATACTGAGACCGGCTTTCCGATCCTCTATACGAGTGCGGACAGCGTTTTCCAACTCGCGTGTCATGAAGAGGTCGTGCCTTTAGAGCGCTTGTATGAGATGTGCCGGATCGCCCGCGAACTCTGCATCCCGCCCAACAACGTGCAACGCGTGATCGCCCGACCTTTCGTTGGAGCGCCCGGCTCATTCAAGCGCACTGAGCATCGCAAGGATTTCCCTCTTGTCGCCCCTCCCAACCTTGCCGACAAGATCGGCGACGTATACGGGATCGGGGTGGTGCCCGAGCTGTTTGGCGGTCGTGGCTTCCGTGCGGTGACGCGCACTCAGAACAACGCCGAGCACACTAAGAAGCTGGATGAGGCGCTGGCGTCCGACGCCCGGTTCATCTTCGCGAATTTCGAGGACTTCGACATGCTTTACGGCCACCGGAACGACCCGGAAGGGTTCGCCAAGTGCCTCGAAAGCTTTGACGTCACGCTCGGCGAGATCCTTGGCAAGCTGGGGGGAGACGATCTTCTCCTCATCACGGCCGATCACGGTAACGATCCGACGACGGTGAGCACCGACCACAGCCGCGAGTTTGTGCCGATCTGTGTGGTGGGGTCCGGGGCCGCAGCGAAAGCGCTGGGAGACGTAGAAGGGATGACCGCGATCAGCAGAGCCGTCGCCGAACATTTAGGGATCGAGTGGAGCGAAGGGGCCGACCTGCTATCGTAGAAGAAGGTCCGGAACCGTCAAGGGGAGAGCATACACGGCCCGAACCTCTTCGTACAGTTATGTTGGACGACGCGCGGGCGACACATAGACGTGACCCTTGCGATTCATTTCGCAATATGCCTCGAAACTTGTTTAGGGTTGAATGGATTAGATTCAAATATTGCGATTCGCGGTGCTTTTGGCATCGCCAGCCTTCTGCCAAAAGTCTGCCCTTTTTGAGAGAACTAGTGCCAATTACTTTGACGATTCGCTACTTTGCTGCGCTAAGAGAGCAGCGCGGGCTTTCTTTCGAGTCGATCTCGACGGACGCGGCGACTCCCGCCGACTTGTTCCGGCAATTGGTCGTCTCTCATGGATTAACGTTAGATCCGGCTCTCGTTCGCGCCTCGGTCAATGGGGCTTTCGTCGAAATGGACCAAGCTCTCGAGGGGGGAGACGAGGTCGTGTTCATCCCTCCAGTGGCGGGGGGCTGATGTTTCGCGTTCAGACTTCGCCAATTTCTGAACCGCTCTTGACGGGCCACCCCGCCTCGGGCGCAACGGCAAGTTTTGTGGGCACCGTGCGCGACTTGAATGAGGGCCGCGATGTTGAGCGGCTTGAGTACGAGGCCTACGAGCCCCTCGCTTCGACCGAAGGAGCGAAGATCCTTGCCGAGGCGATGGATCGCTTCGGTCTTCTTGGTGCCGCTTGCGTCCACCGCGTGGGGATGCTTGAAATTGGCGACGTCGCGATCCGCGCGGAGGCGCAGGCGCGACACCGCCACGAAGCCTTTCTTGCGTGTGAGTACATCGTGGACGAGGTTAAACGCCGGGTTCCGATCTGGAAGAAGGAGCACTACATTGACGGAGCCTCCGATTGGATCAACGCGGGTGGGGCCGCGGATGCGGCCGCGCAGGAGCACGATTTCTACCGCCGCCAGATGCGACTTCCTTCGTTTGGCGATGAGGGTCAAGCCAAGTTGCGTGCGGCACGGGTTCTTGTTGTAGGTGCCGGGGGCTTGGGTTGCCCGGCGTTGGTGTATCTTGCCGCCGCGGGCGTTGGTCATATTACGTTGGTCGATTCGGATCGGATCGAGGCGAGCAATTTGCATCGTCAGCCTCTCTTCGTCTACGTTGACCGCGGCCGGCCCAAGGCCGAGGTTGCGGCGGAGCGGTTGCGGGCTCAGAATCCGTTCGTCCAGGTTCAAGCTCAAGTTGACCGGGTCACGCCCGTGAACGTTGGGGTGTTGTTCCGAGAAGCCGATTTGGTGCTTGACTGCACCGACAACTTCGCCACCAAGTTCCTGCTTAGTGATGCTGCGATCCTCTATCGAAAGCCGGTAATCCAGGCGAGCCTGTACCAGTTTGAGGGTCAGATGTTTGTGATCGAGCCCGGGGGCCCCTGTCTACGTTGCCTCTGGCCCGAGACCCCCGCCTCCGACTGCGTCGGATCCTGCGCCGAGGTCGGTGTGCTTGGTTCGGTCGCGGGTGTTCTTGGGGCGATGCAGGCGCACGAGGCCCTTCGTCGGCTGCTTGGTCATCCCGAGGCGCTCAAGGGCGAGTTACTCACCTTCGACCTGACCACCTTTGAAACTCACGGACTAATAGTCACCCGGAATCCGGCTTGTCCCGCTTGCGGCTCGTCGGCCAGCGTCGTTTTGGAAGAGAACTACGAGGTCGAACCGACTGCCGACCTCAGCTTCTACACTCTGGTCGACATCCGGGAGCCCGACGAAAGTGCCGTCCAGCCTTGCCTCGGCGCCCGACTGCTTCCGCTCTCGACGTTCGGACTGAGCGATCTGCCGGAAGGAGAAATCCTGCTGGTCTGCCAAGTCGGGATCCGAAGCCTTGACCTCGCCATTCGTCTGCGAAAGCAAGGCATCCAAAGGGTGCACTCGCTCCGCGGGGGGGTCGAGGCTCTCTAGGCTGCTATCTGGAACCGCTGACGCTACTGTCGGCGGGCATTGGAGTCGTCTCCTAGCTTCAGATTCAGACCAACCTAATGCGGTCCACGAGGTACCGCTGATTCGCCAATTCCGATGTCCGCCGACAGGAGTGTCAGCGGTCCCAGTTATCCTCCTCCAACTCGGTGCCTAGTGATCGAACTTCCAGCTTGACTGGAAGTCCTTCGTCAATGGCTGGTGGGTCAGGGTCGCCCTAACCATCTCGACGGGCATCTCGTTCTCGTGCAGGATTGCGTCGTGGAACGCGCGGTTGGTCATCTTTCCGCTGTCCACTAACTCGTGGTGCAATGCCCGGAACTGCAGGCCGCCGATCATATAGGCCAGCTGATACAGTGGTTCGTAGTCGCCTGCGAAGGAGCGCCGGACTTCGCCTTCGGCATTGGCGCGTTCGTGCCCGACCTTGGCCACCAGCATGTCCACGCATTGCTCCGGCGTCAATTCGCCGAGGTGGAACTTCAAAGAGAACATGATCCGGACGCAGCGGTGCATGCGCCAGAACAGCATGCCGATCTTCTCCTCCGGCTTGGAGGCAAAGCCGAGATCCCAGAGCTGCATCTCCCAATAGAGCGCCCAGCCTTCGATCCAGAACGGTGTGCCGAACATCTCGCGGTATGGCTTGTAGCGCGACAGCATGTGGAACTGGAGGTGGTGCCCCGGGATCAGCTCGTGCTGAACCGTCGCGCGCGAGAAGAAGCGGTTGTTGCCGCGCATGCTCATCATTTTCTGGTCGTGGGTCATCGTGTTGGTCGGATACGAGACCAGGATGTCGTCGCCGCCGAGGAAGAACGGCGAGACGAGTTGTCGCGCGGGGGACATCATCTCCATCTTCCAGCTCTCTTTGGCGAGTTCGGGCACGGTCACCAGGTCGTGATCTTCGAGGAACTTGATCGCCTCAAGGGCGAGGCCCTTGATCATCTCGGGCTGCTGGCCGGGCTCGACGTGGAGGTCCTTCACGTACTCGAGGGCTTTCTTCCAGTCGTCGCCGTAACCGAGTTGATTCGACGCCTTCTTCATCTCGGCTTCGCACCACGCGTACTCTCGATCCGCGATTTTGAGTAGCTCTTCGGGCGTGTAGGGGATCATCGCGAACTTCAGCGCGGAAACCAAGCCGTCACGGCCGATCGGTTTGCCGATGATCGCGTTCTCGTCGTCCTTCTTGACCCCGACGATCTTCTCTTTCAGCACGCCGAAGTAGGCGTCGAGCTCGGTGTCGAGCGCCTTGTAGGGTTCTCCGACCCACCAGGTGAACAGGGGATCGTAGCCGTTGTAGAAGTCGAACCAGTGCTTGAGCAGTCCCTTCAGGTGCCGGACTTCGTTGGCTGCCGCGTTACCTTCGAACTTGCTTGCTTTGAGCTTCTCGCCGACCTGGGCCTTGAGCGCGTCGATTTCCTTGGTCAGCGCGTTCAGATCCCGGGCGATGTGCTCGGGGTTGATCGTCTCCATCCGCACGCGCGCCTCTTCCAGGTCGGTGATTTTGGTGTAGAAGGGCACCAGCTTCTCGTAGCCGGCGTGGTCGGCTTCGTCGAGCCGGAGCTGGTCCAGGTTCTTGTCGAGGTAGTTGCGGAACAGGACGTAATCGACCTGGGCGTCGGCGGTGAGCGTGGCGAAGGAAAGCTTGTTGAGTTCCTTGAGCGCGTTCGAAACCAGCGTTTTCAACTTCGCCCGACGGGTCGGGGAGAACCGAATCGCATAGATCCGGGTCGTGTTGTCTTCATCAGCCCGGAACGCCTCTAGGACGGGCCGGAGTTCGGATTCTCCTCGGACGATCTGGGCAAAGGCGGAGGGATGGGGGGACGGCTTGGGCATGGCGGCAGGTTGGGTGAGGAAGGCAAGGGCAAAGACGAGGGCGGTCACGATTCTCACGACGATACCTCTCACGCTTCTGCTAGAAAGCAATTTAGTCCGCGGATGCTTCAAGCCAGACGAAGAGCCCAAAGCGCCCTCTCATTGCCTCTGAGAAGTTCAAGTCCAAGTCTCAGGCGGGTCATTCAGCCGATTCCGGTAATTCCGAATGATCGTTTCGACGACACCATCGAGGTTCGACAGCACTTCGGAATTCCAAAATCTAAGGACCTGAAACCCCTGAGATTCCAACCAATCCTGCCGCTTCGCATCCGGATCTACCTGAAACGCGTGGACGTCGCCATCAAGCTCGACGACCAGCCGCATCGAGGCACAAAGGAAATCGACAGTGTATGGTCCCAAGGGCACCTGACGCCGAAACTTCAAACCCGCGAGCGTCCGCGCCCGCAACGTCTGCCCAAGCACCGTCCCTGCCTCGGTCGCCTTGCGGCGCAAGGTGCGAGCCAACTTGGTCTTCTTCTCAACCTCGGCCAATCCTCACCTCTGCTGGTAAACCCGAACCCAATCCACCTCGAACCGACGCGGGAAGGTCAAGGGCGTTGGATCCCCTCCCGCGGCCCCGATCGCCAAGTTCATCAGGATGAAATGCGGCTGATGGAACGGGTTCGTCCCGTCCGGGTTGATCGTCTTCGACAAATCCGTCTCGTTCAGTAACTGTCCGTCCTGATAAAGCCGAATCCAATCGGCGTCCCAATCCATCCGCCAGACGTGCCACTTCTCCGCCCAATTCGGATCTTTCTCGGTGAAGGTCGTCATTGGCGTCGGCACGGTATGCCAGGTCCCGTTTCCCCAGGCCAGGTTCGCGTGCATTGTCCGCTGATAGAACTCCATCAGGTCGATTTCGCCGTTCAAGGGCCAAGGTCCGTAACCCAGGAACCAGATCGCGGGCCAAAGCCCTTGTTGCAGATCGATCTTTGCTCGGAACTCGAACCGCCCGTACAGCCAATCATGGAGATGTCGCGTCTCGACCGCGGCCGACGTGTAGTCCGCCTGCTTCCGATTGAGCTTCCAGTCTGGGCTGGCGGATTGATACGGCGGGTTCCAAATATGTTCACGCCGCCCTTCGATCACCAAGTGTCCTTTCTCAACGAACGCGTTCGGCTCTTGGTACCACTGCAACTCCTTGTTCCGAACAAACCCCTTCTCAAACACCCACTTCTCCGGATCGGGAGGCCCGGGCCTGTTGAACTCATCGGACCAGACAAGCTTCCAATGGGGAGCGGCCAGAGCGAGGAGGGCGAGGATCATGTTCAAACTCTACCGCCCCGACCTTACAACCCTCACCCGGGCGCTACATCCCTTCGAGATCAACTCTGGCCGTATTCCGTCGGTAGTGGAGGGACTTGCTGGCGCGTTCGATGTCGGTCGACTGACCCCTCATACCGCCGCAAGCCCGGCCCGCGAGTGGTGGCTCGGATGGCACGGCTAGCCGCGACGGGTTCCGCGTGAAGGGATGGGCAACGTGCGGCGGCAGACCGTGGCACCCGGGATTGTTCGAACGCCGAGAACCCGGAGCCTCCATCCCCCAGCCCCTTCCTCCTCCCGGCACGATCATCCGGCAAGAGGAAGGGGAGCCGGCTTACAATGCGTTAGTCCAGGAGTCGGAGGCTTTGTCCATGAGGGCGACCATCTTTTCGTCGGCGTCGCGCAGGCGGCCGCAGAGGACTCGGGAGAGGTTCGCGAGGACCATGAAACCCATGTCACGGTCGGTGTTCATCTTGGCGCGCAGTTCTTTCGCGTCGAAGACGGCGGCGCGGACAAAGCCTACGGTGACGGCGTCCGCGGTGCGGGGGCGGGCGTCGATGAGGGAGATTTCGCCGATCACGCTGCCGGGGCCGATCTCAGCGAGTTTGTCGCCTTCGGGCCCGAGGATGTTGATGCGGCCTTCGAGGATCACGAAAAGGTCACTGCCGGTATCGCCGCGGCGGATCATGCACGCACCCGGGTCGAAGCCGCGGTGGGTGGCGAGCTCGGAGACGCTGGCGAGCTGGTCGTCGGTCAGGCCGCTGGCGAGGTAGGTGGAGCGAAGGGCTTCGAGGGTCTGCACTTTGGCATTATCGCAGAGTCGTCGGGAAGTTGCGAGGGGGATCGTGATTCGTTATTGGTGATTCGTTATTGGTGGAGGTCCTTTTAAAAACTCCCGGAGACAATCTTGGGCACTGCTTTGGACGGTCATCTGCGTTGTTGGGTTTGTCATTCGGTACTGACGCCCTGTTATTCGGGCGAAAATGACCGTTTTTGAATCTGTTGTCATTCTGTCTTTCGTCATTTGCACGTCTGCACATCACTGATTTCTAGGGTCTGCGAGCTGATGATGAAGGACTCCCTCTTAGGGTCCGCGTCGTCATCTCTCTATTGGTTGGTTCACTTGCGTTCCGTTGTTCTCTTTGTCTTTACTTGTTATCAAGACGCTATGAAGTCAACCAACTTTCTTGGAGACACAGGTTGGAAAACCTGCGCTACCACAGTTTGGGCGGCGATTGGCCCCCTCCTAGCCTCCCCCCGGAGCCAGGGGAGGGGCCGGAACGGTCCTTGCCCGGAGCGGGCGCTTCATCGGAACCTACGGGAGTGGATTGCGCGTTTCTGCCGACAAGAGTGTCGGCGCTCCCAGTTAGGATGGCTCCGGTGTCAAACTGTCGGGGGAGTTGGAAGCGATGATCGAGTGGGCGGACTTTGAGAAGGTCGAGATTCGGGCGGGGACGGTGGTTCGGGCGGAGGCGTTTCCCGAGGCTCGCAAGCCGGCGATCAAGCTGTGGGTGGATTTCGGCGAGGTGGGGGTTAGGCAGTCTTCCGCCCAACTCACGGTGCTCTACACTCCCGAGGCGCTGATCGGCAAGCGCGTGATCGGGGTGCTCAACTTCGCGCCCAAGCGGATCGCGGGGTTCATGTCGGAGTGTCTGGTGACAGGGTTTGAGAATGGTCCGGGCGTGGTCGTGCTTGCAACACCCGACTCGGAAGTCCCCAACGGAGCGAGGTTGTTCTGACGCGCGAACGCTGGCTGAAGGCTTTGATGGTGCTGACCGGGCTGTCGGTTGGGTTGGGGATCGCGCTGCGGTTCTACAACCTCTCGTTCCCGGGCAAGCCGATTTTCGACGAGGTGTACTTCCCTCTCTTCGCAAAGAATTACCTTCACGGCAAGACGTTCTTCGACGTGCATCCGCCGCTGGGCAAGTTCATTATCGCGATCGGGCTGGCGATATTTGGGGACGACAAGATTGGTTGGCGCATCATCCCGGCGCTGTTCGGGGTTGGGCTGATCGTCATGATGCCCATGCTGTATCGGCGGCTGTTCAAGGAGAACGTCGGCGCGCTGGTGGTGGCGGGGTTCTTTGCGCTGGACGGGCTGTTTATCTGCTACTCTCGCGCTGGGCTGATGGACGGGATTCTGTTCGCCGCGATCTTCGCGTGCGTGTATTTGGCGTCAAAGATCGGGAATTCGAAGGTGGCGGGGTTGTGGACAGCGATCGCGCTGGGCGCGGCGGTGTCGATCAAGTGGACCGCTCTGGCCACGGTTGTGCCGATGATCTGGTACGCGTGGGAAGCGAAGCGGCTGAAGCCGTTCTTGCTCTGGCTTCCGTTGGCGGGGATCCTTTATTTCGGGGTGGTCGTGCTGGGGCAGGTGGCGATCGGGACGGCGCATCCGGTTTGGGCGGCGTGGCATTGGCACAAGGAGTCGTTCGACTATCAGGCTTCTTTGACCGCGACCCATCACTACGGCTCGCTTTGGATTTCGTGGCCAGTGGAGTGGCGGACGGTTCTGTTCCTGTACGACAAGCAGCCGGACGGGACGATGCACGTCATGACGACGTTGGCGAACCCGCTTGTGCTGTGGGGCAGCACGCTGACCGTGCTCGGGACGACGTTGTGGTTCCTGTGGTCGGGGATGCGGACGGTCTGGTTCCGTTTCAAGGGTGTCCAGGAGGAAGTTTGGATGTTCCGGCACCCGGTCTTCCCTCTTCTGCTGGGTTACTATTCGGCCTGGCTCCCGTTTGCTCCGGTGCATCGGGTGATGTTCTTCTATCACTACATGCCGGCGTACGGGTTCGCGTTGTTGCTCACGGCTTACTGGATCGGGCGACTCGCACAGCGCTCGATGAAGGCGGCCTTCGTGCTGTGCGCTTTGGCGGTGTTGATGGCGTGGTACGAGATGCCGTTCGCGCTGGGGTATCCGGCGCTCACCCGACAGCAGATCGACATGCGGCTGATCAATCGGAACTGGGTTTATTACTGACGGATTTCGCTATTCGCTATTCGCTATTCGTGGTGTAGCCGCCGTGATGTCCGGTTCGAATTAACGAATAGCGAATCGCCAATAACGTCCTCCGGAGCCTACGCTTCTTTCGGCATGAAGCTGGTGCCGCAGCCGCAGCTTCTTCCGGCGTTGGGGTTTTCGAATTTGAATCCTCCGCCGATCAGGTTCCCGGTGTATTCGAGGGTTGAGCCTTCGAGGAAGGTCGCGGACTTGGAGTCACAGACGATCTTGACGCCGTCGAACTCCTCGCTCTGGTCGATCGCTTTTGGCTCGGTGTCGAGTTTGAGCACATACTCCAGACCCGAACAGCCGCCGCCCTTGACGCCAACCCGGATGAACGCCTCGGGACGGCCGTCCTTTGCGAGGATGCGTTTCATCTGGACGATCGCCGCAGGCGAGACGGTAATAGGGAAGGGCTTGACCATGCTCAACTTACTTCTACGGCACGACGAGGGGTGTCGAACAGCGTAACGTTGGTTTTTGCTTCGAGCATTTGCTCGAGGGTGAGGTCGCGGAGGGCGCTGTCGACAGCGTCCTGGAGGACCTGCCAGAGGGAGCGGACGCTGCAGTCCACCGCGTGGGTGCAGATTGGGAGATGGCCGGTGTGGCGGCCACAGAATTCTTCGTCGTAGAGCCTTCCGCCAAGGGCTTCGAGGACTTGGGCGATGTGGATGTCGTTGACGGGTCGGGCGAGGGTGTAGCCGCCGATGTGCCCGCGCGTGCTCTTGACGAACCCTTCCTTGCGGAGGATGCTCATCAGCTTGGCGACGTGCGGCTGCGACAGCGACTCGAGGCGAGAAATCTCCGGGATGGTGAGCCCGTTCGATTCGGCGCGGGCCAGCTGCAGCAGGCATCGCAGTCCGAACTCTTCTTGGGCGCTGAATTTCATGTTGGTTCTTACTTAAGGATGACAGATTCTCGTCCTACATGAAGCCGAGGGCGAGGCGCGCTTCCTCGCTCATCATCTCGATGGTGAAGGGCGGGTCCCAGGTGAGCTCGACGCTAACTTTGCCGACGCCTTGGGCTCGTCTTACTTCGTCGGCGACGTCTCCCGGAAGGGTGCCCGCGACGGGGCAAGCGGGGGAGGTGAGGGTCATCATGATGTGGATGTCCCGGTTGTCGGCGATCTGAATGTCGTAGATCAGGCCGAGGTCGTACACGTTGACGGGGATCTCCGGGTCGTAGACCTTGCGCATCTGCTCGATGACCTCGCCC
>JBBQPZ010000022.1:0-64283 GCA_038216655.1 Fimbriimonadales bacterium
CTCTCCTGTGAACTCTTCATCCGCGGCGCTGAACTTCAGGCCGCCCTGACTGACTTCCAGGACCACTACAACAACCACCGACCTCATCTCGGACTCGGTGGACTGACCCCCGCGAGCTTCAAGCAGAAGTCGCAAACGACACAAGAGGAGAGCAGAATCCTATATTCCTAGACTGGAAACTTATTGGGGACCGGTCACTGGCTCGCTGCCGTCTGGATGCCAGACGGCAGTTGCGGTGATGCTCGGCGAACTGGCAGAAAAAGAACCTCCGAGCGACGGTATGTACCACATGCCGTCGAACACCTGAGACCCAGAGCTGGAATTGAAACCTTGCGAACTGGGCGATCCATTTGTCATCGTGAAGGTCCCAGACGCAGAATATGACACTGTGCCATAGTGCCCAGCGTAGGCATTACAACAAGCCATCGCGACTATCGAAAGCAATAGACTTCTCACGAAAAGGCAGAAGTTGGTTTCAAACATTCCGGTGTCATTGTAGACAAAAAAATCCAATTTGCCCATAGTTTGGATGAAAAAGGAAATAAGTGCTCCTGCTCCATGAGCATATCCCCCTAAAACGGGCCAGCGAGTTGCGGAAGGTTAAGGACGCGCCCCAATAGTGGCGCAGGTTTCCAACCTGCGTCTCCGGAGAAAGCTGGTTGACTTCCTCGCCTCCTGAGAACAACTAAGCACAAGCATCGCGAACTGCAACACACCGTAAGCCCACCGCAAATGATGATGAAGCGAACCCTAAGAGGGAGCCCGTCATCATCAACCAATCTCCCAGATTGCCAACGTGGGTAAGTACTGTTAGTGACAAGTGATCGAATGGGTTCAGGTTCAAAAACGGCCATTTTGACTTGAACGAAAATGCACAAAATCGAACGACAAACCCCGAAGATGAGCCGCCCGAGGACTCCGTCGCGGTGACAAACCGCCAGCCGGAGCCCAAGCCCTCATGCAACGAGGCCGACCTCAAATCCCGGGTGTGCATCCTGAGTCGATGAGCGAATCGCCAGGCGCGGGAAGCCACAATGATCGTATGAGCGAACTGAGCCACGTGTCCGAAGATGGGTCGGTGCGAATGGTTGACGTCGGGGGCAAAGCGGTGACCCACCGGGTTGCCACCTGCGCCGGACTGCTGAAGATCCTTCCCTCCCATCGGGCAGCGCTCCACGCCCTCCCGAAGGGCGACGCCCTCACCACGGCTCAAGTCGCGGGCATCCTTGGCGGCAAGCGCTGCGCCGAACTAATCCCGCTTTGTCATCCGATGCCGCTCGATTCGCTCGACGTGGCAATCAAACTCATCGACGCAGGCTTGGAAATCACCGCCACCGCCCGGACCACCGCTAAGACCGGGGTCGAGATGGAAGCCTACACCGCCGTTGTCGTCGCGGGGATTACCCTGATCGATATGCTCAAAGGTGTCGATCCCGATCTCATCCTCACCGACGTGCGGCTCCAGGAAAAGACGGGAGGGAAACGACCGTGGAAGCGAACCTGACCCTCGGCGTGATCACGGTGAGTGACACCCGCACCGCAAGCGACGACCTCAGCGGCCCCGCCGTCGTCGAAGCGCTGAGTGCCCTCGGCTACGACAAGTTCGAAACGTGGATCGTCGAAGACGATCTGGAAGCTATCCAAGAGGCGATTCGGAGCCTTCAGAGAACCTGCGCGGCGATCTTTACCACCGGGGGGACCGGGTTCGGAGCGCGCGACGTCACGCCGGAAGCCACCGCCCCGCTCCTTGACAAGCGGGCCGATAACCTCGTCGAACTCATTCGCCTCCGCGGTCTGGAACATACGCCGTTCAGCCACCTCTCGCGAGGCGTCGCCGGGATCTTCGGCCAGAGCCTGGTCGTCAACCTACCCGGCTCTCCTAAAGCCGCCCGACAAGGGATCGAAGCAATCGGTCCCCTCCTCGGTCCGATCCTCGGAAATCTCCTAGGCCAAGGCTGCGAGGCGCACGAGTGATCGACACTCACTGCCATATACACGACCAAAAGGCGTTCTCCGATCCGGCGGCCACGCTGGAGCGGGCAAGACAGGCTGGGATCGATCGCGTGATCGTCGTCGGCGTCAACCCGGAAGACTGGACGAGGGCGATCGAGTTCGCCGACCGGTTCGAGAGCGCATTCGCGATTGTCGGATGGCATCCAAACTACACCGCCGACTACGATCCCGCATCCCTCCCCCACCTTGAAGAACTCCTCGCTCACCCCAAGGTCAAAGCGCTCGGGGAGATCGGCCTCGACTACCACTGGGACTATGCTGCCCACTCCGTCCAGAGGCAAGCCCTGATCGACCAGCTCGACCTCGCCGTGCGGCGTGAAAAGCCGGTGGTGTTTCACGCTCGGGAGGCGTACAGCGACCTCCTCGACATCCTGGAGCAGCGTCCCCCCCACCCGTACCTCTTCCACTGCTGGGCCGGCAATGCCGAGGAGGCGGCCCGGGCGACGAAGCTCGACGCCTACTTCGGCGTCGATGGGCCCATCACCTACAAGAAGGCGGATGAGTTGCGCACGGTATTCGCCGGGCTCCGGCACGACAGACTGGTGACCGAGACGGATTCGCCCTACATGGCACCGGTCCCACATCGCGGAAAGCCGAACGAACCGGCCCACGTCTCGCTCATCAACGCCGCCCTGGCCGGGTGCCTGGGGGTGTCCGAGGCGGAGTGTGCGCGAGTCACGACGGAGAACGGCGAGCGGTTCTTTCGGCTCTAGGGTTGGGATTGGTTAGGATTTGTTCGGATTGGCACAGCGGTAAGGCACACGCCTCGCGGCCCGAGCCAACCCACTACAATCCGTCCCCGTCCGCCTTCCCAGCGGGAGGCGGCACGTTGTCCGGAGGATTCCCGTCGCCCGGCGGGGCGTCTGCAGGCGGGGCTGAAGGTGATGCCGATGGAGTGGGCCTTCGGCGACGACGGTGTTTCTTCGGTGGCTTCTGCGAATTCGATGCGCTTTCGTTCATCGGGCGCGCATCGATATTCACCGAGGGTGAAGGGAAGGCGACGATCGAACTGGTCGGTTGCTCGGTCGCGTCCGGTTCCGCCGAGGGGCTGAATTTGGATGCGGGAGGAAGTGACTTCTCCCCCAGACGGGGGCCCAAGAAGTAGAAGCCCGTCGCACCCAGCGCTGCGGGCACCACGAACCATTTCACAAATGCCAAGAGGCTGTCGCGCGCCGCCATCCCGGCCATTGTAGCCCAAGGTAACCTCCCCAGCCTAATATGGCCACCGAGGTTTACGAGGACGCCCTTGAACTTGAGATCGGATTGATCGAGGCGGAGAACCTGTCTCCCGAGGGTGGCGATGCCCACCGACGATCCTACCCCTACCCCGTTCTGCGTCCCGTCGTGGGCCGCTCCATCCCCCGAACCTTTCCCGTGGTCGTCCTCGAAAACGCATACCTCCGCGCGACCTTCGTGCCCGCTTTGGGGGGACGCCTTCTCCGGCTTTACGACAAGGGGATCGGCCAGGAAGTCCTTCCCACCGCCGACAAGATCGATCCGATCGCGGGTGGGCCGCGAGGTGCGATTCTCACTTGCGGCATCCAGGCCTTGGTCGGGGAAAATCACCGCCTCGATTCCCTCGCCGACGCCTCCTTCAGCCTCGATCTCCCCAGCGATGACGAGGCGATCGGCGTTTGGTTCTTCGGTTTCGAGCGCGAGCTTAGCTACCACGCGCACTGGACCCTTCCCCCTGACCGGGCGGAGCTTCTCCTTGAGGTACGGACCCTCAACCGAGCGTTCCGTTCGCTTCCGTACAACGGCGGCATCGCCCTTCTACTCGGGGGGGGCGAAGTCGGCAGGATCGATGGCGGATTCGTCTGGGATGGCGGGCTGACGGTGTTCCCCGAAGAAGCACCGTTCGATGCCGCCAGCTTTGATGGCGAACTCCGACTCGCCCGATTTCCGACCGCCGCGAACTATCATCTCGGCCCGCGCCAGGTCGACACGTGGTCGATCCGATTTGGATTAGCGGGCGGGATCGGAGCGCCTACCATTGCCTTCCGGGAAGCAGTCGCGCACTTCGACCGCGAATCGCTCGCGCTTCGGAGTGCTTCGAAGCTTCTTCGGCATAAGGTGTTGATCCTCACCGAAGCAGGGCAGACGCTCGAAGCATGGGTCGATCTCTACCCGGAGCAGCCGCATAGGATGCCCTTGGAAGGCCTCGCTAGCCCCGCGGTGGCCGTCGCTCTCCAGGATCCTGGCAAGCAGGTGCTCTTCCAGGGCACGACCTCCGACCGCCCAGCCCCCTTCACGACTTGGGAGGCGACGGTTCCCGGCGATGTCGCCTTGCTTCTGGGAAGGAGACCGGTTGGAGATCTTTCGGAATTCTCCGACGAGGCGCTCTTGCGCGCGAATGCGCATGTCGAGCTTCGTGCCGCCGCTC
Source organism: Fimbriimonadales bacterium (assembly GCA_038216655.1). Classification (GTDB taxonomy): domain Bacteria; phylum Armatimonadota; class Fimbriimonadia; order Fimbriimonadales; family Fimbriimonadaceae; genus JAFDWR01. The sequence goes on from JBBQPZ010000022.1 coordinate 4,397, forward strand.
TCGTTCGTCGGGCCATGCGCAGGCTCGCTACCGGCGACTACTCCGAGGCGGCCGAGCTCCTGGAGTCTGCCTTGCTCTACAACGCCGACGACCCCCTCGCCTGGTGGCTGCGCGCCACCGCCCTTCGCCGCGCCGGGCTTAACGAGGACGATCAGCCGGAGATGCTCAACGCTCATTACCTCGCCCCGCTTGAGCCAGCTCTCCGTGCCGAGGGCTTCCTATCCCAACCCATGGAGCCAGGCAAGGAGGCATCGCTGCTCCTCAAGCCGCTCGCCGGCCAGCCCGGGGCGTTCCTTGAAGTCGCGTGCCTCTTGATCGATGCGGGATTGCTGGAGGACGCGACGCGATGGATCGACGAAGCCCTGCGCCATGCGGATCTCGCGATGCTCCGGTATCTGCTCGCCTATGCTTATGTCACCCGGTCGAAGATGCACGTCGAGGCCGCCGACCAACTTGCCGCTGCCGCGAGGCTTCCCGAAGGCCCGCCCTACCCGTACCGTCCCATCGAGATCGCCGCGATTCGGGGTCTCCATCAAGCCTTTCCGAAGGACACACGGATGGCTAGCCTAGCTTCACTAGTCAAAGCGATGGCCTAATCCCTTCCTCTTGCCGGGAGGAATGGGTCGGAGATAGGGTTCACGGAACTTAGGCAGGGGTGGCACGGTCTGCTCGGGTTCTCTCAGCTTGGAGGGTGCCGTAGGATTGAGCAACACGAAAGACCGTGGCTTGGAATTACGAACTCACGGTCTGTCGGGCAACGCTTGTCTCAGGAACTTCAAGTTCGGAGCGCCCGAGCAGACCGTGCCACCCCGGCTACCAGTGTCCGCCGCTCACGGACCGAACGCCGGCAATTTGCACGTTCGCGGCAGGTAAGAAGCGACTAAAGCAGGGCCAGAACCTGGCCGGCGGTCTTGAAGTGCATCTTGGCCACCTGCCCCAGAGCCTCCCGGCCATGGCGCTCAACGAACTGCTTCCCGGTCGGGATCACATTCGTCGCCCCCTTGGGGAGAGGTATCCCGAACTGGTTGCTCAGCGCCCGAAGCTTCCGTAGGAACTCCGCCCGAGCCAAAATGGACGCCGCCGCGACGGCGATATCTGCCTCGGCACGTACCGCAGAGCGTAACTCAACGCCCTTCCCCTTCTCATAGAGCGCTTTGCGAACGGCGTGCCCGCCTTTGGCGAACTCGTCCGAGATGACGTACGCGGCAGGCTGAACCTCCAGGACGTTCTCGATCGCCCGGGCGTGGCCCCAAGCCAACAGCGTATTCAGGTTCCGGAACTTCTCGTAAAGCTCGTTGTACTTGACGGGTCCGATCGCGATCACGGAGTGAGGGCAGACTGCCTTGATCCGGTCCGCCAGTTGCAGGGCGATCGGGTCGGTCAGTTTCTTGGAGTCCTTCACGCCGTCGAGCTCGGCGAGGTGCTCCGGGCCGACGTAGCAGGCGGCAATCACGAGCGGGCCGAAGAAGTCGCCCTTCCCGCTCTCGTCGACACCAATGTGGCCTTCCATGGAGGGTCGAGTCTACCGAAGAAGCCACCCAAACAAAAAAATGCCGCCGCCCGAAGGGCGACGGCAATACCATGAACTCTTGTTTTTTTGGGGCGGCGGTTAGCCGCCGGTGACGATCGAAACCCGGCTCGTCTCCTCGGGGGGAGCGGCGGGCTTGGTGATCTGGATGGAAAGCGTGTCCGTGAACTTGTACTCAAGACCGGCAGCCGTGGTGATCTGATCCAGCGCGTATTTGAGCGACGTGTTGATCAGGAACGCGTCGAGCTTGTAGTTCGGGACCGACTTGTCGATCTCGATCGTCACTCCGGTCTGCTTGGTGATCTCCGAGAACAGTTGGCGGATATCGATCTTCGCCAGACGCGTGGTCAGCTTCTTCGTCAATACCGTCTTTGGCAAAGTGCCGGCGGGTTTGGCGGGAACCGTCGTCGTGGGAGTCGTTGTCGTCGAGTTGTCGACGGTTGGCTTCTTCGCCGGAGCCTTGCCGATGTAGTAGATCCCGTTCTGAAGTTCAGACTTCAGGTTCGCCGTCTTCAAGACGATCATCAGCGCCTCATCGAAGTCGACCTTGTCCAGGCTGAGATTCAGCGCGAAGTAGATGTTCGGTTCGATCACAAAGTTCTTGTGGACCTGCGCGAAGAGCTGTCCGAGGACGAGCTTGACGTCGGTGCCGGCAGCCGCGATTGAGACCGAGGTGGGTGTCGTCACGGCGGGAGGATCGGCGTAAACCGAGCCCGTGCCCATCAAGGCGATCATCGAAACGAGAAGTAGTCGAGTTTTCATAGCTGTTCCTTAGCCGGCGAGCGGATTGCCGTTGGCGTCGTAAACGCGAATTCGGTTGTGGTGCTTCGGAGCGACCCGGAAAGGGCGCGCCGTTGCGTGGTGGCGAACAATGTTATGAACCGGTGTCGCCTGGTTAACCACTGGATGGCTGACCACCGCGTGCTTGACCGGAGTCTTAGCGGGGGTTGTCGGCTTGGCGGTGACCTTGGGTGTAGCTGCCGGAGCGGTCTTGGCGATCGGCGACTTTGGTGCGGGCGTCGCTGCCGGAATCGCGGCGGTCGCTTCATCCGGTGAAGGCGACGGGCTTGGCGAGGCGGACGGAGTCGGGGTCGGGGCGGGACTTGGCGTCGCGACCGGAACCGGGGCAGGCGAAGCGACCGACTTGGGAGCGACCGTCTTGTTCGGTGTTGTCACCGCGGCCTTCTCGGGCAAATCGGCGGAAGCCTTGGTTCCGAGTATGTCGGACTTGCTCATGTAGCTCATTCCGATCAGCACGAGCGCCAGGGCGCCGGAGTAAGCGATCGGCTTCCAGGGCGTGTTGACCTTCGGCTTGACCGGCTCCGCGGGAATGGCGGGAGCAGCAGGAGCGGGGCGGGGTGCGGGTGCTTCTGCGGCCGCTTTGGCGACGAGGGCCTGGGCGAGTCGGCTGGCCGAGGGCGAGAGACGTGTCGTCGCGGGCCTGGGCTTGGGAGTTTCGACTGCGGGGGCGGGGTGCGAAACCGCGGTCGTTCCTTCCAGCGTCGCCACGAGGGCGGTACGCTTCTCTTCAAGTGTCCTCTTGCAGTCCGGGCAGTTGGAGACGTGCGCCTCGAGCTGGCGAACGGCTTCCGCCGCCATGCCCTCTCCGGCGATGTAGCGCCCGAGTTGGGCGTTTGCGATCTGGCACTCGATGTTTTGAACCGGCATCTTTCAGAACCCACTTGAGGTTTTTTGAACCGGTCAAGGACCGGCCTAGTAGGAATGTCGGGTCACGCTTCCGAAATCCTCAGGGGCCTTGTGAGGTTTTCCCATTCTCCAACTCGGACGGCGATTCAACGGGCGACCGGTAGAATGGTCGAACTTTGACCCGGAAGCTCAACCTCGTCCACCTTTCCGTGGTAACTGCGGTAACCGTGCTTGTCGGCTTCATTCTGAAGACGCAGTTCGGCACAGATTGGCTCGAACTGGCCGGCTTCACAACGGGAGTGGTGAGCGTTTACCTTGTCGCGGTCGAGCACATCATCAACTGGCCTGTCGGTTTGGTCAATGTCACGATCTACGGATGGATCTTTTACAAGACTCCGCTCTACGCGGACATGAGTCTGCAAATCTTCTTCTTCGTGTTGAGCGTCATTGGCTGGTACCAGTGGGCTCACGGTGGAGACCAGAAGACTGAATTGCCAATTTCCCGTATCGAGATTGCGCACTGGGGATGGATCGCTTTGGCGCTCATCGTAGGCACGGCGATTTACACTCCCATCATCACCCACTTCAAGGGTTCAGTTCCGTTCATCGACTCGGTTCTCACGGTCGGTAGCATCATCGCCCAAGTTCTTTTGAATCAAAAGAAGCTCGAAAACTGGATCATTTGGATCGCACTAGACATCTGTTACATTCCTCTTTACATCTCTAAGCACTACATAGCCACCGCAATCCTGTATGCGATCTTTCTAGCCCTGGCGGCCTCGGGCTTGGTTGCCTGGACGAAAACCTACCGATCCATCGCCAAGTCATGATCGGCGTCGTGATCGGGAAGTTCTATCCGCCGCATCGCGGGCACAAGTTCCTGATCGAGACCGGATCGGAACCTCTAGGGAGCAGCTGAGGCGTGAGCTTAAGTCGGTGGCAGCGAAAGGTTGGGGTGCCACGGTTTGTCCGGGATTGGAAGTGCCTGAATGCCGGAACTGCTTCCCGGCAAGCCGTGCTCCTACGAGTGGGTGGGAATTCCAATTCACGGCTTGCCGGGCAACGACTGGAAGTTCTCTGCCAATTCCAATCCCGGACAAACCGTGGCACCACGTCAAAGCAATGCCACAGACCTCAAGCTTGGGCACTCCCAAAACTAGCGGTCGATCTTGCGCGTCGTCGTGACGAGCTGTCCGTCTGTGCCGGGGCGGATCACGTACATGCTCGCGTTCGCTTCGTAGCAGAACACCGCGTCGCCGTAGAGAGCTGCGCCGACGAACCCGGGTGCGGCTAACCGCGAGGCGCTCAGCGCACGGTCCACGCCCATCGTCGACTCCACCTTACGCGCAAAATCCGCATCGAACAGGCGCACGATGATGCGCGCATCCTTGTTCTGCTCGTGCGCGGAGAGGCCGATGCTCAGATTCACCGCGTCGTCGTCTGTCGCGGCGATTAGCGCTTGCGCCGTGTCGATTCCAGCGAGTTCCAGCGTCTCCTCGTCGCGGCCGTCGCCCGCGATAAACGACACCTTCGGGCCGAGCAGCTTGCGCAGCGCAGGGTCGGTCTCCAGATCGACGACCGCCACGTGCACTCCCAGCTCGCAGAGCGTCTCGACGATGCGAAAGCCGACGCTTCCCAGCCCGACCACGATGACGTGCTCGTGGGAGCGCACCGCACGACGCCCGAACAGCTCGTTGAACCGCGAAGTGACCACGAAGTCGGTGATCAGCGAGTACAGAGTAGCGACCGACGCCGAGCCTATCAGCATCAAGAGGCAGGCGTACAATTTCATTGCGACCGACGCATCTTTAGCTGAGATGTCGCCATATCCCGTGGTGGTCACCGTGGTGATCACGAAGTAGAGCGAGTCGACCGGCGAGAGGTGCAGGCCGACTTGAAAGATCAGCACGCTGATCGCGGTCAGAACGGGGATTGTGTAAGCAACCACGCGCAGGAGCTTTGGGGTCTGCTTCCAGGCGTCCCGGGCTGCCGACCAGACGTCAGAAAGCGAGCTTCCGCGCCGACGTCCCGCCCGGACCTTCGGCATCCCCCTAGAGACGGTATGTTCGTCGTCGGCGTGCCCCTCGCCGGAGACGACGTAGGTCTGCCGTTCCCACAAGAACATCCCATGCAGCGACTCCCCCACCGCGGCGAGGGCGAAAGTGGGCGCGGAGAGCGCGGACATCGCCAATGCGCGATGGATCCCGATCGTCCCCTCGAGTCGGCGGGCGAGCGTCTGGTCGAACAAGCGCGCGATGATGCGCACGTCAGGCGCGAGACGGTGGACGTCGAGCCCGATCTCGATGTTGACAATGTCCGAATCGGCGCAGGCGATCACCGCATCCGCACTGGCCACGTCGGCATCGAGCAGCACCTGATCCACGCGGGCATCCGCCCGAAGGATCTTCGCCCCCCGGGTCAGAAGCTCGGCGGAGAACTCCTGCCTCGCCTCAAGACTGATCACGGTGACTTCTTCGCCAAGACGCATGAGGAGGTCGGCTACCTGAAACCCCACAAACCCCATCCCGCAAACAATGACCCGCGCCACAGCGCGTGTTTACCCGCTCGGCCAGCGAAGCCGGCACGAAGGTCCCTAGTCCTGCGACTGCCCCTTAGGTTCCGGTGAATAGACGATGCTCAATTCGGCTCGGTCATTGGACGGACTGGTAGCCATTGGATTCGTTGATTTGGGTGCGCTGAAGCGAAGGCCATTCCCGCGACCCGGGGTAGGTGTCGGCTTCGATAGCCGCACCCTCAATGTGTGACTGGTTGTGCGACCTCTCCCGGGGTCGGGATTCAAAGGATCGCCAGAACCCGGGGTTGCAGGAGCGACCACTGGGCTACCTTCTGTCACCCCCTCCGGGGTGGAATCCGACCTCATAAGGTGCGATTTCTCTGGTTGACCTCCGAGCTTCTCGAGACGGAATGGTTGAGGCTTGGAATCACACTCAACCTAATGACCCTTGACGGCAATCAGGCCCGAAGGGTCGAGAAGGATATAGCCCAGGGCAACGCCTTGGGAAGAAAGTCAAACAGCCCGGCCCAAAGGGGAAACCCTGTCCCGACCTTCGCGATCAACGATAAACGAGAAGAAAGTACTATGAAAAGCAGGAAAGTGCAAAGTGAGTTCGTGAGAGTTGAACCTGAGCCGCATTTCTTAGCGGGTGAAGTCCGTGGCACCCTGGCCGAAAAGGGAGGGCGTCAGGTGAAGCTCGGTGCGCCCCCCGTGAATCGCGAAGCGATAACAGGATGGTTCCCAGGGCGGGCCGTCCTCGCCGATGGCTCGGAAGCAGATTTGGTCGCCCGAGACACTCCAATCATAGAGGGCACCGGATCTCCATCCTTGTGAACCGGTCCAATCAGGCTCTTGAGGCTAGAGCCCGACGCCCTTGGCCGCCCAGAGGAAGCCTCGGCGCATGAGTTCTCTCGCCTCGACCCCGTCGAACACCGCCCGGTTGTGGCCGAGGGCGTTGTAGAACACCCGACCTTGGCCGTACATCTTCGTGTAAACCTGAGGCATCTTGCAGGGGTTCTGGCTGTGCGGACCCTCCGCTCCCGGGGTCGGGAACTCGGTATAGGCCAGAACGCGCACGCCCGGATCGACGTGGAGGTAGTACTGCTCACTCACCACGTCGAAGTCGCCGAGACCGGCGGTGATCGGATGGGCGATCTCGGAATTGATCTTCATCCGATAGTGGACGCCGTCGTTGCCCGGGTGGGCGACCCACTGGGAGCCGGTCATGAACTGCCACTCGGTGTCCGCGCGGAAGGCGTCACACATGCCGCCATGGCAGCCACCGATGCCGACACCGTCTTCAGCGACCGCCTTGATCACGGGATCGCGCTGCTCGGCCGAAATCTGATACATCGTCACGATCGGGACGATCAGGTTCAGGTCACGCATCGCGACCGGGTCGGCGAAGGCGTCCAACGTGTCCGAAACTTGGACCTGGAATCCTTCTCCGACGAGAATCTCCTTGAACAACCCGGCCACCTGCTCCGGCTCGTGCCCATCCCAACCACCCCAAACGATCAATGCGCGCTTTTCCGACATCGCCAAAAGCCTACCCGTGCCCGGTAATGCTACGGGAACCGCAAATTACCGGGAACCGCGGCACGGGGATTGCTGTTGCACTCCATGACAGCAGAATCCCCTCCTCCCAAACAGGAACGGCCTCTCCCGAGAACTCGGGCGGGGCCTTTTCCATTCTTGCCGATTCGCGATTCGCGATTGGTTATTCGTTATTCGGAGGACCAACCCGGTCTCAGCATTGTCCGATTCCGATTCCGATTCCGAATCGCGAATAACGAAAAACGAATCACCAGGGCAGGATCGCCTTCGGCCAACCCACGCGCCATACTAAAACCGATGCGGCGGACGAGTGTTCTCTCCGGCGCCGAGGTGTTCGATTCGACTCGGCGAGGTGAATGGGAGGAGCTTGTGGGAAGATCCTCGAGCGCCACGCCCTTCCAAACGTACGAGTGGCAGTCGACTTGGGCGAGCCACTTCCTTGGCGGGCGCAAGCCGCGGGCTATCGCTATTCACGAGGGTCAGGACCTCGTGGCTTTTTACCCGCTGATCCGAACGCGTGGGCCCTGGCGGACGCTGAGACCCATGGGAGTCGGGCCGTCCGACTACCTCCATCCGCTCGTCGCCGACGAACACGAGCACAGCGCGCGGGGGATGATTTGGGACGCGCTGCTCGACATGAAGGACGCCGACCTGATTGACCTTCACCAGATCCGGTCCGACAAGCCGCTCTCGCTGAGCCACAGCCACCGGGGGACGCCGATCGACCAGGCAACCTGCCTGGTCCTCGACTTGCCCGACACCTACGACGGGTTCCTCGGGATGCTCGGCAAGAGCCTCCGCTACGACGTCCGCAAGCTCGACAAGAGCTTGTTCACGACCGGGAAGGCGACGGTCTCGATGGCCAATCCGGACGATGTGGATCAAGCTATGGAGATATTGTTCGATCAGCATAAGCGCCGCTGGCGCAAGCGATGGCAGCCCGGCGCGTTCACCACGCGGGCGCAGAAGTTCCACCGCGAATGGGCGGCGGCGGCGGTGCGGAGAGGTTGGCTGCGCGTTGGCGTATTGAGGTTGGACGGTAACGCGATCGGTGCGATTTACGGAATGAGCCTCGGCAACACGACTTACTTCTATCAGGCGGGCTTCGACCCGGAATTCAGTTCGGTTTCTCCAGGCACCCTCTTGGTCGCCCATACGGTGCGCGAGGCGATCGAGGAAGGGAAGCAGCGGTTCGATTTCATGCGGGGCGACGAGGGGTACAAGCGCCGTTGGAAGCCCCAGCACGCCTACACAAATCAGCGGTTAATCTTGCCGACGCGTGGCGCGATGGGGCGATTGGGCGCAAAATGGAATGACCGAGCCAGCCAAATCGAGGGGAAAGTTCGGGCACGTTTGGAGGGTCGAGGTCTTCTTTAAGGCGCAAGACGCGCGGTTCGCGCGACATAATCTCGGGGCGGAATGGGCAATCGGCCCAGAAGCCACAACGCTTTGCTTCGAGATTCGGTAGGAATCAAATAGCAGATGAAGCCGAAAGTCGCCGTCGTAATCCCCGCAAGAGATGAGGCCTCCCGAATTGGGGCCGTTCTCAAGGCGGTGTTGCGTGCGCGACTCGTCGACGAGGTAATCGTCGTCGACGACGCGAGCGGCGACAACACTTCGGAAGTCGCAGGCAAGTTTGAAGGCGTGAAGGTCGTCCGGTTCGCGACGAACCTCGGTAAGGCCGGCGCGATGGAAGCTGGCGTCGGCTCCACCGAAGCCGAGATCATCGCCTTCATCGACGCCGATCTGGTGGGCCTGGCTCCTGAGCACATCGACGCGATCGTTCGGCCGTTGCTGCTCGACCAGTGCGACATGTGCATCGGCGTGTTCCGCGGCGGGAAGTTTTGGAGCGACACCGCCCAACGCATCACGCCGCTGATCAGTGGTCAGCGCGCGATTCGTCGCGAGATCATCTACGCAATCCCGTTCTTCAGCGAATGCCGGATGGGCGCGGAGGTGCTGCTGAATATGGCGGCCAAGCGCTCAAAGGCACGCGTTATGCGGGTGATCCTGCGCGGCGTCAGCAATTCCTTCAAAGAGCGCAAATTTGGGCTCGTGAAGGGAACCGCGGCGCGCTATCAAATGTACAAAGAGATCACGCAGGCGATGGTTCGCCATCGCGCAAAGCCGAAGCCTCCGCGCGAAAAGCGGAAGCCGAGGGCCGACAAGATCAGGAAACCGCGTGACCGCTTCTGGGATTAGAAGACCGATGATTGCCCTCTTAGCCGCCTTGGTGACGGGATGCTCGTCCAAACCCGCCTCCGACTTGACCTCGCCCGTCGCGCCGAGCGCGGATGCGAACCGAGTGTTGGTGGTTCTGAACTCGGACAGTCCGGACAGCGGTGCCATCGCCAGCTACTACGTCAAGAAGCGCGGTATTCCGAGCGCTAACGTGGCGATCATCAGTGCCCCGGACAAAGAAGAGATTTCGCTCGCGGAGTACAAGAAGTCGATCGAAGCACCAGTGCAGGCACAGATCAAGAAGAGCGGGCACAAGATCGACTTCATCGTCCTCACCCGGGGCCTCCCCATCCGGATCGCGGAGGGCGGCTTCTCCGTTGACGGCGCGCTCGTCGCGATGGATCTCACAATGAAGCCGATCGGGGGTCTCTCCGAGGCCGATATCAAGCGCGCTCTGAATCCCTATTTCAACAAGACGGAGCCGTTCTCCCATGAGAAGTACAGCATGTACTTGGTGACCCGCCTAACCGGCTACACGGTGGCCGACGCGAAGCGACTCGTCGACAACTCGTTGGCCGCGAAGCCAGAGAAGGGGCTGTTCTTCTTCGACGGCGCGAGCAATCGAACCGGCAGCGGATACAGCGACATGCAAGACGGGATGAAGGCGGCCTCGAAGGGATTGGATGCGAACGGATTTCAGACCGAATACGAGGACACCTCACTCTTCAAGGACCCCAAGACTCCGCTCGCCGGCTATTGCTCGTGGGGGAGCAACGACGATCACTTTGATGTCGGCGCTTACCGATCGCTCAAGTTCAAGCCGGGTGCTCTGGCCGAGACCTTTGTGTCGACCAGCGGTCGATCGTTCGAAAAGAAGGTTCTGGATGGTCCCGGACAGAGCAACATATGCGACCTGATCGCCGATGGCGTGACCGGCGTGAAAGGGTACGTCAGCGAGCCGTACACCTTCGCTTTGGCGCGACCGCAGGTGCTATTCGCGCACTACGTGGTACTGGGTCAGAACCTGGCCGAAAGCTTCTACTCGGCATCGCTAGTGCTGAAGTGGAAGGATATGGTCGTCGGCGACCCGCTTTGCGCGCCGTACAAGAAGTAAGTGTGGGAGTGCGCGAGTTCGCTACGCGCTTTTGCATTGGTCGATGGTCGCCGCCCGAACGCGCTTCGGCCCAAAATCAGTGAGTTCGGATGACGATGCGGGCTTAGAATGATAGGGAGTCATGTTCAGTTCACCCCCACCCGACCCCTATCTTCAGGCCATCGCCTGGGCGGATCGGATGTACGAGCGTGCAAATATCGACACAAGCGTCGAATTCACTTTGGACGCATACCGGGCCATCGAAAAGCGATACGGGGCTCGCGCGGCGGTTCGGATTGGCGAGGGCCGCTGCCTCGTGATCCTTGGAAAGTATGCGGATGCTGCGAATGCCTTCAGTACCGCTTCGCCTCGTGAACGCCAGCAGGCGGTGCGAGCCGCCGTTGCGCTTGTCGCCCTGCGCCGACAAGTTCCCAAGGATGTCGATGTCTACCAAATCCTCGAGGTTAACGGCGTGGGATGGGTAGGGCTATGTGGGCGAGAACTCAAGAAAGCGCCCTACAAACTTCGAGGGTATTCCGACCCTGACGGGTTCTACCAATTCGAGCTGAGGACTCTTGGGAGCCCGGCGGTTCTTGCGCCGCAAATGTGGATGGGAGACGGCAAGTGGGGTCGGCTGATTTCAATGCCTCTCGCCCATGACAAGTCGTGTCTGGTCATGATTACGGGGTTTGAGGGGAATACTGCTCCTGGCCAGGCCGATGTTTACGAGGTGTCAGGCAAATCCCTAAGCCTGAGCCACCACTTCGAAGGCGATTACGGGGTCACCGCGGAAAGGGCGCCCGATGGCCGCCTGCTGGTCTGCCCGACGGTGACGTTCAAGGTGGAATGGACCGACGTCTACGAATGGCGGAATGGCAGGTTTGTTTTCGCTTCCTCTCGCTATCGATCGAAGTTCGAAACCGATCTGCAGGCGCTAAAGGTAAGCACATGGAAATACGATCGCGACCGGTATGTCGAATGGTGTCGCTACGCATCCACGTGCGGCATCGCCGGGGATTGGAAGCGGGCTAGGTGGGGATGGCAGCGCGCGGAACGGTGCTGCCGTGGATCCGTAAGAGAAGATGCCGTAGGCGTCCGCGTCGGGTCGGGAAGACGTCGATACCTCGACTTGGGTTTTGCCGGCGACAGCAAAGAAAACTTGAAGGAGATTCGTCAGCGCCTCCGCTGGATCGCCAGGAAGGAGTACAACCACCCTCTCCTCTATCGCCCTCTCGACTTCGACTACCAAGTTTCGCCTTACCGGCTCGGCAAAGCTGAACTTCCTGATCGCTGAATGGCATTCGGCCGGCCGGCCCAGCGAATCAGACGATAATGAAGCATGCTCACGTGCTCACTCGCCCTTTGGGCTCTGGTGGGTAGCGGCCCCGCCCCGGGGGGAGGGCAGCGTGGGGGCAAATTGCGTCCAAGGGCGTAAAGGCGACCCTGCAAATCCTATCGCTCCAAAGACTCGCCTCATGATCGAAAGTGATTTCCTGACAACGATAGCCAATGCGACAGCCTCCCCGGCCCGCGCTTTACATTTCTGCCCGAACCACCCCAAATTCCTAACAGTGTGCTCGGATGGCGATGCCGGGCTAGAATGACGGGGAGTCATGCTCAACTCGCCCCCACCCGACCCCTATCACCAGGCCATCGCCTGGGCGGATCGTCTTTATAGTCGCGTCGTGGACATTCCAAGCGAGTCCTGGTGGAACTCTAACGCTTCCATGGAGGCCTATTTGGCGATCGAAAAGAGATTTGGGCTACGTCCGGAAGTTCGAATAGGCGAAGGACGCTGCTTGGTGATCCGAGGGCAATACGCGAATGCGGTGAAGGTGTTCGGGTCGACGGTACCGCGGGAGCGAGATGAAGCTGCACGGGCGTCGAGGGCCATCGATGCATTGCGCATGCAAGTCCCAAAGGACGTCGATGTATATCAGGTCGTGCAGATAAGCGGCGTGGGGTGGGTTGGCCTCTGTGCTCAAACGATCAAGAAGGCTCCGTACAAGTTCGAATCCTACGGCGAGGAAAGTCCAGACGGTTTTCGTCAAGCAGAGATTCGAGTCCTTGGGCGACCGACCATTTTTCGTCCGCATATGTGGGACAACACTGACCCCGACTTCTTCCGTGGTCGGCTCCTTTCAATGCCTCTCTCAAAGTCTGAGTCGGGAGTCGTCATGGTCTGGGGTTACGAGGCAATGACTGGGGCGCAGCAAGCTGATGTGTTTGAGGTGACAGGAAATTCGCTCAAGCACAAGCAGCGCTTTTTCGGGATTTACGGAGTCACCGCCGAAACGGAGCCGAACGGACACATGTTGATCGGCACCTGTGTGACCTTCAAGGTGAGCTGGAATGATTTCTACGAGTGGCGCGATGGCAAGTTTGTGTTCGCTTCGCCAAGGTACCGCTCCAAGTTTGCGACCGGTTTACATGCATGGCGTGAAAACATATTGAAGGAAGATGCGGGCCGCTACAGCTGGTGGGCTTCGTACGCGGCGACATGCGGAATTCTGGGAAAGTGGCCGGAGGCGAAGAGCGGATGGGAGCGCGCGCTCGTCTGCTGTCGTGGCTGCCTCCGGGAGGAAGCCAAGAACATTGGCAATTGGGACGAAGGGCGAAGGTACCGAGACTGGGGATTTGTCGGCGACTCAGTTGAGAACCTTAAGGAGATTCGCCAACGTCTCCGCTGGATCGCCAGGAAGGAGTACGACCACCCTCTCCTCTATCGCCCTCTCGACTTCGACTACCAAGTTTCGCCCTACCGACTCGGCAAAGCCGAACTTCCTGATCGCTGAATGGCATTCGGCCGGCCGGCCCAGCGAATCAGACGATAATGAAGCATGCTCACGTGCTCACTCGCCCTTTGGGCTCTGGTGGGTAGCGGCCCCGCCCCGGCGATTCGGGACAAGGACCTGGTGGGCGCTTATTACTTCGTGCCGGATCGCAAGATCCCGGCGATGACAAAGTTGCGCTGTACGATCGCGACGATGTTGCTAAACCTGAAGCCTGATCACCACTGGCGCATGAGGTCGTTCATGATGGACGACCATGGGCGCTGGTCCTTTGCGAAGGGGAAGCTCAGCCTTCGAGTCGGTGAGAATGGGGGCGCGGACGTCTACGAAGTCAAAGGGACGGCTCAACAGCCGAAGATTCGCTCGGACTATTACTGGGTGGGCAACTTCTTCAAGAGTGCCAAGGCCGAGTCCATCTTCAACACGTTTTGGCGGGATTACATGTCCAAAAAGGAGTATCCGAGAACGGGTCGTGGCTAAGAGAGTGCTTCCGCCAGAATCCTTAGAAAGAGCTCGATGTCTTGTGGTCGGCCGATGGTGACGCGCACGCAGCGATCCAGCGGCTCGCGCCCCGGCTTCCTCACAAACACCCCTCGCTCCCCGAGCGCGGAGAGGACCGATTCGGCGCGGGCACGCGTTTCAAAGTCGAGACAGACGAAGTTGGTTCGTGAGGGCAGGCTCGAAATCCCTAACGCCTTGGCGCCTTCAACGAGACGGATGCGCCCGGAGTCGGTTGCGTCGACTACCGCGGCCAGGAAGGAAGGGTCTCGAAGCGAAGCCAGCGCTCCCGCCTGAGCCACCGAGTTGACGCTGAAGTGGAGCCGAATTTTCTCCGGCGTCGCGATATGCTCATTGGCGGCGAGGACGTACCCAACCCGCAGGCCGGCCATCCCGTGTCCCTTCGAGAACGTCCGGAAGCGTACGACCGCGGGATCGTCCAGGGAAATCGCCGGAAGTTCCGCGGCGGGCACGAAGTCCGCGTAGGCCTCGTCCAACAGCAGAAGGCAGCCGGGAGGCAGAGCCGCGCAAAATGCCGCGACCTCAGCCGCGGTCTGCCAAGAGCCGGAGGGGTTGTCGGGGTTGGCGAGATACACCAATCGAGCCCCTACTTCGTGGGCCTTCGCCGCCAACGCGTCCAAATCCACTCGATCGTCGCGGTAAGCAACTCGCTCAACTAACCCGCCACACCCGGCGACCACGTATTCGAACGTCGGATACCCGCCCAGGGAGGTAACCGCCCGGTCTCCGGACGAGATGAACGCACGAGCGAACAGGAGGAGGAGATCATCGATCCCTGCTCCCAACGTCACGTTCGCGATCGATCCCCCAAATCGGGCCGCGATCTCCGTCCGGAGTTCAAAGCCTTCCGGGTCGCAGTAGAAGTGACCCCGCGCCGCCGCTTCCTGCATCGCGGCGATCGCGAGGGGCGAAGTTCCGAACAAACTCTCGTTCGCCCCGAGCCTGAGGGCGAACGGTTGGCCCATTGCTCTTTCCAGCGCCTCTGGTCCCACAAAGGGAGTGGTGGAGGGGAGGGCCGCGGCGATAGGAGTAGGATTTGGCATCTTGAATGGCCCTCAATCGACCGACAAATGAGATTCGTTCGGCGGCGAGGTTCGCTCGCCATCGAACGAGCATTATGAGGCTTTTGTCCCCATCGTGTCGAACATTGGAACGCTCGGACCGTTACCGCATGTAGCACAGTTCGTTAAACCCAAATAGGAGGGAGAGGACGCATGAAGATCGTAGACTATGAAACCAGCAAAACCTTGAACGACGTCGGCATCGTCCTCAGTCGTGACGAGGCGGAGGACCTCATTATGTATCTGAGGAAGTTGACCCAAGAACCGGCGGTCGATCGGATTTACCTTTCCGATTTCGAAGACGGCCGACTCGAGCGGGAGATCTCGCTCGGCCTGGATCACAAAGCCTGCGCTCACGTCGCATAGGCGCGAGACCGATAATGATTAAGACGTGGGCCGGCAGAAACGCCGGCCCAAGTTCTTTGTGGGGCTTCTGAGGACGTTGCTAGTTATTGGCTCTTCGCGATTCGCCTTTTCGGATTGATCGCGGCGCCACGGCTTGGCCGGACTTGAATTTCCGGTGAAGTGGAATCTGCCCCCGGCAAGCCGTGGGCAGAAACTGGAATCACGGCCTCTTGGCCGCAGGGTGGTTGACCATTCGCAGTTTGGCGTACAAGACCGATGGCGATTCACGATTCTCGATTCACGACTCTCGAATACAGGACTTAAATCCTGTAATGAGTGGCAAAGTGAGAGTGAGTTCGTGAGTTTAGGTTCAACTCTCACTTTTTGGAGTGCTCCGACCCGGCAAACCTTTCACTCAGGCGACCCGTCGCCGTTGGGATCGTAGAATCGGGAGTTCAGGAAAAAGAATCCAAAATGGTCGATCCGAATCACGAATCACGATCCGCCAAATCGCGATCCCCCGCTTTCGGCCACAATAGGGACACCGTGAGAGTTCCCTTTTACGACATCAAGGCTCAGTACGATGAGCTCGCCCCGCAGATGGACGCCGCCGTCCACGAGGTGATTTCCAGCGGCGCGTACGTGATGGGCAAGAATCACGCGGGGATTGAGCGCGAGCTCGCTGATCTCCACGAGATGAAGCACGGCATCGCGCTGAACTCCGGCACCGACGCGCTCCGCATCTCCATGGACGCAGTCGGAATCGGCAAGGGCGACGAGGTCATCACCAGCGCGTTCACCTTCGTGGCGTCGGTCGAGACGATCGTTCAGACTGGCGCGACCCCGGTATTCGTGGACATCGAGCCAAATGGCTTCATGATCGATCCGGCCAAAATTGAGGCCGCGATCACACCTGCGACCAAAGCGATTCTGCCGATCCATCTCTTCGGGCAAATGGCCCAGGTCGACGAGCTTGTCAAGATCGCATACGGCAACAATTTGAAGATCCTCGAGGATGCCGCGCAGGCGCTCGGCTGCACCTCCAACGGTCGCCCAGCAGGCAAGTTCGGCGAGGCCGCGGGGTTTAGCTTCTACGTGACTAAGAACCTCGGCGCGGCGGGCGACGCAGGGATGATCCTGACCGACAGCGACGAAGTCGCCGAGGCGTGTCGCTCGATCCGCGTGCACGGCATGGGCCGCGAGCGCTACTACTACGACCACCTGGGCTACACGGCGAGAATGGACGAAATCCAGGCCGCGGTGCTTCGGGTCAAGCTCACCCGATTGGCGGCATGGAACGCGCGGCGCGCAGAGATCGCCGCGATCTACGGGGAGAAACTGGCGGGTTGTGGCGTGACCCCGCCGGTCGTGTTCCAGGAGAACAACCACACGTGGCATCAATATTCGATCCGGTCGGACCGACGCGATGCCCTGCAGGCGTTTCTGAAAGAGCAGGGAGTGGATTCGATGATCTACTACCCGGTGCCGATTCACTTCCATTCCCCCTACAAGGCGTATGGAGAAGGCGAGGGCTCGCTGCCCGAGACCGAGCGCGCGGCGAAGGAAATCCTGAATCTGCCGATCCACCCGCATCTGTCCGACGCGGCGGCGATCCACGTGGCGGAGAGCGTGTTGCGGTTCGCCGAGCTGAAGTCGGCAGTTTAGAGACCCCAATAAATGCGAAAACCCCTCATTGGGAGGGGTGATTCGCGGGAGGGGGGGATTCGCTTGCTCGATTCCTTTTGATGCAAGCGGCGTGCCGTGTGACGCTAGTTCGTGAATTTCTCGTATTCTCTAGAGTCGGAGTCGGAGTCGGAGTCGGAGTCGGAGTCGGAGTCGGAGTCGGAGTCGGAGTTAGACTTTCCGTCATCCTGACCGGAAAACCGAGCCTTGGCGAAGGTTCGGAGCGGAGGGATCCCGGATCCGAGCGATCAAATTCCAAGTTAGGTTCTGGGGATCCGGGGTCCTTCGACTTTGTGCCTTCGTCGAGACTCGGCACTTCGCTCAGGATGACGGACTGTGAGATTCCCTCAATACTCCAATACTCCAATACTGTCCCCTTCCTAAGCGATGCGAACTGACTGGCAACAAGTCCTCGATCTGACCCAAGGCGTCGAGCCGACTCCCAAGTCGATCGAACGCGCGGCCGAGGCATTGGGCCCGGAACTGGCCCGTTGGGCGTTTGGCCAGTGGGCTTTGCGCGAGAAGGCGCGCGTGAAGTTCGTGCGGGCGTCGGAGATGCTGTTCGATCGGCCCGGGCTGGAGATGGCGACGCATGAGGGATTATCGGCTTACCATGCTTCGCGGTTTCCGACGGGGGCTTTGGTCGCTGATTTGACTGCCGGGATCGGGGCGGACTTGATCGCTTTGGCGGCGCGGGGGCCGGTGGTTGGATTCGAATTGGACGAGACTCGGGCAGAATACGCGCGGCACAATTTGACGCTTTTCGGCGATTCCGAAGTCGCAGCCCCCCTCCCAACCTCCACCCCGAGGCGGTGGGAGGGTCCGGAAATCCGCGGCGGGGACGCTTCGTTGCCCGCTCTTTACGGCCATGAAATCCGCATCGAAGACGCGCTTGCCGCCCAGTGGGATTTTGAGTACGCTTTCGCCGATCCGGCTCGCCGGACGGAGTCGGCGCGGACATGGAACCCCGACGAGTTCTCGCCTCATCCGATCCGGCTGGCGGAGAGATTCAAAGACTTGAAACTCGCCGGAATGAAGCTGAGCCCGATGCTGCGTGACGACTTCTTCCGGCATCTGCCGGGGCGGGTCGAGTTCGTTTCTTTCGGCGGCGAGTGTCGCGAGTCGCTGGTCTGGATGGGGACGGAGGCAGGCGAGGGCCGGTTCGCCGTCCGCATAACTGGGAGCGCCGACACTCCTGTCGGCAGAGCCTTGGAATCTCCGGCGGCAGTGGAGTTTGAGACCCTCGCTACCGGCAAGTTCGGTGACTCGACGGAGACCGCTGAGGAGTTCCTCTTCGAAGCCGATCCCGCAGCGATCCGGGCGGATGCCCTCGGGACGTTGTCTCGTCTCACCGGGACAGAGCTCTTGGCTGACTCGAACGGGTACCTCACGGGTCCCGATCCCGTCGAGAGCCCTTGGCTCACCGGTTACCGGGTGCTCGCCGATCATCCCGCCGATCTACGGCGAACCAACACGGTGCTGCGATCACTGAATGCCGGAACACCGGTGGTGAAGAGCCGGGTGGCTCGATTCGATGTCGAGACGCTGCGACGGCAGCTTCGTGGCGAAGGACGGGAGCTGATCCTGGCGGTTTACGCCGAAGGCAAGAAGCTTCGACATGCGGTGCTGGAGAGGCTTCCGACCTGATCGTCTTTTGCGTCAAGCGACTCCCATCTGTCGGCGACTCCGATGCTCCGCCGACAGGAGTGTCAGCGGTCCCAGTTAGAGCTGTAAACTATCCTCTATGCTATTCATGGTTGTCGAGCGGTTCAGGGATGCCGATCCCGATGTGATCGGCGACCGATTCCGTCGGGAGGGCCGGATGCTTCCCGATGATGTGACCTACCTCGATAGCTGGATGGATGCGGCGGGAACGCGGTGCTACCAGCTAATGGAAGCGCCTAACGCGGAGGCGATGAACCCCTGGACCACCGCCTGGGGCGATCTCGTTAAGTTCGAAATCGTGCCGGTGGTCGCTTCGTCCGAGTTCTGGGAGGAGCGACGGTCTGCTGCTTCTCGATAAGTCCAATACGTCGCATAGGTCATATCAAGCGGGCTCCAGCCTCTCCGGCCCGCAGCCGACCGGAGTGTCGGCGCTCCCAGTTACCCCGAGGTAAACTTAACATTGTTCGGCGCGCGGCCTTCGCGACTTTCGCTGAGCGTGTTTTCGTTCCCGATTCGCGCCAAAGCCGAGCTTTGCCTGCCTGCGAATCCGTAGATTAACAAGATAGCAATGGACACCCAAAAGAAGACCTGGCGCGAGAAAGTTGGCCTTGCCGAGATGCTGAAGGGCGGCGTGATTATGGACGTGGTGAACGTCGAGCACGCGAAGATCGCCGAGGACTCGGGCGCAGTTGCCGTGATGGCGTTGGAGCGCGTTCCCGCCGACATCCGCAAGGACGGTGGCGTCGCGCGCATGTCGGATCCGGAGATGATCCTCGCGATCAAGGAAGCGGTTTCCATTCCCGTCATGGCCAAATGCCGCATCGGTCACTTCGTCGAAGCCGAAATTCTTGAGGCCCTCGAAGTGGACTTCATCGACGAGAGCGAAGTCCTTACCCCCGCCGATCACGCGAACCACGTGGACAAGCACGGCTTCACTGTGCCGTTCGTCTGCGGAGCACGTAACTTAGGCGAGGCCCTGCGACGCTGCGCCGAGGGCGCGGCGATGATTCGCACGAAGGGCGAAGCTGGCACCGGCGATGTCATTGAGGCGGTGCGCCACATGCGCACGATCATGAGCGAAATCCGCACCGTGCAGAACGCCCGCGAGGACGAGCTGTTTGTTTTGGCGAAGGAGCACCAGGCTCCGCTGGATCTGATCCGCGAGGTCCACAGGCTCGGCAAGCTCCCCGTCCCCAACTTCTCCGCGGGCGGCATCGCCACCCCAGCGGACGCCGCGATGATGATGAAGCTTGGCGCGGAGACGGTGTTCGTCGGCTCGGGCATCTTCAAGGCCGGCGCGTCGCTCCCGGACAGTGAGCGCATCAAGGCGCAAGAACGCCGCGCGAAGGCGATCGTTGAGGCAGTGCTGTTCTACAAAGAGCCCAAGAAGCTCGCGGAGATCAGCAAAGGCCTCGGAGAGGCGATGGTCGGCATCAACTGCTCGTTCCTGCCGGAGTCGGAGCAATTAGCTACCCGCGGCTGGTAGTTCTGAGAGATATGAGTAGGTTCTCTCCTCGCGAATATGCTATGGATTGGATCGGATACCAGGGCGTGGATGCGCCACAGGTTATCTTCCTGGGTCAAGAGGAATATGATGACAAGGGTCCAGACCGGGCAATTGCATCTTGGAACGGACGCAGTCTTAGTCCTATGCCAGAAGCCTTCAAGACTAAACAGAATCGGACATGGAGTAGCCTCCGGGACCTATGTTTGAAGGTTCCGGTTTCGTTTGACCGAGTCGGGCTTTACGAGTTGCTCCCATTTGGGCGTCAGCGGAGTTCGGAAACATTCTCAACTGAACTAGCAGAGGAATGTAATCTTCTTGCTGAACGTCCCTTGCTGAGGGAAATCAGAGGACGTAGAGGTTCGTGGACCTACACGTCCGAGTTCATTGCCACGCGCGCAAAGAAGATAAGTGATCAAATCGGGCAGATAAAGCCTTTAGCGGTAGTAGCGTACAGTTGTCTCTGGAATCGCTTCATTCTCGACCTAACGGGTGCGGTGGGTGAAGATAAGGTCATCTGTCTGCCCCATCCGACATCTTGGGATAAGAGTGGGAGTGGCGCGAAAAACGCTCAGTGGGCCCAGGCTGCGGACAGGGTACGCAATCTAGTTCGGTCGCATGGATCCGATTCCGGAGTGTGAAGCGGGTGCCTAGGCTTCTTGCAGGTAGCAACTTCAAGACCCGGAACCTCCCTCCCCGCGACCTGTTCCGCCTCCCGGGCACAATCATCCGGCAAGAGGAAGGGAGACCTAGTCCCCCGCCTTAGGCGGATAGAACATCGAGATCTTGTTCCTCACCGTCTTTGTCTTCCCGGTAGCCGGGTCGGTGACCTCGGTGTCCAGACCGGGCGTCATGAGGGTGAAGCCGTCGCCTTGGGGGAAGTAGTTCAGGGGCCCATCGAAGAAAGGGTCGGCAACTATGGCGTTTGCCTCCTTCAGCGAGCTCGGGAAGCGACCTTCGCGGGCGCGGAACAGCATCACCTTCATGTAGGCTTCCTCGACGGCCGCATTGCCGCGTAACTTCTCGAACACGGGGAAGACTTGCCTTCCGATCGAGAAGCAAATCTGGGCGAGCTGGTCCATGGAGGCCGTGGACCGATTCAAGCCCGCGAATATCCTCTTGAGCTTGTCCAGTCGGTTGGTCACATCCAGCTTCCGATCTTGAAGCACGCCGTCGATTCGCAGGTAGGTCTCCACCGCCTCGCGTAGTTCGCCACGGGAATAGTCGTCCGTTGGGAGTCCGACGTGGACAACTTTGTCGCCTTTGGGATAGAGGTCCGACACCTTGTCATCGACACGCTTCATGGCCTCGACCGCCTTGGGCCCACCCATTTGCTTGAGGTTTCGAGCCAGGGCGAGGGTCGTGTAGAACTCCTCAGCCACCACCTTGTGGGCATCGACCGAGGGCGGGAGGGTGGCCACTAATTTGGCGAGCCTAGTCATCGTTTTCGCGTCACCAACGAACTTGGCGGCGACGTGCCGTAGGGCGGCGTCGAAGTAACTCCGGGTGGCCACCTGCACAAGCGCCTGGAGGATGAGTGGGTTCTTGGTGAATACGTGATCTAGCTTCACAACGAGACTAAGCTCTTGGAGAGCCTCATCCGCCTCGCCACGATCGGCGGCGCTCTCGGCGGAAAACAGAAGCAGATTGAAGACCGGCTTGTACCGCACGGTCTCGGAAAACCCCATGAACGTGCCCTGATCGAAGTCCTTGTCGAAGCGGAGATAGGGTTTGGCGAGGGAGGTACGGACCTTGGCGAGGCCCGGCTCACCCAACTTGAGCAGGCTCGCACGCTCCGAGTCCGACAGGCCGCGCTTTCGCCAGTTTGAGAGTTGGGTCGAACCGTCGGTACCTGGTCCGAAGTTGGCTTGAAGGAGATCCTGTCCGTCCAGGAAATCGTCGGCACCGTTGTCTTCCGGCTTTCCGGTGGCCGGAGGGTAAGCCTTGTCGCGGGTCATGGGGAAGCCAGCGGCCTTGGCCCGACCCATAAGCTTCTCAAGGTCGTCGCCCGGCTAGGCCCCTCGGATTCCGCCCAGCAGCCAGACCGCACCGCCCGCCATCGCGAGAAGCAGGAAAAGCATAACAAAAATCCAGGTACGTCCGGCACGATGGTGCATGGTTTGCATTGTACGCGGTTACTTACCCGGCGGGTAGCCCATTCGAATCTCGCGGGCCACCGTTTTCTTCCCGCCGGTGTCGGGGTCCATCGTTTCGAAGACGGGGCCGGGGGTCCAGACGCTACAGGTGTCGCGAGAGGTCGCGTAGCTGAAGGGTCGGTCATAGTACGGGTCGTTGACCATGGCTTTAGCTTCCTTGAGGGTCTTAGGGAAGTGTCCGTGCTGGGCGCGGTAGTTCATGACGAGCATGAAGGACTTCTCAAGGGCGGCGTTTGCGTCAAGCTTTCGGCAGTTCTTGGCAAAGCTGCCCACGTTTGGCATAACGATCAGCGCCAGGATGTTGTCGACCTTATTCGAATTCTCCAATTTCGCTTCCAGGCGATCCAGTCGCTCTACCTTCGTGTCCAAGTCCGTCGCGGGGTCTTTGACGATGGCGTCGATCGCGAGGTACTGGAGCAGCACGGGCTGGAATTGAGCGCGGATCGCCGGATCGGTCGGTAAGCCTGTTCGGACGAGTTTGCTGCCGGAAGGGTAGGGTGGCCCGCTTCCGTCCGCCGTGTCTGATGACAGTTGCTTTAGAGCTGACATTCCTCCCATTCGCGGCAGATTTCGAGCGATCGCGAGCGAGATGTAGAATTCGCCGTGGATTTCGCTGCCCAAATCTATCGTTTGGGGGAAGCGGGCGACGAAGTCCGCGAATTGGGCCATCCCTTTGCCGGTCGTCACGAGCTTGGCGGCCACATCTTCGATCCCGCGCTCCAGATACTGCCGGATCGAGATCTCGACCAGCGCATGGATGAACAGTGGGGTGGCGTGGAGAGCGTTCTCTAGCTTAAGCCCGCACTCGATGTCCGATTCGGCCCCAGAAAGGTCGCCAGCGTCCGCCTTCGCTCCCGCGGAAATCATCAGTGCCATCGTGCAAGATTTGATCGAACTCAGCTCGGGGAATAAGATGCTCGGCCCAAGGTCGTAGTCGTAGTCGAGATAGATGATAGGTTTGGCGAGGGCGGCGCGAATTCGGTCAAGCGTTGGCTGAGCCAACAGGAGGAGTTTGGCTCGCTCCGAATTGGACAACGCCCTCTTTCGCCAGGCGGTCATCACGCCGTTTTCGTACCAAAATCCGAATTTACGCCTCGCTTCTTCGAGGGCGGCAAGCAGGGGCTCGCGCCATTATCCTCCGGACGACCTGCGGGGCGCGGTTGAACTTCCTCACTAGTCGTGGGAAAGCCCGCGGCCTTAGCCTTGGCATAGAGGGCGTCGAGGTCGTCGGTTTGGCGTGCCTTCAGCAAGAACCAAGCGGTGGTACCTCCCATGACGAGGGCGGTCGCGACGATGGCAACAATCCAGCCTCGTCCTGCTCGTTGGACCATGGCGCATTGTACGCCGCTCAAGTTGCTGCTGCGGTGGTGGCGATTGGGCGTGGTCGACCTACGAGGATCAACAAAGGAAAAGAGGACTTGCCGTTCAACGGCAAGTCCTCATACATGGCTTTCTACGGTTGCTACTTCGCGCCTTTCCGTCGCTTGCCCAAGAACAGCAGGCCGCCGGCGGCGAGCATGCTCATCGTAGCCGGTTCGGGAACCGGAGCGAAGGCGGCACCGAGGCGGTCGGGTCCATAGCTCGCACCACCGGCGACCGAGTAGCCGAACGACTGGGAGAGTCGTAGAACGACTTTGCCGCCCGGGAGGACGGGGCCGGCACCGTAAAAGGTGACATCCGGATTGCCGCCATCCATCAGGTAGGACCACTTGAGGCCGAACTCGACGCTGGTTCCCGTGCTGTGGTCTTCCACCAAGTTCGAGCCAAGACCGTAGTAGCCAGGCTGACCTGGAACGAACGCTTGGTGGTTGGTGACTTCCATGCCCCAGTCCGACCCGTTTGCGTTCTGCGGGTCGAGGTCAAAGTAGAGGTTGGCGAAGGCTCCCGCGTTTGCCTCAGGGGTGCCCGTCACGGTGACCAGGCCGTAGAGGTATTGCGAATCGCCGCGAAGGTAGATGTCGTAGTCTGATCCCGCGGTCGTCGGGCCGGGCGCGCCGAAGTTACCCGTTGGGGCAAAGTCGTCGTGGGTCACGTGGGTAGGAGTGTAGCCGCTCCATTCCGCTCCCAAAAGTCCGTCGACCCCAACCTGCGAGAATGAAATCGTGGATGCTCCGATCAGAGCCGTCATCAAGCTAACCGTGTAAATATGTCTCAAGTCCCTCGGCTCCGAGCGGAACCGCCTCCGAAGGGTTATTGTGATTTTCGCCATTTAATGTGACTTCCACTATCGTGGAAGTCCGGAAGGGACGCATTTGGACACTGATTCTAGGGCTGCCCGTCTAGACTCGTAACATGCTTCCGCTGATCGCGCTCCTCGCCCTTCCTCCTGACCGTGTCGGTGCGAAGCACTTCGTCGACCCTAACCACCTGGCCAAGCCGAGTAAGTCGATCATCTCCATCCCGAAGCGGATCAAGACCGACAAGGATGCTCCCCTCAAGGTTCCGCCCGGGTTCAAAATCAACGTCTTCGCGAAGGGACTGACGTTCCCGCGATGGCTCGCGATCGCACCGAATGGCGACGTGTTCTGCGTCGAATCCTCCAAGGACCGGATCACCGTCCTCAGGGACCAGGATGGCGACGGTGTGGCAGAGACCCAGCACGTCTTCACCGTCGGCTTGAAGGGTCCTCATGGTTTGCAATTTCACGACGGCTACCTGTACGTCGCCAACACCAACGGAGTGGTGAGGTTCAAGTACCGCGACGGCCAACTTCAAGCCCAAGCGCCTCCCGAAGTCGTGATCAAGGACATCCCCGGCAACGGCTACAACATGCACTGGACCCGCGACCTCATCTTCACCCTGGACAACCGGCTGCTGGTGACGGTGGGCTCCAATACCAACGACGACATCGACGCTCCCGGCCGCGGAGCGATCTTGAGCTACCGGCCGGACGGAACCGACCGGAAGATCTTCGCCAGTGGCATCCGGAACCCGGTTGGCGTCGCGATCCGGCCCGGAACAAACGAGCTATGGACCACCTGCGTCGAGCGGGATTTTATGGGGAACGACTGCCCGCCGGACTATGTCACCCGCGTCAAAGAAGGGCAATTCTTCGGATGGCCGTGGTTCTACATTGGCCAGCACCGAGACCCGAAGCACCTGAAGGACACGCCGCCGCGCTCGGACGTGACGATCCCCGACCTCCTCGTCGAGCCGCACTCGATCCCGTTGGGGATTCTGTTCTACACGGGAACGCAGTTCCCCGCCGAGTACCGGGGCTCGATGTTCCTCGGCATGCGCGGCTCCACGAACCGTGTGCCGCGAAGCGGATACAAGGTCGTCCGAGTCAGCTTCCCGAATGGGAAGCTGAATCCGGTGTACGAAGACTTCGTCGTTGGGTGGGTGCCCGACCGGATGAAGAAGGACGTGTACGGCCGCCCGACCGGCGTGTCTCAGGCCAAGGATGGGTCGATGTTGATCGTTGACGAATGGGGTCACAAGATCTGGCGCGTCACTTATTCCGGCGGCGCGAAGGTCCGTTAGTTGCGGGGTAAGTGACGACCTCGTCTCCCGGGGGGCCTATTCGGTCGGTGATGTTCGTGACTTCGTACGCGGTCTTGCCCTTGTCGTCGAAGGCATCCTCGCCGACGGAGTAAATCCGCCATTCCTTATCCATCTTGACGATGCGGATGGGCTTGCCATCGAAAGGATCGCGGTCTTGCACGCCCGCTTCCGCAAGAGTCTCGGGCATCTTGCCCGTCTTGAGTCGGTACTGAAGCGCCATCGCGAGATCGGTGACCAGGATGCGGTGGGTTCGGACGAGGTCAATGGAAGTGACGGTGTCGTAGAGGGATGGCAAGATGAGCCGGTTAACGGCTAATGTCGGGTCCATGGAACTTGAGGCTGCCTCCATGCCGTCGTCCATCGCCTTGGAGATCTCAAGCCCCTTTCCACCCCGATCCAGCACGTCGAAGACCTTGTTCCAGACTTCCAGGCAGCGAGCCAGGTAGGCCTGTCGTTTGAGCGTCTGTGGCAATCCTGTTAGCTGGAGTTTGGCCAGATCGGTGGCCCCGCTTGGGGGCAAGACGTCTCCGTTTCGATCCTTGGCCGGCTCGTCGTAGTTGCGCGCCATGTTGAGCCCAAAGTAGGCTTCGGCGCGGAGGGCTTGCCGGAGATCGGGGAGGGGTGCGTCCTCCCGCATGAAGGACCGAATCGCCTCCAGGCCGGCGGCGTTGTGATCGAGCTTGTTCAGGCAGACGCACACGTAGCGGAGCTGCAGCAGTTCGGCGGAGGTTGCACCCATGAGGGAGCCGCTCGTGTGGTCCGCGGCCATCAGCGTCGTGATTTGGCGTGCGGCTCTGAGATCGCCGACACACTTTGCGACATCGCCGCGGCATGCGGCGAGCTCCGCGGAGAAGCAAAGCAAACGAACCAGGAGTCGATCGTTGGTCAAGTCAGCAACGTCGAGACGGGAACCGAAATCGAAATTTCGATGAAAGTCGCACGACGGGTACTTGGCGGCATTTCGGGCGAGTTCGGTTACCTTGGCATAGGGAGCAAGCTGCGCTTCGATCCGTTTGATGGGGAGAGGATCCTGAAACATTGCGACCGCGACGGCACGCCAATCCATCGAGGGATCGTCGATCCTCTTGGCGGCATCGGTCGCGATGAGAATCGCGGTGGCACCGTTATCCTCCTCGGAGACGACCGAGGTCGGGGCAAGATCTGCGGCCTGGAAGGGGATGCCGTGTTGGCGTGCTTTGGCCACCTGACCCTCAAGCTTCCCCGCAACGGTGCGCCACTCACCGTTTGAGCGATACCACCAGAACACGCCGCCCAAGGTCGCTAGGACAACGGCCCCGAGAACCCAGAAGACCTTCATTTCTGCTGCACTTCTTTCAACTTAACTCAGTTAGTGGTCGTTCGGTCGAACAATATGCGCCGGTTCTTGTCAATTGCTGCGCTATTGCGTAAGGACTAGTTGATCGGAATCCTGGCAACGCTGGGCCGGAGTAGCGGCTTGTTTTCGCGGGTGAACTTCTTTCTTGCCGGTGGGCGGGTGACCAGCGAAGGATAGGCGTCGATGACGTCGGCTTGACTGGGGTCTTGCCCGCCCGAGCTCATCTCGCTACGGCTCATCCCGTGGTTGTCGACGCCATCCGCACCGACCGAGTAGACACGTACGCCTTTGCCGTTGAGCACCATGCGAAGCGGCCCGTTGCCGAATGGATCCTTCGTAGTAACTCCCGCATCGGCCAGCGTCGGCGGGAAGTGCCCCGTCCGCTGCTTGAACGAGACGACGGAACAGAGCGCGGCAAGGACGCGGCGCTGCGCTTCGATGCGGACGAGTGACTGTCCCGACTGACCAAATACGGGGACGAGGACCTTCATCAAGCGTTGCGTGGGATCGTTGGATGAGCTGACCTTTTCCATTTCTTTATCGATAGCCTTGCCTAACTCAAGGGGATCGTTGGCAAAAGGGGTGTCCAATACATGATTCCAAAACTCCAGAACGCGGGCGAGATAGGCACGCTTTTTGGTGTCGCTTGGCATACCCGATCGGATTAAAGTCTGCTTCGTCGGAACGAATGGCTCCGGGTTACCGCCACCGCCCTCCCAGGACTGCATCTGCGCTTCCAGGGCTCGCTCGCCGCCGAACAGGTCGAGATTTCGAATCGTAGTGACCTCGAAGTACACCTCACCCATGAGGGCGTGTCGGAGATTCGGTAACGGGGACGGGGCCGCAGCGAATTGGCGGAGGTGTTCGACCGCTTCGGGGATCTCAGCCATTCGATCCAGTGACCTCTCGGCCCCCTTGAGCGCGATCTGCTCTTCTCCAAGGCCGACTAGGAGGGAAATTAGGGTGGGCTCGCTCCCTTGGGCGATCGAGATCTTCCTCGCTAGTTCGAGATCCGCAATGCAGGTCTTCCAATCCTTCTTCATGGAAGCGATTTCCGCGTGGGCAACGACGATCTTGACGAGCTTCTTGGACTGGGCGAGATCGGGAAAGAGAATCAGCGGCCCGAGATCCCATTCGCGATGAAAGTCGGCGGCCGTTTGACCGTTCAACTTCCGGAGAAGGTCGATTACCTTGTCGGCGGGTTTGAGGAGTGCGGAAAGTTTCGCAGGGTTCGCATCGGGATACAGGGTTTCGGTTTCGACCTCGTTAAGGACCTTGTCGCTGGGTCCAGAGAGAGTTTGTTCGGTCTCCGCGGCGAGGATGGTCATCGCCGCATTGTCTTCATCGGGCACGGACCGCGGCGGCGCGATTTGGCTGGCCTCGATCGGAAGCCCCAGCGTACGCGCCTTCGCGAGATCGGCATCGAGCCGGTTCGCAGTGTCTCGCCACACGGCGGATGAGAAGAACCAGAGGGTGAAGCCGACCGTTACCACCAGGAACGGGATGGACAGGAGGATCGCCTTTTTCAACATCGTTCTTTCTCTCGCTTGGGACGTTTAGGATAGTCCTTTGCGTTCAAGTGCGTAGGGGGACAACGGAATCTCCGACCCGAACCACCCCTTCGACGACCGGAACGTAGTTCATCCCGAAGTCGACCGCCTTCCCATGGAGCCGGTAACCCGCCAGGGTTCGGAGAGGTTCGGGCCCAGACTTAGCGGTGACAGGATCGATCGTGGTCATCATGCATCGGGCGCAACGGGTGGTGGCGCGAAGGCGGGCACCGCCGATTTCGATCTCCTCCCAGGTGTCTTCTTCGTATGGTGTCGAACCCGATATGACAAAGTTGGGGCGGAAGCGGTTAATTTCCACTTTCCGGTCAAGTCGCTCGTTGAGATCTTCCAAGGAAGCCTGCCCGAGGATCATCACCGGATACCCATCGGCGAAGCTGACTTGGCCGTCCCGGCAGTGGCGATCCGAGGTTTCCGTCATTCGGACGAGGCGGGCGGTACGCCCCAGAGCCTCGGTCAACCAACAATCGGTGGCGTCGGAAACCAGGTTGGCTTGGACAACGCTGTCCCATACGGTGGCCTCGACGGTCTGCCCAGTGTCTTCGCCTCGGTTCAGGCCGACGGAACCGGCGATTGGCGAACTTAGGGTCCAGCCATTCTCGGTCCCCGTCATCGAAATGAGCGCCATCGCGGGGGTTTCCCGCTGCGTGATGCCCTTGAAGTTCTCGTCGACGACCATCATCCGCCGGTCGTCGCGAAGGCCGCGGGCTTCCAGCGTGGACGAGTCGACCCGGATGCCGCCAGGCTTTTGATCGGATAGACCCAAATTTCGGAGACAAACACGGTCCTATCGTAGCCCTATCGTGGGAACACGCGTCGCACTCCGACGCGTCGATTAATTCAAGCGCTCTGGGCGCGGGAAAAGAAGCATGTACGTACAAGTGATCAAACCCTTTTGCGATGAGTATTCGTCCCGCGCCGGGCGGGGCGTTCACGGCTTCGATCCGGATCGGGAGTATCTCGTTCACCACATCGAGAGCTATTCAGAATCGGGCAACGGCTTTGTGGTCTTGGTTAACGATCAGCGCGAGATTTGGTGGGTAGACAACCGGCACGTTCGCGTCACGCGCGGGGACGCCGCGCCTTATTTCACCTACCCTCAACAGCATTCGAACGGGGCATCGCTTCGGTAGGGTCGAGGCGCCAGACCTCGTATTGATCCTGCGGCGTCTTGCTCTGCAAACGGCTCGGGTTCCAACCTAGGCCTTTGGCAGCGTCCCAGTCTTCGGGTTTAAGGCGCCCTACCCGGGTGAAGATGTAGGCGGGGTGGCCGTTCGCGGGAGGGATTGTCTCGGTGTCGAGCGCGGGCCGGTCTAGGTACATCAGGATCGACGGCAGACTCGTTTCCTGAATCTTCGGTTTGCCCGTCCCAAGTGACTTCTGTCGTCGTGGAAGTTGGTAGAGGATCACCTGCTCTTCCGGCTTGGCCAGCTCCCGAATCTCCCGGGCGAGGGCGTGCGCTTCGTTTTGGTGGGAGACGGTGTACCAGGCGTAGAACCCGACGTTGACGACCACGCACATGACTGCGGAGCCGATCATGAGGGGCTTGAGCTTTAGTTCCTCCCGGGTGGCTAGGTAGTCCGCGACGAGCAGGGCGACGGGGACGAAGCAGGGAAGGATGTAGTGGACGAGCTTCGCCCCACTGATCGTGAAGAACAGGAACACGATCGCCGCCCAAGCGGCGAGGTAGCGCCGCCGAGCCTCCTCCGGGGTCCGCTCTTTGTTTCGGGGCCAGGCTTTGAAGAGGATCACCGACCACGGGGCCATGCCGAGGAGAAACACGGGGATGAAGAAAATGAGACTCGCGAATCCACCGAGCGTATGGGCCGCGTCACCGCCGGTGAAGCGCTGGAGGTTCTGCTCAATGAGGAACTTCTGGACGAAGAGTTGGCCGTTGACGAGATAGGCAGGGACGTACCAGGTGGCGATCACCGCCGCGAGGATCAGCGTTCCGACAAGCCAGCCTCCCTTGAAGTGGGCCCCTAGCTCTGGCTCGCGAGCGAAGGTCCATGCCGCGAGCGGGATGAACAGCAAGATCGCGACCGGCCCCTTGGCGAGTACCCCCGCTCCAAGGCATGCGGCGGTAACCCAACGCCATTTCTTGTCGCCAACCAAGGACTCCCAGAAGGTGAGGAAACCCGCGACGATCGCGAGATCGAGCAGCGGATCGGTCATCAGCATGCGACCGAGCGCCACGAAAAGCAAACTCGTAGCAAGGATCAGGATCGCGC
Source organism: Fimbriimonadales bacterium (assembly GCA_038216655.1). Classification (GTDB taxonomy): domain Bacteria; phylum Armatimonadota; class Fimbriimonadia; order Fimbriimonadales; family Fimbriimonadaceae; genus JAFDWR01. Next base: position 35,282 of record JBBQPZ010000022.1, read on the forward strand.
CTGCCGCCGCGAGGTCGCTCATGCGACGTCGGGCAAACCAGACGACAACTCCGAACGTGGCGGCGGTGGCGAGGATGCTCGGGAGGCGAGGGCCGATGGTATCGCCGAACAGCCAAAGGAACGGCTTGGTGACCCAGTAGGTTAGGATCGGCTTCTCGAACCACGGATGGCCGTTGAAGTACGGCGTAATCCACTCGCCCCGTCGGTTCATCTCGGCGACGACCGCGCCGTAGAAGCCCTCGTCGAGGTCGAACAGTCCGGTCATCCACCAGCCGACGAAGGGAAGCATCGCGAAGCTCCAGACCCAGGGCCACTTGGGAGTCTCGCGCGGCGGCATAGGCGAGAGGGTACCGCCTTGCGGAAATCTGAGTCTGAGTCTGAGTCTGAGTCTGAGTCTGAGTCTGAGTTGGAGTTGGAGTTGGAGTTGGAGTTGGAGTTGGAGGAACTTGTTACCCGAGGGAGCCTTAGCGACATGGAGAGATCTGGCCGTCAGGGTCTCCTGCGCGTTCGAAGGGACCGATTGGGTTTTGCGGTTGGGAGCAATATGCGATTACCGTCAGATCTCTCGGCACAAACATCCTTCGGAATCACAAACCTCCTCCAACTCAGACTCCCACTAAGCGATCGCCACGTAGATATCCGTCTGCAGCTCGTCGGCGGGGGTGACGTTGCAGTCGTTCAGGTACACCTCGAACATCAGCCCGTCGCGCAGTTGGTAGCCGCCTTCGGGAATGAGCTTGCCGAGCACGGCACCCCAAGCTTCGCCGAGGCCGCCATAGTGGCCAACGAACTCGGCTTTGAAGTAACGCCCTTCCGAAAGGTGCGACTCGTCCATGTCTCCGATCGGGACTCCTTCGGGGACGCAAACCCCGGCGACTGAATCAAGCTCGGAGGCGGGTTTGGTTTCCGGGTCATCCAGGTAGATCGCGACACCGAATGCGTTTGGCATGGCGAACAGGCCGAGTTGGCCCGCTTTCGGTCCGAGGCGCTGGAAGGCTTCGCCAATCTCATGGTACGGACCCTTGTGGTGCAAGCCAACGATGCGTTGACGGTCCCGGTGTAGAACTTCAGTTTTCATGTCAATAACTCCGTGGTCGATTAGGTTGAAGAGGGTGAAGCCCCCGTCGATGACGTGCACGTTGTTACGGGCCTGGATCCCAAAGCAGTCGCGACTTCCCTTACGAAAGCCGCTTGGGTTCACGCTGAACGCCGCTTGAAATGCCTTTGTGAACGCCTCATGAGTGGCATAGCCCGCTCCGAATGCGATCTCAGTGATCGAGTCCTTCGTGCGCCGGATTTGGTAAGCGGCCCTCTCGAGCCGGAGTCTTCGCACGAACTCGGCGGGAGACTCCCCCACCATCGCCCGAAAGACTCGGTGGAAGTGATAGGGCGAGAGATACGCCCGCTCCGCGAGTTCACGAAAGCCGGGCGGATTGTCCAGATTGTTCTGGAGTTCCTCCACCATTTCTCGGATGGTCGCGATGTATTCGATCCGTGTCTCTGTGTGCATCGACAGAGCTAATTTACGGCAGGCGGTTCTGTCGGCGCTTGTCTTCGATTGCGGAATTCGCGGAATGGCGATTCGTTGTTTGGATGTCCGGGCGCTCAGGGTCGGGATACAGACTCGGTCCGGAATCTAGGTGACGAATGATGGAGGTCTTATCAAAATTCCCGGACACTAATTTTGGGCAGTGATCTGGATGGTCGCTTGGACTGTTGGTTTGTCATTCAGTTTTCGTGCATGGTCATTCGTCATTCCGACCGATCCCGCCTACTTGTTCGTAGTTCGAGGATTGGTCGGATGCGGGGGAGTGGAGGAACCTGACGGTAGCTGCTTCTTGCATGTCTCACTTTCAAAGGGTGCGTGGGGAGACATGCGGTAGGCGATTCCAGTCAGGTCCCTCCACGCGGCCGCCTACAAGCACGCGGTGAAGCAGAGACAAGTGGGCGGACTTGGTCGGGATGACAACTCAAGCGTAAATTGCACGTCTGCGCATCTTTGATTTCTAGGGTTCGAGCTGATGATTAGGGGACTCCCTCTTAAGGTTCGCTTCGTCATCACTTATCGGTTGGCTCTCTGCGTCCCGTTGTTCTCTTGTCATTACTTGTTCGCAGGAGGCTGGGAAGTCAACCAACTTTCTCGGAGACACAGGTTGGAAAACCTGCGCAACTACTCGGTCGTCAGTTCACGGTCAGGATCGTTTGTCGGTGCTTGGTGAGGGTGAATTGGAGGTGGACTCGGTACGCCTTTCCGACCTTCTCGATGCTCTGGATCGCAACGGGGACGTCGCTTAGCTTTCCCTTCTTGTCGAGCGTGCCGGTCACCTTGGTGGGACGGTTGGGGGTGTCGATCGTCAGGTCGTTGAGGGGGAGATCGCAGTCGGCGTAGCTCGCGACCCGCACCTGGGCGTGGTCATGAGTGATCTGGATCGCCTGGGTGGGGACCACGTTCATCGTCGCCTTCCCGTCCTTCACGGTAACGACGACATAGTGGAAAAATCCACCCTCTTCGGGGGCGGCGTCCAGCGGTGCACCCGCTCCGCCGGCGATCACGTACTCGATTCCGTCGTGGGTTTGGTGGTTGTAGACGTGGTCGTGCCCCTCGAATACTGCCTTCACGTTTCGGGATTTGAAGAGGTTGTGGAGGTCGTCGGCGCTCGCAACGGTCGCGCTCGCTTCGGCGTTGTCCTTGCGGGCAAATACCGGGTGGTGCATATAGACGTAGGTCGGCTTGGATCCGTCGAGGTCCTTTTCTAACCAGGATCGCTGGTCCGCGGATAGAGACCCGCTTTGCCCCGCCTCGTCGGTGCCGATCGCGGTGAAATGGCATCCGCCGAATTCAAAGCTCCCGTACATCTGGCCGAAACGGCGCATGTACTCGGCCTGGAACTCCTGGCGACCGGCAACTTCATGATTTCCCGGCGCGTTGAAGAACGGCACCTTCAGCGCATTCACCAAGACGCTGACCTGATCGCATTCCTTCTTGTACTGCTCCAGGGATTCCTCGTTACCGTAGACAAGATCTCCGGAGGAGAGCACGAACGCCGGCTTGATGTAGCCAACCTCCTTGAGAATCTCCGCGAAGACAGGGGTAGGCGGCAAGCCAGAGCCGGCGGGGCGGTTGTCGCCGAGCACCACGAAGGTGAACTCGCGGGCGTCCGCGGGGAGCGGGAGGTGATTGATCGACGGAAAGGAGGGGAGGCCAAGCAGGGTGATCAGAGTGGCGATCATGAATGTTAAGAGATTGCCCTGACCCTGTTAAGAGGGGGTTAAGGACAAACAAAGGCCCTCGGATTGCTCCGAGGGCCGTTTCCCCACCTCTCCTTAAGAAGTGAAATCAACGCTTGCGGCGACGGACCACAAGGAATCCAAAGCCCGCCAGGGCGAGCATCGAAGCGGGTTCGGGAACGACCTGGATGTTCGTGTTGACCCCCGACCCAAAGTAGAAGTTGTCCCCGTTATAGAGACCGCCGACTACGCCGGTGTTACCGCTGTACATCCCCAAGCTGGCGTTGATGTCCGCCGTCTGGGTTGTATTGAAGTCGGTCCGGCTGTCACCTGGTGCGACCGTCTGATCAAACCAGTCGCCAACGAAGTTGAAGGCGAGTCCGTCGGTGCCGTTGTTGATGAACTCCGTGTACCACGTCGTGGAAACGAAGTTGCGGTTCATGTGGTTGGTGATCGTCGACGACACGGTGGCCGTGCCGCCTTGGTTGATCACGGTGACATCCTGGCTTTCGGTTTCGGTGACGTCGATGTTCGGGACGATCTCAACGGTCAGCGGGATATCGAACAGCGTATCGGTCGCACTCGCGTCCGCGCCGCCCTTGAACAGAGCGTCGAAGTGATAGGAGCCGGGTGCGATCGCCGAGCTAAAGGCTCCGTCGTGATGAAACACGTCACTCCAGTAGTAGGTTTGGTTCGAGCCCAAAGCCGTGCCGAGAGTGTAATCGTTGTTCGAGAATCCATTACCCAGGTGGCCGACATTGCCGCCGTAATCGGCGACATTGAAGGTCACGTTGGAGTCGAAGCTCGAGTCTCCGACGTAGCTGATTTCGTTGATGTAGGTCGTCGGATCAATCGAGTTGGTCGTGAGGCTGAATCCGAAGGTCGTGGACCCGTTCAGCATATTGGAAGTGTCCTGCACCCCACTCAATGTGGTGAAGTACGGATTGAGTTCAGGCGCGGCCGCCGCAAGTGCCGTCAGGCATGCGCAGGCCAATGAAGTGACGAGAATGGGGAATGTCTTCATGGTGCGACGGGGAGTGTACGAGCCAATATGCCAGTCACCCCACTTTCTGTCACGCCTTGTCACATTTGTTTGAGAAGCTCAAGTCGGAACTCGTAATGTTACGAGCCAGCGAAGAGCTCCATCGCGAGAGGGAGATCTTTGAGGCGCGCGCGGTCCCACGTGGTGGGTCGCATGCCGAGCTTGCGGCGTAGGCCGATCGCGGCGCGCCATTCTTTCTCGGCCAGGTCCTTTTCTCCGGCTTCCCAGGCGCCGGCAGCGAGGACTTCCCGGGCATGTAGTTCGGTCTGCCCGGAGCCGGTTGCGCTGGCGCGTCGAATGAGGGGGAATGACATGTCCCGCAACGCGTGAAACTGGTGGTCACGGAGCAGGATCATCTGTTCGACGAGACCGATGTGGGCTTGCAAGCGTTGGAAGTCGGTGGGATTGCAGTAGTCCTTCAGCGAATCGAGAATCTGGACTGCGGGCGAGATCTGTCCGACCGTGGCAAGGCAGAAGGCGTATTGGACTTGGATATGAGCTTGCTCTTGGGGCCATTCCGCGCTGAGATCGACCGCCTCGCGAAGCAGCATGAGAGCTTCGCTGAAGCGGCCTTCCTGTTGATGCAGAGCGCCTTGGGTGCCCACCACGTGACCCCGCAGAAAGGCTTTCTGGGATCTTCCGGCAAGGGTGTTGAGATGAGTGTTTGCCTTTCGCGCGACGCTGGTTTGGCCGTGACAGAGGGCGGCGGCGCATAGGAAGACGACGGAGAGGGCGGCGAGTTGATCGTCGGCAAACTCGCGGGCGTGGTTCATCGCGCGGGTGAAGGTCTTGGTGACCTCGGAGAAGCCCGCACTTTGGAACTGGGCGTTCCCCAGAAAGTAAAGTGCCCAGCCGAATAGGGGGTCGCTCGGCTTGAAGGTGTGCATCAACCGGTTGGTGAGGGGCTTGAGGTCCAGTGGACTGAATTCGAGGGCGATGTCGTGATTGCTGCGGAGGAGGTCGACGGCGCGGGACGGATCGAAGTCGAGTGCCCAATTGACCATCTGGAGCAAGGCTTGGATCGGCGTTTGTTTGGCGGGGGAGTCGTGAGTTTGGGGGCGGACGCTGTCGGCGGACTCGTCGGTGCGGACGAGGAAGTCCTCGGCGAGCCGAAAGGTATCTCGAACCGCGAGCACGCGGTCGGATCCAATCGCGAGGCGGAGCCTGCGGACAGTCTGCCTGAGATTCGCGGCGGCTTGGGGGGAGGGCTGTCCTGGCCAGAGCCGAGTCGAGACGGTCTCCTTGGGTACCCCTATGGAGCCAGCGGTGACGAGCATGGTGAGGAGAGCCTCGGTTTTCCAGGTTGGGAGACGGACTTCGTTGCCGGCGGGGTCGAGCAGGAGAAACGCGTTGGACAGGTTGAGGGTCCAGATTGGTGCATCGGTATCTGGGTTGGAGTTCTCGGCCATCGACGTACTAGCTTATCGCGCTTTCTTTGGTTGGGACGAATGCGCAAGAGCATAGGTTGGAAAACCCGCGCTACTACTGGACGCTGAAGATCGGGAGAAAGATGCTAAATATGTAGACGAATGTCTTGTATAATCTCGAGTGCCGAGTTGTGATGAAGAGTAAGCGCGTTGTTCTTTGGATTGAGATGCAGGGCTTTTATGCTTGGCGGTTTGGGGTGACCGACCGTGCGCTTTTGGTGACCCGGGATCGGGTGGTGCTCGACGTAAATCCCCTCGCGCGGGAGACACGGGTGTCGCCAGGGATGCCGTTGCGGCAGGCGAAGTCGGTGGTGCACGACATCCTCGTCAAGAAGTGGTTGGCGGAGGAATACGAGGAGCGGCAGCGGGAGTGGTTGGACGTCTGCGCGAGCTATACCGGGGTGATTGAGCCGGTGGATCAGCACATCGCGGCGCTGGATTTGAGTCTGCATCCCAACGTCTTCGATATCACGGAGCGGGTGATCGGCGAGTTGGCGGTGCTTACTGGGTTGCCGATGCGGTATGGGCTCGGGCCTTCGAAGTGGCTCGCTCAGTTGGCCTCGCGGCATCGTTCTTTGTCGGGAGCCTTGGATGATCTGGAGGAGTTTTTGGATCCGCTGCCGATGCGGCAGCTTCTTCTGGCGACGCCGGAACAGCGGCAGCGGCTGGAGTTCCTCGGCTATCCGACGATCGGGTCGGCGCGGGCGATACCGGAGAATGTCTTACAGCGGCAGTTCGGCGCGGAGGGGCGCCAGATCTTTCAAGCGGTGCGAGGGCGAATCGCCGATCCTGTCAAGGCGCTCTATCCGCATGGGGAGGTGCGGGCGTATCTAACCTTCGACGGCGAGGTCGAGTCGTTGGAGACGGTGGACAACGGGCTGGTTTCACTTGCGGCGGAGCTAGGAAAGCGGCTCGGGGAGAGAGGGGAGTTCTCCTCCGAGGTGCATGCCGAAGTTGAGTTCGCGGAGGGGCCGCCGCTGGAGGCGAAGCGGCGGTTTACCAAGCCGATCACCCACGAACGCGCGGTGCTGATCGCGTTGCGTTTGATGCTGACGGGCAAGATCGGGCAGGCAGTGACCGCCTTGCGGGTGCGGCTTTCAGATCTCGCCAAGCTACGCGTGAAGCAACCCAGCCTGGAGGGCAGCGGGGAGAGGCCGACGATCGATCCCGCTCTGAAGTACGTGCACACGGTGTTCGGCGAGGAGTCGCTGCGGCGGGCGAATCAGATCGAAGTTGCAAGGCGAGCGCGAGTTCTGAAGGAGTGGCAACGTGCCACCGGATGGCATTGAGACCCTCGCCCGATGGCGTGAATCGGGCGAGTGGTGGGCGCATCAGCCCCAGCGGGAGGTGCATCGGTTTATGGATATCGGCGGGATTCGGCGCGAGGTCGTGCGTGAGTTTCCGCCGGTTGGCGCGAGGCTGATCGGCTCGGACCCGACGCCGTGGGTCGAGGATCATCGCGAGGAGATCTCACTGCGGGTTCGGCGAGTGCGCGACGAGAAAGCGGCGCGCGCTTGTGGTCTGGTTAAAGAGCAGCGGTTTGCTTCCTACAAGGTGCATCAAGGAAGCTATTGTGCGTTGCACGCGCTGAGCGGCTACTCGTTCGGGCGGAGTTGTCTCACCGCGCCGGACATCGCGGTGAAGGCGGCGCATCGGCAGATCGAAAGCGCCTTGCTCGCGGATTGCTTCTCTTTGGCAGGGGCGGTGGAATTCACGCATGCGGCTCATGGCGTCGGGGTGAAGCCATTGATTGGGGCGACGATCGAGCTTGACGAGGGGGGCGAGGTGGTGCTGATCGCTCGGGATCGGGTCGGGTTTATGAACCTATCGCGGCTGGTTTCTTGCTGCCATCTGAACGAACCTCGGCTTTTTCCGCTGGGGAGTTGGGAGCGGCTGGCTCTGCATCGGGAAGGGTTGCTCTGCCTGACTGGCGGGCATGGCGGACCGCTTACCCGACCTATCATCCAGCGCGACTACGGCGCGGCGCGCGAGGTCTTGGAACGGCTCATCGGGTTGTACGGACGCGAGCAGGTGTTCATCGAAATCGAGCGGAGCTTCTATCCGTGGGAGGTCACGACCACCCCTCGGCTGTTGGAGCTGGCTCAGGAGCTTCGCGTGATGCCGGTGGCCGGAGGGGCGATCACCCATGAGCAGCGCGACCACTTTCCGGCCCGCGACATGCTTGCGTGCATCGAGAGCCTGTGCGCGATCGAGGAGGTCGTCGGGCGTAAGCCGCGTCGCGCGCCGGAGCAGCCGGAGGTCGTGCAGCTTCCGATGCGGGACATCAATGCCGAGCGGTACATGCGCCGCCCGGAGGAGATGGCGAAGCTGTACGAGGACCTGCCTTGGCTTTTGGGAAACACCCTGCGGGTGGCGGAAAGATGCGAACCGAGCGTGTTGCCGGTAAGAACCGAGCTGCCGCGCATCTGCGATGACGAGGCGGGGGCCCTGCGGGAGTTGACCTTTCTCGGTGCTGCACGTAGGCACCCTCGGGTGAGCAAGGCGCTGGCCAAACGGCTCGAACTCGAACTTGAGCGGATGACTCGAAACCAGTACGCGGGGACTTTTCTGCTTGCTCATGATATGTGCGACTGGGCGCGGGAGCAGCAGATTCTGTTCAGCGGGCGCGGGTCCGTGGTGGACTCTGCGGTGGCGTTCTGCCTCGGACTGTCACGCATCGATGCGTTCGAGCACCGGCTCCACTTCGATCGTTTCCTTCCGGAGGACGCGAGCAAGCGGCCGGATATCGACATCGACTTCGAGGCGCATCGGAGGGACGATGTGCGGAACTACCTCTCGCGCAAGTATGGCGAGGCGAACGTGGCGACGGTCGCGGCGGTCGGCACCTTCGGCTCGCGCGGGATCATCCGCGAGGTCGGGAAGGTGATGGGCGTACCCGAGCCCATCCTCGCGTTCCTCGCCAAACGACTGCATGGCAGCGTGACGCCCGAGCGATTGGAGCAGGCGATCGACTCCAAGCCGGAGCTCCGCGACAGCGGGATTCCGCGGGAGACGTTCTACTGGGTGTTCAAGCTCTCCGAACTACTGATGGATGTGCCTCGGAACATGCGCGCGCACTCGTCGGGGGTGATCGTGTCGAGCCGCCCGATCTGCGACACCGTCCCCGCGATGCCCTCGGCAGTGGATGGCGTGCGGATCATCCAGTGGGACAAGCGGAGTGCGAAGCACTTCTTCGACAAGTTCGACATCCTCTGCCTGCGTGGGCAGGATGTGCTCTCGGGTTCGCAGCAGCGCATTCGGTCACAGAACACCGCGTTTCAGGTCGAGGATGTGCCGCTCGACGACGAGGATACGTACCGGGCGATGCGGGCGGGGCAGTTGATCGGGATCCCGCAGTCAGCCTCGCCGGCGATGCGGCAGGCGCATATCCGATTAAAGACCGCGAACCTGCACGACGCCAGCCTCGTCCAGGCGGGGATCCGGCCTGGCGTCGGTGGAGCGGTGAAGATCAACGAACTGATCGCGCGGCGGCGCGGCAAACCGTACAGCTTCCCGCACCCGGGAATCCATGAGATTCTCAAGGACAGCTACGGGATCATCGTTTTCCAGGAGCAGGTCGATATGCTCCTCCAGGAGTTCGGGCACTTCACCTCGGACGAGGCGGAGGATATCCGCGAGAAGATCCACCAGCGGCGGCGGGAGAAGTGGATCCACACCGTGCGGGACATGGTGGTCGGGCGGATCATGGCAAACGGCTACACCGAGGTCGTAGCGAACGAGGTATTCGAGCTCGTCGCGGTGTTCCAGGGCTACGGGTTCGCGCAGGGGCACGCGCTGGCGTTCGCCGAGGTCTCGATCCGCTCGATTTGGTGTCAGCAGAACTACCCCGCGGAGTATTTTGCCTCGCTTCTCGACGCCCAGCCGGCGGGTTATTACGGGCCGTGCACGATCGCGAACGAGGCGCGGACGCGGAACGTGAAGATGCTGCCGCCAGATGTGAATCTCAGTGGCGAGAAGTTCCAAGTCGAGGACGTGCGCTCGCTCGTGGATCCGAAGATGACGTTTCCGAACGGCGGGATTCGAGTGGCTCTCCGGCAGATCAACGGGCTGTCGGCAGAGGTGCGGGCTCGGATTGTGTCGGGGGCACCGTACGACTCGTTCATGGAATTCGTGGCGCAGGTGCGTCCGAATCGGGACGAGTTGGAGCGTTTGATCCTATGCGGCGCTTTCGATTCTTTGGTGGCAAATCGGCGGTCGTTGCTTTGGGCGATCCCGGCGGCTTACGAGTACGCCGAGCTGGTGGCGTCGACGGCGGACGGGTTGCCGCTGGTGCACCACGCGCCACCGTTGGATTTGTCGGTCGGGGACCTGGACGCAGTTGAGAAGGCAATCCATGAGAGGCACCTACTCGGGATGGATGTGGACATCCATCTGATGGGGTTCGAGCGGGCTCGTATCCTTGCCCGCGGGGGGATTACTTCGGCGGAAGCGAGCCGGGCTCGTCCCGGATCCAAGGCGTTCGTGGTCGGGAACCCGATCCGGCTACGCTTCCCGCCGACGGCGAGCGGGAAGCGGGTGATGTTCTTCGACCTGGAGGACGAGACCGGGCTCTTGAACGTGACCTGCTTCGACGAGGTGTACCAGCGTGACGGGCACACGGTGATCTGCTCACCGTACATCACCCTGCTTGGCGAGGCGCAGGACCGAGACGGCCACATCGCGTTCCTCGCCCACCGGATCTTTCCCTACCAGCCATCGCTGGCGGACCACCGGCTGACGACGGAGCCGCTCCCGATCGTCACGGCGGACTTCCTGGCTCGGTGAACCATCTCCCGGCCAGAAGCGCTCGGCTCGAGGAGTTCTTGGATGCCTAGGGATGCTGTCGCCACTGTTTCTCACCGCCACTGATCCTAGCATGGGTAGGAGGTTGGCTCGGGCGGGAGGATCCCGAGGCATCCGATGCCGCCCCTAGCTCGGTGAAACGCCCACCTTTGGGACCAACAACCAACCACGAAGGAATCCATTGCTAGAATGCCAGGTGGGATCAACATGTTTGACTCTCGGATGAGCTCGAGGACCGCAATGGCTATTTTCATAGACCTAACGTTGAAGCTTCCACGCCTGTTGATGGGAGGCACGAGAATTTTGACCCTTGCTGGCACCATCCTCCTGCCGCCCCTTCTCCTCCCGCAGTGTTTCACCCGCTGGCGATTTGCTCGTCCAGTGCCCGCCTGAGACTCCGATACGGATCGGGTTGAGCGAGGGTGGGGAAACCGCCGCCATCCGAACGGGCGAGACAGAACTGACGCTCTTCTCTACATCGACTTGGGCCGCCAAGAAGTGCCGGGTTCGTGCCCGCGGGTTCTTCACCTTCATCGATGCCAACCTGATTTCGGTGATCGGCGTCGATAACCGTGTTTACATGGTCGATCCTCGCACGGGTGCGTCGCGCTCATCCTTTGCCGTTCCGAGGGCACCTTTGGGGCCGCCGGCAATTTGCGGCCGATCCCTGTGCCTGGCGACTCGATCAGGAGACCTGTCCACCGTCTTCGTGACGGACTTGGCAGGGCATGTGCAGAGGCAGTTTTCGACGATCGCGATGTTCGCGTCGCCAGCAGATCAACTCCTCTGCGCCTCGCCAGATGGTCATTGGTTAGTCGCTTTGGGATGGGATCAAGCCATTGTCTATGAAGCAGGCACGTGGCGAAAGGTCGCAGACATCAAGGGTGGATTCTCCAAGGGGTATTTCGGGGGGTTCTTGACCCTGTGCGCCTTCCGCGCAGACGGAAAAGTCATTGCGCTTGGCAATGCAGAGTTTCAGCAGACCGTCGAGACGGGAACTTGGAAGCGTAAGGACGTCTTTCCGCATCCTGGACACCGGGCCATCGCCCTCATCGCAAAGCCGGCCGACCCGGGATTCGTCGCCTTATTTGGTGACGGATCCCTCCGAGAGTATCCGGACACACTGAAAGTCCACTGGAGGGATTCCAACGGGCCGTCCGGAACCTGCATCGCCGTCGCTCTTGGAAAGGGCGGATTGCTTCTGACTGGCTGGGCGAACGGGGAAGTCCGAAGGCAAACAATCACGCATCACTAGTCTGACAAAGGAACCAGCCGCGGACGGTTGGATGTCCCGGGATGCTGTGGCCACTCTTTCTCACCGCCACCCATCCAAGTCCCGAGGCTAAGACCCCTTGCTTCCAATCCTGGCGTTTTAGCCTCGGACTCTGGGCAAGGTAGGAAGTTGACTCAGACGGAAGCGCCCCAGGCATCCAGGAACTAATATGGCTCGCCAAGCAACTCCCAGCGGCTAATCGAACGGATATTGCTACCCGAGACGCGGAAACATAGGTGCCAGCCATCGGGAAACACGATGGTTTCGGGATGGCGAGGATTGGGTTTGGTACGGCCGAACATATCAACCAGCCAGTACTTGGCAGACCGGATAACCTCAATAACCCCATATTGGCTTCTGGGGTTTTTCCGGATGAAATCGCTCAGGACTTCAAGGGCAACCGACGTCGCTCCCGGCGAACGGTCCCTCATACGTTTGATGGTCCCCCTTTGATGGTCTCGCTCAAGTTCGAACTTTCCCGTCCCCGATTCATACGAGTACAGAAAGTTGTCTACAGCGGGCTCTCCCCAAGTTGACGCTTGGCCGCTGTGGAGACTAAGGGTCAGCAGCAGGGCTGAGATGATCATCTATTTGGGTCCTCATGGCCAGGTTCAGGCAAATTCGTCCGATTCCATCAGGTGGTTGAAGGCGATAATCTCGATCGGACCGGTTGAGTTAGGGCTTGTCACACTGTCTTTCCCGACTTCAGACTAGGCGGCTCACGTGCTTCGCACATGGCACCCGCGATGGTGGCCATGCGTCTCTATCTCGATACCATCCTGGAAAAGGTCGGCTCATAGCCACCGCTTTTAGGGTCGAACCTCCATCGATATTCCATCATGGGGTTGGTTGACTTCAGGCTCGAAGGCGGAGGCAACGTGTTGCCCCACTCCTTAGCCTTTTCAAAGTCGATGAACTCGCTGAGGCCTCCCTTTCGGAACTCGAAGTGTCCCTTGGTGGAGAAGTCCTCCAAGTAAGCCGCCCCCGAGGCGGTGACCCGATATAGGTAGGAGATCGACTGGTCGTTGTCTGAATTGATTACGACGAGGTCGATACCGCCGCGCCAGCGCCTGAGGACGTGTACGGTCGGGCCATAACTGGCGGGGTCAACGACGAGGGGTTGCGTTTTGGTGCCATCACTCCAGCAAACTTGAAGTGTTACTGGGCCGAAATGCGGCTCCTTAATCTGCGGTTGGTAGGAGACCATCGCGACTCCCTCTCGGTCCCCCAGAGTAAACGGGAAGAGCCAACGATTAACCTGGATCTTTGGCGGTATCGGCAGAGCAAGCGAGGTTGCGCCGGTGTAGGAGGCGGGCAGCACTGGGCCCGATTCGCGGAGATAGCTAACTGGGATAGTGGTGTTACCCACGTCGACCGACGGGTTCGCCCGAATCTCTTCGATATCGAGTGGAATGCCGATGGTAAGCTTCCCACCCTGCCAATTCAGCGAGAGGTCCTTCATGCCGAGATGCGTGCACAAGAACACCGCGCTTCCCACGTCGCCTCTCCCTCCCTTCTGCACGACATTCACTTCGTAGTCGAACGAACTGAAAGCTCCGTGACTGAGTTGGGAAAGAACAGCTTCAAACCTACCGTCGGGGCTAGGCACCCTAGTCATCTCTACGGCCTCAACCCCGGAAATCGATTGCGCCAAGCGAGCATAGGCGCGTGAACCCAATTGCCAGGTCACGAAACCTACTAGGACGACCCATAGGGCCAGCAAGCTGATGGTGCGGACGGAGAGCTTCATCTTTGGCGACTCTTTAGGTATCAAACCGCCCCAGCCCGAGACTGTTGCCCGAGCTCGGGCCGAAGCATCCCGAGGCATCCAAATTCTTCAATGTCGCGATGGCCACGATAAAGACAAACATGTTCTGCATAAGGCGCCACCCTTGTCGTCTCGCAGCCACAAGGCGCCAGCAGAGTTGCGGGGATGAGGAGACACACCAGGTTGACCTCGGGCAGTGAGCGTGCCATTCGAAGCGGGTGATCCGTCGCGTTCACGGTTCTATCGTACGCCAGGAGCAGCAATCGGTGGTCTTCGCCTCAGGGTTGGGGTCTTTGGAGGTTTCGGCTCGGAGACATCTAACCCTGAGGCATACAAGTTGGGGCTCGTCAAGCTTGGTTCAGCGTTCAGATGGGGACACCTTCTGGGCCCAGATCAGGTCGGACCTAGCCCACTTTACGGCCCCTCCGAGCGTGAATACCATTGGAGGCACGGCCAGTCTCGGCTCGGGAATGAGGATTTCTTTTCCGCCGCTGGCGTTGCGGTCTTTGGATGAGGTTTCGAACAAGAGCGGGCAGTGGTCGACGTCTTCCACTGAGTCCATCCTCACCGCCGCGAGAGACCGATTGAAAGCGATGGGTCTCGTGATGGGAGGGTTCATCGATGGGAGGACATCGCGCCAGCGGGATGCGGGAGCAAGGGCGTCGTCGTGATCGCCTGCGTATACGAGCACGGCGACCCCCAAAGCCTGCAATGCCGCTCTGCGCTCGGTCCCTTCTTTTGCTGACGCGGCGGATTGGAAAGCGGGCACGATGATCGCGCCGAGGCAGAGCACGAGCCATGCCGCTAGTACCCAGAGTATGGGCTTGCGCCACGTCACATAGAAGCAACCAGGATTCTTTTGAGTGATCAGGTTGTCGATCATGAGGGCGATGCCGAAGATGATGCCCGCGATGGCAACCAGACCTACAATCACCACGGTCGCTTCCATGGCTGAATTGTAGGTCATCCCCTTACAAGGCGGTTCAAGCGGTTCGTGTATAATCTGCCCGCTATGCGATTCCTCTCCCACTCCTCTATTTAGCGGCGGACGTCACTCGACGTTACGCACCCACTTGGGTGCCTTGAGTGAATTTGGAGAAGGAACATGCTATTCAAAGGCCAAGCCCAGCACATCGTCGCGCGTTGGGAGTGCTTGCGGGATGAGGACGACATCGAGACCCTTGCCGCGCAGACCGCGGTGGAGCTCTCGCGGATGCGGGAAGTCCCGGAGTCCGTTCTGAAGGCCCTTGATGGACTGCTCGACTTCCGCCACAAAGATCGCGGTCGGCGGATCTACGAGGTGGTGAGCTACCTACGCGGGCTCGTGCAGGATCGCTTCCGGTTAGAGGCGATGAAGACGGAGTGACGGCTCGCCGGGGCCGAAGCCCCGTTACGGGGTGCGGACTGAAGTCCGCGCTCCGGCCGTCTTCCCGGAATCTCTACCCTGCTCGCTCCTCATCCGGCGCGAGCCATTGAAGGAGGAACGGGTACGGTTCGGTCGTTCCATGTTGAAACTTGCCCTGTTAGGCATCGTGGTTGCGCTTCCTTCTTTTGCGTCGGCTCAGCGGGTGACCGTCGACTCGAAGAACCACACGGTGACGATGGCCGAGGCGGGGTTGAGGATTCGGCTGAACCAGACGATGGGGTGCTTTCTGGATCGGGTTGAAGTCCGGGGGCGCGAGGTGCTTTCCTCCGAGCGAACGGCCTGTACCGGGATCAAGGTTGGCGAGCGGTGGATCACGTCGCGCTCACGCTGTTATCGTACGCCAGGAGCAGCAATCGGTGGTCTTAGCCTCAGGGTTGAGGTCTTTGGAGGTTCCAGCCCGGAGACATCTAACCCTGAGGCATACGAGCTACCGTTGACCTCGTTGCACATCAACACTCCAATTCGGTTAGAGAGTGATCCGGATCACTCTTGACCGTATCTGGGCTCACGATCAAGGTGACGTGGCGTAGGTCGCGCCAATTACAAGCCAATATCTCTCCTCGCTCAAGAAGGACAATCATCCTTCCTCGTTGCAGGTGGAACCCAGACTCGGCAAGGTAGGCCTCCCTGGCGGACCAGCTTACGCCGGTCTGCCCGTCGGGGCTTGGGGTGAAATTGTGAGGCCCCCGGGCAGCGGTGAAGAGGAAACCTGCGACTAACGCGATTGAGATGATCGCCGCGATCCGATGCCGAGACCAGATCCCGGAGAGCTTTGAGAGGCTAATCCTCATTTAGCCTCATCCGCTTCCTTCAAGAACTGCCGCTCGCCAAGGGCGACGACGTTCCGGTTGAATCGCAGGTGGTTTCCTTCGAGGACGTAGGTGTACTTCTCGCTCGTTTCGTGATTGTCCTCATCAGCCCAACTGGGCGAAGACATCCTTGAGACTTTGGGCGGACTTGAGCAGTCCCTCGCGCTCGGCGTCGTTGACCGCCGGTTCGAGGATCTGGTGAGCACCGCCCCGGCCGACGACCGTCGGAAGGGAGAGCGCAATGTCCGAAATTCCAAGGACACCGGACTGGACGACCGAAACCGGGAGCACCGATTCCTTATTCAGGGCGATCGCTTCCACGACTTCCTTGATCGAGATACCGACCGCGCGGCCCGCGCCGCCCTTGAGCCGGATGACTTCCGCGCCCGACTTGCGGGTGAACGCGAACACGTCGTCGATCGCCTCGGCATAACCCGGGACGGACGACATCGGCACGCCGCCGATCGTCGCGGAGGAGAGAATCGGCACCATCGAGTCGCCGTGCTCGCCAAGGATCAGCGCCTTGACGTCGAGCGCGTTCACGTTGAAGTGATCGGCGATCAGCGAACGGAAACGGCAGGTGTCGAGGACGGTGCCGAGACCGAGGACACGCTCCTTGGGGAGCATGCCGCTCTGGGCGGCGAGCTGGGTGAGAATGTCGACCGGGTTGCTGACGACCAAGATCGTCGCACCTTCGTTGAGCTTGACCGCCTTCAGGCTGTCAAGGATGCCGCGGAACAGACCGACGTTGCGGTTGATCAGTTCGAGACGGCTCTCATCGGGCTTGCGCCGCAGACCGGCGGTGATCACCACGCAGTCGCTGCCATCGACGACCGTGTAGTCGCCCGAGGATGTGAACTTCTGGTTCGAAGTAAGAGCGGCGCCATGGCGCAAATCAAGCGCCTCACCGGCCGCCATATCGGCGTTCATGTCAACAAGAGCGATCTCTCGCACGACTCCACCGAGCTGGAGGGCATACGCCGCATCCGATCCAACGCGACCACCGCCTCCAATAATGCTGACCTTCATGTAATTGTCCAAACTCCTTTAGTTAAGTTGGCTTTATTATGGCTGGTCGAGCCTTTGGGAGTGCGCGAGTAGGGAGTCTGTTGCGTTGGCCTGTCTTGAGATCAGATTGTTTCCCAGGAGCTTCTCGGTGGCCTCAAGGGCCGGACCCAGTTGCCCAGAGTCGTTGGCCTGGTTAGTCGCCAGGTAGCCAACGACAATGCTGGTCTGCGTGTCGGCCACCGCTTGAATGTTGTAGCCAACCAAGTACTCGCCATGGGTCGTGAGCATCGTGTGAGCCTGGGCCTCAAACGCATCCGCTGCCTCGGATTCCTCAACCGCTTTACGCCACTGAGTCTTCCTTGCCATGATCTTGGTGCCATCCACCGCCACCGACTTGCAATTTACAAGGCCTGCCTCTTTACAAGCCTGGACGATCTCCATGAACAAGGAGTCCAAAATGCTAGACAGGCGCTGCCGAAACCGGCACAGCGTGCTGTAGTCCGGGCGACAATACCGGCTCAGATATTCATAGCGGATGTCGTACTTGCAAAAGCGCTCCAACCGGCGAGAGGAACGCTCTCCTTCTAAGTAGCCGTAAAGCCAGACCGAGAAGATGGGCACGGGATCATAAGGCACTCCACCCCCATCTTGGTAAAGACCCCCAAGCCGATCCCCTAAGACTCGCTCTACGAGCGGACCCAGAGCAAGAACCAACGGACAATCTGAGAGCCGCTCTTCCCAGTTGAGAGGAAACAACTCCGGTTGCATCGATGCCGCTCCAGACCCCGAACGAAAGACCTCTGTGCGTTTGCCTGCCACTCTTAAAGGACGAACCGAGCAATGCAACAGACTCCAGGTCACCGCACTCTAAACAACTCTTAGGCTTCGCCCTCAGTTGGTTGACATTTTCTATGCTCGCCCGGCTTACACATGTGTATTACGAGATCTATCACACAGCGAAGGATGCGTGCGTGTGTGCCCTGTGCAACGAATCCGAAGGCAAAATCTTTCCGGTTTATGGCGGACCAGAACTTCCGCTGCACCCATGCTGCGCCTGCTACTACGAATGGGTTGACCCACCGATCGAAGATTGGCAAAATCGGCGATCTCTCGAAGTGGGTCGAATTCCGCCTGGATCTAAACAAGTTGGCCGCAACGTGAATGGGGATGGTTCGGACTGTCAGGCTAGACCATGCGGTTAACACGGAATGGATTGTGAAGGAGAACCAAACCGTGCCAACTCCAAGTTCCGGAATCTCCATCCCCAACCCCTTCCTCTTCCGGCGCACAATCATCGCCGCAAGAGGAAGGGGCTTCGGAGGTCCGTTTCTTGACCTTAAGCTATCAATTCCGTGACCACGTGCCCATGGACGTCCGTCAGCCGGAAATCTCTTCCCGAGAAGCGATAGGTTAGCTTCGTGTGATCGACCCCGAGTAGGTGCAGGATCGTCGCGTTCAAGTCGTGGACGTGCACCGCTCCGGGCGTGAACGTCTCGGGGGTGGCGTTGATGGGGTGGCCGTCCGCGTCGACGATGTTGTAGCCGAAGTCGTCGGTCTGGCCGTAAACGATGCCCGGCTTCACGCCGCCGCCCGCCATCCACATCGAGAAGCAGCGCGGGTGGTGGTCGCGGCCGTAGTTTTCCTTCGACAAGGGCCCCTGGCAGTAAACGGTGCGCCCGAACTCTCCGCCCCAGATGATCAGCGTGTCATCCAACAGCCCACGCCGCTTCAGGTCCGTCACCAACGCCGCGCAAGCTTGATCGACGTCCTTGCACTGGCGAGGCAGATCGCCGCCCAGGTTGCCGTGCTGGTCCCAGCCGCGGTGGAAGATTTGGATGAAGCGCACGCCTCTTTCCGCCATTCGGCGGGCGAGGAGACAGTTCGCCGCGAAGGTGCCGGGCTTGTGGGCGTCCTCGCCATAGAGCTCAAACGTCTCGGCGGACTCCTTGGACAGGTCCATCAGATCGGGCACGCTGGTCTGGAGCTTGTACGCCATCTCGTACTGCGCGATTCGGGTGGCGATTTCGGGGTCGTTGAAGTGCGCGAGCTGCATCGCGTTCAGCTTCGAGATGCCGTCGAGCATCTTGCGCCGGGTGACCGAGTCGACGCCGTGCGGGTTTTCGAGGAACAGTACCGGGTCGCCGGAGCTGCGCAGGGCGACGCCCTGGTGCTCACTCGGCAGGAAGCCAGAGCCCCACAGACGGGTGAAGACCGCCTGGGCGTCCGCTTTGGCGCTCCAAGTCGAGTGGAGCACGATGTAGGTCGGCAGATTCTCGTTGGTGGTGCCGAGTCCGTAGCTGACCCACGAACCCATGCTCGGTCGACCCGGAAGCTGCGAGCCCGTTTGGATAAACGTGGTCGCGGGGTCGTGATTGATCGCCTCGGTGAACATCGAGCGGATCACGCATAGGTCCTTGACGATCTTGGAGGTGTGCGGCAGTAGTTCGCTGACCCAAACTCCGTCGGCGTTGTTGTCGTGCTTCTCGAACTTGTATTTCGAGGGCGCGACCGGGAAGCGCGATTGCCCGCTGGTCATCGTGGTGATGCGCTGACCGTGACGCACTTCATTCGGCAGGTCCTCGTTGAAGTGGTCAATCAGCTTCGGCTTGTAGTCCCAGGTGTCGATTTGGCTCGGGCCGCCGTTCATCGTGAGGTAGATCACGCGCTTGGCCTTCGGGGCGAAGTTCGGGAATCCGGGCTGGCCGCCGTAGCGGATTACCGGCTTCTGGGGAACCTGCGCGCCATGAAGCAGGCTCGCGAGCGCGGCGGTGCCGACGCCGAGGGCGGTGCGCCCGAAGAGCTGGCGGCGGGTGAGAAGCAATTCGTGTTCGCGTCTTGGGTCCACGGTGTTTAGTGTTGGGTTAGGGTCTCGTCGAGGTTCAGGATGAGGTTGCAGACCAGCGTCCAGGCTGCGTGTTCGGGCTCGGAGATGCGTTGGTTGCGGGGGGATTCACCGATGTAGAGGGTCTTGGTCGCCTCGACCGGGTGCGCCTTGTACCGGGCGAATTCCTGGGAGAGGAAGTCCTTGATCACTGCCAATTCCTTGGCGGTTGGCGGGCGGGAGGTGGCGAGTCGGAAGGCGTAGTCGATTCGCGCGTCGTCGGTCTGCTTGGTCTCCAAAACGCGCTGGGCCATGGCCCGGGCGTCCTCGACGAACCCGGTTTCGTTGAGGCTGGCGAGGGCCTGAGTCGGCGTATTCGTTCTCGACCGCCGCACCACGCAGCTTTCGCGCATCGGGGCGTCGAAGAGGAGCATCGCGGGGGGCGGGCTGGTGCGCTTCCAGAACATGTATAGGCTGCGGCGATAGAGCGCGCCGCCGTGATCCTGCATGTACTTGGCAGTGTCGCTGATCGGGTAGGCGATGATCTCCCAGAGTCCGGGTGGCTGGTAGGTCTTGTCGGCGTGTCCGCCGCCGACCTCATCAAGCAGGCCGCCGCAGTAGAGCGCGGAGTCACGGATCACCTCGGCGTCGAGTCGGAAGCGCGGGCCGCGTGAGATCAGGGCATTGTACGGGTCCTTGAGCCGTTTGGCCTCGGAGGCGACCGCCGACTGACGGTAGGCCGCACTGGTCAGGATCATCCGCGTGAGCTTCTTAATGCTCCAGCCGTCCTTGACGAAGCGGGTGGCAAGGTAGTCGAGCAGTTCGGGGTGCGTCGGCCAATCGCCGCGGGTGCCGAAGTCTTCGCTCGTCTTCACGAGCCCCGTGCCGAAGTGCTGTTGCCAGATTCGGTTCACCATCACGCGCGCAGTGAGCGGGTTCTTCGGGTCGACGATCCACTTGGCGAGGCCGAGCCGATTCTTCGGCACGTTGGGGGGGATGCTCCCGAAGACGGTCGGGACGGCCCGATCGACGGGGTCGCCGAGAAGATCGTATTGCCCGCGCCTTAAGACGAAGGTCGGCCGGGCCATCGGCAGTTCCTTGGCTACGTACGTGAACGGGACCTGCGCTTCGAGAGTCTTGTAGCTGCCCTGGGTCTCGCGATACTTCTTAGCTGTGTCCGAGCCGGGTCCGATCTCCAGGTAAATCTCGGCAATCTCCTGGTTCTCGGCGGCCGTCCGTGAGGGTTTGGACGCCAAGTCGCGAACGTGGGACAGGCGCTTGGTGAGCTCGCCGCCGAGGCCGACGAACGCACCGTCTCCACCGCCGGCGTTGACGATCTTGATCAGGAGCTTGTTCTCGCCAGGTTGGAGCTTGAGCGTGACCTTGTCCTGGTCCGCAGCGATGGCGCGGAGCACCTTGTTCTCCAGCACCGACTTGCCGTTCAGCCAGACCTTGATCGCGTCGTCGCTGCCGAGCCGGACATCGAGGTCGGCGGGAGCATCGACGGTGAGCGTCGTGCGGAGGTAGCCGGACGCGTTCTCGGTGTTGAAGATCGGCGTGGTGGGGTTCTCAAGGGAGAAGTTGCTTGGTCGCCAGGTCACGTCTTTGCCTGACTCGGGACCAGAGTCGGTCGCGTAGGCGGTCTCGAAATCCTTGGCGCGATAGGGGCCGCTCATCTCCCACTTCCCGACGGTCGGCATCCGCTCCTTCTGCGTCGCCGCCCATTGGGTTGCATCATCGGGCTTGGTCTTGGCGACCAGCGCTTGGAGCTGCCCCCGGAGAACCTGGAGGCGTGCGTTTTCGGCCGGGGTCGGGGCCTTCATTACCGGTTCGTGCAGCTTCGAATTACCGTCGAGGGGGGTGTCCGCGGTGCTGTCGAAGAACGCGTACATGCTGTAGTAGTCCCGCTGCGTGAACGGGTCGTACTTGTGGTCGTGGCACTTGGCGCACTGCAGGGTCACGCCGAGGAAGACGGTGCTCGTCGTGTCCACGCGGTCCATCGTGTTCTTGGCGAGGAACTCGGCCTCGATGACGCCGCCCTCGTTGGTGGTCGGGTTCAGGCGGACGTAGCCGGTCGCGATCTTCTGTTCGGTGGTTGGATTCGGGAGGAGGTCGCCGGCGATCTGCCACGCGGTGAACTGATCGTAAGGGAGGTCCTCGTTATAGGCGCGGACGACCCAGTCCCGATACGGGAAGATCGAGCGCTCGTTGTCGATGTGGAGGCCGTGAGTGTCCGCGTAGCGGACCGCATCAAGCCAGTAGCGGGCCTGATTCTCGCCGAACCTGGGGCTGGCGAGGAGGCGATCGACGACGCGCTCATAGGCGTCGGGGCGCTTGTCGGAGAGGAAGTTCTCGACTTCGGCGGGAGTCGGCGGCAGTCCGGTCAGCGCCAGGCTGGCGCGGCGGATGAGGGTGCGCTTGTCGGCTTCCGGCTCGGGGGCGAGGCCGTCTTCTTCGAGCTTAGCCAGGATGAAGCGATCGAGGTCGTTGTGCGCCCATTTCGCGTTCTTGACCGCGGGGAGCGGCGGCGTGGTGGGTGCGACGAACGCCCAGTGCGCTCGATATTCAGCCCCCTCGGAAATCCATTTGCGGAGGGTTTCGACTTCGGCCTTGCTGAGGGGCTTGACGCCGGAAGCGGGCGGCGGCATCGGAGACTCGTCGTCGGTGACGCGCTTGAGGAGGAGAGACTTGTCGGGGTTGCCCGGGGTGATCGCGCGGTAGCCGCCGCGGTCGGCGGTGGCTCCGTCGAAGCTGTCGAGCTTCATACCCCCGGTCTTCTTCAGCGCTTCCTTATCGGCACCGTGGCAGACCCAGCAGTGCTGTGCAAGGATCGGGCGGACGTCGCGATTGTAGTCGACGGTGGGCTTTGCGACCGGCTTGTGCGCCGCGGCGCTGGGGCCGACAGCGATGCCGACAAAACATGCAACGAGGCCTAGGGCCACGGATAAAAATCTAAGTTCGAACCTTCTAATCACCAACTCTTCCTCGAGCAAGTCTCGCGTAACAGTATAGGCTGACCTACGCAGGTTCGGGACAGGCTAACGCATCGAATGCCGATTGGTCCGAAAACCCGAGCCCGGAGTTCGGATAAAGTGAAGCGGTGGACCCGCTCGCGCTGCTTCAGGAACTCGTCTCGATCCCCGGCCCTCCCGGGCAGGAGGAGGCGGTTCGCGCGGCATTGAGCGCGCATGTCGCCACTCTCGGTCTGGAGTCACGGACCGACGCCAAAGGCAATCTGATCGTCGACTTGCAAGCTGGGGTAAAGCCGAAGATCATGGTCACCGCCCACATGGACGAGATCGCGATGATCGTGCGGGCGGTTGGGCCGGACGGCTCGCTGTCGGTCACTTCCCTCGGCGGCCTTCTGCCGTGGAAATTGGGCGAGGGACCGGTCGAGATTTTGACTCCGACGCCGTTCACCGGGATCCTCTCGTTCGGCTCGATCCACACGGAGGCGGCGGAGTCGTCAGTGGTGCAGGCCAAAGAGGGATTGACGTGGGACATGGTTCAGGTCGTCACGGGTCTGACCGAGGTTGAGCTTGCTTACCGTGGCGTGCGACCTGGCACCCGGGTCGTCGTAGCTCGGAGCCGCCGAACCCTGACTCCAATCGGAAACCTAATCGCGGGGTATTTCCTTGACGACCGGGCCGATCTCGTCTCGTGGTTGTTGGCCTTGGACGAGCTCAAATCGAGTGGTTTGCCCGTTGCGTTTGTGGCAACCGCATCCGAGGAAGTCGGGGGTGAGGGGGCTCTCTTCTACCTGCATGGGGTTCAGCCAGACGTATGCATCGCTTTGGAATTAGGCCCGGATGTGCCGGACGCGCCGGTCGAGCTTAGCGATCAGCCGACGGTTTGGGCAAAAGATAGCTACGCGACGATGATGGCCTCGGACGGCGACTTGATCGCGGAAGTTGGGCAAATGCTCGGGATGGATCTTCAGTTCCAAGTGCTCTCGCGAGGCGGGAGTGACGCGTCATGCGCGGCGGGCAAGGGGCTCTGCGCGCGCCCGATTACGCTGGGTTTGCCGATGGCGAATACCCACGGCTACGAGATCATGCATCCGGGCGCGATGGCGGAATTGGCGAGACTAGCCGTTGGGATAGTTCAGAGAGTATTGAGTATTGAGAGCGGAACCGGCGGTCCTTCTTCAATACTCAATACTCTCTGATCTGGCGAAGCTAGAGCGTGCAGCCGTTGGCTTTGATTAACGCCTGATACCAATAGAAGGAGTCCTTCGGGATGCGGCGCTGGGTTGGGTAGTCGACGTAGATTAGGCCGAACCTTTCTTTGTAGCCTTCCGCCCACTCGAAGTTGTCCATGAGCGACCACTGGAAGTAGCCTTCGACGGGGATCCCTTCCCGGGCGGCGCGCTTGAGGCCGCTGATGTAGCGGTGAAGAAAGTCGATGCGCTGGGGATCGCGGACCTTGCCGTCGACCATCTCCCAGTCCTGGTTGGATAGGCCGTTCTCGGTGACGATGATTGGCTTGCCGTACCGCTCGTGGAAGAAGCGCGCGCCCCAATAGAGGCTGTCGGCAATGACTGGCCACTTGATGGCGGTGATCGGCGAGCCGATGACCTTGGCGGCGTCGACGGGTTTGCCATCCTTGTCCGCGGTCACGTACTTGCCGTGATACATGTTCATCCCGAAGAAGTCGAGCGGCTGGGAGATGATCTGCATCTCCTCGGCGGTGAACTTCGGCATCTTGTCGCCGTACAGGTCGATTCCTTCCTGCGGGTATTGGCCGAAGAAGACCGGGTCGAGCCACCAGGAGAGATGCCAAGCCGACTCCGTCGTGACTTCGAAGGTGGACTTTCGGGCGGCGTTGATGTCGGCTTCGGAATTCGAGGTGGGGACGCCGACGCCACAGGCCGGTGCCATGCCAATCCGGAGCGGCTGCTTGGCATGAGCGCGCAGCGCCTGTACCGACTTCCCGTGCCCGATCAGAGAGTGGTGGATCGCGAGGAGAATCTCGTCCCAGCGCAGCTTGTCGCCGGGGGCGTGGACGCCGGTTTGGAGACCGAGGCCGATGTAGCACTGTGGCTCATTCTGGGTCATCCAGTTGCTAATTCGGTCCGAAAGAGCGTCGGCCACGACCGCCGTGTAATCGGCGAACCACTTCGGCGAGTCGGGGTTCATCCAGCCGCCACGGTGATAAAGATCAACCGGATAATCCCAGTGAAACAGCGTCGCCCACGGCTGGATGCCTGCTTCGAGCAAGCCATCGACGAGACGGTTATAGAAATCGAGTCCTTCCTGATTGACTTTGCCCGTGCCGTCGGGCATGATTCGCGGCCAGGCGAGGCTGAAGCGGTATCCCTGGACACCGAGCTCCTTCATGAGCGCGATGTCTTCCTTGTACCGGTGGTAGTGATCGCAGGCGATGTCGCCCGTGTGCCCTTCGAAAACGGCTCCCGGCTTGCGGCAGAGCATGTCCCAGACGGATGGCTTTCGCCCGCCCTCCGCGACCGCGCCTTCGATCTGATAAGAAGCCGTTGCAACGCCCCAAACAAACGAATCAGAAAAACTCATCGTAAATCCCACGGCGCTAACGCACGGAGCGCCAGGCACACAGCGTCCACGAAACCACCCTTACGCTGAGTTTCGAGTCTACCGCCTGCGAGGTTGAATCGTTTGCGGAGCGGGCACCCGGGCCCGGCCCAAACTAGCGGTAAATGCCAGAGTCGCGCCATTGAGACCGGGTGAGGTCGCGTGAAGTACGATGCTGCCCGCACGGGCGGTGCTGCCGACGAGCACCATGCATCGACCGTTGAATGCGTGGCGAGAATTCGCCTGATCAGGTTCGTGGCTGCTTGGATCGCCGTTGCCGACACCCGCGATCCGGCCTGGACCGGCCACGGAGAACTGCACGTCGCTCGATGCGGTTGGCACCGGACGACCGGCCGCATCAACCAGCTGAACTTCCACGACAGTCACGTCCTCTTCATCGGCGAGGAGCCTCGATCGGGTCGTCTTGAGACGAAGCGACGCTGGTGCTCCAGCGGTTTCCACCTTGTCCGTTCCGACCAACACGCCGGCCCGATAGCCCCGTGCCATGACGACTCCCGGCTCAAACGGGACCGTCCATTCAAGATGGCCATTTCGCGGCATCGTCTTGGTGCCCAGGCTCTTGCCGTTCAGCAACAACTCGACGGTTTCGGCGTTGCTGAAGACCCAAACTGGGATCGGGTGGCCGTTATTTCCGCGCCAGTTCCAGTGCGGCAGGACGTGGACGACCGGCTTGTCGCTCCACCAAGACTGATAGTAATAGAACGTATCCTTCGGGAATCCGCACATGTCCATGATCCCGAAGTGCGAGTTGACGCACGGCCAGCCGTAGGGACTGGGTTCGCCTTTGTAGTCAAACCCGGTCCAGACGAACGCGCCGGCCATCCAGGGCCGCTCGGCGATGGGTCGCCAAGCGTTCTCCGCCGTCGCAGCGTAGCTGCCCGGCGTCGCGGTGTCGTAGGCGGTGACGTAACCCTTGACCTTGTCGGTGGTGTACATGCCGCGGGTTGCGACGGCGCTGGCGGTTTCGGAGCCGAACATCGGAACATCGGGCATCTGGGCGCGGATTCGATCGTAGGAGTTGATCCCGTAGTTCATCCCGACGAGATCTTCGACGAGGCTGATCCCGCGTCCCCAGCCGCCATTCATCGCCGAACTCACGGGACGGGTCGGGTCGAGCGCGCGCACGATGTTGCGCATCGAGGTGAAGATCTGCGCGCCTTCCTCGGACCCTTGCAGCGGCTCCTCGTTGGCCAGCGACCACATGATGATGCTCGGGTGATTGCGGTCTCGCAGGACCATGCTACGCAGTTCGAGGAGCTCGTCGGCCTTGGTACCACGGGGGGTCTTCGGGAGGACGGTATCGCCGAGGTGGCGGGTCTCGTCCATCACGACCATGCCGAGGCGGTCGCAGGCGTCGAGCAGTTCGGCGGTCGGCGGGTTGTGCGAGCAGCGATAGGCGTTCGATCCCATCTCCTTGAGCTTGCGAATGCGCCAATCGAGGAGGCCATCGGGCATTGCCACGCCAACTCCGGCGAAGTCCTGATGGTTGCAGGTTCCCTTGAGCTTGACCGGTAGCCCGTTCAGGAGGAAGCCGCGATCCTTGTCGAAGCGGATCGTGCGGATACCGAACGGGGTCTCCGTTTGATCGACCAGCTTGCCCGCGATGGTGATCGTGGTGACGAGGCGATACATGTCCGGGTGCTCGATCGACCAGAGTCGCACGGCGCGCAGCGCCGCGGCTTGCGACACGGCGTTTTCGACCCGGGGGGCAATGTTGCGGGTCGTGCGGACGGTGGCGACGGTCGCGCCGGTGGGTGCGACCACGCGGCTGGTGACGATGCAACTCGCCGTTCCCGCGCCGGAGTTGAGAACCGTCGTGGAAATTGCGAGGTCGGCGTCCGGGTGAAGCTGACCCTGCGGCCCGAGCACAGCGGTTTTGACAAAGGTGCCCCAGGGGCGGACGTGGACCGGGTTGGCCACGTTTAGCCAGACGTGACGGTAGATGCCGCCGCCCTCGTACCACCAACCCTCGGGAGCGCGTGGGTCGACTCGGACTGCCAGCGTGTTGCGACCGCCGTAGTTCGCCGCCGCAGTGATGTCGTATCGGAACCCTGCGTAGCCGCTTGGCCAATTGCCGAGTCGGTGCCCGTTCAGATAGACGGCGCTGTTGCGATAGATGCCATCGAAGTCGATCCAAACGCTCTTTCCCTTATCAGCGAGGGGCAGGGTGAATGTCTTGCGGTACCAGGCACGTGTCGTGGGTAGGGATCCGTGTCCGGCGGGTGCCTGCGATGAGAACGGACCTTCGACGACGTAGTCGTGGGGCAGGTGAACTCGCCGCCAATCGGCATCCCGGTAGCCGGGGGCGGCTTCGTCGGGGGCGGCGTCGGGTCGCGGGGACTCCATCGAGACGGCATCGGTGATGCCTCCGGGGCCGTCGGTGTTCTGGACCAGAACGACGAGGTTGTTCGGCTGACCCGGTTTCCAGGCTTCGGCGATCCGAACGTCGAATGGCTCCGAATAGCCCTCGTGGACGGCTAACCGTTGACCGTTCAGGAAGACAACCGCGTTGTCGTCGATCCCCTCGAAGTGAAGAGTGAGATTCGCGGGGTCGGCGGGGGTGGGCAGGGTCGCGCGGAACCACGCGTAGCCGAGGCGACCGCGGAAGACATCGTCGCCGATCTTGGCGGGGAGCCAGACTCCAGTTTCGAGATCGGCGGGTAGTTTGGGCTCACGGAGGTTGACCGAGTCGGCCGGGCGCCACGTCCAATTGAACGGAGCGGCCGCCAGACCGACGGGATCTTTCCGGAATCGCCAATCGGCATCGAACCGGATGCGTGATCTCGGCGAACGAACGGTGACCTTGGGAGGAGCCGCCATGAGGGAGCCGACGAGAATCCCGAAGAGGGCCGGTGCCAATCCGAGTCGAAGAGAAGTGTTGTGCCCCATAGGTTTGTCCCGCTGGCACCTATCTTGACTGAAAGCGACCCTCTAAGGCACGCCCCTTGCCTACTTGACGACGTACATCGGGTTCGGGACTTTGAATCGCGACTCAGCGAATCCTCCGTCTAAATCACTGTCCTGGTCGCCGATGTTGACGAGGATTCGGTAGCCCTGCTTCATGATCGCGTCGCGTGCGCCGGATTTGTAGGGAACCACCGGGCCGTTGTAGGTCTCCGGCTTCATGACGAGTTCCACATAATCCGCGTATCCCACGTTCATCAGGTTCTGCTCGGTCCCCATCCGGCTCGATTCCCGGCGTCCGGTGACGAAGAACACCGCCACCTGGTGCGCCCTCGCGTACTTATAGAGTTCGAGAATTGGCTTGACCGGAACCGCGGTGCCCGCCTTTTCCCAGTCCGACCAGATCGAGGGAACGTAGCCGAATCCGAGTTTCTTCTCGATCTCCCAGTTGGAGAGGGCGGTCTCGTCGATGTCGAACACGATCGCCGGCTTGCCGGCGATCTTCTTGCGAAGCCCGCTGTCGAGGGCGCGTTCGGCTTTCTTTACCACCGCCTCGATGTCTTTATCCCATTTGCCCGAGTCGTGGTACTCGACGATGCGGTCCTTGAGCGCCTGGAGATTCGGGATGTCCTCGCGACCCCAGGCGGGAGCGGTGAGAGCAAATGTGAAGCTGATGGCAAGCAGGATCGGGCGACGCAACATGCTGTGGAGCGTACTCCTTTGATGGACGAAGGTCTTTTCAAAATTCCCGGACACGAGTCTCGGGCGCTGCCCTGGACGGTTGGTTTGTCATTTGGTTTTCGTGCATTGTCATTCGGGCCAAAGTGACCGTTTTTGAATCTGTCGTCATTCTGTCATTCGTCATTCGCACTGCTTACCCACGTTGGCAATCTGGGTAACCGAGCTGATGATGATGGACTCGC
>JBBQPZ010000023.1:0-62031 GCA_038216655.1 Fimbriimonadales bacterium
AAGGATCGTGTCTCCTACTCCGTTGGTGTACGAAGAGGGCTGGCCGTTGGCGTTGTAGGCCCAGCTCTCCGTGCTGGAATCCGGCATCGTAAGCCCGGTGATCTCTCCGCGAACGTTGCGGGTGTAGGTGCGGGTCTTGGATCGACCGTTGGTTACGGTATGGAGCCAGCCATTAGTGTCGTAGCCATACCCTTCTCCGTCGCTTCGCGCGTTGGTGGTGGAGGTCGTTCGCCCGGCGTCGTCGTAGGCGACATAGCCGGTGTGGGAATTCTCGTCGCTACTGGAGACCAGGTTGCTCTCGTAGTCGTAGGTCGCGCTCGCCGTGGTGGAGTCCGGGTGCGTGATCGTCGCGACGCGTCCCCAATCGTCGTAGGCGATGGACTCGGCTTGGCTCAGAGCGTTGGTCGCGGACGTGAGACGGCCCAGAGTGTCGTGGGCGAGGGTCGTCGTCGCGGCCGCCGCATCCGTGGTCGTCGCGACGTTGCCATCGGTATCGTATGTGCGACTGGCGTTGACGCTGGTCGCGTCGGTGCCTGAGAGCCGCTGGCCGTAGGAGTCATAGGTGTAGGTCGCGACGGTTTTGCTCAGGGCGTTCGTCACGGTCAAGAGGTTTCCGTGAGTGTCGTAGGTGTAGGTATTGACGTGGCTGAGCGGGTCGGTGACCGTGAGCGGCTCGCCCTTTGAGTTATAGGTGGTCGTGGTCGTATGAAGGAGGGGGTCCTTGTCGGTAAGTCGGTTGCCGCTCGAATCGTAGGTGTAGGTCCAAACCTTTCCGCGCTTGTCCGTGACGGTCAGGACGTTAAGGCTTGTATCGTAGGTAAGGGCCGTGGAGTAACTTGCGGGATCGACGCGGCTGGCGAGGTTGCCGGAACTGTAGTTGTCGACGACGGTATGGGTGCCGTCAGGCAGGGTCATGGTGACCGCCGACGTGCCATAGCTGTAGCTCACGACTCGTGATGTCGGATCGGTAAAGCTGGTCAGGTGATGCCCAGTGTCGTACGTGAAGGTCCAAACCTTGCCCCGAAGGTCGGTTTCGGTCAAGATACAGTCGCTCGTATCGTACGTGAAATAGCGGGTGTGGGTAGAGCCCGACAGCGCGGGGTAGGTGACACCCGTGAGGTCGTTGTTCGTGTTGTAAGCATATGTCCAGACCCGGCTTGTCGGGTCGGTGACGGTCGATACTTTGCTGTTGGTGCCGTAGGCGAACGAGACGTACCGGCCTGAACAGTCGGTCACGCGGGTCACTTGGTGAGAAGTATTTCGCGTCACTGCGATGACATTCCCGTTCCGATCCGTGATGCTCGACAGGTAGCCGGAGGAGTCGAAATCTTGGTGGCTACCGTTGACCTCGGTGAGCGTCCAGGTTCCGCTGATGTTATGAACAAGAGTGTTGTGGTAACCCGGAGGGGTGGTGAAGCTTGTTCCGCTCACCGCGTACGGAAGCACCATGCCGTCTCCCCGGTGAATGATCGCCGACGAGCCGGGCGTGTAAACGAGTGAGACATCGTAGGTGAACGTCCAGTTCTTCCCGAACGGGCCGTCATAAGCGCTGAGCGAGTTGTGCGACAAGGTCACATTGACCAGGCTCTGCCCGCGTGATTTCCAACCCACAATCGAAAGCGGCGTCCATTTGTTTCCCGTATTGGTGTTCAGGGACGAGCCGGGTGTAACTCCGCCACCCCCGGTGGTTCCCCCGCCCGTACCCCCGCCGCCAGGTCCTCCGCCTTCACCCGATCCTCCGGAGCCGCCGCCATCCGAGCCGCCGCCCTGGCAATCCGTGACGCAGGCGAAGACCAGGTCGATCGAGCGGTGATAACGGGAGCGCTCCAAATCCGCGCGAAGGGCGGGAGTCCATAGGCGAGAGCGGTTCGGGTCACGCCCTGGATTTGGTCCCAAGTACGGCTTGGTCGGAGCATCTGAAAAGCTGGAACTCGGTTTTCTGAGTGCCAGAATTAAGGTACTGTCGATCGCTTGTCCGGCAGAATTGATCGCCATCGGGTTGGCGATGTACGCAAGGCTAGATGCCAAGAAGATAGCAAAGGCCCGATTCATGGTGAAGTTGCGGAGTTTCTTGATCATAAGAATACCTTCAATACTGTATCAAAACGAATTCTATCATATCAAAGAAATTGATATATACCAAGGAGTTTTAGCATATCGTTCGAATATTCGGCTCAGTATCCTTTTTGGGCTTCCCTGATTCCAGGTACGGAGCCGAACGAGGTATCCTTTACTCTTGATTTGAAGCGATTCCTTGTGCTTGGCGATGGTTCGGTTTATGAGGGCTTGGCGCTTGGTGCGGGGGGGCAGACCGTTGGCGAAGTCGTCTTCAACACCGGCATGACCGGTTACCAGGAGATCCTCAGCGACCCGAGCTATGCGGGGCAGATCGTTCTCCTTACGTACCCGCTGATTGGCAACTACGGAGTCAACGACGACGACTTCGAATCCGACAAGATTCAGCCCGCCGGGCTGATTGTCCGCGAGGCCTGCGAGGTACCGAGCAACTGGCGGGCGACCAAATCGCTCAATGCCCTTCTCGAAGAGCGCGGCACCGTGGCGATTCAGGGGCTCGATACTCGGGCGATCACCAAGCACATCCGTAGCGCGGGCGTCACGATGGGCGTGATCGCCTACGATGTGGAGGCCGGGCAAAAAGCGCTCAAGACCGCCGCCGGATATGACGACACCGACTTCATCGCCACCGTCAGCACGAGTCAGCCTTACAAGTGGGGCCCGGCTGGCAAAGAGGAAATGGACGAGCCCGATCCGGAAGGGCGCAAGTGTCTGGTGGTGATCGACTGTGGACTCAAGTTCAACATCTTGCGCCGCTTCTGGCGCTCCGGCTGCCGACCGATCGTCCTGCCTTATACCGCGACCGCAGATGAGGTGCTCGCCCACCGACCAGACGGCATCCTGCTCAGCCCCGGCCCCGGCGACCCGCAGCGCCTCGAGCCGGTTATTAAGACGGTCCGCGACCTGATCGGTAAGAAGCCGATCTTCGGGATTTGCCTTGGTAATCAGCTTCTGTGCCACGCGGTCGGGGGTCGGACCTTCAAGCTCAAATTCGGGCACCGCGGTTCGAACCACCCGGTCAAGGACCTTCGCACCGGCAAGGTGACGATCACTTCGCAGAACCACGGCTACGCCGTCGATCCGGAGTCGCTGAAGGGCACCGGCGCGGAAGTCACGCAGTTGAATCTGAACGACGGCACCGTCGAGGGGATTCATTTGCCGGGTCTGATGGCGAGTTCGATCCAGTATCACCCCGAGGCGGCTCCCGGTCCCTGGGACTCAAGGCCGTACTTCGACGACTTCGTCCGCGAAATGAACGCTCAGTAGTCACGCCTGGGGAATTGAGAGCGCAACCGGCAGCCACCATTGGCAGATTGGAGGCGGTTGATCACCCTCCCAACCCTCCCTCAAAGGAGGACTTTAGGCCCTTCAACCTACGAGTATTGGGCGACACTTCAGGCATTGATTGCCATGAAAGAGCCTCTCAAGGGGGCTCAGATATCAATCGTTAGGCGGCTTGCGCCCGCAGTGCGGTCGCTAGATGCAGAATCGTCGACTCCAGGGTCTCCATCGCGGTGAAGCCGGGGAGCATCCCCTTGAGCCGCGCGTCGGCGTCGGCGATCAACTGCATCCCGCGCCCGAGGGAGGCTAGGGGCATGTTGCGCGCGAGCGCCATCAGTTTGCTCTGCCGGTAGGGTTGCTCCTTGGCAAAGGATGGCTTCTCGGGGAACATCGCTCGTACCTCGGCAGGGATCGCGTCCGCGGAGGCTCTTGCCTCGAATACGAGTCTCGCCTGCCAAATCAGCCTGAGCTGGCGATGGAGCATGGGCAGGATCTGCCCGTGGGCCGCATCTTCGGCTTTGGTCGAACTGCCAACGAGAATCTGCAGCTGCCGAAGGGAGGACCCGATGTCTCCGGCCGCGACGGTTTCGACGAGCCGGAAAATGTTCCACTCTCGGGACGGGACGACGACGTCGCGCAAAGTCCGCTCGGTGATTGCCTCGCCTGGACCGACGAACATCGAGAGCTTTTCGAGTTCGTCAAGGCCGCGGCTGAGGCTCCCGCCGACCATCTCAGCGAGCATCGATGCCGCGGAAGGAGACAGGGGATTGTTGAGGGTCTTGGCCTCGGTGCGCAGCTGGCCCGGCAGGGTCTTGCCGTCCATGTTGAACACCGCGCAATGGCCGCCTCCGGCGTTAATGTGCTTCTCCCACTTCTGGCGGAGGGTCGTGAGCTTGCGCGGGTCGCCGCTCTCCTCGTCGGCAACGAGGACCACGAGCGCGTACTCGGGCAACCGGTCGACGAGAAGCCGCTCGGGCTCGTCGCATCGGAGGAGGTGGCGTACGATCACGGTCCGCCGCTCGGCGAGGAAAGGCGCCGTTCCCGCGGCACCGCTCCACTGCTCGGGGGTTGCCGAATCCGCGTCGAGGGTGATCATGTCGAAGTCGTCGCCTTCCGGCGCGACAATCGTGACGATCTCCTTGATCGCCCGGCGGACGAGGATCTCCTCGTCTCCTCCGAGGAGGATGGCGCGATGCTTTAGGGCTTTCTCGACACTGAAGCTCATCGCTTGCGACCTCCGGATTTCTCGAGTTCGCGAATCTCGACCTGCATCTGGTCAAGGGCGGCGTCTTCGACCTCGTACGGGCCGAACATCGCCAGCAGGAAGGCCGCCGTAAGGGCTTCCGCTCGGGGGGCGTCCTCGGCTAGGGTGGGCCGAAGCGCGGCGAGATACTCTTCGGGGGTCTGCTCGATCATCCGTCGCGTGCCGGATCGCTTGGCGAGAACGTGATTGAATTGGCCGTACAGTTGGATGAGCCGCTCGCGGCGGGGGTCTCGGACGGGTCGGTTCACGACCGCGCGGATGGTCAAGAGGAACCCGCCGGCAAAGACGAGCAGGGCCAGTGACTTCACTGACCAAATGAACCAAGCGGCGTTCAACCACGCTAGCCCGCTGGTGGAATCGGACCGGCCCGCGCCTTCGGCTTCCTGCGCGCCGTCGGTCGCGTCGAAGGGGACCCAGCCCACGCCCTTGAAGAAGATTTCCGCCCACGCGTGGGCATCGCGCTCTGGAACGGTGAACCGTCCGGCACCGTCACGCTCTTCGCCGAAGGGATAGAAGCCGACTACGTACCGGGCGGGAAGGCCGACCGAACGCGCCATCAGCACCATCGACGTGGCAAACAGATCGCAGTAGCCGCGTTTCGAGGTGAAAAGCGCGTACTCCACCGGATCGCTCCCTGCCGGTACGCCTTCGGCATTCTTGTCATAAACGATGCGTCCGCTGATCTCGTTCTCGATCGCCCTCGCCTTTGCCCAGTCCGATGTCGAACGCTTGGTCACCTTTAGGGCGAGTTGCTGGACCGATTCAGGAATGTTCGAAGTTGAGGTGATGAGCCTAAGTTCAGAGGGCGGCAACTCCCGCTGCGCGTCGGTGCCCAGGACATCATCTGGAGCGACCTTAGCGATTCCCACGTAGGGCGTCGCCAGTCCGGCTCCCGAGGGCAAAGTGTAGGTGCCATCGAACTTCAGGACAACGTCGTGGTTGCCGTTGATGCCGATCGTCTCGGCGGGTACGGGAAGCGCGCCGCCGCGCGTCGTCAGCATTTCAATCGAGAAGTTTAGGTTGGAAGAGTTCTTGATTTCGGTCTGGCTCGACCAGACCAGGGCTTGCAACTCGTTCTGAGGTTGCTGCCCGAGGCTGCCGTATCGGTCCCATCCTTTGCCGGTGTAATCGTAGTAGATTCCCGTTCGAAGGAAGCGTTGACGGTCCATTTGGATTCGCAGGACCGGTTCGTTGCTTAGGCTGACCGGACCGGTCCCGATTTGGACTACGCCGGAGGATTGCCGGAAGAAGCTCTGGCTCGCGCCGCTGCGCACGTTTTGGGGGATGGGCAGCCGTAGATGGCCGACCACGCTTTGCACCGATTCCTGAACCAGCGGAGCTCCGGCAAGGCTGAGCAGCACGATCGCCCCTGCCGAGAGAAGCGCCCAAGTTGGGCCAGCCACCGATCGCCAGGGTCCCTTTCGCAGGGCCGCGAGCGAGGATTCCTCGCTGCTCTCGCGGGCGATGGGGGCCCCCGATCGGATCGCGTAGTCCAGCATGTTGCGCGCGTTGATTCGCGCAAAGAGGGTGGCGATGCAGAGGAGGAACGCGAAGAAGAAGTAGATCACGTTCCGGAACGTGTCGTAGCACCCGACGAGCCCGAAGATCGCGATACTCGGCACGGCCTGGAAAAGGAGCGTTGAGTCCCGCCATGCGGCAAAGGAACCCATCACGATCATCCATGAGAGGAAGCCGACCGAGTAGAAGATTCCGGTGAAGGGGTCGTCGCCAAATCGGGGATTCAGCGTCCCGGCAACGAAGAAGAGGATGATCGTGAAGACGAGATACAGGACGCCGTCGGCGGCGAGGACCGCCTTTCCTCGAAGCGCCGTTCCGAAGATCCACGAAAAGAGGTTGCCGAGCCAGAAGAGCCCGAGGAAGATCGACCCGACTTCGGGGCGGGAAATCGCCTGCCCTACCGAGTAGAGCACCAACGAGCCGGCAACCGTCGCAAGGAGGTGATCCACCCAGCCCGTACGACCGGCATCGTTTGAGAAGAGTGCCCTCACGCCGGGCTCCCGACCAGCGACGGCATCAGGATTGGATAGGCACCCGCAGCTCGAACGGCTTCGACAAAGCTCGGATCCGACGCGGAATCGACCGAACTTCGAGAGAATGGCTTGCGCTTATCCTTGGAATCGGTGAACATCTGCGCGTCGTAGAGGAGGGCGACAAGTTGAATCTCCTTGGTCCGCAGGTGGCTGATCGCGGTCAGGAGGGTCTCGTCGGGCTTCACCAGAAACGCCATGAGAAGCGAGCCACGGCGAAGCGACTCCGCTTCCTTGATGATCTCCTCCCCCAGGGTCAGGCGGGAATCGGCCTGAACGTCGGCCAGGATCACCGCGAGTTCCGCGCGACGGTCAATTGAGGTTTGAGCTCGGGAGTCCTCAAACTGGGGAAGCGTAACTTTGGCGCCCTGACGGAGCAGGTTCTCGGAGACGTGGAGCGCGTGGCCGACCATGAGATCGAGGGAACTCGTCACCGGCCCGGTGCCCGCTATATCCGACTCGCGAATCAGGTCTGTCTTGGTCTGCCGCTGGAACATCATCGCGGTGCTGGTGTGGCTTCCCGCCTCGAATTCTTTGACGTGAAGCAGTCCGGTCCGGGCGCTTGAGCGCCAATGGACATGCCGGAGGCTGTCGCCGTGGACGTATTCTCGGATGCCCCGCGGTTCGCCGCTCGGGCCTTTGTTCTCGCCGCTCGATGCTTCGCTGACGCCCCAGCCGGCAGCGGCGGGGAGATCGACGAGGACCGGGATGGGCAGGGGAAGGACGGTCATCTCGACAACGTCCGTGGTGTAGGTGCGATTCATCGTCACCAGACCAAGCGCGTCCGTCCCAACCGCTTCGAGGCCGCTCCAGCGATAAATTCCGCGACGACGGGGTCGGAAGTTGTACTCGGTGCGGACGGGGAAATCGAAGTCGGGCGCGATCGGCAGGCTTGGGCTGAGATCGGCGATCAGGAAGCGCGGAGGAAGCTGGTCTTTGACGTGGATGAGCGGCCGGCGGATCTTCTTTTCGCTCCAGATCACCAACTCAACTTTGACATGTTCCCCGATGTGAGCGAGTTCGGGGGCGAAGCGTTGGAACCGAAGACCGCGCACCGAGAGATAGGCCTGAATGCGGGACGTGCCGATCGTCGCGAGGAGGGCGGTTCCCATGTAGAACAGGGCTGGCGCGTCGCTGAGGATCGCCACGATGGCGAGAAAGAGTGCCGACAAGGCGAGGGTCGTTCCCGCCAGCCGCCGCATGCTATCTCACCGGTACCGGCGCGGGCACGCTCTGGAGAATTCTCTCGATGGCCGCCTCGACCGACGAGCCCTGGGATCGAATCTCGGCGCGAGGCAGCACGCGGTGACTCAGCACCATCGGTACCACCGCCTTGACATCGCCGGGTCGGACGAAGTCGGAGCCCTCCATCGCGGCACGAGCCTGGGAGGCGCGCATAACGTGCAACGAGCCACGGGGTGAGGAACCCATCAGGAGCTGCGAGCTTTCCCGGGTCGCGGTGACGATATCAACGATGTAGGCACGGATCGTCTCGTGGACGAAGACTTCACGGATCGCGTCTTGCAGGGAAGCGACTTCTCCGAGCGTCACGATCGTCTCGACCGAATCCAGGGGGTGGGCGGTCTGCTGACGGGAGAGGATATCGATCTCGTTTTCGCGGGTCGGATAGCCGAGACTGAGCCGAGCAAAGAAGCGATCGAGTTGGGCTTCCGGCAGAGGATAGGTACCGGTCATCTCGATCGAGTTCTGGGTCGCGATGACGAAGAACGGTCGGGGCAGGGTGCGGGTCTCGCCGTCCGTGGTTACCTGATGCTCTTCCATCGCTTCGAGCAACGCGGATTGGGTCTTGGGAGTCGCGCGATTGATTTCGTCGACGAGCACGACGTTGCCGAACACGGGGCCGGGCCTAAATTCGAACTGTGAGGTCTGCTGATTGAAGATTGCCGAACCGGTGATGTCGGAGGGGAGCAAGTCCGGGGTGAACTGGACGCGGCGAAATTCGCCGCCGACCGCCTTGGCGAGCGCCTTGGCAAGGGTCGTCTTGCCAACGCCAGGAATGTCTTCAAGCAAGAGGTGACCATCGCAGAGCAGGGTCAGGACGGCTCGTCGAACTACCTCATTCTTGCCAACGATTACTTTCTCGACTTCGGCGACGATGGCGTCGGCGCGCTTTGCCACCTCGGCCATTCGCTCGGGTATCTGCTGAATCAAAGTTTGTGTGTTCCCTCCGCCAGACCCGGCGGCATATCGATTGTGGGCGACAATGCCTTCCCTATAGTGTTACGACGTGGACGTCAAGTTGGATACCGCGCGTTCATTTGTCGCCTGCGCGTCTCCCTTGAATAATAGACGATCTTTCCCGATCCGCGGTTGGCGCGTTCGAATCTCAGCAACGTTCTTGCCCAACGTTAAAGACAGCATTTGAAGTAGACATCCGTCTGTGCTATTATGTTCGTCTTGGTTTGCGCCCGGGAGGCAAAGATGCTTGAAGTTTATTTGGATTTGCTCGACTTAGGTTATTACGAGGTTAGAGAAGCGTTCGGCGATTTGGCCGACGCGCACGTTTGGAAAAGACCCGCGGAGGGGCTACTCTCCGTGGGGGAACTCGCCGGGCACCTCGCCTACTGGGACGTCGTCAAGTTTGCCGGAGATGGCGGTCAGGACAAGCCCGATCTCGCCAACTGCCGGGTCAAGAGCCTCCTCGTCGATGAGCGTTTCGGCTATCTGCCGGCGACTTTGGAATCCTCGCCTTCGGCTGAACATTTCGCCATGACAGGGGCTCAGGTTCTCGGAGAGCTCCTTCGTGTTCATGAGGAGTCGATGGCATGCCTCAAGGCTCTGAACCCGGATTTGGACAGCGCGGGCCCAAGCTATCCCTTCCCTAGCACCTATCGCCAGCTACTGAAATACGCGATGTTCCACATTTCGTATCACACCGGGCAGATGTATTCGGCGCGACACCTGCTCGGCGAAACGACGCCGGATAACTGACGGAAAGTGGTGAGAGGAGGATAATAGAGGCACCCGCCCGGGTACCGATCGATGAGAACCCTTCCCACTGGCATCGTCACGTTCCTTTTCACCGATATCGAGGGGAGCACCCGGCTGTGGGAAGCGGATGCCGCGAGTATGGCGCGGGCGGTCGAGGCGCACGAGGTCGCGGCACGCGACATCATCGACCAATTCCAGGGGCACCTGCTGTTGGAGCGGGGGGAAGGCGACTCGCTATTCGCGGTCTTCGCTTCCCCTTCCTCGGCGGTTCAGGCAGCACTGGCTCTGCAGCTACGGTTTTTGGAGCCCGTCGGGGACCTGACCTTGCGCATCCGCATGGGACTGCATGCGGGGGAAGCGCAGGCGCGGGGCACGACCTACTTCGGTCGTTCGGTGAACCGGGCCGCGCGCATTCGTTCGGTCGCAAAGGGCGGTCAAATCATCCTCTCGAGTACGGTACGGGAGATCGCGGAGAGCGGGCTCCCCGAGGAGATTGTCCTGCGAGACTGCGGAAGGCATCGCCTCCGGGACTTGCTACGACCCGAGCAGCTGTTCGAAGTGGTCCATCCTCAGTTGCCCAAGACGATTGGGCCACTCCTCTCGCTGGAGATGCATCCGCATAACCTGCCGGTTCAGCTCACCAGTTTCGTCGGGCGACAAGAGCCCCTGCGCGACCTCTCCACGATGGTCCGAGAGCATCGCTTGGTCACCGTTCTTGGCACCGGCGGCTGCGGTAAGACGCGCCTCTCGATGCAGATCGGGGCCGAAGTGCTGGATTCATTCGTTGATGGGGTTTGGCTGGTCGAACTTGCTCCAATCCGCGACGAGGCGGAGTTGATGGCGGAGATCCTGCGCGTGCTTCAGACGGACCTGCGTGGCCCCGAGACACGGAAGGCCCTTCTGATTCTCGATAACTGCGAGCACCTCCGCGAAGAGTCAGCGCGCTGCGCACGCACGCTCATCGAGGAAGTGTCCGATCTGCACATTCTCAGTACGAGTCGGGAGGCGCTCGGCCTCCGGGGGGAGCGGATCTATCCGCTGCGCTCGATGCCGATCCCGCCGGTGGACACGCCGCCTGACGGCTTGGACGAGTTCGAGGCCTCGGCCCTCTTCCTGGAGAGAGCCCAGGAGAAAGATCCAAATCTTGAGTTGAGTCAAGCGGAGGCGAATTCGGTCGGCGAGATCGTTCGACTCCTGGACGGCATTCCTCTGGCAATTGAGCAGGCGGCC
This sequence comes from Fimbriimonadales bacterium, assembly GCA_038216655.1. Classification (GTDB taxonomy): domain Bacteria; phylum Armatimonadota; class Fimbriimonadia; order Fimbriimonadales; family Fimbriimonadaceae; genus JAFDWR01. The sequence continues at coordinate 10,852 of JBBQPZ010000023.1, forward strand.
TCCCAGATCGGGTTCCTCACTCCGCACCTCATCCTGGAGCGACTCGACCAGTGGATGGACCAGCCGATGGAGTTCGTGGACAACCCCGATCCCCGGCATCGCACCCTTGAGTCCACGATCGATTGGAGCTTTCACCTGCTCACCTCGGAGGAGCAGGCGCTGTTCCTGCGCTTTGCCGTCTTTACCGGCGGCTGGGACCTGGCGGCTGCGGAAGAAGTTTGCTCGGATGAGAGCTTGCCGCGCACAAACATCCTGCGCCTGATGCAAAAGCTCGTGGCCAAGAGCCTCGTCACGATCGAGGCCGAGGGCTCCGCACGACGCTTTCGCCTCCTTGAGCCGATCCGCCAATATGCCGCCAAACGGCTCCCTGAGGAGACCGACGTGCTCTTTGAGCAACATCACAACTTCTTCGTGCGGCGTGCGAAGGACTTGGACGCCAAAATCAGCAGTCCGGATCAGGCTTCGGCCCTTGACGCGATGGACGCGGATATCGCGAACATTCGATCGGCTCTGGATTACGGGATGCGGCATCATCCTCGAGCCGCCCTTGACTTCGCCAACGATCTTAGGCGGTTCTGGATGTTGCGCGGCTATGCCGCGGAAGGTCGGACCCGGCTTGAAGCGGCGCTCAAGACCGCAGAAAATGGATCGCCACTCCAAGCGCAGACCCTCAATGCGATCGGGAGCTTCGCCTGGATTCAAAGCGATGCCATTGCCGCGGAGCGAGCTTTCCGCGCCGCCCTTGCGCTGTCAGGGGATGAGGGGGCGAGCTCGGTTCGAACGGGGATTCTCCACAATCTAGGTCTCTGCCTTGTCGAGCAGAACGAGTGGGCGGAGGCGGAGACGGTATTTCGGGCTTGCCTTGCCGAACTCGAGAACATGGAGCTTCACGAGTCGGCGGCGCAGGCTCGACTAAGTCTGGCAAACCTCCTGATCGAGACCGACCGGGCAGCAGAGTCGTTGGCCGTTCTCCGTCAGTCGATGCCGTTCCTGTCCGAATCGGGAAACGCCGTTCTTCTGGCTTTGACCGCGGCTCGCGCTAGTCTGGCCGCTTACCTGGTGGAGGACCCGAGCGCCAAGGGACTCGCGCTGGACGCGGTTCGAGCGTATCGCAAGCTGACCTCGAAGCCGATCGCGGGTGCGGTGTTGTTTTCGGCGGGCCTGATCCTAGTTCGAGAGGGAGCGCACGCCGACGGCGCGTTTGTGCTCGCCGCCGCGGAGGAGTATCACCGTCAGTCCAAGCTGACGCTTTCCGCGACGCAGACTCGGTTACTAAAGGAGCAATGGAATGAACTGCGGATGCAGCTCGGCAACGACTTCGAGCGTACGCGAGTTCGCGGGGCGCGGGCTTCCGTCGAGATCGCACTGGGGCGAGCAGAGGAGGCACTTGCCAGCCGCGTCGCGACGGCCTGACTTTGCTTGACAACGGCCTTACCATCCCGCATACTTCCTGCAAATGAAAGAGGCGGTCAAATTTGCCCTCGCCGTTTCGGTGGGCTTCGCACTTGGAGAGGCCATCACCCTCGGCCTTGCCCCTCGGCCCCACGAGCCGCTCAGTACGAGCGGCACCCTGCCGATCTTGGGAGGGACGACCCCGTCGATGATCTCCCCCGGGCCGGCGCAACAGATCGCCGTGTCGTTCAATCTCACGATCGGCTCGGCCCTCGCCAAGAGCACGATTCGCACGTCTTGCACCCTCTACGTGACACACCCGGATGCCAGCGTCACGGTGCTGCCGACGCAGATTCGGACGGTGAGCAGCATTCGGACGCCCGACACCTACACGTTCTATAACGTGAACATTGGCACCAACGACCGGCTGTCCGTGCAGTACGTATCGGACGTTCCCGGCCTCGCCAATTCCACGGATGTCGTTTGGACAGACATCGCCATGGTGCCCGTGACATCCGCAGCCCGCCGGGCCCGCTGAACCGGCTTTTGCGTGGAAAGGTCGCCGGAGGAGGATAATGGAGGTGCCCAATTGGAGCGCTGATCGATGAGCAATCTCCCCGCCGGCACCGTCACCTTCCTCCTCACCGACATTGAGGGGAGCACGCGGCTGTGGGAAGAAGATGCGATTGGGATGGCGGCGGCAGTCGAAGCGCATGAAGATGCGGCGCGGTCGATCATTTCGGAGTTCGGGGGGCATCTACTTCTGGAGCGAGGCGAAGGTGACTCCCTCTTTGCGGTGTTCGCTTCACCCTCGGGGGCGGTTCAGGCGGCGTTAGCTCTACAGCTTCGTTTCCGGGAGCCGGTCGGCGGGTTGCAGCTTCGGATTCGGATGGGGTTGCATGCCGGGGAGGCGCAGGCAAGGGGTTCGACCTACTTCGGGCGCTCGGTGAACCGCGCGGCGCGGATTCGGTCGGTCGCCAAGGGCGGGCAGATCGTTTTGTCGAACGCGGTTCGCGAGATCGCGGAGGCCGGTTTGCCTTCTGAGATCGTTCTGCGCGACTGCGGGCGTCACCGTCTTCGGGATTTGTTGCGCTCGGAGCAGCTCTTTGAAGTCGTGCACCCTGAGTTGCCTAAGGTCACTGGGCCGCTGCTCTCGCTTGAAATGCATCCGCATAACCTGCCGGTCCAGCTCACCAGCTTTGTCGGGCGTCAGGAGCCTCTACGAGATCTGGTCGCGATGGTGCGCGAGCATCGGCTCGTGACGATCCTTGGCGCAGGGGGATGCGGCAAGACGCGGTTGTCCATGCAAATCGGGGCCGAGGTTTTGGATGCCTTCGAGGACGGGGTATGGCTCGTCGAGGCCGCTCCGATTCGGGATGAGGCCGCGCTGATGGATGAGATACTGCGCGTATTGCAGGTCGACTTACGGTCTGGGCCCTCGACACGGAAAGCGCTGCTTATCCTCGACAACTGCGAGCATCTGCGTGAGGCGGCGGCGCGGTGTACTCGGACGCTGATTGAGCAGGTTACCGAACTTCAAATCCTGACGACGAGCCGCGAAGCTCTGGGACTTCGGGGGGAGCGGATCTATCCTCTGCGGTCGATGCTCCTTCCCACGACGGGTTGCCTACTGGAAGAACTTGAGGATTACGAAGCCTCGGCGCTCTTTCTGCAACGCGCTCATGAGCGGGAACCAAACTTGTCGCTGACTCAGGCCGAAGCCAAAGCGATCGCTGAGATAGTGCGTCTTCTCGACGGTATCCCGCTGGCGATCGAACAAGCGGCTTCGCATATCGGGTTCCTTAGCCCACGGCAGATATTGGCCCGCCTCGATGAGTGGATGGCACAGCCGATGGAATTCGTTGACGATCCCGACCCGCGGCATCGAACCCTAGAGTCGGCGATCGACTGGAGCTACCATCTCTTGTCTCCGGAGGAGCAGACGCTGTTCATGCGGCTTGCGATCTTTGAGGGCTGGCAATTGGAGGCCGCCGAAGATGTCTGCGCGGACGAATCCCTTTCGGGCTCAGCGGTGGTCCGATTGATGCAGAAGCTGGTTGCGAAGAGTTTGGTTACCGTCGAGGCGGATCACCCTGCGGGCCGACGTTATCGGTTACTTGAGCCGATTCGCCAGTACGCTTCGCGACGACTGCCAATCATGTCTGAAGAGATCGTTGAGCGACACTACCAGTTCTTCCAAGAGTGGGCTCTTGACCTGGATCGGCAGATTGGAAGCCCAAGTCAGGTGGCCGCGCTGGACGGTATGGAAGGGGACATCGCGAATATCCGTTCTGCGCTTGAATACGGACTGTTACGTCATTCCCACGCAGTCTTGTCTTTCGCAAACAATCTCAGGAGATTCTGGATGTTGCGAGGTTACACCGCCGAGGGCCGAGCGAGGCTTGAAGCTGCCCTAGCCGTTTGTGCCGAGGACTCGCCGCTTCGCGCCCAGACCCTTAACGCAATTGGGAGCTTTTCCTGGATTCAGAGCGATTTGATCGCTGCGGAGGGTGCTTTCCGCCAAGCACTAGAAGCTCTTGAGCACCATGCGGACCAATCCCTTCGTACGAGCGTGCTGCACAACCTTGGCCTTTGCCTCGTGGAAAGACGGCAATGGGCTGAGGCTGAACAGGCATTTCGAAATTGCCTATCCACCTGGGAGAGAGAAGGATCATTCGATCAAGCAGCTCAAGCCCGGCTAAGTCTTGCTTGGTTACTCATCGAACGATGTCAGGACGTTGAGGCTGTCATTGTCCTAAAGCAGTCGATTCCGTTCTTACAGGCATCAGGTAACTTCGCCTTCCTGGCGCTGACCAAGGCCCGAGCGAGCCTCGCTGCTCATCTGAGTGGAAACCCGGAAGCGGTCGGCTTGGCTCAGGATGCGCTTACCATCTGCAAAAGCCTGGGCTCGAAGCCGACTGCATGTGCAGCATTGTTCGCAGTTGGACTCATCTTGTTGGGGAGAGAGGACTTTTCCAACGCCGCTTTCGTTGTCTCTGCTGCGGAAGAGCTGAATGCCCAGTGCAACTTGACCTTCTCAGACCGACAAGTTCGACTTCTCGGCGATGCCTGGCAAGTACTGAAGGATCAAATTCCAGAATCCGTCGAGCGCATTAGGGCAAGGGCCAAGCAATCAACGCTTGAAAATGCACTAAGTCGTTCAATGGCAGCCCTGTAAGCTTGAATTTCGTAACTTGACAAGATTCACAGTCCATCCCATAATGCGAGCAAATGACAGTTGACCAAAAACAGCTAGCCCGAGCCTACACAGTAGGAGGGATCATTGGGGCGATTATTGCCCTCATCGTTGCCTACTTCCTTTCGCGGACAGTCCGGATTCTAAGCACGCATGGCGTTTTGCCGGTCTTGGGTGTCATGTCGCCGTCAACGATTTTTCCAGCAACCCAAACCGTGACGCTTAGCTTCAACTTCACTCAAGGGACCAACGCAAACGGTCACATGCTGATGACATCCTGCTTCATCTCAGTGCTGCACCAAGATGGCTCGTTCGATCAGCAGGTTAAGCAGATGAAGAACAACGTTATCCCTGGACAACCAGACGTCTTTACGTTTAACGGTCTCACCTTCAAGAAGGGCGACAAACTCAGCTACGAATACGTGTCTGAGCTTTGTGATCCCGTCGCCGACTCGAAGGACCAACTGAACAAAGAGGTTCCAGTCGCCGAACCAACCGCCACGCCGACTCCACCCGTGAATGGATCGGGCCAACACTAGTCCCTAAACCGCGAATCCAGGATGCTCCGCGACGAGGTGTGCGAACACTTCGCCCGCGTTGAACATCGGAGCCTCTGGCTTGAGGCGTAGACCGAGCTCGGTGTAGACGCGCCAGGCTGGCTTGGCCTCGCCCTTGGTCGGGATCACCTGCTTCATTCGCTGGACGCGGCCCTCTAGGTTCGTGTAGCTTCCGTCCGCCTCGGCGGGGAGGGTCATGGGCAGGACCACGCTGGCGAAGGGGTATGCCCCGTTCTCTTCCGCCGCCTGGACCACAAGGAACTCCACCGACTCCAACGCGCGCTCGACCAGTTCCTGGTCGGCATGCTCGACAAACGGGTCGACGCCGACGAGCCAGAGTGCCTTCACCGAGCCGTCGATGCAGCCCTGCAGGATCTCGTGCGAATTTCTGCCACCCTCACCGGGGAGGAAACCGAGGCGCGCCGCGCCTTCGTCGTTGGCCTGCAGTCCGTAGAGGCTGAACGAGCCGTTGAGCGAGTGAAGCGCCAGGGCCGTCGAGATTCCCGAGCCGGAGTTGAAGATCCCGCGGGTCGTGATGACCGGGGTCGGCTGGCTCTTCAACACGGCGACCGCCTCATCGAAGCGTGCCTTCGAAACTCCAGTCTCCTTCTCGACCACCTCGGCGGTGAACTTCTCGTATCCCTTCGTGCCGAGCGCGTTTGCCAGGCCCATCGCGAGCACCGATCCGGTTCCCTCTTGGTAGCGGAGGATGACCTGCGCGAAGGAATCGACGTCGGTCGGTTCATGGTGCGCGGAGACGACCTTGGTGCCGTGGTTGAACCAGGCCTTGCGGAGGCGCAGGTAAAGGATCGGCTCTTCGTCGGCGAGCGACGTGCCAAAGACGAGCGCGGTTGGGGCGAGTTCGTACGACTCGATCGTGCGCTGGTCGAGCCTGAGCTCGGACCAATCGGCGATCGAAGGCAGGAAATTCTGGAAGCGGTGGTCGAGGTTCGGGCTCTTGAACTGCTCGGTGAACAGCCGCTTGAGCATGAACAGGTCCTCGTTCGAGTTCCGTGCGCCGCCGAGGGCGGCGATCGTGGAGCCGCCGGCGTTGAAGGCGCGGATCACGTCCGAATACGCCTCCGCCCAGTCGGTTTCCTTGAGCTGTCCGTCGCGACGGACGAGAGGCTTGAGCAGTCGCTTGTCGTTATAGAACGCGTGGCCGAACTTGCCGCGGTCACACGTCCATTCCTCGTTGATCGCCTCGTTGGTGCGGCCGTTGATGCGGGCGACGTTGCCGAGGCGGTGGTCCATCCAGATGTTGCAGCCGTTGGAGCAGACCGTACATATCGCGGGTCGGGTCTCCAGGTCCCAAGGGCGGGCGCGGAAACGGTATTTCGCGTTGGTTAGCGCGCCGACCGGGCAGATCTCGATGACGTTGCCCGAGAACTTGCTGTCGAAATCGGTCATTTCGAAGGTTGACGGCTGCATCGTCGCCCCGCGGAAGCGGAACGCGAGCTGGGCGTCGCCGGAGATTTCCTCGGTGAACCGCACGCAGCGGCCGCACTGGATACAACGCTCAAGGTCGAGGGTGACGTACTTGGAGAGCGGGAACGCCTTGGGCAGGTGGCGCTTCATCTCGACGAAGCGGCTGGTGGACGGGCCGTAGAAGAGCGTGTTGTTTTGGAGCGGGCATTCGCCGCCGCGGTCGCAGATCGGGCAGTCCAGCGGATGGTTGATCAGCAGGAATTCGAGAACGCCCTTGCGGTCCCGGTGCACCATCTCGGTGTCGGTATAGATCGCCATCCCCTCGCTCGCGGGGAGGGTGCAGGCAGCCTGCGGCTTGGGCATCTTGCGGACGGAGCCGTCGGGCTGTTTGAACCCAACTTCGACCAGGCACATTCGGCACATCCCGACGGGTTTCATCCGCGGGTGGTAGCAGAAGATCGGGATCTCCAGGCCGAGGCGTTTTACCGATTCGACGACGATCTCCCCTTTGGGGACGGTCAGTTCAACGTCGTTGACGGTGATGTTGACGGTTTCAACTTGAGTTGCCGCAGCCATGGCTCCGTTGAGCTTACCAGCAAGGGGTCCCCTCGGGTTACGATCGGGCCCGGACCCATTTGCCGGTCTTTGTCCGCTGGAAGGCAACCGTCCCCTTCCGGGCCAGTGCGATCGTCGCCTTCAGGTCCGACAGGGTGACCAGTTTGAAGTAGTCGTCCCGATCTCCGTTGCTTCCCGAGAACCTCGTGACCACCCAGCGCTTCCCAATCTTGGACTTGAACTCCAGGGTCAGATCGGTCGCCTCCATGAGCGTGTCGAAGCTGAGCTTGCAGTAGGTGTGCGAACTTCGAGTTCGCCAAAGGGAGTATCCGTCGTAGGAGGGTACGTAGCCTCTGCTTTCGGTGGAGGACTGGTTATGGTTCACCCTTCGCACGAGAATCGGGGCCGGTTCCTGGGCTGCCGCTCCGGCGGCTACGACGAGCGCGAGGGCGATCATGATTACTGAATATGACGTAGCGTGGCTAGCCGCGTTCCGCCGAGAGCCGCGTCGGGCCCCTAACCTTGGCATTGGTAGGTGCTCGACCGCCTTCATCGCGATCTTGAACGCGAGCGAACTGCACTGGTCGATCTCCCGCTGGCTCGGGAGGCGCGGCAACAAGCTCCAAAGGCTGCCGATTGCCAGTCCCTTGTCGAGATCGATGTCCTTGGGCAGGAAGAGGCCCGTGCATCCGGCTTCAAATTGGGGTGGGTTCGCGGCGTACGCCCCGAACTCGCCGTTGCGGTACATCTCCGCCGCGTTCTCCATCCCCTGCTTTCCTAGGTCGACGAGCTTGTATTCCATTGGATCGATCGGAAGCGAGTGTTCCTTCTCACTCACCGTGCTAACCCACGTTGGCAATCCGGCAAGACTTCGAGGCGATGAAGGTGGTCCGGAGTTCGGCGTCCTCATTCTTCATACCTGTACGTGCGTGGGGTGGGCTCTTGTCAACCAGTCAGCGTTGCCTCGCATTGGAATATCGCTCGGCCAACACAATCGGCGACTCATTCATTTGGCCAGTTCACTGCGACTTTGTCCCATTCGCTCCAGATAGCTCAGGTAGTTGTCGCGCAGCCTGGCGCGGACGAATCTAGTTCGGATCCCCTTCCCTTGCCCCAGGTCGTGAAATTCCGTCTCGTACTCTTTGAACCCGAGGATCACCAGGTGCTCTAGCAGGTTGAGGCGAGCTACGGCCAGCTTTTCTTTGGCGAGGCGGGCGATGAGGAATTTGGGGAGTTTTGGGTCCTCGGGCTCCTGATCGTAGAGGGCGGTGTACGCCCACATCCGGACGATGCCGTTGGGGTCGCTTGTTGCCATCGATCGGATTCTCTTGCGCGCCTCGGATAGGTGCCGCGAGGCCAACGCATGCGCCGCGCTGCAGCGTACAATCCAATGTGGATCGTGCGACATCACGAGCAGACACCAAAGGTCCTCATCCTCGCCGATGTCCGCCAGCAGTTCGACCGCATCGTCGCGGATCATGTAGTCCGAGTGGTGGCAAAGCGACCGAACCAGGGCCCGCGTCATCGATTTGGGCAGGTGCTCTACGGCGACTTCGGTGGCCTCATTGAAGCACGCGCTGTTGCCGGTCGCCATCAGAGCTTCGATCTGGCCCAAGTGTCGGCGAGGTTGGTGGCTGTGGTCATGTACTTCTCCTTCGCCAGAACACCGGCGACTTAAGATAGGGTTGGAGATGACTACGGTCAGGCGCTCGGCCAGCAATAGCTTGCCTCCTACTTTCTGATCAGAAATAGGTAGGCTAATCGCGACACACTCGACCTGCCCGTGTTCGTTACACGCCCGCCTGTCAAAGTTATTGCTAGGGAGAACTACGTGTTGTAACGAGATCCTCAATTGTTAATTTGTTGACGGTTGCCTTTTGCCACTGATCCAGAGTCGACCTAGCTGTAAGCATCTTGCTCTTTTCGATCAATTCTCGAATAAATCTCAATCGGCGTATTTGTTCAACTTGCCAATCCCGAATTGAGCCCAAAGAAGAGTGTGGGGCGTCTAAATCATGGTACCGAAGGATGTACTCCATAAGTGCATCATCAATGTGCGCAAGAGCTGCGTCTCTTTTTCCGAGCAACGTCGCAGTGTAGGCCAGGGCTTCGCACCAAGTCGACCGATCGCTGAAGAGTTGGACTTCCTCGTCACCGGCAACAAGGAAGTCGTAGAAGCCATGCAGGCTCGTTCTTTGGGGAAACCACTCACATTTTGCTGTGTGCATTACGTCAATTGTTTCTTCCACTCCGATTCTGTCGGACACATTGACGCAGACGGATGATGCTGACTCCTGTAATGCTTGCCTCTTGGAAATGCGCTTCCCGAATCCTGCTAAGAATCCCTGCGGTATGAAAAGTGGCTGAACAAAGACGCTAAGCCAACGGCGCTTTGAATCATTTTGAGCCGGTGCAAAGGCAAACCCGCCGACAACGCGATCAATGGGCGATACAAGCAACAAGGTTCCACGAGCTTCAAAGCCCGAGAAGCCGTCGCCAAGATTCAAATAGAATGGCCTTAGCCTCGAATTGGGTTTCTGGGGAATTTGACCGCTCATGGTTTGATGGATGCATGCCAGTATTGCTTCCCTGGAACGACGGGGGCACCCCGCCAATCTTCAGGCAAGGAATCAAGCAACTGCTTCAGTCTTGCTGCGGCTAGTCTAGCGCTTCTGAACTTCCAGTCAATGACTGCCCACACCTTTCCTCCAAAAGCTACAACGGCGTCGTAACGAACGGAGCCTTTAATGCCATAAGATGAGCGGTTCATAACGATTCCATTCAGAACCGTTACCTCCGTTTGAACGCTGACGCCTGATGAGAACACGCCGCCAGCCGCGGCCTCCTCAATCTTCACGGCCATGGCCGAATGGGCTTTAGAACCAAAGCTTGGACCCATTCCTGCTTCTAGCCCAAGCGCCTCAAGGAACTCCAGCAGCTTTACTAACACTCTCTGAACGTCCGGCGGGAGTGACGAGAACCACTCCGTGGCTGCCCACCCAGCTCTTTGCAAGAGTGTCTGCTCCGCACTGGTGAATTCGACTCCGTCGCCAACGATCGAAGTGTCGGCTAGGTCAGCTGCCAGTTCTACCGCTACCTCCGGGACGTCTCCCCCTAGTAAGCCGGTGGGATCGACATGCATACCTGGATTTGACTTGCAGTATCCGAACCAATTCGAACCTGCTTGAGCCGGATCTCGGGTCAAGAACCGCCCCGCCGAGGCGTCGTAATATCGATGCCCGAGCAGCATCAAGCCCGTCTCGTCACCCTGATAGCCGAAACCCCCTGCGAAGCCGAACGGCGACGGATTCGACCCGGTCGAGCCACGTAGATTGCCGAAGGCGTCCGTGTCCCGCGTATCCGTCGTCGCTTGCGACGAGTTCGTAAGGCGCGTGGTGGAGCCGAGGTGGTCGCCGTGGACGAAGGAGCTGGTCGAGCCTCGGTGCTCGGAGATCCCAGGCGTGTAGGTCGCGGCTCCGTCGGCGAGGACGGGCGCGGTTACACCTGCGCCGCTGCGAACGTAGTTGCGAGTCGTGGAGCCGACCGTCTTTGACACGCGCGTTCCCGCGGCGTTGTAAGTGTAGGTGCCTGCACCCGTTCCGCTGATCGAGGTCAGACGATCCTCGTCGTCGAACGCGAGTGTCCGAGTCCCGGACGAACTGGTGATCGAGAACGGGCGTCCCGCGGCATCGTAGGTGTAGGACCGCGTCGTCGTGCTCCCCACCGCTATGCTGAGGAGCTTGTCGGCATTGTCGTAGGTGTAGTTCTCGGTCGTGCTTCCCTGCGTTCGGGTTAGGCGGTTGCCGTTTCCGTCGTAGGTGTAGCTGATCCCACCGTAGACGATCGAGCCCTCCGAAGTGAGCTGGTCAATCGCGTCGTAGGTGTAGGTGAGCATGTCCCCCGCAACCGTCTTGGTGATCAGATTGCCCGCTGGGTCGTAGGTGTACGTCTGCGGGTCGATCACGCCTGACGTTGAGGTCTTGTGGGTGATCGTACTGACGCGGCCCCGGATATCGAACCCGTAGTCGGTATAGGCTCCGTTTGCCATGGTCTGGCGCGTGAGATCGCCGGATACGACGTCGTAGGTCCAGCTTGTTGTCTCGCTGAATGGGTTCGTGAGGGTCGCGAGGCGACCGTAACCGTCGTAGGTGAAGCTCGTAGCGGTGCTCAAACCAGGCTGGGTTAGCGAGTTGCGTCGCCAGTGGGTGTCGTAGCCGTAGTGAACGGTTCCCGCGGACGTAATCAGGTTGAGCAGCCGACCCGATGAGTCGTACTGCCAGGTGGTTGTCCCGCTCGAATCCACCATGCTGGTCGGGTTGTTGATGAGGTCGTACGACATCGTCGCGGTTCCGCCGCCTGGGTAAGTCGTGGTGGTTAAGCGGTCCCACTTGTCGTAGGCGTAGTTCGTTGTCTGTAAGAGAGCACGTGTTCGAGCGTCTCGGAAGACTTTGAGGTTCCCGTTTCCGTCGTAGGTGTACTCCTCGGTGTAGGCATCGGGGAGCGTCATCTTCAGGCGCTCACCGCGCGGGCCTAGCACGAAGTTACGCGTCTTGCCGCGGCCGTTGGTGACGCTCACCACCCGGCCGTAGTCGTCGTAGCCGACTGACGAGGTGTCGCCCCGGGCATTCGTAGAAGACAAGGGTCTTCCGGCATCGTCATAGGTCACATAGCCGGTGTGGCCGTTCTCGTCCGTGGCAGCCACCACGTTGTCCTCAAGGTCGTAGGTCGCCGAGGAGGTGGATGAATCCGAATTCGTGACGATCGCCGCGCGGCCCCAATCGTCGTAGGCGACGCTTGTCGTGCCACGACCCATTCGGGCTACCGACGTCGGCCTTCCCAGCCCATCGCTCCCCACGGTCAGAGTGGCCCCGCCGCCGGGGGTCAAGGAGCTGACATTGCCGCTTGAGTCGTAGGCAACACCCACACTGCGGCTGCTGATCGAACTCACCGCGTTGACCTGGTGGTAGCCGTCGTAGCCGTAAGTGGCCATCGTATTGACGGCCGAACCGGCAAAGTCGGCGAAGTACTCGTGGAGCAGCTTGCCGTAGCCCAGCGAGTCGTAGTCGTAGGTTCGGACGTGGCCCAGGGCGTCGATTGCGCTTTGGAGGTCGCTGAGTGCGTTGTAGGTCGTAGTGACGACCGTCGTGTGCATCAGTGGGTTGGTCAGGTGGGGCTTCTGAACCGTCAACACATTTCCGAGGGAGTCGTAGGTGTATAGCGTCGTGTTCCCGTTCTCATCCTTGACGCTCGTCGCGTTCTTGCCCGTGTCCCAGGCGTAGGTGACGCTGAACCCAGCGGGATCGACTGCACTAGCGAGCAGCCCTGCCGAGTAGTTATGGGTCACCTTCAGGTAAGGCGTGGAGGCCGTCGAGAGGTGCGGCAGGGTGAAGGAGGTGTACGCCCCCGAGTAGGTGTAGGTGCAGGCCCGTGCCGTCGGATCGGTCCAAGTCGTCAACCGGTCGGATGTGTCGTAGGCACAGTTCCAGAGTTTGCCCCGGAGGTCGGTCTCGGAGGTGATGTCCGCCCGCGTGTTGTAGCCGAAGCTTCGAGTGTAGGTAGTTCCGGAAAGGGCCGGATAGGTTACGCCGGTGAGGTAGTTGCTGGCGTTGTAGCTGAAGGTCCAGGTTCGACCGATTGGATCGGTGACGCCGGTGATAATGCCGTCGGTTCGTCGACTGAGTGTCAGTGTATGCCCGGAATCGTAGATGCTGGACATGCTGGCCCCGACTCGGGAGATGAAAACCGATGCGCCGTTCCGGTTCCGCATCTCAAGCAGGTAGCCGTGGTCGTCAAAGAAATCTGCGCTTTGATCGTCGAAACGCAACCGCCATCCATAGGTCTCGCCGTAAGGCTTGCGGGTGAGCAGCCATTTGTAGCCCGAGGTGGGGGCCCTGTACATCTGGGTACCTACGGCCGTCTCGGTGAAGGGGATCGCGGTGCCGTCGGCCATCCGCACGATCGCGTGTTTGATGGCTCCGGTCGGGGCCATCGAGCTGTCCTGATGGACCACGGTGTCAAAGCTCGTGCGCCACTTGACCCCGTTGCCCGCCGCGCCGGAGGTTTGGCTGTTGTGGATGAGCGAGAAATCGACCTGAATGCCCGACAACCCGCTCCATCCGACGATGGGCACGGTCGTGATTCGATTGCCCGTGTGAGTGTTGACGGAGCCTTCGGCGTGACTCGATCCACCGCCCGGACCGAAGCTCTCGCCGGGCAGGGCACCGCCGGTTCCCGACGTGGGAGGGCTACCCGTGCCGCCACCCGAAGTCCCTCCGCCGGTAGTTCCGCCCCCGGTGGTTCCGCCACCGGTCGTTCCCCCGCCCGTAGTACCGCCTCCAGTGGTGCCCCCTCCGGTGGTTCCGCCGCCGCCACCAACTCCCCCTGTACCGCCGCCGGTGGTGCCGCCCCCGCCGGTGCCCAAGATGTCGGAGGTCAAGCGATCGGCCGGGGGTGCTTCGGGCATCGCCCCGCTCGCGTCTTCGATCCCTTGGAGGGTCAAGAGAGAGGCGAGTGAAGAGTCGTCCCAGGTCGCTCCCCGGTAGATCGGGTCGACTCGCGGATCCATCCCAAGTTCTGGCATCGGCGGTGTGCTGTCGTACGCGGGTAAGTCCGCCGACTGCACTAGGCAGGTGGCGAATTCCCGCATTCCGGCGATGCTAGAGGAAATGAAGATTAAAATGGCAGTGAACAGGGATATAAGTCGCATTGTTTTCTACTCGCTATAATACTTAACACATATATATTTCATTGTCAAGAAGATAGTGAAGAAAGTTTGCTATGTTCTTATGCGAGAGCCTGGATCGAGCTTCGCAGCCAGGAGCGGGGTGGGTTTGGCGAGCGAGGAGCAGGCCGAGTCGACTACCAGGTTTCTCTTTGAAGAGCCCCCCTTCGTCGAACCAAAGTGCGGGAATGTTGCGTCATTGCGGGGAACCCCGCTTTATTGCCGAGGCTGGCGAAACGGGGGTTTGTTATACTGATTTGTGGACTCTGGAGAGCCTGAACCTATGCGTATTTGTGCCCTAATTCTCTGTTCGTTGGCGGCTGCACTGGGGGTCGCTCAGACCCGTCCCCTGCTCGCGACGGACCCGGCCAAGCCGATCCTGCCGAGCGAGTCTCGGAAAGTAAGGGCGGCGACGACGATCAATGGACGGCGGTTCAACCCGATGGTGAACTTTAAGTTCGTCGACCACGACGACGATGAGCACGAGAACCCGATGTTCCCGCAGTCTTGGTTAGTGCCAAGCGAGCCGAATACCCTTCCGGTGGGCTCCATCACCGAGGCCGTACGCGGCGCGATGGGCCCGTTCTGGCCCGCGATCGGCGCGACTGGCTGGACCCCTGCCGACCCGACCTGCGCGGTTGGCCCGAACCATGTCGGCGTAACCGTGAACGAGCAGTTCGCGTTCTATACCAAGGCGGGTCTCAACGTTTTCAGCCAGACTGGTCCCGCCTTCCTGGCCACCGCGGGAGCAGGCAGTAACACTTTTGATCCGCGCATCCTCTGGGATCGCCTCGCGAACCGATGGGTGATGATCTGGGACGAGCAGAACTCGACCAGCGTGATCTCCAATATCTACCTCTGCGTCTCGCAAACGACCGATCCGACCCTGGGTTGGAATATTTATAAGGTCGACGTCAAAGAAGTCGTCGGGGCCTCGTCCTATTGGATGGACTACCCCGGATTTGGCTATAACAAGGATGCCTACATCATCTCGGGCAACATGTTCAGCTTCGGCTCGGGCTTCAATGGCGTGCAATTCGTTGTCGTGCCTAAGGCACCGACTCTCGTCGGGTCCGCATTCACCGCCAGCTACTTCCGGGACACCGCTAGCGGCGGCGCACAGGTTGCGGACACCGCTGACGCGAGCCTAGATCGAGCGTACGCGGCCTGCATTTTCAATGCATCTTCGATGCGGGTTTATTCCTTCACGAATGTCGCCGCTGCCACCCCGACGCTGAATTTCACGAACGTGACGATTCCGACATTCGTGGGTCCGTCGGTTGCGCCTCCCTCCACTCCGGGCACGCTCTCGTACATCGACTCGAGACTGTTTGAAGTCGCCTATCGTGGGGGCCGCTTGGTGATGAGCCACAACGCCCGCACGAGTGCCGACACGACGACTCGGCCCCGCTGGTACGAGATCGCCACCAACAACTATCCGACCTCCGCTCCGACGCTCGTCCAATCCGGCGAGCTTCTCGGTACTGCCCCGGCCGTCTTCAGCATGCCGGCGATCAACCGAAACGGCTACGGCGATATCTCAGCCATCTTCACCCGCAGCAGCACGAGCATCCCGGCCGATGCGATGGCCGCCGGGCGCAAGGTGACCGATGCGGCGGGCTCGATGGGGACGCCGTTCCTGCTCGCCAACAGCGCGGGGACCAGCTACGGCGGCACCGGAACAAACCGATGGGGTGACTATTTCGCCGTGTCGGTTGACCCCACCGATCAGGCCACCTTCTTTGGTATCGCGATGGTCGGCAATTCCGGCGGCGGTTGGCAGACGGTGGTCAACTCTTGGACGATTACCCCGCCGGCGAACCTGGCGAGCGTGGCCGTGAGTAGCCCGACGGTGATTGGCGGTAACTCGCTCAGCGGGACCGTCACGCTCGATGGCCCGGCGCCGCTGGATGGCTATGCGGTGACGCTTAGCGTCCCGGGTGGCTCCCCCGCCTCGGTCCCGGCGACGGTCACCGTCCCGAACGGCGCGACGAGCGTTGGGTTCACGCTGAACTCCACTCCCGTGACCTCGGACACGGCGGTCACGATGACCGCGACGCTCCGTACGGGTACGAAGACGACTTCGGTCACCGTGCTGCGGCCTCAGGTCAGCGGTCATGTCACGTTGAACGACTACCTTGCCAGTCCGGCCGGGGTTCCGATCTCGGTTCAGATTCGACAAGCGGGGACCCAGACCGTGCTCGCCACGATCAACACGACCCTCGATGCCAGCGGCAACTACACCGTCCCGACCACCGTCGGTGCCGGAACGTATGACGTGGCGATCAAGGCTTCGCACTGGCTCCGCAAGAAGGTTGCCAACGTGGTGCTCGGCACGACGGGCTCGGTTGGAGTCAACGCGACCTTGACCAATGGCGATGTCGACGGCGACAACGTGATTAGCTCAGCGGATCTCACCGCCGTGCGAGTTGCGTTCGGCGGAACGCTCGCCTCGGCCGACATGAACGGCGATGGCGTCGTCGGCTCCGCCGACCTCACGATCGTCCGGGTGAACTTCGGCCAGTCGGGCGACTAAGCTCCGACACTTGAGACCGGCAAGGTCCGTCCCTATCCTAGGATGGGACGGACCTTTTTGGTTGGGAATCCGAAAACGACGTGGCGCGAGTGGCTCAAGGCCGATCGCCGCGGGCGCGATCTCATCGTGCTCGACCCCTGCGACGCCAATCTCACCCTCCCTGGGCGTCTGAGCTTGCTGCGAGGCGACAAGATGGTCGCGAGTCGATTCTACGGTTCACTCGAACCTGCGCGCGCCCCCCACGTCATGGTCGCCGGCGTCGTCGAACTCCTGAAGGAAGCGGAGGAGGATGTGCTCATCCAACTTTACGCGTACCGCCCGACACCCCTGCTCCGGCAACTCACCCTGCTGCTCGCCCACCTCATCGCCCCGGACGAGATTCTGCTTGCCAAAGGTACGGCCCTGGCGGCCAACGAGCTTCCCACGGGGCCCGAGGAGGTTGAGTTGGAGGCGGCGTTCCCCGCGCTGGTGCAGACCGCGCAGCGGAAGGCTCACTGGCTGAAGCTGCTTGAGACTTGTCAGGCTCACGAAGTCGCGCTCAGGGACGTCGCGATTGATGGCGTGCGGCTTGGATCGGGGCGGCGACTCAGCCGCGAGGAGACGGATCGCCTGAAGCTCGCAGACGCACATTGGGCGGAGGTGAGCGGGTCTTCCCTGTTCGTGGTGGCGGAGACGGAGCCCGACCAGGGGCAGGTGGCTCGGGCGTTGGATCACCTGCATTGCACGCGGGCGCATTTCGCCGCCCCGGAATCGTATGACGGGTTGCTGTGTTCGTTTGCTCGGGCGAACGGGGTGGACTTTGGGATGGGGATGATCCAGCGGATCGATTTCGAGGCGGGCGTGGCGTACGCGCTGAACACCGCGGAGACGCCGGCGCCGGTTCGGATTCTGCGACTGGGGGCGTTGCAGATCAACGAAGGCGGGACCGAACTCGGCGAAGCGCGACCCTGGCAGGTATAAAACTCCTATGCGCCTCTTCCTCATTCGGCACGGCCAGACCGAATGGAACATCAACGGGCGTGCTCAAGGCCACACCGATATCCCGCTCGACCCCATCGGCCTGCATCAGGCTCAGCTTCTCGGGCAGCGCTTCGAAGGCGAGGAGATCGACCTCGTGCTCAGCAGCGATCTGCAGCGGGCGCGGATGACCGCGGACGCCGTTGCTTCGGCTACCCGCGCGCCGTTGGAGCTTCTGCCTTCCCTACGAGAGCGCGGATTCGGGACTTGGGAGGGGAAGCACTTTATTGAATTCGCCGCGGCGCTGTCGGCGAGCCATCTTGGCCGGTTCGATTTCACCCCGCCTGACGGGGAGAGCTTTCGCGATGTCTGGGCACGGCTCGAGCCGGTTGCCCAGCGGCTGATGAAGGTGAGCGGGAACGTCGTTGTGGTCAGCCATGGCGGGTCGTTGTCGCTGCTCTTGGCGAGGCTGATCGGCGGGCCGATCGAGATCTCGCAGTCCTTCCGGTTCGCCAATACCGGCGTTACCGAGTTGGGTCGTCTGCCCGACGGCCGCGTCCACCTCGCGACCTACAACGACACTCGTCACCTCGAATCGATCCACGAACTCGAGAATCCGTTCGTGGGGAGCATTGATGGCTCGTCTCGCTAAGGCCTGGCCGTGCGCGGCGAGCGCGGTGCTCTTGCTGCTGGCGTTTCCGCCGTTCAATCTGTCGCTGCTCGTCTTCGTGGCGCTTACGCCTTGGCTCGTGAGCCTGAAGGAAGAAGGCGCTCGCGGCTTTCGATCGGGCTACATATTCGGGTTCCTTTACATGCTTGGGCAGATGTTCTGGGAGGTCCCGTTCGTCTCCCGGTGGACCGGCTCGATCCCTCTCGCCTGCATCCCGTGGATTCTGTCCGGGTTGCTGACCGCGACCTACTTCGGGATCGGCGGCTGGCTTACGCGCATCTGCTGGCAGCGGAATTGGGCGTGGGCGATTCCGCTGATTTGGACCGGGATCGAGGTCTTTCGGTCCTACATTCCCGGGCTCGCCTTCCCGTGGGGGCTGCTGGCGACGCCGCTGTGCAATTACCCGCCGCTGATGGGGCTGGCCCATTACGGACTGATCTATTTGGCGTCGGCTTGGTGCGTGGTGCCGAGTTTGCTCCTCGCGCAGTTCTTGAGCGGCGCTAAGGTGATCTCGCTCCGGCATGGCATCTTGGTGTTCGTGATCGGGCTCGCGGCTTCCCTGCTGTACTGGAACAGCCCGGAGGTCGGGACGGTGAAGACGATCTACATCGCTCAGCCGGGCGTCGATCTCGCTTTTGGCGATCCGGCCACCGAGCATTCGCGGGTGGCCGCCGCGCTGGGACCGCTTTTCAAGTCGGCGAAGGCGGCGAAGGCCGATCTGATGGTCTTGCCCGAGGGGATCGGGGGGACGATGGTGGGGCCTCCCTTCCCCGCCATCGACGCGATGGAGATCTTCCGGGACCGCACCGATGTGCCGATCCTTTACGGCGGAAACCGCGGCGAGTCGCCTCGTTACCAGACCGCGTTCGGCTACGACGGCAAGTGGAGCTTTGCCGACAAGACGCGGCTGGTGATTTTTGGCGAGTTCGTGCCGGGGCGAAGCTGGGTCCCCTACCCTCCTTCGTTCAAGTTGCCGAGCGGCGATCTCGATGCGGCGACGGTGGTTTCGACCGTGCATGTGAACGGCATGGCGGTTGGTCCGTTGCTGTGCTTCGAGGAGCTGTTTCCGGATCTCGCGATCCGGCAGCGCAAGCAGGGTGCCGGGTTTCTTGCGGTGATGTCGATCGACGACTGGTACATGGGCACGGCGGCGCCGGAGCAGCTTGCCGCCGCTGCGCCTTGGCGGGCGGTCGAGGCGGGGATCCCGGTGGTTCGCTCGGCGAGCACGGGCATCTCGATGGCGGCGGACGCGCGCGGGAACGTGCTCGGGGCGATCCCGATCGGCGAGGCGCGCGGGATGGTGGCGAGGATCACGATCCCCGATGCCAACCCTCGCTTCCTACCCGCCGGGCTTTTTCCGATTCTGGCGCTGCTGAGCCTGATTGCGGTTCCGGTGGCGAATCGGGTTCTGCGGCGTTAGGGGCTGGAGTATTGGCATCTAGATTGTTGGTGTCATTCCGACCGACGTCGCCACGACCTGCTTCTGAGGGACCGGGTTCGTAGGCGGCGGAGGGGAGGAACCTGACGGTCTTTGATTCTTGTTTGTCTCCCGAGCACAGGTGGGTCAACGAAGTGCGGGCAAGAGGCATGGATCGTCAGGTCCCTCGATGTCGCTAGGGCTCCCTCGGGATGACAACTTTCACTCTGGCAGATTCGGAACTCACGAACTCACTCTCACTTTGCCACTCACTTGAATATTTTCGTACTGATTCATCCCAACGGTTGCTGCTTCCGATGCCGAGCCGACAGGAGTGTCGGCGCTCCCAGTCAGGTCCTTCCCTCTTCCCGAAAGGCCCCGCCAAGTGGCGAAAACCGTGCCGAATCGTGGGTCAAATGCAAATTCAGGCCGTAATACGTGGCATATTCTCCGTCCTTTTCCTGTGGGTTGAATTATCATCCTAAGGTGCTTGAGATGAATGGGAAGGTTGAGGAGACGATAAAGAGGCTGCGGACGAAGGCGGGACACCCGTCGACGCCGACGGCCGAGGCGGAAACTTGCTCGCGCTTGGCCGATGGCTTGGAGCGCAAGATGGGGCTGCCCCCGGAGGCACCGTCGGGCGAATCCGGACGGGCCAACACCCACACCACCAGTTGGGACGTCCAGCGATTAGGGACCGCCCGGAGCAACGCGGTCGGGCGCGCGTATCGTCAGTTCACCACCCAGTTCGACCCGCAGCTTTGGACGGCGGTTTACGATCGCGCGGTCGAGGCTCAGCGATCGGCCAAGGTTCGCTTTGATCCTTACCTGGCGTTCGAGCATGCGCTCGACCAGTACCGCGCGGACAAGCTGACCGACATCCGGCAGACGCGGGAGACCGCGGACGCGATCAAGGCGCACCATCTTTCCGACCTTGAGTTGGCATCGGAGCTGACACGGCTTACCTACGTGCTGCTGGAGCTGCAGACCAAGCTGCTCGACGTGCAAGAGCATGGGCAGCGGTCGCCTTTATTCGGTCGCGGGGCGGCTCGCAACGCGGGCAAGGCACAGGCGGCGTATCAGCGGCAGTACCAGTCGAACATGGAGCTGTTCCGGCACATCGAGACGGAGGTAGGTCGGCGGAGCAAGGCAACCGAGCCCGAACCCACGCCCGACCCCGTGTCGCAGCAGTACCGGTTCTTCGTGAATCCGGCCACGGCTTAGCGCTCGCTTGACACGGTCTTGCCGGAACCAATCAGCCACTTTCGAAGCTTGTCCGTGTTGCGTTCGAAACACCACCACAGTACGGCTGCGTAGGCCATCACTCCAATGGCGATGGCGAGCAATTTGATTGAGCTCGCCGCTGTCAGATCCCATACAGGCCCGTTCCCAATGATCTTTGCGCACGCAAACACGAGTAATGGCATGTGGACCAAGTACAGGGTGTAAGAGAAGCCCGCTGCGTGCTCACCGACCCTCCCACCTGTCCCAACTGGCCTTGAAGGTAACGAAAGAATGGCGTACAGGGCTAGAGTGCAGGCAACCGCGCAGCCAAAGTCGGCAGCGTAGTCGTTGTGGATCAGGTGCTGACGTGCAGCCGCAAGTAACACCAAGGATAGAAGGCTTGACCCCACCAGGAATAGCTTCGACCTGCCAAAACTCGTCTCCGGTAGCCAGGCAACTACAGCACCCATGAACCAAATGCCGAAGTAGATGCTGGCCTGAACGCCGAGAACGCATCCAATCGCTACTAACGCAAGGACTGGCCACAGCTTTCGGATGAAGAGGAGCGCCGGGAAAGCAAGGTAGTACCAGGCCTCGTATGCCAAGCTCCATGACGGAACATTCGTGCCGAAGACAGGGACGCCGGGAGCAAAGACGGGCTTCAAGGTCTGCAAAAAGCCCACGTTGCCGAGGAAGGTTACCGGCGTGAGCGTCGCTGCGACGTTGTTGGGTTGGACCCCTTGGAAGCCAGTTCCACCACTATAGATCGGTGCTCCCGTCGAATGTATTCCGTAAAGGTCTATCGCGGCACCGATCAGCAAGGCAGGGATTGCGACGATGTAAAGGCGGCTGCCACGGACGATTAGATAGTTCTTGAGCGACCATCGCCCATCCTTGACCTGGCGGATCACGGAACCACCTACAAAGAACCCGCTCAGCACGAAGAAGACGATCACAGCTTGATGGCCAAACCCAAAAAGAAAGTGCAACCCCTTACTTACTATCCCTTTAGCCGCTGAGTCTTCGAACGAGTGGAAGAACAGTGCGCGAATGTGACCAAGCACCACCATCAGGGCTGCAATGCCACGCACCCAGTCAAGAATGGCAGCAGTTCGGGTCGAACGGGATGGGCTAGTCATCTGAGGCTCTTCGGAACTACTGTTCAGGCAATTTTGGGGCCACAGGGCTCCCCGATCGGGTCACTACTCTTGGGTGACCCGACCTGAAGTCCAACGTCGGCATTGATTCGGATTCATCCTCCCAACAGTTGCGAATAGATTCTCCCAACCCTTGGATGGGCTATCCCAGGCTTGTAGTGTACGCCGTCGCTCGCGTCAACAAGCCCCAGAGCTTCAAGCTGCAACGCGCTTATGCCGGAAAAGTATTCCCACAGATTGAAAACAGACATGTTGGATGAATATGAATCACAAACTTCGTAGATGGCCTCGGCATGGCCGGAGAAGTTGGCCACGGCGTTCGCGTTATCTCGGCAGTGCGGGATGGTCCATAGGACTCGACCGCCTGGGTTGCCTCCTACTCCAGCGATCCCATTGAGATACCTGTCGACAAGGGCGGTCACCGATGCCTTAAAGTCGACCTTTGTCGTTGTGGGCGACGAGCCCGTCCCAATATCGTTGGTGATGAAATTTGAGATCAGCAGATCAATGGGCTGCCAGTTAGCGATTGTTTCTGTGAAGTAGTTCGCGATGGAGCCGATCGTAGAACCGTAATAACCGAGATTCACCCCGCGCACGCCCTGATTTTCGTCGCCGTTGAATATCATCAGGCCGTCGAAATACGCTGTCGCTGCGGGACAAGTCAACTGTATGCAGTTCGCTTGAGTCGGTAAGAGGATCGACCTACCTTGAGGTGGAAAGTGGACGGACCAAGTCGTGCCTGATCCAGAGAATGCGTCTACCGTAGTTGAGAGCCTTGACCCGGATCCCGCCGCCACATACGCATCCGCTCCACTAACATCAATGCGAATCGCCCCGGACCCTGATCCTGTGGCCAGGATCGGGATGAAGCTGGAGACGCCCTTTCGAGCCAGAACTGCATCTGCAGCGGACCCGTCCAAAAAAATCCGGGTGCGCTTGTTCGAACCATCAGACCGCCTCATAGCGGCACCATTGGCAATCGCCTGGTGGGTCCAACTTGCTTCTTCCGAGAAGAAGTTATTCCCATTGATCTGGAAAGGCGGCACGAATCCCACTCCGCCGACACATCCGGGCGGATTGAAGCGATTCTGAAGTTCGCGAATGAAGTAGAACCACCAACGATTCACACATATTGGTACCGAGCTGCCACTACTAGCATTGGCTCCCTCCAACAGTGAGTCGCCTAGGCCAAGTATCGTTACGCCTCCGTCATTTGGCCTGAGACTCCCCAAACGGTCTTGGAAATGCTCGAGCGGCCCGGGATTGTATAGCCCCGGAATATGAGAGACCGTACGCGGACTATTCAATCCACCCGCTGAGGCTGCCCAGGATGGGCCGGCCATTAGTAGCCGACCTCGCTGGCGACGTAGCTGCTGGCGGTCGAGGTGCCGGAGCTGTTGCAGAGGTAGACGTCCACGGTGTCCGAATAGGCGAGAAAGACGGTGGCGTCGGGGGCGATGGAGAGATCGGCGTCGGTGCCTGCGCCGGTGGGGGCGGCGGGAGCGGCGGCTCCGCGCTCGACGCGTCGGACCCAGAGGCGGAGGGAGGCGTCGGGGTTTCGGATCTCGATTCCGGAGCGAGTCGCGCCGGAAGCGGCGAACTTGGTCCAGGCGGTGCCGGTGCAGGAGCCCGACTGTCGACCGAAGACATTACGAATGCCAAAGAGAGGAAACATGTTAGTCTCGTTCTCGGGAAGGGATTTTGTCAACCAGGTCGGGTTAATTTTGGAGTGCGTGGCTCTGGCCGTGCTTTGTTTGCGGCGAGTTAGTGGGCGGGTGGCGTTTGCAAAAGATTCAGTCGAAGTCGTCGCAGACGTTGACCCGATCGATTTTGAAACTGCTTATCGTCCGGTAGAACGGCTCGTCGGCCTCGCGGAAAAACCATTCCGCCGAGCACCAGCGGTAGGCTCGGGCATCGGTGACCCCTCGGTGCTTCACGGGGTGTTGTGAACGTAGTTCAGCCTCGCAAAGTACGACCTTTCGAAGGTGAGACTCTTTGTCCAGATAGCTGCACCAAACCTTGCGACCGGCCATGCCGTCGAGCTGGTTCACTTCACGAGAGCTGCAGCCGTGCAGCTTCTCAAGGAAGTCCTCCAGGCTCGAACTCTCCTCGGACTTGTGCGCAACGAAGTGATAGTGGTTCGCGAAGACGGCCCATGCTTCGAGTCGCCAGCCGAACTCGATGGCGCAGTCGTAGAGGAGCTTGAGATGAAGGTCGAGCTTCTCTTCGGAATTGAGGTGTGGCCGCTTGAGGTAGGTTCCCGCGGTAACGAACTAGGCTCCGGGGGGCAATCCGCGCCGCGACGGAGCGTGTGGCCATGATCTCATTGTCCTATTATATAGGTCCTAACCTCTATTTGCAATCTCGGGATTTACGGGCCCAACGCTCGCGGGCTCGCGGCAAACAAAGCACGGCCAGGGCCATGCATTCCTAATTACTCGACTGCGCTCCAGCCACCTGGGAAGCCGACGGTGAACCACTCGATGTAGTCGGTGTCGATCGTCTCGCCGCCGAGTTGGTCGACGAGGAGGACGACTTGGCCGCGGTGGTAGGCGGCGTGGCCGATCATTTGGAAGATCTGGGCGTCGAGGCTCATTCGCCACTTGGTGCCGTTGTCGGCGAACACGAACGAGCCGGCGAGGGCGGCTTCATCGAGGTTCGCGAGGTACTCCTGCCAGGCGGCTTCCATCTCGGTGAACTGTGCTTCGAGCGAAGAGAGATCGGCATCGGCGATGAAGGGATTGCCGAGTTCGATGTTCTGGCCGGTGAAGGCGTCGATGAACTGGTTTCGGGCGCGGCACATATGGGCGGCGAGGTTGACCGCGCGCGGGAAGAGCGGGTCGGACCGGCGCTCCTCAGGCACGCCGGCGAGCATCTTGAGCATGGAATGGTTGGCCCACATCTCGTGAGAGAAGGCTCGCTTATACAGGGCGGCGCGCGTCATGGTCGTCAATTTACCAAGGTCTTGATCGGGGGTGGTTGACGTACGGCTGATTTGAGGACCGAGATCAGTGATCTAGATTTCCGATCGCTGGCAACACTAGAGTCGTCCTCCTGGATGGATCAGGAATCGGGAAATCAGGAAATTGAATCCAAAACGCCCGATTTCAAATCAGGAATCAGGAAAAGGGGTTTGGAGGAGAGAAGGAGATTCGAACTCCTGGTGCCTTGCGGCACTCTTGTTTTCAAGACAAGCGCGATAGACCACTCCGCCATCTCTCCGATGCCAGGGCAACAGTTTACAGCTTGGCCCCCCGTTTCGTCTTCCCTGGGTCGGGAGTTGGGCAGATCAGGGGCGTTAGGCGTTGGGCGTTGGGACGGAAACAAGGCCCAATGGCCCAAACGTCCTCCGCTCCGGACATAACACCCAACACCTGACACTTCCGCTCTGCCCCATCGCCCCCGCGAAGCGGAGCGGTATCCTTCCGGCATGGAACTGGGACTGGCGGGCAAGGTCGCGATGGTGGCGGCGGCGAGTAAGGGAATCGGGCTGGCGACGGCCAAGCTGCTGGCAGCAGAAGGGTGCCTGGTCTCGATCTGCGGGCGGACCGAAGATACTCTGACCGAGGCGGCGCTTGAGATCGGAGACGAGACGCGCACCTACATCGCGGACGTGAGCAGCGCGGACGACCTCGCGTGGTGGGTCGAGCAGACGACCCACGACCTCGGCACCCCCTCAATCCTCGTCACCAACACCGGCGGCCCGCCCGCGGGCAAGATCGATGCGATGACCGACGAGCAGTGGCAAGCCGGGTTCGACAGCACGCTGATGAACGTCATCCGGCTGACGCGCCTTGTCCAGCCCGGCATGGCCGCGCAGGGCTGGGGGCGGATCGTGCATGTGACGTCCTTGGTCGCCAGGGAGCCGAGCCAGATGCTCCCGATCTCCTCCACGCTGCGGGCGGGGTTGATGGGGCTGGTGCGCGTTCAGGCGACCGAGTACGGCCCGAGCGGCGTGACGGTGAACTGCGTCCTGCCGGGGCATACGCTGACCGATCGCCAGCGTCACCTCGCGGACATGAAAGCAGCGGCGCAGGGGATTTCGCAGGTGGACGCCTTGGCTCAGACGGCGGCGAGCGTGCCCTTGCAGCGGTTGGCCGACCCGAGCGAAATCGCGGCGGCGATCGTGTTCTTGTGCTCCGAGCCAGCGGGCTACATCACGGGCACGAACCTGCTCGTGGACGGCGGGATCACGAAGGGTCTAGCCTGAGAAGTAGGTCTTGATCTCGGCGGACAGGTCGGCGTCCCGATCCCCAAGTTGGCCGTAGAGTTGCTGCGCGAGAGCGCGATCGGCGTCGTCGGGCGGGGTGTGGTCGCGTTGCAGCCGGTGGAAAGCGCTGCGGATCTCATCGACCGAGGCGGGCAACGGCTGGCCTTCGGCGCTGCGGTTGGGCGGCGCGGAGACTCCGGGGCTGCCGACGGGCTGGGCTCCGACGGCCCGGATGGTCGGCTCGGCGTCCGCGACGGCCACTTGCGGCGGTCGGTTGATTTGAGGGTCGATCGTGGGATCGGTCGAGCGGTTCCCCACCATCGCCAGAGCGATCAGCACGGCTCCGACGACGGAGGCAAAGATCAGGAACCAGAGGAACGCCTTCGCCATCACGAGGCGGGTCTCCGCCTTGAGCAGCGGGGCGCGGGGAGGGGGCGGGTACCAGGTCGGGAGGCCCTGCGGCATGTTCGGCAGGTGCGGCGACCCCATCGCGCCGGGCTGGGCGTACGGGTTGTACGGGTAGGCGGGCGGCGGCGCGGGAAGTGCTTGGGTCTGGGGTTGGGCGTAGGGATTGTTGACCGGCGGGTAGGCGTAGGTTGGCGGTGCGGCCGTTGCCCACGGGTTGTAGGGAGCTTGGCCCTGGGTTTGACTCAACGGGATTGCCTGCTGCTGCTGAGCTTCGGGGCGGATCGCGTCGGCGAGCGCGGCGATCATCTCCTGAGAGTCCTTGTAGCGCATCGAGGGCGTCTTGTCGAGCGCCTTCATGATCACGCGTCCGAGGGCAAACCCGGCCTGGGGTGGCGGGTCGGGCTCCTTGTTCATGATCGCGTAGGTGATGCTCACCACGCTGTCGCCGGGGTAGGGCTTCTGGCCGGTGATCATCTCGTACAGGAGGACGCCAACCGAGAAGAGGTCGCTGCGCTGGTCGAGTTCTTTGCCGACGACCTGCTCGGGGGACATGTAGCTCGGTGTGCCGAACACCTGGCCGTCCATCGTGAGGTTAGGCTGGAAGGTGAGGCGCGCGATGCCGAAGTCGGTGATTTTGATCTCACCGGACGAGAGAAGCTGAATGTTGTCGGGCTTGATGTCGCGGTGGATGACGCCCTTGGCGTGGGCGTGGCCGAGGCCCTTCAGGATTTCGGTCGCGATCTCGACAGCGCGCTGTGGCGAGAGGAAACCCTTGGTGTCGATCTCGTTCCGGAGGGTGTGGCCGTCCAGGTACTCCATCGCCATGAAGTGCCGGTCGGCTTCCTGACCGTACTCGTAGACGGTCATGATGTTCGGATGGGCGAGGGTGCCGACAGCTTGGGCCTCGCGTTTGAAGCGATTGACCCGGTCTTCGAGTTGCGGAGTCGGGGCTCCGCGGGGCATCGACAGCTCCTTGAGGGCGACACGACGATTCATCAAGGGATCGTAGCCCTCGTAAACGATATCGTTCGAGCGCGCGATCTCCCGGATGATTTGGTATTTGCCTAGCGTCGTGGGAGGAGAAGACATGGAGCGGTTGCTGTTATCTATTGTAGGTGACGACGCACGATCACGCGAGTGATCGGGGACCTATCGTTTTTCTACGTTTGTTTTCTTGTGATGGAGTTGATGGGCCTGATGGAACTGATGGAATTGAGGTCCGCACCTGTTGCTTCGGTTCCGATTACGGCTCTGTGCTTGGGAGACGGTCAAGAGGCGATGACGGTCAGGTTCCTCCACTCCGCCGCGTTCGATTCACTTGGACCTTTACGAGAGCGTGGGCGGCGTCGGTCGGAATGACAACTCCAACCCCAACTCCGACTCCGACTCCGACTCCGACTCCGACTCCGACTCAAAGCTGCGCGAAGCGCCGTATACTATCCCCAGGCGCGCAGGGTGCCCCCGGGTCCGCGGGAAGGGTTGAACCCACCTCTTTGTCTTCGCTCGCATATCAACCTTTATGCAGCCTGATCGCGGACCTCGGGCTCCTTGCATGGAGGTTATATGTCCAAGTCCCTTCCCCTGCGTCCAAACGCAGAACATTTACGCGCCCAGGCCAAAGACCTGCTCAAGCTCGCACGCGCCGGCGATCCGGATGCGATGGCGCAATTCGGATCATCGGTACCTACGCTGAGCAGCGCTCAACTCGTGCTTGCGCGGGAGTATGGGTTCGCCAGTTGGGCGAAGTTGCTTGCCCACGTCGAAGAAGTGCGGTCCCAAGAAGGGATCACTTCTGAGGCGGCGGAGCGGTTTGTCGAACTCGCGCTCAGCGAGCGCCTAGATGCGCTCCGTCGCTGGCTTGAGTTGTATCCTGGGCTCCGGTCGTGGGACCCGGTTTGCGCCTTTCTGTGCGGGAACGCCGAGTATGTCGGCAAGTGGCTCGAAACGAACTCGGCATCGGTCAAGCTCGGTTCGAAGGATTGGGAACCCTTGGAGTACGTCTGCTACTCCCGCGTGCAACGCCTTCAGGCGACGGGGGCGGTGAAGTGTGCTCGGCGGTTGCTCGACGCGGGGGCTGATCCGAACACCCGGCACATGTACTCGAAGACCGACCCGATCGCGGTGCTGTACGGTGCGAGTGCGGAGGGCCGCAACCCCGATCTGGTTCGGTTGCTGCTGGAGCGTGGGGCGAACCCGAACGATGGCGAATCGATCTACCACGCCGCTCAATACAACCTGCCCGACATTCTTGAGGTGCTGGTCGCGCATGGAGGCGATCTTTCGGGAGCGGATTCCCACTGGGGAAACACCCCTCTTTACTTCCTCGCGGGGCATCGACCGACGGACAGCAACGCGGAGGCCGCCGCCCGCGGGATGGAGTGGCTGCTCGATCACGGGGCCGACCCGAATGTCCCGGCCCGATACATGGGTGAGTGGCCACTGCATACGCTGTGCTTCCGGGGTTGGGGCTCGCTGGTCGAGACGTTCCTGCGCCATGGCGCAGACCCGAATGTGCGGCGTAAGGACGGCCGCACGCCGTACGTGCTTGCACGGATCGTCGGCAACGACGTCGCGGCCAATGCCCTGATGGCGGCGGGGGCGGACCCGACCTTGAGTCCAGAGGAGGCGGCGTTCGTTGACGTGGTGAGTGGAAAGTCCGATGCACGGCTTCCTGCGCACCCACATGTCTCGGCGCTCTTCGTGAAGCTTGCCGAGATCGGGAACCTCTCCGGGGTTCGGGCGATGCTCGCCAGCGGGTTCGATCCGGCCTCCGTCGCGGAGGACGGGATCACGGCGATGCACTTCGCGGCCTACTGCGGGCAAGCCGACGTCGTCGAGGCGCTGCTTGCCGCGGGAGCGCCGATCGACGCGCGGGAGAAGACCTACGGGGCCACGCCTCTTGGCTGGACGTTGCACGCGATGGGCGAGAACCGGAGTCCGGGCGGGGACTACATCCGGGTGATCCGGGCGTTGCTCGCGGCCGGGGCGGACCGGGCCGAGGTCCAGGAATGCCTGGACGACGAGGATGCGCCGCCGGATTTGGCGGAGGTGCTTAGCTGAGTGAGTGGTAGTGGTAGTGGTAGTGGTAGTGGTAGTGGTAGTGGCCGTAGCAGTAGCAATGGAGCCAGAGGATTGCCGTCACAACGCAACTGATTCATAGGTCTATGACTTTCTGGGTTTCGGCTACTACTTTCCCACTGCCATTACCACTAGACTTCCCCTCCCTACCAAGCCCGCCCGTATTGCTTCGGAGCCTTGAGCTCGAAGCCAAGCTCCTTCGCTGCGCGGCGGGGCCAGTAGGGGTCTCGGAGAAGTTCTCTGGCGAGGAAGATGAGGTCGGCTTGGCCGGACTTGAGGATCTGCTCGGCCTGGTGTGGCTCGGTGATCAGGCCGACCGCGCCGGTCGGGATTTCGGCTTCGGATCGAATTCGCTCGGCGAAGGGCACCTGGTATGCCGGTCCGACGGCGATCTTCTGGTCCATCGAGAGGCCACCAGACGAGACGTCGAACAGGTCGACGCCGAGGGCCTTGACTCGCTTGCAGAACTCGACGGACTCATCTATGGACCAGCCGCCCTCGACCCAATCGGTGGCCGAGATTCGGATGAACACGGGGAGGTCGTCGGGCCAGACTTCCCGAACGGCGGCGACAATGGCCAGCGGGAAACGCATCCGGTTGTCCCGCGAGCCGCCGTAGTCATCGGTCCTCAGGTTCGAAAGGGGGGACAGGAACTGGTGGATCAGGTACCCGTGGGCACCGTGAATCTCGGCGACTTTGAAGCCGGCTTCGAGCGAGCGGCGGGCGCCGACGCGAAAGGCTTCGATGATTCGATCGATCCCGGGTTGGTCCAAAGCGATCGGCAAGGGGTAGCTGTCATGGAACCGGATGGCGGAAGGAGCCCAGACGGTATTCCAGCCTCCTTCGTCCGGCGTTGCCTGCCCTCTCCCGATCCACGGCGAGGACATGCTGGCCTTGCGCCCGGCATGGGCGAGTTGGATGCCGGGTACGGAGCCTTCCTGCTCGATGAAGTCGTTGATCCTCTTCCAGGCGGCAACTTGTTCATCAGTGTAGATGCCGGTGTCCGCCGGACTGATGCGGCCATCGGCTTCCACCGCGGTGGCTTCGCTGATGACCAATCCACAACCTCCGACCGCACGGGAGCCGAGGTGGACAAGGTGCCAGTCGTTGGGTACGCCGTCCTCGGCGCTGTATTCGCACATCGGTGAGACGACAATCCGGTTTTTCAGGGTGAGGGAGCGGAGGGTCAACGGGGAGAAGAGCTTCGGCATGGGCTCCTGGATTCTACGCGCTCGGGGCCCTAGGAGTCTTTCGGCTCGGACGGAGAAGCGCCCTCCAACCACGTTCGGGGGTTTGGAGCATAGGGTCCGAGCGAAAAGCCAGGTTCTGGAGTCGAAGGAAGCTTGGTTCAAGTACGACGTTGGGATCCGGGGTCCTTCAGTCGCCAAGGCTCCTTCAGGATGACGGGCATCTCTCTGCGGGCAGAACTGGCTCGGACGTAGCCTTGCCCTCCGGAGACGGCGCGAACAAAATAGCGCCCCTGTCCGGAAGGACGGGGGCACCAGATGGACGGTCTAAGACTAGGCCTGCTTGATTTCGATGTCGACGCCGCTGGGCAGGTCGAGGCGCATGAGTGCGTCTATGACCTTGTTGTTCGGCTCCAGGATGTCGATCAGCCGGTTATGGGTGCGGAGTTCGAAGTGCTCCATCGACTCCTTGTCGATGTGCGGGCCGCGGATCACGCAGAACTTGCGGATGTTGGTCGGGAGGGGGATCGGGCCGCTGACGCGGGCTCCGTTGCGCTTGGCGGTCTCGGTGATCTTCTCAGCCGACTGGTCGATGATGCGGTGATCGTACGCGCGAAGACGAATTCTTACTTTCATGGTTTTGCCTTTCGATATTCGAACTCAGATTCGCCCTTGCGCGGACTCGGCTGATGTTCAGTTGCTGCCGCGAATAACGGTCGTTCGGCAAAGAACGACCCAACCTCTCGGCAGATGGGTGATTGTACCTCGGAGTTGGAGTTGGAGTTGGAGTTGGAGTTGGAGTTGGAGCGTTGGAGCGTTGGAGCGTTGGAGCGTTGCCTGGGAAGGCATTGAGGCACGGCGCTTGAAGGATTTGAGATTTGAAATAGTCATTCCGAAGCGCGCACTCGAATGGAAGACCGAAATTGGGTTCAGACTCGGCGGGGTGGAGGAAGATGACAGGCATCACCTTAGCTCAACTCCCCCTCCATGAATTGTCGATCAATCAAGGACAGATAGGCGCCGACGGTCAGGTCCGCCCAATGTCGCTAAGGCTCCCTCGGGATGACATTTTCAGACCTCTGCTCCTGCTCCTGCTCCTGCACCCGTATCAGGTTCAACGCCTGCTCAACTACAACTGCCACTTAAGTTGGGTGGGCCCGAACCGGAAGCGGGCCCGCGGTCGATAAGTTGTGTCGCCACACATGGCGGCGGCAGGGTCGCCGATGGGTTAGCCCGCCGCCTTTGGAATTCAGAGACCGTTCAGGAAGGCAAGGATGGCCGCACGATCGGCGGCAGTCATCCGCGTGTAGCGTCCAGTGCTGACTGCCGCTTCTCCGCCGTGGGCGCGGATCGCCGTATCGAGGGTCGTGGCGCGGCCATCGTGGAGATAGAGGCGTCGTGCTGACAATCCCCACAGCGGGGCGGTGCGGAACTGGTCGCCGAGGGCCATTCCTTGCCGGATTCTGTCCTGCAGGACTGGACCCATATGGTGGACCAGGAGGTCCGAGTAGAGGCGCACCGTCTGATTTGAGAGGGCCGGAGTGGGGCTGAAGCCGGTTTGCATCGAGGGGACGTGACAGGCAGTACAGCGAATCTGCGCGAAGAGAGCGCTGCCTCGCTGGGAAGTCGCGGTGGCGGGATTGGGCGCGGGCGGTGCGAGGAACCGCATGTACGTTGCGAAAGCGTCTACGTCTCCGCTCGTGTCTTCGGGGTCGGCGGCCATATCAGCTCCCGGTGGGATGGGCCGTCCCTGGGGAAGGTTTTCTGACGGCGCGAGTTCGTTGGTGACCCCCATCTCGTTCAGATAGGCGTCGCCAGCGAAGAGGCGGAGGTTCGAGTGCTGCGACTTCCAGCCGAAGCGACCGACTTCGTTTGCCCCGGTGTCAGGGTTGAACTCGTAGTTCGCGGTTCCCTGGACGCCATCGCCCTGCGACTGCCGGGCAAAGGCAAGGATCGTCTCGTCTGGGATGGCTTCAATCAGACCGTCGCCAAACAAGGGTGTGGTGATGCGGCGGGACACGAATTGCGTCCCCACGGGGACGATCTCTCCCCGAACGGGATAGCCCGGGAAGAACTCCCTGAGCGATCGGGCTTGGAGCACGGGGCCGCCGAGCTCAGTTAGATCCGAGTAGGCCGCGCCACGCATCGCTCCGATTCGGGTTACCCTTGCGACTCCGATGTTGGTCGCGGCACCGCCGGGGGCTCCGGCTTGGTGACACTGAACGCACGAGGTGCCATTGAAGACGGGGCCAAGGCCTTCCTGAGCGGTCTCAGGGGTGGTGAAGATCCGACGCCCGGCGGTGAACCCGGCCATGTCGGTGCTCGAGAGCCCACGGAGGGGTGCACCGAGGGGCGGGGCAGGAGGCGGGGGAGGAGGAGGACCGGGAGGGGCCGCCGTCGCGGACAACCCGACGAGAAATGCCGGGACCCCGACAAACAACCCAGTCATCGAAATTACGTTTCCCCGAGAACCCTTGATCGGCTTCATGAAATCATCATCGGCTTTTGATATGAGGAATTTGTTTGGATGATGTGAGTTTTGGAAAATGGTTGTGAATCGAGAATGGAGAATGGAGAATGGTTGGAAAGGATGGTCTCTCCCCTCCCATCGATTCACGATTTACTGAGGTCTTTGCAAAATTCAGATGTGATGCTTCTACCCCTTTGACCGCGGCCACTCCGATCCAGAGATCACAGAGGGGCAGAGGCATCTATCTACGAATTTTGCAAAGACCTCTACGATTTACGATTCACCATTCTCCAATCACAAAAAAAGCTCGGCCCTCCTAAGAGAGCCGAGCCTTGAGGTTTGAACTACGCCGAGGCCTAGTCGTAGACCTTGGTGATCGTGCCGGCACCGACCGTTCGACCACCCTCACGGATGGCGAACTTGGAACCGAGTTCCATAGCGATCGGGTTGATTAGCTCGATCGTCATGGTGATGTTGTCGCCGGGCATGACCATCTCGACACCGGCCGGGAGGTTCAGGGTTCCGGTGACGTCCGTCGTGCGGAAGTAGAACTGCGGTCGGTAGCCCGTGATGAACGGGGTGTGGCGACCGCCCTCGTCCTTCGACAAGACGTAGGTCTCGGCGTCGAACTTGGTGTGCGGCTTGATGGAGCCGGTCTTGCAGACGACCATTCCGCGCTCGATCGAGGTTCGATCCACGCCACGGAGAAGGAGGCCGACGTTGTCGCCTGCTTCGCAGTAGTCGAGGGTCTTGCGGAACATCTCGACGCCGGTGCAGACCGTCTTGCGTGGGGCTTCAGAAAGACCCACGATCTCGACTTCCTCCATCGACTTGAGCTGACCGCGCTCGACACGACCGGTTGCAACGGTGCCACGACCGGTGATCGTGAACACGTCTTCGACAGCCATCAAGAACGGCTTGTCCTTGTCGCGCTCGGGGGTCGGGATGAAGCTATCCACCGCGGCCATCAGCTCGAGGACGGGCTTGTAGGCCTCGTCGTCCTTCGGTTTGCCGGCTTCGAGGGCTTCGAGAACCTTAACGGCCGAACCCTTGACGATCGGGCTGTTCTTGAAGCCGTACTTCTCGAGCAGCTCGGTGATCTCCATTTCGACGAGCTCGATGAGCTCAGGATCGTCGACGAGGTCAACCTTGTTCATGAACACCACGATGTAGGGCACACCGACCTGGCGGGCGAGCAGGATGTGCTCACGCGTCTGGGCCATGGGACCGTCGTTCGCGGCAACCACGAGAATTGCGCCGTCCATCTGGGCGGCACCCGTGATCATGTTCTTGATAAAGTCAGCGTGGCCAGGACAGTCGACGTGCGCGTAGTGACGCGACTCCGTTTCGTACTCCTGGTGCGAGATGTTGATCGTGATACCACGAGCCTTCTCTTCGGGGGCCGAGTCGATCTCCGCGTAGGAGACCTTCTTCGACAGACCGCTCATCGAGAGCGTGCCCGTGATGGCCGCGGTCAGCGAGGTCTTGCCATGGTCAACGTGCCCGATTGTGCCGATGTTGACGTGCGGCTTCTTTCTTTCAAATTTTGCTCTTGCCATTTCTTGAATCCTTTTGGCGCAGGTCAACAAACCTACGGCCTTGCACGCTCTCGCCACCCGGGTTTACGGGGAGATAGTGACAGGGAGAATTTTACCCCGGTGTTCGGCGGATTCGCAATAGCTTCGCGGGAGTGCTGGGTCCCAGTTAGAAACGACAAGAGCCGCAGCTCCTCTTCAGGTTCAACTCTCACTCGCTTAGGTTCAACTCTCACTTTCTCACTCTCACTTTTCTACACGCTGGACTTCATCTGTGCCGGGTCGTCCGTGTTACTGAGGTCTCCGCGCGCAATTTCGTCAACCGATTGTTTGCGAAAGTCTATTGCCGGGCAGATCCCTCGGCACAAACATCCGTCCGGATGACATCGCTCCACTGCTACACCACTCCATTCCCTAGTGAACCACCGGGAACGACGAGATCCGCAATCGCGCCGCGCCCATTGGGACGAGGGTTAGGGGCACCATGGGCGTTGAGACCGTCACCGGGCTCTTCGGGAGGATCGATACCAGTCCGTTCTGGTCGATTTTCCAACTTGGGATCGATCTACCCATCGCCTCAATCTCGATCGGTGATCCTTCGAGTGTGAACGGGTAGTCGTTCGCGGGCCACGCCTTCTCGATTACCTTGAAGCCGGGCTTTTCGACGAGGCCGTAGTTCCAAGCGCTGCCGGGCAGGATTTCGTAGGTCTTCCACTTGGTCGGATCGGCATTCGCCTGCCAGCCGGAGTCGCCTTGGCCATGCTTGCGGCCATCAACTTCGTGATACTGCTCCTCAATCTTGAGGCTAAAGGTCAGGGGGCCGTAGTCGACGCTCACTGCGTTCTTCATCTGGTCCCAGACCTTGACGCGCGGCTTCATCGGGAGTTTGATCTCCACGGTGTCTCCGGACTTCCAGGCGCGGGAAACTCGCACGTACTTGCCCGGAGTCGCCTTGATCGTCTCGCCGCCGGCCACGACGGTCGCGCCCTGGGCCCACTCGGGGATGAGGAAGTAGAGCGGGAAGTTCACGGACTTGGCCGAATGAATCGTCATTTTGACTGCTTCGTCGAACGGGTACTTGGTCTCCGACGTCACCGACACCTCGGTGCCGTCGCCGACCTTGGCGGTGACCTTGCCTTCGCTGAAGAGCAAGGCGGCAAGGCCGTTGTCCTGGGTGCCCATCCAGGAACCTTCTAGGAAGTTGACCCAGCCGCTGGTGTGGTTGTGCTGGCAGCAGCGACTACTGAACGGGTTCATGAGGAGGAACGGACCACCGTTGTCGAGGCCGGGAGCATGATTGGCCGCGTCGCTAATCGCCATGTTCGGGGCGGTTAGGTAGCGCAGAGACCGATAGTCGGGCATCAGGGCGGCGGGCAGTGTGTTGAACGCCACGTCCTCCGTGTTGGCCACCCACTTTGGGTCGCCGGTGATCGCCATTAGGATGTCGTTCGAGCCGATCTGCTCGACGAGGCCGCAAGTCTCGACGGCTTGGTGGGGATCGTCGTGGCCGACCCGGCAATTCTCGTCCGAGCCAAACATCCCGCCCGGAACCTGGCCGAACTTCTCGCGGATGAAGTCGAAGTTGCGGTAGCTGGCCTCCATATCTTCGGGCTTGCCGCTTTGCTGGAAGTAGGTTCCGGGTTCCCGGAAGCATTCGGCGACGTTGACGTTGTGGTAGTTCGGGAGGTCGCCGAGTTGACGCCAATTTGCGGTGTTGCGATCGATCTTGGTGGCGAGTTCGAGAAGGAAGGCATCGCCGGTTCGGTTGTAGAGCCAGTAGACACTGGCGAGGTTGTCGCCGCCGCGGCTGTTCTCCCAGTAGTCCTTGAGGAACTGGGCGTCAGGGATCGTGAGCTGCCACTTGAAGTAGTTCGTCATGAACGGCAGGACGCGCTTGTCGCCGTTGAACTCGTACCAGGACTGCAGGACTTGGAGCATCAGCATCTGGGCCCAGAGGTCACGGAAGCCTCGGCTGTGGTTGTGCACCGGTCCGAAGTCGCCGTTGTCGCGTTGGCTATTGAGGGTGCCCTCGACCCAGAACTTGGTTTCCGCCAGCATGCCGGGATCGCGGAGGGCGTAGCCGACCCGCGAGTATCCGCGGAGCCAGTACGGGACTTCTTCCCAACCGTAGTCACCCTTCCCGTCCTTGCTGAGCCAGGCGTTGTTCTTCTTCGTGAGCCAGATCGAGATTTCGCCGAGGTGGCCGGTGAGGCCGTCGCGCTGCAGTTCGAGGCTCTTCTTGAGCCAGCCTCCCGGGGTGAACGCGGTGATCGGCAGCTTGACCAACGGCGTGGCTTGGAGGGGGGTCCGGTTGGGGGAATAGAAAGTATTCCGCCCGGCGGTTGGAGGACGATCGACGGTCGAGGAGGTGGGCATGACGACGGCGGCTACCAGGGCGATGAGCATCTAAATTTAGTCTACGACGGGCTATGCACCGCGCATCGCGGTTGGGTGCGGCTTGTCCGGTTCGGCCCGGCACCTTCCGGACGTGCTCATCCGTCCTTCTCTAACAACCGCGTTGTCGGAGGTTGGATTTATGAAAGTCTTGACTGAATTCGTCGGAACGTTCCTGTTCCTGTTGGTGATCTCGCTTGCCGCGGTGGTCGACCCGAAGCTTGCACCTTTTGCCATCGGTGGCGCGTTGATGGTGATGGTGTACATGGGTGGGCACCGTTCGGGAGGACATTACAATCCGGCGGTCTCGTTCGGGCTCCTTTTGGCCAAGAAGTTGGACGGCAAGGACTTCATCCCGTACGTGTTGGCACAGATTATCGGCGGAATCTCCGCTTTCGCACTGGGCTGGTTCCTGACCGACAAGACGGTGGCGATCGAGCCGGGTCCAGGGTTTGATGTCACGAAGGCCTTGATCGTCGAGTTCATCTTCACGTTCGCTTTGGTGCTGGTCGTCTTGAACGTGGCGTGCTCCAAGAAGACGGAGGGTAGGGGGTTCTATGGGATGGCGGTCGGGTTTACGATTGTGGTCGCGGCGATCGCGGCGGGCCCGATCAGTGGTGGGGCGTTCAATCCCGCGGTTGGCATTGGTGCCACGGTGCTCCACGCCTTGAAGGGCGGCGGCTCGTGGTCGAACATTTGGATCCCGATCGTTGGCCCGCTGGCGGGCGGGGCTTTGGCGTCGGTGATCTGGTCGGCGCAGGAAAAGGCCGACGCCTAAGTTATTTACGATTGATTATTGACGACCTACTATTGGGTGGAAGTTTTAGGGCCCTCACCCGTTAGGATCGTCGATTAGATGTTGCAAGCGATCGGCAAGGGCCGGTTGAAGACGCGCGATCCACGTATCATCGATCAAGCCCACCTCAAGCATGTCCCGCAGGTGGGTTCGGTCCTTGTCTCGATAGGCCGTCAGCTTAATCTGGACCAAGGCTTCTAATGACAAGAGTGAGAACTCGGGCGTCTTCACGGCGTCCGAGATCGACGGATTTGCGGCCGGTTCAGATTCTCGAACCATCTCTTCCGCAAAGACCAGGTGAATGGCATCTCGAGCAGAGCTATCGGGCCGATCCAAGAATATGTCCATGCCCGCAACATGTCGATATGTGAATCCCGCGCCCTCCAAGACCTCGATGATCCGTGCTAGGTCCTCGCGACGCACGAGCATGTCCACGTCTCGAGTGTTTCGAACCGCAGCTTCGTCAATGGTGGATACCCACGCCGCCACCGCATTCCCGCCGGCGACCGCGTAGGCGATTTTCGCACCCTCAAGTGCGGCCACTGTCCTCAGCAATCTCTCGCGAACCTTCTCCACTGCTCGCACCATTCTATCCAGCGAAACAGCGCTTCCGGCTAACACGAGTTAAGTGTACGCCGAGTCTGTCTTCTCAAACTTCGGCCAAACTCAATCCACTCCTGCTAACACTTTAGACAAATCTAAAGTAAAAAGAGACATGACCCATATGGCGAGGACGGACGAGGTGTTTGCCGCGATCGCCGCGCCGTTGAGGCGCGAGATGCTGGGGCGGATGACCGGTGAGGACGTGCCGGTGACGTTGCTGGCCGACTCGTTTGGCCTTTCGCTCTCCGCCGCTTCCCAGCACCTTGCGATCCTTCGCGGGGCGAATCTTGTGACGGTTCGCAAGCTCGGCAAGCAGCGGCTCTACCGCACCAACTCCGAACCCCTGCGCGCGATTGCTGCGTGGGTCGACACGTATGTTCCGTTCTGGACAGACCGCCTCGACACCCTCAAACGAACCCTGGAGACAACCCCCGATGACCACCAAGATTGAATTCTCGATCCGCATCGAAAGGTCGCCTGCCGCCGTCTGGCGCTCGTTGACCCAATCGAACCTGCTCAAGGATTGGCTGATGGCCAACGACTTCGCCCCCGAGCTCGGAAAGAAGTTTTCGTTTTCCCCCGATTCCGGCAGACCGATCGCGTGCAGAGTGGCGGAGCTGGACGCCGAGAAGTTCCTCGCCTATTGGTGGGACGACGGCGAGAGCGGCGAGCCGAGTCTGGTGACTTGGCGGCTCACGCCGACCGAGGGCGGCACCGACTTACGGCTGGAACACACGCGCTTCGAGCGGGTCGAGGTCACTCGGCTGGAGCTGGCGACCAACTGGTCGGCGGCGTTCGATCGGATGACGCCGGTGGTGTTCATGTCCGATGAGGAAGAAGCCGATCCGAAGCGACGCATGATCGGAATCCGGGATCGTCAGGAGGTGACGGCATGAGCGCGGTGATTCCGATGGTCGTGGATCGTAATAGCGGCTCTGAGCGTGCCTACGACATCTACTCGCGTCTGCTCAAAGACCGGATCGTGTTCATCGGCGACGAAATCTCCGATCCTCTGGCGAACCTCGTGATCGCGCAGGTGCTGTTTCTTGAGAAGGAGAATCCCGACGCGGATATCGACGTGTACATCAACTCGCCGGGTGGCAGCGTCACTGCGGGGCTAGCGATTTACGACACCCTGACTCATGTCGCGTGCGATATTGCGACCACTTGTGTGGGTGTTGCGGCTTCGATGGCGGTGCCTTTGCTCGTGGCGGGAACGCCGGGCAAGCGATTCGCGATGCCGAACGCGCGGATCATGATGCACCAGACCAGCGGTGGGTACCGCGGGACGTTCACCGACGCGCGGATTTACCTTGAGGAGATGGCGCGGATGTTTGAGACTTACGTTCAGCTCATCGCCCGGCACACCGGATGCGATATCGAGCAAGTGCGGAAGGACTGCGACCGCGACTTCTGGATGTCGGCCGACGACGCGAAAGCCTACGGTCTGATCGACACAATCGTGCCTCCGAAGGTGTTGCCGAAGGCAGGATAACTGGGATGCCTCAAGCCTACGATTGCACTCGTTTGCACCGGTCCCCAGATTCAGGATTGAGGCTAAAGCAGCCCACTTAGTGTGAAAGCCTCAGGGTCCGGTCAGACGTCGCCTAACATTCGTGCTACTTGACCCTGAGGCATGGAACCCAAAAACCAAGTAGGGTCGGTGGCCAAAAAGGCTACCGACCCTATTACTTTTGCAACTAGCTTAGCGTCCGCCCTGGGCCTTCGCGACGATTTCTAGGGCGACTCCAGCCGGGACCTCTTCGTAGTGGGACGGCGTCACGTTCGGCTGAGCTCGGCCCTGAGTGAGCGATCGCAGCGTGGTGACGTAGCCGAACATTTCAGAGAGCGGGACGTGGGAGTTCACGATCGTGACTCCGCCCATTGCCGGCTCCATGCCTTCGATTCGTCCGCGTCGGCTGTTGATGTCGCCCACCACGTCGCCGACGTTCTGCTCGGGGGTCGTGACCTCCACGTGCATGATCGGCTCCTTGATGACCGGGTTCGCCTTCTTCATCGCTTCCTTGAAAGCGAGCACGCCCGCCTGCTTGAACGCGTTTTCGTTCGAGTCGACTTCGTGGTAGCTCCCTTCCAGCAACTGGATTTTCACGTCCACGACCGGATAACCGGCGAGCACGCCGGCGGTCAAAGCCTCGCGCACGCCCTTTTCGATCGCCGGCACGTATTCCTTCGGAATCGTTCCGCCCACGACCTTGTTCTCGAACACGAAGCCCGTACCCACCGGCAGCGGCTCGATCGAGACCCAGCAGTGACCGTACTGACCCGAACCACCCGTCTGGCGGATGAAGCGGCCTTCGCCCTTCGCCTTGACACGAACGGTCTCGCGGTAGGCAACCTGCGGCTTGCCCTGATTCGCCTGGACGCCGAACTCACGGTTAAGTCGGTCGACGATGATTTCGAGGTGAAGCTCACCCATACCGGAGATGATCGTCTGACCCGATTCGGCATCGGTATTGACGCGGAACGTCGGGTCTTCCTGCGCCAAGCGGTGCAGGGAGGAGCCCAGCTTCTCTTGGTCGGCCTTCGACTTCGGTTCGATCGCGATCTGGATAACCGGCTCGGGGAACTTGATGCTTTCGAGGGCAACCAGGTTCTCCGGATCGCACACCGTGTGACCGGTGTTGACGTCGCCGAGTCCGATGACGCCGACGATGTCTCCGGCGAACAGCTCATCGATGTCGTTCCGGCTGTTGGCGTGCATCTCAAGGATGCGGCCCACGCGCTCGGTTCGAGTGCGGAAGTCGTTGGTCTGCGGATCGCGGTAGGTCACGGCGACCTGGCTTCCCTTCTTGAGCATGCCCGAGTAGACACGCAGATAGGTAAGACGGCCGACGTACTTGTCGGACATGATCTTGAACGCGAGGGCGCTGAACGGATCGGAATCCTTCGGATTGCGCTCCAGATCCTCTTCGGTGCGGGGGTTGACGCCCTTCACGCCGCCGACATCTTCCGGCGACGGAAGGTAGTCGACGACCGCATCGATCATGGCCTGCACGCCCTTGTTCTTGAACGAGGAGCCGCTGACGATCGGGACGATCCGGTTCTTGAGCGTGCCGACGCGAAGCGCGGCGCGAAGCTCGAGTTCGGTGATGTCCCCACCGTCGAGGAAGCGCTCCATGATCGTGTCGTCGAAGTCAGAAATGGCTTCGATGAGTTTCTCACGGTACTCCGCCGCCGTCGCTTTCATGTCGTCGGGAATATCCGTCTCGCGGAACGTCTTGCCCTTGTCGTCGTCGGTGTCGTAGACCGACGCCTTCATCGTGATGAGGTCGACGTAGCCGAGGTAGCCACTCTCCGCACCGATCGGGATTTGAATCGGAGCCGCGTTGGCGCCGAGCCGCTCCTTGATGCGAGACACGACCGAGAAGAAGTCCGCGCCGAGCCGGTCCATCTTGTTGATATAGATGATTCGGGGAACGCCGTACTTGTTCGCCTGTCGCCAGACCGTTTCGGACTGGGGCTGGACGCCGCCGACGGCGCAGAACACCGCGACGCATCCGTCGAGGACGCGCAGCGAGCGCTCCACTTCGACGGTGAAGTCGACGTGGCCGGGGGTGTCGATGATATTGATCTTGTGCTCGACGTCGGTGTTGTTCTTGCCTTCTTGGTCACCGAACCGAGATCGCTTCCAGAAGCACGACGTGGCGGCCGAGGTAATCGTGATTCCTCGTTCCTGCTCCTGCTCCATCCAGTCCATGGTCGCAGCGCCTTCGTGCACTTCACCGATTTTGTGGGTCTTCCCGGTGTAATACAAGATTCGTTCGGTAGTGGTCGTCTTGCCGGCATCGATATGCGCGGCAATACCAATATTTCGAACGAGGTTTAGTGCGTGACTACGGGCCATTTTGATTCTCTTTCTTTACGTTGCGATCTATGCTTGAGCTTGGAGCGCGAGGAGGCAACAAAAAGCCCCTCGCTGTACGACAGCAGGGGCGGCAGTCATGCCGATTCTCTTATGCCTGAATCTGGATTCTGGCCTCCTGCATATCTCTACTCTGCGCGAACCTGCATGGTTCGCATCAAGTTGAATTATGGCAGGTTCGGGAGCAAATCCGCAATGGAACCTTTGGGAGTGCGTTCGAGCTTGCTCGTGCTTTCGACTAGCGAGCAAGCTCGCACTCTCCCAAATTAGTCCTTGTAAGGGTCAATGATCTCATTCCCGGCCATCGCGACCCCGATTGGAGTCAGCGTGTGGAGGACCTTGATCGTCTTGCCCTGCTGCGGCAGAACCTCGGCGAGGCGCTTGTAGGCTTGCGGGGCTTCGTCGACATCCGCGCCCCGAAGCTCGACGCCCTTCTCGCGAATCCAATCCATCATGGATTCCTTCGAGATCAGCCCCTCGCCCTTTGTTTTGCCCCACTTGTTCTTGCCGGACGCCGCCGTCCGGCTCATGACCCGGCCCGCGCCGTGGACGGTCGAGTAGAACAGCTTCTTCGACTGCTCGCTCTCGATCCCTTCGACGATCACCGCGTCGTCGCCCATGCTTCCGCCGACGAACCCCTTCTGGCCCGGTTGAGCCGGGGTGGCTCCCTTCCGGCAGACCCAGTACTCCAGCCCTTCGTGCTGCTCTTTCCAGGCGAAGTTGTGATGGTTGTGGACGACCTCGACGATGGGCGCGTGGAGGATCTCGGCGACTTTGTCGACCACCGCCTCCCGACCCGCGTAGGCATATTGCCCCGCGAGGTCGAGCGCCTTCACGTACTGCTCACCCAGATCCGAGCGGACGGCGAGCCAGACGGGCAGGGCGTCCATCTGCTCCGAGGCGTTCGCGGCGTCGAGGAACCACGTTGCCGTCTTGTGTCCGAAGCCCCGGCTTCCGAAGTGGACGCCGACCCAGACGCGATCGAGCTCGTCGATGAAGATATCGACGTAATGGTTTCCCGACCCGACCGTTCCGAGCTGGAACTGCGCGGTGTCTTTCAACGTGCGTCCCTTATGGGTCTGCTTGAACGCCGGGAGCTCGTCCCAGAGCGGGGAGTCGAACAGCGGGTGCTCGAGGTCCCAGCCGGAATTTCGCCCGATTCCGAACGAGATCGTCGAGGCGATCCGGTCCATGATCGGCTTGATCTGGGCGCGGACCTTCGACGCCGGGATGTCCAGGCGCGCGGCCATATTCCCGCACGCGATGTCGAACCCGACCGCGGTCGGTGAGACGGCGACCTGCGAGGCCACGACTCCGCCGATCGGCACGCCGTATCCCTTGTGGTGATCCGCCATCAGCGCGGCGTACTCGCAAGTCGCCCGTGCCCGCACGATCTGCTCCAAAGCCCCGGTATCGACCGGGGTTCCGCAGACCGAATATCTCCGTAGTAATCCATTTCTAAACTCCTCACACGCCGGGTCCGGCTAAAACAAGGAAGGGAGGGTGAGTCTCAGCGACCCACCCTCCCTTCGTTGCAGTGTGTCTCTGCTTAGAACCGATAGTGGGCGAACGCCTTGTTCGCTTCCGCCATGCGGTGCGTGTCTTCTCGTTTCTTGATCGTCGTTCCCGTTCCGTTGAACGCGTCGAGGATCTCTGAACTCAGGTTTTCGATCATCGTCTTGCCGGAGCGGCGTCGTGCGGCGCCGATCAGCCAGCGCAGCGCGAGGGCGCGGCGGCGGTCTGGGCGGACTTCCATTGGGACCTGGTAGGTCTGGCCACCCACACGGCGAGGGCGAACCTCGACGGCGGGCATGACGTTCTGCATGGCCTTTTCGAAGATCTCGACGGCGGGGACGCCGGCCTTCTCTTCAGCGATTGCCATCGCGCCGTAGAAAATCTTCTCGGCGGTGACCTTCTTTCCGTCCAGCATCATGCGATTGATGAATCGCTGCATCAGTTCCGAACCGTAGACCGGGTCGGGAAGGATGAGTCTCTTGGGTGCTTGTCCTTTACGCGGCATGATTAATCCTTACTTCTTCCCTGCCACAGCGGCCTTCTTCGGTCGCTTGGTTCCGTACTTCGAGCGA
This sequence comes from Fimbriimonadales bacterium, assembly GCA_038216655.1. Classification (GTDB taxonomy): domain Bacteria; phylum Armatimonadota; class Fimbriimonadia; order Fimbriimonadales; family Fimbriimonadaceae; genus JAFDWR01. The sequence goes on from JBBQPZ010000023.1 coordinate 55,313, forward strand.
CCCTGCATTCGGTTCGCGGTTCCCGCGGTCTGCTGGGTGCCTCGCACGATGTGGTAGCGAACGCCGGGAAGGTCCTTCACACGACCACCGCGGACGAGAACGACCGAGTGCTCCTGGAGGTTGTGGCCGACGCCGGGGATGTACGCGGTGACTTCGATGCCGTTCGTCAAGCGAACACGAGCGACCTTACGAAGCGCGGAGTTCGGCTTCTTGGGGGTCACGGTGCGGACGACGGTGCATACGCCACGCTTGAACGGGTTGCTTTTAAGCGCGGGCGACTTCGATTTCACTTTCGGGACGGCACGTCCCTTTCGTACAAGTTGATTTACTGTAGGCATTCAATTCCTTCTTTGTTTCGTCTTGAGGGCAACAAAAAACCCCTTCCATCAAGCGAAGGGGCTCCACAACACCGGTTTGATTTCGTAAACCTGATCTTGATCGCCGCCCGAGGTCAATCGGGAAGCTCGAAACACCTACTCCTAATGACGCCGGAGACGCAAGGCCACCAGCGGTCTCGAATTATGACGGGTTTGGGGCGGAGATGTCAACGGGGAGGGCGGAAGGGCGATTCGTTATTTGTTATTCGTGATTCGTGATTCGTTCGGGTTCGTCTGGACTTGTTCAGGCTAGCTTTTCACGCGCAGCCTTCGGTCGGCATTAGCCCTTGTGAGTCCACTTCGGCTACATCGAACCGCGCCCTCCAAACCTCTGACCCATCCAACCAATCCGAACCAACCCAAACAAACCCGAACCAATCCGAACGAATCACGAATAACCAATAACGAATAACCAACAGTTCACGCCCTCCCGGGCGGGGGCAGTAAACTCCCTCATTCAAATGAGTGAAGACCGATCCATCCGCGAGGTTCGCCTCGAAAAGCTGCAGAAGATGCGTGAACTGGGGCATGACCCGTTTGCGCAGGAGAAATTTGATGTCTCCCGCAGCGCCAAACAGATGCTGGATCGGTTCGATTCGCTCGAAGGCCAGTCCGTCAGCTTTGCCGGCCGGATCGTCTCGTATCGCCTAATGGGAAAGGCGGGCTTTGCCCACCTCTCCGACGGCGACGCCAAGATTCAGGGCTACTTCCGAAAGGACAACCTCACTGAGGTGGAATGGGCGCTATACGACTTGCTCGATATCGGGGACCATGTCGGCATCGAGGGCGAGCTGTTTCTCACCAAGACCGGAGAGAAGTCGATCCATGTCCGCAAGATGGTCGTGCTCAGCAAGGCGCTTCAGCCGATTCCGATGGGCAAGATCCGCGAGATCAAAGACGAGAATGGGTCCGTCGTGGGCGAGGAACGGTGGTACGAGCTTGAGGATATCGAGCAGCGGTATCGCCACCGTCACCTTGATCTGGTGACCAATCCGGATGCCCGAAAGACTTTAATCCACCGCTCGTTGATCGCCTCCGCGGTGCGGCGGTACTTCGACTCAGTGGGCTACATCGAGGTCGAGACTCCGATGCTCCAGCTAGAGGCGGGCGGCGCGGCGGCGCGGCCCTTCACGACGCACTACAACGCCTACGAGATGGATGTGAAGCTGCGCATTTCGCTCGAGCTCTATTTGAAGAGGATTATCTGTGGCGACATTCCGAAGGTTTACGAAATCGGGCGGGTGTTCCGAAACGAGGGCGTGTCCAACCGGCACAGCCCGGAGTTCACGATGCTCGAATTCTACGAGGCATATGCGAACCTGGAGGACATGATGACGCGCGTCGAAGAGCTGATGCGCCATGTGGCGCTGGAGGTATTCGGGACGACTCAGGTGACCCCGACCCTTGACTTCTCGAAGCCTTGGAGACGGGTTGACCTCCTTGCGGAGATCGAGAAGCTGACCGGCCTCACGCCGGCTGACCTCTCGTCAATTGAGGTAGCCAAGAAGGCGATGGGGGATCGCGAGATCGTTAATCCGGCGACCGGCAAGCGCATTGTTTTGGGCGAAGAGCGGAACCTCGGTGGTCTCATTGAGAAGCTCCTCGAGGTGTTTATCGAGCCCACTCTTCAGGAGCCATCGTTCGTCATTGGCTATCCGATCGAAACCAGCCCACTCGCGAAGAAAGACCCGAACCGGCCGGGCTTCACTCGGCGATTCGAAGGTTACGTGCTGGGCCGCGAGTTGTGCAATGCGTTCTCCGAGATCAACGACCCGATCGATCAACGCGAGCGTTTTGAGCAACAGGTCAGCGAGCGCGCGAAGGGGGATGATGAAGCTCACCCTCTCGATGAGGATTTTCTTTACGCTCTGGAGTGCGGCATGCCCCCGACCGGAGGCTGTGGCATCGGGATCGACCGAATGGCGATGCTCATGACGGGTGCCGAGCAAATTCGGGAAGTGCTGTTCTTCCCGACGATGCGGCCGCGCGCGCAGACAGAAGACTAGTGTTGAGTGTTGAGTGTTGAGAAATCGAGACTCAACACTTAACACTTCCCCACTCGCCTTACCAGCTGACTTTCTTCTCGACGTCCGGCATTTCGGGGACGGCTTTGTTGGCCCATTGTCGGAAGCCAAAGACGACGCCGAACCCGACGAGGAGAAACAGGCCGCCCATGTAGAGCATCGGCATCGGACCCTGCTTTTCCTGTTCGAGTCGCTTCTCGGCCGCCTGCAGCACCTGCTGGGCTTTGGGATCGTTGTGATCCAGGCGATCCTGGGCTTGACCCAGAACGCCCGAGGCGCCGGGGTCGTTCGTCGCGCTGGGCGAGGTGTGATCCTCGGTCTGCTGAGGGACCGTGCCGACTTCGCCGAGCACCTTCTGATTGCCCTGTTGGCGTTGGAGGTCACCCTCGGTCGCGGCAGGCAGCCGGTGAGCGTTCTCAGGCTGATCGTGAAGCTGGACCGGCGCGAAGCAGAATCCGGCGAACGTGGTGACAAAAAGGGAAAGGAGAATCTTTCTCATCGGCTTATCCTTGGAAGCTGAACCCTCGATCCTTCCAGGCACTACGGAGCAGGACCGGGCTTCGAGGCAGGTTGATATCGATCAGGGGCTTGTTGGTGAAACTGCGCTCCTTGATTCGGGTGTCGTAGTTCATCACCATCGGAAGGCTCCAGATGACCATGGCTTCGTCCTTGGAGATGATCGAGCCGTTCATCGTGACGCCGCCACCGCTAGTGCCCAGGTTTCCTCCCCCCACGAAGTTCGTGTAGAGGATCGCGTCCACTTGACCGACGCCGCTCGACATCGAGTGGATGTAGGCGTCCCCGAGGACGCTCTGGTACTTCTTGAACCCGGTCGAATCGGTCTGAGTCGCGTCAAAAGGCGGGATCCAGTTGCCGTTGTCGTCGTACCGCCCGTGGGTGAACGGGGGGGTCATGTAGTTCAGGGGGTACGCACCGAATCCGCTTGTGTCCCCCATGATGACCGAGCCGCGAGCGGCGAGGCCAAGCATGTCCTTCTTCTCGTTGGCATTATCGATCGTCGTCTGGTTACTCCCGCGGAAGTCGGGGGCGTTCTTGTAGGTGATCGACCCCACGATGTGCACGTTGCGTCCGGTATAGATCGTCCCCTGACCGGAGACAACCCCCGACACGACAGCGTCCTGAGTAAAGGTCACCGGGCCGTGGATCAGGATCGGGTGAGTGGCCGAACCGATGACTCCTGCCGAGCCGGTGAGAACTCCGTTAGTGGTGAGCGTCTTATAGCCGCCCGCACCGCTATTCAGCGTCGCGTCCCAGACCTTAACGTAGGCGCCCACGTTATAGTTGGGATTGGCTGTCCCGTCCGCATAGGTTGCTTTCGGGTCCTTGTACGCAGCACTCGCGTTCTGATAGTAGGTGATGTCACTCAGGTCGGGCATGACCACTTCGCTGGTTGGCTCAGAGTCGATCAGCGTCTTCGTGTAGCTGCCCGCGGAGGTACTCGTCCAGGCATTGCTGCCTCTCGAGTCACCGAGGATCGAGCCATCAAGGGCCGAGTTCACAATCGAGCCGGTGCTTTCGAAGTCGATGTCGCGCCACCCGTCGTATTGAGCGGAACCTTTGGCACCCATTGTCGCGGAGTTGTAAGCCTGCCGAGCACGGGCGTTGCTCGCCTCGTTCGTGATATAGGCCGAGTTGCTCCACTTGACGGGGGGACCGTTGACAAGGCCGGCGGCGGCGGGAGACAGCTTGTCATTCGCCGAAGCGTAGACCGAGCCATTGATCGTGGGAGAGCCGTTCGTGATGTTGAAGTCTCCGTTGGCGCGCATGTCTCCGTTGACGATGAGATCGTTGGTTCCGAAGCCGTCCATCCAGCCGTAGTTATTCACGAAGTAGGTGTAATCAAACACTTGGCTGCGCGAGAGCTGGTAGGAGGCGATGACATCGACGGTCTTCTGCGGTTCGCCGGCGTCAAGCTGCCCGTTGTTGTTCAGGTCGATCCAGCCAACCCCCCGGATGGTCACATACCGGGTGTAAGTATCCGGAGCGGTGACCGAGATGATGCCGGCCGAGAAGTTTCCGACCGACGGGATGTTTCCGCTCGACGTGGACCTCGGCGAGTTGACGGTTGCTCCCGTCGTCGCCGTATCGAACGAGGTAAAGGTCTGACTCGCTTTGAAGGGACGCCAAAGGGTTCTCAGGACGGTCTGGATTCCGGCTTCACAGAGATGTGTACTCTGGACGTCCAGCGTCTGGCGTCTGGCCTGGCGGGTCGCCTGCGTGGCGCTACCGAGGTATGCGGTCGTGCCGATGGCGAGGAACGCCATGAGCATGAAAGAGGTGACGAGGGCCGCCCCGCGCTGAGTTCTTCGTCGGTTTGTTCTGGGAGATTTCATGCCATCACTTGAAGAGGTCGGGGATGTTGCGTAGGTAGATCGTTTCGCGACTGCGGCTCGTGGCGGTCTTGTCGCGATCGGCGGTGCGTTGGGAAACGACCATCACGTTCAAGGAACGGGTAATCGTTCCGCTGCCCGCGGTGAAGGGAGCATAGGCGGCGGTGCCGCCACTGCTTTGCGGATCGGTCAGGATCACGCCTTTACAAAGCACGCGATCCGCGGCTCCGCCGGTCGCGACAATCTGGCCATTTGAATAGGCGATCCGTCGCGAGATCCCGTCCCAGGTGATGGGAATCGTATAGTTCCCGCTCCCGTCCACGGAGGGCATGCGATAGCTAAGGCCTTTGCCGTCTCCATCGACGGTCACGGACATCGCTTCACGCAGCGTCTGGCTGATTTCGCGGACGGCGCGTTGGGAACCACCCTCGGCGTCGATCCTTCCCTGGCCTCGGGCCCAAGAGACCATTCCGGTTAGGAACGTTCCCACCGCGACGGCGAGCACGGTCACGGTGAGCGTACTGGCAATGAGCACCTCCACGAGGGAGACAGCTCTGCGGGTTCGGCGTACGGTTTTCATGACTTTCACTACAGGTTGGCGATGAGCGTTCCGTCGACGATCGTGCGGGTTGCGCCTCGATCGACCCAGGAAACGGTCACGGTGACTCGCCGCAGGTCCAGATCGACTTGTTCCACCTTGATCGTGCCAGTCCCACTGGGAAGGATGCGGGCAGGATTGTCTCGGGCAGTCGAGTCGGAATTGGTGAATGCGTAGGTGTTGGTCGCGACAGTGGTCGTGCTGTCGATGATCCCGTTCGCATAGAGCTGGGCGGCAGTAGCGTTTTGATAGCCAAGACCGCGAATGGCCTCGAGCTGCTTCTGAATGAGCCCCGTCGCCTTGTTGCTATAGTCGGCGCGGGCACGGGCGTTCGTCGAGATCGGTAGGGTGGCTGCGACGATGCTCGCACTGATGGCCACCATAAAGATGGCAAACATCACTTCGATGAATGAAAAGCCGGAACGGCGGCGGCGCTTCATGGGGTCTCCTTCAGTTCAAATAAAGATTGCGAGGACGGACGGTTGGACCGCCCGCCCTCGCTGGGAATTAGCCTGCGTAAGCGATTACGGCAGGACGTGGAGGTTCGGAGCGGCAGCCAGGCTGCAGGCCGGAGACGTACCCACGACGTTGACGGTGTACGCGCCACCTGACGGGCACAGAGGGCCGGTCGCGGCACCCTTGATGTAACCCGTAGTGGGGTCCGTAAGGTTAGCCATCGTGACCGCACCGCCCGTGGCGAGTTTCTGGTCCATCGCGTACTGCTCCTTGGCAGAGTCGATCTGCTTCAGGTTGGCAATGCACGAGTTGCGGCGGCTGTTCTCACGAGCCTTGATGAAATTCGGCACGGCGATGGCCATGAGAATTCCGATAATGAGAACGACGATCATGATCTCAACGAGCGTGAAACCCTTTTTGCTATTGCGAATTCGATTCATGCGGATTTAACTTCCTCCCTTGCGTTACGGGCTTCATCCCGTGTCCAGTTATTTCCATCGGTAGATTCGTCTGGCCCCAGTAGAGATGCGGGGAATTCGCGCAAAAAAAGGGGGGAGGAGCTGAAAACTCCTCCCCCCGGTTAGCGGACGAACTTGCCTTACGGCAGGACGTGAAGGTCAGGCGCAGCCGCGAGGCTGCAGGCCGGCGGCGTGCCGACGACGTTGACCGTGTACGCACCGCTCGACGGGCAGCTCGGGCCTGCGGCGTTCCCCTTGATGTAACCCGTAGTGGGGTCCGTAAGGTTAGCCATCGTGACCGCGGCACCCGTGGCGAGCTTCTGGTCCATCGCGTACTGCTCCTTGGCAGAGTCGATCTGCTTCAGGTTGGCAATGCACGAGTTGCGGCGGCTGTTCTCACGAGCCTTGATGAAATTCGGCACGGCGATGGCCATGAGAATTCCGATAATGAGAAC
>JBBQPZ010000024.1:0-57233 GCA_038216655.1 Fimbriimonadales bacterium
GCCGACTTACTCACCTGCTTGGAAACAATTCTCCTGCAGATATCCAACTTGAATTCCCTGGAGAATTCCCTAAGTTTCTTCGACATAGTAGACCTCTGACGGCTTACCACAACCCGTGTCCAAAAACAGGGCTCGTCCAAAACATCTCGGCAAGAGGAAGGGGGTTGCCTACGAGATATCCGCTCCCTGCGGGAAGATCAGGCCGATCACACCTCCGCTCCCCTTCACCAATTTGCGAATGTCAAACACCATCTGGCCAAGCGAGATCAACGAGATCGCCACGAACGTGATGAAGAATGAGTAATACACCCACGTCTCGGCGACGTGCCGATTCTCTACGGTCATGGGGAATTTGTTGGTTATCGTCACCAGGTTCCCCACGCTCAACAAATACGCCGACACGCCCAGCATCACCAGGCTCGTCGAAATCCGCGAGATGAGCCGGAATCGGACCCAATCGGGACGGAAGATATTGACGATTGCCTGAAGAATCGACACGATCATCACTCCCATGACCGGCACGTACATGTCGTGCCAGGCACCGGAGACCTTGGTTGGCCCGAGTGTCGCATAACGCGGACCGAACGCCGCCTGCAGCCAAGGAACTGCAAGCACGTAGAGGACGAGTTGGAAGATCGACTCGGCGATGGGAACTCGCTCAATCTTCGTCGGTAGTTTGGGCAACGACTTCGCGTTCCAGCTCACCGGATACTTCGTATAGTGCGCCTGAATCCCCGTCCAAACCGCGGTCTGGATCAGAAACTGGAGCGTGCTGTGAAACAGCAACGCCGGGATCAGGTTCTCCCACCGTCTCGGGTTGATCAGCGACATCGTAATATTGATCACGCTGACGATTCCGACCGCCAGACCCACCGCCCACCTCACGCCGCGCAGGTAGAACGGAAACAGCTCCGGCCCGATCAGGGTGCGCCCGAAGGTGAGCGTCCCGGCTCCGGGCTGATAGCGTCCAGCAACGACGAGCGGGTGCCCGAATTGCTGAAGCACCTCCTCCTGCTCGGCTTCGGTCAACGGGTGGCCGAGTTCGGCCGCCTTGTCCTCCATTTGGGAGGTGATGTTCTCCGAAAGCTCGGCGAGGATATCTTCGCGTTGGGCTTTGGGGAGACCGGGCTTAACTGCCCGCAGATAGCGTTCGAGTAGTTCCATGATTCGATTCCTTGATGATTTCTTGTAGAGAGAGGTCGATGGATTTCCATTCGACGAGAAGTTGTTCGAGGGTGCGTTCTCCGTTGGGCGAGAGTCGGTAGAAGCGCTTCTTCCGCTTCTCCTCCTCGCGCCACTCGCTGGCGAGCAGGCCCTGGGTCTCCAGGCGGCGGAGCAACGGGTAGAGCGTCCCTTCGTCGATCTCCATCCCCTGATCGGCCAGCGCCTTGCGCAAGGTGTAGCCATATCGCTCGGAGCGAAGTGCCACGAGTACGGCAATGACAAGGCACCCCCGCCGAAGTTCGAGTCTCAGGTTTTCAAATTGATCCGTGCTCATTCAGTTACCGTGCGAAGAATAGTATGTGTCACACAGTATACGTCAAACAGTGTTGAGATGCAAATTGGGTCTTTTGGGAGTGAGCGAGCTTGCTCACGCTCGCATTCCCTTCTCTTGCGGCGATGATTGTGCGTCGGAAGAGGAGGGGGCTGGGGGTGGAGATCCCGGAACACGAAATTGGACGAGCTCCCATATTGAGTGCGGTGACCTGAGGCCTGTATGCCCTGGGAGAGTCTGGCAAAGCTGCGAAAGCTGAAAGTCCTTGACGTTGTAGGCAGCCCCTTCGACGACGATCATCTTGCACATGTGCTTCAGCACATCAAATTGCGCGGGATGCGAACCTATTACACGAAACTGACCCCAGCGTCTTGGCCAACGGTCCTTTCAAACTCATCTTTGCGGGGCGTCTGGGTGTCCACTGAGATGCTGGAGGGTGCGCTCCCGGAGAATATGCCCGATACGACGTCAATCCGTGAGGTCGTCACCATGAACGTGGGCTTTAAGCACCTCGACTACCTTAAGGAACTTCTGAAGCCGTATCCAAACGTCAAGACCTTCAATATGTAGCCGCTCGCAGGCTCGCTGTTGAAAAGCGGTGACAGGTCACCGCACCCTAAATAAGTCCGCGATACATCCAAACATTGGTTGAACATTTCGCATCCCCAAGACCAAAGAGAATATGCACACTCAAGTTCAAATCGCCCCCGCGAGACTTGCAAAGTGCGCAGGAATTTCAGGAATTTAAGGAAACGCCAATTTCAAGTTCAAATTTGCCAAGAAACCTCACGCAACTCGCGCCAAAAAGTGCAAATTTGAACCTAACTCCGTGTGCCACTTTGCGCCATTCGTGCCAAACTCTAACCCTTCAGCGCCCCCGCAAGCATCGTCTCATGGATCTTGTCGCGGAAGATCCAATACACCGCCATCACCGGCAACATCACGATCACCAGGCCGGCGAACAGCGCGCCCCAGTCGCTCTGGTAGTGCTGGACGTTCACCAGCGTCGAGATCCCCAGCGGCAACGTTTTGTTGTCCTCACTCGACAAAAGCACCAACGCCAGCCCGTACTCGTTCCAGAGCCCGATCGCGTTAAAGATCCCGACCACGATCAGACCGGGGCGCGCGAGGGGCAGCATGATCTTCCAAAAGGTCGCGTTGTGACTGCAGCCATCGAGCATCGCGGCTTCGCCGAGCTCGTCGGGCAAGGTCTGGAAGAACCCGCTCATTACGAACACGGTGAACGACAGCGAGTAAGCCACGTACACGATCGTGAGGCCGATCTTCGTGTCGAGGATGTGCAGACTGCGCATCAGGAAGAACAGCGGCACGATCACCAGGAACTGCGGGAACATCATCCCGCCGAGGAACGCGCCGAAGAGCACCTTCGAGCCGCGAAATGGATACTTGGCGAACACGTACGCCGCCATCGAACCAATGGGAAGCAAGAGGATCAGCGTGCTGATCGTGATCAGCAGGCTGTTCACGAAGTAGCGCCCGATGCCCGCCTGATCCCAGGCGTGGGCGTAGTTGATCCATTGCGGCGACGCGGGCGGGGCCCACGGGCTCCGGAAGATCTCATCGCCTGTCTTGAGCGAGGTGACGAGCACCCAAAGGAGAGGCACGACGACGGTCAACGCGAACAGCGTCAGACCGACCGTCGCCGCCAGCTTCTTCACGAGTTAGCGCTTCTCCGTTTGATAGATCGGGTCTTTCACACCGGTGATGGTGATGTGCCCGGTCGGCTCAAGGTCGAGCACGCGGATGTCGTTATAGCCTTCCTTGAGCCAGACCCCGGGCACGTACAGCGAGCGCTGAGCGCCGATGCGCCAGAACCGACCGAGATGATGACCGTTGACCCAAACGTTCCCCTTGCCCCATCCTCGCATGTCGAGGAAGGTATCGCCACGCTCGGCCACCAAGAACTGACCGGCGAACCAGACCGGCACATGCGCGATCGGGCCGGGAATCTTCCCAAACTTGGGCTTGTCTGCATCGATCGGGAAAATGCTCCAGCCGGAGAGCGTCCGCCCGCCGAGCGTAGCGGAGCCAAAGCCCTTGGCTTCGTGAAGCAATGCCCGGGAGAAGTTGACCCGCCCCATGTTCTCGACAAGGATGTCGAGCTGGGCTCCCGCCGGCACATCGACGGCAAGGGAGTCCTCCTTGAAGGTGCGGTCAACGGTGCCAACCACGCTACCGTTGACCATCACGATCGCTCGATCCTGCAAGTCAGTAAACTTGAGGCCCTTTCCACCGGCGGTCACCTTGGTGCGGTATAGCACGAAGCCGTACGGGTGATCCAAGGCTTCAAATCGAACCGGCGCCTGCGAAAGGATTAGCTTTGGAAGATCATCCAAGAGAGGCTTGGTGGGTGCGACGGCAAAGGCTGGGATAGCGATATGCGTCGTCGGAAGGGGCGGATCGGGGATCGTCTCTCCCGGCTGCAGATGTTTGGCGATCACGTCGTGGAACAGGTGCCACTTCTTGGTCAACCGCCCATCCTCGGAGATCGCGCTATCGTAGTCGTAGCTCGTCACGTCCGGCTCATAGCCCGAGCCGCCCGAATTCGCACCGTTCATCCAGCCGAACGACGTCCCGCCGTGGACCATGTAGATGCTGAACGACACGTCGTTGGACAGGAACCACTCAAGGTCCTTGGCCTGCGAAACCGGATCGGTCGAGGCGTGGTTATCGCCCCAGCGGTCGAACCAGCCGGCCCAGAATTCGCCGCACATTTTCGGCACGCCGGTGCGGAACTTGGCGAACTCGTCGAACGCCCCCTTCGGACCGCCGCCGAAATTGACCACCGAAAGGCAGTCCGGCAACGTCCCGCCGTTCAGCATTCCCTGGCCGGGTCCGTCGCTGGTGTAGAGCTGGCACTTGAATCCCGCCGCCTTAACGGCATCGTGGATCGCCTGCATATAGTCGTGATCGTGCCCAAACGAGCCGTACTCGTTCTCGACCTGACACATCAGAATCGGCCCGCCGTTCTCGATCGTCAACGGCGCAAGGCGCTTGCCGACCTCCTTAATGTATCGACTGGCGTACTTGAGGAACTCGGGGTTGTTCTGCCGAACCTGCATCCCGGGAACCTTGGCGAGCCAGTAGGGAAACCCGCCCCACTCCCACTCGGAGCACACGTACGGACCGGGACGGACCAGCACCCAAAGACCCTGGGCTTGAGCCTCCTTGACAAACGCCGCCACATCGCGATCGCCCCGGAAGTCGAATTTCCCTTCCGTCGCCTCGTGCTCGTTCCAGAACACGTAGGTGCAGATGGTGTTGAGCCCCATCGCCTTCGCCTTCTGCAGCCGGTCCGTCCAATACTGGCGGGGAACGCGGTTGTAGTGCATCTCGCCGGAGCGGATCACGAACGGCTTGCCGTCGAGGACGAAGTGCTCGCCATCGACATGGAAAGTGTGCTTTGCCTGGGCGGCCATCGAGACCGCGAAGCAGAGGGCGAACAAGAGCAAAGGAAGGATCAGTTTCATGCGCGAGAAGCCTCGGGGTTTCTTCGGAAGACGAACATCAGGACGAGGGTGAGGAGCATTACAACGACGAAATTGACCGCGGCAAGCGCGGTCGCGTAGCCGAATTGGTGGTTGGTGAACGCGCTCTCGTACAGGTACGTGAGCAGCGTCTCGGTCGAGCGATCCGGCCCACCCTGGGTCATCAGGAACACCAAGGCGAAGATGTTCATCACGTTGATCACGATGTAGATCGACGCGATCTTCTTGATCGACCAGAGCAGCGGCCACGTGACGGTGCGGAACTTGTGGAACCCGGTCGATCCGTCCAACTCGGCGGCTTCGGTGACTTCGGTCGGGATCGACCGGAGGCCGGCCGAGAACAGCATGATGTAGAAGCCGAGCGAGTACCAGATAAAGGACACGCTCACCGCAGGAAGGGCGACGTGGGGCGAGCCGATCCAGGGCCTGACCCAACTACTGAGCCCGATCGCCTTCAACCCACTGGTGAGCAACCCCATCGAAGGGTTGTAGATGAACTGCCACATGATTGCGACCACGACCAGCGAGATGATCTGTGGGAACAGATACACGCTTCGAAGGAATCGAGCCGTCCGCCCCGCCGCCTGCATCGCGTGAGCAATCGCGATCGCCAGCACGGTGATCGTGACGCCACACACGACGAGCAGCCAAAGATTGTTGCCCAGCGCTTTCAAGAAGGCGTCGTCTTTGGCGAGCTCCTTGAAGTTATCGAACCCGATGAACGTCCGCCTTTGGCTCACGCCCTTCCAGCGGTAGAAGGCGAACACAAACGCCTGAATCAGCGGATAGATGACAAACAGGCCATACAGCAGGCATGCGGGTGCGAGGAAAGCCGCGATAAAGGTCTTTCGGCCGCGGTCGCGCACTAGTGGAGCTCCATTCCCATCGGTGATCGAGCCAATCCACCCGGACGGCTCTGAGGAGAATACACCCTTGGCCCCCAAACGCGTCGCAACCCCCCTTGCGGCTCAACCGTACTTCCACTAGACTAGCCGCGGGAAAACTCTATGACGGTCGAAGAAACCGCCTTGTGGCACCGAATTCGCGACTTCGCAATCGACGCTCCCGGTGCTCCTCATCCCTACTCCGCCCGCCTCGCCCACGAACAGGGCTGGACGCCGCGTTACACCCAAGCGGTGATCGAGGAATACCGAAAGTTCGTGTTCCTCGCCGTTGCGAGTGGTCATATCGCAACTCCCTCGAAGGCGATCGACGAAGCGTGGCACCTTCACCTCCTCTACACCCGCAACTACTGGGACGAGTTCTGCGGCCCGGTGCTCGGGCGACCCTTGCACCACCACCCATCGTCAGGCAGCGGGGCGGAAGAACGCAGGTTCGAGGGATGCTACGAGCAGACCCTTGCGAGCTACGAAGCGATGTTTGGAGTCGAACCCCCAAGCGAGATTTGGCTGCGGTCCGCGATGCCCCGCAAGCGACGGCGTTGGCAGTGGGCGGTTCCGATGCTGTTCCTCGGGTTGGCCGGCTGTGCGGGCGAACCCGCGAACCCGCTCGATTGGTCAGGCCCAAACTTCCTTAGCTTGTACGCGTTCATCTGTGTTCTCGGCATCCTGCTCGCGCTCGGAGTGAGACGACTCATGTCGACCCCAATCTCCGGACCTCCCGCGGCAGACTGGCAGCTTCAACCCTACGAGATCGCCCTGCTGTCCAACGGACCCAAACGCGCGGTCGCGGCGACCATCGTGACGCTAGTAGGAAGGGGCGAGCTAACGTGGGACCCCAACAGCAACACCTTCGCCGCGGCTAACCTTAGCGCTCAGGACAACCTGCTCGAACGGTCAGTTGCCGGAGCCGCTTCAAGGAGCGGTGCCCGCTACGCCGATCTCGTTCGGGGCTCCCAGGCCGCCGTAAACGAAATGGAGAGGGGCCTCCTGCGTAAGGGCCTGCTGATCGATCCCTCCCGGATAGCCCTGGTCGTTTTTGGCGGCATCGGGGTGGCGGCGCTAGTGCTGATCCTGGGAATGTTGAAGATTCAGGTCGGCCTCTCTCGGGGCCGCCCCGTCCTCTTCCTTATCCTTGAGTGCCTGATTTACGGAGTCGTCGCCCTGTTCGTCTTGGCACGGTCGGCACGCCGCAGCGTCTACGGCGACCGGGTGGTCAAGGAACTCAGCGCCGATTTTTCGGGACTCCGAACCGCCGGTGGATTCGAAGCCACCGACCACCAGAGCGCGGCCATCGCCCTCGGCCTGTTCGGCACCGCCGCCCTAGTGGGAAGCGACTATTACTACCTTAGCAAGACGATAGCGCCGGTCTCTTCCTCCTCCTGGGCCAGTTCCAGTACCTCCGGCTCCTCGGACAGCGGTGGAAGCAGCTGCGGCGGAGGAGGCGGAGGTAGCGGCTGTGGTGGTGGCGGCGGCGGCGGTTGCGGCGGGTGCAGCAGCTAGCTTCTAACGCATCCCCGAAGATATTAGGAGATTTGTGTGGTGCCACGGTTGCCGCATCGCCTGCTCACTCCGACATGTCGCGGCTAGCCGTGTTTGCCCCGCGTTAGACCCTATGAGACCAGGAAAGAATGTCTTGCACGACGCTGGCACGGCTAGCCGCAACGAACTACCTACCTTCGTAGAGAGCATGCGCTGCGGCAAACCGTGGCACCCGAATTCGGCGTCTCGCGTTCGCTGCCCTAGAGCTTGTGCTTCGTGACTCCCTTATCCTGTCGCGTCTGCTCGGCGGCCGCTTCGACACGGTCGCAGAAAGCTTCGGGCGTTAAGTCGCCGGTGAGCATCGAGGTCAGCGCGTTCTGGGTCTCCGTGTCGAACTTCGGATACCAGTTGCGGTACTGCTGTGACCAGACGTTCTTGCTCGCCTTGAAGGCGGCAAGCGGCGTCTTGAGCACTTCAGGTAGCTCCGTCGCATCGGATCCTTTGATCGCGGTCAGCGTGCCCTTCTGCTGGACAAACTGCTTCGCCTTCTCCAGCGACGACATGTACTTGTAGAAGCCAACCGCCGCATCCGGATTCTTGCCTTTGGCGGGCACCATCCAGGGCTCGATGCTGATCATCACGCTGCTCGGGTCGCCCTTGCCACCCGCAACCGCTGGGGCAAGGAAGAATTCAAGCTTCTGACCGGCCGGCATCTGCTTCGACATCTCGGAGTAAAGCCAAGTCCCGCACGGGATCATCGCGGCCTTGCCGTGGATGAAGTCCTCCTGAGACTCGGTGTGGGTCAGGCCAACCGCGCCTTCTTCGAAGTACCCTTTCTTTCGCAACTCGTCAATCATCTTCGCGGCCTGCAGGATCGCGGGCGATTTCCATGCGCCCGGCTCCAGGTTCTGGCACGCCTTGATCACGTCCGGTCCGCCGACGCTAAGCGCCCACGGCAGGAGCATCCCTTCGATCATGTAGTAGGGGTAATGCCCCTGGAAAGTCAGCGGCGCGATCCCCTTGGCCTTGATCTTCTCGCAGAGGGCGAGCAACTCGTCGTAGGTCTTGGGTGCGGTCCAGCCATTCTTGGCGAACACGACGGGGTCGTACCACCAGCCGTTGATGTTGAAGAAGTAGGGGAGCACGTACTGCTTCCCTTCCAACTTGCCGAGGGCGAGGATCGACGGCTCAAACGTGTCGCGCCAGGTTCCCTTGCCGTCCTCGGCGGGAGAGTCGAGCGCCTTGTCGAGGTCCATCAGCTCACCCTCTTCGGCCAGCGACCAGTGGTCCATGCCCCAACCAGGGTAGGTCAGGTCGGGCGGCGTGCCACCGATAAAGCGGGGTCGAAGCTGCTCCCAGACTTTCGGATCGCCGGTGACCTTGATCTTCAGGTCGGGATTCTTGGCCTCGAACTCTTTGGCCGCTTGCTGGTAGAAGTCAATCCCGTATCCGCCTTTAAATGCCACCACTTCGAGGTCGCCCTTGAGCTGGCCTCCCCCAGTGGGCGCATTCGCGATGGGTTCGTCGGTCTTGTCGTTGCCACCGCTGCCGCAACCGACGAGGGTGACCGCGAAGAGGGCGGAGATCAGAAGGAGAGTGCTTCTCATGAGAGTGAGAACACTTTATCATCCGGCGGGCCCGCCGAACCAGTTACGAGGCGATTTCGGTCGCAACAGGAAGCGCTAGGCGAAGCAGAGACTCCTGGGTGGCCTCGGCTCTCGGCACGTCGCCCACAATTTGGCCCTGACGCATCACCAGGATGCGATCGCAGACGCCGAGAACCTCAGGGAGTTCGCTTGAGACGAAGATTACGCTCAGTCCAGCTTCAGCGAGGCCGTAGATGATGTCGTAAATCTCGCGCTTGGCGCCGATGTCGATGCCGCGAGTGGGTTCGTCGAGCAGCAGCACTTTGAGGTCCTCGGTGATCGAACGACCGAGGATCGCCTTTTGCTGGTTGCCTCCGGAGAGAAGTGAGATAACCTGGGACAGAGTCGGAGTCTTGACCCGCAGTCGCGTGACCTTGTCCTGCGCGTTCTCTTGCTCGGCCTTCGGGGAGACGAAGAACCCGGCGGGTGAGAAGCGACGGCGCACGCCGAGGTTGATGTTGTCCTGGACCGAGCGCTGCGGCACGATGCCTTCCTTCTTTCGGTCCTCGGGGCACAGCATGATACCGCCGCGGATTGCGTCGAGTGGATGGCCGATCTTGAGGGCTTTGCCCTCCACCACCACACAGCCGCGGCTGGAGGCGGAGTCGCCGAAGATCGCCTTGAGCAGCTCGGTCCGGCCCGCGCCGACGAGGCCGAAAACCCCGAGGATCTCGCGCTTCCCTACTTTGAGGCTGGCGGGCTTGGTGAGGCCGGGACCCTTGAGATTGTTGATCTCAAGCTGCGTCGCGCCGATCGTGCGTGGGCGGTAGCCGAAGACGTCGTCGATCGGGCGCCCGACCATGCGGTTCACCAGCACTCCTGCGTCGATACCATCGAGGGTCTTGAAGGTCTCGACATGCGCGCCGTCGCGGAGGACGGTGGCCGCATCGCAGATGCGGAATATCTCGTTCATCCGGTGACTGACGAACAGGATTGCTTTCCCCTGCTCTTTCAGCCGGCCGATGAGGGCGAAGAGCTTGTCGACCTCGCGCGAGCTGAGGCTGCTCGTCGGTTCGTCGAAGGCGAAAATCTTAGCGTCGCGCGAGAGCGCCTTTGCGATCTCGACCATTTGCCGCTGGGCGATCGAGAGGTCGGCAACGATCCGCTTGGGGTCAATGTCCTCGCCAAGGTCGGTGAGGATCTTGCGCGTATTCGCGTTCAAAGAGCGCTTGTCAAGCCAACCGATCGTGCTGGGTGGGTGGCCGAGGAACACGTTCTCCGCGACCGTCATATGCGGCACGAGGTGGAGTTCCTGATAGATAACGGCGACGCCCGCGTCAATTGCGGAGAGCGGATTCGGAAACTTCTGATCAACCCCGCCAAGTGCGACGAAGCCCTCGTCGGCATGGTACACGCCGCTGAGGATTTTGAGCAACGTGCTCTTCCCCGCCCCGTTCTCGCCGCAAAGCGCATGCACGGACCCGGCTTCGACGCCGAAAGACACGTCAATCAGGGCGCGGACGCCCGGAAACGACTTAGTAAGACCACGAAACTCAAGCTCGGCCATGCTCGGAGAGATTTACCTCTTTTGGCGAGTTCCATGTACGATAAGGCGACAGACCCATAGCGAGTGCGGTGCCCCGTCACGGCTTTGGCCAGCGAGCCTGCGAGCGGTCGATCTCTGAGATTCTCAACTTCGGTGCGCCCGAAATCACCCGACGATGTCCTGGAGCGCTCAAACGTGCACACACGATCGGTTGTCAGGTTCAAATATGTGAGCGCTGAACCGAACTCACGAACTCACTACTCACTTTACACCACGCTGAAACTTAAGTACCTTATGCGAGATCCCTGATGCTTCTCGCTTGGCAACTCTTAGGGCTTCAGATCGTGATTTGTCAACCAGCTCTGGCATTCGGCAAGAGAATTTCGAAGTGCAACCTATCCTTGAGCCGGGTAGCCGCGTCCGCTCGCAGGCTCGCTGGTGAAAGCGGTGGCGGGCCACCGCACTCTATATAAGCTGCTGGCGACCCTACTCGTCGCCGAGCCAGTCGGTGTCGTACTTGACCACCCCGGCACCGCTGAAGATCGCGTCGAGCTCTGCCACGTTCACCAACACCTCGCGAGGCCTGGGGCCGTCGCGGGCACCCACGATCTGGCGCTCTTCCATCTGGTCAAGCAGGCGAGAAGCCCGCTGGAAGCCGATCGAAAACTTGCGTTGAAGCATCGACGTCGAGGCCTGACCACGCTCGACCGCCCAGCGCACCGCGTCTTCCCAGAGGGGGTCGACCGCCTGATCGCCGAAGTCGCCGGACTCCTTCTTGGCGTCGTGGATTTCCTCCGCCGGAGTGATCGAGTACACCGGCGTCTCTTGCGCCCGCCAGAACTGGCAGATACGTTCGATTTCCTTCTCGCTGACGTAGCAGCCTTGCACGCGGACCGGCTTGGTTCCAATGGGCATGTAGAGCATGTCGCCGCGCCCGATCAGGTCCTCGGCTCCCTTTTGGTCAAGAATGGTGCGCGAGTCAATCTGAGACGACACTGCGAACGCAATTCTTGACGGGATGTTCGCTTTGATGATGCCGGTGATGACGTCGACGGACGGGCGCTGGGTGGCGATGACAATGTGGATCCCCACCGCGCGAGCAAGCTGCGCGAGGCGCACGATGGTGGTCTCGACCTCCGCCTTGGCGGCGATCATGAGGTCGGCAAGCTCGTCGATAATCACGACGATGTAAGGCATCTTGTCCTGGAAGGTCGCGCGCTCGTTCCAGCCGTCGATATTGCGCACACCCTCCTCGGAGAGCACGTCGTAGCGTCGGTCCATCTCACGCCAGACCGCCCGGAGCACGCCAGCGGCTTCCTTGACGTCTTTGACGACCGGGCACATCAAGTGCGGGATGCCGTCGAACAGCGTGAGCTCAACCCTCTTCGGGTCGATCATCACCAAGCGCAAGTCCTTCGGCGTGTTGCGCATCAGGAGGCTGGTCACAAGAGTCGCGATGCCGATTGACTTACCCGAGTTGGTGGCACCGCAAATCAGAAGGTGCGGCATGCGAGTGAGGTCGGCGTACTGGTTTTTGCCCGAGACGTCCTGGCCGAGCGCGACGGTGAGCCGGTTCGGATTGTCAATGAATTCCTTGGTTTCGCATAGCTCGCGGAGGAACACCGGGGTCATCTTGGAGTTCGGGACTTCCACGCCGATCGCCGCCTTACCGGGGATCGGAGCTTCGACGCGGACCTGGTTCGCGGCAAGGTCCATCGCGATGTTGTCGGCGAGCGCAACGATCCGCGCGACCCGCACCCCCGGGCCGAGTTGGATTTCGTAGCGCGTGACGGTCGGGCCGGTGGCGACTTCGACGACGTTCGCGTCGATGCCGAACTGCTCCAGCGTGCCCTCCAGGGTCTCGATGTTCCGCTGCATCTCCTGCTGCGACCGCTTCGGCTTTTCGGCGGATGCGGCGAGCAGGCTGAGCGGCGGGAGTTCGTAGCCCTCCTTCGGGATCGCGGAGTCAGTGCTGAGCGCGGGCTCGGCGGTGTCGCGGAAGATTGGCGTCTTCTTGGTCTTCTCTTCGGGGGTCGGGCGGGTTGCGGTCTCCGACTCAAGATCAAGGCTCATCTGGGTGCGCAGGCGGCGGGTGGCGCGGTCGTCTCCGGCTTCAACCACGGCGCGAGTAGCGGTCGGTTTGACGCCGAGAGTCTTGGGGCGGGTGACCCGATCTTGGGCACGCTGCGCCTTCTCGCGCATCCCCTCGAACATGACCTTGAGCGGGCGGTCGATACTCAGGATCACGCCCACAAGTCCCATCGCGATGAGCCCGACCATCTTCGCCGAGCCGAGCAGGCTGGTGAATCCGTAGCCCACCACCGCTCCAATGAACCCGCCGGAGCGGCCGATCACGGAGTAGTCAAAGAAGTCCGCGCTCGCCTCGCGGGCGAGGGTGCCGAGGATGGCGAGGAAGAGGAGGCTGAGGCCGATGGAGAGGCGTCCGAGGCTGAACGCGCGCTTGCCGGAGATGGTGGCGAAGCCGAGGAGTCCGAGCAGCACAGGAACGACCCACGCGCCAAGGCCGAAGAGGGTGCGGAAGAAGGTGGAGAGGGCCTGACCGATGATGCCGGTGTCGGCAAGGATCAGGGAAAGCAGGCTGACGACCGCGACGGCGAGAATGAGTACGCCGGCGATATCGGGCGGACGATGATCGGGTTCCTTGGCCATCGTCTTTCGTCGAGCCTCGGGCCGGGGCCGTGCGGTTACCTTCATCCTTGCGGTTGTGTCCTTGTCCGCCCATCCTAGGCAGACCTGTTCATTATAGCGGGTTCGTCGGGAATCGCTAGGTCTGTGCTTCCCTTCCTCTTGCGGCGATGATTGTGCGCGGGAAGAGGAAGGGGCTGGGGGATGGAGATTCCGCGCGGTCTTTACGCGCGGCAAGAAGTTTGTCAACCCCCAAGGGCAAGGTGCATGATGGCGAGTTCCGGAATCTCCACCCCCTAACCCCCTGCTCTTCCAGCGCACAATCATCGCCGCAAAAGGAGGGGGAACTACGATGACTAGTGCTCGGAACCGGCGAGAGCCGGTCCAAGGTGGCTTTAGATTCCTTGTCCACCGCGCGGGATTCCTTCAGGGTGTACGTCGTGCGCTCCTGAACCTTACCGACGCCGTCGAGCTTTTCCTTGACGATCTTCACCGGGATCGGGCGACTGGCGAAGTCCTTGCCGGTCTCGATAATCCTGTAAGTCGTGGTCGGGCGTCCTGACAAACCGAACCAGCCTCGATCAGGACCGGTAGCTTCGTTCGGACGTCCATGTGGTAACGCCAGAAGACCGGAGAGCCAGTTGCCCGGGTTGTGTCTTGGAAGACTGCAACGTTGTCGCGAATCGAGGAAATGTGGCCGATGTCGTAGAACATCTTGGGCGAGCAAGCCTCGAACGCGAGCATCGCGAAGGGCGTGCCAAGTGTGTGTTCTAATGCTCCCTTGAGCCCATTCTTGCCCTCAGTTTCCCCAACGCCCGGTGCTCCCGGATTGACGGTGACGTTGCCGCCAGGAGCCAGAACCTTCAGGAATTTGGAACCATGCCTCTCGGGCTCGTCGCCGACTCGCACGGACTGTTCGTCTTTCACCACCAGGGCCCTCTCGCCAACACGCAAGATCGTCAAGGTTCCCTTTCGGACCGTCCGCTGAGATAAGAGATGTTGCACTTGCTCACCCGCTATGAGAGCGTTCTTTGTTTGCCAATCCGGCCAATGCTCCCGCTCTGCCATTGCCGATACTTCCGCACGGTGTCGGTCCGCATAGTCTGCGGGAAATTTGACCGCAAGTTGTTCGCTTTCGTAGGTCCAAACCGCCTTACGATCTGGCGGCGTCAGCGGTCCCATTTCCTTGTAGAGCTGGGCGAGATCGCCCGCGGCGAAGGTAGCGGCTGCCACGGCAAGAGCAGTGGTGAAGGAATTTCGTTTCGAATCCCTCTGCGACCAATTTGTCCCTTGAATCCTGCGGCAGGGTGACGTGCAAGTGGCGGTTCCGGTCAGGTCCCTCCACACGTCCGCATCCCAGCCCTCGGCGAACGTAGATGCGAGTGGGCGGACTTGGTCGGGATGACAGGCTACGTAAACAGCACCGGACGCTCGCGTGACCGGATGTTCAGCAAGAGACCCACGCAGGCCATGCACAGCCACAAGGCCGTGCCTCCCGCGCTGAAGAACGGGAGCCACAGCCCTACAACCGGGATCAGTCCCAAGACCATCGCCATGTTCACGACCATGTGGAACGCGAGCAGGCCCAAGATGCCCGCCGCGATCATGCGGTAGTAGGGCTCGGTGGCTTGGAACATCACGAGCCAGATTCGGAAGAAGAAGAATGCGAACGCGGCCAGGACGAGGGTGCAGCCGACCAGTCCGCCCTCTTCGCCAATCACCGTGAAGATGAAGTCGTTGTCCTGCTCGGGGATGTAGCCCGCCTTCTTCTGCTCGCCCTTCAGGAAGCCCGCGCCGTTCACGCCCCCTACTCCAAAGGCGATCGAGGCGCGGAAGGTCTGGTAGTTGTTGCCTTTGATGTCGTTGCCATTCACCGCGCCCATACGACCTTTCTGATAGTCGTGCAGCGGAAGGATCGACCTTAGCTGGGGCACGGAAAAGACGAGAACCGCGGCCAATCCCATGGCGGCAAACGTCGCCCCGAGGAACTTGATCGGCACGTTCGCGGCGATGGAGATGCTCAGCCAGATCACCACCAGCACCATCGTCGCCCCGAGGTGAGGCTCCTTGTAAACGAGGATCAGCGGAACCAGGATGTGCACGAACGACAGCAGGAACGTACTGAGCTTGTCGATCTTGTCCTGCCGCGTCGCGAAGTATGACGCTAGGGTGATCACCAGCAAGATCTTGGCGATCTCCGTCGGCTGAAACTGTAGCGGCCCCAAGGGAAGCCAGCGCCGTGCGCCGAGAATCTTGTGGCCAAACTTCAAGACCACGAGTAGCAGCGCAATGTTGACGCCGTAGACCACCGGCATCATGCACTGCCAGACCCGGGGATGTACGAATGCGAACAAGCAGAACGGTAGGAGGCCAACCGCGCCGTTCAAAAGCTGCTTGGGAAACTGACTGTCCGGTCGATCGTGACCCTGCGAGTAGAGGGCCATGAGCCCAAGGGTGAGCAAGATCGCCGCCGCTGCCAAGAGCCCAAAATCGAAGCGGCGCCCTTGTCGGGACTGCTCGATGTTGTAATCCCCCATTCGAGCGATGGACGCCATCTACGGCCCCGCGGGTTCGCGCTGACTCGAACTGCCGAAGGTGCGCTTGACGACGCCGACCTTCGGCGCGAGCCAGAAGGAAAGGTTGCGCTTCGCGGGAGTGGGACCACCGCCATCGATGGAGAAATCGACGGTGATCTTGACCGCGTCGACCGCGGGTGAGTTGGGAATCCAGATCTGATCGGAAGTCGTGCTGATCGTCGCCTTGGCCGGATGGGCGACATCGCCCGCCTTCATCTTGCCGGTCCACTCCCACTTGTCGCCGACGCGCATGGGAACTTTGGCGATGATGACGGGGGGATCGTACATCTCCCCGGCCGCATCGAGAAGTTCGAAGTTCTGGCCCTTACGCTGATAGCGCTCGGTCTCGAAGACGGCGTTGTGGGCGGTGAGCTTGACTTCGATCACGCCGGCCTTGTCGGTGCAACCGACCGCTACCGGAATGGGGTCGCCGGCGAGGGTCAAGTTGGCCGCTTTTGCCGAGGGACATCCCGCGCCGAGCGCGTCAAGGGTGTCGTAAGCTTGTCCGGTGCCGTGCACATCGCCGGAGCCCTTGCCGTTGCAGTACAAGATCCCCAGGCATGCGAACGCAATGACGGGAGGGGCGGTAAACCAAAGGCCCCGAGGGATCACTCTTGAGTCTTCCCCCGTCGGTCCATCTTGATAAGGTCCAAGTGCTGGAGGTGCTTCTGGCCGTTTAGGGTGGCGGTCATCGTCATCTCGATGAGCCCGACGCCGGTGCCGTAGATGGCGACCTGGTGCTGGCTGATCGGCTTTTTCTTCGGCGGCGTCATGGTCATGTCCAGGGTGACTTCGAGGGTATCGACTTCCTTGCCTAGGATCGTCTTCTTCCCCGCGAGCCGACTCGAACCGGTCACCGTAATCGGGGCCGTGCCCGCTTCAAACGGGACCGATCCGGTGTAGTTCCATTGGGAGACTCCCGATCCCACCTTGAAGAGCGGGCGGGGCGGGCTGTAAATGTTGCTGAGGTCGTCCTCGGCCACGATCCCGACCGATTCATCATCTTCGACATAGTAGGTCGTCGAAAGGGGATTTCCCTGGTAACGGATCACAATCGGAGTCGCTGCGGCACCCCCGACGGTCTTGGTCTGCTCGGCCTCGTAGACGTAGTCCAAGGTCTGTTCGCCCGTTTCTCGGTACGTCCAGCGCGTCCCCACGGCCAGCGGCATGAAGTCGCGGGCGGTAGGGACCTGGAGCAAATGGATGCAAAGGGCCGCGGTTACGAACATGTTGTCTCCGTTAGGATGCCTTACTTTCCTGAATTATGACGGTGGTATCGGGTTTGCCCTTCTCGTGCATCGACATTTCCTGTCGGACCGATCCACGATCTTTGACGTACCACGCCTTGAGCGTCACATGGGTGGTGCCACCATTCATCTTCATCGTGCCATTCCCCACCACGAGCAGCGCGTCGGGGTAGGTCGACGCCTTCGTTTGGATCTTCTGGACTCCGACAACTTTGAATTGCACGTCTTGCTCGAGTGTCGCCTCCGGCTTCTTAATTACGGTCTTCGAGTGCCAGGTCGTTCCGGGCGCGAGTTTGGCGGGAAGCTCGAGGTTGTCACCGGTCACCGTGCCGCTGGTCATTGAGACCACGTGAATCCCGTCCTTCTTGAGCGAAACGGAGTTCGAGCCAAGAGCCGCAGCCAAATCCCCGCCGTACACGATCTCGAAAACCGGACCCTCCTTATCGAGACCCTTAAACTTCGTCTCCAATGTGCCGATCGAACTCTGCTTGCGCTCTCCCGACGACTGCGTCATCTCCAGGCTCATCACCTTGGTGTTGTTGAGGCCGTAATAGTGATACGCGTCGGTTTGGAGCTCCGCCGGGACTTCCTTGAGGTCGGCGGCTGGGGTTGCCGAGGCCGACGGGCTCGCCGAGACACTCGGTGAAGCCGAAGCATCGGCCGAGGGTGAGACGCTCGGCGATGCGCTCGCACCTCCGTCCATATTGGCGGACCCAGAGCAGCCACCGAGGACCGCGATCAGGCAGAGGAGGAGGGTTCTTTTCATGGCTTATGCGGAGTGAAGGATTTCAGACGCAGGGTCATGGTCTGGTTGATATCGGGGAAGACCAGGGTCTGCTCGAGTCGGACGATTCCGACGCCCGGCTTGAGCCACAGGGTGAGTTCCGTCCCGCCCTTTGTCTTCTTCATTTCAATCTTGCTCGTTGACTGGAACATGAACGCAGAGACCTGACCCATCTCTGTATCCACGAGACGGGGGCCCATGGACTTAGCGGTCGAACTCATCTTAGCGGTCGTCTCGTCGCCGAAGGGGCCCGTTCCGGTCCACGGTTCAAGGGTAGCGCCTTCTTGGATCGGGAACTTCACGATGGGCTGCATCGGGGTCATCGGATCAAGCTTCTTGCCGGTGGCGGTCTGGTAGAGCCCTTCCTTGTTGAGGAGCCATTTCTGCTTGTTAGTAAGGTTGCCATTCGCCATGACGTCGAACTCTGCTTCCTGACCTCCGGGCACGTCCGTCACCTTGGTCATCTTGAACGTGACCTCGGTCTGGTTCTGCTGCTGGCCACCTGTGCGTGTCGAGGAAACGCCGCTGGCATCATAGACCCACTGGTTACCTACCGCCATCGGGAACAGCGTAGCTTCCTCACCCGGTTTGATGGTCGCGGGGGCTATGGGATCAGCTGGCTTGCCGGTTGTCGTAGTCTTCGCGCCGGAACCGCATCCGGCGATCAGAAGAGTCAGGGCTAGGGGCCACAGTTGGTTGGGTCGAATCATACTCACCTATTTCTTGCCTGCGCTTTTGTGGAGCAGGTCCATCATATCGTCTAGCAGCGCCTTGTCGTGCAACTGAGTAATCGTCAACTCGGTGGTCGCCAATTCGTGCCGAATGCGAGGAGCAGCAATCGCGATGCCATTCGAGATCAAGAGCAGTTGGGCGTTCACTTTGCCACGGCTGAAAGACCAAAGCCGACGACGGCCTTCGTCGTTCAGATCCAACGTGACATCGTAGCTCGAATCCTTGCCGTTCTCGTTCTCACTGTACTTGGCGTCAGTCACAAACGCGTCGGTAATGACCACCTTGGCGCTGTCAAGGATCTTCGTGGGTCGGACGGCCAGCGGCTCCAACTCGGCGGGATCGATCAGAGCCTTGAGGTTGCCACGCACGTTCTCTTTGCCCACCCTGCCCGAGAGAATCTTCTGGGCTTCCTCGGCGTAATAGCCGACGATCATGCCCTGGGAGATTTCACTCTTGTCCTTCAGCCGGTTGTCGAGCGCGCTCATGAGTTCGGGACGATAGGGGGTCTGGATTCGCCCGAGGAGAGTCTTCCGCTCGCCGCCGACCATGAAAGTAACCGGCACGCCGGATTCAACGATGATTCCGTCCTGATACGACTTGATGCGCAGCTTGGAGACTGGGGTTCCGTCAAGGCTGATGTTAAGGTCGAACTCCAGCTTCTTCCTTAGCGCCGGGTCGCCTTTGAGAGCTTTGTCGATGTCGTCTGCTTTCCACAGAATCCGCTCCGGGGGCCAACTGTCGTTCTCGCCCCGGTCGTTCATGATCATGATCAGCCTGCCGAGCGAGGTTTCGTCGCCCTGAAGTGCGGCGAGCATATCCTTGATCGGAATGCGCTTGGCGTTCGAGCCCTCGGTCGCCCCCTCCGAATCGCTCTCCGTGGGCGCGAATCCGGATTCCTTGGAGACTTCCACCAACTGGGCCATCTGATTGACGACCCGGATGGCGTACCCCTTGCCGAGATCGATTCCGATCAGGTTAACGGTTCCCGGCTTCAGGTTCGGGAAATTGACGTTCCCGAGCATTCGGTCCGCCACGTAGGGGTACCCGAAGAAGATGGCCGCCCCAATTACGACGGCACCTATGGCGATTTGTGTGGACTTGAGAATCCTCATGGCTCTGCTTCGGCTCAACACCCGGCGGCGGTCCAGAGTTCGCGACGGGCACGAAGAATATGAGCCGCCAGAAAATCACGGCTATATTACCGCCGCCTATTCGCTGGGGTTGTACGAGGCATAGAGCCCGCCCGCGATCGCGGCAACCCCCGCCGAGATTCCCGCCGCGAGGGCAGCGGCAATAAGGGCTCCGATGATTGGAGAAGTGAAGGAGGCCAAGAGTGCGTACACCGCGATGCACGGGCCACCTGCCACCGCGATTCCCAGCATCGTCATCAAGCCACGGAAACCGCGCTGGGTCGGATCGTCAACGTCCGGAAAGAGCACCGTCATCAACAGCACCACCTCGCAGATGAGGGTCGCTCCAAACGGAACGCCGATGATCCCTGCACCTGCCTCTTGCCAGAGACCCGGACGGATGCCGACGGTGATCACGATCCCAAGCCAACAGACCAGCGTCGCGGGGATCACCTTAGCAATGACCTCGGAGATTACGATCTGAGCCGATCCGAACGGCAGGGGCTTCTGCAGGTCCACCCTCCGCAGCATCTCGATGAATCCGCTTTGGCTGAGAGTCAGGGAGATCATAAAGACGCCAAAGCCAACCATCCCGAGGAAGATGGGCCCAATCGCCTTGTCGACCCTGGGGCCTGCGGAGGACAGTCCGATCACCGGCATGATCATCATTCCGATGACCACGGGGACGAGCAGATAGAAGGAGGTGGCGGTACTGCGCGTGACGATGATCGTCTCTTTCCAGACCAGCGCCCACATTCCCTTCACCCGCATCCGGTGGATCCACTTGTCTCGCCGGACTTTGATCTTGCCGCGGCGGGCCTGTTCGGCCATCACGCCGATCATGTCGCCCTGTCGTTGGAGGCTCCGAAGGGTCTGAGCATCCGTGCCACGCGACGCGGCCTGGTCGTACATCCAGCCAACTTGCCGAAATGCGCCCACCAAGGCGACCAGAATCGCGCCGATCAGCGCGCCGGCGGCGAGGAAGGTAGTCCCCATCGATCCCGTCAGGGTGCCGATCACCATCTGACTCGCGAGCCAGGCGGTGAAGAATACCGTGCGCAGGAAGGTGGACTGGGCCAGCGAGGGCAGCTCGCTCAGGCTCTCCATCCCGCGAATGCGGATGATGATGTAACCCATCGTCACGATGATCAGGGCGGCAATGCCCCATCCCAGCAGCTTGCGATTCCGCTCCGAGACGAGGTCGCTCCGGTTGACCCACAAACTCGCCGCGTACCCCCCGCACACCCAGAACAGGGCGATCAGCACCCAGGCGATCGTCGAGACCTTGGTCAGGAACCGAGCCGTGTCGGGGTTCGAGGCGATGAAGGAAGCCACGTTCGCCGCCGCGGGTCGATAGAAGAAGATCGCCAGGAAGAGCGGCAGAAAGAGGGTGAGCAGGTAGTCCCGGAAGATCCGGAAGATCAGCACCAGTCGGGGCGAGACCGGAGTCGCAAACAAGACGTCGATATCCGCCGGCCGGAACTGCCCCCGATAGCTGAACACGCCCATCATCAGCAGCAGGCTGAGCGCGGCGAACACGCCAAACACCAGCGCCTCGATCATCGTGTGGCTGAGCGGAGCGAACGGCAGCGACTGCGACGATCCGGGAAAGCGCCCGCTGCGATCGAAGGGTCGCAGGAAGGCAAGGAAGTACCAGAACACCAGCGCAACAAGAGAAATCAGCCGTCGAGCTGATTTCAAGGCGCGCTTCAGACCGTTCAAGATCGTTTTAGTGGTTAGGTAGACCAGCGGCCGCATCCGGTTCCCCTCCCGTGAGTTTCAAGAAGACGTCCTCAAGGCTGCGACCTTCCATCGCGCTGACCTGCTGAAGCTGCGCCAGCGTCCCCTCGGCGATCTTTCGACCTCGAGCGACGATGATCACGCGGTCGCACAACCGTTCGGCGGTATCGAGCAGGTGGGTCGAGATCAGGATCGACGCGCCCTTGTCGCGCTGACGCTGAATTTCGAGTTTGAGCTCGTGCGCGCCCGCCGGGTCAACGCCGATCATCGGCTCATCAAAGAGCAAGATATTCGCATCGTGTACCAGGGCGCAGGCCACGCTGAGCTTCTGGCGCATTCCCTTGCTAAGCGTCGCGACAAGCTCGCGTCGCTTCTCCGTGAGGTTAAAGCGGTGCAGAAGCTCGTCGCCCATGCTATCAAACAAATCCAGTCGGTTGAAGCACATGGCAACAAACCGCAGATGCTCCTCGACGGTGAGCAACTCGTACAGGGACGGGACCTCGGGAACGAACGCAAGCCGGGCCTTGGCCCGAGCCTGATCGTGGACGACATCGGCTCCGTTGATCATCACTCGTCCGGAGGTCGGTCGGAGGATGCCGCAGATGCAGCGGAGGGCGGTGGTTTTGCCCGCGCCATTCGGTCCGAGGAGGCCGACGATCTCGCCGGGTTGGATCAACATATTCAGTTGATCGACCGCCAGAAACTGCTTGTACTGCTTAACTAGCGCCTGAACCTCGAGCATCTCGCTTGAGCGTACCGGCGGATTCGCCCCCGCCGAAACCCTTAGGTCAAAAAAAGAGGCCGGTTGGCGAGACCGGCCCCGAGGGTTGGAGGGTTGGGGAGGATGGGGTCCTCTTGTCCTTTTTCGAATCAGATTGTTTGCGGCATCTGACAATGCGTCTTTTCCTCGCCGTACTCGACACCAAGCTCGGTGATCTACCGGGTGCAGGCTCAAACTCTCGAATTCGGGTGATCTTACGCGGGTTGAAGTACGGGGATAGGTAGCCTATTCGCTATGAAACCGCCTCCGGATCGCGTCGCCGCGCTCATCAAAGCGGCCACCGCCGTGCGTGAAAACGCATACGCACCCTACAGCAATTATCAGGTCGGGGCGGCGTTGGTTGACGAGAATGGCCAAGTCCATGTGGGCACGAACGTCGAAAATGTCGCGTACGGCTCGACTCTGTGCGCCGAGCGAGCGGCGGTTCTTGCCATGGTTGCCGCCGGTGGACGTCACATCAACGCCATCGCCGTCGTAACAAGCGATGGCGGGCAACCTTGCGGCGCTTGCCTGCAAGTCATCGCCGAGTTCGTTCTGCCCGAAACCCAAGTCATCTTAGCCACCCCAGATGGTCCAACTCACGCCGCCTCCTTCCCCACTTTCCTGCCTCACGGCTTCGATAGCCGAGCGGTTCGGCGAACATAAACCGCCGAGTAAGCTGTCTAACCATTATTGCGTCCGGAGCCACCTATGCTGAATCGAACTCTCATTGCCCTAACCTTTGTGCTTGTCCTCATTGTCGCCGGATGCGGCGGAGGTGGAGGGGGTGGAACGAACGGGGGTGGGTCCGGCGGCACCTTCGGCCCAACCCGCGTCGAAGCCGTCAATGGTTCCAACCAATACATCGATCCGCTTAACATTCAGGTGGGAGACCACGTCACGTTCCAACTCGCCCGGTACAACCTGGCCACCTTTAGTCGACAGGTCGTCGGCGTTTCTGGCTCGTGGAGCACTGACGATATCGGAAGTCAGGCGGGCACCCTTGCTTCCAGCGGTGGTTACTCGGCAAACAGCGTTTCCGCGACCACCTATACGGTGAGCGCGACATCCTCGAGCGATGGCATCACTTATCAGCGGACCTACAAGGTCTTGCCTACCATGGCGAGCGTTCGCGGAACGGCGAAGGACACCCTCGGCAAGTTCGTCGCGGGAGTCATCGTGGTCTTCTACGATGGTGGCGGCGCTGAGGTGGGGCGAACGACCAGCTCGGGCGGCGGCGCAATCTATGCGTCGGTGCCGACGTCGGCGACCCGCTTCCACGTGCTGTCATCCTCAGTGAATACTTCGCTCTACCAGCAGTACTACACCTTTGCGGGCCTCGGCTATTCGACGCTCATCGGGACTTGTACGGCCCACCTTCCCAGCCTCACGGTGGGAGTAACCGCGACGCTGAGCACGAACGTGGTCCTTTACTCCAAGTTCGACAGCCTTGGCAACCTCGTTCCCCCGCCTCCTCCTCCCACCGGCTGCCAGTAGTCGGTTACGACTTCGCCGCTGGGCGGAGCAGAAACTGGGCGAGATCTTGGATCTCGCCCAGTTTTATTTTGGTACCGAACGAGGGCATGGTTGAGCCCGGCTTGAGCGCCCCCGGGTTGGAGATAAACCGAGTCAGCCACTCCAGGTTCCGTCCCTGCTTGAACTCGTGGGCAAGGCTCGGACCCACATCACCAGCCAAGCCATCGGTGCCGTGGCAATCCGCGCATCCGACCTGGTTGAACAGAGCCTGACCTCTTAACGCGGCGGCCGGGTCGAGTTTATCAGGCGCCACCTTCAGCACCATCCCATCCTTTGGCCCCTGATCCCCGACGATCGGCGCGATGGTGCCCGCAAAGAGAATCGCGGTCATTCCAAAGTAAAGGACAAACAGGCCGAAGCAGACGCGCACCGGAGTCGACCGCAGCTTCGTTGAAATGACGGGCAGTCCCATCAGAAAAGCTGCGAACAGGCCCGGCACAATGATCGCCCCTACCCACCCAAGGGAAGGTGCCGCATTTTGAAACAGCCGAAGAGACCCGTGAAGGGGAGCCGTGTACCAACTCGGCAGAGCCTCGAATTTGTTGAAATCGTAGGGAGTCGCGGCAACTCCCGTCGGGGTGCTCAGGAACGAAAGCGCACACCCGGCGACGACCGCCACCAAGCTGCCCCAAGGAATGGACCGCGCGGCTCCCCGACGGCGCACGCTCAGGATGGCCAAGACGACCATCGCAATCGAAACAGCGGGGATCACGAATTGGTGGAGCAGATTCCAGCGCTGCAGAGAAGCTTCGCTGAACGTCGAACCGGCGAGCGCTCCAGCATGCAGGATGCCGCCGATTCCTGGGACTCCGTTCGCGATTCCCGCCTCGATCAGCGAGGTCTGGACGTCATGCCGGTCCATCGGCAGCAGGTTGCCGGTAACTTGAAAGCCAATTGCGAGAAAGAAGATCGCCACCGACGCGATCCATCGCCAGTGAAAAGGGCGGCGATACTCGCCGGCCCACAGCATCAGCGCAATCTGCAGGAACGCGCTCACGATCAGGAGGGCGCTCCCCCAATAGTGGAATCCGAGCAGGAATCGGTCGAACAAACCGCCCGTACGCATCGCCTGAACGTCGGCATGAGCCCCCGCGAGAGTCGCATGGTAGCGGGTCGAAAGTACAAATCCGACGATAACCTGGACAACCAAGAGTGCCGCTACCGACTGGCCCACCGCCAAACTGGCGCGGCCCGATGATTCTATTGATTCTGTTTCCGAGTCGTTCGTGCTCTCCAACATTCGCGCTCCAGTCTAGCCTGTAAAGTAACAATTACTCCGGTTTCCAAGGTTCCCCGCGGTGCGACATTCGGCGCGTTCGTCTAGGTCTTTGGCCGCGTGTCCCCTCCACCGGATGTACAATTCGCCGGGAGGAATCGGCGACGTGCGTAGCGATTTGGAAACGTCAAGCCTCGAAATGACGGATGACGGGGTGCAAGAAATGTTGCACCTCGCCCAGAGGCTGCGCGAATCAAATGGCGGCGAGCTCGACGACAGCGCCATCCAAGCCGTCGCGGAGGCCACCGGCGCTCCGGTCGAGTACGTTCGACTGGCGATCGCAATGCATCCGCCTCAGGAGAAGAGCTCCCTCACTCAGCAGCTTCACGGCACGTTTCTGTCCCTTGATCCTAACGTCCGCCGCTACGTCGCCAGCGGCGCTTGCGCCGCCTTCCTCGCGCTTGCAACCGCTCTGGAAGACTATTCCCATCTGCACGGGAGTGGCACGCGCTGGGGTGAGGCGTATGGGCTGTTTGGCATTCTCGGCATCCTTGCTACAACTCTCGGGATCTACAACATCTGCCTCAGCCGGGACGGCAAGGCCGCGACGGTGGCAGGTGCGATTTTCGGCGGACTCGGCTTTGTGCTCTACGCGGCGCTCGGCGTGGTGTTCGGTCTGAAGGCGGTCGATCCCAGTCTGATCGTCCTGACCACATTGAGCGGCGCGATTGGATCGGCTCTCCTCTTCCGCATCATCGGTCGCTACCGAAAGCAACTTGGGCTTAAAGATCCTCAGGCGGAGCGCCAGGACCTGCTGCGCCAGCTCGTCGAGTTACAGGAAAAGCTCAACTCGGGCGAGCAGAGCGTGACGTTCCTGAGCGTCGACATCGTGGGCTCCACCAAGATGAAGCTGCTGGCCGACCCATTGAGCGTCGAATTCACCTTCAACGAATACCATCGCTTCTCCGAGATGGTTGCCAAGAAGCATGGTGGCCGCGTCCACTCCACCGCTGGCGATGGCATTACGATCGCGTTCGAACATCCCCAAAACGCCTTCGCCGCGGCGAAGAACCTGCAGACGGGCATGATCGAGTTGAACACGTTCCGCAACAAGATCGGCAGCCCGATCGTGATCCGATGCGGCATCCACACCGGCAAGGTCGTGGCACCCGATGCGGGCAACATCAAGTCGCTGAACTTCGCCAGCGTCATCGACATCGCGGCTCACATGCAGAAGTGCGCCCCTGCCGGCGGGATCGCCTTGAGCGAGGCGTCGGCCATGCTGTTGCCCGGCGGACCTGCCGCGTTTGGCCCGAATCGCGTCGAGGCCCAGGACGTCAAGGGTGTCGTCTGGGCCGGCCGGACGCCCGCCGCCGCCCATGGCAAGTCCACTCCTCCGCCTCCCCCCGCGCAGTAGGTGCTGACATTTCCGGAAATCTAGCGTCTAATAAGTGCGCGATGGAGATGCAGGGCGAGTACTGTGCGTGGACCCAACAGGAGTGGGACGAGCTATGGGCTCGTCGCGCGCCCTCGGTGCGGGTAACGCGCGATTTGCTCGGCCCCGAAAGCGAAGTCCCCGCGATGGTTCGTGAGGCATGCAGTTTCCTCGGCGGCGTGGCGTTACGCAGTGGATTTCGGCTTTTCCGCAATGGCGGACTCCCCCTGATTGAGCGTCGCCGAGGTGCCTGGACGGAGGAGGTCCTCTTCCGATCCCCGCCCAGCGGGCGTCCCGGGGTGTGGGCTCCGCTCACCGTTCAAATCCACCTGAGCTGCGAGGACTTCTTCGAGGTTCGCCAACGCTACTGGAGCGTCGCTTCAAGACCTCCAAAGCGCGTCGCCGCGGGGAACATCGGGCACCTGGACAGTCCTCCCCGATGGCTGCTCTGGAACCTCGCGGGCGGCTCACCCGTCGAGCCGGTGGTGGAAGCGATCGCGCACCGCCTGGTCGATCAGGTCATCCCCTGGCTCGACGCTTTCGGCAATCCCGCACGGATGCGTAATCGGCTGTACGAGTCAGGGATGCCGATGCTGGACCCGCTGACCTCGCTGGAATGGATGCTCTACGAGTTCGGCGTGGGCGAGGCAACGCAGTTTCTACACCGGGTCGTCTTGGCCGACGATGCGTTCCGGGACTCCGTGTTGCGGATCTATGACCGCGTCGACAGCGCCTATCTGGAGGGCGGCCCGGACGTGCCCACCGCACGTAGCGTCGCGGCTCTTGCCGCAACATTTGGGTTGACGGTCTAGCCCCGTTTTGGAGGGCATGGCCCCGGCCGTGCTTTGTATCGCGCGAGCCTGCGAGCAGCTATTTGCTGGCAATGTGGCAACAGGAACGGCATCGAGCCTCACTTGAATCGCGCAATCGTCACGCCTGAACCGCCTTCGGCGGGCTCGCCCTCGCGGAATGACTCGACGCTCTTGTTCCGCCGAAGGAAATCCTCCGCCGCCTTGCGGAGAATCCCTTCGCCCTTCCCGTGCACGATCCGCACCGATGGCAAACCTGCCAGCACCGCGTCGTCGATGAACCGCTCGAGGTCCTCCATCGCCTGCTCGGCGCGCATCCCCCGCAGATGGATCTCCATCGTCGCCGACTGCGCTCGCTGAAGTCCCAGGTTCGGACGCGCCTTGGGTTGCTCGTGAACCTTCTCCGCCGGGGCGACCTTCGATAGCGGCACCGTCATCTTGAGCATCCCCATCTGGACCGTCACGTTCCCGCCGCGCGGCTCCTCGGTGACCGTCCCCACTTGGGAGTGGCCGTCGATCCGTACGGACATCCCCTTTGCGACAGACGCCATCTCCTTCGCCGTCCGCGCCTTGGGTCGAGGTGCTACCTCTTTGGCGAACTCGCCGCCGACAATCTGTAAATCCTTGAGCTTTAGGCGCGCCTTCTCGACGTCCTGCGGGTTCTTCTTCAACTCGTCGAAGATCTGTGCGGCTTCGAGGCGAATCTCGCGGAGGATGTCTTCGAGCGCTTCGCTTGCCCTCGCTCCCGCCTTCTGGCGGATCTCGGTGGCCTCTCCCAGCTTCTTCTCCGCCTCGCTCTCCTTCTTCTTGAGTTCGGCGATGCGTCGGTCGGCCTCGCCTTGGGCGATGCGCGCCTGGCGCTGCGCTTGGTCGAGCTTCTCAAGCATCAGCGCGATGTCTTGCTGCTGCTCCGTCAGGCCCTCGCGTGCCGCCTCAATGACCGGTTTGGGGATTCCGTACCGTTCGGCGATGCGGAGCGCCTGAGACGCGCCCGGAGCGCCCATCAGCAGGCGGTAGGTCGGACGAAGCGACTTCTGGTCAAACTCCATCGCCGCATTCCGGAAGCCCGGCGTGTTGTACGCGAACGCCTTCAACTCACCATAGTGCGAGCTGGCAAGCACGATCGCGCCCTTCGCGTGCATCTCCAGCAGGATCGCCCGGGCCAGCGCCGCCCCCTCAGCGGGATCGGTCCCCGCCCCCAGTTCGTCAAGCAGAATCAAAGCGCCCTTCTTCATGCCGGTCAGGGCCTCAGCGATGTTCTTGAGGTGCCCGCTGAAGGTAGAGAGAGACTGCTCGATCGACTGCTCGTCGCCAATGTCCGCCCAAATCTGCGTGAACGGGCCGAGCCGGACGTGAAGGGCCGGAACCATCAAGCCCGCCTGCGCCATGAGCACGAACAGGCCCACCGTCTTGATCGACACTGTCTTACCGCCGGTATTCGGGCCAGTGATCAGCACGTTCTTCGGATCACGCCCGAGCGCGAGGTCCAGAGGCACCGCCTTGGCGGGGTCAAGCAAGGGATGTTTGCCGCCCTGGATCTCAATCGACGAGTCGTCGAGCTTCATCGGCGAGGTCGCCTTCATCTCAAACCCGAGCTTCGCCTTCGCCACCTGAAGATCGAGGAAGCCGGCGCACTCGAGCCCCTCGGCAATCTCCCGACCGACAGCTCCGACCTTCCCGGAGAGCGCGGTGAGGATCTTCAGGACCTCCTCCCGCTCGTGGGCCTCGATCTCGCGCAGGGCGTTGCCGAGTTGGAGCACGTCCTCAGGTTCGACGAAGATCGTCGCTCCGGTGGTTGAGGAGTCGTGGACAATGCCACGGATCTTGCCCCGGTTCTCCGCCTTGAGCGGGATCACGTAGCGACCGTCGCGGACGGTGTAAATCGGGTCACTAAGAAGATCACGCGTCGAGCCGGTGGTGTAGCTCTGGATCCGTTCCTGAATGCGAGCCGAGGTCGTCTTCTTACGTTGCCTTAGCGTCGAGAGCTGCCCCGATGCCTGATCCTTCACCGTCCCATCTGGATCGAGGCTGTCCATCAGTGTGGACTCCAAGCGCGGGATCTCGGGGAGTCCCTCGCCCAATCGCCAAAGCCCAGGCGCATCCGCTTGACGAGGGTGAAGAAACGAGCGGAACGCCCGCATCGAACGCAGAGAGTCGGCCACCGCAAATAGCTCGTCGCCCCCCAAAACCGCGCCCTTCTGGGCCCGGTTCACGGGCTCGCGAACGTCGCGGGCTCCGCCGAGCGACGGGACCGAGTGCCGGGCAACCAGCTCGTAGGCTTCCTTAGTCAGGTCCAGCCGACGCCAAACCTCATCCGACTCAAAGCTAGGCAGGAGTTCGTCCGCGTGGGCAGCACCAATCGCCGTCTGACAGAATCTGTGCAGACGGTCCCGGATTTGGTCGAACTCAAGCACCCGCAATGCGTGCATGGATTCATTTTGACTTGCGAGCGAAGTTCACGCCGCCGGAAGGCGTCAGAATAGAAATATGTTCGCTCTTCTGGCCGCCTCGGTGATGCTCCGCGCGGAGCCGCAAACGTTCTCGCTCGAACCCAGCGATGACATCTGGGTCTACCCCCACGCCAGCGATCCGAGCAAGGATCCGTTCCTTCGCGTATGGGGTGCTGAGGGCAAAGCCGTCGCACCGAGCCCGGAAGAATCGGAAGAATTCAGCTACAGCTACCTGAAGTTCAACCTCGCTTCCCTGCCCAAGGGCAAATTCAAGGTGCTTGAGGCGAAACTAACGGTGACTCAAATCTCGGACCCCGGTTACACCAAGGACTACATCAAGGACAACCCGCTCGAGGTTCGCCCCCTTCGCCCCGACTTTGCTGAGAAGAACTGGGAGTACGACATCGTCCGCACCCTGAACCCGGATAAGGACCCGAAAGCCCCCTACGGCTCCGCATCTCCCTCCAATTGGCCGACCGGCAAACCGTTTCCGATCGAGATCGACCTACTCAAGGGCCCGAAGGCATTCGGCTTGGACCTGCTGAGCGCATCCGAAGGAACCGACCGAGTCTTCGCCGTCGCCCTAACCTCGACCAACGACGTCCAGACCATGGGAAGCACCGCGGTCTACAAGCTCTACAGCAAGGACGCGGACAAGAAGGAGTACCACC
This sequence comes from Fimbriimonadales bacterium, assembly GCA_038216655.1. Taxonomy (GTDB): domain Bacteria; phylum Armatimonadota; class Fimbriimonadia; order Fimbriimonadales; family Fimbriimonadaceae; genus JAFDWR01. Next base: position 30,250 of record JBBQPZ010000024.1, read on the forward strand.
CCGTGCTCAGACTGAAGCTGGAAGCAAACTAGTCTGAGTCTGAGTTGGAGTCTGAGTTGGAGTTGGGTTGGGGTTCGAGAACGTGTCATCCCGAAGGATGTTGATTCTGAGGGATCCGACCGCAATCGCCGAGTGTTAGTCCAAGCAATGAGCGATTCCTGTCAGGTTCCTCGACGTCGCTAGGGCTCGCTCGGAATGACACCAACTCCAACTCAGACTCGTTTAGGACCCCGAAGCAGCCTCAAACCGTTTAGAATGACCAGCACCGTCGAGCCCTCGTGGCCCACGACCGCGACCGGTAGTGGCAACTTGCCGAGCATCGAAAAGATCGTCAAAGTGACGATCACGCCGGAGGCGAAAAACAGATTCGTCTTGATGATCGCGTTCGTCTGACGACCCAGCCGGATCAACAGCGGGATTCGGTCCAGACGGTCGTGCATGAGGACGACATCGGCGGAGTTCATCGCGATGTCGCTCCCCAGACCGCCCATCGCCACCCCGATCGTCGCACCCGTCAACGCGGGAGCGTCGTTAATCCCGTCCCCGACCATCAGCACGTGGCGGCCCTCGGCAACCAAGTCCTGAATGACCTTCGACTTCTCCCCCGGCAAGAGGCCGCCCCGGACTTCGGCCAGGCCAACTTCCTTCGCCACCCGCTCGGCCGTCGCCGGAGTATCCCCCGTCAGCATGATCACCCGATCGACGCCGAGCGTCTCGCAATCTCGGAGGAACTCTTTGGCTTCCTCTCGAATCGCGTCCGCGAAACCCAGCGCGGCGAGTTGATCGCCGTAGGCAACCAGCGCCATCGGCATCCCGCTCTTCTCGAGTTCCTCGATGTGCTCAATGAACTCCTCGGTGATGGGAACACCTTCTTCCTCCAGAAGCGTGCGAAGCCCAACGATCACGCGCACGCCATCCACGTTGCCCACGGCGCCGCGTCCTGGCACCACGCGGTGATTCGTGGTCTCGGCAACACTCAGCCCCCCATGGCGTGCCGCGTGAACCACGGCTTCGGCGATCGGGTGGGTGGCGTACTGCTCAACCGCTGCCGCGGCCGCAAGCACCTTCGCCGCCTCGGGAGGGATGGTTCCGCTTCCGTGCCAACATGAATCCCCCTCGACGCACGTCCCCCCCGGCGTGCGGGCGACCTTCTCCGCCGGCGCGCACAGGCAAACCTCCACAAGTCGGGGCCGCCCCGTAGTAAGGGTGCCGGTCTTATCCAGCGCAAGGGTATTGATGCTGCCCGCTCGCTCGATGAACTCGCCACCGCGGATCAGCATCCCCTTTCTCGCCGCAAACGCGAGCGCACTCAGCGTGCTCGCCGGGGTGGAGATAACCAAGGCGCAGGGGCTCAAGGCAACGAGAAGAGTCAGCGATTCATAGAGGGCAGGGTCCACCGCAATCTTGAGTAGTAGGACACGAACTGCGAAAGAAATCGCGAACGCCCCGAGAACGAAGAACGTGTACCGCTGGCCAAACCAGGTGCTAATTCGTTCCCCGCTGGCCTTGTTGTCTTGAGCTTCCGCGACAAGGCCGACAATCTTGTCAAGCGTCGAATTACCCACCGTCGAGGTGACGCTCGCGAGCAGCATCCCGTCCATATTGCGGGTACCTGCCAGGAGGCGATCACCCGGCTCTTTGACGACCGCAATCGACTCGCCCGTCATTGCCGACTGGTCGACGGTACTGATCCCCTCGACCACCTCGCCATCCACGGGAATCGCCTCGAACGCGGGGATCCGGATTTTGTCCCCGAGCACAAGCTCCTCCACGGGAATCTTCTTGTCGCCGTTAGGATCGACGCGGATCGCCTTATCGGGCCGAAGCTGGACAAGCGCCTCGATTGCCGATCGCGTCCTCGCCATCGTAAGCGACTCCAATGTGCTGCTTAGGCTGAACAGGAAGAGCAGAGCGGCCGCATCCAGCGGATTGCCGACTGCAACCGCGCCAATCGCGGCCACCACCATTAGGAGGTTTACGTCCACTTCGCGTTTTCGGACCGAGGTCCACGCTGAATTCAACGCGAAATACGAACCAAAGGCTACCGAGATGTAAGGGATCGCCGGGTGGAGGTGAAAGAACCCCAACACCAGAAAGAGAGCACACAACGCTGTGAGCACTACTTGCGGATCGCGAAGGTAGCGCATGCAACCCCAAGGTGGCATAGATATAGTGGCCCGGTCAAGTCGGGCAAATCAACCTCTTTCTGCGAGGGACGCCCGCAGTGGGCATCCCCCGAAAAAGGAACTACTCCTGCTCGCTTCCGACGGGCGTCGTGGAACCGTAGCTCGTAGGCTCCTCTTCGTCGATCGCGACCGTGGCCCTGCGATTCCGATAGAACAGCTTGCCCAGGCCGATCGAAGCATCGTCGAAGATCGTGTACGAACAAGGGATGACGAGCAATGTCAGCAGTGTCGAGACGGTGATTCCGCCGATGATCGTGATCCCGATCGTCTCGCGGAATTCCGATCCTCGACCCAGCGCCAGCGCGACCGGCAGCATGCCCAGAATCAACGCAAGCGTCGTCATCATGATCGGCCGCAGTCGCGTCGGCCCTGCCTCCACCAGCGCATCGTGCCGATTTCGGCCGCGATCACGCAAGGTGTTGGCGTAGTCGACCACGAGGATCGCGTTCTTACCCACCAACCCGATCAAGGCGATGATCCCGATCATGCCGACCAGGTTCAGCGACTTGTTCATGATCATCAACCCGAGCAACGCGCCGACCATGGCCTGAGGTTGTGCGATCTGGATGATCAGCGGATATAGGAGGTTGTCGTACAGCGATGCGAGCAGCATGTACACAAGGCCGAGCCCAATGATGATCGCGCCGAACATGAAGCCCATTTCTCGAGCCTGTGCGTCTGCTTGGCCGAGCGGCTTATAGTTGACGCTCGCCGGAACGAGGTTCTGGTCCTTCAGCCACTTGTCGATCTGGGCCTGCACCGTGCCATTCGCATAGCCGGGCAAGAGGCTCGCCGTGACCTGCACCTCTTCGGCGCGGTTTCGGCGGGTGATCTTCGACGTGCCAGGGCTGGTAGCGTCGTGGGTGACATCGCCAAGACGCACGGGATTTCCCTGAATGAACTTGACCGGCACCTGCTTTACGACCGCGAGGTTGTCACGGTCACGCAAGTCCATCATCACGTGGATGTTGTACTCACGGCCGAACACGCGGAGCTTGGAGTCCGTGTTGCCGGTGTAGAGGTTACGAACCGTGTTCGCAACGTCGGCCACCGACACATTTGAGTCGGCAATCGCCACCGGATCGGGAGTCAACCGGATCTCCGGCTTGCCCGGTTTGGAGGTGACGTCCGGACCAATAACGCCGGGCACCGCGCCCGCCGCCAATCCGTCGCGAACCTTCTGCGCCGTCGCCATAAGGGCGCCCCGGTCGTCGGAGGTGAACGACAGCTGAATCGCCGAGCCAAAGCCGAAGGCACTGCCCGCCGAGACGTTGATCTTCGCGCCCGGCAGACGACCGAGCTTCACAAGGATATCCGTCGCCACGGAGTCGGACGAGCGTGAACGAAGTCGCTCTTTGATTCCCTTGAACTTGTCGGTAAACGCCGCCTTATCGTACAGCGTGGCATTGACCTGTGCGTAATTGGACCCCGAGTTGCCGCTGGCGAACACGCCACCGCCCGAGCCACCAATGTTCGAGATCACATACTTGACGTCCGGATCGGTCTGCATCACCTGCTCGACCTTCTCGACGTACTTCTGAGTCTGGGCAAGATTCGAACCCGCCGGAAGCTCGATCGTGGCGCTTACCTGGCCTCCGTCGGAATCAGGCAGGAACCCGAACTTGAACACGGCTTCTTTCTTCCACTGCGCATAGCCGAAGCCGGCCACCGCGGCGATCGGGAAGATCAGGCCAAACAGGACGCCCGCCATGAGGTACTTGAAGCTGAACCGTCGGAATCGAACCAGGTTCACCAAGGTCGTGATGATGGCGAGGAAGATCGCGGCCTTGAACATCCCAAGCCCACCGGCAGCGGCCCCTGCCGCCCCAAAGGCCGGCGCGTTTGGCGTTCCCATCAGTTCCTTTGGAATCGACGGCAGCGTCGAGGCGCCTCCCATGAAGGAGAACACCGCGAACAGCGCCGCGTTGCCCAAGATAAACACGAACCAACGGTGATTCAGAGACCACTCAAGGGAATTTCGGTACATGTTTTCGAGGCGACCGAAGGCTCGCTCGAACCATTGGGCGAAGCGCCCAGTCGGGTGCTCCATATCCTCGCCCCGTCGATACCAGCGTGAGGCCAGCATCGGCGTGAGGGTGAACGAGACGAACAGGGAGAAGAGCGTGGCGAACACGAACGTCAACGCTAGTGGCTTGAAGAACTGCCCGACGATGCCGCCCATGAACGCGATCGGTAGGAACACGACGACGTCCGCCATCGTGATGGCGATTGCCGCGAGACCAATTTCCGACCGTCCATTGATCGCCGCCTCGCGTGGGTCTTCACCCATCTTCAAGTGACGGTAGATGTTCTCCAAGACGACGATCGCGTCGTCCACGAGCACACCGATCGCTAGCGAGAGCGCCAGCATCGACATGTTGTTGATCGTAAATCCGGCAAGCTTGAGCGCGATGAACGACGCGAAGATCGACGTCGGAATCGCAAGCGCCACGATCAAGGTTCCCCGCATGTTGTGGAGGAAGATGAACACGATGACGGCGACGAGGAACACGCCGAACATCAGCGCGAAGTTAAGGTCCGCCAGCGAGTCAGTGATTTGCTTAGCGGTCTCGAAGGTCTTCTCGATGCGAATGCCCTGCGCGGCGTACTCTTTCTCGATCGACGCGATCGTCACGTCAGCCGCTTTTGTGATGTCGACCGCGTTCCCTTCGAGCGTCTTCTGAACCGAAAGAACGATCGCGTCCTTGGCGTTCAACCTTGAGTAGGCCGTCCGCTCCTGCACGGTGTCGACGACGTCCGCGACATCGGTGAGGTGAATCGCACGCGAGTGGTTGTTCGGATTCTTCGGGTCCGAGACCGTGAAGATCAGGTCCTTCAGTTGCTTGACGTTCTCGAACTGGTTGTAGACGCGGATCGTAAGCTCCTGCGTCTCCGTCTTGAGCTTTCCACCCGGGGCGTCGATATTGGCACTCGCAACCGCGGCGTTGACGTCGTTGATGCCGATGCCATAAGAGATCAACTTGTCCGGACGAACGCGAACTTGGATCTCACGGACGTCGCCACCTTGGACGCCCGCGGAAGCGACGCCGCTGATCTGCGCGAAGCGGTCCGTAAGCTTGTCGTCCATCAGGTCGCGAAGCTGCTGGCTCGTCAGCTTGTCGCTGGCGAACGAGAGCGTCAAGACGGCCTGGGCCGAGTTGTCGAACTTCGAAACCTGCGGCTTCAGCGCGTCCTTCGGAAGCTGGTTCGAGATGGAATCGATCTTGGAGCGGACGTCGTTTAGCGCCGCGTCCATATTGGTACCGATTTCACACGTGATCACCACGCTTGAAACGCCCTCCGTCGAGGTGCTCACGACCTCGCGGATGCCGTTGACGCTCGACACCGCCTCCTCAACCTTTCGCGAGATTTGGGTGTTGATCGTGTCCGGGTTGGCTCCGGCGTAAACGGTGGTCACGCTGACGACACCGAAGCTGACTTCGGGGTTCAGCTCGATTCGCATGCTCCTGTAGCTGATCGTTCCCAGAAGGAACGCCGCCAGCATGAGCATCAAAACGAATACCGGGCGGGTAATTGCGGCGCGCGTAAGTCCCATGTTTAGCTTCCGGGGGTAGGGGAGGCGGGCGTGGCCGACTTCTTGTCGACTTCGATCTTCGAGCCATCTTCAAGAGCCGTCTGCCCCTGAACGATCACGGGGTCGCCGGCTTTGATGCCGATCACCTGGACAACGCTTCCCTGGGTAATTCCCTTGGTGACCGTCGCAGCCTTCGCGACGTCGCCGTTGGCGATGAACACGACGTCCTTGTCACCCTTACGAACAACCGCGGGGATGGGAACCACCACTGCTCCCGCGACGCTCCGAAGCTGCACGGAACCGCGAGCGAACATGCCGGGCCTCACGTCACTCAGATTCGAGCCGAGTCCTACCCGGACGCTGAAGAGCCGACCGACATCGGAGCCTTGGCCACTGACGTTCTGGACGGCGCCCACAAAGGATCGCCCGGGGAGTGCGTCCAAGGTGACCGTTACCACGTGACCCGTCTCGACGAAGCGAACGCTCTCCTCGGAGACCTGTCCCTCGAAGTACGCTCCCTGGGCTCCGACGATTCTCGCGATCGATGTTCCGGGTGAGGCAACCGCACCGGCCTGAAGCGGCTTTCCCGCGACCTTGCCGGAGAACGGAGCCCGGATCTTGGTGTCGTCGACCGCGGAACGGGCCGCATCGGCTTGAGCTTGAGCTGCCTGAACCTGGGCCTGGGCGGTGCGGACCGCATCGTTCAGAAGGACGTCCAGCCCCTGATTGGCTTTCGCAGCCTTGAGTCCTTCCTCGGCATTTCGGATCCCGTCGCGAGCCTGGTCAACCGCGGCTTGAGCGATCGCAAGGTCCTCTGAGCGGGCCCCGTTCTGCTGCATGGCCTGGTTTTGCACCGCGGTCTGGTAGGTCGAGAGAGCGGACTGATAGTTCCAACGTGCCGAGTCGAGATCGGATTGCGACGCCGCGCCTTGAGTCACCAGAGCGGACATCCGCTCCAAGTCCTTCTGAGACTTATCAAGGTTTGCCTTCGCACTTCGAACCTGCGCGTCGGCCTGGAGCCGCTCTTCGGGACGGGCACCGGCGTGGACCTTATTGTAGTTCGCCTGAGCTGAGCGAAGGGTCTGCTGGGCCGAGGCGACCTGAGCCTGAGCCTGCCGGACCGCGGCCAGCGACTTCGACGGAGCGAGCGCGGCGTTGTTCATCGCCTGCGCGAGTTGCGATCGGGCCGAACTGACCGACGCCAGCGTCTGGCGGTACTGGGCGCTGAGCTGAGTCGAGTCCTGCTCGGCGATCACCTGCCCCGCAACGACATTGTCACCATCGTGGATATAGACCCGGACGAGACGACCCGATTGCTTCGGACCGACCTGGGTGTCGTCGGTGGTGACGACTTGGCCGGTGATCTCCAATGTCTCGGCGACATTCTGCGTTTGCGCGGGCTGGACGGAGACGATCTTGAGCGGGTTCGTCACGATGGTTTGCGTGACCTTCGCCTGCTCTTGTGCCTTGCGATCCACGCATCCGCCGAGCGCCATGATACTGACGCCAAAAACAATCCAGGGGGCAAATCTCATCTAGTTGGTTCCTCGAGGCGCTCCGCCGGCGGGAGCCGGAGAGGAATTGATCTGATCGGTGCCGGTCGCCAACTGAAGCTGGGCGTAGGCGTTCAAATAGTCGTAGCGCGCCGAAACGAGGGTGTTTCGGGACTGCGTCAGTTGGGTTTCCGCATCGACGATCTCAAGGAAGATTCCGCGGCCTTCCTGGTTTCGAACGCGGGCGATTCGCAAATTCTCTTCGGCCAACGCCACCTGCTGCTGAGCCGACCCCAGTCGGGCGCGGGCGCTGACGAGGTTCGTCAGGGCCTGTCGAACCTGCAGTGAGACATTGAGCTGGGTCTGGTCGAGCTGAATGCGGTTCTGCTCTTCGTTCTGGCGAGCTTCCTTCACCCTTGCGCGCGTGATGCCCGAGTCGAAGATCGGGATGTTCAAGGTCAGGGTGCCTACGGTGGTGCTCGATTGAGCACTGAGTCCCGCCGGATCGATGCTGCGGCTATTGCTGATCCCGACCGACATTGAAGGGTTCTGCCCTGCCTCCAACGCCCGCCGAGTTAGGGCGAGCGCCTGCTGCGTGTTTTGCAACGCACGGACCTCTGGCCGACTCTTCTGTGCGGTCGTCACGAGGGTGGCGGGATCGGCGGTCACGTCGGGAAGGGACGAAATCTCAACCAGCGTCACCGGGGTCTCGATCGGACGAGCTAACGCGCTGTTGAACGACTCTTTCGAGGTCTGCAGCGAATCTTGCGCGTTCAGAAGATCCGAATTGGCTTGCTCAAGCTGCGTCTGGGCCCGGATGACATCGACCTTGGCGATCACGCCGGTGTCGAACTTCACGTTTTGGATGCGAAGGTTTTCCGTCGCATCGGCGATGGCCTGCTGCTGAACCGTCACCGCCGCCGCGGCGCGCAGGACCGCGATGAACGCCTGCCGAGCCTGAAGCCGAGCCTGATTCTTCTGCGCCTGCAGAGTTTCTTTCGACGCCCTCCAGTTGCCCTCAGCCGCCCCAACGTTGCGGTGGATGTTGCCCGAGATATCGATCGGCATGTTGAGCGAGATGGTCGCCTGCTTCGCGTCGATCGCTTGAATCGTGATGGGCGCCGATCCTGAACCAAATTGAACCGTCTGAGCCTTGGGATAGCGCGTGTAGGTCGCGGTGACACCAACCTGCGGCCCCAACCCGCCCTTCACTTCGTTCACCCGCTGTCGACCGCTCTCCACAACCGAAGTCGACGTTCGCACGGCAAACGCATTCTGCTCCGCGATGGCCGCCGCCTCGTCAATCGTCAACGGCTTATCGGCGCGGACGTCAGTACCAAGGTTCGGTACCGTTGGCAGCTTTTCTTTGGCGGGCACCGTGCCCTGAACGGCATTCTGCGGCGACACTCCCGATCCCGTCGCGGGCAACTGCCCTTGCTGGGAACCCTGGATCGCCATCAAACCGGCGGCAACGCTAGCTATCAAACTCAATTCGTTTCTCCTTCAATCGCCTTCTTTTCGGCCCCATCGAGCAGGGCCATAAACTCTTCCAGGAACTCGCGCGCAGAGTCGATCTTGAACATCATCAACCCCGCATGCGCCGGGTGGCGCATCATCAGAATCTTGTCGCCCGGGTGAATCCCAAGCTCCGCGCGAGCCTCGGCGGGGATAACCACCTGGCCGCGCTCACCCACGGTCGAGGCTCCGTAAAACGATTCAGACATTCCTGGGCACTTCATCATAAGGACACAATCATATTTTTCATACGATGTATACCTCTAACCGATCAGCAGACTTCTTTACGATTTATAGAATCCGGTCGCTCGGTAAGGCGAGCGGCCTTTACAACCGAGATAATGAAGCAATGACAAGACACCACTGGGTCTTCGGACTCTGTCTTCTCGCAGCGGGAACCGCCGCCGCCCAACAGTCGGCGCCTCTGTACGGTCCGATCGAGGCGAGGAACCTACGTTCTTTGCAGATGCCGTTCTTCCGTTTCACCCTGCACGGCTCGACGCTGGTCAAGGGCGAGAGGGAGTTCCAATTCGTCTGGAACGAGTCCAACGACTTCCGCGTCATCCGCAATCAACAGCACCAGGAAGTGCTGCGGGAAGACCAGGAGACCACCCGCTTCACCCTCAGTAAGCGCGAGGGCCTTGGTCATGGGGTGGAAATCGGCATTGATGTCCCCATCGAATTCCGTGGTGGCGGATTCATGGACCCCCTGATCAACTGGTGGCACAACAACCTCATCCACTCGCCCCACCCCGATCGCGACGCGACCCCCACTGGGCAGAACGGTATCCGCTACCCGGGCGGCGAATTCTCTGGGAATCAGTTCGGCCTCGGCGATGTGTCGCTGACCGTCAGCAAACAGTTCAACCACCGGTTCCGTGGCAATCTCGGATTCAAGGTTCCGACCGGCGACCCCGGCCGATTCCTCGGCAGCGGAGCCCCCGACGCAGGCGTCAGCTTCGACTACTCCGCCGCGATCAATGGTAACTGGACCCTTCAACTGATGGGAGGCGTAATCGGGCAAGGCAAAGGCACCCTACGAGGAGCCCGCGGCATCGCCCACCAAGAGGCTGCGGTATTGATTTGGCACCCGAACAGCAAAAACTCGTTCGTCGGCCAGTGGGTGAGCGAATCAGCCGCGATTCAGACCGGAATTCCGACATCGGACGCAACCCATCGAACCCTCATGTTCGCATGGCAACACCGAATCGCCGCGCGAACCCGCCTCGACCTCTACTTCATGGAAGACCGCGACTTCCTCGCGGGCGCGATGCCCGAGGTCGCCAACATCGCCCCGGACTTCGGCATCGGAATCGCGCTAAAGTTCAGGTTCTAGGAGTGAGATTGTCATTCCGAAGGATGATTTGTGCCGAGGAATCTGACAGGAAGCAACGAGTGTCTGTACCAACACTCGGCGACTACGGTTAGATCCCTCGGCACAAACATCCTTCGGGATGACACTCCAACGCGGACTCAGCTTGGCCCGTTCTGCTGTTTCCGAAGCGCTTCCCTCTCCGCCCGCGCCTTCATCTCGGCGCGCTTGAGCAGCATGCCACCGCCGAAGATGATGACGAGGAGGCCAATCGGCAGCAAGCCGAACCAGATGAACTTCTTCAGCGGCGTATCCACCTCAGGGTCGTTGCTTCCGAGTTGCGCGAGCGTGAGAAGAAAGTTCATTTTGCCGACTCCACGACCCAGCGCCCGTCGATGCGCCGAAGCTGGAAAGCCCCCTTCGGCCCGTCGGCCTCAAGCGTGATTTCCGCTCGATCGCCGGTGACGCGCTCGGTGTGTCCGTTAAGCATATTCTGCACCGGCAGGACTTTGCGCGCGATTCGCTGAGTCGCGGTGGGCGACTTGGTGTGCTGTGCCTGATACACATAAGCATCCAACGCGCGCAGCGGCTGATCTAGCGGGAGGCTGGAAACCTGAGTTAGCGTGCCCCCGCGCACCGAATAAACCTCGTGGCGACGAAAGATCGCCTCCGCACTTGCAACGAAAAACGACTTCGGCTCCTCCAGACGATCGACGGTCAAGGTCGAACCACGCACCTTCGCCCCACCCCAGTCCAAGGTATGACCGATCTCAAGACCCTGCCCCTTGACCAGCCCTAAGGCGGTCAGCGCAATCAGGTCCACCCGGGTCGCCACCCGCATGCCCGCATCCTGAATCGAGTCGCTGATCAGCAGTAACGTGTTGCCCGACGCGGCGAGCCTGGGATGCCACCGCAGCATGTATTTGAAGTCGTCCGGCACCGGGATCGGGCGTCCCTGACCATTCCACGCCGCCAATCGCGAGACCGGGCCGTACGTTGCCGATGCCACCACGACGCCACCCGAAAGGTGAAGAACATCTGCATCGAGCCAAGAAAACTCGGTCATCGAACCGTCATCGTTCCCCGCCGCCAACTTATTCCAGGCCTTGAGCAGAGGCGCATCCGCACGACCTGCCTTATAGACCGCATTGAGCAACAAGTCGAGGTTGCGAACGACCGTTTTCGCGCTGGCGGACTCAAAGCTCGCGCTCTTCAGCAACGTGTCATTGCGCCGGAACTCCTGCATCGGGGTCTGGCTGCCCCCCATGAAGGCAAGACTCTGGGCAAGCAAGCAGGCAAGGACCGGTTTCAACATCCTGAGTGTAGTCGTGCCGGAGTCCGCGCCGTTCCGGCGTTTTGCGGAAATTGACCGCTCCGGGTATATCCGTGGAATGCTTACCGGACTCGACACCCTGATCGCCGAGGTCACCGACATGCCCCGTGCAAACGCGTTCTACCGCGATGTACTCGGCCTCGTCCCCGAGTACGAGTCGCCTCACTGGTCGAGCTACAAGATCGGCGACGGCAGACTCGGCCTGCACCCGCCCTTTGAGAGATCTAAGGGAGGCGGCGGAGGCTGGGTAATCGGCGTCGCGACTGCTGACATCGTCGCCTTACGCGCCCACCTGACCGCATCCGGAATCAAGGTCGGCGAGTTTCACCAGACACCCGGTGGCGTGGTCATGGACTTCGACGACCCCGATGGCAACCGGCTGCAAGCCATGCAACGCGGTTTCAAGATCGAGCAGATCTCCGAATGACCGAGACCTTCGCCGTCGAATCGGAAGAGGCGATGCGCGCCCTCGGCGCCCAGCTCGGCGCAAGCTGGAAGGCGGGCGACGTCGTGTTCTTGGAAGGCCCCCTTGGGGCGGGCAAGACGACCTTCGTGCGCGGCCTCGTCGCACATCTCGGGCACGAGGAGGTCGTCCGTTCGCCGACGTTCAACCTGATCCAGACCTTCGACACGAACCCGCCGATCATGCACGCCGACCTCTACCGCGTCGCCGGCTGGGAGGGGATCGGGATTGAGGAGTATTTCGACACCCACCTCTGCCTGATCGAGTGGGCGGACCGGGCTCGGGGTGCGCTGCCCGAGGGTTCGGTGTGGCACGTCTCGATCGCGTTCGATGGTGAGGGCCGGACGGTCCTGGTCACGCCGCCAGCGATGTGAGAGAATGGCGTCGTGGGCAAAGAGGCGGTTTGTAAGGTCCGGTTTGGCGGTGAAGAGTGGACCGCGAAGACACACCTGGAGGAGGACCTCATCACCGTCCGCGGGGATCGCCGACTCAAGATCGCTCTGCAAAAGGAAGCTTGGGTGGACGAAGAATGGCTGATCGTGCCGTCCGCCGAAGGCGAACTCCGCCTCGAACTCGGCGCGGACGCGCCGAAGTGGGCGCATGTGATTCAGAACCCAAGGACACTGCTCGATAAGCTCGGGCTAAAACCCGGACACGCCATCGCGGTCCTTGAGTTTGGGGCAGACGACGCCTGGTTGGAAGGACTGCCTTACGCGCACTCCGTTGCGGATGGTGAGTTTGACGCCGTCATCGTCCGCGTCGATGCCGCGTCCGGGCTCAAGAACCTGACGCCCCTTCGCGATGCCCTTTTGGAGCGAGGGATGCTCTGGATCGTGTTCCCCAAGGGTCGAACCGATATCACGGAGATGCAAGTCTTTGCTGCCGGGAAAGCGCTGGGATTGGTGGATGTAAAGGTCTGCCGCTTCAGCGCAATTCACACCGGACTCAAGTTTGTTCGCCCAAGAAAATGAGCTGTATCGGCCGGAGGTAATAGGCCCCGGCTGGGGCCGGCCATAACCTCCGTCGGGCCGCGGCAAGAGTTGCTCTGGGTCGTGGCAATAACCTTCCTTAGAGCCTTCATGCAATCAGCTCCGTCATCCTGAGCGAGCATGCGAGTCGAAGGACCCCTGATCCTACGTCAGCTTGATGGGTGCCAGAATCGAATCGCTTCGAGCAAGTTTCAAGAATCGGGGGTCAAGCTCTCTCAGCCCCAACACCCAACACCCAACACCCAACACCCAACACCCAACGCCAGAAACGTATACTCACCCCATGCCGCTTCGCGTCGGTCTGCTGTCCACCGCTCACATGCACATCTGGAGCTACGTCCACGGGTTCCGGAACCACCCGGACTCTGAGATCGTCGGCGTGTGGGACGACAACGTCGAGCGCGGCGAGACCTTCGCACAGAAGACCGGGATTCCGTTTGTCGGCTATCTTGACGACCTACTCGAGCGCGTCGATGCCGTCGCGATCACCAGCGAGAACTCCCATCACGCGAACCTTGCTGAGCGAGCCGCCGACAAGGGCAAGCACATCCTGTGCGAAAAGCCGCTCGTGATCACCGAAGAGCAAGGCAAACAGATGATGAGCGCCGTCGATCGGGCCGGAGTCAAGCTGATGACCGCCTTCCCTTGCCGCTTCTCCCCCGCCTTCGGAAGACTCGTCGAAAGGGTGAAATCGGGCGAGATCGGGGAGATCAAAGGGATCTGCGCGACGAACCGCGGGCGCTGCCCGTTCGACTGGTTTGTCGAGACCGAGAAGTCGGGCGGCGGCGCGATGATCGACCACGTCGTCCACGTCACCGACCTCCTGCGCGCGCTGCTCGGCGAGGAGCCCGCTTCGGTTCAGGCTCAGACCAGCCACAACATGTACGGCAAGCCGTGGGAAGACTGCGCGATGCTGACCCTGCAGTTTCCGAGCGGTATCTTCGCGACCCTCGACTCAAGCTGGTCGCGCCCGCAGAGCTACAAGACCTGGGGCGATGTGACGATGAATGTTGTCGGCACCGAAGGCGTGATCGAACTCGACATGTTCGGCAACGCGGTCGATGCTTACAGCGACGGGAGCGTGACCCACGTCTCCGCCGGATACGGCTCCGATCTCGATTCCTTGATGGTCAACGCGTTTATCCGGGCGTGCGTGGACGACACGCCGGTGCCGGTCACCGGGTTCGACGGCCTTCAAGCCGCCCGCGTTGCTCTGGCGGGCTACCAGAGCCTGCTGGCCGGTCAACCGGTCTCGCTGATTTGAACTTCGGGCACAAGCCGATCAACCAGAGATCATCAAGCCCCTAATTGCCCCCTCACCCTAGCACTCTCCCGCCCGACATACCGTGCGGTGAGGGCTATGGCCGTGCGGGGGAGAGGGGACCGAGCTCCATTCGGATCGAACGTGCTTGACCGTGGCGGGCTGCCGTTGGTCGGGAGTGATCTCACGTTTTCACTCACTCACACTGCTTACCCACGTTGGTAATCCGGCAATTTCTTAGTGGTAGGGGAAGTGGTAGTGGTAGTGGTAGGGGTAGTGGTTTGTTTGTGTGCACGTCACTTTGTGCTTGGGATCCAGTTTTGTCAACCAAGTCGGGACGGGGTTTGTTCTTCTGGACGGGTCGGTTCACTTAACCGGTCCCGCGTAGACGCGCACCTCAAGTAGGTGCACGCCGATGTTCGCGCTGTTCTTGAGCATCCTGACCCGCATGTAGCGCGCCTGAACCGGCGCGGGAAGGATGATGCGATCGCCCTTTGCCGTCGCGGCGGTCGTGTTGGCAGAGCGGTCCATCGCGGTCTTCCACTCCTGCCCGTTGACCGAGGTCTCGACCACGTACTGGTAGTAGCGTCCGTCGCCGTAGTAGGTGAAGACCTGTAGACTCTGGACGGCCCGAACCGTTTTCAGATCCAGATCCCACGTACAGGGCGATGGGCTGGCGGCCCAGTAGCTGTCCAGGTTGCCGTCGATCGCCTTCGACGGATCGGCGTTGGCTTCGGTATGCCCATCGTCGGAGGCCACACCTTCGCGGGCGAGGTTGCCGGGCGGTTCCTCTTGCCCGAGTTCCTTCTCGATCTTCGCCGCCTCGCCTTGTCGTCGGGCGTAGATCTCGGCGATGAGCTTACGAGGCTCTTCGACGGGAGACTCTTCGGGGCGCATCGTCGAGTTGGCCCAGTCGAGTTCCAGCTTGAGGTAGCCCGCCGGATCTACGGTCGGGCGATTGGCTTCGAGGTCGGCGAAGTACTTCTTCCATCGCCGCGCGATGAAGTCGTCGGTCAGGCCCGCCCATTCCTTGTTCGCGTAGTCGGTGAGCACGCCCTTGGTATCCCAAGCGGTGACCTGGAGCCGGGCGTTACGCTCCATCAGGTCCTTCTCGGCGGGAGTCGTTCCCCAGCTTCGGGCTAGCGCGATCCAGGTCGTGAGGCGATGCTCCGGGCGGGTCGCCATCACGCGATCGATGTCGTCCAGAGTCCGGAAGAAGGCGTCCTTGTGGCGGAGGTAAGTGGCTTTGTCGTCGGGCCAGGCTTGCATGGCGGCGTAGGCGTGCCGGTCGGCGATCGCCCCAAGCCAGGTTTTGGTGACGTCCACCATGTCCCGGTCGAAGAGTTCGTTGCGCGGCATCGCCGGTAGCGGATTTTCTCGACGACTTCGGAAATCTAGAGTCGCATTCACGAGGTCCATCACGGCTCGCTCGAGTTCCAAAACCTGGGTTAGTGGTCGGCCCCGACGGAGCGAACCCGGTCGGCTCCTCCAGCCATCGCGGTACCAAGGCACGTTCTTCGAATAGATCGCGCGGTAGATGCTCCCCCAGGCTTCCAGCGCGTCTGGCTGGTAGATTCCGTAGCGGGACGTAACGTACGACGGGAGCCAGTCCTGACTCACGCGGAACGGCTCAGTCCGCCACATCGCATCGGTCATCAGCTCGTACACCACGGGGTTCTGTTCGATTCCCTCGGGCGTGAGTCCGAAGCCCAGCATGCGACCGTGGCTCTTGTCGTTCAGCGCCGCGAACTGGCGGTCGGACATCCCCTGCAGATCTCCGCCGAGCCCGGTGTTTTGGCCGTAGTTGTGGAGGGTGTTGAAGATCCAGCCCTTCCGCGCGACCGCGGGCTGAGCGCGCCAGACCTCGAACTGGTCGCACGCGAGGTCGAGGATGATCATCTTCCCGTCGGGCACGCCGCTAAGCAAAGCCTCGATCTCGGGCGCCTTCCAGTAGTCCTTCTCGTTGAAGAACAGCCAGCCCTGCATCACCCAAGTTGCGTTGGAGTCGCCCTGTCGCAAACCCTTGTAGACCGCCGATCCGGCTGACTTCAGGTCCGCCATCTTGGTTGCGTCGGGGAACTGCGGATTCTGCTCGTTGAAGGTGTCGCAGAGGTAGAAATGATCGGACCCGAACTCCTTGCGGTACTCCTGAACGAAGCGCCGCCCGATCTCGACGAACATCGGATCGCGAATATCGACGAAGGTCGTGGGCTCGAATCCCGCCCAAGCGGTCGGGCTCTCGAGCTGCACCTTCGGATGCGTCATCGCAAAGTCAACCGGCACGAAGCCGGAGAAGCCGGGAACGATCGGTTTCATCCCGAGCGAGCGCTCGCGTTTAAGGATCAACTTCTGCAGTTTCGCCTGGCCGTCCAGCCAGCTCTGCGGGGGCGGCCCGGCATGTCCGTTCAGGTTCCCCATCCAATGCCAAGGTTGGAACGCCGGGCCGGAGAAGAACGCATTGATCGACTTGTCCGGAACATTCAGAGAGCGGAAGACGGTCTGCCACACCTTGTCTTGACCGGTCAAAGCGAGCGGCATGTTGATGCCGTGCAACGCCATCCAGTCGATCTCTTGCTGCCACCGGCTCCATCCCCAGAACGCAGTCGTGTAGCCGAAGGTGCAGATGTTGTAGTAGTGCCGATACTCGAGGGGGCAGCTTTCGGTTCGGCGGACCAGGTTGGGGAGAACGCCGGGGAGGCGGACAGTCTTGCCCTCCCACGAGACCATCACGTGGCACTTCTCCTTCAGATACTCGTAGGCGCCGCGGCAGATGGCCACCCCGCTTGTGCCTTCCACGTAGACGATCCCGTTGTGCGCTTCGATCGAGAACGAATCTTTGCCGGTCACACTCTTGCTTCGCGCGAGCTCAAAATGCTCCGCCCTCAAGCCAATCGTCCGTTCGAGGACCCCTCGGGCCGCTTCGACCTGCGGATCAACGGTGCGAGAGGAGGCGAACATGAGGAGAGCGGCAAGCATGATCCCAGCTTAACCCAGCCAAGCGACCGAAAGCCCCGCCTCCTTGCCTCAGGGTTAGCCTTCACGAATCAAGCCGCCATGACAAATCCAACCCTGAGTCCAAAGCACAAACCTACCAAGCCCGACTCTAGAGCTCCCTTCAAGATTCCGGGACCCTACATTTGCCGACGGTCACGAACGGTCGCCTGTTTGATGGTTTGTCATTCGGTTCTTGTGGATTGTGATTCGGGGCAAGATGACGGTTTTTGAATCTGTTGTCATTCTGTCATTCGTCTTTTGCACGTTCGAATTCTTTGGTTTTCTGGGTTGCCGAGGTGATGATGATGGGCTCCCCCTTAGGATCCGCGTCATCATCACTTGCCGCTGGCTCACTGCGTCTGGCCGTTCGCGGTTGTGCTCTTTCCTTTCTATTCGCTGGAGGCGCGGAAGTCAACTAACTTCTGAGACACAGGTTGGAAAACCTGCGCTACAAAAAACCGGCGCATGGCCGAGATTACTTTGGCTTTCGCCCAGTCCGGTACAACGAACGTTATGAGTTTGTTTGCCGCCCTTGCCGCGATGGCGATCCGGGCCAAGCTGGGTGTCGCTCCACCGGTCGAAGCGCCCCTTAGCGTGCCTGTGCCGAAGTCGCGGTTCCAGTTGTCCTCACCCAACCCCACCATTCCCGGGGTGATGCTGGACATCCTGGGCGACGGCTACGGCGTTGCCCAGGACACGGCCAAGCAGAAGTTCCTCCAAGCGCGGATCCTCTGGATCGACGGGACCGCCAACCTCGACAAGATGGGTTCCGACGCCCAATGCGCCGCGCTCGCTCGCCAGATCGCGATGACCGGGTTCAACACGATCGTGCTTGACGTCAAACCGATCGCGGGGTACGTGCTGTTCCCTAGCAAGATCGCCCCAAAGATGAACGAGTGGAAGGGAAAGATGATCCCGCCCGAGTTCGATCCGGTGAAGGTAATGCTTCGCGAAGCCCGTGCGAATCACCTTCAGATCTACACGAGCATGAACTGCTTCAGCGAGGGTCACCGCGACTTCAAAGTTGGCCCAGGCTACGGCAACCCCGCCTGGCAAACCATGCTTTATGAGCCCAAGTACAGCGTCATCTCGATCCTCGGCGGCTCCTTCCCGGTCGCGACGATCCCGGGCAAGATGCCGACCGACGGCAACACCATCGGCACCTACGCCGACAAGACAAACCTCCCGCCGCCCCAGGACAGCTTCTACTGCGTGACGCTGAATCGGCAAGGGATCGTGATCGAAGCGCTCTCTGGCGTCGGCCTGAGAACCGTGAACATCCCGAATCAAGGGAGCCTCCTGATCGGAAGTGGTGATGCGGCGAACTTCCTGCGCGCTCAGTGCCCGGTGGGCGCGAAGATGCGCTTCGACTCCCTCCCCGAGTTCGTCCCCATCGCGGACCGACCGGACGAGCAGATCCCGCTGATCGTAAATCCGAACAATCCAGACGTTCAAGACTACGAGCTCAGCCTCGTTAAGGAACTGCTCACCAACTACGACGTGGACGGCGTGATCTACGACGACCGTCTCCGCTACGGGGGTCTCAACGCCGACTTTTCGCCAGTCAGCGAAGCGGCGTTCGAGCGGTATCTCGGACGGCGGATTTCCTGGCCTGACGACGTGTATCGTTGGACCCTCAGCCCGTCGCTCAACCGCGGCATCGCTGCGGGGCCGTATTACGACGCGTGGCTCGTCTGGCGCGCCCAGGTGATCCGGAACTTCGTGGCCCGCGTTCAGCAGACGGTGAAGACGACCCGGCCTCGAGCGCAGTTCGGCGTGTACGCGGGTTCGAACTACGGCGACTATCCGCGTTTTGGCCACAACTGGGCGTCTCCCGACGCGGAGGCCGGGTTCTGGTTTATGACTCCGGAATATGCCCAGACCGGCACCGCGCCGCTGTTGGATTTTATGATTAGTGGCTGCTACTATCCCACCGCTACGATCTACGACGCGATGTCGCAGGGAATCGGAATCGGGTTCTCCGTGGAGGGTGCGGGCCAGTTTGTCAACCGGATGGTGAAAGACCAAACGTGGGTGTATGCCGGGATCGATCTAAGTCAATTCGCCAATAATCCCGACGGGCTGAAGAATGCGATCCAAGCCGCGTGCGGCTCAACGCAGGGGGTCATGGTGTTCGACCTCAGCCACAACATCGATCCGATGTGGTCGGTCTTCCGCCAGGCCTTCGACGAGCCGCGAGTGTCGCCCTCGTCGGTACCCGGCCTTCTCAGCGAGGTCCGCAAGAAGCGCGCTCAACAGGACAAGAGCGGTAAGAAAGAGCCGCCCGTTCCGATCAGCTCCGGCGGTGCGGGCATCGGGATGTAGTGCTACTTCCTGACCGCGAAGTAAGCCGCCAGGATGATCAAAACGAACACGATCCCCTGATTGGGGGTCGGGTCGCTCGCGAAAGAAGAACATTGGAGAAGACCGCGAATGTGCCAATCGAGCAGACCTCTTGAATCACCTTGAGCTGCGTGACCGAGAAGGTGTCATTGCCAAGCCGGTTGGCCGGGACCTGCAGGCAATATTCGAAGAACGCGATCCCCCAACTGATCAGGACCACCAAGATCAAGGGAGACGACTTGAACTTGAGGTGGCCGTACCAGGCCACGTTCATGAACGAGTTGGAGGCGATGAGCAGGAGAACCGGGAGCAAAACCTTCTTCACGACGCCTAGGACGACAAGGTGCGAGCTCCGGTGCCCGGACCGAGGAAAGAAATTTGTCTCGGGCCAGTATCGCAAAGCCAATCCACAAGACACCAATGCCTTCAGTCGCTTAATGCTTGCGGTGCCACTTCTTGACGACCGGCTTGACCTTGCCTGCCGGAGCCATCTTGCCGCCCTGAGCCGGCGTAAGCGAGTTCACCTGAAGGAAGTCCTCGACGTTGACCGAGACCAGATACTTGCCGTCGGCGGTGAAGGCGAGCGGCGAACTGATGCCCGACTCGTCAGCGATCTCGCCGATCTGCTTGAGCGAACTGGCATCCCAGAGGCGCACCGTCCGATCGTTCGAGGAGGTCGCGATTACCTTGCCGTTCGGCGAGTAGGCGACGCGCCGGACGAAGTCGTCGTGGCCCGAGAGGATGCCAATCTTCTTGTAGCTGAACGTGTCCCAGACGATCGCATGACCATCGTTGCCCGCAGTTACTGCTCGCTTGGCGTCGGGGCTATAGCAGACGTCGAACACGCCGTGAGGCTGGCTCGTCGGGTTCGTGTAAGTCAGGAAATTGACGAACTTCGGCCCTTCCGGGGTCATCCGATAGGTACGTGCGCCACCGGTTCCTGAAAGCAGGCCGACCAGAATATTGTCTGTCTTCGGGGCGAACGTCGCGCCGTACTCGTTGAGGCCCTTGCCGAGGATCGTGCCGACCTTCTTGCCCGACGTGACGTTCCAAACGTTTATGACATCGTCGTTGCCGTCACTCATCAGAAGCGAGCGAGAATTGTTGAAACTGAGCTTCTGTATCCCGCGGATGTGCCCCATCAGCGTCCGGACCTTGACGCCGGTGAGCGCGTTCCAGATGAAGATGCGGGCTGACTCGTCGCCGGTCGCGATGTAGGTGCCATCGGAACTCCAAGCCACTGCGTAGGCGGGCTGGGGATGCCCCACCAGGGTGCGAATCGTCGTGCGTGAACCAATGTCCATGATTCGGACGCTGTTGTCTTCAAGCGTCATGGCCATCTTTGAGCCATCGGGAGAGGCGGCGAAGGCCAGAGGGCGGACGCCCTGGATGACTTTCGAGGAAATGGTGAGAGGAGACGGAGACGCACCGGACGTCTGTGAAAGCGCGATGAGAGCGATGGGGAGCAAGGGCATAAGGGTTTCGTTCCTCCGTGAACTACTAGGAGTTTAACGCGCGAAAAGCTCCGGCGTCACTGTGCAATACGCCAAACCGCAAGGAAGTGTGTCCCCCGCCTATGTAAGAATGCGAGTAAGGATGAAGGCACAGCGATGGAATGTCGACCGATGGACGGTCGATTACGGCGACGGCAAGGAGCCCTGCACGGTCCCGCACGCGTGGCGGCAAGACCACGATGTCCGGGATGAAGGACCGGTCGTTTACCGGGTCAAGCTGAACCTTCCCCCTCAGCCCGCCCACTTGCTTTTCCACGGCGTCTCCTACGCCTGCGAGGTCAAGGTCAACGGGGAAGTGAGGGCCACCCACCGCGGCATCTGGGACTCGTTCGAAGTCGGCCTGGGCGAGCTTGCCGGGACCCAAGTCGACCTTGAAGTTACGGTCGTCAAGAACGGTGGCCCAACCTATCCAACCCCCCACGTTGCAAGCGGGTTCATCCCCTACGTCTTCAATACGTTTGGGGGCATCTTCCGCGAGGTCGAGCTCGTGCTGGAAAGCACCTCCCACCCCCGCGACATGCCGACGGAGCGACGGCACTGGGTAGTCGGCCGAACGATCCTCGTCGACGATCAGCCGTTTTATCCGCGCGGTTTGCTCCATTGGGGCTGGTATCCCGAACTTGGGCATCCGAATCCGCCCGACGAGGCGATCCGGCGCGAACTCCAGAAGGCACGCGACCTCGGGTTCAACCTCGTCAAGTTCTGCCTTTGGCTCCCGCCCCATCGCTATCTCGAAATCATGCGGGAATACAAGATGGAGGCCTGGATCGAGCTTCCGATCTGGCTACCGAGTTCTGAACCAGCCCGTTTGGAGCAGATCGCCGACGAGGTTGAAGCGGTCGTCCGGCAGTATCGGCACCACGATAATGTCCTCGCCTGGTCGGTCGGCTGCGAGTTGGGGAAGGCCGCACCGGCCGAGTATCGGGCTCGACTGTATGGGCTCGTGAAGAACCTAACTGGTAGCCCCCTAGTGGTGGACAGCTCGGGCGGCGCGGAGATGTACGGCGGTGACGCGCGCGAGTTTGGTGACTTCTCCGACTTTCATCCCTACTGCGACCTCCAGTACTTCCCCGCCGTGTTCGATTGCCTCGCGCCGGGGGCGCGCGTCCCGCGCCCCACCCTGCTAGGCGAGTTCAACGACGTCGACATCCATCGCGACCTTGCGCGCATTCATGACGAGATGCCTTACTGGGCATCGTCCATGGCCGAGATGAACCATCAGGGATGCCGATGGCTCCATGACCTGCCCAATCTGATCTCCTCAAGCCGCTTCGTCCACGACCTCGACGCCCACCGTCCGCTCATGCGCTCGAGCGTCGAGAAAGCCGCGTTCCAGCGCAAGACGGTTCAGGAAGGCGTCCGCTCGCGTCCCGAGCTCTCGGGCTATGTGGTGACGGGGTGGAGAGACACTCCGATGTCGACTTCCGGTCTCTTCGACGACTGGGGCAATTCCCGCTTCGACCGCCACGAAATCCTGCAGTGGAATAGCCCCGATGCGCTGTTCCTCATCCCCTCCCGTCGTCCGCCATGGACCGATGGCGGGAACCGACCGGGCATCGTCGATCCGCACAACGTGTTCACCGGTCCGGCGTTCTGGCGGGTCGGCGTACATACCGAGAGCGGGATCGAAGGCGGTCTCATCTGGTCGATTCGCGATTCGGAGGGCAAGCGCGTCAGCTCGGGAACGGGCGAGATGCAATCGATCGAGGGCGGGGCAGCGATCGAGGTCGGCGAGATCAACTGGGACGCGACGCCCGGTGACTACCGACTTGAGGTCGAATTTGGCAACGCCACCAATTCCTGGCCGATTACGGTCGTGTCGCCGCTGGATGTGGTTAAGCTGGTCGATTGGTCCCTGGAGGACCTTCGAGGCCTCTTCCCCGAGTTGCTGCTGACCGGATTCAAGCGTCGATTAGTGACCGGTTTGCCCGCATCGTTCGAGTCTAGCGGCCTTGTCTTCTTAGTGGACGAGGCAACCGTGGCGGCTCCCTTCTGGCGCGAATCGGCTTACGAGTTTGGCGACGACGCATTCTGGGCCGCCGTCCCCTTCCGTGAGGCCTGGCCGCGGCTCCTTCCCGTCTCACCGGATCGGGTTGTCGATGTCGAGGCGCTGATGAAGAAGCTTCCCGAGGGTTCGACCATCGAGACCTTGATGAACCGCGTGGACGCCCGCAACTACAACGAGGCTCCGATCCTCGCGCGCGTCAAGACGCCCTCGGGGGGGACGTGGCTGATCACTACGCTCCGGCCGTTTGGCGGTCTGGGCGCGGAGCCCCCGTCGTTCGGGGCGAATCCGTCTGGGGCCGCGCTTCTTGAGGCGCTCGTGGGGACCTTTGCATAAGATCGGGGTGCCACGGTTTGTGAGGGTGTTCGGCGGGGATAATGAGACGACGCGCGACCTTCGATCTTCAGGTTCCTTCGGAAATCCGAAGGTGAGACGTCGTGAGGCAGGTTCAAAGACAGGTGGTAGCAGTTCACCCTCCCAACCCTCCCTCAAGGGAGGACTTGCGCTGCCTAATATTGTCCGGCCAACTTCCAATGGAGAGTCCACGCCGAACAGCCTCACAAACCGTGGCAACCAACTTATGAAGCCCGAAAATCTCCTGACCCGTCGAAGACTCCTTGCCCAATCTGCGGTTGGCATCGCGGCAATTGCTCTGCCATCGGTCCTTCAGGCTGCTCCTCCGGCGCTCGCTGGCGGCGCGGACGTCTTCGCCCGGCTCGCGCGAATGAGCAAGGAGACGCGCTGGGCTCCGCTTCCGATCGGCGTTCTCGTCGGTGAGATTGGCCTTGCGTTGGTCGGCACCCCATACGTTGGCGGCACGCTTGAGGTCGATGACGATCGTGAGACCTGCGTGGTGAACCTCGCCGGGCTGGACTGCGTGACCTTCTACGAAGTGGCCCTCGGGTTCGCCAGGATCCTACGCCTCGGTGCCCCGCTCACCCCGGCAAGACTCATCGCCGAAGTCGAGAAGATGCGTTACCGCGGCGGTCATGCCGATGGCTATCTCAGCCGACTTCACTACACCAGCGATTGGCTCTACGACAACAACCGGCGCGGGATCGTGAAGCTGGCTTCCCCGTTGCTTCCGGGCGCAATTCCACTCGATAAGGAGCTCAACTTCATGAGCTCGCACCCGACCGCGTACCGGCAACTCAAGGCTCACCCGGAGTGGGTGAAAAAGCTCGCGGCGATGGAGCATATCTGGTCGATGCGGAAGACGATGTACGTGCCCAACGATGTCGTGCCGATGGTCGAGTCGCTTCTCGAGACCGGCGACATTCTGGGCATCGCGACCTCCGCGCCCGGGCTGGATACCTCGCACACCGGGCTTTGCTACCGAGACCACGAGGGAGCGCTTCGGATTCTCCACGCCTCGTCGGCCCATAAGAAGGTCGAGCTCGGACCTCGGCTGGTCGACTATCTGGCGTCAGTCAAAAAGGACATCGGCATCTTGGTCGCCCGCCCCATGGAGCCTGTGCAGATCAGGCACTGAATCAGGTGCCGAGACGGCGCGTAGAATAACACGTTCATGCTCACCCCTTACGACTGGCAGGAAGGAATCGGCAACCGCGCGCAATACGTGGAAGGCAAGCTCTCGCACGGTGCGCCGGTGCTGGCGGTTTCGCTCCCCGACGGGATCGTGGTCTTCGCTTACCGGCGTCAGACGCGCAAGATTTACGAGATTTACGATCGCCTGATCTTCTCTGCCCTGGGGCAGCAGTCGGATGTCGAAGCCCTACGCTCCTCCGCGGTCGATTTCGCCCACCAGGAGGGCTACAACCGAAGCGAGCAGGATGTGACGATCCAGCGAGTCGTGAACGCTTTGAGTACGCCGCTAAAGAAGGCGTTCAACGACTTCTCGTCTTCTCCGGTGGCCGCACGTTCGCTCTTCGCGGAGATCAACCGGACGGTGGACGAGGACGTGTTTTACGTGCTCAACTACAACGGCGACTACGAGCAGACCAAGGGCTCGGCAGTCGTCGCGGGGACCGAGGAAGTCGCCGCCGGACTGCGCGAGAAGCTGGCAGCGTTGCCCTTGACGTTGACCGCGGAAGAGTCGATCGATCCGCTCCGCGAGATCTGGCTCTCGGCGCGCGACCTCGGCTTCGAGATCAACGACGCAAGTCTTGCCTCGCTCTCGGCGGAGGCCGTGCTCTTGGAGCGCTCCGAGCTTCGCGAGAACCGGTTCCGCGTTCTGCGTCGCGACGCCGAATAGAAGAAACTGGATGCTCGGGATGCTCTCGCCGCTGGCTTACTGCAGACACCTGTCAAAATCCCGAGGCTAAAACCCCCGCCTTTCAATCCTGGGGACTTAGCCTCGGGGCTCTAACCTTCGGACGGAAAAACACCGGTGGCGAGAGCGCCCCGAGGCATCCAACTCCCGTCGTGGAAGGGCAAACTCCAATCGTGGATGACCCTTCTCGCATCGTGGACGCATAAACTCCAATCGTGGAAGCTCCCTCTCCGAGCGGGATTGCCCAAACTCCGCTTACGGACTTTCATCCTCCGAGTGTGGGAGCACAAACTCCGAGGGCGGAGACGCAAACTTTTCTCGGGAAAGCCCCAACTCCCATCTAGATGCGGCTTTGGCCGAGGTCCATGCGTCCCTTTGAAAGAATGTCCGGGTTACGGCGCTTGCCGAATCCAGATCTCAGGAGTGCGGAATGCAAAGCACGGCCGGGGCCATGCACTCCAGAGAAGCAACTCAAACTCCGACGGTAAGCTCCGGGCATGATTCTGGTCGTCGGCGGCGCGGGTTACATTGGGTCGCATGTCTTGAAACTCCTGCGGGACGCGGGCGAACCGCATTTAGTGTTTGACAACCTGGAGCAGGGACATGCGGGCGCGCTAGGGTCTTCGGGTCTGTTCACCGGCGATCTTCGCAAGCCCGAGGACATCGCGAGGTGCTTTGCGGAGAATCCTAAGATCGACTTGGTTATGCACTTCGCCGCGTATATCTCGGTCGGCGAGTCGGTGCGGGAGCCGGGGAAGTACTTCACCAACAACACCCTTGGCGCGTTGAACCTGTTCGAGGCTGCTCGGCAAGCCGGAGTCACGAAGGTGGTGTTCTCCTCCACCGCAGCGATCTTTGGCGATCCGCAGTATGTGCCGATCGACGAGAAGCACCCGAAGGCGCCGTTGAACCCGTATGGGTTTAGCAAGCTCATGGTCGAGCAGATTCTCGATGGCTACGATGCCGGACACGGGATGAAGAGCGTGGCCCTTCGCTACTTCAACGCGGCGGGGGCCGACCCGTCCGGCGCGATCGGCGAGGACCACGCGCCTGAGGAGCACTTGATCCCGGTGGCGATCCTAAGCGCGCTCGGGAAGCGCCCGCCGATGAAGGTCTTTGGGACCGACTACGATACGCCGGACGGGACCTGCGTGCGGGACTACATCCACGTGCTCGACCTCGCCAGCGCGCACCTGTTGGCGGTCCGGCATTTGCGGTCAGGCGGCGACTCGCGGCGCTACAACCTGGGGAACGGCACCGGCTTCAGCGTTCGGCAGGTGCTTGACACGGTCGAGACGGTGATCGGTCGCCCGATTCCTCAGGAGGTCGGTCCCCGCCGTCCCGGCGACGCGGCGAGTTTGATCGCGGCGAGTGACAACATCCGCGCCGACTGGGGTTGGACTCCGCAGTACCCGGCGCTGGAGACGATTGTCTCGCACGCCTGGAACTGGCATCGCGAGCATCCCGACGGCTACCGGGATCGGTAGGCTTTCTTGGGCCCAACCTGGTCCATCGGGCGGTCTGAAGGTCGAGGCACCGAGATTCCCGAGATTCTCACGTGTTCTCACACACGTCCCAAAATGGGAATTGGGGTTCCTATTTGAACCTGGGGGTCTCGATTTTCGGGACTGCCGGGGCGGGAATTCCCGGAATTCTCGCACCATTCCTGGCAGGTCTCCTGGAAACTCGGGAAGTTTGATCCTTGAGGGGGGGGGGGGGATAAGTGCATTTGAGGGGACGGAGGGGGGGTACCGTGTTACACCCAAGGTGCCAGGCCGAAACCAAAATACAACGTGTAGGCCAGAATA
>JBBQPZ010000025.1:0-56324 GCA_038216655.1 Fimbriimonadales bacterium
CAGGACCACTACAACAACCACCGACCCCATCTGGGACTCGGTGGACTGACCCCCGCGAGCTTCAAGCAGAAGTCGCAAACGACAACCAAGGAGACCGCAATTCTCTGATCCAAGACTGGAAAGTTATTGGGGACCGGTCAGTACGGATCCTGGCGAGGCCAGATCGCTCATTACGCTAGAACTCCTTCTCAGATAAATAGCCTTCATCCTAGCTCCGAATATGACCGGATCAAAAGATTGCTACCTGGCGTGAAAGTCCTCGATGCCATTCTAACTTCGTTATCCGCTTGACCAATTGTGGCCGTAGCGCTTTGGCTGCGAAATGAATGCGCAGCTGGTTGACAATCCCGCCCGCCAAACCTAACAAGGTATGACCGACGACGAAATCTTCCAGCGTCGCAAGCGCTACCTCCGAGACACCGGCTTCCTTCCCATGTTCGTCCCCATCCTCGAGGGCGACCCCAGCTACCACCAAGATTGGCTCATCGAGAACTTTCTCCCTAAAGGCGCCCTCGCCGTCATCGCCGGTGCCCCCAAGTCGGGCAAGACCTGCCTCGCCACCGCCCTCGCCCTCTCCGTCGCCACCGGACTCCCCTTCGCCGGACACCGGACCGAGCAGTCCGCCGTCCTCTGGGTCTCCGGTGAAGAATCGCCCGAAGAGCGGAACGAGTTTCTCAAGACCAGCCCCCTCGTCGACACCACCCTCCCGCTCTTCACCTGCTTCCAACGCCTAAACATCGACGAAGAAGAAACCCTTGAGTGCCTGCGGCAAAACGCCAAGTGGGCCGAAGCCAAGCTCATCGTCGTCGATCCCCTCCTCGCCTGCATCACCGGTCGAAGCCTCACCGACAGTTGGAGCGCCCGCCGCACCCTCCAGCCGCTCAAAGCCTTCTGCGTCGAAAACGGGATCACCGTCATCGTCCTCCATCACCAGAAGCGAGGAGAGTTCGAATCCCACCGGAAAGGCAGAGTCGCCGACAACGCCCAGCTTGCCGCAACCTCCAGCATGAATATCGTCCTCACCAGCAAAAAGCTGAATCTCGAAGGCTCCAAACGCCTCGTCACGCTCGACTGCCAAGGGCGCGGCCCATGGGCAAATCGAGCCCACCGCTTGCTAAGCAACGACCCCCTCGACTACCATCCGGTTACCGCAAATGACGAAAATGTCGATGAAGAATTCAAGTTCACCGAGGCGGAACTCAGGGTGCTCAGGCTCCTCCGCCGACACTCTCTAGACTCCTCCGAAGTGATGGAGCGAAGCGGCTTCGCCGAAGGCTCGATCCGAAACATCCTTACCCGCCTGAGAAAACGCGGCCTGCTCAAAGTCATCGTCCGCGAAGGCAAACTTAGAACCTACACGGCGGTTAGAAAAGTGAAAACGCGCGATGAATCAAATGAACTCAGTGCATAACCCAATTTCAGGTTCAAAATCAGCCAGATTTGTAATTGAAAACACACCGAGAATCTGCAAATTGAACCTAGACAACGACGCAATTTGTGCCAACCGTGCCAACGGGCGCGACCGCCCCGTCGTCGAAGCGCAGGTTTTCCAACCTGTGCCGCCCCGCCGGCACGAGACCGAAGCCTAATGGTTCAACCGCAAAGTTTCCTTGGCCACTGCCTTCACCGCGGCTTCGCCGAAGGCGTCGGGCTTGTACTTGCCGTTTGCGTAGAGCTCCATCTGGTCGGTCCAGTGGGGGCTGGTCACGACCTCGCTGTTGCCGTAAGGCAAGACGCTCCAGGACTTGACTCCGTTCGGATCCAGGGAGACGATCATTCTTGTGCTTGAGCCGAAGTTCGCGCGGATGGTGCCGTCGGGCTGGGGGGCTCCTGTCGTCGGTCGAACCGCGGCGCCAACGCCCGCGATATAGCCAAAGCCTCCGGCAGGAACTTGCTTATCTCCGCGGATCAGGCGCAGGACTTGGCCCCACTTGACGTCGACCCGGCCGAACGACTTCTTCAGCTTCTCGGCGGCGGCGGAGAGGTCCTTGAGAGCTTGGGCGGTTTGGTCGGCGCGCCAACTGTTGCCTGCGGTGGCTTCCCGGGCGAGGGCGGCATTGGTCGGGCGTTGCTCGAGCCAGGCCACGTAGAGCGCGGTGCCGACGGAATCGGCGTCGGCGCGCCCGTTCCACTTGTCCATCACATGGACCTCGGGAAGCTTGCCGTCGCCGTATAACACAAACCGGTCGGCGGTGGGCTTGGCGTCGGGGACCTGGGTGTCGGTCGCGATCTGCATCGCCCGTTCCGGCGAGATCCGGCGCTGGTCCTTCAGGAGTTCCGCGAGGCGCGCGTAGCGGGTGGTCGAGCCGTATGTAGATATGTCTCTCGGCCAAATCTTGGATATTTCATCGCCCAAGGTGGTGAGCCACGGAGCCGAGTTACAGTTGATCAAGAGTCCGGACGCCGGGTTCTTGGCGTGGGGGAGCTCGTCGGTAGTCCAGAGCTTGTCGCCCCAGGCGGTGGTGGCCAGGCTGCCATCTACGGGCCGACGCCAGTCGATGCTGGAGTCGCGGTGCGGGATGTGGGCGTTGAACTGGTACAGGATGTTCCCTTCGACATCGGCGGCAACGATATTCCACATCGAGAGGCCGAGGAGTCCGAGCGCGTTGCGGAGGTCGTCGACGTTTTTTGCCCGCATCATCCGGATGCCCTCCTCAACGGCGGCGAAATCGCCTACGGTCGTGAAGCGAACCGCGTAGCTGGTCAGCGGAACCATTGGCCCCCAGGCCGTCATTTTGACCGACTGCTTGAAGCTGTGGAGGGTGCCTCCGTCAAGGTATTTGAGTTCGACTGCCTTCGTTTCGAAGTTGCGCCACTCGCCGTGGTAGCTGTACTGCTTAGAGTTGACGGGGTTGGTCTTGACGGTGAAGAGGTTGTAGAGAACGGGGTCGTTGTTGGTCTCGCTCCATGCGACGCGGTCGTTGTGGCCGGCGACGCCGACAGGGAGACCGGGGATCGCGATGCCGCGGAAGTTGATCCCGTCGGCATAGAACCCAAACTCGTGCCAACTGATTGTGTTCTGCCCATCGATGCCGACGTGGGGGTCGAGGGAAAGGATCGGGTGGTGGGTGGAGGTGTGTTTGCCGTCGATCGCGAACTGGTTCGACCCGACGCCCGCACCGAGCATATTCTGGAGCGATTGGAGGGGGAAAGCGATGTTGGCGAGCTGGGCGAGGGAGAGGACGTCCACGAGGGTGAAGTGCTCGATCCAGGCGGGGATCTTCCCCTTCTGCCCGTCGAGGGCTTTGTTCGCGCCGTCGACGTAGGCCTGGATCATCGCTCGCTGCTCGGCGGGCATGGACGCCGCGTACTTCTCCGCGTATTCCTCGATCCCGAGACCGCGGATCAGTCCGTCCTGCAGCATCGCGCCGCGCCCGTTTATTTCGCTCATCCGACCTCGGGCGAGCTTGTAGGTCATGGCGATTCGCTCAGCGCGGTCCTGGGCCTGGGCGTACCCGACGCCGTACATACCGTCATTCAGGGTGTTGGCGACGATGCTGGGGACGCCGTACCCGTCGCGGTAGACGGTGACTTCGGCGGCAGTGGCCCGGTTGCAGCCGGTGAGGGCGAGCGCGACGGCGATCGCGAGTTGGGGTCGCATGGGATTGAGATTAACCCAAACTGGCGTTGAGCGTTAAGCAATACTCCCACCTCCAACCCCCTCCCTCAGCTTCCGCGGACTACGTTTGGCTCGCGGATGCCGGGCCGGGAACCCGTGATGCCTCGGCACGATCCCGCCGTGGATCGTGCAGTCACCCGGCCACAACCCGCACGCATTTTCACCGGAAAACTTTCTTGGCCTCGTCGTTTCTGTGGGGCCCCCAGTCGAATCCTTTAGTTCTGTATGTTTTGGGGGGTTTCTATGCTTAGTTTAATCTGCACCCGGCGGGCACTTTCGCTTTGCGCTGTCGGTCTTGTGTTTGCGCCTGCGGCGCCCGCCTTCGTGATCAACGCAACCTATGACGCGGGGATCACGGGTAATGCGGCGGTCAAGAACACGCTCGACTCGGTGATCGCCTTCTACGGCTCGACCTTCACCGACAACATCAGCATCGACATCAATTTCGAAACCATCACGACATCCGGCATCCTGGGCCATAGCAGCGCGTCGAACGGAGTCACGAGTTATGGCGCGATCCACAATGCCTTGATCGCCGACGTGAAATCCGACGACGATGTCGCGGCTATGGCCCAGATCGCGGCGAGCCCGTACAGCGAAGGGAATATGGTCGCGACCAAGGCCAACTTTCGGGCGTTGGGGCTGAGTGTCGGCAACTTCGGCAGCCCAGATGGGACCGTCGGGCTGAACACCGCAGCCTGCTTCTATGGCCACGCCAATCCGGTTGCCAACAAGTTCGATCTGTACTCGGTCGCCTGCCATGAAATCGACGAGGTTCTCGGCACTGGATCGGGGATTGGAGGGAATACGGCGGCGGTCGCGGATATCTATCGTTACACGGATACGGGCGCTCGAACCTTCTCGACCAGCACCGCCATCCACACCGGCTTCTCGATCGATGGGTCGCACCAGATCGTCGAGTACAACCAGTTTGGCCGAACCGTCGGAGATTGGGGGGATTGGAAGCTGAACTCGCCGGCTCAGGTGCAGGATTTCCAGGGCACGCCGGGGGTGGTGATCAATCCGAACAACGAGCTCCGCTTGCTCGATGTGATCGGGTACGACCGCGCCGCCCCTGTTCCTGAACCTGCGTCGGTTTTGACGCTAGGTGTCGGCATTGTCGCGGTCTTGGTCCGTCGCAGGGGGCGGCGTGCGGCATGCGTAGCCACGGTCTCTAAATAACCGCTTACCGTCACAAGGCTAAGTGACGAGGCATCCGGAACGCGGGGCCACCCCACTGTGGCGATTGGAAGCCTCGGCACTTGGGTCTTTGGTGTTCGGGGAGTTGGTGGTCGGAGCGTGCCGAGGCATCGAAAGGGCGATCCTGGATCGACTCGGCGCTGATCCGGCGGAGCTTCCGGTCAGTAAGTAGCCGCGCGCCACGGGGCGTGGCGGGGCATCAAAAGGACCAAACCTCCGAACCCGAGGCGACTACCAAGCGTAGTGCTCGGGAGCCGTCTTGTAGCCGGGGAAGATTTCGTCGAGCTTGGTGAGGGTCTCGGTGGAGAGCTCCAGGTCGATGGAACTGACGTTTTCCTCAAGCTGAATGAGGGTCCTTGGGCCGATGATGGGGGCGGTGACGACCTTTTGGTGGAGCAGCCAGGCGAGGGCGACGTCGGCGGGACGGTGGCCGAGTTCGACGCACAGAGCTTCGTACTTCTCGATCTTGTCGCGGTGCTTCTCGACCTGCGCAAGAACGTTGTCGCTCGCCCGTCGGCCCTCGGCCGCCTTCAGGAGCACGCCGCCGAGGAGGCCGCCGGCGAGAGGGCTCCAGGGGATCAATCCCAGTCCGTAACTCTCGCAACATGGGATGACTTCGAGTTCAAGCATCCGGGCGTTCAGATTGTAGAGCGACTGCTCCGAGACCAAGCCCATGAAGTGGCGCGCCTTCGCGGCTTCGTTTGCCTTGGCGATGTCCCAACCGGCGAAGTTACTGCTGCCCACATAGATGACCTTGCCCTGCTGGACGAGGGTTTCCATCGCCTGCCAGATCTCCTCCCACGGGGTGTCGCGGGCGACATGGTGCATCTGATAGAGGTCGATGTGGTCGGTCTGCATCCGCTTGAGGGAGGCTTCGCAAGCGGCGCGGAGGTGCTTGGCACTGATGCGTCCCTCGTTAGGCCAATCGCCCATCTTGCCGAAGGCCTTGGTGGCGAGGACAACCTTCTCACGGCGTCCGCCGCCCTGGGCGAACCAGCGGCCGACGATCTGCTCGGTGATCCCCTCGCCCATCTTCCAGCCGTAGACGTCGGCGGTGTCGAAGAAATTGATCCCGTACTCCAGCGCCTTGTCCATGATCGCGAAGCTATCCGGCTCAGTGGTCTGCGGCCCGAAGTTCATCGTGCCGAGGCAGAGTTTGCTGACGCTCAGGCCGGTTCGGCCAAGGTTGGTGTATTTCATGCTCTTCTTGTTCTACCCTTCTGGTCGCGGGACCGTCGCGCCGTAAATGAGTGTTATGATCGGGGAATGAAGTTGGTTTGGGTTGCGGGAGTTTTCGCTTTGGCTGCAGGGGCTTGGTCGGCACCGAGTTTGGTCGGGAAGTGGCACAGTCCGACGGCACCGAAGTCGATCGTGTTCGGGGCGCACGGCGACTACAAGCAGACGATCGTGGTGGCCAACAGCACGTGGATCATGACCGGCACCTACTCGGTGCATGGCAACTCGATTCACATCGAGGTCAAGAAGACCTTGAACGTCACGAAGACGGGCGCGGAGAAGGCGCGGGCCGGATTTAAGTTCGACATTGGGCTGACTTGGAAGGACGCCAAGCACATCTATCTCAAGACCACGGCGGGGAAGGGTGAGATGTACGCGCTTGTTGAGCGTTAGGCGTTGGGCGTTGAGGCGAGATTTGGTGTTAGGTGTTTGGTGTTGGGCCGGATTTGGATGGCCCCTGGGCCGCGCCCGGCGGAGCTACACCCGCTCGACGTCTCCAGTCAGATCCCTCGGCACAGACATCCTTCGGGATGACAACCGGTGATGGGTGCTCAGAGCCGCGAGAGGAAGTAGTCGGCGGTTCGCGCTAGACCCACTTCGAGCGGCGTCGTAGGCATCCAGCCGTTGAGCACTTCCCTATTCCGGGTGGGGTCGGGGCGGCGTTGTTTGGGGTCGTCGGGGAGGGGCGGACGATATTCGAGGGTGGACTTGCTACCGGTGACCTCGATACAGAGCCTTGCGAAATCGAGCATGGTGCGCTCGTCCTGGGTGCCGATGTTGACCGGTTCGTGAAAGCCAGAGTTAGCGAGTCGCCAGACGCCTTCGAGGATGTCCTCGACGTAGCCGAATGAGCGCGTCTGGATGCCGTCTCCGTAGACGGTGAGCGGCGTGCCTCGGAGGGCCTGGGTTAGGAAGTTCGGGACGACGCGGCCGTCGTCGAGGCGCATTCTTGGGCCGTAGGTGTTGAAGAAGCGCACGATGCGAGTATCTACTCCACGGAAGCGGTGGTAGGCCATGGTCATGGCTTCGGAGAAGCGCTTAGCCTCGTCGTAGACGGCGCGGATGCCGATCGGGTTCACGTTGCCCCAGTAGGTCTCGGGCTGTGGGGAGATGAGGGGGTCGCCGTAGACTTCGCTGGTCGAGGCCATCATGAACTTCGCGCCTTTGGCGACGCAGAGTTCGAGGGCGTTGTAGGTTCCGGCGGAGCCGACGCGCATGACTTCGATGGGGACCCGCTCGAAATCGACGGGCGAGGCGGGGGAGGCGAAGTGGAAGACCCAGTCGACACATCCCTCGACTTTGAGGCCGTCGCTGACGTCCTGCTCCAACTTTTCGACCGGGCCGTCCGACGGATAGTGCGCCAGGTTATCCCAGGAGCCGGTCACGAGGTTGTCGACGACGACGACTTGGAAGCCTTCTCGGACGAGGCGATCGGTGAGGTGGGACCCCAGGAATCCGGCTCCGCCGGTGACCACTGCGCGCATAGAAATCAGTTTAGCCGTGCCGGTGTCCGAACCGGGTAGAACGCCAACCAAGCCAATGAAACTCTCGCGAAAAGACTTGCTCCGTGCCACGCTTTCGACCGCCGCTGCCGGGCTGCTGCCGCTGGAAGCGCTTGCCCAGCAGGCAGGCAAAACGGTCACCGCCTTGACCAACGAGGACCTCATCGCCATGGAAAAGATCGCCGGCATTCAGTTTTCAGAGGAAGAGCGGAAGGCGATCCTCGCCTCGGTCGAGCAGCAGAACGGGCTGTACAAGTCGCTGCGCGAGGCGGTACCGGATCGGGCGGCGGAGCCGCGGACGATCTTCACGCCCTACGGCGGGGGGTCGGTGCCAAATGCGAAGGTGGTGGCTCGTCCGAACCCGGTTTCGGTGAGTTTGAAGGGAAAGACCGACGAAGATATCGCGTTTTTGAGTGCGCAGGAGTTAGGGGTTCTGATCAAGTCGAGGGCCTTGTCTTCCACGCGGTTGACGAAGATCTATCTCGATCGGCTTAAGAACTACGGGCCGAAGCTGCTGTGTTTGGTGACGCTGACGGAGGAACTTGCCTTGGCCCAGGCGGCGCAGGCGGATAAGGAGATCGCGGCGGGGCACTATCGGGGGCCGCTTCATGGGCTTCCCTACGGGATCAAGGACTTGTTCTACACGAAGGGGATCGTGACGGGGTTTGGCGCGGAGCCGTTCCAGCATCAGGTGCCCGATATTGATGCGACGGTGGTGGAGAAGCTGCGCGACGCAGGTGCGGTGTTGGTAGCCAAGCTCTCCCTGGGCGCGTTGGCGATGAACGACCATTGGTACGAGGGGCGGACGAAGAACCCTTGGAATCCAGCCGAGGGGTCAAGCGGGTCAAGCGCGGGTCCGGCGGCGGCTACGGCGGCGGGCTTGGTGGCTTTCTCGATCGGGACGGAGACTCAGGGGAGCATTACTTCCCCTAGCCAGCGATGCCGGGTGACGGGGTTGCGTCCGACTTACGGTCGGGTGAGCCGGCACGGGGCGATGGAACTGAGTTACACGATGGACAAGGTCGGGCCGATCTGCCGGACGGTCGAGGACTGCGCATTGGTGTTCGCGGCGATCTGCGGGCACGATTCGCTTGATCCTTCATCGGTGGATCGGCCGTTTACTTGGCCCGGGAAGGTGAATCTGAAGAAGCTGAAGATCGGGGTCTTAGTGGGGAACGATCCGAAGGTCTTTGACACGAAGGTCGGTCGGGATCCATCTTTGAAATTCCTGAAGGAGCAGGGGGCCAACCTAGCTCCTCTGAAGTTGACGCCCCTACCGGAGGCTTGCAGTTTGGTGCTGGACGTCGAAGCGGCATCGGCTTTCGATGCGTTGACGCGTTCGGGCGAGGTGAACAAGATCGCGGCGTCGCTTTGGCCGGCGTTCTTCCGCGCGGCGCGGTACGTGCCGGCAGTGGAGTACGTGCAAGCGCAGCGGCTGCGGTGTATCGCGATGGCGCGGGCGGAGCAGGAGTTGGGCGACTTCGATCTGTTTGTCTCGGACGGGATCGGGGAGTACACGGTGTCGCTGGTGAACCAGTGCGGGTATCCGCAGGCGATCATCCCGCAAGGGGTTCGGACGTCGGGTTCGACGACGACGGGGATCTCGAAGTCGTTTACGGGGCGGTTGTATCAGGAGGACTTGGTGTTGGCGGTGGCTCGCATGGTTCAGGAGGCGGGTGGGTTCCACCGACTTCGGCCGGACGCTTTGAAATGGTAGGGACGGATGTGGCAGTGGCAGTGGTAGTGGTAGTGGCAGTGCGGAGGTGTCATCCCGAAGGATGTTTGTGCCGAGGGATCTGACGGGAAGCGACGACTGTCAGTAAGGGCGGCTGAGAGCCCGTCCCATCTCAACCTTAACTGGGAGAAGATCCGGTCCTAGCGCAAACTGACCGCAAGCAAGAATCGTTGACAGTCAGATCCCTCGGCACAGACATCCTTCGGGATGACAACCGCCGCTAAGTCGACTGCGCGCTCGATACCGGCGCTGGCGAGTCCATCTCAGGGAGCGGCTTATGAATGAGGAAGCCAACGAGGGCGGCCCAGCCGAGGAATGTTACCGCGACGAACATGACGGCGGAAAACTTCTGGATGCGGTGCTGCGCCTGCTCGGAAACCGTGATTCCCCAGCGGATGCAGAAATTCCAGACGCCGTAGGCGAGGTGGTAGCTGGCGGCGAGGATGCCGAGGATGTAGACGGCGAGCTGCCAGTAGCCTTGGGCCGTTAGCTTTGCCTGCCAGGCGTTGTACATGATCAGGCCGTCTTCGTGGCGGAGGTACTTGACGCCCGTCGTCGTGGCGACGTGGAAGGCGAGGAAGACGAAGAGGAACAGGCCGGACCAGCGCTGGAGGGTGTACATCCGGTTCTGAGACCAGCCGTACTTGGTGCCGAAGTAGTTGGGCTCACCTCGGTTGACGATGAAAATGCCGTAGACCGCATGGAAGAGCAACGGAGTCCAGATCAGGAGGATCTCCATCGCGAGAAGGACGTACCAGGGAATCGAGCCGAAAAACCCGATGACGCCGTTGAACTTTTCTGGTCCGGCAATGGCGAACGAGTTCAGCGTCAGGTGCTGAAGCATATAGAAGCCGACAGGGACGATTCCGGTCAAGGAGTGCACCTTGTGCCAGAAGAAATTCTCTCGGGTTAGCACGGCGGCCATGGGTGGTTTGAGGATACCTTTCCGAGTGGTAGTGGTAGTGGTAGTGGGGGAGCTGGCGATGAAGTTGGAGCCGGACTCCGAACTCCTGGCGCTGACAGCTTAGGTGGAGCCTCGTCCTCCTGATCTCGGCCTGCACTGCCACTACCACTACCACTCAGCTGCCTCCGGCAGCGGGGCGGTATTCTCAAGGAGACCATGCCGACGATTATCGATATCACCGCTCGCGAAATTCTTGACAGCCGGGGCAACCCTACGATTGAGGTGGATGTCCTCCTCGACAGCGGAGCCTTTGGCCGTGCCGCCGTTCCGAGTGGTGCCAGCACCGGTGCCTTTGAGGCTGTCGAGCTTCGCGACCGCGATGCCAAGCGATATAACGGAACCGGCGTGCTGCAGGCTGTCGAGAACGTGAACGAGGCGATTGCGCCGGCGCTTCTGGACATGGACGCGACCGATCAGGCCGCGATCGACGCGGAGCTGCTCGAACTCGACGGTACCCCCAACAAGGGCAAGCTGGGGGCGAACGCGATTCTCGGCGTCTCCCTCGCCGCCGCCAAGGCGGCCGCGCAGTACTCGCGCCTTCCCCTCTACCGCTATGTGGGCGGCGTAACCGCGAATACCTTGCCGGTGCCGATGATGAACATTCTCAACGGCGGCAAGCACGCGGACTCCAATGTGGACTTCCAGGAGTTCATGGTCCTGCCGGTCGGCGCGCCGACCTTTGCCGAAGCGTTGCGCTGGGGAACCGAAGTGTTCCACAGCCTGAAGAAGGTTTTGAAGAGCAAGGGGCTCAACACCGGCGTCGGCGACGAGGGCGGCTTCGCCCCGAACCTGGAGAGCCAGGAGCTTGCGTTCGACTACATCCTCGAGGCGATCTCGAAGGCCGGCTATGAACCGGGTAAGGACATCTGGCTGGGCATCGACCCGGCGTCGAGCGAGTTTTTCCAGGGCGGCAATTATGTGTACAAGGCGGGCGCGGTGCGTGAGCGCTCCGGGGCTCAACAGGTCGACTATCTGGTCGGGCTGACCGAGAAGTACCCGATCATCAGCATCGAGGACGGCCTCGCCGAGGATGACTGGGATAGCTGGAAGGCGCTCACCGACGCGATCGGCGACAAGGTCCAGATCGTCGGCGACGACCTGTTCGTCACCAACGTCGAGCGACTGAGCAAGGGAATCGCGACGGGTACGGCGAACTCGATCCTAATCAAGGTCAACCAAATTGGCTCCCTCACCGAGACGCTCAACGCGGTCAACATGGCCACGCGCAATCGGTACACGAGTGTGATGAGCCACCGCTCGGGCGAAACCGAAGACACGACGATCGCCGATCTAGCCGTCGCGACGAATTGCGGTCAGATCAAGACGGGCGCGCCGAATCGCACCGACCGAGTCGCGAAGTATAACCAGCTTCTTCGCATCGAAGAGATGCTCGGTGACCGCGCGGTGTACGCGGGGCCGAGCGGGTTTGGGCGCTTGGCGGGGCGACTCTCGGGTTAGACAAGGAATTTTGCCAGGTTTTCAAATGAGGTAGTTTTTGTGTCCATGAATTCATGGACACCAAGGCTAAAATAGATCCTTAAGTTCTATTTTTTGGGAGCCTCATGAAGAAGAGAGTTTTGTTTGCTGCCTCGCTTGTCACTTGTGCCGGATTCGCGTCCGCTCAGAACTTCGGTTCATTTACCGGAGTTACGTCCATTTCTGGAATTACGATTACTCCGGGCCTCGGCACCACGCCGTTCACCCTTTCGCTTTTGCCCGGAGCCAGCCTGGTCTATCTGGGCAACTCCTACGCGATATCTCAGGTCTTCGGGATCTTCGCCTTGCGGGCCGGCGGGTCGCTTACGGCGACTTCAGGATCCGCTCCCGCGAACTGGGATTTCGGAACGCATAACAATGCGAACGGGTCGATCGCCGGGTGGGATGCGAATGCCAACGGGAACCGATTCAATATCGGTGACAGTGGCGTCTTCTCGTTCGGAACGCTGAACACCGCGGACGTAACCGGGATCGGTCTCCACGTCCAATTCGCCGGGTCGATGCCCCTTGGCCAGACCGCCTATGTCTCGGGACCGTTTGCGACGCCGGAGCCTTGCACGCTCGCCGTTCTTTCGATTGGTGCGATGCTCGGCCTTCGCCGACGCAAGCGCGCTTAGGCTCTCGCCAAGCTGCGTTCGCATCTACGGCATCTTGCCCTTTGGGGCAGGGTGCCGCTTTGTTTTGACTTCGTTACGGTTGACACGCGCAATTCGTTTCCTGATTTGCCGTAGGAGTTAGCATGGTCGCCTCAAGCCTTTCTATCGCCGAACGCGGGTACGTGAACCCCGACGTCCTTGTCAGCACGGAGTGGGTCGCCGCTCACGGGGCGGACGAGAATATTCGACTCGTGGAGTCCAACGAGGATCCTCTTCTGTACTCAGCGGGGCACATTCCGGGCGCGGTTGAGGTGGATTGGACCCGCGATCTGAATGACCCGATCAATCGGGACTACCTACAGCGCGCGGGATTCGAGGCGTTGATGAGCCGGATTGGCGCGACGAAGGACACGACGATCGTGTTTTACGGCGACAAGAACAACTGGTGGGCGACGTATGCGCTCTGGATCTTCCACTTGTTTGGCCACACGAACTGCCGAATCATGGACGGTGGGCGGATCAAGTGGCAGAGGGAGGGCCGAACATTGACGCGAGAAGTGTCTTCGTTTGAGACCACGTCTTATTCCGCGCCCGACCGGGACGACACCCAGATTCGGGCGTACCGCGATCGAGTGCTGACTCACCAGGCAAAGCACGGGAAGATGATTGATGTGCGTTCACCGGAGGAGTTCTCGGGCGAGCGGCTGCACATGGAGGCGTATCCGAACGAGGGAGCGCTTCGCGGCGGGCATATTCCGGGGGCGAAGAACGTGCCTTGGGGTCGAGCGGTCAATGCGGAGGACGGGACTTTCAAGACCGCTGCCGAGCTTCGCGGTTTGTACGAGGAGGGCGGGGCGGGGCTTTCGTCTTCGGATGAGATCGTGGTCTACTGCCGGATCGGAGAGCGCTCCTCGCACACTTGGTTCGTGCTCAAGTATCTGCTCGGGTACGGCGATGTGCGGAACTACGATGGTTCTTGGACGGAGTGGGGGAACCTGGTCGGGGCGCCGATCGAGCGGTAGCTACACTCCGTCATCCTGAGTGAAGCGCCGAGCCTTAGCTTGCTTGGATGACGGATTTGAGGTTGATTCAGGAATCTGGGGCTAGCTAGCTCGCGTGCTTTCCATCAAGGCGACCAGAACCTCAGCCTCGGTAAACCAATTGAATGCGATGTCATCGAGCTTGGGATTGGCTCTTTGAATCAAGGCGAGCTTCTTCGAGCGAACCCAACCTTTCAATTGCTTTTCCCGCGCGATCGCATTGTCAATGTCCGCAAACTCCTCGAAGTAGACAAGTCGATCGCAGTTGTTCTTGGCGGTGAATCCTTTGAAACGCTTAGTCTTGTGCTGCCAAACACGCTATTCCAACTCGCTGGTAACGCCGACGTAGAGCGTCCAGTGGTAGCTCGCCACGATGTAAGCCCACGACTGCATTGCATCATTATAGTAACACTACTAAACTCTCAGAAACCGTCATCCTGAGCGTAGCAGCGATGCTTGTGCACCGCGAAGTCGAAGGACCCCGGATCTCAGCCCCCGATTGGAAGATTGTTCGAAAGCAAATTCCAAGGTCAGCGCGGGGGATCCGGGGTCCTTCAGCGCGCAAGCTTGCTCAGGATGACGGCCTTTGGGGTGATGGTGATGGAAGAGGGGCAAGGGCTTTCGCCCTTGCCCCTTTCCTTGCGTACTCGAGTCGCTTACCTACTCGATAGGAGCGATGCGTTCAACCGTGTCGAGCTGCGCCAGCTTCTGAAGGAGCTTGGCGTCGCAGCTTCCGAACAGGACCCGGAGCTTCTTGTCGCGAAGGTCGACCTTGAAGCCGAGGTCCTTCAGCGATTTGACGATCGCGTCGGAGTCCTCGGAGAGGTAGATCATCACTTCAACCTGGCCAGTCTTGCTGCGCAACGACTTCTCGACCTTCGTCTCGAAGTTGGCCTTCGCTAGGCTCTCGACGAGCTTGGCCTTCTCCGCCGGAGAGAGCGGCTTGCCCAAAGTGGAATCGGTATATACGATCCCCTGTGCGCCGGTCCGTCGGGTGACCTTGGACTGGGCTTGACCGACGCTTGCGCCGCCACCAAACCCGCCTCCGCCGCCCATGGCTCCTCCGGCGCGTCCACGGTAGAGGGCGGGTGGGCTTGCCGCGACGAAGCCGGACGAGTCTTGAACGTACTTCACGCCATCGGCCATCTCGATGGGGACGCGCACGGTTCGCATCTTGCCGCCAATATTCACGACTCTAGGCTCGACCGCAACGAACGAGGTGAATTCGGTCATGATCCCGAACTCAAGGGCGGTATCGACGATCTCGCTCTCGTGGGTCGTCCTGGCTTCCCCACCGTCGAGGAGGCCGGTCCAATTCAGGCGCGTGAGGTCATCGACCTTGCGCCGCGCCCAGAGGCCCATGAGGGCGGGGGCTTCGGCGTGGGCCGGGAAGTTGACCTCCATGGTCTGCGTCCACGGCTTGCCACCGAGCTTGCCGGTGACCACGATGTGGGCTGGGCCGGAGCCTGCGTAGCGTCCGTAGACCACCACCGGGCGACCGGCGAAGACGTCGGGCATCGCGGTCGGCGACATTTCGGACACGGGCACGCCGTCGATCTTGGCCTCGACGTTGGTGAGCACCGGCGTCTGAGTTCGATCGAGGAAGCGCTGCACGGCGGGGTCGCAGTTCTCGGCGAGGGTAACCGTCTCCGAATCGCCCTTCCCTTCGTAGCTCATCGCATCGATGAGGAAGTGGTTGACG
Source organism: Fimbriimonadales bacterium (assembly GCA_038216655.1). Taxonomy (GTDB): domain Bacteria; phylum Armatimonadota; class Fimbriimonadia; order Fimbriimonadales; family Fimbriimonadaceae; genus JAFDWR01. Next base: position 15,092 of record JBBQPZ010000025.1, read on the forward strand.
CTATTACCGATCCCGAACGTGAACATCCGGGTGTTGCGGCGGTGCTTCTGGACGGAGTCCAGGATTTGCTTCTCGTCACCGACGAAGCCATCTGTGTTGAACACCACGAGCCGGAGTCTCGACGTGTCCTCAGGGAAGTCGAGTGCCGCAACGACGGCTTTTCGAAGCTCGGTGCCTCCGTTGGCGGACATCGGCCGAATGAACTTCTCCGCTTCGGAGACGTTGGCCTCTGTGTTCGGACGCGCGTCCTTCCAGAGGTAGCGGACGTCGTTCGAGAAGGCAAGCACGTTGAACGTGTCGCCGGGTCGGAGCAGGTGGATCAGCTTAAGCGTGAGCTCCTTCGACTTCTCGATCGGGAAGCCGCTCTGGCTGCCGCTTTGGTCCATGACGAAGATGACCTCACGCGGGGCGATCTGCCGGGCCACCGGGACTTGGGGCGGGAGCAGGACGAGCGAGAAGAAACCGCCCTTCTGGGGGTCGGTGTGGGTCATGAACGCGCTCTGCACTTGGTCGGTGGCGACCTTGTAGCGCAGGATAAAGTCGCGATTCGGGATCTCGTCGCGCTTGGCGAGTTTGATGATCTCCGAACTCGGGCTAAGCTTTTGGATCGTTGTCTGGTGGAGCGGGGCTTCCATCGACTGGATCGGCGCTCCGGCCTGGAGGTTCACGGTGAGGTCGATGTTGGAGCCGGTGCGCGTGCCCTTGGGGGTGATCGGCGGCGCGATCTTTCCGGGATCGGCAGCGTTGCCGAGGTAGCGAGGACCGACGACCATCGGGAAATTGAACTCGAACTGGCCGTGCTCGTAGGGCAGGATCTGCGAGTAGGAAATCTCGACCTTCACCTTTTGGCCGGGCGTGATGTTGGCCACGGACTGGGTAAAGATGTTTTGGCGTTCTTGGTCGAGGAGAGCCGCGGTTTGGCCCTGGTTTTTGGCCGCTTCGTAGATTCTTCGCGCTTCTTCTCGACGCTTGATCGTGCCTTCGATGACGCGGGTGCCTATTTGGATCCGCATGCGGTCGACGGCGGCATCGGCGGGCAGCGGGAACGTGTAGATCGCCTCGATCGGGGTTGTCGAGGGGTTCGCGAAGGTCTGAGTGACGGTGACGCGAGCCCCGAATCCGGCGACGTTGGCGTCAACGACGGTTCGTTCCAGCGGGCAGACAATGCCGGGCTTGCCGTCCTTACCCGCAATGACCAGGCTCCCCGGGTCCACGAACGGCCCCGCGGAGGCGAACGACGTTAAAGCTACGAACGCTCCTAACAGCATTTGATTTCTCCCATTTGCTAAATAGATGCGCGAGATTGGAAGTGGTTACACGAACTACGACTCGTGGTCGAATTCGGTATTGGGGGTTTTGGGTATTTGGGTATTGAACTGGCAGGCTTGGGCTTTGAACCTATTTTGCGCGGCTCTATCCGAATAGCTGACCCAATACCTCAATACCCAAATACCCGAATACCGAGTCTGAAGGCCATAATCCAAGCACGTCCCCATGCAGTCTCCTCTCCAAACCTTCCTCGAAGACCTTGCCTTGACCTCCGATCGTGCGGAGCGGATCGAGATGCTGATCGCGATCAGCGATGGGTTTCGAAATCCTTCGGTCGATGAGCTGCCGCGAACGCCGGCGACGCGGGTGCCGGGGTGCGAGAGCGAAGTGTACGTGACAAGCGAGCCTCTGGCGGTGGGGCGGAAATTCCGGTTCGCGGTGGACAATCCGCAGGGAATCTCGGCGATGGCGATGGCGCAGATTTTGGACGAGAGCTTGTCGGGGCGACCGGCCGAAGAGGTCTTGGCCTCGCCGGACGATTTGGCGTTCCTGGTGTTTGGAAACGAGTTGTCGATGGGAAAGAGCCTTGGCCTGACGGGGATGTTGCGGATGGTGAAGATTGAGGCGGGGAAGCAGGGGTGAGTCTGAGACTGAGTCTGAGTTGAGAGTGGCAGTGGCAGTGGCAGTGGCAGTGGTCGGAGCGCCATATGCGAGGATTTGGCTACCAATTAGAGGCTCGTGAGCGGCGCCCGTCGGAATGACATAACCGGTCACCAAACTCCCTGAAGATGCTAAGGTGAGATACCTCTATTCAGGGGAAGAGAAAGGGTGCCGCCTCGATGGATTTCAACAGCTTTTACAATTCGGTTTCCAACATCATCCCGCCGTTCGCGATCGTGACGGGCGCGGCTTGCGCGATTGCGTGGGGGTACCGAGCCGCGGTGGGTCAGCAGCGTTCGGGCTTGCACGATCTTCGGCTGGGGTTGATTCGACCTGATCCAGGGAACAACATTTTGTTCGCCGCGAGCAAGCGTTGGCCGGATGCGGCCGCGATGCCGGAGGCTCGGCGAATCGAAGCTTATCGCGCCCACGCCGATCAGGAAGATCGGAGTCGGCAGAGCGTGGAAGAGGTTCTGACCACCGTTCTCAAGATCGGAATGCCGATCTTCCTGCTATGCGCGGTGATTTACGCGGTCACGTTCTTCTACAAACCACCGATCCCGGTGGTGAAGCCGGTGGTTCTAAGCCAACAGCTCGTTGGTTAGCGCCTCGCTGACGACTCCGACGTACCAGTCGCCCCCTTCAAAATCGGGCGTCTGGTGCCAATCGTAGAGGTATCCGTTCACCAAGGATTCGTTCGGCAGGGCCCAACCGAGGTTGTGCCGGGGTAGCCACTTTTCCTCAAGCACCGGATAGAACTCCGAGGGCATCGGGGACTGCATGAGCCGGTAGTCATCACTGACATCGACTACGATCACTCGGACCAGGTTGTATTCCCACAGGTTTCCCGCAAGCTGCGCCAAAGTCGAACCTCCTAGGCGAAAGGACGAAGCACAGCGCAATTACGGAGCTTCAACCTGACATCAAAGAAGAACCTGCCGAAAATAGAGATGAGATGCGAACGCGCGGCAGAGTGGATTTGAAAGCGATCTTGGTGATCCTGGTGATCGGAAGCATGATCGCGACCATTTCGCTGCCGGGATTCAAGCCGACGGTGTCGGTCAATACGACCCCGAAGTATCACGGGCCGAAGACGCGGCCGTCGATGATGGCGATTCAGATGCCCGGCGAGAAGCCGGTCGCGCCGCGCCGGTAAGGCACGAGTCCCCTTTCTTGTCTAGGCGATCCGAAGTGGCCTACGGCGCGATCGCGAGGTCTTTCTTGAATGCGCCTTGAATCTCATGCTTCAACGCGTCATTGGGCAGACCATCCGAAGTGGGGCCGTTGGCTCGAAGTGGTAGAAGGATCGAGACTCGCCGGTTCGAGAAGGCCAGGGGGTGCTTCGGGTCGCGGAGTTCGCTGGAGCCACAGCCTCTCACGCTTGAAACGCGGTCGATCGGCATTCCGTCGTCCATCATCGCGTGATAGAGGGACTTGGCGCGGTCCTGGCTAAGGTCGAGGTTGGTGTAGCCGGTGCCGGCGTACGGCTGGGCGTCAGTGTGTCCTTCAACGACAATTGAGCGGTGCGTGCTGATGATCACGGGGGCGATCTTGGCCAGCAGGGCTCTAGCCTCGGGTCGGATGACCGACGATCCAGATTCGAAGAACACCGAGCCCTTCCCTTCCAAGAATTCGATACGCAGTCCCTCGGCGGTGACCTGCATGTCCACGAACTTGCTGAGCGCGGTGAGGTCGGGAGACTTGGAGATTCCCGCAGCGACCTTGGCCTTGATCTCTTTCAGCTTTGTCTCGTCGAGCTTCTCGGGCGAAGCTCGTTCTTGGACCAACCCGGCCCTAGTCGTTGGTACGGAGCCGACACTGAAGATTTTCTCGCCGTGGGGAGATCGCTTGATGACGCCGAATGGGTCCTTAAAGTAGCTGGCGATCTCTTTGCGACTCTGATCGGACAGCCCGATGATCCACATGACCATGAAGAACGCCATCATGGCGGTCACGAAGTCGGCGTAAGCCACCTTCCAAGACCCACCGTGATGAGCGGCATGCCCCTTGGCCTTCTTCTTCTTAATGACAATTGTGGCGTCCATGGTTCAGGTTGGTATTTGGATTTTTGGGGTCTTTGGGTATTTGGGAAGAGGTGTTAGGTGTTAGGTGTTAGGTGTTAGGTGTTAGGTCGTGCATCGATCAATCCCCAAATACCCCCAATACCCTCCGCGGCCTACGCCGCCTTAACTGCCTTCTCCATCTCCATGAATCCAGGTCGGACGCCGGGTTCGATGTTTCTTCGGGCAAACTCGACGCAGGTGATTGGCGACTCTCCTCTGGCAAAGGAGAACAAGGCAAAACGGATGCAGTTCATGTACTGCGACTCGCTCTTGAGACGAAGCTGCATGGCTCGGGCGAGAGGGCCGAAGATGCCGTAGGCGAAGAGGATGCCCATGAACGTACCGACGAGGGCGGCGGCGACGGACTGGCCGATGACGGCGGCGCCCTTGTCCATGTCGCCCATTGTGATGATAACGCCGAGAACGGCGGCGACGATACCGAAGCCCGGCATCGCGTCACCGACCGCCTGGATGGCGTCGGACGGGATGCTGGCTTCCTCGTGGGAGATGTCGAGGTCGAGCTCCATCATCTCGGACAGGTCGTGCGGGCCGACCGCGCCGGTGAGGATGACCTTCATCGTGTCGCAGAAGAACGAGGTGGCGTGGTGGTTGGCGAGGAAGGTCGGATAGACCTTGATGATCTCGCTCGTCTCGGGGGACTCGACGTGCTTTTCGAGTCCCAAGAGGCCCTCTTTACGGGCGACGTTGAAGAGCTGATACATCATCTTCAACAGGTCCATGTACGCCGGCTTGGTGAAGGGGTCGGGCTTCAGGAGGCCCATGGCGCTTTTGATCGCGCCGGTCATGTTCTTCATGCCGTTTGCCGCGAGGAACGAGCCGATCGCCGCGCCAATGAGAATGATCAGCTCATTGACTTGGATGAGAACACTGATATTCCCCCCGTGCATGAGGTAGCCAGCCATGGTGGCTCCCAGCACTAATACGATGCCGATAATAACGAACATGAAACGCCAATCTCTCCCGCAGCCACATTGATTCTCGGCAAGAATGCCGGGAAGGCTGAGGGGTTACTTGAGAGATTCGCAAAGTCCAAGCCCGAGCTTCCCTGGCGCGCATAGCCGTGCAATGGAATGTTGCGACGTTCCCTGACGGTTGGGAAGTGGATGCGGCGACAGGTCGCCTGGCCGAAAGCGCGCGGGAGTAAGGAGCGTTAGGGGGAGCCTCCCTGCCCCGACCTCCGTTTCCACCTAAGTCCGTGGTGTCCCTAACGCATCCATTATACCGAACGCTTAGGAACACCCCAGGTTCCGTGAATGTGCGGATTCGGGGCCGAAAACGCCAAGTTCAGGTTCGTTACTTCTTCTTGGCAGGCTGGTAGGACTCGACCTTGGCCTTGGCACGAAGCTCCTTTTCGAGGGTCTGCATCGCTCCGACGAGAAAGGCGTTTTTGAGTTCGGCAACCTGCTCGGAGGGGGCTTGGTCGCCCTTGCCCTCCAGCCGGAAGATCTGAACGCCCGCGGTGGTTTGGGTTGGTTTGGTGAACTGTCCCGCCTTCAGCGTGGCGAACTCCTTGACGGTGGACTCAGGGAATATCTTGTAGCGCCGCCAGCCGAGCAGGCCACCATTCTCCAAGATCGTCGGCTCGATGGTTGTCGTCGCGAGGACGGTCCCCCACTTGGTGCCCGCTTTGAGCTTCGTATAATCGCCGTCGGCTTCGGTGATCGCCTGTTCGAGCGTCTTCCCTTCGCCGGGCTTGATGGTGATCGCGGAGACTTTGACGTAATCGGCCTCGTGGAAGTCCTTCCCTGCGATCTTCTCTAGCATGACTTGGCGAGTTACGCGGAGGTAAGCGCGGGATCGGGTGAAGCCTTGGAGTTGGAGGGCGTCGTCAACGTCCTTCCCGGGCATCTGATCGGTGAAGCTCTTCAGGGATTCGGCGAGCTTGGCTTCGATTTCTTCCGAGGCCACCTTGATGCCCTGTCGTTCGGCCTCGGCCTTTACGATTTGGAACTCGACGAGCTCGCGAACTGCGTCGGCTCCGCGCCATTGCCACAGAAGGTCCTGGACGTCCTTGGCTTTGATCTCCACCCCGTCCACCTTGGCGACGGATTGATCGGGGCTGGGCGCGCCTTGCAACAGCCTTGGCGGAACGTAGGCGAGGAAGGGCTGGGCGACTTGGAGGGCGCGGTTGAGCGCGACGGCAAGGACGAATCCGAACATGTTTCATTGTGACGTTCTGGGTTGGAGTTACGTTGCTCTGGCTTGCGTTCGGGTTGGTTCGGGGCTTCGGATTCGTCATTTGTTATTCGTTACTCGTTATTCGTTATTCGGAGCGGATGGTCCGGATCCATGCCGAGTTCGAATCTCCAATCACGAACAACGAATCGCGATTCCAGATTGACATTCGGCCCAGCCCTGAAACCCTCGCGCCCGGTGGCGGCGTCCTAACGATGCCGATGGCCAACCTCCTCACTGCCTTCACCACCGGTAAGGCCGCATATGATCTGCTCGAGCCGATCGTGACTCGGCTTTTCACCCGGTTGGGTTGGAAGAAGGAGGACAAGCGCCGCGCGTTGGTCTCTGAGCGGATGCGAACCCTCGTGGCGGATGCGCGCGTGGTGGTCGCGAATTCACCCCCCGAGTTGGCGGGGGCAAAGCTTCAGGCGCTTGTCGATCGTTTGCGGGACGAACTTCTTGTCGGCGGCGTTCCGGTTGAGGACGCTCAGATCTTTGTTGACCAAGCTTCTTCGGTTCTGATCATGGTCGCATTCGGGTCGATCGAAGAGTGGTTCGCGATCCGGAGTCGGCTCGCGCAGCTTGAAGAAAGGTCCGCTGAGTCGGCGAAGTTGGAAATGGAGCGGGCGGTGGCCTTTGACCTAAAGCTTAGTCGGCTAAGTGGTTTCGCCTTTACCGCCATCGGGCTTGCCGCGACGGCACTGGTCTTGGCGATGATCTACTTCTTGAGGCGTTGATTCGGGCCTTCTCCCGAAGATTGCGCGCGGGCCAATAGTCCTCGGTGCGGAACAATCAGGTCTACAATGACGGCAGGATGTCCGCCTTCGGGAGAAATTTGGCATGGATCAAACGAATCGTAAATTTGGTGGCGTGAAGATCGCGGTCTTGGCGGTTGGCGTCAGCGTGTTGGGCGTGGGCGGGTTCGCCGCTTACAAGTACATGTTCGCCCGTCCGGGTGAAAACGCGGTCGCACTGCTGCCCGCCGACGCGGACGTCGTGATCACGCTCGATACGAACCCCGGTCCAGCTCAAGTTAAGGCGTTCAAGGCGATCGGCGATGCTTTGAATCGTGAAGGTGTGAGCGGCAAGATCACCTCGGGCCTGAGTTCCTTCCTCGGCAAACAGGGCGTTGCCGAAGAGCTTCGACCCTACATCAAGGATTCCTTCGCCGGCGCGTTCTGGCCCCCGCTCAAGGGTTCGAAGATGCATGGTGTGATGCTGATCTCGATCAGCGACCCGAGTGCGGTCAGCGGCATCCTCGCCAAGATCGGGACCCCGGGCACCAATGGCACCTTCGACGTGAAGGGCGCAACGATTGGCGTGGTCGGATCCTACATGGCGATGGCAAGCGACGCCGAGACGATCGGCCGCGTCCAAGCGGTAAGGGACGGTAAGGAAGGCTCGATGGCGGGCGTTCAGGAATACATCCTCGCCCGATCCGACCTGCCTCAAGATGCCAATTTCATGGCGTTCGTGTCGCCCAAGGCGATGAAAGCGATCGCGGAAATGACGCCTTCGATGAAGCAAACCGCCGAGATGTATCCGTGGATGGGCTTCTCCGCGACGATCCGCGACGACGGCTTTCAGTTCGACGGTCGCGTGCCGGTCAACAAGGCGGCGATGCCGAGCATCGAGCTCCTTGCGGCAAGCAAGCCCATCGATCAGGCCGTGTTCCGTCACCTCCCCGCCGGTGCCTACGGCGTCGTCGCCTATTCCGAAGTCGACAATCTGTATAAGGTCTTCGAGGCCAGCTTGAACAAGGCGATGCCTCAGCAGAAAGATCAGATGAACAAGGGGATTGCCGAGTTCGAGAAGCAGACCGGGCTCAGCATTCCCAACGACATCGAGCCCGCCTTGAAGGGGACCGCTCTCCTTGCTGCCTATCCTGCCGCGAACGGCGAAGCCAAGAGCGCGGACTTCGTGTTGTTGTTCGACAACTCGAACGGGGCGAACCCGACGGCTCTGGCGGAGAAGATCGTTCCGACGATCGACCGGATCGCCGCCAAGGAGACAAGCCACCCGCACTTTGTCAAGACCGAGGAGAACGGCGCGACGGTTTATGCGCTGGACGAAGCTTCTCAGAAGAAGATGATCGAGGGGATGGGCTCGCGTCCGGCGATGCCAGCACCCGACTTCGGGCGGCCGGGAATAGAGGCTCATCCTTCCTTTTCTTCTGGCGAGGCGGATCGCCCTGACGCCGCGCCGAGCCCGGGAGAGACTAGGCCAAGTCAGCCGACTCCGGTGACTCCAACGACTCCGCAAACTCCTACCCAGCCGGTGCCACCGATGGTGAAGGACAAGACCATCACTTGGGCGGAGATCGATGGCTGCGTCATCATCGCCTCTTCGAAAGGGATGCTGACCAAGGCGATTGCTGCGTTCAAGGGTGGGCCTACGCTCACAACTGACACTGCATTCACCAGCACGTTGGCCCGATCCAACGGCGACCAATCGCTGATGATCATCAGCATGCGCCGCGTCCTTGAGGCGCTGCGCCCGGTGGTCGGAGATACGATGCGCAAGGGCGGAGGCCCGGACTTCGACGATATCGTGAACCTATTCGGACCGGGTGACACCGCCATGTACATGGGGGGTCGCTATCACAACGACGTCTCGACCGGGACGTGGTTCATGCCGCTCGACTACGAGCGGGTGGCGAAGCTGATTCATAAGACGATGGATCCGCCTGCGCCGCGGGACATCCCAACCATGCCGGCTCCGGAAGTTCGGTAGCCTTCGGCGGTCAACGGCCCCTCGCTCTTGCAGAGCGAGGGGCCGTTTTCGTGATTCGTGATTCGTGATTCGTGGAGGTATTTGCGAAATTCAGTGGCGGATGCCGCTGCCCCTCTGCAGCCAGGTGCTATGGAATCGTCACTGCCGAAGGGGTAGAGGCTTGACTTCTCCTTGCCTTATAGCCTCTACCCCTTGGGCCCCGCGACCTCCGATTCAAAGGGTTCAGAGGTGCAGAGGAATTACACCTTGAATTTTGCAGAGACCTCAACGAAGAACGAATCCCGCCCCGATTTGGTTGACAAAACTGGATCCCAAGCACAAAATGACGTGCACACAAACAAACTACCACTACCACTACCACTACCACTACCACTAAGAAGTTGCCGGATTGCCAACGTGGGTAAGCAGTGTGGGTGAGCAGAAACGGGAAATTCTGCCCGACCGGCAGCTCAGCGCGGTCAAGTACGTCGATCCGCACGGAGTGCGGTTCGCTCTCCCGCCCACGGCTCTTGCTATCGCCACGAAAAATCTGTCGGGCGGGGAGAGGGCAAGGGCGGGGAGGAACTTCAAGGCTAAAACCTTGCGAAGACGTCCGTTGTTCGGTCTTCGAAAATGGGAGCTTCGGACCTCGTCTGCTCCGAATCGCGAATAACGAATCACGAATCACGCTCCTCCCAGTAACATCACTGGCGAAATGAGTTTGATTTCGCTTGCTTTGCTTGGCGCTTCCATCCTTTCCGCCCCGCTCGATCCTGTCGAAACTCACGTCGAAGCCACCCTGGCCAAGATGACTTTGAAGGAGAAGATCACCCTGATCGGGGGGGATCGGAGCATGTTCATCCGCCCCAACCTGAGGGTTGGGATTCCGGAGATCAAGATGTCCGACGGACCGGTCGGGGTCCGTACTTGGGGACCGAGTACGGCTTACCCGGCGGGAATCGTCCTTGCCGCGGCGTTCGACCCTTCCCTCTCGCAGCGCTTCGGTGAGTCTATCGGGCGCGACGCCAAGGCGCGCGGGGTGCATATCTGGCTTGCCCCGGGCGTCAATTTGGCGCGGGTTCCCCAGAACGGACGGAACTTTGAGTATCAAGGCGAGGACCCGTATCTCACCTCCCGCGGCGCGGTCGCGGTGATCAAGGGCGTGCAGTCGCAGGGAGTGGTGGCGACGGTAAAGCACTTCGCCGCCAACGATCACGAGAACGATCGCAACATGGACAGCTCCGAAGTGGACGAGCGGACCCTTCGCGAAATCTATCTCCGGCCCTTCGAGGCCGCGGTTAAGGAGGGTCACGTCGGGGCGGTGATGTCAGGATATAACAAACTCAACGGAACCTACGCTTCCGAACATCAGTGGCTCGTTCAGGGAGTGCTTAAAGGGGATTGGGGGTTTGACGGAATTTACATGTCGGACTGGGGCGCGGCGCACTCGAGTCGGGGCACGTACCTCCACGGACTTGATCTAGAGATGCCCAGCCCGGACTTCATGAACGAGAAGTCTTTGCTCCAGGAGTTGGACAAGGGGCAGCTCGATCCTAAGCCGCTGGATGACAAAGTCCGCCGCATACTTCGCATCATCTATCGATTCGGATTCGACAAGAAGCCCCAACTCGATCCCACGATCCCCAAGGACGACCCCGCGAGCGATCGAGTCGCCCTCGCGATCGCCCGAGAAGGAACCGTGCTGTTGAAGAACGATGGCATTCTTCCTCTGCGGCGGGACCGGGTTCGGAACGTGCTGGTTCTAGGTCCGGATGTCGTGCCGGCGAACATCAGCGGCGGCGGCAGTTCCTACACCGATCCGTTCCACAAGATCTCCATCCCCGACGCGATCAAGAAGATCGCTGGGTCGGGCGTCGAGGTGAACTTCCGACCCGTAATTGGCAAGATCAACGAGGCGTTCGCCTTCACCGGCTACGAGGGCGGGCTGAAGGGCGAGTACTTTGCCAACAAGACCCTTTCCGGGACGCCGACTTTGGTGCGCAAGGACGCGGGGATCGATTTCAACTGGCACGTTGCCCCTGGCAAGGGTCTAGCGCAGACGGATTTTTCGGTGCGCTGGACCGGTAGCTTCCGTGCAAAGTCGGATGGTGCCTACGTCTTCGCCGCGCGGACGGACGATGGCGTGCGGGTCTATGTCGACGGCAAGCTCATGCTCGATCGGTGGATCGACCGGGGCGCGGCTACCGATACCTTCCAACTGAACCTGAAGAAGGGTCAGAGCTATGCGCTGAAGGTTGAGTACTACCAGGGCATGGGCGATGCGATTGCCCAGTTTGGGCTCATGCCGGTCGAGGAGTTGCTCAGCAATACATTGCCGACCGACTTGGTCCGCAGTGCCGATGCGGTGGTGGTGAGCGTGGGCTTCAACTCGGACACGGAGTCGGAGGGTCAGGACCGACCGTTCGAGATTCCCATGGAGCAGCGGCTGATGATCGAGCGGGTCACCAAGCTGAGCAAGCGTTGCATCGTGGTGAACCACTCGGGCGCGGCGATTGGGACGACGCCTTGGATCGATGGGACCGCCGCGTTCATCCAGGCGGGTTATCCCGGACAAAATGGCAACCAGGCGCTTGCTGAGATTCTGTTCGGCGACGTGAACCCTTCAGGAAAGAGCCCGGTTACTTTTCCCAAGGCGCTCTTGGGAACCTACTACGCGACGGCCTATCCGCCGGTGAAGGGGAAGATGTTCTATCGCGAAGGGCTGTTCATGGGGTACCGATGGTTTGATAAAAACAACGTTGCCCCTCGGTTCCCGTTTGGGTTCGGACTGTCGTACACCAAGTTCCGGTTTGGCGGTTTGAAGCTGCATCCTATCGTGAATGGCCTCGAGGTCGAGGCGACGGTAACGAATACGGGTTCGGTGAAGGGGGATGAGGTTGTGCAACTCTATGCGGGCTATGCGCAAAGTTCGGTGCCCCGTGCGGTTCGGGAGCTGAAGGGGTTCCAGCGGGTGTCGCTCGCACCGGGTCAGAGCAAGACCGTTCACCTCGCGCTTGATCGCAACGCGGTGGCTTTTTATGACGTGGCGAAGCACGGGTGGGTCGTCGAGGCGGGAGATGTGACGGTTTGGGTCGGCGATTCTTCGCGCGATCTGCCCCTTAAGGGAATCTGGAGCCTGCGCTGAGGGCGCCGGAAGTGGGAGAATAGACGCCATGTTTGCCGTGCTGGGTGCTCTTGCGCTCCAACCTCTAACCGCGTCTCCGATCATCCCCGCTCCAGCTTCGTATGTGGCGAAGCCGGGCGAGTTCGTGATCACCTCTCGAACCCGCATCGCGGTGGATGACTCCACTCGGGAGGTCGGGGACACCCTCCGTTGCCAATTGAGGCCGGCCACCTCGTACGAGTTCGACTTCACGCACCGGGCTGCGCCGGGCGACATCAAGCTCACCCTCGATGCCAAGCTCGCGAAGCTTGGGCCGGAGGGGTATCGGATGGAGGTCCGACCTGAAGGCGTGGACATCCGGGCGGCGAAGCCGGCGGGTTTGTTCTACGGGGTTCAGTCGTTCCGGCAGATGCTGCCACCCGCGATCTTTCGGAAGGCTCAGGTGTTTGGGGTTCGCTGGGCGGCTCCGTGCGCGAAGATCGAGGACCAGCCTCGGTTCACTTGGCGCGGGATGCATTTGGATGTGTGCCGCCACTTCATGCCGAAAGAGTTCGTGCTAAAGTTCATCGACTTGCTGGCGCTTCATAAGTTCAATACGTTCCACTGGCATTTGACCGACGACCAAGGCTGGCGCATTGAGATCAAGCACTACCCGCGTCTAACTGATGTCGGCGCGTGGCGGAAGGACTCGATGATCACGTACAGTCCGGCGACCTTCACGGGCAAACCGCACGGCGGGTTCTACACCCAGGACGACGTCCGCGAGGTCGTGGCTTACTCCGCGAAGCGGTTTGTGACGGTGGTGCCAGAGATCGAGATGCCGGGCCATAGCTCGGCGGCAATCGCGTCGTATCCCGACCTTGGCAACACCGAGAAGACGATCGATGTCGGAACCCGCTGGGGTGTGATTCTGGATGTCTTCAACACGAAGGACTCGACGATCGAGTTCCTCCACAACGTGCTCGCCGAGGTGATTGAGCTGTTCCCCTCGACGTTCATTCATATCGGCGGAGACGAAGTGCCGAAGGACCAATGGAAGGCGAGCCCCGATGCCCAGGCGCGGATCAAGGCGCTGGGCTTGAAGGACGAGCATGAGTTGCAGAGCTGGTTCGTGCGCCAGATGGACACCTGGCTGACCGCGCACGGGCGCCGGCTGATTGGATGGGACGAGATTCTCGAAGGCGGGATCGCCCCGGGCGCGGCGATTATGAGCTGGCGCGGAACCGACGGCGGAATCGCCGCCGCGAAGGCAGGCCACGACGTGGTGATGACGCCGGGTTCGGCGACCTACTTTGACCATTATCAGAGCCAGGACCAGAAGAAAGAGCCCTTGGCGATCGGCGGATTCCTGCCGCTTGATCGAGTGTACGCCTACGAGCCGATTCCGACTCAGTTAACCGCCGACGAAGCCAAACACGTGCTCGGATCGCAAGGCCAGCTTTGGACGGAGTACATCCCCGATACGCATCAGGCGGAGTACATGGCATTCCCGCGCGAGTGCGCGCTGTCCGAGGTGCTTTGGTCGCCGAAAGAAGCCCGCAACTACCCCTCATTCCTCCAGCGATTGGTAACGCACTTGCGCCGCCTAATCGCCCTTGACGTAAACTATCGCCCCCTCGAAGGACCTCGATCATGATTCTTGCCGCACTCCTCGCCCTTGCTCCCTCCACGGAGATTTCGCTGACTAGCCTCAACCTGAACGCGATGGTTCAAGGATACGGCAAGCCGATGGTCAACCAATCGTGCGATGGCCATCCGCTGACGATCGGCGGGAAGGTCTTCGCCACCGGCGTCGGCACCCACGCCCGCAGCGTGTTCCGGGTCAATCTGGGCGGCCACGGCGATCGCTTCCGGGCGATGGTTGGAGTCGACTCCGAGGCGAACGAGGAGGGCTCGGTCAACTTCAGGGTGATCGCCGATGGCGAGACGCTGTATGCGAGCCCGGTGATGCACGTCAAGGACTCCGCGCTGAATGTGGACGTCGATCTCAAGGGACGGAAGGTGCTGACCCTGCTCGTGGAAGACGGTGGCGACGGGATCAACTACGACCATGCCGATTGGGCGCTCGCGACGATTTCGATGTTCTCGGGCAAGCCGACGGTCGTGATCCCGCCTAAGGAAAAGGCGGAGATTCTGACTCCGGCTCCCAAGCCGACCCCCCGGTTGACGGGTCCGCAGATTTTCGGCGTGACTCCGGGCAACCCGTTCCTCTTCACCGTCACCGCGACCGGCGACCGACCGATGACCTTCGGGGCGACCGGGTTGCCGAGCGGGCTCCAGATCGATCCGGCCAGCGGTCGCATCACCGGACGGGTGGCCCAACCCGGTTCCTACACCGCTACGGTGACCGCCTCGAACGGTAAGGGCAAGACCTCGCGCGCTTTCAAGATCGTGGTGGGAGACAAGATCGCGCTGACCCCGCCGATGGGTTGGAACAGCTGGAACTGCTGGGCCGACTCGGTCTCGATGGACAAGGTGCTCCGTTCGGCTCGGGCGATGGCGGCCAAGCTGAAGGATCACGGCTGGTCTTACGTCAACATCGACGACGGCTGGCAGGGTGAGCGCGGCGGCGAGTTTGGCGGGATTCAGGGCAACAAGAAGTTCCCGGATATGGCCGGGATGGTCAAGACGATTCACGCCATGGGGCTCAAGTCGGGCATTTACTCTACGCCATGGGCTCAGAGCTACGCTTCGTACATTGGCGGTTCGACCTTCCAGGCGGACGGCAAGGACGACTTCGGCACCGACGTCAACGAGAATCACCGCTACACGGGGCGGAAGAACTTCCAACGCATGGGAACCTATCCCAAGGCGGTCGAGGATGCCAAGCAGTATGCCGCTTGGGGCGTCGACTACCTGAAGTACGACTGGAACCCGCTCGACCCCGAGCACGTGGGAGCGATGACCGATGCGCTGCACGCATCCGGTCGGGACATCTTCTACAGCTTGTCCAACAGTGCCGACTTCAAGATCGCGGACAAATTTGCGGCATTGTCAAACTCATGGCGCACGACGGGGGACATAAACGACAGCTGGGGCAGCGTCTCCAGCATCTGGGCGACCCAGGACCGCTGGCACGGTGCCGCGGGTCCGGGCCACTGGAACGACCCCGACATGCTCGTGGTCGGTCGCCTCGGCTGGGGTCCGGCGCTTAGGCCGACCAACCTGACTCCGAACGAGCAGTACACCCACATCTCGCTCTGGTGTTTGTTGTCCGCTCCGTTGCTGCTCGGTTGCGATCTGGAGAACCTGGACGCGTTTACGCTCGGCCTGCTGACCAACGACGAGGTGCTGGACGTGGACCAGGACGCGTTGGGGATTCAGGCACGGCAGATTTCCAATCGGAACGGTCTTGAGGTCTGGGCCAAGCCGTTGGCCGATGGGTCGTGGGCGGTGGGTCTATTCAACCAGAACGACGATCCGGCGACGGTGTCGGTCGATTGGCGCAATTTGGCGTTGCCGGCGAACTGTCGGGTGCGCGATCTTTGGCGTCAGAAGAACCTCGGCTCGAAGTCGAGTGGGTTTTCGGCGACGGTGGCGCGGCACGGGGTCGTGCTGGTTCAGGTCTTCCCACCCGCGCATCGGTAGCTGGATGGCCGGGACAAAGTGGGCGGAGACTAACAGGCAGTTAAGGGACCTGTACGAAGAGTACGGTCCCTACATTTCGTCGATTGCGCCGCGGGAGACCGGTTACTCCTTTCCGCTATTCATGAGGCTGCCCGAGGCCTACTTCGAGCAAACGGTACGGATCATGGTGATAGGTCAGGAAACGCATGGGTGGGACCTGGTTCCACCGCTAGCACCGTCTGAGTCAGCTACTTCGAGACTCTTGGACATGTACGCGGAGTTTGAGAATGGTCGTCGCTATTATAGGAGCCCATTCTGGCTGGCCTCACATAATTTGCAACTGAAGCTTAATCCGGGGTCCGATCCGTGCGCACTTGCATGGACCAACCTCGGGCGGGTCGATCAGCACCGCGCGCGGGCAACCAATATTGGTAACGATGAACGTCTGCTTCAACTCGTTTTACTGGAGGTGGAAATCGCCAAACCAGACTGCGTGGTGTTTTGGACGGGACCAAACTATGAATCCATGTTGGAAGGTGCGTTCCTAGGCGTGGAGAAATCTGAGTTTGACGCGCATTCCCATCGCGAGCTAGCAAGACTGATTCATCCCAGTCTGCCGACCTGTTCCTACCGAACCTACCATCCGAATTATCTATCTCGATCGAGGCGTCTCGCGCAAGTCCTGCAATCGATCGTTTCGGATACGATCGACTCGACGGGCCGCTTAAGATGAAAGAACCTTGATGAGTCCCTCCAGCATCCTCCCGCTGCTTCCCCTCGCCCTCTTACAAATGGAGCCCTGTACCGGAATACCACTTGGTGCATAGAAGCACGGCTTGCCAGGAAGCAGTTCCGGTTTCTCAGGCATCTACGGACCTGGCCAAGCCGTGGCACCGCATTGAAACAAGACAAATGAAGCTTGACAGGCTACTCAGGATCACGGGATTTGGAAGGGTTGGTTCTTCCTCCAACACTCCAACACCCACGCGGGAGTCTGCGCATTGCTGCGCAGATTCCTGTAAATCAGCGGGTTCAAGTTGACAGTCGAGGCGGAACGACCTACACTAGGAGCGAGCGTTTAGCCGGAGGACACCCAGGGCCGGCGGCGCCGCTCCTTTGATTTGAAGGACACGAAATTCGGACCCATGGGGCCGATAAGAAGAGAGCGGACGCCCTATCGGAGCGAATCAAGGATGAACCCCAACCGACTCTTAGCCCCTCTTTTTACGCTCCTTCTCCTCGTATTTTCGCTGGGGACCGCACGGGCGACTGAGACTGAGGAGCGATTTACGCCCGAGCATGGTCGGGGCTATCGGTACTTGCTGTTCGTCCCGCCGGGTGCCGAGGAGAGCGAGAAGAAGCTGCCGGTGATCCTGTACCTTCACGGCGCGTCCTGCCGAGGCAGCGATCTCAATAAACTCAAGCGATACGGTTTGCCTCAGCGACTGGACCGGCACGAGAACCTTCCCTTCATCGTGATCTCGCCCCAGTGCAACGCGGGCGGATCATGGGACGATCCGAAGTCGCTAATTGCGCTCGTTGACGACGTGATCGCGAATTACAACGGCGACAAGGACCGGGTTTATCTGACCGGGATGTCCCTTGGCGGGGCAGGGGTGTGGGCCACCGCGCTTGCTTTTCCGGACCGCTTTGCGGCGATCGCCCCGGTTTGCGCTCCGGCCCCCGAGACCCGCTACGGCTCGATCGCTGACCTGTCCAGGGTGCCGACTTGGATTTTCCACGGGACCGACGACAACGTGATCCCTCCGAAGGGCTCGGTGCAGGCGGCGGCCTCGATGCGGAGTTCCGGCGGCGAGCCGACGCTCACGATGCTTGAGGGTCGCGGTCACGGGATTGTCGAAGTGTTCGATCGCGAGGATTTGTTCACTTGGTTCCTTGCTCACCGCCTCAATGCAGGTTCCCGAGCGTCTCGGGGTGGCAAGCCGGTGATTCGCCATAAGAAAGGTGGCTAGCTTTTGTTCGGATTGGTGGTAGCTGGCCTAAGTGATCTCGATTGGATTCAAATTGGGTGCCAGTTGTTCACCCCATTCCCCGCATAGCGGTTCACTAAAGGTTCAAGATACTTCGGGCGGTTGCCTACCAACCTCTTCGACCGCCTTCGGGGTCGGAAGCTTATGGTGACCCCATTCCCCGGGTCGCCGGAGTGACCGCCGGGCTACCATCTTGCGCCCCTCGGGGGAGGGTCTGGAGCCTTAAGCGAATCGCTATGCCCCTTCCCCCTCCAGGGGGTTCACCTTTCCCCGCAAAATTGTCAGCCTGGCAAGAATCTGGCGACTGAGCTAAGCTACTAGCAAGTTCTTGGCGACCCACCGTCGCCTTTGTTTTGGGAGAGGTTCGATGAAGAGATTTGCCTTACTTTGCGTTGCTTTGACTTCGAGCGCGGCCGTCTTTGGCCAGGTCACCGTCGGCCAGACGGATACGTTCAATTCCAACATCCAGTCCTGGAATGGGGCGCAACCGCTCTGGCAGCCTAACGGCGGGCCGACCGGGACGGGGGATGGTTACCTCCAGATGCAGTCGCTCGGGGGGGTCGGGCAATACTCGAAGATGGCGATGTTCAACCTGGACCAGTGGCGCGGCAATTACCTCGCCGCCGGGATCGGAAGCATCTCGGTCGACTTCGAGAACTTCGGCACCGCCGAGCTCGACATGCGGATGGTGTTCTTCGACATCACCACCTCGACCCAGTGGGTCTCGAATTTTTCAGCCGTGCTCCCGGGCACACCTGGGTGGCATCATTTCAGCTTCGCCATTGGAGAATCCCTTTTCACTCAGACCGAGGGTACGACGTCGTTCGCCGACACGTTGACCAATCCAAATCGACTGATGTTCCGACATAACCCCGGTGCGCCGAGCAACGGTGGCGTGTCTTTGGCGGCGACGCTCGGAGTGGACAACATCCGCGCCAATGCGGTTCCCGAACCGGCCACGATGGGTGCGCTGGGGCTAGGCTTGGCTTTCCTACGCAGGCGACGCACAAGGGCGTAGCCTTACCGACTGCCGACTGCCGACTGCCGACTGCCGACTGCCCATGAGGGTGCGCCCCTAGTTAGCGCAGGTTTTCCAACCAATGCAACCGCATGTGGTTGACAATCGCAAGGAAACTTCGCCTCCTATTGGTGGAGGGCCAATCGTCGGCTTTGGCCCGTAGCAACAAGAATAGTATCTTTAGTACTGTCCGCAGTGGCACAGTGCAAAGTGAGAATGTGAGAGTAGGTCGTCGCTAGGTTCGAACTCCTCCTGCCAAGCCGAAAAAAAACGGCCCGAAAGGCGAGCAGACGCACTAAACTAGGGGTGGACATGGACAACTCCCCCCTTTCTCGGCGCGCGGTGCTGCGTTCCGCTACCTCGGTCGTCGCTGGCCTCGCGGCTGCTCCCTTCCTCAGAGCGATGGGGCAAGACGCTACCCCGAAGACTCGGCCGATCATCGGGACCGGTGAGCACACGTACGAGGTGTTTCACGACTGGCTCACGCCACCGTCGAACCTGATGTGGGGCGACACCCATGGCTTGGCGCTGGACCATGCCGGGCGTATCTACATGGCGCACACCGTCCACTCGGGCAGCGTCAGTTCCGACGCGGTTGTCGTTTACGACCAGAAGGGCAAGTTCATCGAGTCGTGGGGCGCGGAGTTCCGCGGTGGTGCGCACGGTCTCGACATTCGCAAGGAGGGTTCCGAGGAGTATCTGTATCACTGCGATACCAACCGCTGCAAGATCGTCAAGACCGACCTGAAGGGCAAGGTCATTTGGGAGAAAGGATGCCCGACCGAGTCCGGCGTCTATCCCGACGTGAACCGCTGGCGCCCGACCAATGTTGCGTTTGACCCGAACAGCGATGTGTTCGTCGCGGACGGGTACGGCTCGAGCTACATCCACCGCTATTCAAAGGACGGCGACTACAAGGGGATCGTGATCCGACCGGGGTCGGAAGCGGGCAAGGTCCAGGAGCCGCACGGCCTGTGGGTCGACACCCGAGGCCACACGCCCAAACTTGTGATCGCCGACCGGGGCAATCATCGACTTCAAGAGTTCACCCTCGACGGCCAGCACCTGGGATTTGTCACGCTTGGCATGCGAAAGCCTTGCCACATCCATTACAACCACGGTTTGGTACTCGTCCCAGACCTTTCGAGCGTAGTAACGATATTAGACAAGAACAACCTCGTCGCGGCTCAGCTCGGCGATGGCGATCCCTCCGACTTGCGCGGTGCGCCGCGGGAGAAGTTCATTCCCGGCAAGTTCGTGCATCCGCACGCCGCGATCTGGATCAACAAGAAGGACATCCTCGTCGTGGAGTGGGTGCCGATTGGCCGCGTGACGCTGCTTCGCAAGGTGCATTAAGTTGAGAGGTCGGCGACTTTGGCTTGGCCTGGCGGCGGCATTGCCGCTGCCCATCGCGGTGCTTGCGGGCTCCGCGCCGGAGCGCGTGGACTACGTCCATGACGTCGCTCCGATGCTCAAGGCGCACTGTGCTTCGTGCCACTCGGGCGCAGAGCCGGCGGGGAATCTTGACCTCACGTCGGCGAAGTCCCTCGCTCGCGTCATCGTGCCCGGTCAACCCGACAAGTCGCAACTTGTCATTCGGTTGCTCGGCACCGACGGCAACCCGCGGATGCCAATGGGCTTCGCCCCGCTTTCGGATGCGCAGATCGGCCAAATCAAGAGCTGGATATCTCAGGGCGCGTCGACTACGGGCGTTGTCAAGCCGCCACATTGGGCTTACGTCACCCCGGTTCGCCCGCCCCTACCCGTCGTCAAGAACGTGAAGTGGGCGCGAAATCCGATCGATCGGTTCGTGCTCGCTAAGCTTGAGAAGGAGGGACTGAAGCCAAGTCTGGAGGCTCCACGCGAGACCCTACTCCGCCGCGTGACGCTCGATTTGACCGGTCTGAACCCGACGCCGAGCGAGATCGACGCCTTCCTTGCCGACAAGCGGCCCGACGCCTACGAGAGAGTGGTGGATCGATTGCTGGCCAAGCCCCAGTACGGCGAGCACATGGCCCGTGGTTGGCTGGATTTGGCTCGCTACGCGGACAGCGATGGCTACGAGAAGGATTTAAAGCGCACGGCTTGGAAGTATCGAGACTGGGTGATCGAGGCGTTCAATCGAAACGAGCCGTTCGATTTCTTTACGATCGACCAGCTCGCTGGAGATTTGCTCCCCAACCCTTCGATGGACCAACTCGTAGCGACCGGGTTCAACCGCAACACAATGATGAACCTGGAGGGCGGAGTCGATCAGGCGGAAGCGCACTTCAATGTAGTGCTGGACCGAGTCGGAACGACGGGGACGGTGTTCTTAGGCTCGACGATTCAGTGCGCGCGTTGCCACGACCACAAATACGACCCGTTCACCCAGAAGGATTTCTATCAGCTTGCAGCCTTCTTCTCGAATGCGGAGATCGACCCGGTCGGCTCTAAGGCGATCGGTGAGGAGAAATGGTACGAGCCTCAGATCGAGGTTCCATCGCCCGAGCAGGCAGCGCAGCGATCGAAGTTGCGGCAAGAGCTGGTCGCCGCAAATCAGTCGTTGAAGGTCGCGGCCGAAGCGTTGGCCCCGGAGCGCGAGAAGTGGGTCCAGGCGGCGAAGGCGGTGCCCGCTGCGCCTCTGTCGGGTGCCGTTTCGGTACCCGCCGGTGAGACGGCGAAGGTCTTGCCCGATGGCAGTATCCGTGTCGAAGGCGAGAACCTGGGTCAAGCGGTCTACGAGCTGACGGCAAAGGTGCCCGTAGGTCGGACGACGGGAATTCGACTGGAAGCTCTGCCCGATTCGACGCTCGCCCTGAACGGGCCCGGCCGCGCGACCAGTGGCAACTTCATTCTCACCAAGTTTGAGGCTTCTTTCGACGGCAAGCCGCTACCGATTCGCGAGGCGGCGGTGGACTTTACCCAGCCCGGCTACTCGGCAGCGGCGACCTTGGACGACGACCCGAACTCCGGTTGGGCACTGTACGGTCAGATCGGCAAGCCCCATGATGCCGTTTACGAGTTGGCCTCGCCTCTAATGACTTCTGGCGAGTTGAAGATCAAGTTGTCGATGACCTCCAGTGAGTGGCCGCAGCATACGATCGGCCGATTCCGGCTGTCGCTCATGGAGGCGGAACACCCGACCCAGTATGCGATCCCTGCCGAGGTGCGGACGTTGTTGACGGCTGGGCCCGACGACCCCAGGGTTGCCGCGTTCTATCAGACGGTCAGCCCGACGCTGGTCCCTTTACGCGTGGCGCGGGACGGGAAGCAGACTGCTCTGAATCAACTTCAGGCACAAATTCCAACGGCACTCGTGCTACGCGACAAACCGGCTACCGGGCCACTCAAGACGAATGTGCACATCCGCGGCGAGTTCCTGAGCAAGGGGGCCGAGGTCACGGCGTGCAGCCCGGCGTTCCTGCCCGCGATGGCTTCTTCCCTTCCCGCCAACCGCCTTGGTCTGGCGAAGTGGATCGTCGATCCTCGCAACCCCTTGACGGCTCGGGTAGAGGTGAATCGGCTTTGGGAGGGCGTGTTCGGACGAGGAATCGTCGAGACGAGCGAGGACTTCGGCACCCAGGGTTCGCCCCCAACCCATCGAGAGTTGCTTGACTGGCTAGCGACCGAGTTCATCGCGCGCAAGTGGAATATGAAGTCGATGCTCAAGCTGATCGTGACGTCGGCGACCTATCGGCAGTCATCGGTGGCGTCGGCGGCCTTGATGTCGCGAGACCCTTCGAATGCGTTGCTTGCTCGAGGGCCACGGTATCGACTCGAGGCGGAGGCTATCCGGGATATCTCCCTGCAATCGGGCGGGGTGTTGAGTCTGAAGGTGGGAGGTCCGAGCGTCTTCCCGCTGCAACCGGACGGCACCTGGGACTCGCCATACAGCGGCGAAAGTTGGATGACGAGCAACGGCGAGAACCGGTTCCGGCGCGGGATCTATACGTTCTGGAAGCGCACGGCTCCGTATCCGAGCTTTGCCGCATTCGATGCGACGACTCGGGAGTCTTGCACAGTGAGGCGCATTCGCACTAATACGCCTCTGCAAGCGCTGGCGATGCTGAACGACGCCGCGATCATGGATGCCGCCCACGGTTTGGCCAGGCGGATGCAGGGCACGACGGGCGACGATGGCCGGCGGCTGGCGTTTGGGTTCCGGTGCACGACCGGCCGATGGCCAGGGGTTGCGGAACGGGACCGCTTGGTGGCTTTGTTGAAGAAGCTGCGGAGCAGGTACGCGGGCGACCCGACGGCGGCGAAGAAGATGAAGGCGACGCCCGAGAGTGCCGCGTGGACGATGGCGGCGAATGTGCTGCTGAATCTGGACGAGACGATCACCAAGGAATAAGATGAACGACCCACTTCGCGATCTCACTCGACGGACCTTCTTCAAGCAGGTTGGGTACGGCATCGGCAGCCTTGCGTTGTCGTCGCTGATGCTCGACAACGCGCTGGCCGAGCGGATCATGCAGGAGACGCGGCACGATCCGATGGCGCCGAAGAAGCCGCACTTCGCGCCGAAGGCGAAGAACGTGATCTACCTGTTTATGGCAGGCGCGCCGTCGCAGATTGATTTGTTCGACTCCAAGCCGCTGCTCGTGAAGCACAACGGCGAGATGATCTCCGAGGACATCATCATGGGTGAGCGGTTCGCATTTATCAAGGGGACGCCGAAGCTGTTGGGGTCACCATTCAAGTTCGAGCAGGTCGGGAAGGCGGGCCATTCGGTCAGCGAGTTGCTGCCGCATTTCAAGGAGATCGCCGACGAGTGCGCGATCATCCGGTCGATGCACACCGAGCAGTTCAACCACGCGCCGGCGCAGTTGTTCATGAACACCGGGTTCCAGATTCCGGGTCGACCGAGCATGGGATCTTGGATGACCTACGGCTTGGGTTCGGAGAACAAGGACCTGCCGGGGTTCGTAGTGCTCATGTCGGGGGACAACAATCCGGACGGGGGCAAGTCGTGCTGGGGCTCGGGATTCCTGCCGTCGAGTTATCAGGGGGTCGAATTCCGGTCTGCTGGCGACCCGGTGCTGTTCGTATCCGATCCAGATGGGGTGTCGCGCGAAGTGCGCCGCGACACGCTGGACGCCTTGCACGACCTCAACGAGATGAAGCTCAAACAGAGCCTAGACCCGGAGATCGAGACGCGGATCGAGCAGTACGAACTTGCTTATCGGATGCAGACCAGCGTGCCGGAGCTGATGGATATCTCCAAGGAATCGCCGGAGACCCATGCACTTTACGGGACCGAGCCGGGAAAGAAGAGCTTTGCGAATAACTGTTTGCTCGCGCGGCGGTTGGTTGAACGCGGCGTTCGATTTGTACAACTCTATCACCGAGGGTGGGATAACCATGGCGCAAGTGAGGGCGACGACTTGAAGCACGCGCTTCCGCGGATGTGTATTCAGACGGACCAGGCGGCGGCGGCGTTGGTGAAGGACTTGAAGCGGCGTGGGCTGCTGGACGAGACGATCGTGGTTTGGGGCGGCGAGTTCGGTCGTACGCCGATGAACGAGGGCCGGGGCGGCTCACCCTACTTGGGTCGCGATCACCACCCGCACGCGTTCACGATGTGGATGGCGGGCGGTGGGATCAAGCCAGGGTTGGCTTTGGGTGCGACGGATGAACTCGGTTACTCGATCGCGCAGGACCCGGTCGGGATCCACGACCTGCACGCGACGATCTTGAATCAGATGGGTCTGGATCACACCCGGCTTACCTACAAGTCGCAGGGTCGTAACTTCCGGCTCACCGACGTGTCGGGCGAGATCGTGACGAAGTTGCTGGCTTAGGCGCCATACAAGGTTCCTGGACGTCGCCAGGTCTCGCTCGGACTGACAATTCCAATTCCATGTTCTGACGTATCAACGAAGCTCTACCGCTCTCGGTCGAGGCTGATATTTCCAACTCACGAACCAATGAAGATGCCTAACGCGTTGCTTAAATAATGCTGTGCCTGACCGCCCTTTTGGCCCTGCGTGCGGGGACCGTCTCCTTCGCCACCGATGCGGCTCCGGTCAAGGCCGTCGTGGCCGACTTGGCGCGACAGTCCGGGGAAGCGCTTCAGTGCGGGAACGACTTGGCAAGCGAACCTCTATTCGCCGATTTCAAAGATCAGCCCATCGAGGTGGTGCTCACCAAACTGGCGTCGGTGATGGATGCCGATTGGGTGCAGCAGGGCTCGGTGCGGATGTTAACCCGCTCATCTGCGCGCCGCAAGGCCGCCGCCGACGCGGAGCGGGCCAAGATCGCGGCGAAGATCGATTCAATTCTCGCCTTCCAAGCCAAGCGGCTTGGAGGAAGCGCTTTCGATCGTCACGAAGCGGAACTTGCCGCCGACCGCTATCGGCTCGTCGACCTAAATGGCGAAGCCTCCACCGACGATCTCAAACACCAGAAGGAGACGAATCCGCTAACGCGGTTCACGGTGCGCATGCTCGGGATTCTTGGAGGAGACAGGCTCGCCAAGATGGTGCTTGGGCGGCGGGTGGTGTATGCCGACTTGCCGACCGTCCTCCAGCAGACTCTCCCAGCGGGCGGGCCAGCGGCGATTCGCGACTTCACCGCTCAGATCAAGTTGGTCGAGGATGCGAAGACTAAGCTTGGCAATCCACGCAAGCCGTACGTGAATTGGGGGGATCTACCCCAGTACGGGCCTGGCAGTTTCAAAGTTGGCTATCGAAAGACCCTGTTTGCGATTCGCCGGACTGGGCCGATCGCGTTCTCGTGTCAGTTGTCCGTGGTTGACCCTGCGGGCAATCGGATCGTGGCCGGGGAGGGCACCTTTCCCGCCCGTCCTGTGCGTTCCGCTCCCGATCTACCGCATCGCGGGGTGGCGCTCGAAATCGATGACCTAACGAGGAAGTTCTGCACTCTTCGTCGCTACATTGGCTACGCGCGGGCGATGAGCCGCAATGGGCTGACGAAGGACCAGCGAAAGATCACTGGATCGATGGGCGTCAGCATGTCCGAGGCGGATGGGCAAAATCCTGCGATCGATCTCAAGGAACTGCTTGGAGACCCGGTCGGGCGCGATCCTATGGGGCTGGTCGCGGGCAAATTGAGTCGGCAAGTCTGCGGACCGAAGGGGCCGCTTTTGGGCACGGTCAGCGACGGACTCGTTACGAGCCTCATGCAGTTCATCGCATCCGACTCGCTCAAGACGGACGACGACCTTGCCTACCAGATGGAGCAGCGGAGTACCGCCGAGGAGGAGCGAATTCCCTTCGCATCAACGGCGCGGGAAGACGGCTGGACGATCGTTCGGCCCTATCTGCCGGTCGCCGCCCGTAAGGCCCGCATGGACCGGGTCGCCCTCAAGGAACTCGTGGCGTCTATTCGGCGGGAAGGGTGTCTCACGATCGCGGCAGCTTCTCGCTATCAATCTACTGCACCGCGGATACCGACCTACGGGACGCTCGATTGGAGCTACATTTGCTACGCGAGCCCAGATGCGGACCAGGCATTGGTTGGATACGTCTTCAACGAGGCGCTGCCGTTCCTAGGGAGTCTGACGTCGACCCAGTGGGCTCAATTCGGCAAGGGTCCGCTTACGGTCGGGGACTTGAGCCCCGCGCAACGGGAGATCGTCCGGGGCTGGTTTTTTGATCAGCAACTGTTTCACACAAGCGTGCCGGAGGATATGACCGATATGGGCCTTCTCCGCGGCAAGCCGCTCTCGGTTGAGCCTACGGAGCTGTTTCTCAGCGGCATTCCCCTGACGACCGAAGTCAGTGTGGCGTCCCAGTCGAGCGATGAGATCTTTGCCCGGTCGGCGACGGGTCTCACCGTCGCGATGGATCCCGAGTCGCTCGGGCTGGCGGAAGCGATGGAACTGAAAGGCCAGAAGCAGACGACGAATGAGTGGCATCGGCAGCTCATCGACTATCGTTTGGGAGTCCGGACCGGTTACGCGGTAGAGGTGAAAGTCGAGCCCAGTTATTCGGTGAAGCTCCCGTCACAGGAAGTCCGCCCCCGCCCCGGATCGACCTTCGGGGCCCGGGACCGGTTGCCGGAAGCGATCCTGAAACGTGTGGACGAAGCTCGCGAGGTTTTCGGTAGCGACTGAGGTTGGGGGACCGGCTTGGACAACGGGACGGTGGTGCTCTTGGCACCGCGAAATCCAGTGTGCCGATGACACGCAGCATTTTACGGGCAGGGAATCTCCACCCCTAGCCCATTCCTCATTCCGGCGCACAATCATCCCCGCAGGAGAAAGGGAACTTCCCGCTCAGAGCCTTGGATCGACCGGCTCGCTTTCCATCGCGAGGACGGCGAAGACACACTCGTGGACTCGGCGAAGGGGCTCTTGGCGGACGAAGCGCTCCAGCGCCTCGACTCCGAGCGCGAACTCGCGGAGCGCCAGCGACCGCTTGGTCGAGAGACCGCGCTTGCGAAGTCGCAGCAGGTGCTCCGGGCGGTCGTACTCGGGGCCGTAGATGATTCGGAGATACTCCGACCCGCGGCACTTGATCGCGGGCTGGATGATCCCGCCGTCGCCTTGGCCGACGAAGTCGAGCGGCTTAACGACCATCCCTTCGCCGCCCTTGCCGGTGAGATCCTCCCACCAGGCGACGCCGCGCGCGACGCTCGCTTCGTCGGTCGTGTCCACCTCCAGATACGGTGTGCGGAAAAGGGTTCGGGGCTCGGCGGCGCACAGTTCGGCGAGGGTGTCCATGTGCCATGTGTGGTTCTTGTCCACGTGGGCCCGTCCCTCGGTCGCAAGGATGTGGAACGGTGCGATCTTGAGGTCGTCGAGGGTCGCGACGGTCCAGCAGTAGCGGCGGTAAGCGTCAACGTACTTGTCGATCGCGGTGTGCTTCTCGTCGATCCTCTGCGCAAGTCGGTCTAGTTCCTCAGATGGACTTACCATCGCCTTCTGAGCGCTGTGGAGGCTGCGAACTGCCGCCGCGAGGGCGGCCTGACCGGAGGCACCGACAGGTGCGTACTGGCGTCGCAGGAGTTGCTGAGCCTTTGCCGACCACGGCATGAGCTCGGTATCAAGCACGATCCAATCGGTCTCCAGCCGGTCCCAGAGTCCGGAATTGGTCATCGCCCCGCCGATGCGGTCGAGGAGGGCGCGCTCCCTCTCGATTTCGTCGAAGAACCGACGCCCGGTTCGGGTAACGATCACCCCGATCTCCCCGCTGTCGACCCCGAATCGCCTCGCCGCCACCGATTCATCGCGGCAGAGCACGATCACTGCGCGCGAGCCCATGTGCTTCTCCTCGCACACGACCAAGCCACAACCGTTGTCTCGGAAGTAGGCGAACGCCTCGTCTGGGTATTCGAGATAGCTCTCTCGGGTCGAGGTCTCGCACGGGGACATGGTCGGCGGCAAGTAGACGAGCCACTTGGGGTTCGTCGCAAAACGGCTGATCGCTTCGAGTGCGGCGGCGGAGTTCTCCTCGCGCAGCGTGACATTCCCGCGCAGTCGAGTCTCGACGATCCGCTTCCCACTCACGTCGGCGAGGTCGAGCACGTCGTCGGCGGCATGCTGACCCGAGAGCCCCTGGGCGTTCAGCTCTAGCGGTCGCGCAGGCTCCGCGTAGGTTTGCTTGGCGGTGACTCGCACCTGCGTCAGCTCAGGGTAGCGCAGGGCGGTGAGCGCGCCACCGAAGGCGCAGCCGGTGTCGATGCAGAGCGTATTGTTCAGCCATTCGGGCTGCGGAACGGGGGTGTGGCCATAGATGACGCGAGCGCGACCACGGTAATCCTGAGCCCACGGGTAGCGGACGGGGAGGCCGAACTCGTCGGTTTCGCCGGTGGACTCGCCGTACAGCGCGAACTCGCGGACCCGGCCGGAGGCACGCATCTGGAACTCCTGCTTCATCCCGGCGTGGGCGACCACCAGATCTCCATCGTTGAGCACGAGGTGCGAGACGAGGCAGTCGATGAAGTTCGCGACCTCACTACGGAACTCCTCGGTCTCGAGGTTGAGCTGCTCGACGGTGCCGGCGAGACCGTGAGTCAGCGTGACGTTCCGCCCTCTTAGGAGCTTGAGAAGCTTGACGTCGTGGTTTCCCGGCACGCAAAGTGCGGTGCCATCGGCGACCATCGACATGACGAATTTGAGGGCATCGACCGAGTTCGGGCCACGGTCGATGAGGTCGCCCAGGAAGATCGCCTTGCGACCCTCGGGCGCGGTGACGCGGAAATAGCGGCGCGCTCGGCGCATCCAGGCATTCTCCGCCTGGCGAATTGAATCGATGTCCGGCAGGATCACCTCGGGCTCGGGCAGACGCTCAACGGTGTAGCCGAGGTTGTCCATGAGCTCAGACAGTTCGTCCCAACAACCGTGGACGTCGCCGATGACATCGAACGGCCCCTTGTCGTCGCGTCGATCCGACCAGGATTTTTGGCGAATGATCTCCGCGGCATCGACCTGCTCGGGTCCGTTGAGGACGTGGACGAAGCGGAAATGCTCGCGCCCCATGTCACGGATCGAAGCCTTCATTAGGCGCGTGTGGTTACGGACAACATGGGGTCCGAACTGGCGGTCGGGGCGGCTCTGGTTCCTCTCGTGGCAGACTTCCTGACGGATATTGAACACGAACGCCGCAGAGAGCACGTTCATCTCGTGCGCGATGCGGCCGAGTTCGCGTCGGTCCTCGGCACGGACGTTGGTGGCATCGACGACGGTGAGCTTTCCGAGTTGGAGACGCTTGCGCACGATGAAATGGAGGAGCTCGAAGGCGTCGCCCGTAGCTTCGAGGCTCATTTCGTCGTCCCAGACCATGCCGCGGCAGGCATCGGAAGACACCACCTCGGTCGGCAGAAAGTTCTTCCGCGCGAACGTAGATTTGCCTGAGCCCGAGGCTCCCACGAGAAGGATGAGCGAAAGCTCCGGAACCGGGTAGATCACGCGGTCACCTCCGCGCCGATTTCGAAGACCGCCATCTGCGACGGGGCACCGTGGACGGGGTCGATGGGACCGAGCGGGAAGGTCGAGAACCGGTAGCCGTGCTTTTCGGCAACTCGTCCGGCCCAGGCTTCGAACTGGGCGCGGGTCCACTCGAACCGATGGTCAAGGTGGCGCATCTCGCCCGCGTGGAGGGTCGGGAAGAGGGCGTTGTACTCCTGGTTCGGGGTTGTGACGACGGCGATCCGGGGACGCGCGAACTCGAATAGCGCGCGCTCGAAGCTGGCAAGGCGAGGTGGATCGAGGTGTTCGATCACTTCGACGACAGCGGCAGCATCGAACGCAGCGATCCGCGCATCGCGGTAGACGAGCGAGCCATGAATCAGGCGCATCCGCTCGGCGACTTTGGGTGGCTGCCGATCGAGCTTTAGCTTCCGGTCGGCGCGGTGGAGAGCGGCGTGGCTGACGTCCATCCCGACGACCTCGGTGAAGCTGAGGTCCTTCATGAGGATCTGCAGCAGTTGGCCCTCGCCGCAGCCGAGGTCGAGGACCCGCCGGGCACCGGCGTTCTTCAGCACCTCATGCACCGCGTTGAGACGAACTTGATGCAGGGAGATGGGTTTCTCGACCTTCTGCTCGCCGGCGGCATCGTCGGCCTCGCGTCGATCGGGATCGGGATCGGCATCGGCGATGGTGAGTCGCGCGAGGGCGTCGCGGGTCAGATGACTGTCGCGTCGTAGGTAGCGGCGGACGATCTCGATCCGCGCCGGATGGGCAGTCAGCCACGGCCCACCCCGACGAATGAGTTTGTCGATCTCGGTAGGATCGACCCAGTAATGCTTCTCATTATCGAGCACCGGAATCAGCACGTAGAGGTGGTTCAGGAGCTCAGAGACTTTGAGTGTGCCCCGGAGAGTCAGGGAAAAGTAGTTGCTCTCCCCCCACTCGGCAAATTGGGTGTCGAGAGGAATCGGATGGACCTCGACCTCGTAGCCGAGTGGCTCGAAGAATCGGCGTAGCATCTCTTCTCCACCGCCACAGGCGACGACGGGTAGCTTGGCCTCCAGGGGCAGCGGTGACTCCGCGAGTTCGGGGCGCTCCTTGCTTCGGCCGGACATGGCGGTCGAGTAGAACTCCAGAATCGCGGAGCTCAGGAATGAGTTGGCGGAATAGGGACGGTCGTTGACGTATTGGTCGAACCTTCCACCGTCGCCGCTCGGGCCGCGGCGGTCTCTTACCAAGCCGATCGGATCCACCTCGACGAGCAGGGCGGCGGTGCACCGATCCTCATTGGCTTCGGGATAGAATACGTGCGCCTTGCCGAACGAGAGCTCGGCGGAATGCAGCCGCGTCGGGTTCTTGTGAAGCAAGAAACCGAGGTCGGTGGCAGGCGTATGGGTGCAGGTGACGGTCAGGAGCACGAAGGGGGAGGATTGTACCGTTCCTTTGGCACGGGGCGTGGAGTTTCTGAGTCTTGTCGACTGCCGAGGCTCCCACCCCAACCCCCTCCCTCAGTTTCCGAAACACTTTCTGGCTCGTCAAAGGCCGGGGCCGGGAAACCGAGGGATGGGGCTCAGACGAGGGAGTGGGGCTCGGAGTCACAATGAATCTATGAGTGAGCGGTTCTTGACCTTTCCGATTCGGGGAGAGCGGTTGTCGATGCAGGCGGAGGTTTCGGCGTGGGTGCTTCGGCGGAGGACAGAGTTTCAGTCGATCGACATCGTGGATACCTATGCGTTCGGACGGACGCTGCTGTTGGATGGGCATATTCAGCTCACCGAGATGGACGAGCATGCTTATCACGAATCGCTCGTGCAGATTCCGATGTTGTCGCTGGCGAATCCGCGGCGGGCGTTGGTGATCGGGGGCGGTGACGGGGGAGTGGTGCGGGAGTTGGCGCGACATCCCGAGATGGAGATCATCGACATGGTTGAGATCGACGCGGGGGTGGTGGAGGCTTGTCGGGAGCATATGCCGAGCCTGAACGCGGGGGCGTTTGATGATCCTCGCGTCCGGCTTCACCTGGAGGACGCCTTTGCGTTTGTGAAGAGGGTCACCGAGCCGTACGACCTGATCGTCGCCGACTCGACGGACACCTACGAGGGCGAGGATGGGGCGTTGAGCGAGATGCTGTTCACCGCCGAGTTTTATCGGGACTGCCAGCGGGCGCTTGCTCCGGATGGGCTGCTCGTGACTCAGGCGGACAACTTGGTGTTCTGCCCTTATTCGCTGGAATCCGTTTTGAAGATGTTCGGGTCGGTCTTCGCGCGGACGGGTTCTTATCAGGCGCTCGTGCCTTCGTTTGGCGGGTTCTCGGGCTATGCCTGGGCGAGCAACGGGGCCGCTGTGGGGCCAGATCTTTCACGGGGCGACGGCTTGGGCCTTCGGTATTTGAACGACGCTACGCTGGCGTTCGCGTTTGCGCCGGTACCGTTTTAGGCGTTGGGCGTTCGGCGTTAGGGGTAAGAGTGATAGGCCCCATAAGACTTATAGGACTTATAGGGTCAGTAATCACTAAAACCAAATGCCTAACACCTGCTATCCCAGCGGCGTGCTCTTGTAGTAGTGGGTGAAGGTGACCTTCAGGTTCGAATCGGGGACGAGGTCGCCGGTTTGGAAGGCGCTGGCGGGCATCCAGCGGACCTTGCCGTAGTAGGGGTCGTAGACTCGGAACTGGCCGTCCGCGCGAATCGCCTGGACGAGCATGAAGTGGCCTATGTCACCGGCGAAAGCGACGCGAATGGGCGCGGGGAACCCGGCCTTTAGCTGGGCGGAGATGTCGGTTAACGCTGATTCGGCATCGGTCACGGTGAGGCAGGTAAAGGAGCAGTGGATAAATGCGCCGACCTTCTCGTTGAGGATGCCGTTGATCCCGACTTCCTTGCCGCCTTCCTGACCTCGGGGGGTGGCCGTGCCGCCGTATTGCTGAAGCCACTGTAGCTGTTGCTGGGCGATCGGGCCGTTCGGATTCACGTCGTGAACGGAGCCGAGTTTGTTCATCTCCCAGGCGTAGCGCGGGTCGTACTCGGAGGAAGCAACCTGCACCATGGCCATCCCGCAGCTCTGCTGATACTGCTGGATAAGGGTGTCCTCGTCTCGCATCGTGCATTTATCCTCGACCTCATCCACGTTCTTTCCGCGGATATCGGCGGCGAAGGCGGTGACGTTAGCGATTGTCTCGCCGGAGGCGAACGCCTTGAGGATCAATATGCGCTCGACGGTGTCGGTGGCCTGGGCAAGGAGTCCGGCCAGAGACTGACGGTCCGCCGGGCTAAGCGCCGTGGCGAGACGCCGGTACATCTCAAGGTGGTTCGGGCCCGCGAGGTCCTCGCGGATCGCCGCGTTGAGGAGTTCTTCCGGGTCGGTAGACGAGACTTCGCCGGGAGCGGGAGAGGCGACCGGAGCACCCCCCGCGGTTGGGATCAGCTGTGAGATTCGCGACCCCACGGAGGAGTTCGAAGCGACCTTCGGTCCGGGTGCGCATCCAGCTAGGATGACGATCAGCAGCGAGGCATGCAGCAAGGTTTTCAATCTGGGTCTCCAGGAGTCGCTTCGGCGATGGGAAGTTCCGCGGTTTTTGGTGGCTTAGGCGTCGGTGCAACTTCAACCGAGCCTTCCCCACCCCCGAACGAGATGTTGGTGCCGGGGGCGAGCCGGACGGTGCGACCGGGCGGAATCGGGGTCTGCACGCCGGTCGGGAGGGTCGCGAACCAGTACGCACCGGACCGGTTAGTGAGCCCGAGTACATCGGGCTGAGCGGGATTCGCGCTCACCTCGCCTACGACGCCCGCGATCGAGCCGCGGGCGACCGGAAGTTCGGCGGCGGTGAACTGGGTTCCTTCGCTCAACTCGATCAGGGTCTCCCCGACGCGGAGAACAAGCGGACCCTCGGCATGGCCGCCGGTAGATGGCGCGACTTTCTTTCCCCACGGTCCAAAAGCGGTTATCGAGATCATTCCGACTCGTTGCGATTCGCCTGGGTGGAGACTCCGGGAACGACCGGTGAGGGTATCGACGCGATAGGGGCCGTCGGGTCCGACGCGGACGGCGGCGATGCGGGCGTTGCCATCCGGTAAGACGTAAGCGCAATCGGGGGAGGAGCCGAAGGAGACCTCACGCCGTCCCAGGTTGGCGATACGATGCGCCTTGCCATGCTCGATGATCAGGAACCGCCGGCGGGTGACTTCCTCCGAGAAGCCGATGGAGAGGCCGATTCCCAGGCCGAACACCGCACCGGCCCATGCCATTTCAATCGGAAGATGCAGAAGACCGATGAGCACCGCGCACTCCGCGCTGCCGATCAGCAGGGCGAACCAGCGCGGGTTCGGTGCGCCAGTGGCTAGAGCGATCGCCGTGGCCAAGCCCACCGAGCCAGCCCAGACGCCAGTGGGCAGATTCAAGGCTGTGAACAGCCAACCCAGCGCCCCCGCGAACACTGCAATCACGAAGCCACGGAGGAGCGACCTTTCAATCGGCTTGCGGTAGTAGATTCCTTGGAAAATCGCGAGGGCGAACGGAAGCAAGAACGAGAGCATTGCCCGCACAATTTCGACGCCCTGTTTGGAGAGCGGGCGATGGTCGCCAAACTCGTCAGAGAGCACTTTCAGCCGCTTCGGCAGGTCGAGCTGTGCGAGTTTGAGCGCCTTCTGAAGGCCAGGCTTGGGTTCGCGGAAGGCGAAGTGGATATCGGAGGCGACCGAACGCATCGCCTCTGGATCGGTGATCACCGTGCCGTAGACGCGGATCTCCCATTTGAGCTTGGCAAGTGCCTTGGCTTTGGCAATGTCATTTGCTCCGAGGGAGGTGCGATCGAGCCAGATGATCGCGAGCTTGGGCCCGACCTTTCCCGACAGGTCTCGTTCCGCCCAGGCAAGGGCTTGGGCGAGGGCTCCGTCTTGCGGTTGATTGGGGGATTCCGCTTGGAGTCGGTCGACGGCGACATTGCGGGCGGTGGAGTCGAAGGCGATTACGGTCGCGTCTCGAGGATCGGGCAGGGAGGCGACATAGGCGGTGGCAGCCCGCATTGCCGGGCGCATTTCGGTGAGGGTGGACTGCAGAGCTCCGCCGAGTCCGGCCCCGCCCTTGGGGGGTGGTGCGGAGACGTCAACGAGGACGGCGATGCGCGGCCGTGGAGCCTCACCCCGCGTGACCGATGGCGGCAGAGTCGCCAGCAGCAGCGAACCTAGAACGCCAGCCACCAGGCCGACGAGCCCGCACAACCCCATTTTGATGATCCGCACGGTCCAAGTCACATAAATCTCCCGAGGCACTATATCCTTTGATCCTGTAGAATGCAAACAACTTTAAGGATCGCCTGATGCAAACCCCGCCGCAATCTCCATCGTATCCCCCTCAACAGCCTCAAATGGCTCCCCAGCCGAGGCAGGGACCGAGTCATCTTTCCCTCGCCTTTAGCAGTGGTAAGCGATTCGCCCTGCTGAAGGAACGTTCTTTCCTGCGACAGGATATCCCGGACCTGTTCCCGAGCACCGGCGACCCCGCGGTTGCGGTTGTTCGGGAGAACCCGAACGACCCTACCGTCCTGGGCCTTACCAACTGCTCGCGCACGAATTGGACGGCGACCATGCCGGACGGAACGCAGCGCCAAATCGAGCCGGGTAAGAGTATCCGACTTGCGCTCGGAACGATCATCGCTTTTGGAAATCAGACGCAGGCGCAGGTACAGCCGCTCGGAGCGGGAGCCGCTTTCATGGCCCAGAACGGTCGCAAGATGGCGATCGCCGGCACTGCCCTGATCCTCGTCATCGTCCTCCTCATCGCACTGCTCAAGCCTAGCGGTGGCGGTGGCTCGGCCGAAGAGACCGCCATGCTGGAGAAAGCGAAGCAGGCTGTTTTCTACATCGAGACCCGTGAAGGGAACATGATCTCCTCGGGGAGTGGCTTCTTTATTGACGACAAGGGGCACGCGCTCACTAATCACCATGTGACGGGTAAGTACACCAAGGTCACGGTGAAGTTCGAGGGCGGCAAGCAGGGGACTGCGACAGTTCTGAAGACGGATGAGAATCTGGACGTATCCCTGCTCCAGGTCGATGGGCAGAGCGGAAACCCATATCTTCCGATCGTTCGAACGACCGAATTGAAGCCAGGTCAGGCACTTTGGACCATCGGTTATCCGTTGGGACAAACGATTTCCACCACCGATTCCTCGGTTTCCAAGGGAATCTACTCGCATCTCGTCGATGCACGCGGAGCTTTTCCCGATCTCCAGCCGCAACCACCCGAAGGAGCCCAGATCATTCAAACCGATGCGGGCATTAATCACGGAAACAGTGGCGGCGCGATGGTGAACGAGAAAGGTGAAGTCGCCGGCATCTCGCAGCTCATCATGCGCAACCTTCCCGGCCACGCCGAAGGCACTCAGGCCGTTACAAGCCTGAACTTTGGAATCCCGCTTGACGAAGTTCGCTGGCGATTCCTGCCCGGCACGGTCTGCGACAATCTGTCGCTTAAAAAGGGAGAGTAGGGAAAGGCGGAAGTGTTCAGTGTTAAGCGTTTAGATCGCCTGCCTAAACACTTCCGCCTTTCCCTACCCTCTCGAAATCAGCGCCACCGTAATATCGTCACCGCTTCCTTTTCTCGTCGTCTCGATGAGCCACGTGGGGAGGGTGGGTTTGACCTTCTCCCAATTCCCTTCGGCGGCCATCTCCCAAATGTCCGAGGCGACTTTGTGGAAGCTCGGCTCGTCGGGATAGGAGTTCGCGTAGCCGTCAGTTGAGACCATGACGAGCGCGGGGAGGGTCTCGGGACGGTTCCAGAAACCGATTCTCACTTGGGCTAGAGCGTCCGGGGTGCAGAGTGAGGTGGTCTGTCCGCCCAGATGGCGGGGATCGGTGGCGAACGCAGGAACAGTCTCCCCGGTGTCTGAAACGAGGAGAATGTCCCCGTCTCCGAGTTGGATGAACATCAGTTCGTCGCGCACCGCGAGCACGACCAGCAACGTCGCCCCGTAGCAGAGGGCCGGCGCGGCGTACTCGGCCCAGGGAGATCCCGTCTCGCGAGCCCAGATTGCCCCTTCGTCCGGTGAGAGCGGGTGATCGGTGCGATGACGGTCGACGTTCGCCTTCCACTCCCCCACGATCTGTTCGGGGACGGTCGAGGCGATCCGCTGCTGGATGTTTGGCGACCGCAGCCCCTCCTTCCCGACGGCAGAGATCAGGACCTCGAGCGCCTTCTTGGTGACCTCGACCGCGAATTGGGCCCCGGTTTCGCTGCGCACGTAGCGTGCGCCGCCGTGCCCGTCGGCGATGGCACACGCTACGATGTCCGAGTTCCGCTCGGGCGAAATCAAGGCCATGGCGTCTTGATTGGGCAGCCCCTTCCGCTCGTGGCTTGCACCACGGACCGAATGGCCGATAAGCCGCCAGCTAGGCGGGGCGGGGCGGCGTTTCCACATCAAGCTTTACCAGACGTCGTCGTTTGCCGGACCCGTGTAGACCGGCGGCGTCGGGATCACGACGGGCGCGATATACACGGGCTGCGGTGCAGGCGCGGGCGCGGGCGCCGCGGTCGGAGCGGCCATAGGAGGAGCCGACGCGGGAGCCGACGACGCCATCGGAGGTCCGCTCGGAGCGGGCGGGGCCGTCGCCGCCGGTGCTGCGGCCTGCTGGACGGGTGTCGACGCCGCCTTTAGGACGGCGGTGGAGGCCCACTTGATATGCCTGACGAGCGCTTCCGGGTTGTTCGCCTGAAGCGGCCGCATCTGGGGATTACCAATAAACTTCTGCAGGGTCTCGTGATCGGCATCGGCGCCCATCGCGATCGCGACGCGGACGGCCTTTTGCCCCCAGGGCTCGCTCATCAGCGCCTTCAGACCGGCATCGAATTCATCGGTCGGCTGACCGTCGGATAGGAGAACGAGGACGGGCGGGAGCGCACGCTCGTTCATCGGCGGCATTCGAAGCTGGTCGGCGACCATGAAGAGCGCATTGGCGAGGTCGGTCGTACCTTCCGCCTTGACATCCTCCCACTGGAAGTCCGCCACCGGCGTCGGCTTGGGGATGTTCCACATCGCGCCACTTGAGAAGGTGATCGAGCGCACCAGAACCTGCGCGTTCGGGTTGTCCTCCGCGACTTGCTGCATGTGCGGGATCGCCTCGCGGATCGCGTTGTTGAGGGCCTGGATCTTGCCGTCGTACGACATCGACCCCGATGTGTCGACCATCCAGATGAAGTGTAGCGGCCGCGTGGATAGCGCGCCTCCAGGTGTTTTCATGAGCATGTTTTGTTCTTCCTTCAAATCTGTATCTCGCC
Source organism: Fimbriimonadales bacterium (assembly GCA_038216655.1). Classification (GTDB taxonomy): domain Bacteria; phylum Armatimonadota; class Fimbriimonadia; order Fimbriimonadales; family Fimbriimonadaceae; genus JAFDWR01. Next base: position 52,821 of record JBBQPZ010000025.1, read on the forward strand.
CGTCGAGGCACCGAAAGCGATCTGGGTCCCCGGCGCGAGGCTTACGCTACGCGTCGGTTCGACCGTCTTGGTGTTCCCTGCCACCGTCACCGTCCAATCGTCGCCCGAGAGATTCCGTAGCCCCCACAAACCTGGGTTGGTGGGATGCTGGGTGACCTCGGCGATGGGCCTTGAGAAATCATACAACCGCGAGGGGTCTAAGTGGTGCGGAAACAGCTTGGTGTCGCTATTCAGCATAATCACTGTCTTGCCGATGTGCAATCGCGGGGGGAGCTGGATCGTGTCGCCGGTCGCCCAGTCGATCGCGGGACCGGAGTTCTCGGAGTCGTAGAAGTTCTCCGCGCCGGTGGGGCCGTAGACGATCATGTCGCGCAGGCGGATCATCGCGCTCTTCCACTCGCTCTCCCTCACTCTCGCGTATGGCTTGTCGATTCCCTTGGTGAACGCCTGCACGAAGCGGTCGCGGAGCAGGCGCGGGTAGAGCGGCCAGAAGGTGATCGCGTTCTGATGGAAGTCGGGGTCGGGGCGGTTCGACTCGTTGTCGGGGTCGAACGTGAACACCGCTTCTCGACCGTACAAACCAACCTTCGCGCCGTAGTCGAGGCATCCGATCGACGATTCCAGCCGCCCTTCCAGCGGGTGGCTGATCATGAACATGTAGAACAGCAGCACGGCCAGCGACCATAGGTCGGTCTGGGTGCTCGGGGCGGCGGCATCGGACATGATCTCCGGTGCCATGAAGCCGATCGTGCCTTGAACGCCCTTAAGCGTTCCGTCGTCGACGGAGACGTTGTCGTTGTCGCAGATGAGGACTTCGCCAGAGGAGGGGTCGAAGAAGACGTTGCCAAAGGAGATGTCTCGGTAGCAGAGTCCCGCGGCGTGGAGCTTGAGGTAGCTATCGGCGAGTTCGAATCCCGCGGTTGCGAGCGCCCGGAAGCTGGGATCGATGCGCCTCTTCATCAGGTCCACGATGCACTTGAAACGGTGCTCGCGGAGGCGCATCAGGTATCCGTATCCGGCGTGGCCGGGGACGGTGCAGAGGGCCATCGGCCAGAGGAAGCGGTCGTCGGGAGGGCCTTTTCGGATCAGCAGTTCGAGCGCGTGATGCTGTTGCAGCGTCGCGGATTCGGGGTAGTACCACTTGAGGGCGAACGATTCTTTGCCCATCGTGACGCGGTAAACCTCACCTTGCCCGCCCGTGCCGAGCAGTTCGTCCACGCGGCATAAGCCCCCGGCGCCAATTCGCACCGATTGTCCGCGTCCAAGAGTTCCTGCCGGCATGCCAACTGCGAGTATAACCGGGTCGGCTTGGGTTCGACGTGCGGACTAGCCGCTGGAGTCGTCGGTGTGGCGGTGAAGCTTCTTCTTCTTCGTGGTCGAAGCCACCGGAGTCGAGCGATCTTCGTCGTCCTGCGCGTGCTTCACCGCCGCCACTCGGGGGGCACCAAGACGCTGAACCGAGATCACATGCAGATCCTTCGGATCGAGCTTGTAAACCCGGTCGCCCATCAGGGCATACAGGAAGTTGCCGTGCGAGACCAGGCTCCCCGCCGCCGCGGGCGGGCTGAAGACCTCCCCCATGATCGGCCTTACTGGCGTGCGAGGGCTCGGGACCAGGTCGGACTCGATCGCGCCCTGTAGGTGCGGCGTCGCCTTATGACGCTTGGTCGCCGCCTGTCCCATCGGGATCAACGCACAGCCTACGAGGAGAAGGAGCGAGAGTCGGGGGCGCATACCTACATCTTCGGCAAGTTGATTTGGCAATGTAGAGTTGGAGTCTGAGTCTGAGTCTGAGTCCTCTCTTGAGGGAAGGTGAGCTTCTGCTACTGACTCGTACAAGCGATGAGGAATCAAAGTCACTCGGCCATTCGCCCGTTCTCACTCTCATACGTGCTTACCCACGTTGGGAATGTGGGAACGCTTTGGAGTGGCTACGTCCCGCGATGGCGGGGTGACTTGTGCTCTATTTCGGGCCATATCTTTATGTGCGGGGGGTCGGGTTTTGTCAACCAGTTTTGTCGGAGTCGGAGTCGGAGTCGGAGACTGAGAGCCTCGCCTTCCCCAATAGGGGATTGCCACTTTAGCTAGCCGTCGTACAATGGGCTGATGCTATGCGCTCTTCCTGACTGGGTTGATGGGGAAGCCTCTGGACACGGGTTGGGGTGGTTGGTTGGCTTGCGTCAGGACGTGTCCGGAGGCATCAAATGTGTTGAGGTTTATCACAGGCTTAGTCTTATCCGCGAATCAATGCCTTCATCCCGAAATAGCCTGTGCCGAAAAGTAACACCGGAGATTTCTCTGTGTGCATTGGCGTTTGCCTCGTCTTGGGAAGCGGTAGTGCCTGTTTAGGAGTTAACACCAAGCCAGGTGGTGGTTTTCAATGGTATTGGCCACCTTCTACATCTTTGAGTGGCGGGTACTGTGGCTTACCTAGCGTCGAATTAAAGCTTCGCGTTTGAACTAAGGTTTGCGAGTAAATGTGTAAGATCCTATGATGGAAGGGAAATGAGAGTCTATCGAATTAGTTGGTACGTTCCGTGTTTCTTTTTGCTTTGGACATTCTTCTTATTTGCGTTTATAGGAATATGCTGGCCATGGGGGATGATCGTCGCTTTGATTATAAATTTAATAAATTTGGTCGTCCAAATATGTTTGTTGAAGTTTCGTCGGCTGGAGGTGGACGGGAGCGGGATTCGGATTTTTGACTGGCGAAACCGGCTTGCTCACGATTTTACGATTGAAGAAATACGTGCTGTCCGAGCAGTATTGCACGACGTTAACGGCTCGAGTGTCCGGCTATTCTATCGCGACTCTAGCGCGATAATTGGAGATTTGTCGGGTTGGCGACTTTTCGTTGAAAACATGATGCGGGCTAACGAGAAGATAAGATACCACGATGACGGTTGAGAAGAGGGATGTATGGGAAGTTATTCCGTTGATACTTTCAAACTACGTGAACGAGGAGAGCAACCCTCATGTTGGGGGGAAGATTAGTCGGCTACTGTTCGATAAGGTTCGTCGCCGGTAGCCTCCGTAGATTTTTAAGGATAGAACATTGTCCAATATTCGTGAATCCCAATGGGGATGGGGCCGTCCGAATCACATCCGCGTGGGAGAACTCGGCCACACTCTTCGATAGCCTTGTCCGAATATCCGTTTAGAATCGACCGGTTTGGAAACTCTACGAGTAAGCGTATATCGCGTGACCTGACATCGTCGGCACACCCGTTTCCCTACGGACCTTATCTTGGTCTGCCCCCATTCGTGAAGTCATTTTAAGATGAGTTCTTCGACGATAATGACATGGCTTCCGCGGGTGTGCGGTAGCCCAGGGACGAGTGGGGACGCTGGTGGTTGTAGAAGCGGCGAAAGATCGCCAGCTTCACCTCTGCTTCCGCTAGGTTGTGAAAGACCTCGACATCGAGGAGTTCGGCTCTCAATCTGGAGTTGAAGCTCTCAGCGTGGCCGTTCTGCCAGGGGCTTCCTGGTTTGATGAACCGGCTC
>JBBQPZ010000026.1:0-52056 GCA_038216655.1 Fimbriimonadales bacterium
GGCCGTAGAAGCGTTTATCCGCTTCTACAACCAGCATCGACTCCACTCCAGCCTTGACTACAAGGCTCCCGACCAATTCGCTGAGGCGATACAATCACAGTGCTGACACATCTCCGTGTCCAGAAAAGCGGGAGCAGTCCAATGATTGTGCGCTGGAGGAAGGGCCGGGGGATGGAGGTTCGGGAATTTTGCCTAGTCCTCCGACATTGACGAAAGAGTGGTTGACGAATCTTGCTCGCCAAACCATCACTCTAAACGCCCAACGCCCAACGCCCAACGCCCAACGCCCAACGCCCAACGCCCAACGCTTGGCCGATGTAAGCGGGAATTCCCACTTAGCGGGAATGGAGAACCTACTCGCGCTCAATTCGAAGGGATGCCGACCGCTCGAGCGTCCGTGCCACCCAGGAAGTTCTGCCAATCGCGGTGCTCACTGACCGCGCCTCAGCCTCGCTCGCAAAGAACCCAAACACCGCCGCTCCCGAACCCGTTAGCCCTGCCCGCGTTGCCCCAAGCTCCCGCAGACGGACCATCAGCGCCAAACAAGCCTCAGGAGCAACCAACTCGAAATCGTTCCGCAATTCCGCGGTCTCCGCCAAATCGGTCGCCCGATCCATCGCGTCCAACCGTCCGAACATCTCCGGCGTCGAACAACTGACATCCGAAGGCATCGCCACCACAAGATACTGCGTAGGCAGATCTTCCAAAGGCGTCAGCCGCTCGCCATAGCCCAGGCCGAGTGCCCGGCCGCCGACCAAGAAGAACGGCACGTCCGCCCCGACCGCCGCGGCCACCGACCGCAACTCCGCTTCGGGGATATTCCCCTGCACGATCCGGTCGATCGCCCGGATCAAACCGGCGGCATCGCTGCTTCCGCCACCGAGGCCCGCCTGAGAAGGAATCGCCTTCTCCATGTGAATCGCCAGAGGCGGAACATTCGCGATCTCGCCGATGAGCCGCATCGCCCTGGTCAACGTATTGTCCAAGGGCAAGTCCGGCCAGTTACAAGTAATGCCCGGAACACCAAGGGTGTCGACGGTCAACACGTCGCACAAATCGATCGCCTGGAACTCCGTCCGCAACGGGTGATAGCCGCGGCGATCTTTGGCCCCGACCTGCAGATACATGTTGATCTTAGCGGGGCAGCGAACGACCAACTTCAACCCGGGCCCTGCCCGAGATGCAAGTCGTTGCCGTCGTTCTGTACCGCGATCGTCTTCGGATAGACCCCGAGGTCGAGTTCATCCAGCGCGCTGTCGATCGACTGGAGCTGCAACTTAGCCTCGGCCAACGCCTCAAGGAAATCGTGCGAGGACAACTCGGGACTCCGGCCAACCAGCCGGTGCCCCAGCATCTTCATCCGCAACGTGTCGACGGTAGTCATGAACACCGCGCTCTGCGCCTCGGTCCGCTGCACGCCCGCCATCACCCCGGCAAACCCCTGCCGGTACTCCGCGATGTTCTTGTCCGCGATCCGGTACAGCTCGGTCGACTGAGGGTCGGTCGTCGGCGCGTTGTAGACCGGCGGCACCGAGTACAGCCCATGCTCGGAAGACTGCACCTCGTGGGAGATCAGATCCGCGCGTCGGAGGGCGTAGTAGATAGACTCGGCAGTGCGGGTGATCGTCCGCGGCATCTCGTTCAGGTCGGCAACCTGCTCCTTGCGCATCTTGCGCAGCACTTCATTGAAGCGTTTGAGCCGATCCTGGCAACCGCCCCAGAGCGCCTGATACCGCTTGTTCAAGAAGCGCTTCTGGCGCGCCACGTTAAACGAGGTCCCAAAGTAGATCCCGACGACTACAGCGATCGTGAGGAGCTTCTCTTGACTCGGCCCGGGATGGAAGAGCGGGAAGTTATAAAGGAGAAACGACCCACCGAGGGTGAGGATGAGCCGCCCCGGAGACGCCAGTTCACGGAGGAACAGCCGCAAATCTTGGCGTTGGACGTCGTCCATACGGCAACCTACGGAATCGGCGGTCTCCGCGTGGCATCGGGGAGGGCTTTCTCCATTCCTCGGGCCAACCCGAGGATGTTCTCGTCGGCGAGAGGAGCCCCCACAAGCTGCAGTCCGACCGGTAGACCGTCGGCAAACCCGCCATTCAGCGAGATGCCCGGCATGCCGCCCATGTTCGCGGGGATCGTGCAGTAGTCGAGGAGCTTGAGCGCCATCGGATCGTCCTTCAGTTCGCCGAGTTTGAACGCCGTCACCGGACTGGTCGGCGACAAGATCGCGTCGAAATTCTGGAGCACGGCTTCGAACTCTTGCTTCATGAGTGTGCGCACTTGCTGCGCTCTCAGATAGTACGCATCGTAGTAGCCAGCGGATAGCGCATAAGTCCCGATCATGATTCGCGCCTTCACTTCATGGCCGAAGCCCTCGCCGCGCGTCTTCTCGACCACGCCCACGTGTCCCGCACCCTCGCTGCGGGGTCCGAAGCGAACGCCATCGAACCGCGCCAGGTTCGAACTCGCCTCCGCGGGGGCGATGATGTAGTAAGTCGTGACGCCGTAAAGGATCGAAGGAAGGGAGACTTCCTCGACGATCGCGCCCTCGCGCCGCAAAGCCTCCAGCGACTCGGCAAACACCGCGGCAACGCCGGGGGCGATCGAGTCGCCCATCAATTCGCGGGGGATCGCAAATCGCTTGCCCTTGAGCGAGTCCTGCTTCACCGAGGCCGCCAAAATCGGGGCCATCTTGAGGCTCGTGGAGTCCATCGGGTCGTGCCCAGAGATCGCCTCGGAGATCAGCGCGGCGTCTTCGACGGTGCGGCCAAAAGGGCCGATCTGATCAAGGCTGGAGCCAAAGGCGATCAGCCCGTACCGCGAAACCCGCCCGTAAGTCGGCTTGAAGCCGACAATACCGCAAAGCGAAGCGGGCTGGCGAATCGAGCCACCCGTGTCTGAACCAAGGGACAGGGGCGCGAACTCCGCCGCCACCGCGGCAGCGGAGCCCCCGGAAGAACCGCCCGGCGAACGCTCGGGATCCCAAGGATTACGAGTGAGCTGAAACGCCGAGTTCTCGGTCGAGGTCCCCATCGCGAACTCATCGAGATTGGTCTTGCCGAGCAGAACCAAACCCTGTTCTCGTAGCCGCGCAACCACCGTCGCGTCGTAAGGCGGGATATAGCCCTTGAGAATCTTGCTCGCACAGGTCGTCTCCATCCCCGCCGTGGACATGTTGTCCTTCAGCGCGATCGGCACACCGGTCAGTGGTCCCCCAGTGCCGCCATCAAGCTTCTTCTGTGCGTTCTCGGCCTCGGCCAAGGTCGCCGCCGGATCGACGGTGAGGAACGCCCCGTATTGCGCATCCAGACTCTCGATGCGAGAAAGGTGGGCTTGGGCGACTTCGACCGCAGAGACTTCTCGGGCGGCAAGTTTGCGGGCGATTTCGGCGGCGGATAACTGGGTGATCAAATGCGTCAGTCCTCGATGATCGCGGGCACCAGGAAGAGACCGGCTTTGGTCATCGGAGCACTGCGCAGCGCCAAGTCACGGGCGATCGACGGGAACGGGACATCGTCGCCCCAAACGTTTTGCAGCGCGACCGCGTGGGTCTGCGGCTGAATCCCCGTAACGTCGATTCCTTGAATATCTGAGAAGTGCCCAATAAGGGCGTTTAACTCAACCTGGAACGACATAATTTCGTTCTCGTTGAGGTCCAGGCGGGCGAGGCGGGCAACGTGACGCACCTCGTCTAGCGAAATCGACATGATGGTCGAGTTTAGCACAGCCCTATAATGAGGCCGGGATGCAAAGACCTCGCTTTGGCATTGTGACGGCCGTGGTTTCCACGTTGGTCGTTTTCGGCGTGATGGCGAAATACCTCCAGGGTCAGATCCCGACGGTCAATGCCAACCGGCTGGGGAACTCACCCAACCGCTTCCTCGCCCAAGCCGCAAGCCAATCCATCGACTGGCAACCCTTCGACGAACGCGTCTTCTCCAAGGCACTGAATCGCGGCGTTCCGATCCTGCTCGTGACCGGCTCCGCCGAGAGTCGCTTCGGCCGAGATGCGGATAAGGGGCTCCTGAATTCTCCCGATGTCATGACCCTACTGCGCCACTCGTTCGTATGCGCGCGGGTCGATGTCGACGACACTCCTCGATGGGCGTCGGCCTTTCTCCCCATGTCTCGGGTTCGGTCCTCCTACCTCGTGAACTTCGGCATCTACGTTCTATCCGGGAAAGGCCGGCTGGTCGCAACCTATCTGCCGGGGACGCCGCTTGCCAATGTGGATGCCAAGTCCCTGGTCGCATTTCTCGCAAGAGCAGAACTCGACGCCGCGCGGGATGGGCCCGAGGTCGATACCCAATCCGAGGAGCTGAATGCGCTCACCCAAGGGCAAGGGCCGGGCTTGCCCGACTTCGGAGCTCACCTCGCCTCGTTGATCCAATTCGACAATCCGAAGGGCGGGTTCCCGTTCCAGGGTCGACAGGACCTCTTACCGTTCGCCTGGCGCTACATGCTGTTGGAGGGCCGGTTCGATGCCTTCCAAACGTCGATTGACCCCGTGCTCCTTTCACCCGCCGTGAACCTGCTCGACGGCGGCTTCTTTCGAGATGCGCGCTCACCCGATTGGAGCCAAGTCGACTTCGACGAGTCCGCGCAATTGGACGCGGAAATGATGTGGACGCTGGCCCTAGGGGCGGCCGCCACGGGCGACCCGTTCTACCGAAAACTCGCCGAGCGCGCCTTCGACCGCTTGGCGGGGGACTTTGGCGATACCGAGTGGGTTGCGGCCAGTCAGGTCGGCGACGAAAAGGATCAAGATCGCAGCGCGCGTTACTCATTTTCCCCCCGCGCGCTTCGCGACGTTCTGCCAGATTCAGCAAGGCGTGACTGGGCTCAGCAGCATCTCCGTTTGCGAGTCTCAGAGAATCCGCTGATGGTGCCAAGCTTGGTCTCCAAAGACGTTTTGCTTCGCGACTCGAAGACCCTGAACGAATGTCTTGACCAATTCCGAGCCGCCCGAACGCAACCGCGCACCTTTGGAGCCACCGGCTTGCTCGAAGTAAATGGCCTCGTCGCCTCGCGGTTGATCGCCTGTGCCCGACTTTGGAACGATACGACCCGGCTGCAGAAAGCCCTCGACCTTGCCCTTCGCTTTGACACCTATCGCGCCAGCGACGATGTCTCGCGAACCCCTGTGGCGGGGGAGCGAAAGCCTGGCTCACTGGCGGACTACCTTGCCTACAGCGACTCCTGTCTTGAGACGTTCCTGGCTACGGGGCGGTTGGATCGCCTCCGCGAGGGAGCCAAGGTCCTGCGCCGCGCCATCTTCCTGTTCGGGACCAGTAACCCAGGGGTCTTCGTGCTCGACTCGGCCCCCGGTCGGGTACCGCTCGATGCGAATCCGCCCGAGATTCTCGACCGGTATCGCGAGTCGACGTGTTCCTACATGATTCGCCTATCCCTCGCCTACGGGACCTTGATGGGTAAGGGCGGGGCCGATCTCAAGCGGGTGGCGTACGACACGGGTTCGCGATTCTCTGGAATCGCCAACGAATTCGGACCGTTCGACTCCGGTTACTTCTGCGCTTCGGCGCGCCTATCTCGTGCGGAGGGGGCGTTCTGTGTCGGGCCGCGGGCCGACCAACTCGCCAGGGACCTCTACCTTCGCGTACCGACCCGTCTCGTGGCGATTGTCGGGGGCGAAGTCCGTCCTGACCTCGCCAAGAAGGCTCCAGGAATTTACTTCGCGCGCGGTGAAGATGTGGTCGGGCCGCTCACCGTAGAGGCTGCTGCGAGGATCATGCCGCTGGCATTTCCGTTCGACGCCCCCACCCCCCGGTGACGTGGCGTCACGCGATGAGGCATAATTCCGCTCGGAGAGGTCGCATAGTGGTCTAGTGCGCCGCACTCGAAATGCGGTAAGGGGCAACTCTTCGGGGGTTCGAATCCCCCCCTCTCCGCCACCTTTTAGAATTGTTCTGAACCCACGTCTGCATTCGATCCATGATTGCTCAGCAATTCGGAAGACTCCAACCTATTTCTTTCGTTTGCTCTCAAGCGATTTCAGCTTCGATTTTAACTCAATCACCACGTCTGGTTCCGACTCCAACTGGCGTCGACGCTCCTCTCGGCGCAACTCTCCGAACGCCTCGTACTCAGCGTGTGCATGCTCTTCGGAAATTCAGGCGGAAATCCTGCCAGAGTCATCGAGAACTTCAAAGCCGTTGAGCTTGAATATCTGATCGAGCTTCACCAGCCACTCCGCCATATGGACTTCATTTTGCCGTTTCGCCTGCAACTCGGCGAAGTCGAGGAACTGAACGACAAGCAGGTTCAAAGTGTCGATTTCAGTCGCGTTTAGATAGTTCTTTGCGACCGCCACATCCTTCTTGCGGACGACCTCACCACTGAACGAGGTCAATCCCATGTTGGGCTGATTGGCATTGGCTCGAGTCTTGACAACCTCGGCGGCAGTCTTGCCGGTTACGGCGTAATGGAACTTGTTCTGAACCGTGGCGAAGAAACGCTGCGACTCTTCTGAGCCCGACAGGTAGTCGATGCTGAAAGCACAAATCTCACGAACCCGCTTGTAGAGAAGCTTCTCCGAACTGCGAATATCTCGGATCCGCTCCAAGAGTTCATCGAAATAGTCTCCGACCGTCGACTGCTCTTTCAGCTTCGGGTCGTCAAGTGCAAAGCCTTTGATGATGTAATCGCGAAGACGCTGCGTTGCCCAAATTCGGAATTGGGTGCCGACGTGCGATCTCACCCGATAGCCAACTGAAATGATGACGTCGAGGTTGTAGTGGAGGACTCGATAAGATTTGCCGTCTGCCGCAGTTGTCAAGTATTCCTTGACAACTGATTCCATTCGCAGTTCACCTTCTTCGAAGATGTTCCGGATGTGAAGACTGACGTTTTGCTTGGTCGTCTGGAACAACTCGACCATTTGAGCCTGAGACAGCCAGACCGACTCGTCCTCGACTCGAACAAGTATCCGGGTGTCCCCCGGTGCTGACTCATAGAGGAGAAAGCTGGGCTCACTCATAGACGAAAGTCTACATGTTTGGAACAAGACCTGGAAGAGGTACCGACCCGCCAATGGCCATCATATGGGCCGAAAGTTATCCACAAAGCGCGTATTCTTGCGACTCACATAACAATAAGCGCGGATTTGCGTCGTACCATGTCGCCATGGCAACAGAAACCAGAGATCAACAAGCAATCGCCACCGGACGAACTTTTGTGTGGCACGAAGTGTACGGCGCTTCCGCCCAAGCGTCCCTCGACTTCTACACCAAAGCCCTTGGGTTTGGCACCGAGACCATGGACATGGGCCCGATGGGGTCCTATACAATGCTCACGAAGAATGGCACCGCCATCGCGGGCGTCATCGGCACCGGCGACGATCCTCGCATGGCCGGAGTTCCGCCGCACTGGTCGACCTACCTTGCGGTCGATGATGTCGACGAAAGCCTGAAGGCCTGTGTCGAACACGGGGCGACGGTCGAAGTCCAACCGATGGACGTCCCCACCATCGGGCGCATGGCCCTGATCAAGGACCCCCAAGGCGCCCACATCTGGATATTCACGGGAACTCCCTCCTAGCGAGACCCGTGCCCTTAAGAAGGCGGTAGCGAGATACATGCGCTACCGCCTTCGCATTTCGGGCTAGGTTTTCGCGGGCCGACGCGGAGCCTGACCGAAAATCTTCATCATCCGCAAGAGCAACCACAATCCCACGGGCCATAGTCCCGACGCCAGCGCGAGCGGAATCGTAAGCCAGAGCAGGGCCGCGGACGCGAGCAGGGACGCGCCAGCGGCGAGGGCCACACTGGTCCAAACGATTAGAAAGGACCGCATCTTGCCGCGCAGTTCCGGGCGAGATCGACCGACGATCGCGACCTTGTCTCGGTTTCGGATGGCGCGAACGCCCCAACTGGCGACGTGGGCGCCGATCAAGGTGAGGACAATCGAGCCCGAGGATAGCAACGCATTCGAAAATGTAACGACCACCGAAGAACCTACCGGAGCAGATTACGTCCGCGGTTTTCGAAGGGTTGCAGGGCAAACCCGGCGGGGTGTCGGTCCAACCAGAATGCGCTGCCGTCGCTTTGGCTCGGGTTGGATCTACTGCTTAACCGACACGCGGAACTTCTTCTTGGCCGCACCCGCGTCGGTGTAGAACTCAACCTGATACACCAAGTCTCCCAGAACCGCCGACGCCGGAACGTCGAACGTGAGGGCGAAATCAACGGCCGCGCCGGGCAAGAGGTCCATGCCCCGGCTGGGACAGTCAATGCTTAGGCCGGTTCGGGGGCCGAACGAATGGTCTTGGGTGTCGGTCAGAGATGTCTCGTCACCTGACGGGAGAGCCACGTTCACCTTGTGGGTCAAGCCATTCTTGATTCGACAGACGACAACAACCAGGTCCATTCCTTCCGGATAGGGCGTGACCTTCTGATTGTCGCCACTGAACTGGTTGGTGTACTCCTTGCCGCGGATGACCTTCACGACCTGGAACCGGGCGTACCCGTTGAATAGCATGTCGCCGACCTTCCCGGTGATTCCCTCAGCCTGGTTCGCCCCGCCCGCGGCCGCAAGCTCATATCCCCGCGCGGTCTTCTGGATGTTCAACTTGAGTGCGGTGGCGATGTCTTTGATCGGTGCGTAGGCCACTCCGTTCCGCTCGATCACTCCGCTTGAGGCAAGCTCGCCGTTTACATACAGACGGGATGCCTGGAAGTGCCAAGCGATGGCAGCCGTCGAGAGGACGGCAAATGCAAGACCAATGAACCAACGTCGCATAGATTCATTCTCCCCCGGATTGGTGGCTTGGTTGCATGTTTTCTGAAAGGCAAAATCGCCAATCTATGGTTCGGGGGTGAGAAGGATCAGATCCGCAATCAGCCGCGGTGGATCCAATTCCTTCCACCGCTCAATCATGCTGCGACTTCGCTTACTTTCGCGGCGAAGTTCGTCGCGCTGTTCTTTGAGAAGACCCAGAATGCCCGACTTGACCCGCAGCCACTCCGTCGGATCGGTGCCCTTGAGGGATTCCCGCAGGGCGTCGAGCTTCTTGCTCGCGATATGACGGTCGTTCGCCCGACCAAGGGTCTCTTGGGTCTCCGCTAACTGAGCATAGACCTCCTGCCAACGGTGCGCGTCGCAGCAGTTGGCGAACAATTCCATCGAGTAGCGCAGTCGCTTGCCTAGAATTCGAACTTGATGGAGTTGCTTGTAGCCGGAGGTATCCGCTTCGGCGGCAGACAGAAACTCGGCGATTCGGCTGGTCAGGGTCACATGCGCCAATTCGAGCGCCGTACTTGGCCCCGACCCTGCTTCGGGGGATCGAACGGATTTCAAGGCCTTTCTGAAAAGACGCTTCAGGTCAGCAGCGCCAAATTCTTCGCAAGCGTCCTCTAGTCCCTGCTGAGCTGCTGCTCGTAGTCCTTGCGCATAGCCTAGAAGGTAGTCGATCCCGGCCATCTCCCGGTCGGAAGCGTGCTCCTTCTTCGCCTGCACCATCGCAGCGAAGACATCCCAGTCCCGGGCCTCGCCAGCGGATCGGCGCAGGAGCCGGATCCGATCGCGGAGCGGGTGGAGCGCCGTCTCCGGAAGGCATGAGGCGAACTCGTCAAGAGCAGCGGTCGCGCGCCTTGCCGCCACCCGAAGTTGGTGGACATCTTCGGGGTCCTCCTGCGGATGCTTGATCACTCGCGGAAGTGAGGCGGCGAGCGTCTCCAACCGGGTGGCGAGCACGACCTCGGCCGCCTCTTGGAGAGGAGTATCGGGACCGATATCGGGGATCCACTTGTTGTCCGCCATCGCCCTCAACTCCCGCGCTTTGGCCTCTGCTTCTTGAGTTGCGCGAGATCTTCCTCAAACATCTTGACCGTCTCCTGACTTCCGCTCCGCTTGCCCATCGCGATGAGCATCTTGGTCATCGCGACGTTGTGCTCCCAACGCTCAAGGGGAGTCAGCCCGTCGGATTCCTCAAGCTCGGCGTGCCATCGAATGTAGCGCGCTGCCGCCTCGACGTCCGCCTTGGCTTCGGAAATCTCCGCTAGATTCTTGTAGAGATCACGCTCGGCGAACCGGTCTCCCGCGTCCTGGGCCAGCTTGAGAATCTCTAGATTGAGAGGTTCGAGGTCACCCAGCTCGGAAGGTTCAGAGTTCATTCCGGCAAGGTAGAGCAGCTTGGAGCCCCGTTCAAAGTCACCTTCATCTCGACAAAGGCGACCGCCTTCGGTAGCAAATGCCCGCTTCTCCGATCGTTCGCCGGGAAGAATGGCGAGGGAAAACATGATGCCAATCTGCCCCGACGCATTCCCAACGCTCCGAAAGAGCTCAAGTGCCTGTAGCGCGACCACCTTCGCTCGATCTCGATCCACGAGGCCGAGGTGGCGGGCTCGCGCCGCCAGGACACGCGCCGATAGCAGGTCGTCGGCGAGCCCGGCAGCTAGGAGTTCTGCCTCGTCGAGCTGGCCCGTTTGCTCTGGACCCAATTCGAAGGGTGCGGCGGCGATCAGTGCCGAGACCTGCCCGGCGGGGTCGTCGATGCGCCGGTATACCTCCAGCGCCTCCAATGCAAGCGTGTGCGACCGCTCGAAGGGAGGCTCGTGATTGTCCGAGCGAACCCACTTCACTAAATACGCGAGTTTGAGCAGCGCCTTGCCGACCGCCGCGTCGTCCCCTGCTTGCCGAGCCGCCGCCAGGTGAACCAGTAGCTTCTGCAGCCCTTCCTCGGTTTGGGGATATTCCTTCGCCATGAGCTCACTGTATACGAACGGTGAAATCCGCAGGCGACGACCATGCGGAAACCGATAACCTAACCCACGATGCGAACCCTTGACGAGGACCTGTCCCTCGACCCCGCCGACTGGTCCGAGTTCCGAACCCTTGCCCACCGGATGGTGGACGAAATGCTGGACGGCATCTCGTCCATCCGCGAGCAACCCGTCTGGCGCGAGATGTCCGAACCCGCACGTGACGTTATCCGCAACGAGCCCCTCCCGAGAACCCCGCAGGGGGAGCAAGAAGCCTATGAGGCGTTCCTCGCCCACGTCAAGCCGTACCGTCTCGGGAACCCGCACCCGCGATTCCATGGCTGGGTGATGGGCTCCGGCGTTCCCCTGGCGACGATGGCCGACATGCTCGCCGCCGACATCGACCCGAACTGCGCGGGCGGCAACCAGGGTTCCTACTTCGTCGAAATGCAGGTCATCGCCTGGATGCGCGAGGCCCTCGGCTACGATCCCGCCGCAGGTGGCATCCTCGCCAGCGGTGGAAGCTTGGGCAACCTCACCGCGCTCAACGTCGCGCGCCACGCCAAGGCGGGCTTTGACGTCCGCAAGCTCGGCATCCGCGGCGGACCTCCGCTCACGTTCTACGGCTCGACCGAGACGCATAGCTGGGCCTGGAAAGCTGCCGAGCTGATGGGCCTGGGCAGCGATTCCTTCCGCACCGTTCCGGTGGACCCTTCATTTCGAGTCGATGTCGCCGCGCTAAGAGATAAGATCCAGGCAGATCGCAAAGCAGGGATGCGGCCGTTCTGCATCATCGCCAACGTCGGCACCGTGAACACAGGTGCGATCGACGATCTCGATGCCCTCGCCGATCTCTCCCAAGAGGAAGGCCTCTGGCTCCACGCCGACGGCGCGTTCGGTGCCCTCGCCAGCGTCTCACCCAAGCTGCGACCGCTAGTTAAGGGCTTGGACCGGGTCGACTCGGTCGTCTTCGACCTCCACAAGTGGATGTACCTCCCCTTCGAAATCGCCTGCGTCCTCGTGAAGGACGCCGCCGCCCACCGCGCCGCCTTCGCCAAGGAAGCCGCCTACCTCGCCACCTCGCCGCGCGGGTTCATCACCGAGGGGCTGCAGTTCTCGGAAACCGGCTACGAGCTCAGCCGCGGGTTCAAAGCTCTGAAAGCCTGGATGTGCCTCAAAGCCTACGGCATGGACCGCTTCGCCCGCGCCATTGAGATGAATGTCGAGCAAGCTTCTCACTTAACCGACTTGGTAAGAGCAACCCCCGACCTCGAACTCGCCGCCCCTACCTCGCTCAATATCGTCTGCTTCCGGTACCGACCCGTCGGAGTGGCTCAGGACGAGCTGAATTCCGTCAACGAGGAGTTGCTCCTCCGGCTCCAGGAGCGGGGCATCGCGGTTCCTTCGAGCACGACCATCGACGGCAAATTCGTCATCCGAGCCGCGATCGTCAACCACCGAACCCGGTTCGAAGACATGGACGCCCTCGTGGCGGACGTGCAAAGGATCGGAGCGGAGGTCGTGGCCGCCCGCTGAGATAGATCAAAATCCGGACTCGCGAATGTAGTCCTTTGGAGGCAGGAGGGTCCAATCAACGTCCTTTGGGTTCAACTCCCAGCCGATCCAATGTGAAATGTCGCCGCCCCCATTAGACACCATGCCCCAGGCGGTCCTTGAGTAGCCCGTGATCAGATGCGTCTTCGGGTCAAACCACATCGTCGCCTTGAACGTGTAATCGCGGCCATTGTCGATCATCTCCCAACCCACCTCCGTTCGTCCTTTCGAAGGCTCGGTAACGGAGGTCCGCGTCAATCGGTAGAGCATCGAATGCCGTGGCACGTAGCCGTATTTCGGCAGACCGAGCGAGAGAAGGATGGACTCGTTCTCGAGTTCATGAATCGGCTTCCAGGTCTTCGTCGTCCGGTTGAGGGCAATCCCGCGCTTTCCGTCCCACTTCAGCGCCATGCCCTGCTCCTCGAGGATCAGGGTGCCGTCCTTCCGGACCGCCGCCATCGAGGATCTCCCATAACCGCTGCGGTCCATCTCACCCGCGGAGGTCCCGCTGTAGCTCATCATCACCTCATAGGATCCAGCTTTGGCCAGCACCTTCTGATAAGCCACCCACTCCGGGGTTTCCGTGATTGAGCTGGGACCAGCGCAGACCGCGAAGGCAAGTATCCAGACCATGTTCCATTGTAGGCCTTCCCGATCCCGGCGTCTTCTCGCGGGAGCCAGACTCAAAGGTATCCTGGGTATCCCATGCCAGAGCTCTTGGTCGAAGTCGGATGCGAAGAACTACCCGCCATCGCGGTCCAACGCGCGGTCGGCGACCTCGCCTCGGGCTTGGGCAAGCTGATCGCCGAAGCTGGCCTGCAAGGTTCGGCGGAGCCGACCGTTCTCGCCACTCCCCGCCGGTTGATCGTCTGCTTCCCCGACCTACTTGAAGGCCAAGCCGACGTCGTCAAAGAACAGCGCGGTCCCGCTCTCAAGGCGGCGTTCGACGATTCCGGTGCTCCCACTCAGGCGCTCCTCGGCTTCTGCCGGTCGAACGGCATCTCAGTGGAGGACCTACGCAAGGACGACCAGTATGTGTGGGTCGATAAGAAGGTCGCGGGTCGACCGGCAGGCGAGATTCTCGCGACCCTAATCCCCCAGGCGATCCGCGCGCTGACGTTCGACAAGACCATGCGCTGGGGAAGCTCCCGCCTCCGCTTCGCCCGCCCGATCCGCTGGCTCCTCGCCGTACTCGACGGAGCGGTGGTCAACTTCGACATCGAAGGCGTGGCCTCCGGCAACCTCAGCCGCGGGCATCGCTTCTATGCTCCCGAGACATTCGAAGCTTCCTCGCTATCAAAATTGACCGAAGGCCTGCGCGCCCGCAAAGTCGAGCCCGATCCCGCGGTGCGCCGCGACCTGATCGTGAAGGGTGCCCAAAGGGCGGCCCAAGGAACGCCGCAGATGTCGGACGCCCTGATCGACGAGAACGTGCAACTCACGGAGTGGCCGACCGCGATCGAGGGCGTGTTCAAGCCCGAGTATCTCGAGCTGCCCGAACCGGTGCTGGTCACCGCGATGGCCAAGCATGAGCGGATGTTCCCCGTTCGCGGTGCCGACGGCAAGCTCGTCAACCGCTTCGTATTCGTCCGCAACGCGGGCGAGGACGCGACCGTGCGCAAGGGAAGCGAGTGGGTGCTCAACGCCCGCTTCAACGACGCAAAATTCTTCTTCGACGAGGACCACAAGTCTTCGCTCGACGACTTCCTCGCCAAGACCTCGGGCATCGTGTTCGCCGAGAAGCTCGGCACCGTCCGGCAGCGAGCGGACCGGCTCGCCGCGCTCGCCGAGGGGATCGCCGGGGCGAGCGGTGCCGACAGGGACGAGGAGGTCCTGGCCCGCCAGGCGGGGCTCTACGCCAAGGCCGACCTGAGCACGGGTCTCGTCAGCGACATGGCTTCGCTGCAAGGCGTGATCGGCGGCGAGTACGCCCGCCGCGAGGGGATTCTCGACGAAGTCTGCTGGGCGATCGCGTCCCAGTACGACCTCTCGAAGAACGCGCAGATCGAGGGCGCGAAAGCCCGCACCGCGGTTCGGCTCGTGATGGCGGATCAGCTCGACAAGCTCGCTGGCTACCTCGGAATCGGGCTCGCGCCGACCGGCTCCAGCGACCCGTTTGGCCTGCGCCGCGCGGTGACGCTGCTGATCGAGGCGGCCTGGGCTTGGCCGGGAGTCCTGCCTCCGTTCTCCGATCTGCTCAAGCTCGCGCTGGCGGAGTACAAGACCCAGGGTTTCGAACTTGACGAGGCCGGAGCGCTGAATCTGATGGCGGAGATCTTCGCCGCCCGGTACTCGGCGATGATGCCGCATGTTCGGTACGACATTCTCGACGCGGCGATCCTGAAGGAGCTCGTGGCCGAGGTGACGAGTCCGCAACGAGTGAAGCTACGCTCGATCATCCTCGAAGGGTTTGTCGGGCACAAGGAGTTCATCCAGACCGCGACGCGACCGATCAACATCGTGTCGAGCGCCCGCAAGAAGGCGATTCCCTTTGCCGAAGTCGATCCTTTGAAGTCGCTCGATCTTGCCGCGCTGGATTCCACCGAAGGCGCGGGCCTCTACACCGTTCTCGTCGCGCAGCAGGAAACGCTCGAATCGGCAGTGCGCGCCGGGAACGGCATCGAGGTCGTGCGGTTGGTCCAGAACCTCGCCGATCCAATCGTCAAGTTCTTCGACACCACAATGGTGATGGCCGAGGAAGAGGACATCCGCTTCGCGCGCCTCTCCCTCATGCAGGCAACCGCGTTGCAACTACTCGCGGCCGGCGATTTCTCCAAACTCGAAGGCGAGTAGCGCAGGTTCTCCAGCCTGTGAAACGCACTGGTACCGCCGAGGTCGGCGGTCCCAGTGGCGTTCCGATCCAGCGGCGGCTTCAGTGATTCTGGCTAGCTATAAAGATCTCTGGTCTATACAAATCCCTGCCGGCGGGACGCCGACGGTCCCAGTGGCGTTTCCAGGTTGGAGAACTTGCACTAGAGCGTTCCAGCTGCGGCTCGGCGATTTTGGCCTAAGCCCGAATCACTGAAGCCGCTGCTGGACCTGCGTCCCATCGAGCTCCTGCTCCGCCTGCTGGATCGCCTTGAGGTTCTGTAGCGCCTGATCCAAGCTCGATCCCGCCGCCGACACCGTCGCGGCAGTCGCCGCGTCCGCGCCCATTTCAACCTCATCGGCTAGGGCCTGCAGCTTCGTCGCGACCGCCAAAGCGGGACGCAGCGGAGCCGGGACATTCTGGTCGCTCAGTGCGGGTCGCGGGCTGAGAATTCGATCCACCTGCCGGATCGCCGCGCCGACGCCTTTCTCAGCGAAGTCGCTCACCACTTTCGCCCACTCGCCTTCTTCCTTGCCTCGGCCGGGGCCGATGAACGGCGAACTGAGGACGATCGCTTCCTCCATCGCGGATTCGGCGGCCTGCAGCGACTGCTCGCGAACGCTTCGCCAAGGTTCGTTCGAGGCGCGGGTGATCCAGGCGGCGCTGTTGAGCGCCATCAACACGCGTTCCCGCTGCATGGCGCAGGCCTCGAGGATCTGTCCGGCGATCGGGTCGATTTCCCGCTCCACCCGCCGCTTACCCATGTTGGCGATCTCTTTGAGGAGGCTGTGAAGTTGGACCTGGTGGCGTTCGAGATCGCTGCGCGGCTGGCGGATGGAGGAATCGAGGGCCGTGATGAGGACGGGTCCCACAACGATCGACATCAACGTGAGCATCCACGAAAAGAAGGAGTTGCCGAGCAACTCCATCGTCGCCGCAGCGGTCCCGACCACGATCGCGAGCGACATGATGCCGCCGACGCCATTCTTCCAGAGCCCTCGCGGGATCGGGTCGATCGCCGCGCGCTGGGCTGCGTAAGCACGCAAACTCGCCAAATCTCGGCGCTCATTCGCCATCGCGTCTATTGTGAATGATCCTTCGGCCCCGCACGCACTTCGCTGCCAACGGGCTCATTCGCTACTCTCACGTTCTCACTTTGCACTGTACGTGTGGCAGGTTATAAAGTACTTGTTTGAAGGTTTGGAAGTTCGGAGGTTTGAAGGTTCGGTGCTTAGAGTGAACGTTTTCTGTGGCGGACTTTGTCAACTATCGACGGAGGATGTTTTTTGGAAATCGAGTTAGAAGCTTCGGGTGGGGCCGAATTGAGGAGCTCGTTTGATGGTTGTTATCTCAGGGTTTCGGGCCGTACGGTGCGAACGGGGCGTAAGATGGAACCATCATGTTCCTCGCCGCGATCGCGATCCTCACAAGCCAGACTCCTCAAGTTGTCAGGCAGGAAGTGATCCTTAAGCACCGGCGTCCAAGCGAATTGCTTGAAGAATTCAGAGAGATGGACCATCCTCGACCTCAAGCCCTATTTCTAACGGGGCTTCAAGGCGGGAAGGGTTGGGAATTCTTCCCTGGGGACGTCAAGGTTTCCGTCGAGGATTCCAAAGGTCGATTCGTGATTGAGGGATCGGACAAGGATGTCGTTAGGGAGTTGGCAAAGATGGTCGAGTTATTTGACGTCGAGCTTAAGAAATTAATAGTCGAAGTCAACCTCGACAGCTCGTGGGACCATCTGCACCTCGCGAGCGCCTTGGCTACAGTCGATCGCGATGAATGGACCGCAAGTTCCCGCGTCATGGACGTCTACGTCACGGGGAAGTGCTTCACTTTCGACGGTGACGACGCCACGTTGTTCTTGAATGTGCGATGCGCCACCGGCACCGTCCGCTGTACGCGAAAGGTGAAGTTGGACCGTGCCACGTCTCTGGGCATTCACAACTCAGCAGTCGTCTCCAATCCCAGTGATCTACCGAAGCCCGATCCGAATTGGCAAATCTTTGGCAATCCGCCTGCGATAGATATCATGGGCAGTTTCCCCATCCCGATTTCCGTCGAAGTTCGGATTCAACGCGCCCACTAGGTAGCGTCGGCAACCCGGCTTGCCTCTTTTGCCGAAAAGCATGCGGGCCCGAAGGGTCGAGAAGAACTCAGGCCAGAGCAACGCCCTGGGTAGGGAACGCCACAAACCTGGCCCTGTAAGTGCGGCACCCCCGGCCCGCCAACGGGCGTAAGATTAAACCACCATGCTCCTCGCTGCGATCGCCATTCTCCTCGCCCCGCCCGCGTCGACAGGGAAGCTGGAAGTGCCGGTTCACCATGTGCGAGCGGGAACGATGTTGGATGTGCTGGCGAATCGGGATCCTGCACAGCGGAATGAGGGTCTCTTCATCGAACCGTCGACCGCGGTTGTGGGGTTTTACGCGATCCCGTCAGGAGTATCGGTGGTTGCCGACGACAAACGTGCGCTTCTAACTTTGGAGGGGCCGCAAAAGGATCTAACCGTATTGACCAACCTCATCAAGTTCTTCGACCAGGAGCCGAAGCCTATCGAGATCGACGTTACGCTGGATTGCCCCCTCGACCATTTTCACGCCAAGAATACGTTGCAGAGTGTCTCCGGTGATGAGTGGGTGGTGAAGTCCTCCAACTTGGACATTCAGGTGACTGGCAAGTGCCGTGCAAGCGACGACGGGACCGTCTTCATTTTTCTGAACGTGCGCTCATCCGCCGGGACGGTGCGATACACGATTCGCGAAGCCATTGGCAAACCTGTGTCCTTGCGCATTGAGGGTTCAAGGGTAGTTTCGAACCACCAAGAAGAATGGAAACACTTGGTGATTCGAAGGGGTTTCGGCCCCACCGCACCGGATATTCGCGGGTCTTTTGCGTCTCCCTTTACCGTCGAAGTCTGCCCGCGTGTTCTGGGGATCTCCAGATGATCCGCGCCAACTCACGGCACTAAGCGCTCAAACATGTCATCGCTCCAGAATCGCAGTCGTCACGACCCAGGTCCCGAGGCGGCGCTGAGCGGATAGGCTCGCAGGCTCGCCGCATACAAAGCACGGCCGGGGCCATTCATTCCAAAAGTGGCGCGGATTGCGAAAGACTGCACGCAGTGTTGAGTTCAAATTTGCACTTTTTGGCACGGAATTCAGGGCGCATCTGGTCAAATTCGAACCTAAATCCGGCGTTTCACATCGAGCCCGAATTTCCTGGGCATGTCCTGGGTGCGGCGCGAGTAACTAACCGAGCGGTGACGGGTTTCGGCTGAGGAAGAAGTCTTGGTGCCAGTAGGGGTACGGCTTCCGCGTTGCGCTGGCCGCGTCGAGCTTGGCGACCTGCTCTTTGGTCAAGTTCCAACCGACCGCGCCCAGGTTCTGGCGTAGCTGCTCTTCGTTTCGAGCACCCACGATTACGCTGGAGACCGTCGGACGTTGCAGGAGCCAGTTGAGGGCGATCTGGGGCACCGTCTTGCCGGTCTCCGCGGCGACTTCGTCGAGGGCGTCGACCACCTTGTAAAGGTGTTCGTCTTCGACGATCGGGCCTGTGCTCATGGTTCGGGCGTTCTGAACTCGTCCTTCGGGAAGCGGTTGCCCGCGGCGGATCTTGCCGGTGAGGCGTCCCCAACCTAGCGGGCTCCAGACGACCGCGCCGACTCCCTGGTCAAGGCCGAGGGGCATGAGCTCCCACTCGTAGTCGCGGCCGATCAGCGAGTAGTACGCCTGGTGGGCGACGAAGCGGGAAAGGTTGTGCCGGTCCGAGTGGGCGAGCCCCTTCATCACGTGCCAGCCCGAGTAGTTCGAGCAGCCGATGTACCGAATCTTGCCCGCCTTCACCAAATCATCGAGGGTGTTAAGCGTCTCCTCGACCGGCGTAATCGCGTCGAAGCCATGGATCTGATATAGGTCGATGTAGTCGGTCCCGAGACGTCGCAGACTCCCCTCGACCGCGCGGATGATGTGGTGACGCGAAGACCCGACTTCGTTCGGGCCTGGCCCCATGGGGAAGGTGGCCTTGGTCGAGATAAGCACCCGGTCGCGCCGGCCATTGATCGCCTGGCCAAGGATCTCTTCGGCGACGCCGCTCGAGTAGGTGTCGGCGGAGTCAAACATGTTGAGACCGGCTTCCAAGCAGATATCGACGAGCCGAGTGGCTTCGTCCATATCGCTCTGGCCGAAGCCTTGGAAGAATTCGCCTACACCGCCAAACGTGCCGGTGCCGAAGCTGAGGACAGGGACCTTGAAGCCAGATCGGCCGAGTTGTCGGTATTCCATGGTGCCTATTGAGTTACGGGCATCGGCAGCGGAGTTACAGCGTCGGTCGGCCCCGCGCTGGGCCAGCCGAGGCTGCTACCGGAAACTGAGGGAGGAGGTTGGGGGTGGGAGCTTCGGTCGCCGAGGCGATCGTAGCCAAGTCAGCGTCGGCTTACCCAATTTGACGGACAGTCGGAGGGTCGATAATGCGACCCGCCACCGACCTTTATTCTCGAAGAGGCGAAAACGTCAGACCTTTCGATTACGCCGTCGAATCAGAAGCCCGCCGAGGCCGACGGCGAAGAGACTCAAGCTCATCGGCTCCGGTACTGCTTGAATATTGTAGGTGAGTTGCTCATTCAGGCTCGCCGTCCGAGTGCCTAGGAATCCACCTACGTTTGACGCGTCATCAAACGCAAGTACGTGCGCTCCCGCACCAGCGGTGAAGGTGAAAGTGCCGGTTGACGGAGTTGGGAATCCCCCCGGTCCGGCTTGAATATTGCCGTCGAGCGAAACGTAAACGTCCTGCATCCCAAAGGCGACAGGATCGGGAACGCCATTGATAATCCCGGTAACGCTTGATGTCCAATTCACGGTAACGACAATCGCCGTCGCAGAAGTGAAGGAGTACTCCGAAATCGACGCCGCGTGCAGGTAACCAATGTCGATCCCGGCGGACGTCGGCGCATCTATCAAGTTGAAGCCGTCGTTGTATGTGATGATGCCATTGTCTGCGTTGAGGATGGTTGCCGCGACGTTAGCGCTTGCGCTGAGGAACCCTGCCCCATCTTGTACGCCGACGTAGCCGCCCAAGCCCGCTGACCCAGTCGTAAAGGTGGTGCTTTGAGGATTGCTCGGAAAATAGGAGCCGTCAAACACCCTGGGATCGGCCCGCAAAGTGAAGCTCTGTGCGGATGCCCCCGCAACCAGGCCCACGAACACAGCTCCCAACGTAAGCGATCTGAGACTCTTCATTTCTATCAGCCAGTATAGGACAAATTCTTGCGGCTAAGAAAGAAGTCGTTTAGGACAGGGAAATCTACCAGGTTCGCTCAGCGCGTGGCGGGAAGGTCGCGCAGTCGCTCTGACCAAAGCCTTGGAAGAACTCGCCCACGCCACAGAACGTGCCGGTGCCGAAGCTAAGGACAGGGACTTTGAAGCCAGACCGGCCAAGTTGTCGATATTCCATGGTGCGTATTGAGTTACGGGTTGAAAGAAGGGGACGGCGGCGGTGTCCCTTTGGGAGTGCGCGAGCTCGGAGTCCGTTGCATTGCTTTGGGTTGCCTTCGATTATTAGGCTCCGGCTCTGGTTCGAGCCCTCCCTTGAGGGAGGGTTGGGAGGGTGACCAACTGCCCCAGGTTCCCAATTCCAATCACGCGGTCACCCCTCCCACCTCCCGTCAAGGGGAGGCTTCCCGAGGGCCTAAGAATATTAGGCGATTTGGACCTGCGGGACGAGCAATGCAACAGACTCCTCGCTCGCGCTTTGCCTTTCGACGAGCTTGCTCGTCGGACCTACAAATTGGCCAGCCTCAGGCTCGCAGGCTCGCTGGTCGAAAGCGGTGACAGGTCACCGCACTCTACATTCCGGCCAACCCCAACTCCGCGGCGTCGCCACGGAAAGCCTCCAGCAGGTTCGCGATGTGCTGCTCCAACTCCAGCCCTACCGCCCCGCACCCGGCGTACACCTCGTCACGATGCACCCCCGCGGCAAAGGCAGGAGTCTTGAGCTTCTTGATCACGCTCTTTGGCTCGACCTCCAAGACGCTCTTGCTGGGACGGACCCAGGTGACCGCCACGATGAAGCCGCACAGCTCGTCGCAGGCGTACAGATACTTCTCCATAGGAGAATCCCGCGAGATTCCCAGAGCGTCGTTGTGAGACCCGATCGCTCGGATCAAAGCCGGGTCCCAGCCATCGGCCTCAAGCAATCGCATCCCCCAAGCCGGATGGTCGTCGGGGTGCTCTTCGTAGTCGAAGTCGTGCAAAAGCCCGCAAATCCCCCAGGCTTCGACGTCCTCGCCGAGCTTTGCGGCGTACCAGCGCATCGCGGTTGCGACGCAGCGGCAATGGCGGCGGAGGGACTCGCTTTGCGTGTGCTTCTCCATCAGTTGTAAGGCAGCGGCGCGGTCGTGCATCAGGATAGTGTGGAACACGGGTATCTTTTCGTGCGATGCGCTTCGTGGCGGCCCTCTCCGCACTTGTTGCCGCCGGTGGCGCATTGGCCGCCAATCCCCCCGAGCGCGTCCTTCTCGTGCCCCTCGATAGCCGCCCCGCCGCGGGCCAGTTCGCGCACATGATCGGGCAGATGGCGTCGGTGGACGTCAAGCTCCCGCCCTACGACACGCTCGGCCGCTTCACTTCCGCAGGCTCTCCGGGCTCGATTCTCCGCTGGCTTGAGACGCAGGACTACCGAAACGTCGACGCTGTGATCATTAGCACTGACATGATCGCCTACGGCGGTCTGATCGCTTCGCGGGTGGATGAATCCACCTTAGCCCAGGCCCTGTTTCGACTCAATCGGCTCGCCCAGATTCGGCGCAGGCATCCGACGGTCAAGTTCTATCTGTTCACCGCGATTATGCGGCTGGCGCCGACCGCCACGCGCGCCTCGGCGGGCTGGCGTCTGAATCTGGCCAAGTACGAGGAGTTAAAGGACGCGGCGGCTCGGACGGCGAACAAGACAACCCAAGCCGCAGTGACCGCGCTTGCGGCCAAACTCCCGCCCACCGAAATCGCCCGCTACGAGAACGTGCGCAATCGCAATATCACCGTCCAGCACAGCCTGCTCGACATGGTTGCGAAGAACGACTTTGACTACCTGTTGTTCGGTCAGGACGACGCCAAGCCATACGGCCCCCACATCGGGGAGACCGCGCGGCTGATCAAGATCGCGACGAACCTGGGGGTGATGCCAAGGACCTACTTTGCCGAGGGGATCGACCAGCAAGCGAACGTCCTGCTGAGTCGAGCTCTGCTCGCCAAGAACCAATGGGCACCGACCTTGCGCATCGTCTGGAGCGACCCGGAAGGCAAGGACAAGATTGCCCAGTATGAGTCCAAGCCGATCTGGAACAGCCTCAAAGACCAGATCGTGACCAGCGGCGCGAAGATGATGGGCGAGGACGGCAACTACGACTACACGCTCTATGTGAATGTCCCAGGCCGGCGGGACGAGCCGTTCAAGGAGTTCGTGCAGGGGCTCACCTCCGAGGTGGACCAGGGCTTCCCGGTCTGTGTCGCAGACATCGATATCGGCAAGGACGGAACCGCAGATCCTGAACTATTCGCTTCGCTCTACGAGCAAGGACGCATGCCAAAGTTGCTCGCCTACGCAGGTTGGAACACTGCGGGGAACACGCTCGGTACCGCGATTCCGGCGGCAAATGTTTACCTTTTAGCAAGGAAAGTTAACGAGAATCCGTTGCAGCGCGAGGTCGCGCAGCGGGAGTTTCTGCTCCACCGGTTCGTCAACGACTACGCCTATCACAAGTTCACTCGTCCCAAGGCGTACGCGCTGATTGACGCCAGTCCGACGGCGAGCCGGGAAGAGACCTACGGCGAGGCGTTCCAAGAGGTCGATCAGTTCGTGCGATCCGACCTCGCGAACTACCTGCAGGAGTTCTGGACGCAGGACTTCGAAGGGAAGAAGTTCTTTGCCGGGACGAAGCAGTATCAACTGACGACCCTGACGGATCAACGGGTTTTTCTGCCGTGGCCGCGGGCGTATGAGGTACGTCTTGAGTTCAAAATGAAGGCCGAACCGGTGGTTTCACCGGGTGGGGGTCAGCATTAGGACACGAATCCCGAGTTATCCTAAAGAGGTAGTGGAACGCCTCACCCCCAATGATTTGGCCAGCGCCAAGATTCCCGTCAAGTTCCGCGGTTACGACCGCACGGACGTCGACACCTTGCTCGACCGGGCCGCCCAGGAAATGACGACGCTCAAGAACGAGCTCGAGCAGGCGGTGGCGGCGATCCAAATGCAGCACGAGGAGCTTGAAGCCTTCCACTCCCAGGAGCACACCCTCAAAGAAGCCCTAATGCTGGCTTCGCGGGCGTCCGACGAGGTCCGTGGCAACGCCCAGCGCGAAGCGGGAGCGATCCTCGATGCCGCTCGGAAGCGATCCAAGACGCTCGAAGAAGAGGCCCAGACCCGACTGAACGATCTGCGCTGGGAGATCGAGAAGATGCAGCTTGAAAAGCAGCGCTTCGTGGGCAACTTCCGCGCGATGCTCGAGGAGCATCTGCGCGAGCTTTCCGATCACTACACCTTTGCGGTTGTGGAAGGAAATGCTTCCGATCCGGTTGACATCGCTAACGCTTAACGACAACTTCTTGTAGGATGAACAACGGCCGGGTTATTTCGGTCACCAAGTTGGGTTAAGGGGCGAGTACGCCCAGGCCCGGGAGTGTTTTGTATGGCTCGATCCCTTTGGAATGGCGTGATCTCGTTCGGAATGGTAAGCATTCCGGTTGGACTGAATGGTGCGGTGACGGAGAAAGATCTCCGGTTCAACCAGATTCACCAGGTGTGCGGTTCGCGTATCAAGCTGCAGAAGTTCTGCCCGGTATGCGACCGCGTTGTTGAAAACACCGAACTCGTGAAGGGTTACGAGTACAGCAAGAACAACTATGCCTTGCTGACTGAGGAAGACTTCGAAGCGGTACCGGTGCCGACCAAGCACACGATCAACGTGCTCGCGTTCGTGAAAGCGGAGGAGGTCGACCCGATCTACTTCGACTCGACGTACTACCTGGAGCCGACGGATGCGGGGATGAAGCCGTTCACCTTGCTTGCACGGGCGCTGAAGGAAAAGAACGTCTCCGCGCTGGGCAAAATCGCGCTCCGATCTCGCGAGAACCTGTGCTTGATCCGGTTTGGCGACGGGCAGTTGATTCTGGAAACGCTGCATTGGCCGGACGAAATCCGACGCCCCGCCGCGATCGATCTGGAGAAGGCCAAGCTGGACGACAAGGAGATGAAGATGGCGTTGAGCCTGGTCGATCTCCTCGAAGGCGAGTTCGATCCGACAGCCTACAAGGACGAGTACCGCGAGGCGCTACTGGAGCGGATCGAGGCGAAGGTCCAGGGCCACGAATTGAAGGAAGCGCCGATCCAGGCGGAGACGAGCGTGATCGACCTGATGGACGCCCTCCGCGCAAGTGTGGAAGAGGCGAAGAAGTCGAAGGAAGCAAAGCGAAAGAGCGGATAGTCGATGCTGGAGAAGTATCGAGAGAAACGCGACTTCGAGAAGACCTCCGAGCCTTCGCCCGAGGACGTCGCGCTCGCGGGCGAGCGGCTGAGATTCTGCGTCCAGCGCCACTCGGCGCGGAACCTGCACTACGACCTGAGGCTTGAATTCGACGGGGTTCTGAAATCGTGGGCGGTCCCCAAGGGGCCGTCCCTGGACCCGAAGGATCGGCATCTCGCGGTCATGGTCGAGGACCACCCGCTATCCTACGCGACCTTCGAGGGCTCAATCCCGAAGGGCGAGTACGGCGGCGGCGAGATCATCGTGTGGGACGAGGGGACGTACGCCCCAATCGTCAAGGATGTGGTGATCGAGGACCGGGTTGCCGCCGAGAAGGCGATGCGGACCGGGATCGAAAAGGGGAAGTTCGACATCCGACTTGACGGCCATAAGCTGCGCGGGAAGTTCATCCTGACCCGGAGCCGGGACACGAAGAATTGGCTGCTGATCAAGGGGCACGGCGAGGGCGAATCGACCGAGGACGTCCTCCTTAACGAGCGCTCGGTCCTGACCCGCCGAACGAACGAGGACATCCGGCTGGGCCGCGAGGCCACGGAGGTCAAGCCGCCTGCGAAGGCGGTCGAGCGACCCATGCCGCGGACATTCATCCCCATGGCTCCCACCGAAACGCCGAAGGTTCGCACGGGCGAGAACTGGTCGTACGAGCTCAAGTTGGATGGGATCCGGGTGACCGTCTTCATGGAGCGGGGCAAAGCCCGGCTTGTGACGCGAACGGGCAACAATGTGACCGCCAAGTTCGGGACGCTAGTGCGCGAGCTGGAGGGGTTGGCGCCCCACAACTGTCTGCTCGACGGCGAGATTGTGATGTTCGACGAGACTGGCCGGCCGACCTTCCAGGGCTTGATGCAGCGGTTCTCGGTTCAGGATACGCGGGAGATCGCCCGACTCGATACCTCGTCGCCGGTTGTGCTGATGCTGTTCGATGTGATGTACCTGGACAAGTTCGACCTTAAACCTTGTCCCTTCACCGCTCGACGAGAGGTGTTAGAGGAGCTGAAACTCAATGCCGCCCATATCAAGACCGTTGACGTGTTCCCCGGCGAGGGAGAGCTGCTTTACGAGCACGCGCGAAAGCTTGGCCTTGAGGGTGTGGTCGGGAAGAAGGTCGACAGCGTTTACATTGAGGGGAAATCGGAGAGCTGGATCAAGATCAAGGGCTCGCACTCGGAGGAGTTCATGATTCTCGGGTTTGTGAAGGGGCAGGGGAACCGGTCGAAGACTTTCGGCTCGTTGATCCTCGGTCGACAAGTCGAGGGGGAATGGGTCTACTGCGGAAACGTCGGCACCGGGTTCTCGGATGATTTGCTCGACTCAATCCAGGCGCGACTCGACCTGCTGCGCAGTGACGAGGCGTTGTTCAAAGGAAGTGTGGGCGTTAGGCAGGGAAAGCCAATCTGGGTGAAACCTGAGCTCATCGCCGAAGTCAAATTCCTTGAGTGGACGAAGGACGGGCACCTGCGGGGACCGGCGTTCCTACGACTCAGAGATGATCTCGCTCCGCTGAAGGTGACCATGAAAGAGCCCGCCGCCGAGGCCAGCCAAGGATCGACCGAGGTCGAAGATATCCTGAAGGTGCTCGATGGAAATGCCGATGCGGTGAAGCTGATCGTCGGCGGCAACGTGGTCGGGTTCACTAGCCTGAGCAAGGAACTCTGGCCCAAGACCGACGAGTTCCCCGTGGCGACCAAACGCGATCTGCTCCGCTACCTCACCCGAATGGCGAAGCCATTCCTCGACGCCCTTCGCGATCGGCCCGTTGCGATGGTCCGGTACCCGCATGGCATCGACGGTGAAGGCTTCTTCCAAAAACACGTCGAGAAAGGCTTGCCCGACTTCGTCGAGACGGTCGAGCTCTTCTCAACGCACAACGACAAGACTTCGCCGTACATCCTCGTCAACAATCTCGCGACGCTACTATGGGCGGGGCAGAACTCGGCGCTGGAGATCCACCCCTGGTACTCCCGGGTGAACCCGCGTCCGGACGCGGAAGAACTGCCGACCGACTTCCTGACCGACGAGGCGTTGGACGACTCGGTGCTCAGCTATCCCGACTTCATGGTCGTCGACCTCGATCCGAATATCCGATCGGGCAAAGAGAAAGAAGGCGCCGAGCCGGAACTGAACCGCCAGGCATGGGAAATGGTGGTGCCGGTCGCGCTACAGACCCGCATCATGCTCCGAGACGTCGGCCTCAAGTCGTACATCAAGACCTCCGGCAAGACGGGACTTCACCTCTACGTGCCGATCATCCGGGACTACGACTACGACATCGTACGCAAGGTCGCCGAGACGTTCGGCCGGCACCTGCTCAAGAAGATGCCCGCCGAGCTGACGATGGAGTGGTCGGTCAAGAAGCGACCGCAGAAGATCTTCTGGGACCACAACCAGAACGTGCGCGGAAAGACCCTAATCTCGGCCTACGGACCGCGAGCCGTGCCAGGCGCACCGGTGTCGATGCCGATCGAATGGGACGAGGTCGACAATATCTATCCCTCTGACTTCACCATCTTCAACGCGCCCGATCGGTACGCCGCGAAAGGCGATCTCTGGGCGGACATCCTGACCGTGCGCCAGAAGCTGATCGGCTAAGGAGCCGGAAGTTTCGTCGTGTTGTACGAACCCTCGTACCGCCAAGGGTTGCCTCCGAACTCGCGGTCGACGACCGCAAACAGACGAGGGTCGTATTTCTTGAGCCCGACCCGATTCCCGACCTCGTTGTGGACCCCGTTCGCCGGAGTTGCCACCCGCGCACAGTCGAAGTACATCTGAACGCCCTCCGCCCAATACTCGTAGCGATTCGTCTTCGAGTAGGTGTCGTGCCACAACCCCTCGGCCATCGCCTTGTCGTAGGCCTCGGTGATGTCATGCACGAACTTCGGATCCAGCTTGGAGAACGCGAACTCGTCGAGCGTGTGGGCGAATTCGTGGATGTAGATCGACTCGCCTTTGTAGCGGTCGGTCGGAAATTCGAGAATATTCTCCTCCCCGCCGCTCGTGTAGTGCCCGCCGAGCCCGCGGGCGCGCTTGTTCCAGTCTGTCTTCGGATCATTCCTGAGATCGGCGTACTCGGGCAGATCGGTTTGGCCCTCCACGGCGGCGATGATCGAGTAGTGGCATCCGGCATCCACCACGTCCATAGACGTTAAATCGTTTAGTATTATAGGATTAGGCTTCCACAATGATGCTCCCCCTTTTGATTTCTGTCGCCTTGGCCGGGCGGGGCACCGTCGTGATCGACGCCACGAAGGTGGGAGCGCGCGTTCCGAAGGGCTTGTACGGGGTCTTCCTTGAGGAGATCAACAACGCCGGCGAGGGCGGACTCTATGCCGAGATGATCCAGAACCGGGGTTTCGAGGACGCGAATCTGCCCCCGGCATGCTCGCTCGATGGAAACCAGCTTGCCACGCCGAAGGAGCCGAGTTTCTGGGAAGGCTATTCCAAGGACTGGAAGATGGACTGGCCTTATGCGGGCATGGGCTCGACGCCCTACTGGTCCATTCAAGGCGCGACCATGCGCGTCGTGACGGACCATCCTCTGACGCCTGCCAGTCCGCACGCGGTCGAGATTGACGCTCGGCCCGGGGCTCTGCTGATCAACGAAGGCTTCTGGGGGATGAGCGTGTTTGCCGGAAAGCGATACAACCTCTCTCTCTTCGCCCAATCGCTCCGGTTCCAGGGCTCGCTGGAAGCCCGGCTGATCGGCTCGGATGGACGCGTGCTGGCTTCGGCTCCGGTTCCCGAAAAGATGGGCTCAGACTGGCGCAAGCAGCAAGTCACCCTAACCGCTCATGGCACCGATCCCAAAGCGCACTTCGCCCTAGTATTCTCAGGTTCGGGCCGCCTTCTCATCGACTTTGTCTCGCTGCTCCCGGCGGAGACTTGGCACGGTCTTCCGCTCCGTCCCGATCTCGCGCAGATGATCGCCGACCTCAAGCCGGGCTTTGTCCGCTGGCCAGGAGGTTGCGTCGCCGAGGGGATCACGATCGAGACTCGTCCCCAGTGGCAGCAGACCCTCGGACCCCTCGAAGGCCGCACGCCGACCTTCGTGCCGTGGGGCTACTGGGTGTCGAACGGGTTCGGCTACCACGAGTGGCTACAGTTCTGCGAAGCGATTCACGCCGAGCCGCTTTACGTGTTCAACGCGGGCATCTCCTGCGCCTTTCGGAGCGGAACCTTTCTGACCGACGCCGAACTGCCCGGCCAGATCCAGAGCATCCTCGACGCGATCGAGTACGCCGTCGGACCGACCAGCTCCAAGTTCGGCGCGCTGCGGGCGAGGGCGGGACATCCGAAGCCGTTCCCAATGCATAGGGTCGAGCTTGGCAACGAGGATCAAGGGCCGAAATACGGCGAGCGCTTCAAGCGGATCGCCGCCGCGGTCAAGGCGAAGTATCCGCAGATCAAGGTGATCCTCTCGTCCTGGATCTCCGGGATCGATCCCGCGGCGATCAACGCCGCCGGGCCGCAACTGGACATCGTGGACGAGCATGCTTACACCCCCGCGAACTGGGCGGTGCAGCACTTCGACTCCTTCGCCAAGTACCCGCGAAACGTGCCGTGGGAGATCTACATCGGAGAGTTCGCCACGAACTCGGGCGTCGGGCGAGGAAACATGCGCGCGACCCTCGGCGATGCTGCCTACATGATGTCGATGGAGAAGAACGCCGACCTCGTAAAGATGGGCTCCTACGCCCCACTTCTTGAGAATGTGAACCGACGCCAGTGGGAGGTCAACCTCATCCACTTCGATTCGTCGCGAGCCTACGGTCGCGCCTCTTATTACGCCTGCAGGCTGTTCGCCGAGAACCTGCCCGACGTGAATCTCGCCACTGAGGTCAAGTACTCGCCGCCGGGCGAATCGCCAATTGCCGGCCCCATCGGCCTCGGCACCTACGGAACATCCGCCGAATTCAAGGACATCCAGGTGGACGGCAAGCCGATCACCGCGCCTTGGCGGAAGGCGGACGGCGAGTGGTCGGTCGCCGACGGCGTCTATGCCCAGAAGAGCCGCGAGTTCGATCAGTGGAGCTACTTCGGGAACGGCTTCCACGACACGACTCTTACCCTCAAGGCAAGAAAGATCGAGGGAGCCGAAGGGTTCGTGGTTTCGGTCGGTGATTCCGACGGGCGGCGGGTTCAGTTCAACGTCGGCGGCTGGGGCAATTCGCTTCACGGTCTGGAGGCAGCGGGCGTGATCCGGCAGGTTCGGGGTCGCGTCGAGACTGGCCGCTGGTACGAGGTGCGCGTCGAGACGAAGGGCCGGACCGTGAAGGCTTACCTTGACGGCAAGCTGGTCTTCGACGAAACCCTGCCCAGAATCGACACGGTTCTTGCAATCTCCGGTCGTGATGAGAAGACGGGCGAGATCGTCGTTAAACTGCTGAACACAGGTAGCGCCCCCGCTGATATCGATCTCGACGTCCGGGGAGCTAAGGTGAGGGGTGGGACGGTTACCACGCTGGGCTCCGACGACGACAGCGCCGAAAACACGTTCGCCAATCCACGCAAGATCGCTCCCGCCACGTCTCTCGTCCGGGGGGCCGAAGCTGCCCTCCACCCGCGTCTATCACCTCATTCACTTACGATCCTCCGGCTAATAACCCAATGACACTCCTCCTTGCCGCCCTTGCTCTGTCCGCGCCCATGAAAACGCCCCAACCCGTTGCCGTCCCGTTCGAGCTCGCCGACGTCCGCCTCCTCGGCGGGCCGTTCGAGGTTGCCCACCAGGCGACCGCCAAGTACCTGCTCGAGCTCGATCCGAAGCGGCTGCTCGCGGGTTTCCGAGCGAATGCGGGTCTCAAGCAGGAGGGACGGATCTACGGCGGCTGGGAGACCGGCGGTCTCTCCGGCCATTCCCTGGGTCACTATCTGACTGCCTGCGCGCAGGAGTACGCTCGCACCGGCGACTCGCGATTCAAAGAGAAGGTCGACGCGCTCGTGGCAGGCTTGGCCGAGTGCCAGAAGGCGCGGGGCGACGGATTCCTGATGGCGTTCCGGTTCGACAAAGGGTTCGACCGCGCACGGCTCGACAAGATCTGGGCCGACGTGGCGAAAGGCGAAATCCGAACGGGCGGGTTCGACCTGAACGGGATGTGGTCACCTTGGTACGTGCACCACAAGGTGCTCGCCGGGCTCCTTGATGCCGAGTCGCTCTGCGGGAACTGGGACGCGCTGAAGGTCGCGGAGCAGTTCTCGGACTGGGCGATCGCAGAGACCAAGGATCTCACCGACGACCAGTGGCAAAAGATGCTCGGCTGCGAGTACGGCGGCATGAATGAGTCGCTGGCCGAACTCGCGCAGCGAACGCACCGGGACAAGTATCTCGCCCTCGCGCGCAAATTCTACGACCACCGCGTGCTCGATCCGCTCGCGGAGGGGAAGGACGACCTTGCCGGGAAGCATTCGAACACCCAGATTCCGAAGATCATCGGCCTGGCTCGCCTGTACGAGACCACCGGGGAGGCCCGGGACGAGTCGATTGCGAAGACCTTCTGGGACGCGGTGGTGAACCACCACTCCTACGCGATCGGCGGCAATAGCAACGGCGAGTATCTCGGCCCACCGGACGAGTTGGCGAACAAGCTCTCCAGCAATACCTGCGAGACTTGCAACACCTACAACATGCTCAAGCTCACGCGGCACCTCTTCGAGTGGAACCCACAGGCGAGCGAGATGGACTTCTACGAGCGGGCCTACTTCAACCACATTTTGGGATCTCAAGACCCAGAGACGTCCGGCGTGACTTACTTCATGCCGCTCGGGACAGGGACGCACCGGGACTACAGCGACAAGTTCAATAACTTCACCTGCTGTCACGGGACGGGGATGGAGAACCACACCAAGCACGGGGACACGGTGTACTTCCACGATGGCAAGAAGACGCTGTGGGTCAACTTGTTCATGCCGACGGAGTTGAACTGGCGCGAGGCGGGAACGAAGCTTCGTCAGGACACCGCCTTCCCCTCGAATGGAGACGTTTCGATCACCGTCGAAGAAGGCGGAAAGCCGTTCGAGATGCGTCTTCGGCATCCGGATTGGGCGAAGGGACCGATCTCGTACCGGGTGAACGGCAAGGTCGTGGCGACCTCAACCACGCCCTCCAGTTACGCCGCGATCAAGCGCTCCTGGAAGAAGGGTGATCGCCTTGAGTTCCGGCTGCCGATGTCCCTCCACGAAGTGCCGATGCCGGACAACGCTCAGCGGGTCGCTTTGGCTTACGGCCCCATCGTGCTTGCCGCGGACCTTGGTTCGCCCGAGTCGCCGATGCCGCGGACGCCGGTGCTCGTGACCGACGGTCATCCGATCGACCAATGGCTCCAGCCGGTAGCGGGCAAGCCGCTCGAATTCACGATCAGCGCGGCGGCACGCCGGCAAGCGCTGCATCTCTATCCGTTCTATGCGGTTCACCACAACCGGTACGGGGTGTACTTCGATAAGTTCACGGAGGCGGAGTGGGACAAGGCGGAGGCCGACTATCGGGCGGAGGAAGCGCGGGTCAAGCGCCTCGAAGCCGCAACCGTCGACAAGTTCACCGTCGGCGAGATGCAGCCTGAGCGCGACCACGCCCTGCAGTCGGAGCGTAACGACGTTCGCGACGTGAACGGCCGCGCCTTCCGAACCGCGATGGTGGGCGGTTGGTTCCAGTTCACGATGAAGGTGGACGGCACCAAGGCGAATGCTCTCGTTCTGACCTATTGGGGCAACGACCGTCTCCATCCCGATTTCAGCCTGACGCTGGACGGCACGGAGATCGCGAGCGAGACGCTCGACCATGCCGAGGCCAACCGCTTCTTCGACGGGGAATATGCGTTGCCGGAGGAACTGACTCGGGGCAAAGCGACGGTCGTGATTCGGGTTCAGCCAAAGGCGGGAAAGAGCGGGCCGTCGGTTGCGGCGGCGCGGATCATCCGAAGCTAGGGCATCGACCGGTCGAAGCGGGCGGGCGGGAATTCCCGCTTTTCCCGCTTTTCCCGCTCGTCGTGCTTACCCACGTTGGGAATGTGGGAGGTTCTGAGTTGGAGTTGGAGTTGGAGTTGGAGTTGGTGTGGGTGTTGGTGTCACGCTTCTACGTGCGTGGGATTGGTTTTTGTCAACTAGTCGGGGCGGAGATCGGGATTCGGGAGGTCTTGGCGAAATTCGCGGGCGATCACTCTGCCCCCCTTTTGCATGCGGTTCCTAGTTGCTTCTGACAAAGGTGCAGAGGCTATTCTCTTGCCTTCCAGCTCCTCTTTGACTTCTCAACTACTTCCAAGCTCAGACAGCAGAGAGAGGCTGAGGCTTAGGTTCACCAGCTTTCACAGAGACCTCCGAGGATGATTTCCGGGCGTCACTCTTCGGCACCCATGGTGGTCACCGGGTGCACTTCTTTGACCCGACCGTGGGGCTTTTGGCGATAAGCCTCACGCCCGGGGTTTGCTTCGGCTGGTTGGCTCAGGGTGATTGGGCCTGAGGCATTCCTGAGCTTTCGGCGC
Organism: Fimbriimonadales bacterium; assembly: GCA_038216655.1. Classification (GTDB taxonomy): domain Bacteria; phylum Armatimonadota; class Fimbriimonadia; order Fimbriimonadales; family Fimbriimonadaceae; genus JAFDWR01. Next base: position 33,094 of record JBBQPZ010000026.1, read on the forward strand.
TTCGTCATTCCGAAGCCGACAGGAGTGTCGGCGCTCCCGGCTCGTGCGGTGGGCTATGATGCGGAGTGGATGCGCCGGGGTGGCGGTTAGAAATATTGGCGACGGTTGGGGCGGAACTTCGGAGGCTCGGGTTCAAGGGCTCTCGGACTCGGTACTGGAAGATCGTCGGAGATCGGCGGTTCAGCGTGCAACTCTCCGGTGGCAGCGACCAGCACGACCTTTCGAAACTCTCCATGGTCGTCAAGATCGGGGTCGACTTTGTAGGATTATTGGAAAAGGACCCGCGAAAGCCGATTTCGGCCTATTTGTCGCTATGGTACGGGAGTCTGGCTTGGTTCAATTCGGAAGGGGTTCGTGAAACCGCATGGCGAGCCTATTCGGAGGACGAGGCAATGGAAGTGGCGGTCGGTATTTGCGCTGCCTTGCCAGGTGCGCTCGCTCGCATCGAAGAGCGATTCCAGACTTGGCACGACGTCTTGGTCTACATGGACAAGAGCCGACGGGACCAACTCGACCCACCCGGCCGGGTCAACGAATATCGCCTGCCGCAACCAATCTAGCTTCACTTCCCTGCCCCTATCCTGAACGGCTCGCTCTTCGGCGGCTGGCGAAAGCCCAAAGGACTCCCATGACGGCGCCGAACCCATGAACCAGAGGCCGCCTCCTTGATGCGCGAAGAAGAACATGATTCCGCCCATCGCCAAGTTCCCGATTGTGGAGATGGCATACGTCTGACGAAGAGTGGCGGACACGGATCAATCTTTCACCGATCGTTGGAGGGCACCATGGAATGCCTCAGGGCTTAACCAAGTCACCATGCTCTCATGATTTGAACCCGACCTGGGGCTCCTGGCCCAAAGCCTCACGCCCGGGCTTAGCGTCAGTTGTAGAGCCTCTCGTGGTTGGGCCTGAGGCATTCCGAACCCCTCGGTGATTCCACGTCCCGGAGCCGACAGGAGTGTCGGCGCTCCCAGTTAGGATTGACGAGCGGTGGGGGCGTGCCGAGGCATCCAAAATGAAGAAGGTGCGCGGGAACCCGCGCACCTTCTCTTGTGTTACTTGCCCGCGCCGCCCGGGGGGCTCCAGGGCTTGGGCTGGATGACTTGGCCCTCGTGGTCGGTATGAACGCAGCCCTGAAGCGCCCCGGCCATCAAGCCGAGGACCGCGACGACGAGCAGTGAGGTGAGCTTGGGCCTCACTTCGTGGCATCCCACCAGCTACCCCAGTAGTGGAGCGGTTTGTCCGACAGATAGAACGTCGACCAGGCGTTGTTCGGGGTGTAGTTGCCCTGGCTGGAGTTGCTCGCCCACCACTGGAAGGTCTGCGAGTCGCAATTGGTGGCCATGAATTGCATCCCCTTCACGACCTTGGTGTGACCATCCATGAATCCGCTGGCGATCCCGTTCGCGTGCCACTTGGAGGAAGCGGCCCAGACGCCGGGAATGTTGCCCTGCGAGTAGTCGCTGGCGATTTCGTCGTCGTAGCCCGGGTTGCCGCCGGTTGTATGGCAGCTACCCTGAGTGCCATCGTAAGCGAACCAGCCGAACGGGTCGTAGACAGCGGTGAGCTGCATCAGCGACGAGGGCTGCTCTTGAGCCGAGTAGCTGCGGGGCAGAGGCAGGCCGTCCACAGGGTTCGCGCCGTACATCAGGCCGTTGTTGTTCCAGGAAAGCGTCTGGTCGACGGTCCAGTCGCCCCAGTAGCCGGCTCCCATCGGGCGCCCGCCGGCGATTATCGGAACTCCGCCCGCCGCATCCCAGACGATGTCGATGTTCTTGGTGTACGGATACAGCTTCTGTACGGCATACGAGCCGTTGACCGGGTCGTTCCAATTGCCGTCCTGCCAGGACAGGAACGCCATGTCATCGGAATCGTTGGCGTACATAGTCCCGCCCAGCACGTTCTGCTTCAGGTTCGAGATGGTCGCCGCTTGCTTGGCCGCCATCTTCGCCTGCGCGAAGACCGGGAAGAGGATCGCAGCAAGAATCGCGATAATCGCGATGACGACGAGGAGTTCGATGAGTGTGAACCCTCTGTGGCGATGAAGGTATTTAATGGTCTGGATTGCGTCTTTGCGCCCTGGAAGAGATACGGGTAATAGGCCCGCTACGAAAAGTATAAAGCAAAACCTTTTAATATTGAATGGTTTATGCAAATGGGACCTCCGGTGAGGATTTCCGCTCTGGCTTGCAGCGGGTGCGTGCAGATTGGGTGGCCACAATCCGACGTGCCTTCGGCAAGGTCCGGGGAACGTGGGTTTACCGGCGGGCGACGGCAGGGATCAGGTCGCTCGCGGCGCAGGCGATCTCGACGTAGTCGGGCGAGACCTTTTGCAGCAGCATCGTGAGCTGTCGGCATTCATCGTCGGTGAGGGCCTTCATCGATTCGCGGATGCGCTCAAGGTGGCTCGGATAGAGTCGGTCGAAGAGGTCCTCGCCCGCCTTGGTGAGGCTGACGTACACGATCCGGCGGTCGGTGGTATCCCGATCTCGCTGAACGAAGCCGTCGCGCTCCAGGATATCGACGAGTGCGGTGATGTTGCCGCCGGACTTCAGAATGTATTTCGCGATGTCGCGTTGGGCCAGCTTCTTGTGAATGCGCAGCACCTTCATCGTGCTGAACTGGCTGGCGGACAAGCCCTCAATGGCAAGCCCGCGACTCACATCGCTGTGAAGCGCCTCCGCCGAACGGACCAGACGAACGTAGGCCTGAACTGAGGGCTCATTGTTGGGCTTCATAGATTTCGGGTCGAGCGCGCACATTGCGAACCCAGAGTATAGGATAGTCGATTTGGTCGGGAATCTATCGCTAAAGCGGTCGAGGGGGCATCACTTGCGCCGGAATGCCCACGAATGGGCAACCAAACTTGGACGGATCGGTTGCCGCGTGGTGGAATCGAAATCCCCGACGGGGCACCCACTTTGGCGGGGCGATGCGAGCGAGTTTCTGCCGGGCATATAATCGTTTAACGATTAATGATATGGTGATCGTAACCCAATCGGAGAATCTGGGATCGAGGAAGAGAAATGAGGATCGCTAACATCGCCTTGTCGCTTTGCGTCGTATTCGGCGCCCTGTCCATGGTCGGATGCGGAAGCTCCGGAACAGAGGCTTCTGGCTCGCCCTCGGCCGACTCTGGAAAGGGTCCCTCGACCGGTGGTGGGGACGCCAAGGGTCTGAAGCTCGGCTTCGCCCAAGTCGGTGCGGAGAGCGGCTGGCGAACCGCTAACACCGAGTCGATCAAGTCCGAATCCGAGAAGCGCGGAGTCGAGCTCAAGTTCGCCGACGCCCAGCAGAAGCAGGAGAACCAGATCAAAGCGATCCGCTCCTTCATCGCGCAGGGCGTGGACGTGATCGCGTTCTCGCCGGTGGTCGAGACGGGCTGGACGCCGGTGCTGCAGGAAGCCAAGAAGGCGGGCATCCCGGTCATCATCTCCGACCGGCGGGCCGACGTTCCGGACGATCTGTATGCCACCTTCATCGGCTCAGACTTCATCTGGGAAGGTCAGCAGGCGGGCGAGTGGCTGATCAAGAAGATCGGCGGCAAGGGCAGCATTGCTGAGCTCTCCGGCACTCCCGGCAGCGCCCCCGCCAACGACCGCGCCAAGGGCTTCCGCCAGGCGCTTGAAAAGTCGCCCGACATGAAGATCGTATTCAGCCAGACCGGTGAGTTCACCCGAACCAAGGGCAAAGAAGTGATGGAGGCCCTGTTGAAGAGCCCGCAGGGCGCGTCGATCACCGCCGTGTTTGCCCACAACGACGACATGGCGCTCGGTGCGATCCAGGCGATCGAGGAAGCCGGCAAGAAGCCGGGAAAGGACATCATCATCGTCTCGATCGACGGCGTGAAGGACGGGTTCAAGGCAATGGCCGAAGGCAAGCTGAACTGCTCCGTCGAGTGCAACCCGCTGCTCGGTCCGAACATCATCGACGCCGCGGTCAAGCTCAAGAAGGGTGAGAAGATCGACAAGCGCACGGTCGTCAAGGACGGCGTCTTCGACGAGTCCACCGCGGCGAAGGAGTTGCCGAACCGCAAGTATTGATGACTCCGATTCTCGAGCTCTCTGGAATCGGGAAGCGGTTTCTCTCGGTCACCGCCCTGGACAACGTGGATTTCGACCTGCGCGCAGGCGAAATCCACGCTTTGATGGGTGAGAACGGCGCAGGCAAGAGCACCCTCATCAAGACGATGACCGGCGTGTATCCACCCGACGCGGGGACCATCCGGATGGAGGGCGCGGCGATCCTCCCGCGGTCGCCCGACGAGGCGGTCCGGCACGGCATCAGCACGGTCTACCAGGAGGTCAACCTGGTGCCGAACCTCTCCGTGATGGAGAATTTGCTTCTGGGCCGCATGCCGAAGGGGCCGTTCGGAATTAAGTGGGGCGCCGCTCGGGAGCGTGCCGACCGGGCGATCGCCCGCCTCGATCTGAAGGTGGATGTCCGCGCCCCTCTCAGCAGTCTCTCCATTGCGATGCAGCAGATGGTTGCCATCGTTCGCGCGCTCGATGTCTCGGCGAAGGTCTTGATCCTGGACGAGCCGACGTCCAGCTTGGACGCGAGCGAGGTGGATTCCCTGTTTGCGGTGATCCGACGGTTGCGAGACGAGGGTTTGGCGATCGTATTCGTGACCCACTTCCTCGACCAGGTTTACGCGATTTCGGATCGGATCACGGTGCTGCGAAATGGGTTGAAGGTCGGCACTTGGACCGTTGCGGAGCTTCCGCGCCTGGAGTTGGTTTCGCAAATGATCGGTCGCGATGCTTCTTCGCTCGACCGTTCGGCCCTGACGGTTTTGTCGTCGGCTCAGGGTCAGCCGATTATTGGCGCTGAGAACCTCAGGCGACGCAACAGCGTGGCGAACCTCACCTTCGACATCCGTCCCGGGGAAGTACTCGGGCTGGCGGGGCTGCTTGGCTCAGGCCGCACCGAGACTGTTCGCCTCCTCTTTGGCATCGATGGCCCCGACTCCGGCACATTGAGTCTCGACGGCAGGCGGATCTCCCGCCTTCGGCCGCGCGAAGCGATTCGGCACGGCATCGGCTATCTCTCCGAGGACCGCAAGCGGGAGGGTCTGTTTCCTGAGCTGAGCATCCGGGAGAATATGCTGGTGCTGCACCAGGTGAAGCACGGTTGGTATCGACGCGTGTCGAAAGCCCAGCAGAAGGCGATGGCGAAGGAGCTGGCCGAGCGCCTGCGGGTGCAGCCGCCCGACGTCGAGCGTCCGATCCAGTATCTCAGTGGCGGGAATCAGCAGAAGGTGCTTCTGGCTCGGTGGCTGGCGGTCGAGCCTCGGCTCTTGCTGCTCGACGAGCCAACCCGCGGCATCGACGTCGGCGCGAAGTTTGAGATCATGAGTCTTGTCGAGAGCTTGCGTCAGGCGGGCCGCTCGTTCGTTTTCGTCTCTTCCGAGTTGCCCGAAGTCGTGCGCTCTTCCACCAAGGTGGTCGTCATGCGGGACCGCAAGGCGGTCGGCACGCTTGAGGGCGATGCGATCTCTGAGGAACGGATCGTGCGGGAGATCGCCGCCCCGTGAGCCGGCTTCCGACCTGGGCTTGGGCCGCGATGGTGCTGATCGGGCTGCTGCTGTTCAACCTCTTTCTTACGCCCGGCTTTTTCCACGTTGAGGTCCGCGACGGGCATCTTTACGGAAGCCTGATCGACGTCCTGAACCGTGCGGTGCCGGTCGGTTTGCTCTCGCTCGGGATGACCCTCGTCATTGCGACGGGGGGCGTCGATCTTTCGGTCGGGGCAATCATGGCGATCGCGGGAACGGTCGCGGCCGAGCTCATCGCCCGCCCGACGGGCACGCCGTTCGAGGGCGGCAAGTCGGCTCCTGGGCTCGCCGCACCGATGGCGCTGCTTACGGCTTTGGGCTGCGGGTTGTTTAACGGACTTCTGATCGCGACGCTGAACTTCCAGCCGATCGTTGCGACCTTGCTACTGATGGTCGCGGGGCGGGGCGTTGCTCAGCTTCTTGCGAACGGGCAGATCGTGACGTTCTCCGAACCGGCGTTCGCGAGCCTGGCGCGCGGCGCGACTTTCGGGCTGCCGAATCCGGTTTGGATGTTGCTCGGCGCGTTTGTGGTTTTCTCGCTGCTCACTCGCGCGACCGCGCTCGGGCTGTTTGTTGAGGCGACGGGCAGCAATCCGGTCGCCGCTCGCTACGTCGGCATCGACGCCCGGGCGGTGAAGATCATCGCCTATGCTCTTTCGGGCCTGTGCGCCGGGCTTGCTGGCTTAGTGATCGCGGCGGACATTCAGGCGGCGGACGCCAACAACGCGGGTCTTTACCTTGAGCTGGACGCGATCCTTGCGGTGAGCGTGGGCGGGACTGCGCTTGCGGGTGGTCGGTTCTCTTTGGTCGGTTCGATGGTGGGAGCCTTGCTGATGCAGACACTCACCACCACGATTCTCACCCGCGGCGTTTCGCCCGAGACGACGTTGGTGCTCAAGGCGGCGGTGGTGGTGGTGGTCTGCCTGCTGCAGGCGCCGAGCTTCCGTGAGATCTTCCGCCGGAGGGTACGCGCATGAACCGGGCGAACCTGAAGGAGAAGTTGCCGATCTTGGTGACGGCGGGCGTGCTACTCGTGATGACCCTCGCGGCGGGGCTGCATTTTCCGAACTTCCTCACTTTGCGGGTTCTGACGAACCTGCTCGCCGACAACGCTTTCTTGGGGGTCGTGGCGGTTGGATTGACATTCGTGATCCTCACCGGTGGGATCGACCTGTCGGTCGGGTCGATGGTGGGCCTCTCCAGCATCATGGCCGCCAAGCTCGTCAGCGCCGCGCATTGGCATCCGCTCTTGGCTTTGGCCGCGCCGCTGCTAGCAGGGGCTCTGCTTGGGGCGGGGCAGGGGTATTTGGTGGCGCGATTTAGCTTGCCGCCGTTCCTGGTGACTCTGGCCGGGCTGTTCCTTTGTCGGGGTCTTGCGTTGCGGATCAGCCAGGAGTCGGTCCAGATCGACCATCCGTTCTTCAACGCGCTGACTGGGTGGTCGGTGTCGCTGCCGGGCAAGGCCTCGCTCAGCGCGACCTCGGTGACGTTCCTGCTGGTGGTTGCGGTGGGCATCTGGGTGGCGCGTCAGACGACCTTTGGCCGTTCGATCTACGCGATCGGCGGCAACGCCGCGTCGGCGCGGCTGATGGGGTTGAAGGTTTCACGGACGCTGATCTGGACCTATGTGCTAAGCGGATTTTGCGCGGCGCTGGGCGGGGCGTTGTTTACGATCTACACATCGTCGGGCAACGCGATTTCGGGGACGGGTTTGGAGTTGGATGCGATCGCCGCGGTGGTGATCGGCGGGACGCTGTTGAGCGGTGGTTACGGGTCGGTGCTCGGCACAATGTTGGGGATCGGGATTCTTGGGGTGGTGCAGACCGCGATCACGTTCCAGGGGACGCTAAGCTCCTGGTGGACGCGCATCGTCATCGGCGCTCTACTGTTGGCGTTCATGTTGGTGCAGAAGGTGATCGAGACGGCCGCGCGCAGCACGACCGCGAGTTGAATCGGACACTGATACAAAGACGTCATGACTTCCGCAGCCCTCAATGGGCTGGGAAAGGGTCGGTAACCAAAGAACCTATTTCCTTAGAGGAAAAAATGATGCAATAATCCGCGTCCGGCCTCGCGCGGAAGCCTATGCCCAACCGACTAACACCTCGAGAACTTGAAGTGCTGTTTCTTGCCGCGAATGGCAAGGTGGACAAGGAGGCGGCCACCGAGCTTGGCGTCACGCTGGGCACCATCCGAACGTATTGGGAACGGATCAACCAGAAGCTGGGCACCATGAATCGAACCCATGCCGTGGCCATCCTCCTCACGGAGATGAACCCCGATGAGGTTCGGCGAAGAATGCAACGGGCGCGGCCAAGGCGTCATGGGGAGCCCCAGTAGGAATCTAGGCTGCAGATTTGGGTGTGGCATCGCCACGAAATCTCGAAATTGCCACTGTCCCAAATCGGATCAGAAAGTCTGGTGGAGGCGGGGAGAATTGAACTCCCTTCCAAAACCGTCGCCCTCCGCATTACCACGAGCGTCTCCTCTGTATTTTTCTCGACGCCGCCCTCTGCCGAGGTCGCCTAGGCGGACGTCCAGCCCGATTTATTTAGCCAGGTTGTCTACGAGCAGAAGACTTCCCGGCGATTCGGATTTTGTTACACCCGACATCCCCCCTACCGACTCGTGGGGAGCGGACGACGTGGCTAATTAGGCCGCGTAGGCGTAGTTGTTATTCGCAGCTACTTGTGCGGTCTGCTTTTAACGAGGCCAACAGACCAACCTCGGCTCGCAACGCGAAGTCAAACCGGCTCTGTCGAACCCGTTCGCCCCCATTTGCACTCAGAGTATAGAACATCGGTTAAACCTGACGGGTTCCTGAGTAGGTCCTAGCCGACCAAGCAGGCGGCGACGAGGAAGGATTCCTCGACGACGTATTCCGCGAGCACCCTTAGCTCCGGCTTGCGCGACGCGGAGGCGAGGGCGTCGATCGCGCCTCGCTCGTCGCCGCCGGAGTACCGGGCGAGGGCGACTTGTAGCTTCGGATTGCGCTTGCCCTTCGTGCCGAGCGTCGCCATAAGCGCGGCGTCGCGGTCCATGCCTTCCCGGAGCATCAGCCGATAGGCAGTGCTTTCCACCCCGAGTAGCCGTGCCGCGCCGAGGAGGCTGCGTCGGCGGGAGGTGGTCGAGGTCGCGGTTTGCGCGGTTTGGAGAATCAGGGGGAGGTCTTCGAGGCTTCCGATCGCGCCGAGGGCATACGCGACCTCGCTCATCGCCTCGTCTTGGTAGTAGGCGAGGGACTGGCGGACGTACGGCAGTGCGTCGGCCAGTTCCAACTCCGACACCGCCTCCGCGGCGGCCGTTCGCACGGACGGGTGTGGATCGAACAGGGCATCGGAGATCACTCCGGCGGCATCTAACGCGCGGTGAGCCCGGAGCGCCTGGATGCTCACCCGCCGAAGGTCCGGGTCGCCGGTTTCCCCGGCGCAGGCCTTGAGCGGCTCGATGGCGGCCGGGCTATCGATCCGACCCAACGCGCGCGCGCTGGCCCTACGCAGCATGGAGCGGGGGGACTTGAGGAACTTGACGAGGAGCGGAACCGCGCTCGGGTTGCCGAGAACGCCGAGGGCTTCGATCGTCTCTTCCTCGACGAGGTCGGGGTGCTCCTCAAGGTGCTCGATCAAGGCGGCGGCGGCGCTCGGATCGCCCAGCTTGCCCATCGCGGCGGCGGCTTGACGGCGTACGACCGGAGACGGGTCGCTCAGCGCTTTGGCCACCTCCTCAGAAGCGAGGGCATAGCCCTCGCGAGCGACCGTCTCGATCGCCTCTGCCCGCGTGGCTTCCTCGCCGCTCCGGGAGAGACTGCGCATCGCGCGTACGCCCTTAGGCGTGACGGTGCGTAGATGGCTGAGGGTCTTGCCAAACCGGGAGGAGCCTTCCTCTCGGACCGGGATCAGGAAAAGGACCGCGGTGGCACGCAGAACCAAGGCGGTGATGAACACGGTCTTGTAGGCAACGGTCGGTCCCCAGGAAAGCCGGGCGCTCGCCATCAGAGCCGCACCGACGAGCGGGGCGATGCCCGCCATCACTGACTGCAAGGTCAAACCCGCCGCCAGGTAGTTGGCGCGGTCGTCTTCCCGCGAGGTGGCAAGGAGGATGTTGAACTGGCAAAGCGCGACCCCGCTCCAGAAAAGGCCCATGAAGAAGTGGCCGGGCAACAAGACCGCGATGTTGCGGAAGTCGTTTCCCGGGACGGTCAGAAGCCAAGCGATCGGGTTGGTGGCAATCCCCAGCCCGGCGAGCATCAGCATCGGTTTGTTGCCGTACTTGTCGGCAAGGAACCCCCACAGCTTGAACGCCGCGACCATGCCGAGCGCCTGCATCACGCCGGTCATCTGGATGACGGTGAAGGATAGCTTGAGGCTCTCCAGCGCATAGGCGGTGTACAGGTTGCCGGCGAAGGCCTGGCCGACAAAGAAGACGGAGATGAAGACGAGCACCTTGCGGAACTCGCGGTCGGCGAAGGGCCGCTTGACCGCCCGGATTCCTTCGAGCAGGTTCTCCCGAACCGGGTTCTCACGAACCCCGTCCTTCATCCGCATGAACAGGGACATGCTGATGCCCGCGCAGACCACGCCGACGCCGAAGATCACACTGAGGCCGATCCGCTCCTGTCCGGCGTGGCGGAACGCGTCCAGGGAGAGACCGCCGACGATGCCGACGCTGCCGCCGACGGTCGTCGCGATCATGTTCCGGCGGCTGAAATACCAACCGCGGGATCGCTCCGGCACCATCGTGGAGATCCACTCGTTGTAGGTCGGGTTGACGAAGAGCGTGCACGCGGCGGCGGCGCTGACGCAGATCAGCAGCAAAGTCAGGGCGAGGGTGGGCGGGAGCGCGAGAAGCGGGAGAATTGCGACCGGAATATACAGTGCCCGCCACGGCGCGGCTCCGGTCAAGATGAACTTCTTGTAGCTCGTGTAGCGGCGTCCGATGATCGCGCCGGGGATTTGGAGGATGCCAAACATGCTCGGCAGCGCGCTGATGAGACCGATCCAGAGGTCGGAGCCACCGAGTAGCTTGATGTAGCCGACGATGAAGGTGCCGGTGACCAGGGTGCCGAAAGCCGTGGCAAAGGCCACGTCCGCGTTGGCGGTGCGTAGGTTTTGCAGGTTCTCGATTCGGCTAGGAGCAGACATTGCGCAGGCTTCTCGCCATTTTGCCCGAGGCGCAAGCGTACTTGCCGAAAGACCTCACGATCGAATGCTAAGGAACCTAAACGGCTATACTTTATTCGTATGTACCGACTGCTCGTGATCGACGATGAAGAGGCTGTAGTAACCGCCGTCAAGAGACGGTTGGAGCGGCACGGCTATGCCGTCGACACGGCGGATAACGCGGTCGCGGGGATCGAAAAGATCGCTGCTTCCTCGCCTTCGTACGACGTTATCGTTACCGACATGAGCATGGACGACCCCGAATCCGGGCTCAAGATTCTCAGTGCGGCGTTCTCGCGCGACCTGTTTGCCGAAGTGATCGTCATGACCGCCTACGGCAACGTCGGTAACGCGGTGGAGTGTATGCGTCGAGGCGCGTTCGACTACATCGAGAAGAACTCGCCAGGCGTGGACGTTTACGAGATTCTGAGCATCAAGATCGCGCAGGCGCTGGATCGCCGCCGCCGTGACGTGCGGACGGTCGAACTCTGGGAGCGCGCCGCGCGCTCGAAAGAGGGCGTCGCCGCGACTCAGGAGTAGGACCCATCCGGGCGTGGGTTCGCATGAAAAAGTTCAACCCTCTTCTCGCGTTTCAACGCTGGCGCACCTCCCGGGCGGAACTCTTTCACGCCGTCGATTTGCTGCGGAAGGAGAACGACCAACTGCGCCAGAAGCTTGCCGCGGCCCAGCAGGCGAAGGTTCACGCCGAGAAGCAGGCCGAGGATCGACGCCGGGAGAAGGATGCGTTACGAGACAAGCTCCGCGCCCAGAGGAAGACCTCTGAGTCTCAGGATGTGTTGCTGGAGCAATATGGTGCCAAGATCACCGAGCTTCGGGCTGAGAACGATCAGTTGAAGTTTCGCAAAAGGTGAGCCTCTCATGGTTTTGGCAAGTGAAGGTCAGTCCGGCACGGCCTTGGAATGCCTCAGGCCTGGGTCGCCTCCGACTTCCTGCTGCCTCAGGTTCTGGGCCTGAGGCTTTGAAGCAGGGCTTCGCCGAGGTGCCTGTTCTTAGCCTCAGGGTCGGAACTGGTGACGGCAGCGCACTTGGTGCTAGTTGACCCTGAGGCATGCGAGCTTGCCAGGTATCCGGGGTGGTTTCGAAGTCCTAACCGCAGACCCTTGAATCCTAAATCCGCCCTTTCGCGTAGGGTTGTTGTCAAGGTCCCCATGAAAGCAATCATCTACCGCGAATGCGGCACCCCGGATGTCCTCCGCTGCGAAGAGGTCGAGATGCCTGTCCCGGGGGATGGGCAGGTCTTGATCAAGGTGAAGTCGGCGTCTTTAAACCCGGTCGACAAGCACATGATGAAGGGAGTCCCTTGGCTGTTTCGGGTCCTCTTCCGAATGCCAAAAGTCTCCGCCGCGAACCCAGGGCGATTCGGGCGGGATGTGGCGGGCGTGGTGGAGACGATCGGCCCCAACGTCACGGAGTTCAAGCCTGGCGACGAGGTTTTCGGCGTCAGCCCCGGAGCTTGTGCCGAGTACGCATGCGCCAACGCGGCCAAGATCGTGATCAAGCCGGCGGGCGTGACGTTCGAACAGGCGGCTTCCTCGCCGGTTGTGGCTTTCACCGCGTTACAGGCTCTCCGCGACAAGGGGAAGGTTCAGCCGGGGCAGAAGGTCTTGATCAACGGCGCTTCCGGGGGTGTCGGCACCTACGCGGTGCAGATCGCCAAATCCTTCGGAGCCGAGGTGACCGGGGTGTGCAGCACGCGGAACCTGGACTTGGTTCGATCGATTGGGGCGGACCATGTCATCGACTACACGAAGGAAGATTTTGCCAAGAGCGACCAACGGTATGACCTCATTATCGAGTGCGTCGCCAACCACTCCCTCTCCGACTACCGGCGCATCCTCAAGCCGACCGGCTCGTGCATCCTGATCGGCGGGCCCGACAAGGAAGGAATGGGCGGCTACATGGTCATCTTGCTGAAAGCGCTGGTCTCGTCCTGGTTTTCGAACAAGAAGATCGCGCCATACATGGCGAAGACGAACCAGGACGACCTGAGAATCGCGGGCGAGCTCATGGTCAGTGGCAAGCTCAAACCGGTGATCGACCGAACCTATCCCCTGAGTGAGACGCCGGATGCCGTTCGGTATCTGGCGGCAAAGCACGCTCAAGGGAAGGTCATTATCACGATCGACTAGATTCGAATCCCGATCTTTCCAAGCGTATGCCCCGCTTCCAACTCCGCCATCGCCTCAGGGCCGCGTTCGAGTGGGACGATGGTGTCGATTACGGGCAGGACCTTCAGGTCCTCGATCAGATCGGAAAGCTTTCTGAGCTGCTCAGTCTTTGGGGTCATGCTGAACACAACCGACGTCTTGCCTTGCTTCTCGGCTTCGGCGGACATCGGGTCGGCGCTGATCGCGACCAAGCGGCCGCCCGGCTTGAGGACCTTGAGAGAACCCGGGACGGCGTCGGCCCCGATTGAGTGGAGGACGAGATCGATGTCGCGGACGACCTCTTCGAACTTCTGCTTCTTGTAGTCGATCAGCTCGTCCACGCCGAGTTCGCGCAGGACCGAGTGATGTTCGGAGCTGGCGGTGCCGATGACGTAGGCACCCGCCCATTTCGCGAGTTGCACGGCGAAGGTGCCGACGCCACCCGACGCGGCGTGGATCAGAACACGTTGTCCCGCCACTAGATGACCGTGGTCGAACAGGGCTTGGTAAGCGGTCATGCCCGCAAGGGGGACGACGCCCGCGTCGGCGGGATCCATGGAGGCGGGACGACGGGCGATTGCGCTAGTGGCTGCCACCGCGTACTCCGCGGCGGCACCCGAGTTGGTGATGCCGTAGACGCCGTCGCCGACCTCATAGCCTTCGACGCCAGCGCCGAGTTTGGAAATCGTGCCGGAGAACTCGCGCAGAGTGATGGCGGGCAACGACTTCGGTGCGGCGGGTGGATAGAGTCCGGCTCGGACTTTGTAGTCGACCGGGTTCAGACCCGCACCCTGGACCTTGACCTGAACCTCACCCTCACCGGGCTCGGGAATGGGCACCTGCGCGATTTGGTAGACCTCGGGTCCGCCAAATCCGGTGATGACCCAGGCTTTCATCGTTTCCTTTTCCATACTCAATTCAATCTCCTCACAATACGTAACTAGATTCTGACTACGAGGGGAGACAGAATGCCGTCATGGTTTTCCTCTTCGCTACCAGCCGCCCTTGCGGAGAAGGCTTAATACGCTGGAGTAATCGTCCGTCCAAACTGGCTCGCTGGGATCCGGGTCGGAGGACGTCCAACGAGCATCAGTCATCAGGCCGCCGAGGGAGGCTTTGTCCCGGGCGAGGACCATCCACAGGGACTTGTTCTTGAACCTTGGCATGATGCCCCTGTCGAGATCGAACCGGGTCACGAGGCCGAGCTGGTCGGCCACGTTTTGAAGGATCGGGCGGAGGTTCAGATAGCGATTCGAGATGTGGAACGCGATCATTCCGTCCGGCGCGAGTTTGGTCAGATAGAGGCGGATTGCCTCGATGGTGAGCAGGTGGATCGGGATCGCGTCGGACGAGAAGGCGTCGAGGAGGATGACGTCGTAGCCGCCCGCCGGAGCAACCTGGAGCGAGAGCCGAGCGTCGCCGAGGATAACCCGCTTCTCGGCTTTGCAGTTGAAGAGGTAGGTGAAGTAGTCGGTGTTCTGGGCCATCGAGATCACCGTCGGATCGATGTCGTAGAAGTCGAACTTCTCGCCCTTCTCTCCGTAGGCGGCCATCGTCCCCGCGCCAAGCCCGATGACGGCGAGGCTCATGTTCTTGCGTCGGCGCTTCTCCTCGGCCATCACTAGCCCGATCGGGCCGGTACGCGTGTAGTACGTGGTCGGCTCCTGAGGGTGGGTCATATCCTGGGTACCGTGCATCGTGTCGCCGTGCCGGAGTCGGTGCTCGTCCCCGTAAAGAAACACGTCGTGAACCCCGAAGAACGACCGGTCGCTGACTTGCCTGAAGCCGCCATTGGTGACGCGAGAGACATTCACCGCGATGAAGACCGCGGAGAGGGCGATGGCGTAGCCGATGGATCGGAACGAGCCGAAGAGCGCGATCAGGACGGGGAGCCCGAGGACTTGCATCAGAGTCGCGTCGTCGGTGCCCCAGCCCCGATTGAAGTCGAGTTGGATCAAGAGAATGACCAGCCCGGTGACGACCGCGGGGATCGCGATATCAAGCCATCTCTGTGAAGGCTTCTGGGTCCGGGGGAGGACGAGCACGGTAGCGACGATCGCGACGGGATACTCGGCAAGGGACTTGAACAGGATGGGCGCGATCAGCGAGTTGAAGATGCCGCCTACCACCCCGCCAAGGGCGAGGAAGAAGAAGAACTCGGTGAGATGGCTTGCGTGGGGCCGATCTTCGACAAGGGTTTGATGGCAGGCCCAGCAGATGACGAAGAGGCTGAAGAGGTGGATCGCAAGTTGCAGGTAGGTGTAGCCGAAGACTTGCATCACGAGCCCGAAGGTCAGGGCGGCGGCGCAGATCATCGCGATCGGGGTGAGCACCTGGGCGCTGAGGACCCGCTTCCGCGCGAAAGCGAGGATGAAGGTGAGCAGGTAGATCGTGAGGGGCAGCACCCAGAGCAGGGGGATCGGGGCGATCACCGTCGTGATGTGGGTGGTGGCACCTAGCAGGAGGCTGGAGGGGACGGCCGCCAGGGCGATCCAGCGCAGACGGGTTTTCGTGCTGAGCGGAGGCGTGGGCTCGGCATCGGGCGCGGCGGGGGCAGGCTCCTTGCTACGCCAAAGAAGGACCGCGCTTCCAGCGAGAAGGATGAGCAGGAGACCGTAGGCGAAGGTCCACAGGCGACCCTGCTCGCGGAGTCCGAGGGCAGGTTCGACGAAGAGTGGATATCCGATCAGGGCGACCATGCTGCCGAGGTTGCTCGCGCTGTACAGGAAGTAGGGATCGTGGGCGAGCGGGTCGTCGGTATGAGCGAACCAGCGCTGGATCAAAGGCGCGCCCGCGGAAAGGAGCAGGAAAGGTACGCCAATCATCGTGGCGAGGGTGCCGACGACCACGAGGGAAGGCTTTCCGCCGTGGTTGACGCTGGCGCTGGCGGGAAGGACGATCGGCAGGAAGAGGAGGCCAAGCAGGGCAAGGGCGATGTGGATGAAGGCCTGCCGCCGGGGGCCTAGCCACTTCACGGCAAGGTGGGCGTAACCGTAGCCGAGCAGGAGCGCGACTTGGAAGAAGACCATCGCGGCGGTCCAGACCGCAGGCGCACCCCCGAAACGGGGGAGGATGAGCTTGGCGACCATCGGCTCGACCAGGAACAGGAGGGCCGAGCCGAGGAAGATCGTGAGGGTGAAGAGGAATCTCACGGGAGCAACCTTAGCACTCTAGCGCTTGAAAGCGCTAAGGATGTTCGAGAAGTCGTCCGTCCAAACGCGGGCGTTCGGGTCCGGGGTGGTGGCTTCCCAGCCGATCGCGGGCCTCAAGTCGGCCTGATTCCTTCCCATCACGAGCCAAGTTGAGGCCTCTTTCCCGGGCTCCGAGGTTTCTTCATCGTTGTCGAAATAGGCGATCAGCCCGAGCGAGCCCGCAACGTTGGTGAGGACCGGTTGGAGGTCGAGGTAGTTGTTGGAGATGTGGAAGGCGAGGAGGCCGCCGGGCCGGAGTTTGGTGAGATATGCCTGAACCGCTTCGCGGGTGAGGAGGTGGACCGGGATGGCGTCGGAGCTGAAGGCGTCGAGCACGATGAGGTCGTAGTGGTTGTCGGGGGCTTCGGCGAGGGTGAGGCGGGCGTCACCGAGGACGGTGTCGACCTGGGCTTTCGAGTCGCGCAGGTAGGTGAAGAACCGGGTGTCGTGGGCGATGCGGTCGACCACTGGATCGATCTCGAAGTAGGTCATCCGCTCGCCGGGCTCTCCGTAGATGGAGAGGGTGCCGACGCCCATGCCGACGAGGGCAACGTCGTGGAGGGGTTGGTGCTTGGCGTAGTAGTCGAACACGCGCCCGATCGGGCCGGAGCGGCTGTAGTAGGTGAGCGGCGTGTCGCGGAGGTCGGGGGCTTTGAACTGCCGGCCGTGGCGCGTGGTGCCATGGACGAGGCTGAAGGAGGTTCCATCGTCTTCGACGCGGTGCACGCCGAAGAAGCTGCGGTCGATGAAGGCGATCTGCCCGGTAGAAGCGGTGTTGGCCAGATTCGAAACGAACAACACCGCGCCCATCGCGAGGCCGTAGCGGAGAGGGGTTTCTCCCGCGACGAACGCGAGGATCACCGGGATGCCGATTGCGATCATCGTGCCCTTGGTGGTACCGGCGAGCCCAATTTGGCGCGAGACGAAGACCAGCCCGAAGGTCAAGGCGGCGAGGGCGAGCGGATAGACCCAGTCGGCTCGCTTGATCCCGCCATCTTTGGAGGGTGGGCGGAGGAGGAGGGCGCAGACGATGGCGATCGGGTACTCGGCAAGGGAACGGAAGATCACGGGGGCGAGGAGGGCGTTGAAGGCGCCTCCGATCACTCCACCCAGAGACATGTACAGATAGAACGAGGTGAGGTGGCGGGCGTCGGGGCGAGACTCGACCAGCCGGGAGTGGCACATCCATGCCGCCATGAAGAAGACCACCAGGTGGAAAGCGAGCATCGGCACGAGCGGCTGGGTCGCTTCGAGCACGAGCACGAGCGCGAGGGGGGTCGCGACGATCGGGAGCCAGCGGGCGATCTTGGCCGACGTGGTCAGCGGCCGACGCGCGAAGGCGAGGATGAAGGTGAGGAGATACAGCGCGAGGGGGACGACCCAGAGGAGGGGAATCGGCGCGACGTTGCTGGTGACGTAGTTGGTGACCCCGGTGAGCAGGCTCGCGGGGACGGCACCCAGGACAATCCACAGCCACGGACGGGGGTTGGGACGGGGTTCTGGGGCTTCCTGGTCGTCGCGCTCGGGTGAGGGGCGACGGAGGGCAATGAATGCCGTAATGCCGATGGCGAAGATGAGGGCGATGTAACCGTAGGTCCAGAGTCGCGATTGATCCTTCAGAGTGAGCGCGGGTTCGAGGAGGAAGGGATAGCTGAGGAGCCCGAGCATGCTGCCGACGTTGCTGGCGGCATAGAGGAAGTAGGGATCCCTGGCCTGCGGGTCGTCGGTCTTGGAGAACCAACGCTGAAGCATGGGCGCACCCGCGGAGACGAGAAGGAACGGAAGGCCAATGCAGCGGGCGAGGATCCCGAGCACGGCGAGCGTTGGGTTTGCGCTCCCAAGCGCGCCGATACCGCTGGGCAGGGCGAACGGCAGACTGATGACCGCAAGCGCGATAAGGGCGACATGGATGGCGGCTTGGACGCGGGGGGCAAGCTTTGAGCCTGCGTGGGCGTAAAGGTAGCCGAGGAGCAGGGAGGCTTGGAAGAAGAGGAGGCAGGCGGTCCAGACCGCGGGCGCGCCGCCGAAACGCGGAAGGATGAGTTTCGCGACGAGGGGCTGGACGAGGAAGAGTAAAGCCGACCCAAGGAAGATCGCGAAGGTAAAAAGGGCGCGCACCGGGGTTAAGATAGCATTACGGGGCTGAGGCCTGACATATCGGGCAGGAACGGGGTCGCCCAAAAGATTCAAGACGTGGCGATTCGGTGCTACGGCGCGACTTTCTCGACTTTTTTAACCTACGGGGTTGACATTGGAGGGTCGACCTGCCTACAATATTCCCTGTTGCCCGCTGCAAGGCGCCAACAAGAAACTTGAAAGCTTCATAGAGGAAGAACGTTCAGAATAGTTCTGACGGATTTGGATACGACGCCAAATCCGTGAAAATAACAACCCCGTGCCGCAAGGCATAGAGGAGATGGCCCTGGTTCTACGAGCTTGACTCGGTGAACAAAGGGATCCCGCAAGGGAAACATCAAATTAAACAAGTCAACCAAACCGAATTTATTCGGTATTTGGTCAACACTTTCTTCGGAGAGTTTGATCATGGCTCAGGACGAACGCTGGCGGCGTGCCTAAAACATGCAAGTCGAACGAGGTAGCAATATCTAGTGGCGAACGGCGGAGTAATACATAAACAACGTGCCCCGAAGACTGGGATATACAGCTGAAAAGCTGGGCAATACCGGATGTGGCAGCGTCTCGGCATCGAGATGCTATCAAATGGTTTTTCGCTTTGGGAGCGGTTTATGGCCTATCAGGTAGTTGGTGGGGTAATGGCCTACCAAGCCGACGACGGGTAGCGGGTCTGAGAGGATGATCCGCTCGAGTGGGACTGAGACACGGCCCACACACCTACGGGTGGCAGCAGTTGGGAATCTTGCACAATG
>JBBQPZ010000027.1:0-48501 GCA_038216655.1 Fimbriimonadales bacterium
GATGCTCGCCCCCGCGTCGATCTCACCAAGAACCTTGAGGATCTGCTCCTCCGTGTATCGTTTCCGTCCTGCCATGTTCGTCTCCTATTTTGGAGCCGAATCCTCTATTCTTGCCCTGGAAAGCCTAAGGGGAACCGGTCAATACGTCCAATGGCGAGGGTCAAGACAAAGCTTCGCTTTGACTGGGTTCCACTCGATGTAAGCGAGAACTCGCTCGAAGTGGTCGCCACCTCGAATCCAACGGTCGAAGTACTCCGGTTGCCATAACCTAGACGGCGTTCCTAGGCGCTTCTGAATTTCCTTGGAACTGTATCCCTTGATCCTTTGCATGATCTGGCTTAAAGGCGTGGAGATAGGCGTCAGGAGGAGGTGAACGTGAGTCGGCATGATGACCCACGCGTGAAGCACATAGTGCTTGTCGTGTCCAAATAGAACCGCCTCTTGAACAACGAGAGCAGCGATCGGATTTGTTAGCAATTGGCTGCCGTGTCCGTCATCGAGGTGCTGTTCGATTCGCGAGTGCCATTCCTTCTTGCGGTCAGGGCTGGTTCGAGGTCCAATCTCAGATCGCCACTGAAGGAGGATCGATGGGAAGTGAATCGGCTAAACGGAAGGTGATGAACTGGGCGCGCCCCGGGAAGTCAATATGCGGTAAATATCCACAGTGTATGGTACCGGGGTTCCATATAACTAGAATAGCAAGAATATTCTTAGCGCGTTCAAATCCTGCCGCGGCGGGACGGGACGTCCCGGTGACGGGTTGCGGACCGGAGGTCCGCGCTCCGATAGATGTGGAATAATGGAGAAGTCGCTGAGGAGCGCTGCGATCCCTGTGGGGACCAGGCTTGGCGACAGGAATCGGCAACGGCGCTCGTGAGCATGGCTTGCGAGCGCCTTTTTCATGCCCGAAGCTCGCATACGAAGACATATGAGCACAACTACCAATCCGATCAAGACCGACTTCGAAGTTGCCGACCTTAGCCTCGCCGCTTGGGGTCACAAGGAAATCCGCATCGCCGAGACCGAGATGCCCGGCCTGATGGCCATCCGCGACGAGTACGCCAAGGCCCAGCCCCTGAAGGGCGCGCGCATCGCGGGTTCGCTCCACATGACGATCCAGACCGCAGTGCTGATCGAGACGCTCAAGGCGCTCGGCGCCGACGTCCGCTGGGCGTCATGCAACATCTTCTCCACCCAGGACCACGCCGCGGCGGCGATCGCCGACGGCGGGACGCCCGTCTTCGCCTTCAAGGGCGAGACGCTCTCCGAGTACTGGAACTACACCCACAAGATCTTCGAGTGGGCGGACGGCGGCACACCGAACATGATCCTCGACGACGGTGGCGATGCCACCCTCCTCGTGCTTCTCGGGAGCCGCGCGGAGCAGGACATCACCGTCCTCGACAACCCGACGAGCGAAGAGGAGACCGTTCTCTACGCCTCGATCCGCAAGAAGCTGGAGACCGACAAGACGTTCTACAGCCGCATCAAGGCGAACATCCAGGGCGTCAGCGAAGAGACGACCACCGGCGTGCACCGCCTGTATCAGATGCAGAAGGAAGGCCGCCTGCCGTTCCCGGCGTTCAATGTGAACGACTCGGTCACCAAGTCCAAGTTCGACAACCTGTACGGCTGCCGCGAGTCCCTCGTCGACGGAATCAAGCGTGCGACCGACGTGATGATCGCAGGCAAGATCGCGCTTGTCTGCGGTTACGGCGACGTCGGCAAGGGCTCCGCGCAGGCGCTCCGCGCGCTCAGCGCCAACGTCTGGGTGACCGAGGTTGATCCGATCTGCGCCCTCCAGGCCGCGATGGAAGGGTATCGCGTGACCACGATGGAGGAAGCCGCCAGCAAGGCCGACATCTTCGTCACCTGCACGGGTAACTACCACGTCATCACCGGCGAGCACATGAAGCGGATGAAGAATAACGCGATCGTTTGCAACATCGGTCACTTCGACAACGAGATCGACGTCGCGTCGATCGAGGGCCTCGAATGGGACGAGATCAAGCCCCAGGTCGATCACGTGATCTTCCCCGACGGCAAGCGGATCATTCTGCTCGCCAAGGGCCGACTCGTGAACCTCGGCTGCGGCACCGGCCACCCGTCGTTTGTGATGTCCTCCAGCTTCGCCAACCAGGTCCTCGCGCAGATCGAACTCTGGGTGAAGAAGGGCGATTACGCGCCGGGCGTGTACGTGTTGCCGAAGCACCTCGATGAGAAGGTCGCTCGACTCCAGCTTCAGAAGCTGGACGCCACGTTGACCGAACTCACGAAGGTCCAGGCCAACTACATCGGCGTCCCGGTGGAGGGTCCCTACAAGACTGACAGCTACCGGTATTGAAAACTGGTCCGCGTCGCGGGCAGGTTCTCTATGTTAAGTGTTGAGGGCAGGTAAGTTCTGCTCCTCAACACCTCAACACTTTCCCCTCTTGCAAAGCTCGGGGTATGGTGCGCTCATGCGTGGCCAACCCATTAATATCAACCCTGTCGCTGCTCGACGCGCGGGCTGTGCGGGTTGTTTGGGAATCGTGGGCTTTGTGGGTTTCATCCTCTGGATGACCATGTTCTCCAACACCTGCGCCCGAATGCTCGGGCAGGAGACCTACCCATTCAAATCGGACACCCGCCACCTTGATCCGTTCGCCGCGCTTGTCGAAGTACGGGCCAGGGTAGGTAAGAACGCGCACTTGACCCAGATCAGAGCGACGTTTGTGCGGTCCGACGGCACGATGGACCTGAATGCCGACTACAAGCCCGGCCCGCACGTTACCTACACCTTCCAGGTTCCTCTCGATAAGGCGCCCGAAAACGCGCCTCCGATCGGTGCCGGGGGTGGGCCGGACAAGCAGTACGTGCAGCAAGTCGACGTCGATTGCTTCCAGCCGGGACAGCGTCGGAGTGTCAGCAAGATCAGTGGTAACTCACGCACCTCGTACAGCTATACGAACGAGGGGATGGACTTCTATCGCCATACGGCGACGATGGCGAAGCTTGATCCCGACATCGGCGAGCCGAAGATCTCGACCCAAGATCTCTGGAAGATCGCCCTCACTAAGGGTGCCCCGAAGGACTCTGTGGCCGGGATCGACTTCGATGTGAACGGCTACGAGTTCCGAATTCGCGACACCAAGGTTCGCTTCCAGTGCGACCCATCAGGAAAGCTCAAGGAATAGGATCTCGATCATACGATCCCTTCGTATAATGCGGTTATGGTAGGGGTTGCCGTGGCTATGGCGTGAGCTATGCAGGCTCCGCTGCTTGAACCTGCTCGTTTCGTCGTCCCCGGGGCGACCGAAGTGACCTGGAACCTTGACGAGAAGTATCTCGGGCATACCTTCCGGAATGCGGCCGGGCACACGGAGCAGTTGGGAATCTACGATCTTGGCCTTGGCCGGGGACAGGTATTGCTTCAGCCTACGGAGGCTCAGGATGTCGAGGACGTGGTCTGGTTGGCGGGAAGGCCAGTTGAGCTTGTCTCCACGGTCGAACCGGTCGCCGGACGGGATAAGCTGACAATTCTTCGCTCGGTTTGGGCGCTCGACGGCATCGACATGACCGCAAAGCGGCTCTGGGCGCGCGAGTTTGGAAAGGATGAGGGCACTACGCTGTCCATCGACACCTCACCCTCACTGGCGCATGCCTTGGTCACCCTTGAGTCCAACGTCGGCACCCCGATCTTTGCGGTAACCCTCGGCGCGGGGGGAATGGTGTTTTCGTCTGATGCCACGGAAGCCGCCAAGCAGGGCAAATCATTCAACGGGTGGTCAATCGATGGCACCGCCATGTTCGGCAATGCCGCAGTTCTCCCCAACCAGCTGCCGGGCCTACTTGTTCAGAGCCTTAACAACCAGGTACTTCAAATGAAGTGTCAAGATGGCCAAACGTTCAGCATTAAGTTTCTGCTCACCGGGCGGCAGAAGAGCAATGCCGAGATCGGCTCGCCGATCTATGAGCTTATGCCAAGCAACGGCGTGCTTCGCCAAATCCGCTTCCGAGGCGACTGGCCGACGATCCGCCGATTGTCCGCAAGAACAACCTGGTGCCACTGGACGAGAAGCTCAGCTTCAAGCAATCGACGGAGGGTGCCAAGTCTCTCTGGCTGACACCCAACAACAAGAATGCTCAAGAGGGCGAACTTGTGGCCGCGCAAGCCGAAGAGGGATGGCTCGCGCCCCACGGAGGGACGGTCGCATTCACCATCAATGGTGTGCTTTTTGTTCGTCGGGTTGCCCCTCCGAAATAGCCAAAGGCTCAGAGAACAAGTTCGCTCGGCGGCCTGCCCGGTCCCCAGAATCGAGATCGGTAGAAGCCGTTGGGCTTCACGATGATCTCCGTTCGAGTCAGGTCGAACTGCTTGCCGAGTGCCTTAATCTCCTCATCCGAGAAGAGGTGACTGATTCGTCGGTTCGACGCTTCAACGACGGCGGGATAGGCAGTTGTCCACACGATTTGGCCCCCACGCGACATCATGGCCTTCGCGAGCGTCTCGTCTTGAATGTTGCCGACAACGGCCTGTGCGAAGTCACATTCGGCTCTGATGCCAGGGCTAGGCAACAGAGAAGGCATCGCATCATAGCTGGCAAGCGCGCGCCGTCGGTATTCGGGAATATCCAGATCGAGATAGAAGTCCTTTCCCCGATCGACGACCTTGGCACCTAGCGCTTTGGCGAGCGCTTTTGCATAGTCTGACTCAGACATCTCAGGCAGTTTCACAATCAGATGTGCCTCGTTGAAGTACCAGTGCCAGTGAATGGGCTTTTTCAGCGTTATCGGAACCAGCTCTTCCAGGCTGTTACCTGCACCCTGGGACTCAGCCAATATCCGATCTTCATCGGTCACGACTTTGGCTTTGACGGCACCGAACTCTCGCAAATAGCTTGGGCGGAACGACATAATGTGAAAGAAGCAGGGCCAAGCACGAACGCCAAAAACGAACGTGGAATCGAGTGTTTTCTGTGCGCCAAGTCGTTGCAGAAAGATCTCGGCACGATCTTTCGGGCTAAGATTGGAAGGGATCGTGACCTTTGGCCACAGCCTCTCGGCATCGGCCAAAAAGGCAATTGGCTGATGCGATTGACGCTCAAGAAACTCAACTAAGGCACGATCGTTGCCGCCAGCAAATGTGATGGTTGGTGCCGCCAAGGACCAGAGGGCAGAGATTAGGCTAACCACCGCCTGTTCCACCACCCGCTCCCGTACTCGGCGATGTCGTTACGGTTACCTTTTGCGTATTCCCTAGCCCGTCGCTGATCACAGACGAGTTATGAGCACTTGAGGCACTACCGAAATCGTGGGGATACATGTAGATGTACGTTACGATCACATGGTCGACATCTCCGGGAATGAACCCCGATAGCCTGAGGAGCCACGCGATAATTCATGGGGGTATAGCTTGAATACGGGCTAAACCCGGGAGGGTACTCGGTCCCTTGAAGCAGGCGGGAGATGACTAGTGCTATTGTGAAGATCAGCACCTATAGATAGTACTTCGAATGGCGGGGGCTGGCGAGCATAGAAGTTGCGCTGTACATCGCAAGAAAGGTGAGATTCCTCTTGCCTACCCTGCCACGAATCGGTAACGCACCAGCCCGGCGCGCTCGTGCTTGACCACAAGTTCGTAGGTCCCCGGCTTCACTACCCATTCGAACACGGCAACGTCGTCGGTGGCGTCGGTATGCCAGCCGAACCCCGAGGTTGGGACGTGGCTCCAGCCCACGAGTTGGCCCCGTTGTTCGCGCAGTGATCCTGCGATCAGCCACTCAGGTTCGAACGTGCCCTGAGTCTCAAGCGAGTCCCCTTCGCGGGTGATCTCCCCGACCACGCCCCGGCACAGCTTTCGATCCGCCGCGATTTTGGCGACGTTGGTTGGGAGCCAGCCGGTGTTCTGTACGGCAATCCGAATCCTTGTCGAGTCGCCGATCTTCTCGGTCACGACATCGCGGACTTCGAGCATTGGCGAGCAGCTCGCCTGCCACAGCGCCCACTCCGCGAGCGGAAGAACCTCCTTGGCCAGGAACTTGGGTGGAGGGTTGCGGAAGGCGTACAGGGGATCCCAGCCCCCTAGCTCGACCTTGCCCAACTGAGGATGCTCGAACTCGTACCAGTCGATATAGCCGTTGCCGTCGAGTTCTTTATCCGCCCAGGCTAGGAGCTTGATGTCGTCCTCGAATGGGTGCTCGCGGAACCAGTCGATGTACTTGTAGTCGGTGATCCCGGCCTGCCGTTGAGGCGACCAGATCTCGGTGGTCCAAGAAAACACGCCACGGTGCTCGTACATCCAGTCGTCGAACACGCCGGTGATGACTTCTTTCGGGTGGTATTTGAACTCGTGGAAGTTGGAAATTGCTGGGTAGCCGGTCATCTCCTCACCCTTCTTGCCGAGGGCCTTGAACGCCCAGATGTCTTCCGGAGGCAGGTCGTCGTCCGGCATTCGGCTGGGGGGTCGGAGGTGCACTCCCGAGAAGGTGTGGAACGTTACCGCGCCGCAAATGTTCGGCCGCTCGGAGATCGCCTGCACCGCGGCCCGGATCTCGGGTTCGCTGGTGGGGAAGGGGCCGGCGCCATGCTGGTCGCTCTCGATGCGCCAGGCAGAAGGGAAGTTGCGGTTCAGATCCAGCCCTTCCTTGATCTTCCGGCTCCGCATGGTCATGCGGTCGAAATTGTGGAAGAGGCCCTCGGCGAGGAGTCGGTAATAGGTGCCGCCCGACTCACCCGGCTCGCGCTTCTTCATCAGCCGCGGCTCTTCTTCGGCAATCTTCCAAGGACCGTTCGGGTCTTTGATCCGAATGCTCAGGATGCGGCCATCGCCGTCGATGTCCTGTCGCTCAAGCCCGTACGGGTCCTCCTCTTCGTAGGGATAAGGCCGGGTGGAACTCCGAATGATCCTGGGCGGCGATTCCATTGCCCATTCGGCACCGTCCGGGTTGAGGCGCGGGACGATGTAGATCGCGCGCCCGGCGAGAAGGGCTTTGGATTCCGGGGTGGCGCGCTGGGTGAGGAGATCGAGCACGGTCATCGCCGCAGTGGAGGCACTCAGCTCGCTTGCATGGATATTGCCGTCAACCCAGAACGCAGGCTTCTCGGAAGCAGGACCGGTGTTCTTGTCGGTCACGGTGACCAACCAAATGTCGCGCCCCTCGAAGCTCTTGCCAATGCTTGTAACCTCGACGAAGTCGGGGAACTCCAGCTCGTACGCCCGCAGCAGTGCGGTCAGGTCAGCGTAGCGGTAGTAGCGGTCAAATGCGATCTCCGGCATGGCGGCAGATTACACCACCTTGCGGAAAGTGGCATTGGCTCCGTCATCCTGACCCTAAAGGGGGCATTGGAGAGGAGGTATCCCAGGTCCCCGCCGCTCAGCTCGAATGACACCGGTGCCGGCGTCGCCAAACCACCAACCCGAATCCCAAGGCAAGCAAAGACCCCGGCTCTGGCACCGCGGTCAATCGGGCGGCAAAGTTGGCATAAGGATCGCCGCCCCAGGAGTAGGGCGTCCACTCTGAGCCGTGGTCGGAGAGCCAGAAGAAGTCGTCGCTGAACCCAACTGTGGCCGGATTGTAATAGGCGGGGCCGAGCTCGCCGACCGAACCGAGGCGATTGTAGGCCTGGACGGTCCAGACAAAATGGTCAGGCACCAGCACGTGGGGGATCGTAAACGTGTACTCGTTTAGACCCGCCACCGTCGGCAAACCGGCGGTGATGCCACTATCCCAGAACGCGCCACTCGGTGTCTGAGTCGCCTCGTCAACCGAGCGGAACCGGATCTGCCCGTCGAAGGTTCCAGGTTCGGTGCCGCGATAAAAGAAGAGAACCTTGAGTTGAACGACTTCTCGATCCGTACCCGCGAGCCAAACGTCGTCGCCCGCCTCCGCGCTTTCGTTCAGCCACGCGGGGAGCAGAGGCATGTCGTTGTTGAGCGACGTGGTGGTGTTATCGTAAACAACCGTCTGGCCCAAGGCTTGGAGCCCGGGCCAAACGGCGAGTGCGAGGATCGGTGCAAGTCGTGCCAGCTTCATTCAGTCACCTCCGCAATGGAGATCAATTGAATTGTAAGCCAACCTGGTCAAGCGCAACCACCCAACGGTTACCAGCTATTCCAAGGTTTGTGACATGAAGCACCCGGGTTCGGACTTCACGGGTTGAGCCGTTGATGTAACGATCCAAGCCACTGGTGATCGTAATGAGCGCAACCGCATCGGTCGCCGTGGCCGGACGCGTATCGACCAAGTCCCACGCCGAGGTGTTCCAGTTGAATAACTCGATGGTTTGCACCGGGTTCGCCGACGTCTGGACCGGATTGGAGGATTCGACTCCGACGATCAACGACGTGAACGTTCCCGCCGGCGCGATCATCGACGTGATGATCCCCGTTCCGCTCCTCGAACCAGCGTTGGAGGGATTCACCTTGAGTTTGTCGTCGTCGGAATTCGCCAAGCTCTGGAGGTTCCCTGCACCGAGCGCCCCATTCACGACCTGGAACGAATCGACGTTCCGGAGGACCAGCGGAACCTTGGTGTTGGCGGTGAGGGTCGTGCCCGTACCTGGCTTGAAGAGCGTCAGCGACGCGGTTCCGTTAACGGGAGCCACGTTACAGTCAAACCGGAAGTTGTAGACCGATTCGAACTTCAGAGGATTGGCTGTTGCGCTTCCGAACACGCCGGTCGACCAGGTGATCGAGTTGTTGGCGACCGCAGCGGACCATTGGTTCGTGCCGTCGGTGTCGATGTCTCGGAAGTCGATGTTCTGAACCACTGCCCCCGTAGGCAAGGGAACGGAGTATTCGCGAATCTGGCGGTCGAGATCATGGTTGTAAACCGCGTACTCGTAATGCCACATCCCGCCACCTAGGTTCGTGGTCTGGACGGCGACGATGACATCGCCCTCGGTGCGAGGCACCGCGGTGTCGCGCATCTGGCCCCAGCGGTTGATCGCTGGTCCCTGCACCTGACTGCTGTCCGTGGTCGTAACGTTCCACAGCGTTCCTGACCAACTGAAGCTTGCCGTGCGGCTGGCGATGTTGTTGTAGTGGTCGTTGTCGTTCGCGTTGACGTAATAGCCTTCGTAGTAATACGTCGCGCCGGCGTTGCCCAGGTCGCCATCCCCGACCACCAGTCGGTGCGCGACCGCATCGAGGCCCGAGCCGTTATTGCGCCGAGTGCAGTCATTGATGTAGTTCGAGAAGTAGGAGTTCTGGCACGTCCAGACTCCGGTCCACGGGTTCATTTCGTCGCGTCCGCCGAGGTAGTTGCGATCGCCGTTGTTGCCGGTGCCGTACGTGTCCGAACAGCCCGGGCCGAGGAGCGCGCCCGTGCCAGGATTCTGGCAGGTGCCGCATCCGCTGGAGTTGGTGGCGAAGAAGCCATGCTTCATCCAGGATTGTCCAACCTGCTCGAATCGACCATTCATGACCCGGTAGAGCGCCATCGAGATCGCGGGGTGTGTCACCTGCATGGGCGCATTCCACGGGATGTTCTGCGATCCGACATTGCAGGACGTGGTGGACATGGAGAGGCCGTTCAAACCATTCGGGAAAGATCCGGTTCGGCCGAGCGAGACGAGCGAACCCATGTTTGAAATGGCGACGTCAATGTTCGCGATTCGGGGGCTGACGCCCGCCGTCGGCTTCGGAGCGAGGATCTCGCCCGCCCCGTCAATCGGCTTGGAGTCGGCGAACACCGACAGGGTCGCGATCAGACGACCTGCGAGTTCGGGGCGGCCCAGGTGTTGGGCTCCCTCGAAGCTAATCGTCACATCGATCGCCCCGACAAGGAGCTCCTGGTCTTTCAACTGATAGATGGCCCGAGCATTGGTGAGATCGAAGGCGACGTACGAGGTTGGGCCCGATCCGACGCGCAATTGAAGTCCATCCGCGAGTCGGTTGCTGGCAGAAATCGAAAACGAGGTTGCGTCGATTTGACCCTTTGTCGACGTCATTTTGAATCCGCCGGAGTGGGTCAGCGCGCCGCCATCGAAATTCGTGAGGTGCGCATCGATCATTCGGAAACGGAGATCCGATTTGGCGACCTTGAACCCGACGGAGGTCTCTCCCGTCATACTGTCGGGCGCGCCCGTCGCATGAACTTCGTTCTTGAGACCGCTAGTCTCCAGAATAGAGGGGAAGAAGCTTATTGCCGTCCGACCTCCAGACACCTGCATCTGACGTTCCGTCGGTGGTCGCGCGATGACCACACCCAGCCAAATTCCAACGAGCGCCACAACGGGCGATAAAGCAAGTAAAACCTTCCCCACAAGTACACCTTCTTGCCACAAGCGTGGCAAATCACCTTCAAATGTAACAGATAGATGCCGGAATTCCTAGGATAAGTTCAGATACGCGCTTAAACGTTGTCGCTCAGCCTCTAAGACTGGCCGACGATTTTGGCCAATGAAGGCGGGAAAATTGATGCGGGGTCCCCGAAAGAGTTCTCGCCCGTCATAATCCTTGCATCTATGACCGAGCGGCCCAGTTGGGATGCCTACTTCATGGAGATCGCGCATCTGGTGAAGACGCGCGCCACATGTCCACGCCGATCCGTGGGTTCTCTCATCGTGCGGGACAAGCGGATCGTCGCCACCGGCTATAACGGCGCGCCCTCCGGAGCGCCTCACTGCCCGCCCAACGGCGGCACCAACGACTGGCCGCTCGGCTGCCTCCGCGCCGGCCACTGCATCCGTTCCCTTCATGCCGAACAAAACGCGATCTTGCAAGCGGCCAAGATCGGCGTCTCGTGCGATGGCGCGACTATCTACGTCACCGATCAGCCCTGCAACTCCTGCGCGAAGATGATCGTCAACGCGGGGATCGTGAAGGTGATCTACGCGGGCGAGTATCCAGATGAGTTCAGCAAGGAGATCTTCCGCGATGCCCACATCGGGGTGTACCGCTATCGCGATGGGGTGCTGGAGACGGTGGAGCTAGGCGGATGATCGAGTTGTTCGCGAAGACGACTTCGCCCATGTTCGGGGGCTTTGGATCCCCGATCGTCGCCGGGGTCGTCGCGCTCGCCGTCGCGTGGATCTTGACCCCTTGGGTGCGTTCCTTTGCCATGAAGCAGGGGGCGATGGACGATCCGACCCGCGATGATCGGCGCATCCACAAGGCCCCGTTGCCCCGCTGGGGTGGACTCGCGATCTACGCCGGGATCGTGGTGGCGCTCCTGGTTGTGCTCCCTTTCGCCTTTTTCAAGCACACGATCTTTCCCAACTATCTCGTCGGGATCCTGCTCATCGCTGGCTTCCTGGTTGTCTTCGGCGCGTTCGATGACCTCCATCAGTACAGCGCTAAGATCCAAGCCCCCGTCCTTCTGGGGGCCGGAATCCTCGTCCAATACTTCTCCGGTAGCCTCGGTCAAGTCCAGATTCGGTCCTTCGGCATCCCGCTCTCGACCCCGGGTGCTCACATCGCCTTGGGACTAGCGGCCGTTCCCGTCACCGCAATCTACATCTTCGTGATCACCAAGACGATGGACACCATCGACGGCGTGGATGGGCTCGCCTCCGGCATCGCCACGATCTCCGCAACCACTCTGGCGATCATCGCGGTGTACGGCGGTCAGCCCCGCGTCGCGCTTGTCGCCGCCGCGATCGCCGGTGCCTCGCTCGGCTTCCTCAAGCACAACTACAACCCCGCTAAGATCATCATGGGGACCGGCGGTGCCTACGTGCTGGGCTTCATGCTCGCGTGCATCTCGATCGTGGGTGCGTTCAAGACCGCGGCTGCCTTCGCGATCTTCATTCCGATGTTTGTCTTCGGCGTTCCCCTCGCGGATGCCATTCAGGTGATGATTCGACGCAAACTCAGCGGCGTGCCGATTACGCAGGCCGATAAGCGGCACGTTCATCATGCGTTGTTAGGAAAAGGACTCAGCCAGCGCCAAACCGTCACGGTGCTTTACTTCATCGCCGCGCTCCTCTGCGCGGTGCTACTGTTGGTGATCAGAGCCCATGCCTAAGCCCGTTATCGTCTGTGTCGTAGGGACCCGCCCCGAAGCGATCAAGGTCGCGCCGGTCGTGCTCGAATTGCGCAAGTTCGCAGACCAGATCGACACGGTGCTCCTCTCAACGGGGCAGCACCGGGAAATGCTGGATCAGGCGCTCGCGGCCTTCAACTTGCGGCCGGACGAAGATCTCGCCCTCATGCGTCACGGCCAGTCCCTCGTCGACCTCACCTCCCGCGCCCTCCAAGACCTGGACAAGGCGTTCGAGCGACTGAAGCCGGCCTACGTAGTGGTGCAAGGCGACACGACGAGCACCTTCACTGGCTCGCTTGCCGCGTTCTATCGGAGCACGCCGATCGCCCACGTCGAGGCCGGTTTGCGCACGGACACCATTGACAACCCTTTCCCCGAGGAGTTCAACCGACGCGCGACCGGGCTGATTGCTAGTCTGCATCTCGCGCCGACGGCTTGGGCGGCCGACAACCTGCTCAAGGAAGGGAAGGACCCGAAGACCGTAATGGTCACCGGCAACACCGGAATCGACGCGGTCCAGTACGTTGCTGCGAGCAGCGACGAGGCCTGGCTCCCCGACCATCGCGGGCGAGTCCTACTCCTCACCACCCACCGCCGCGAGAATTGGGGCGATCCCCAGCGACGCATCGCGAGCGCCTGTCGCCGAATCGTTGATAAGTACCCGGACACCGTCCTCGTGGTTGCCCAGCATCGCAATCCCCAGGTTCGACTCCTCCTTCATGAAGTGCTCGGAGACCATCCCCGCGTGAAACTGATTGAGCCGCCGGAATACGCGCATTTTGTCAAGCTAATGCAACGGTGTTCGCTGATCCTTTCGGATTCGGGGGGCGTCCAGGAAGAAGCTCCAGCGTTCGGTATCCCGGTGCTGGTCCTGCGCGAGACCACCGAGCGACCGGAAGGCTTGACCGCCGGAACGGCGAAGCTCGTCGGCACCGACGAAGACGCGATCTTCCGGACCGCTTGCGAGCTACTTGACAACCCGACCGCCCACGCGGCCATGTCGAAGGCGGTAAGTCCCTACGGGGACGGGCGCGCATCGGCTAGAATTCGGTTCGCACTTATGAACGCACTTCACCTCGAAAGCCCGACGGAGACCATGTGGGTTTAATCCAAGCAATCGTTTACGGGATCATCCAGGGACTGACCGAGTTTCTCCCGATCTCGTCGAACGCACATATCAGGATTTTCCCCGCGCTTGTCGGGTGGGAAGATCCCGGCGCCGCGTTTACCGCGGTAATCCAACTTGGCACCGTGCTCGCCGTTCTGATCTATTTCGCCAAAGACCTCGGCGCGGCGATCTCGGCCTGGGCTCGCAGTCTTTCCGACAAAGAGCTGCGCAAGACGCCCGAGGCAAAGATGGGCTGGGCAGTCTTTTGGGGCACGATTCCGGTGGTGATCATTGGGCTCGCTCTCCACGAGAAGATCGAGACGACCTTCCGCTCCCTCTATCTCATCGCGGGTGCTTTGATCGGGATGGGTGTGGTGATGTTGCTCGCCGACATGTACGGCAAGCACCAGCGCAAGGTCGAGGACGTCGAAGTCAAGGACGGGGTGGTGGTCGGCCTGTGGCAGGTTCTCGCCCTGATTCCCGGTATGAGCCGAAGTGGAAGCACGATCTCGGGCGCGTTGTTTGCCGGTTTCGATCGGGCGGCTGCGGCTCGATTCTCGTTCCTGCTGTCGGTGCCGAGCGTTGTGGCCGCGGGAATCTACGAGGCGTACAAGGAGCGACACAGTATTGGAGGGGCCTTGCTGATGCCAACCCTCGTCGCAACCACGGTCTCGTTCTTTGTCGGCTACGCCTCGATCGCGTTCCTGATGAAGTACCTGCAGCGTCGCGGCATTGGCCCGTTCGTGCTTTATCGCATCGCTCTGGGAGTGCTGCTACTTGTGCTGCTTGGACAAGGAACGATCAAGCCGGATGCCGGAGCGAAGCCAATTCCGAACAAGCCTGCCGCTACAACGAATCTCTAAGATCGCGATGTTCTGGAAGAAGCCCCCGCCTGGCCTGCGTCCGCGATGGATGATCGTCGGCCTCGGCAATCCCGGCGGTGAATACAAGGGCACACGTCACAACGTCGGCTTCGAAGTCGTCGAACGGCTGGCTTTAGCGAACAAGATCAAACTGGATCGAGCCAAGCATCGGGGCTTGACCGGCATCGGCCTTGTCCAAGACACGCCGGTGTTGATCGTGAAGCCACTGACGTTCATGAATTTGAGCGGCCAGTGTGTTGCGCCGTTGGCCCGGGACAACGAAATCCCGGCGAACCGCATTCTCGTCGTCGCCGATGACCTCAATCTTGAAGTGGGCAAGCTGCGACTACGAGAGGACGGTAGCGCGGGCGGACATAACGGGCACAAGTCGCTGATCGGTTCGCTCCACACCCAGAGCTATCCCCGACTGAAGATCGGGATCGGAAAAGGGAAGGACTCGACGATCGATCACGTGCTCAGCACGTTCGGCAAGGACGAAAGGGATGTCATCGCGGGCGCGATTCAGGCATCGGTTGACGTCTGCGAGGCGGTGGTCACTCGCGATTGGGCATCGGCGCTGATGGTTGTCGACGACTGGAATAAGCGGGGCAGCTGACCGACTCGCTATTGGTGATTCGTTATTCGTTGAGGTCTCTGCAAAATTCCCAGACCCGATCTTGAGCACTGCCGCGGGGTGTCGCCTGGATTGATGGTTCGTCATTTGGTTTTCGTGCATTGTCATTCGGGTCAAAATGCCGTTTTTGAATCTGTTGTCTTTCGGTCATTAGTCATTTGCACTGCTTACCCACGTTGGCAATCTGGCAACTCGGAGGGGCGGCGCTTGAGCAGAGGTCTTCTAGTCATGCCTTTACGTGCGGGGGATCGATTATTGTCAACTAGTCTGGGACTGGGGTCGTTATTCGTTACTCAGTGATTCGGATCGGATAGCTCAACCGAGTTAGCAAGCACGAGTGATATCCTCTACCTCGAATAACGAATCGCGTGTCACCCATAGCGTGGGATAGCACCGTCAATCGCGTACCGAGCCGTCCTAACCTACCGCGACCGCTTCGCGCCGTTCGGTGAACGTATGCTGCGGAGCGAGAATGTGGATCGGGCCCGTCGTGCATTCCCAGACCGGCTTGTTGCGGCCCATGAAGGCGTAGTACACGAGAGCGCCGTCCTTGGTCTTGGTCCAGCGAGGAATGCCGGTGCCCGATCGGAGGAGGATGTACATGCCTGCGGGAATGTTCTCGCCCTCACTAAAGACATGAGCGGAGCGAGAGATGTCTTCACCATTGATCGCGCAGTCACTTAGAACCAGGTGGCCGCGTAGCGACATTCGTAGAGAACCCTGGTTTTGGAGAAGAACGAATTCCTCATCCGGATTGGTACTTTTTTGAACGGCAACAATTCGAATCATTGGGTTCCCCTCCTGACACAACTATGGTGACGGAGCAGAACCATTGTGGCGCATCGCGGTGCGGTTTTATTCGCCAATTAGCGCAATTTCTCGCACTTCTTCGAGCCCGACTTGGCGTCGCTCGAAGAAGTTCAGAGCATAAGAGATAGACGTATCGGCAGAACGGCGGAACGCTTCGAGTCGGCGTCGTCGAGTGAGGGGGTTGAAAGATCCGGTAATCGCGCGACGGTGCTTTGCCATGTAGCGCTCCGCGATGGCGGTCAACATGTGCTCCAACGGGAGGAGCCGCACGTAGAGCGGAACGAACAACCGCAAGGACTCGGTTGAGAGTGCGCCGATTTCGCCGGGCGTCAGATCGAATGAACCGGGTCCGTGCCGGGGGCGAACCTCAAACCGGAAGTGGTCTTCCACGACGTCTCCCCAACCTTCCATCGCGGCCGCAACCTCAGGTTCCTCGGCGTCCTCGGAGGTGATGAGGAGATGGTGGAATGCGGTAATTCCGACGAGTCCGTAGCGCAAGCCAAGGGCGAGCGAGGTGCCCAGTGGCGTGAGCTCGGGTTCAAGTCGAGAGCGAAACTCCACGCAGCGCAGTGCCTGCATGGTCGTAACATCTCCTTGGTGACTGGTCCACTTCATAGGAAGGACTCTCACCATGTTTGACCACATGACGGGAGCGAAGTGTTCCGGTTTCGTGTCCCGGTAATTGTAAAATTTTCGCGGCCCTGATCCTAGAGCCTAATTGGGCGGCACAAAGGTGACAGAGCAATACTTGGTCCAGCCTTCCAGGTCCCAGCGCTCGGATAAGAAGAAGTAGCCTCCGGAGGCGAGTGGAGTAAAGCTTTGACGTAGCCGCTGCAGACCGTGGGCGGTGCGATAGGGCTCGCTGACCATGATCAGCGACCCATTCTCGAAATCGCCAGCAAACGTCGCTGGTTCCTCCGACTGAGTCGAGAACGCCCAGCACCGGAAGCACTTCAATTCGTGGCTGTAGGTGAAAAGCGCGCGAAACGTCTCGGTACCGTAATTCGGCACTTCGGCAAAGTAGTCGACCCGGACAAATCGGTCGCAAACCTCGTGTGACCCGGAGACAAAGGCTTTGAAGTAAACGGGGTCTCCCTCAGGTGGATAAAGCGACTCAACACCTGCCCCGTCCCCCAGCAAGAAATCAAGCTGCCGGAGGTGGAGGGTCGGTATCGAATTGCCGTGGAGATCTGCCATTTCTTGCTCGATCACTGCCGTCAAGCGGCGGATCAAGGCCTTGGTAGCAAAAGTATAAGGCAGGTTTTACGCTTTTACTTGACGGTTATCAGACCGTGCCCGGACCAGCGATGGAAAGCGCAACAACCGCATATGTTCCGGTCGATCGCCGTCCTTGTGTCACGCATGCCCGGACGCAAACGTCATAATTCTCACAATGAAATTCTTCCCCAGAGTTGCCGTCGTTACTGCCGCGATCCTTATGGTCGGACTTGCGGCGGCCCAATCCATCACGGGGGTTTGGCACGGCCACTTCGTCATCGACAAGTCGACCCTTCCCAAGCCCGCCAACCCGGCTCAAGCAGAGGCGATGAAGCAGCGCCTCAAGGAGATGGATGCCCAACTCACCAAGTCCGATATCAAGCTCACGCTGAACGCCAACAAGACATTTACCATCGTCGGCGTGAATATCCCCGGCACCTCCGGCACCCAGACGAGCGAGGGAATCTACACGAAGACGGGCTCCAAACTGACGCTTATCCCGAAGAAGGACAACGGCAAGCCCGCGGTCGGCAACGACGCCAAGCCTCAGGTCATCGACATCGTTGCGGGAGGTAAGAAGTTGAGCCTTCTCGTACCGAACGCAAGCCAGGTGAAGATCTCCGTCATCTTCACCCGCTAAGTTCCAGATTCCTTCCCGCCCTAGTTCTGGGCGGGAAGGAGTTTGATCGACTCGATCATCTGGTCGATATTTCGGGATGACTCCGCTTCGCTCTTGGATGCGGAGAAGCTCAGTCGATACATGATGTGGTCCTTGACCACATCCAGAAGCACGAGACGCCGAACACCTTTGGGGGTTTCCACCGCACACTCGGCAAGGCTCGCCGGCGCGCCGTCGATCGTTCGCGATGTACCCGAATCCGGCTTTGTAAGCTTTCCGTCCGCAACGGCAAACAGGCTCAAGTCGGCGTGCATCAGGTCGGCTACGCTCTGGGGAAGCTCGTCCTTGTATTGAAGCGCCGACATATGGAGGTCATATCGGAGGTCGGTGTACGTTCCCTCGCGATGGCTGATCTCGACGCCGGTAGGCGTTTCCGTGACCACGTAAGGGGTATGCGGAACGAGCAGCGAGATGCGCATCGCGGCGCTCTTCCAGTTCTGCCAAAGCAGGCCGTCGGCGCTGAATCCCTCAAGCTTGAGCCCCTTTCGTTTGGCGACATCGGCTCGAAGTGACGCGTAGGAGCGACTCAGCCAGTTCACCGCCTTTGCGTCGTGACGCTCCGCCGAAAGGGTGAAATCGTAGATCTGGGTGGCAACGGGCAGGAGAAGTTCATCCGTGGCGACCTCGCGGCCATCCTGCATCAGCAGGTTATAGCGCAGGAGCCACGCGAACTTACCGGCGAATTTGACCGGCATGGTGCTGCCTCCGCGGTAAGCCCGGACTCCAGGCGCGGACTTTAGCCGGTTGCCCGCTTCAGTGGCACGCCGGTCCATCGCGGGCGCACTGGTGTCCCCAGAGACGATTTCGAGGCGAAAAGTGAGGCCTTGGTCGGAACCGACGGTGACGCCCTTCGCGCCGGACTCCGCGACAAGGGGAAGTTCCATCTGAACGGGTCCCCACTTGTTTACTTTTGAGAACTCTTGACCGATCGAAGAGATGGCCAGAGCCGCAACGAGAGCTAGCATTGCCCAGAGCTTATCCCCAAATTCGGCATGTCCCCTGGGTCCTCAGCCGCATCGGCCGCCCTTGCAGTTCGGGCAAATGGGCAGTCGATTGCTGTAGACCGTCTCGCAGCAAGGGCAGAAGACACTGTCGAAAGGCGCATCGATTTCCGCTTCCGATTTGGGCGTCTCTTCCTCGTAATGAAGTCGCAGATGCTTGAGACTATAGGGGTCCGCGTTCCTTCGCCAGTCTCGGATGGAGATGCCAATTGCCGCGATCGCGAAGGCACCCCCGGTACATGCCAGCACATTGGCCACCACGGGAAGAATTGCCGCGATGCCTCCCGCAAAGAAGACCAAGGCCACCGCCGTTGCGGCATACGGAATGAATGCGCGGCCCATCACTCTCTCAGTCTACGAAGAAAAGTCGCCCGCCTATCCTGTTTGAGGATATGCGGGCGAAGCAGTCAGCGACGGAAGGATTACGCCGTCTGAAGATCGCGGCCGAAGATCGTGTTTGGCGAAAGTCGGTCACGAAGTGAAACTCGAGCTCGGTTGAGGCGGCTCTTGACCGTACCAATCGGAAGGTCCAACGTATGGGCGATGTCCTCGTACGACATCATTTCCGCGTGATAGAGCACGATCATTTCCCGTTGATATTCGGGAAGATCTTCGACGGCGCGCTCGATCGCGCTCATTCGTGCTCGATCCTCGGTTAGCTCATGCGGAGACGGCGACATGTCCTCGATCTGCAGGGCGAGCTCCCCGTCCTCGGTGATCAGAGCGGCATCCAGGCTGGTCGAAGGACGCGAGCGCTGCTTCTTTCGCATGTCGAGGAAGCAGTTGGTCTCGATTCGATACAGCCAAGTTGTGAAGGCACTCTCCCCTTTGAATTTGGCCAACGCCTTATAGATACGAACGAACGC
Organism: Fimbriimonadales bacterium; assembly: GCA_038216655.1. Classification (GTDB taxonomy): domain Bacteria; phylum Armatimonadota; class Fimbriimonadia; order Fimbriimonadales; family Fimbriimonadaceae; genus JAFDWR01. Next base: position 19,149 of record JBBQPZ010000027.1, read on the forward strand.
CTCGGCAACGATGTCGCTCGCCTCATCGGCGCTTCGCGTAAGGCGAAACGCGTACTGATACGCACGCTCCGTGTGCTTCCGAAGAAGCGTGTCTAACGACGACTGGTCGCCTCGCTGACTTCGCTCGATCAGAATGGAATCCTCTAGATTTACCTTTTGCATTTCGTTCTCCTCAGTTGCAAACTCTCGATCCGTTGGAGAGGGTTGACGAAGGCCGAGATTAAGTCTCCCAACATCTCTTCGGCGGGTCGTCTAGCCACCTACTCTCCGAAAGCAGCCAGACATTTATTGCGTCTGATCGGAGACCGATTGGGGTCCGCCAGATCAGAAACTGTGTGTTTATTATTGCGCTACCAAGCGCAATTTTTCTAAACTTTTTTTCCAGATTTTTCTCGGAACCCGAGGATTTGAACCTAAATTGTCGGTCGAAACGTGGACACTCAAATGTATGAAAAAGGGCCGTCTGGCCTACTCTAAATCCATGAAATTTGGCTGGTTGATTTACGGGGTGGCCCTTGTCGTCTGGGGATGTGGAGGTCCACTCAAGCCTCTGGGGCAGCCCTCCGGTTCGGTGATTTCTCCCGAACCGACGACGGGTGGTGTCGGCCGTTACGGGCCGGAAGCTCCGGAGCGAAATCCGGGCTATGCGCAGGGTAGCGACAAGATTGTCGCGTCGTGGAGCCTCCGCTCCGTGTTCGTAGAGGCGTACGGTGAGTTCCACGAGAATCCGGCGGATGGCAGACTCGAATTGCGAATGGACGGAACCTGCTCCGGTCCTCAGGTCGCGCCACTCACCCACGGCTTCGACGGCACCTACGAGATCAAGCGTGGTTGGCTCGAGTTCTCCGCCTTCCCAGGCGAGCACTTTGATTTTCTGGTGGGAGAGAAGGAGGCGAACTACGTCCTCACGCTCAAGAGCGGAGGCGTCAAGCTCACTCTCGAACGACCCGCGAACTGACTATTCGACGCGAAGACCGGCCTCACGCGCCAAAAGCGGGGCCAGATCAAGCAGTTGGAGGGGATCGACGATCGCCCCAGTGAGCCCGTTAGTGGTGGCAAGACCCACTACCTGGGACGAGCGCAGGTCGACCTCGTCCATTTCGGCGCGCTCGAAAGTGACGCCCTCCAGGTCGCACTCTTCAAAACTGACCTGTTTCAAGGTTGCCGAAGCGAAGTCCGCTCCCTTGAGGATGCAACGCCGGAATGCGCAGCGGGCGAGGTTCGCCATCCGGAAATTCGCGAAGTCAAGCTTCGCATCCTCCAGCACAGCATCGCGCAGTTCGGCTTGTCCGAACTGAACGCCGGTCATACGGCAACTGGTCAGCACCACTCTTCCCAACTCGGCGGATTCAAACTCCGCGTTCGAGAGGTTGCATCCGTCAAAACGAACGTCAAGCACTCTTGCCCGGCTGAGGATCGCGGCGGACAGGTTGACCCGCGTCAACCGAGACTGTTCGAGCCTGAAGTTGGCGGCGATCGCCCCGTCCAGGTCGGCCCCGTCAACTTGAACCCCGCGGAGACTTCCATCGTCAACGAGGGCCCGCAGCGGACTTTCGCACGGCTCCAAGACGGCCAGGATCAAGGGAGATTTGATCGCCACCTCGACATAATGGCCGTAACTTGTAGAGAAGAATGCGGGCAACTTCAGCAAAGTCTTCCGGTTGCACGATTCCGCCAGTAAAATAACGGTATGAGGGTTCGCTGTCTTCCTTTCCTCTTTGCTGCTCTCGCCGTTAGCGGAGTGGCTCAGCTTCGACTTCCGGGAGGTCATGACGTCCAAATCCCCGGCCTCGGCGGAGGCTCGAACGAGGCGATCACCACCTCGATCAAGGACGCCAAGTTCGAGGCGGTCGACAAGGACGGGTTCAACCCAACCTGCGCCGACCTCTTTGGCCTTGAGCGAACGCTCAAGGGTGGTTTCATTCTCAAAGCTGGTGCCTACGGTGCACAGGTTCAGTCTTACTGTCTCCATGCGGGAACGCATGGCCCGGTGGATGGCGATGGCTACCTCTACGCGCCGGTCAAGGGACCGCTCGCGAAGACGGTGACCCACGTGGTCCAGAACTCGGTTTCCCATCCGGAGATCGAGCAGCATGACGTCCAGGCCCTACTCTGGGCGATGCAGGCGCACGTAAAGATCACCGACATGAACTCCCACATGCAGAGCGTGGCCACGACCCTTCTCACCAGCCAAGAGATGTTCGACATCAATGGCGGCGCACTGGGGCTGCTGACCGACGACCGCATCGGCGGCATGTTCATCAAACAACCCCCAATCCTTCGCCAAGCGATGGAGGCCGAAGCCCGACTGCGCAACGCGCTCTCCGGGCCCGGTGGGTCCTATGAGGACCTTGAGCGGATCGCCGTGCTTTCGGGTGATCCCAACGTCAAAGGGCCGGGCAGCCGCGACGTCCCCGCGGGGCGTTGGTCGCTCCATCCTGACGGCTATTACGTGCGCTACATCCCGAGTGGCTATCCTTCCACGCGGCTCGAGATATTCGTGCCGGAAGGAAGCAAGGCGATTGGCAAGGAGTTCGACCCGGCCACCCAGATCGCCACGCCGGCCAACACGAGCCGCCAACGCCTCATCCAGTCGGGTCGTTTAAAGCGACAGTAAATGAGTGTGGTGACCTCACCACTTTTCGAAAGCGAGCCCGCGAGAGTCAACCTCCGCGGGCTTACTTTTTCTCACCCGAAGTCAAGTGGTTTCCCCTTACAATAGTCGTGTGAGACCACTGTTGCTCTGTTCCGCCCTCCTCATCGTGATGTCCGGTTGCCAAGTCGGCGGCACGCCATCCCAAATCACCGGGGTAGCAACGGGAGCCGCGGTGAATCACGAAACCCCGGCCAAGGAAGCGGTGCTCGCCTTTGTCGAGGCCTTCAACAAGCGGGACCTCGATGGAATGGTTCGATGCGTGCAAGGAGCTAAGAACAGCGAACCCTTGCGAAAACTGTTCGCCACCGAGCCGAACATCCCTACGATAATCGTGACGGTCACCGGCGAGACTCCTACTGCCACCGGCGCCGTGGTAACCCTCACCTCTCGATACGTCAGCAAGCCTCCCAGCACCCCGGAAGCCGAGCGCAAGGAGGACGTCGTGCTCATCAAGGAGGGAGGGGACTGGAAGATCGTCCCGCTGAAGAATCCGAGTAGCGAACCCGGCTTTGTCGTTGGGATTGCGACGATCGTTTCCCAGCCCGAGATGGTGTTCTCACAGGCCAAGAGCGCGGCGAAGAAGACGAGCTGTCTTTCCAACATCAAGCAAATCGCCCTGGGAATGCTCCTATACATGAACGACCACGACGACAAGTTTCCCAAAACCACGGTCGGACTCGAAACCGTCTTGAACCCCTATCTGAAGAACAACCAGCTTTGGAAGTGTCCCGAGGACACGGGCACGGGCCCAAGCTATGCGTTCAATCCCGCCTTGGCCGGAAAGAACGCGACCGCCATCGAGCAACCCGCGATGACGGTGATGGCTTACGAAGGCAAGGAAGGCAAGCTCGCGTATCGCCATAGGGGGATGGCAGCGGTCGCCTTCACCGACGGCCACGCAAAGATGTTTACCGCCGAGAACGCCAAGACCTTGAGGTGGACGATTAAGTAGGAGCAGTTCGGGAAGTTTGGGGGTTCGGGGGTTTGGGTTGGTTCGGATTCGCACGAGGAGTCAGGAACACTTCTCACAGAACCGAACCCCCGAACTCCCAGGGAATTTGCTACCCTGTATCCATGTTCATTCGTCGATTCCTCGCCGGTGCGGTTGCTTTGGCGATCGCCGGAATCGCCTCCGCTCAATCCCATCTCGTTGACGTCGTGTACGGCCACAAGATGGGGATGGCCCTGACGATGGACATCTTCACACCGGCAAAGCCCAATCACATCGCGGTGGTCTTTATCATCAGTGGCGGCTGGGTCTCAAGTCAGGCGAACATCAATCCCGCCCTCGCCAAAGTGTTCACCGACCGCGGGATGACCGTCTTCGAAGTCTGCCACGGCAGCCAGCCCAAGTTCCAGATTCCCGAAATCGCAACGGATGTTCTTCGCTCGATCCGCTTCGTCCGCACGAACGCGTCGAAATACGACATCGACCCGAACAAGATCGGCGTCTCCGGGGCGAGCGCGGGTGGACACCTCTCCCTGATCCTGGGTGCGTACGGCGGGGAAGGGAAGGCCGACGCCACCGACCCGATTGATCGGGCGAGTAGCGCCGTCCAAGCGATCGCCTGCTTCTTCCCCCCAACCGACTTCCTGAACTGGGGTGCGGAAGGCAAGTCCGCCCTCGACGTGCCGATGCTTCAAGTCTTCTGGCCCGCCTTCGGCATCACGAAAACGACACCGAAGGATGAGGTCACGAACCTCGCGAAGATCTTGTCGCCGATCTACCGCGTCACCCCGAGCTTCCCGCCGACCCTGATCTTCCATGGCGATGCCGACGCGCTGGTCCCCATCCAGCAGTCCGAGATATTCATGAAGAAGCTTCAAGAGGCGGGAGTGCCTCACAAGTTCGAAATCCGCAAAGGAAAGGGGCACGGTTACCCAGAGATGCTCCCCGACCTCATCATGGCGGCCGACTGGTTCAGCAAGTACCTCGGCGGGAAGTAGAAGTTGACCGAATGGATACCCTCCATTGAATCGTGACGGCTCAATTGCAAAGCCATGGGACCAGCGCCCTTGAGGGTTGGGGGTTATCTTCTGGCACCCGCTTGAACCGAGACTCCGCCCCAGTACAGGGGCCAACCTCCCAGTTGACTATTTCTCTTCGCGCCAAGGGAGCGGCCCGCCACTGGATTTGTGGGGCCGCGTGACGATGACCAATCCGATAATTACCCCGGAGATCCCACCCCAAAGCGCCCAAACCTTGCCGTAAGCAGATCCGTTCAGGATCTCGGCGGGAATGTGCCGTGACTCATCGTAGATCTGCCCGGTGTTGAGGAGATGCGAGCAGTAGGCGCATCCGAGCCAATAGCCTAAGATGCTCCCCGCGAGGGCGAAGTAGAGAACCGTTCGGGCCCGCTTCATTGCCCCATTCCAGTTCCGAAATCACTTCGGAAGAATCGTGGCTACCAGCGACGGCTGAGTTGCAGCCACCGGACGTCACCTAACCACTTTCCGTGCAGGCACGTCCACCGAAATGTAGAAGATCGGGCCGTGAACCTTACCGCCGGGGACGTCGCTATCGGTGGAAAAGGTTCGGTAATAGCCGCATAACTTCCGATTTCTTTCGAAAAGCGGTATAGTGTGGTGTTACTGTCCGTGGCTCGTCTTCTTTCGCTTCAGTCTCGGCCTTGTCCGGCGTCCCTGATTCCCGAAGATCGCGCTTCCCGAACCGTTTCAATTACCGCGGTTAAGCCCCGCGATCTTAGGAGGCCTTTAATGGCATCAAAAACCCTTTACGTCGGAAACCTTCCTTACTCCACCACGGAGGAGGACCTGATCAAGTACTTCGCAGACTACGGCGCGAACAATGCACGCATCGTTGAAGGACGCGGCTTCGGCTTCGTCGACATCGATGCCGACCAGCTGGAAGCAGCGGTCGCCGACAAGAACCAGTCGGAAATGGGCGGTCGACGCCTGACGGTTAACGAAGCCCAGCCCAAGAGCAGCAGCGGCGGTGGCCGCAGCGGTGGTGGTGGCGGCGGCTACGGCGGTGGCGGTGGCGGCGGTCGCAGTAGCGGCGGCGGTTACGGCGGCGGCGGTGGCGGCGGCTACGGCGGTGGTGGCGGCGGTGGTCGCAGCGGTGGCGGCGGCGGTGGCTACGGCGGCGGTCGTTCGGGCGGCGGCGGTGGTCGCAGCTCCGGCGGCGGCGGCGGCAATCGCTGGTAAGTCAACGACTTACTGCTAAGTAACAGACAAGGGCGCGGGTCGAAAGACCGGCGCCCTTTTTTTTTGGAGTGCGCGGGCCCGGCCGTGCTTTGAGCGCGTGAGCCTGCGAACGCTTCTGCGGTTCTACGCTTCACGATCTACCGCTGAGATGACGGGGCGAAGAAGCTATCCATCACCAGGCGGTCTAGCTTGATCGTCCCGTCCGGGTTTACCGACCGTCCGAGTCCGAGCGCGTCGTCGTAGCCCCAGATTGCGTTCGGCACCCGCAGCTCAGCAACGATGTCCCGCATCGCGAGGAACCAGCGGGCGCGAGAGTCCGGTGGGCTTACGCGGGGATAAGCACCGAACTCCCCGAGGACGGTGGGAACGTGGTTCACGTGGCCCCAGTCCACCGCCTTCTTTATCGCTGACTTCAACTCAGCCTTGCCGTAACGCTGGTTCCCGTAATCGACCAGAGGTTGGCGCAGGTTGGCCGGGATTCCCGATAGGATCGCTTCGACCGTCTCAGGACTTGAAGGGAAAGGGACGCCCTTGTACTTCTGGGGCACGTCGCCAACCCAGGATGCGCCCTGGTGGGTGAAAAAGAACGGGTCGTAGCAGTGGAAGCTGTAGATCAGGTTCCGCTCGGCAAGTGGCTTCATCGCCACGAGGGTGTCGATTCCACCCCAGCTTGTTCCCGTGACCATGATCGTCCAGCTCGGATCGATGGCGCGAACGGCCGCGACCGTCTTGCGCTGCAGTTCCTGCCAGACCTCAGGGTTCTTCTGGAAGACGGGCTCGTTCACGAGCTCGAAGATCACGGATTCGCGATGCTTGCCCTTGTAATGGCGGGCGATCTCCTGCCAGAAGGTGACGAAACCCGCGTTGTCGTGGCCGTCGGTGTCCAGCTTGAGCTGGCCGTTGTCGTGCAGGTCGAAGATCACCGCTATCCCGGCTTTCTCGAGGCGATCAATCGCCGCGTCGACAAACGGAAGCGTCTTCAGATTCGGCTTGCCGTCCGCATAGATCGCCTCCGGCGAGAGGCACAGCCGAACGAAGTGGACGTTCAACACCTTAAAGGTGATCAGATCGTCCGGCTTCAAGTAGCCCGCATAGTGCTTCGTATCCGCCGGATCACCGAGGTAGCAGAACCAGCGGGTCACGTTGACGCCACGGGTGAGCTTGGCGAGCAGAGGTGCGGGGACGCCATTACCATCCTGCGCCGCCAGGGCACCCCCAAACAACAACGCGGTGAGCAACGACATGAGTATGGAGCGGTGCATTTTCGCAGTTTAGTCCAAGTCTTTGGCACGACAATGAGAGGATTTCTGATGACGTGACAGGAGATCGTAGCCGGCAAAATCCCATCATTCTCTCTATCTCCTCCGCCTTCGAGGGGCCAGAGATCGTATGAATCATCAACCTTTCACGAAAGGCGAGACGGAGAGGCGATGAAACAACCCAAGAGCGGAGGCGGCTGGCAGGCGATTCGATACAGCTTGGCCAAGGCGCGCGAGGTCGGACCCCTCCGGTTCTGGCGGGCGATGCACTCCAAGAACGCCTGCAAGACCTGCGCCTTTGGGATGGGCGGGCAACTGGGTGGGATGCGCAACGAGGCTGGCCACTTCCCCGAGGTATGCAAGAAATCGATGCAGGCGATGGCCGCCGACATGCGCGGCAAGCTCGATCCGAAGTTCTTCGAGACCTATTCGATCGATCAACTCCGCAGTCTCAGTTCGCGTGAGCTGGAAGCCTTCGGCAGGCTCGTCGATCCCGTCGTGCTCGAAACAGGCGCGACGCACTTCCGGGTCATCGACTGGGATGAAGCCCTGTCGATGGCGGGCGAGAGCCTCCAACAAGCCGCCCCTGAACGGTGCTTCTTCTATGCAAGTGGTCGCAGCTCGAACGAGGCGGGGTTCCTACTCCAACTCCTCGGCCGTGCCCACGGCACAAATCACGTCAACAACTGCTCGTTCTACTGTCACCAGGCGAGCGGTGTCGGCTTGGCCGACTCCCTTGGCACGCACACCGGAACCGTCGATCTCGAGGATCTCGAGCACTGCGACCTGCTCTTCCTGATCGGCGGCAATCCCGCCTCGAATCACCCGCGCCTCATGACGACGATGATGCGCATGCGGAAGCGGGGTGCCAAGATCATCGTCGTCAACCCCGTGCGCGAGATTGGGCTGATCAACTTCAAGGTGCCCTCGAACGTCATGAGCATGCTGCTCGGCACCGAGATCGCCTCGACCTACGTCCAGGTCAAGATTGGTGGCGACATCGCGTTCCTCGCCGGGCTCGCCAGGGCGCTGCTCGAAGCGAAGGCGGTCGAGTGGGACTTCATGGCTGCCCACACCCACGGCGGCGAAGAAGTGGTCGACTTTGTCTTCTCGCTGGGCTGGCTTGAGATCGAGAATGCCTCGGGCGTCTCCGAAGAGGAGATTCGGGCCGTCGCCGCCGACTACGCGGAGTCCGAACGTACGATCTTCGCCTGGACGATGGGGATCACCCATCACGAGCATGGCGTCCAGAACGTCCAGTGGATCGTCAACCTGGCCCTCCTGCGCGGCATGATCGGCAAGCCCGGCGCGGGAGTCATGCCGATCCGAGGACACAGTAACGTACAGGGGATGGGCTCGGTCGGCGTGAGCCCGAAGATCAGCAAGGCCGCGCTCGCCGGGCTGCACAAGATCGGGATCGCTGAACCTGCGTATGTCGGTTACGACACCATGCAGGCGATGGAGGCTGCGAGCCGCGGAGAGATGGATTTCGCCATCTGCCTGGGCGGAAATCTGTACGGAGCCAACCCTGACGCGACATTTTCCGCCCATTCGCTCGCCAAGATCAAGGACATCGTTTACCTGAGCACAACGCTCAACACGGGCCACGTCCACGGGACCGGAGGACGCACGCTGATCCTGCCCGTGCTGGCACGGGACGAGGAGCCGCAGAGCACGACCCAGGAGTCGATGTTCAGCTACGTTCGCCTCAGCGACGGCGGCGTCGAGCGGTGGCAAGGCCCGAGGGCCGAGGTGGATATCCTGGCCGAAGTGGGCAGACGGGGTTGTCGCCCGACTTCTCTGGACTGGCGCAAACTGAGCGACCACGACGAGATTCGCCGCCTGATCGCTGAGCTGGTCCCCCCGCTCGAGCCGATCGCGACGATCGGGCAAACCAAGAAGGAGTTCGAGATTCCGCGCCGAATCCTGCACGGAACGGAGTTTCCGAGTGAGTCGGGCCGGGCCTCCTTCCACGCGCACCCTCTACCGACCTTGGCCCCCCTGGGGCCGGGCCAGCTACGCCTGATGACCGTACGCTCCGAAGGACAATTCAACACCGTCGTGTACGAAGACAAAGACCCGTACCGGGGCCAGGAGCGGCGTGACGTAATCCTCGTCAATCCCATCGACCTGGAGCGCCTCGGGTTCGAGGAGGATCAACCGGTCCGCGTCTTCAACGCGACGGGCAGCGTGGATGGCATTCGAGTAAGGAGCTACGACATCGCGGAGGGATGCGCGTTGATGTACTATCCCGAGGCGAACGTGCTCGTCCCGAGAGCGGTTGACCCGCGGTCCAAGACTCCCGCGTTTAAGTCTACGGTGGTGAACCTGGAAGAATCCAAACTGGCTATGACCGGAACTGAGGAAGATCGCATTGAGCGAGTCTCCGACAGTTCGAAGAATCAGATGCGTTCGTGCTAGGGTGGAGACCATGGCGGCAGATTCCGAAGCAGCAACATTGGCGCGATTGAGGGATCTCTGCATGTCCCTCCACGAAGTGGTGGAACGACCGAGCCACGGAACCCCGACCTGGTTCGTCCAGGGCAAGCGCACGTTTGCCACCTTCGCCGACCACCACCACGGGGCTCGCTTCTCGTTCTGGTGTGCTGCTCCCCCCGGCATGCAGGAGACGACGATAGGAAGCGAGCCCGAACGCTTCTTCCGCCCACCCTACGTCGGGCCGCGGGGTTGGATCGGCGTTGAGTCGCAGGTAGGTATTCCTGCAGAGGTCAGGAGGGGACTTTGAGGAATGGCTCGATGGTTACCGGCATGCGGACCATTCTTCACGCAGGATCCCAAAGGAGTACGTGTCGCGGCGAACGCCGTCGACGTCGCGGAGGTGACGGCGCAGGGTGCCCTCACGGGTGAGGCCGGCCTTCTCGGCGACGCGTGCGCTCGCGGCGTTGCGTATATCGCAAAGCCAGACGAGGCGCTCCCAACCCCATTCGGTGAAGCCCCACTCAAGCATCGCGATGAGAACCTTGGTGCCGAGGCCCTGGTTCGCCTGAGTGCCGTTGATCCACATGCCGATCTCAGCGTTCTTTGACTCCAAAGGACCCGCGCGGAGGTGGAAACCAGTCCCGCCCAGGAGCTCACCGTCGCGCCAGATGCCTAGCACAAAATCCTCGTTGGTGAAGTATCGGGCGGCGAATCCGCGGACGCGGGCTTCGGCCTCCTCAACCGGATAGTCGAGCGTGGCCCACGGCATCCAGGGTCGGAGGTGTTCGTAGGAGGCAAGGGTGGAGGCGGCGAGTGCCGCGCCATCTCCGGGACGGTAGACGCGGATCGTGAAATCGCCCGCATCCCATTCGAGGGGCGCGATGAACGGGACGGGCGGTTTCATCCCGTGAATCTACCCCGTAGAATCGATTGGCTCGGTGGGGCGTCTAGCCACTTAGGGGAGAGTTCCTTATGCTTCGATTTGCCGCTATTGTCGCTATGGCTGCCGTTTCCGTGATCGCGTGGGCTCAGCCCGCGCCCCGAACAGAGTCCAGCTTGGACGCGGCGGTTATGAACGCCAAAAACGTTTTCGTCGGTCAGATCGAAGCCGTCCATTCGGACGGTGGACCGATCAGCCGGGTGGACTTCAAGGTCGAGTCAACCGAAAAAGGGCCAGAGATGGCTCACCAAACGGTAGACAGCAACTACTCCCCCAGCTATCTGGAAGACATTGGAAAGAATGGCACTCGCTTCCTGGTCATCTCCCCTAACCAAACGAAGCGGGGACCGGCACTGCTGTTGAACCTGACGGGGGACGACCCGGTGGTTCCCACCGCCGACCTTCGCCTCCTGCACGGCGCCCCGGAGATCATTGCGTACGCGAAGCGGTGCGCGAGTTTGCCGGAGGGAGAGAACTACGTGCTCTCCCTCCAATACGCGTTGATGGCGGTGGAACGGTCAGAGAACTCGATGCGGATCGAAGGTCAGCCGATCTCCTATCTCATCGTTCCGGTCGACAACCGACTCCAAGAGACGGCTCGAAAAATGATCCAGTCGAAGAATCCTACTGCTCGCGAGCATGGCGCCACGGCATTGGGCAAGTTCAAATCCGGCGAAAACATCGCGCTTCTGAAGGCATTGCTCCTGGACCCCCATTCCTACGCTCAGCCCAACGCGAAGGGGAACGCTGGGATTGACGTGCTTCACTTTCCCGTCCGAATTGCGGCTAACGGCTCTCTGACGGCGTGGGGCGTGAAGGGGACGCCGGTCTTGACTGAGGAGAAGCCTCGATTCGACACGGTGACCGAGATTTATCTGTACTCGCAACGGGTAACCGACAAGCAGTTCGACCAACTCATCCAATGCACAAAGCTGAAGGAGCTTGACCTGGCGCGGGTCGTGATTTCCGACTCGCAGATGGAGAAAATCGCGCAGATCAAGAGTCTGAAGAGCCTCAACATCGCCGGCGGGACGTTCAGCGATAAGTCGCTCGCATCCCTGGCGAAGCTCCCACAGTTGCGCTTTCTCAGCTTAGTCCTCGCGCCGGTGACAGATCTCGCGATCGAGAACGTCGCGAAGATAACTTCGCTGACGGATTTGAAGCTATCCGCAAAGGACGTCGACACCGACCGCGTCCGAGCCCTGCAGAAGCTGCGGCCGAACCTGAACATTATCTCGATGTAGTCATGCCCTGGAACGTGCACCTTCTAGCGGGGGTTAGATCGAGGGATGCTGGTTCGCGGAGTCTTCATTGCGATGGCGGGCGCGCCAATCTTACTATTTGGGCAGGTCACCCACGACCTTGCCAAGAGTTTTGGCAAGGACTTTGCCGCCTACGAGGTCACCCTCGGGACGAAATCCGAGCGTAGTCAAGGTTATCGGTCCGAGGACAGGATCTACCGCGGCAGCCGGAAGGGGTGCGTGGTTCTCACGAAAGAATTGGGTGCGAAGATCGTGACCCAGGTGATGGTGTATTTCCCGATCCGACACCTTTCCTGGCAGGCAGCCCTCAAGCGTGTGGGGGCTTCGACCCAGGGAGTTCGCTTGGTACGGCAGCACGGGTATTTCGTTTTGGAAGGGTGCGCACGAGTGCCCAAAGGGTGGATGGTTTGGTGGGATGCAAATGTCGATGCCACTAAACAGTGCGAGATCACCTTCGGAATCCCTCATCGCGTTGTCTACTAGTTGTAGGACTGCAAGCCCTCCCAAAAGCCGTAGTGCAATCGGGTCCGGCGGCTCATCTTCATCGAAAATCCCCGACTCTGATGCTGAACCCTGGTCGGTAAACGGCCGGCGAGACTCGTGGGAAGGGAAGAACCCAGTTCAGTGGCTGCCCGCCAAGGATTCGAACCTCGATTAACTGAGTCAGAGTCAGTCGTCCTACCATTAGACGAGCGGGCAACGCGTCTGGGGGAAAGATACCCTATCGCGACGTCGTAGGGGGAGGCACCGTGTCGGGAACCGATGGCGGAGCCGGATTGGCGTCCGGAGCAGCCGGGGTCGAAGTACGGTGATGGCGTCGGCGACGGCGCGGCCTGGCGGGATCGCCACCTTGTCCGGCCTTGCCGTTGTCCTCGATCAGCGCCGAAGTGTCCACGTTCGGATCCTTCTCACCCATGAACACGATCGCGTGGGGCACCGGGCGGGAGGGGTTGGCGTCATCGCTGTGGCCGGAGGCCAAGACCTTGCCGTCGAACACAAGGGAAGTGGAGAAGCCCGAGTCGAGCAAGATCGCCTCGGTCGCGCCGGCGGCGACCACCGCTCGGGCCAACGCCTCGGTGCTGACGCTCCCCTTTGACGCTCCGGCGATCATCGTGCCGTCGGCCATGAAGCCAAAGAACGCACGACGGCGGGGGTCCTCGATGTCCTTGGACGCGTAGTCCTTCATCTGGTCGGCGGTGCGCGCGACGCCGCCCTTGACGATCCACGCGCCCGACATGAACAGATCGGTGTAGTCCGGCATGACCGACTTGTACGGGTCCTCGGTATTCATCACCCCGGGGGCGAAGGGAGCGATCATCGCGGTGGTGCCGTTCCAGAAGATCACCGGTCGGTCGCGGAGCTTGGGCAGGCGGTCGGGTTCGATGTCGGGAAGGAAGACGCCCGCGGGAACCTTGCTCGGGCCGATCAGCTTGTTGTCGGTCGCGCTGATTGCCGCCATCGAGAAGAATGTGCCGTTGATGCCGGCGACACCCTTGGCGTCGGCAACGAACTGCCCGACGCTTTGGCGGGTCTCGCCGAGAACGGTGATGGGCTTGCCACCCATCACGTACACAAGGTCGGACCCATCAAACTTGCCCTCGCGGAAGGTGATCGGGGCATCGTGGAGGGTGATCTGCGACACGCCGAGGGGGGCCATGTTGTTCTCAGTTTCGCAGGCCTCCCAGGCGGTGTCGAACTTGGTCTGCTCGAATCGGTTGACGCGCAGAATATCCGGCGAGACCTCGGCCGCGTCGCCCTTCATGGTGAACGCCATCTTGTAGCCGAGCTCCTTTGCGATCCGGCGGGTGGTCTCGTCGTTGTTGCCGGTCGGATAGGCGAGGTAGTCGACCTTGATGCCAAGGTGCTTCTCAAGGTCCTTCTTCGAATCCTCAAGCTCGTGGCGCTGCTGGTCCTCGGTGAGCTTGCTGATGTCGGTCGGGTGGGTGATCGTGTGGTCCTCAACCTGCATCACGCCCTCATTGACGAGAGACGCGAGGGTTGGCCAGTCCATCTTGGGTCGGCCCTGCGTTTTGTTGCCGACGAACCCGGTGTGGACAAAGACGGTGGCTTTGAAGTTGTAGTGCCGCAGGATCGGGACGGCGATGTCGTTGACACCCTGGTAGTTGTCATCGAAGGTGACCACGACGGAGTGCTGCGGGACCGGATCGCCGTCGGTGAGGTGCTTGTAGAGCTCGTCCATCGAAAGCGTCTTGCCGCCCGCGTTGGCGATGGTCTTCATCTGCTTCTCGAACTCTTCCTTGGTGACGTCAAACCACTCGCTCTTACGACCGCGCCGCTCGATCACGTCGTGATACATGATCACGGGAACCCGGGCGGTCTGAGCCTTGAGACTGATGTCCTTCCACACCGTCTCGGTCGGGGAGGAGGATGCGGCGGGATCGGGGCTGGGGGCGTTCCCGATGCGACGATCGGGTTGATCGCACCCGATGAGGGCGGCGGTTAGCAAGGCGAAGATCAGGGCGGATCGAACGGTCATGGGGCTCCGCTATTTTGAACGCTTTTCTGGCCCGGATGGTGCGGCCAATATAGCTCTGCCTCAATACTCGAAGTCTTCGCAAAATTCAAGCGTCGAAGTTCCCCCTCACCCTAGCCCTCTCCCGCCCGACAGATTTTGTGGCGATGGCAAGAGCCGTGCGGGGGAGAGGGAACCGAACTCTGTCGGATCGACGTGATTGACCGTTCAGAAGCTGCCGGGCGGGCGGGAACTCTCATTTTCCGCTCACTCACACTGCTTACCCAGGTTGGCAATCCGGCAAGGTCTGGCCTGAGTCTGAGTCTGAGTCTGAGTTGGAGTTGGAGGTCTTGTTGATACTCACGTCTCTACATGCTTTGGATCGATATTGGTCAACCAGTTGGGACGGCGTTGGTGATTTCGTGATTCGTCAGCCCAGCCCGAATTTTGCAAAGACCTCACTCAATACCCTTGAACAAATAAAAAAGGAGAGAGCCCGAAGTCTCTCCCCTTGTCTTTGCGCGGAGGGCGCAAACCGGAAGGCTACGCTGCCTTCAGTTCGTAGGTGACGAAGGCGCGGCTTGCGACGGCCGGCATCGCGGGAAACCGGGCTTCTGCGGGATCGAGCAGAAACTCCTCACGGCCTTCCAGCACGTGCTGAATCCGATCGGTCGTCCCGTTGACGACATCGGAATCGTCCCGAGCGACGTTCACGATCTTTGTGGCGCCGCTCTCGAAGAGCGTGTCCTTGATCCAGGCCAGTTCGATCTGAGCTTTCGAATCGAGCGGCTTGGCCTTGCTGTAGTCGATCAGAACATAGAAATTCTGAGTCTCCACCTGGTTCAGCAATACGGAGAGCTCCTCGCCGAGCACTCTCATTTCATCCGCGTCGATGCGTCCGCCCAGACTCGCCTCGACTACGTTGGTTTCCTCTATGATGTTGAGTAGATACATCTTAATCCTTCCTGTGGGCCCCATTTGCCCTTGTGGGAAGGTTGTTCCAAGGCGCGGGGATGTTTAATCCCGGTAAGGGTGTCGGTGTCTCGACAAACTGGCAGGGGCACTAGCCAGTGGGGTTGACAGCCGTAAACGATGCTGGCTAGTAAGGGTGCGGAGGGTGCCCACCGGGCAAAGAAAAGAGGGCCGCGAACCGAAGTGCGCAACCCTCTAACGGCCTTGTGGGCCGCTTCCGGAGACTCCTCTCGGAGCGCTCCTACCGCTCTGACTCCACCCATTGTTTTTGGGAGTCTTGCCTTGGACTCCTCCTTGCGGAGCAATCCTCGGCTCGACCTCCACGCTTTGACTCCTTGTCTCCAAGCGCCTCTTGCGAAGCTCTCTTCGATTCCGGGTCTCGGCTGCGGCCTTCCGTCTCTGGCGGCTTCCTTGCGGAGCCCTCCTTCGGCGAAGCGGCCACTGAGTGGGATCTCGCTGTCGGTGCCTCTTTCGGGGCACACAGAGATAGTACAGCCTGTTCGTTGAGAGGCCAATGGTTTGGGGATAAGTTGATCGCCTTGTGGATAAGAATGGAGCTTTTGGGGAAAAGAAGCCTTGGGGAGGCGTTGGGCGTTGGGTGTTGGGTGTTAGACCGGGATAGCCATCCTGGAAGGATGTCTGTGCCGACGGATCTGACGGTCATCGATTCTTGTTTGGGATCAGTCCGTATTTTCTGGAAATGTCGCGGGATTGTTCAAGTTGGCAGGTCACGTTCCGGACCAAACACCAAACACTAACACTAACACTCATTTCTTAACGCCTAACACCTGGCGCTTCACTCAAAAAAGAATAGGAGCCACGAACCTAAGTTCGCAGCCCCAGACGATCTTTCGACCGCTCCGGAAAGCCCTTGCGGATCTCTCCACGGCGATGCACGCCACTCTCGTAATTCCCTGCAAATGCTTGCCTCTTGCGAAGCTCCTACTCGCGTCAGGAACCACGGTTACGGATCTCTTCCTCGGGCCGTCCCTTGCGGGTCTACCTCCGGCGAGTTTCCACTAGTGGCGGCTCGCTGTTTGGTGGCTCCTTGCGGAGTCACATGAAGACTTTACAACACCTCTTATTGCTATGCAAGGGTTTGTGAATAAATGGTCGTAAATGTGGATAAGAACCCTCATTTGTGGAAAACCAAGGCGGCTAATCCCTAAAAGTAGTCGTCGCGAAGGCTGCCGTCGAACCTGCCCGTCGGGAGGCAACACCGGGTGAAACCTCCTCCCGGACCCACAGGGGCAGGGATCCTGGCGCCCGAGCTTCTCGGACAGCACCTTGCCGTCTCCCACGGTGCGGATTCCGCGCCCGACGTTGGTTTCGGAGGGATAGCCCTTCCGATGCTTACTCAGAACCTCAAAAGCAGAGAGATTCGAGGTCGATCAGTTCTTCGTTGTATTTCATGAGTTGGACCTCCGGCGGTGTCCCCATACGGGGCGGTCGATTCTAGCACGTCTGGTCGGTCGGCATGCTTGGGCCGCGAGATGACAAGGACGCCGTCCATGTGCATCCATCCGAAGGTCCCCCCTGATAGGCGAGATCGCGTGGCTTTATGCCGCCTTGCGGGACTGTTCCACCAAGTGGCCCAATGCCGAAATCACTTCGGGACAGAATTGGGTGCCCGCTTGCGACGTCAGCTCCATCAGGGCGTCGTCCGTCGACCCGGCCTTTCGATAGGGCCGGTCAGTCGTCATCGCCGCATACGCCTCCGCCACGGAGACGATTCGGGCCGCTAGCGGGATTGCCTCGCCGGCAATGCCATCCGGGTATCCATTCCCATCCCACCGCTCGTGATGCGCGCGGATGGCCGGAGCCAGAGACCGAAGGCTGGGGACCCGGCTAATAACCTCCGCCCCGATGGTGGAGTGCAACTTCATTTCTGCCCACTCATCGGTCGATAGAGGCCCCGGCTTCTGGAGAATGAAGTCGGGAACCGCGACCTTTCCGATGTCGTGAAGTTTGCCGACAAGAGCGACCAGTTGAACTTCATCATTATCGAGGTTCATTGCTTTCGCGAGTCTCATGGAGAGGCTCTCGACGTCATCCGCGCGGCGAGATTGGACCTCATTTCGGTCCGATACTAAGGTCGCCAAGGCCTCAACGAGACCTTCGAGAGAGGGCACTTTGCTTGAAGCTTCCTTCTCGCAGAGCGCTTCGAAGCCGGAAACGACGTCTCGGGAAGCGCGGACTTGGTTTCGCCCAAGCGATTTTGCGACGTACATCGCCTTATCGGCAGCCTCGGCCAGCGTAGAGCGGTCTCGCCCATCCGCCGGGAAGGAGGCCACTCCGATGGAGCAAGTCGCGCGACACCGTGGCTCTCGCTTGAAGAGGTGCTGTGCCAGGGCTTGACGAAGTTGCTCGGCGAATTCCACCGCGAGTTCTTCATCGACCTCGGGAAGAACACAAAGGAACTCCTCACCGCCCCAGCGCCCTCCAATCCCAACCGGCTTGATCACCTTCTCGATCAACTTGCCGAATTCCGAGAGAACATAATCTCCGATCGAGTGGCCAAATGTGTCGTTCAGTGACTTGAATCGGTCCAGGTCAATGAAGAGCACGCTGCAACAGGATTTATTCGCTGCGCAGCGAGCAATCTCAACTTCTAGAGTCGCGACCAGACTTCGGTGATTGGGAAGTCCAGTTATCGCATCCGTGGTTGCAAGCGAAGTGAGTCTCTGGTTAGCTTGTTGCAGGGCGACGGTCCGTTGCTCGACCTTTACTTCTAGGTCATCCATGCTCTTCTTGAGCGCGTCTTGAGCGTGCTTGACGTTCAATTGTGACGTGACGCGGACGCGGAGCTCGGTCAGATCAACCGGCTTACAAAGGAAGTCATTCGCACCAGACTCGACAGCCGCAAGGCGATCCTGCATGCTGCTTAGGGCGGTCACCATGATGACCGGGACATCCGAGCAGCTCTCGGCCGAACGAATTAATCTGGCCACGTCGAAACCTGTGAGGTCAGGCATATTCACGTCGAGCAAGATGAGGTCCACGTCCTCGTCGATGGCGGAAAGGGCCTCACGTCCATTGGCCGCCGAGCGCGTCTCATAGCCGAGCACACCTAGCATCCGTTCCAACAGGGCACGGTTGAGCGGCTCGTCATCGACAATCAGGATGAGGTCACGCTTCACGGACCTTCGATCATGGGGGATCATCATTTTATGCCGCCTGCTGAATCAACTCTGGCTTCATTATCTGAAAGAACGAACTAACGATCCGCGGGTCAAAGTGCTTTCCCGATTGGGACTCAATCTCAGCGAGAGCCGCCGCGGGCGTCCAGGCTGACTTATACGGACGCTCGTGCACCAGCGCGTCATAGACATCGGCGACGGCAACCACGCGAGCACCAAGCGGAATTTCTGCCCCCGCCAGTCCGTTGGGATAGCCGGAGCCATCCCATCGTTCATGGTGGTTCAAGGCAATCTCCCGAGCCAGCTTCATAAGCGGCGATTCGGCATTGCCGAACACCCTGCCCCCGATGACCGTATGTTGCCTCATCTCCAAGAGCTCCCTTTCATCGAGCTTTGCCGGTTTGAGCAAGATCGAGTCCGGAATGGCGATCTTGCCGACATCGTGGAGGGGGGCGGCGAGGCCAATTGCCTCCACCCATTCCTCAGGAGCGCCGATTTTCCGGGCGATCGCCGCGCTCAGTTCTCCAACCCGTTTAGTGTGTTGACCGGTATCGTCGTCTCGAAATTCAGCCGCACGGGCAAGCGCTTCGAGCGCCTCGCGTCGTGCCAGGGAGAGTTCCGCCGTTCGAGCTTGTACCTTGACCTCAAGGTTCTCTGAGTGACGCTGCAATTCGACATGCATCCTTCGCGCCTGCAAGAAGTTGCGGACGCGGAGGAGGATCTCTCCTGCGTCTCCCGGCTTTGTCAGGAAGTCAGACGCACCCGCTTCCAGTGCCTTCTTCCGAGCTTCCGGAGTTCCATCCGCGGTGAAAACCAAGACCGGCACATAGCGCCCCGGCGAAGAGCTTTCGCGAAGGCTCTCGAGGATTTCAAAGCCGTCCGGCTTCGGCATATGCAGATCAAGCAAGATGAGGTCTGGACTGGTCTTCCTAATTACGTCCAGGGCCAAGCCAGAGTTGGTAATCACTTGGACGTTCAAGTAACCGGCATACTCAAGGAACCTCTCGACAAGTCGCACGTTGTCGGGGTTGTCGTCAACCACGATGATTTGGGCATCGGCGTTCTCGCAGATCTTCATTATTTAGGCAGCCCTCCGGAGGCTGGACTTCAACTTCTCCAACTCGGCGAACAGCAGCGGCAAGTCGATCGGCTTGGTCAGATAAGAAATCGCGCCAGCGGCCAAGAGGCGACTCACTTGACTCTCCGTCGCGTCGGCGCTCAATACGATGACCGGAATGTCAGCGGTCCTGGCATTGGCCTTGAGCTTTGCAAGCACATCGAAGCCGTGGGCATCGGGAAGATGCAGATCTAAGAGGACTAGGTCAGGCAGATCGTCCTGAACCAACTGGAGACCCGTGCTGGCCAACATTGCGGGAATGAACTCGATCCCGCCGAACTTCTCGAAGACCCTCTCCAAGAGTTGGAGGTTCGAAAGGTTGTCCTCAATATAGACAAGGCGCAGTAAGCGCTCCACGTCGCTTGGCACGGGCAGAGCCTGGGCCTCGATCATCGCAACCTCAACCGACGGTGCGATGGCCATATGGAGGTCAATCGCAAAGGTCGAGCCCTCTTCGGAGGTATTGAGAAGGAACAATTCGCCGTCCATCAGGTCCATCAGTCGGCGTGACAGGGCAAGGCCAAGACCCGTCCCTTCCGCTTGCTGATTCCCTAGGCGCTCAAAGGGAACAAAGAGCCGAGTCACACCCTCTTCATCGATCCCAGGACCCGTGTCCTTGACTTCAATGCGGTGGCGGTTCCCATCGAGCTGCAGGCAGCGAATTTCAATGCTGCCGCCACGCCGGTTGTACTTTGCTGCGTTCGAGATCACGTTTATGAGGACCTGGACGAGGCGCTGACGATCTGCCGTAACGTGAACGTCATTATCGTCCCGCATGGCGACATCGATGCTGACGCCAAGACACTGGGCAGTGGGACGTACGAGCTCAATGGCCTGGTTTATCACTCCTCGGACGGCAACTGGCTCAAGCGAGCAGGTGAGTTTCCCAGCCTCGATGCGGGCGAGGTCGAGGACTTCGTTGACGAGATCGAGCAGGTGTCTTCCCGCTTTCAGAATGGAGTCCGCACTCTCGAGCGTGTCCGAATCGACGGACTGCATTTGAAGCAACTGCGCGAATCCGATGACCGCATTAAGTGGCGTACGTAGTTCGTGACTCATTCGCGAGAGGAATTTGCTTTTCGCGATGTTCGCTCGTTCGGCCCGTTCGCGAGCGAGTTCGGCGTGCTCGGCTGCCTTCTGGTGCGTGGTGTCGCGAAGGAACAGGCCGGCCTGGAAGACTCCAGCCGCAGAGTGCCCCCCCGCATTCACCTCGATCGTGAGCACCAATCCGTCGCTCGTGTGGATGAAGAACTCCTGATTCCAGAGGTTCTCCCCCTCCATCAGTCGGTTCAACAGGTCGCTGGCACCGGTTCCCGAGAAACCGAGTTCCGCTAGAGATCTGCCGACCAGTTCGCTAAGTTCGTAACCCAGCATGTCAAGCTGGCTCCGATTCGCGGCCAGGACGACGCCGTCCGAATCTACCATCAGAATTCCGCTTGGCGTCGATTCGAAGAACTCAGCGAGCTGCTGCTCTTTGGCTTGTCGCTCCTGAATCTCTCGTTCCAGTTCGCGTGTCCTTTGAATGACTCGCTCTTCCAATTCCTCTTTAGCAAGTTGAAGGTCGGCGTCCTTAGACTCGATCTCAGCCAGCATCGCGTTGAAACCGGCCACCGTTTGCCCAATCTCGTCTTGAGCAACGTAGTGCAATCGGAGCGAGTAGTCGTTTCGTTCGCGCACCTCCTTCATGGTGTTAACAAGGGCAAGAATGGGCCGCGAGATTCTCCCTTGAAGCTTAAAGCCCAACATCGCCGCGAAGGAGGCCGAAAGCAGCACAAGCATCGCGAGAAACTTCGCGTAGGTGTCACGATGCTCGTACCAAGCATTCAGGTTCGATCGGATAAACAGACTGCCGGCACTCTCTTTGCCGACGGAAATCGGAAATCGAGACTCCAGGTATCCGCTGCTAAACTCAATAGACCTCACATGGGGAGCGTCCGGCAGGGCGGACGCGACTCCCTTGACGCGCTGAAAAGAGGCTAAGACGGAACCGTCCTTTCCGTAGAGTGCGGCGGACTCAATTTCAGGGTTAAACCGTAGGGTGTCGAGCACCTCTTGGGCGGATTTGGCATCACCGAAGGTAAGCGCGGCACTGCTGTTGCTTGCTGTCGATTCGGCGACGCGGTGCATATCCGCGATCATGTCTGTCCGGACCAAATCGAGGTCCCGCCACATGAACAGGCCAAACGATGCGATGAGGGTGATCAGCGTCACAGACGCCGTTAGAATCGTGAGCTGAGCCCGGATAGGTAGTCGATTTAACATTGTTGATTAACCCACCCATTTCGCGAGCCGCAGTAACTTCGAACTGATCGTCAGGCCGGACGTTTTGGCGGCACTCGCGTTGATTTCGAAGGCAAGCCTCGCCCCGTCAGGAATGAACCCGACATCTCCATATCGATGAGCAAAGTTCTCCGTCTCTCCGACGACCAACGTCGGCGCGTTCTTGAGCTGGGCTAGTTCTCCCACCCGACCCATAGAACTTGCCGGGACAAAGAGAATCTGGACGCCCGCGGCTTCCCGAATGGTCGATACAACTCGCACGACAACCTTCCGGCCGTCGAGCATCTTCGATCCAATTGTCGCTTCGATTTCGCCCCCGGATGGGTCGTGCCCAAAGATGCCGATCACGACCGGCGATGAGGGCTCGGCGAACGCATTCGATGGCCACTGCACGAACTTGGCGAAGTTATAGAGGAAAGCACCTTTGACGGCGTACTCCGACTGGCTGCTCTGCGCAAGGACTCGTGCCGGAAGGAGGCACAAAATCGCCAGCGCCAATAATGGTGCGCACCTAGCCCTTCTAAGCAGGGCTCCCGCTTTCAAGATAGCTTGGAATTGGAAGTTCATGACTATCCTAGAATCTCCATGTGGCGCTGAAAAGAATGCTACGGGGGATCTTTGAGGGAACCTCCGTCAGGAGCGAATAGCCTTCCACATGGCTCGGCTGCAAGAGGTTCTGGCCGGAAAGGGCAAACTCCATGTTCTTGTTCGCCTTCCAGGCCAATCGCATGTCGAGGTGCGTATAAGTCGAGATACCGAGAGACGGCTGGCCATCGACGTACTGAGCGTTGACATCGAAGGTCACGCCCCTTCCGAGATCGTGAGACGATCGAAGCCCAACCATATATCGCGGGCTCGAACTCGTGCGCCCACTCCCGCCATGATCTCCAAATGCGTCCTGGGAGGTTGAACTGAAACCGAACTTGTCGGTGAAGAAACTCATATTGAGCTGCAGTTTCCAGTCCTTTTGGGGAAGCACCTGAGCGTTCAATTCGATGCCCCCGGTGAGGGCGTGACCCTTGCTGTCCCAGCGGTAGGGGATGACCAAGTGGGGAAATGGATCGTTCACGAACACCGGGGCCATGGGTTCAAAGGTGTTGAGATTGCTGTAGGCGTTTACAAATCCCGTCACGTCGAGCATCGTGCGCGAATTGGGCTGGTAACGGGCTCCAACCTCAAGCGCGGTGACGCTCTGAGATCGGATGTTTGGGTTGCCGATCAATTCGATCTCCACGAGTTGCCCGTTGAGGTCGAAGTACTGGAAGGGAATATGCCCAGCCGTCTCCGCGCGACTTGGGGTCTTCACCGCGTGAGAGATACCCGCCCAATAGGTTTCCTTCGGATTCTTATCCCAAAGCAGGCGCACGCTTGGTTGGAACTCGATGCCCGTGTAGTTGTTGTGTTCGACCGTCGAACCGAGCGTCAACTTCAAGTTGTGGGCCAGCTTCTTGTCAATTTGGTAGAAGCCACCGTAGACGTCATCCGTCTTGGAGGCAGGGTCAAGCTGATTGAGGCCAGAAAGTCGATCACGAGTGTGGCGCAGAGACACTCCCCAACTAACTTTTGTGGAGGGCGATACCATCGAAGTCCGATATTCGGCATCAAATGTTTCGCGATGGGTCAGTGAATCCGTGTCGTTCCGACGCTCCTGGGAGTAGCTCGCCTTTAGTTCGGAGGTCATGCCTTTCCCGTGGTCCTTCGTCCACAGACCGGTGATATAGCGCTGCTCGTTCGTCCAACGGGATCGGTCAAGGATCGTGTAGGGCGGATTGGGAGTCGGGAACACCGCGACCTGGCCCATGTGCATCGACGAGTCATAGCCCGTCACGGTAAAGGAGTTGGATCCAGAAGTGCCGTCGAGTCGGAACCCAGCACGGAGAGCTTGCCAGCCGTCGATGCCGTCAACGTTGGCCACCGGCGTGAGACTTTCGAATCCCATTCGCTCCGCGTAGGCCGTAAGGAATACATTCTTCCCGATCTTTGTTCCGTACCTCACCCGAGCTACGGGACTGACGGGGTCACCTGCACCAAGGTCGATTGCCACCCCCTGAGTCTCGGAGGCCTTCTTCGTGATGATATTGATGACGCCGTTTACCGCGTTGGCTCCCCATACGGCTCCGCCGGGGCCACGGATAACCTCGATTCGATCAATGGTGTCGGGAGGGATATTGAACTCGTCCCAGTAAACGCCCGAGATCGTGGCGGTATAGATGCTATGCCCATCGATCATCACTTGAAGCTTGTCTGAATAGCGCGTGTTGAATCCGCGGATCGAAACCATCCACTTATTGGCATCGATTTGCCCAACTTGGACTCCAGGAACGAGACGAAGCATATCGGGAATATTGGTCGCCCCAGAACGCTTGATGTCCTCTGAACTAAGTACATAGATTGCGGCAGGTACGGTCTTCAAGGTCTGCGCGAATTTGGAAGCAGAGACAACCTCCATTTTCATGAGATCGTCGATGCTCAACGAACCTAGATCCTGACTTTGTCCGAAGCTCACCGCCGCGGTTCCCGTGCCCAAAAGGCACCATATGTTTCTCGCATTCATCTAAATCACACCCTCGATCACTTTCATATCAGTTCCTTCACAAGAACCTCGGTGGATCAACGAACTACATGTATAGCCACCGGTTAACCATCGGGTGGCTTGCGGTGATTGCCGCAACTTGCTACCAAGGGTATCGAAGTAACTACAAAGTGTCGTCAAACTTGAAGGGTTCAAATGCAGCAGGTCTCTACCATGAGCGAATGGGCGCTCTGCTTCCCGGGCAGGAATGTTGCGGGTCTCCTTTATAGATGAATCTCGAATAGCTTTGCAGCTTGAATTAATTGCCGCAAAATTGCGGGTGAATGAACTTTGAATGATGTTCCTTCGGGCGAAACCTCAGTTCACAGAGCGAGAAGTTGGAGCCTGAGTAGGGGATTAGGCGGGTGGAGGGTCCCACCGCCCCTATTCGAAGTTGCCGTCATGTTGAATAGCTACATACTATTTCGGCTCTGGGGATTGCATTCTCAGTAAGGTTCTTGTTCATTTATGCATCGGTTTCCTGCGTGGCTCCCGCCCAATGGTTTTGACGCGGATACGTACAGCTACGACAACTTCCTGCTGGCGAACGACTCCACGATCAACGAGGTTTGGTGGGTGGGCGGCGGCGCAGCGCCGAGCCTCTTTACCGTTCGGTTCTATACGGGTCTTGCGAGCGCTCCCGACTACCAGCCGACGATTACCGCCTTGCCGGAGAGCGAGACCGCGGCCGACTACCTTAAAGGCTACACGTTTGCCGGCAATGCCAATGAGACGGCGATCCAAGGCAGCTCACTCTTCCAGTATCACGTCACGCTCCCAGAGACGCTGTCGCTGTCGGGGAACACGGTTTACTGGATCAAGATCGAAGCCGATATAGCGGGTTATCCTTCTTGGGGAGTGGCAATGTCCTCTCACGGCCGGGATGCGAGGCATATCACCTACTTTACGGGCGGACCCTATTTCCTGGCTGGATCGGGCTCGGAGGCCTTTCAGCTGCTCGGCACGGAGGCCGTACCCGAGCCTTCGAGCGTGATTGCCCTAGGCCTTGGCGTAGTGGCCATCCTGAAGCGCCGTCGCTCTAGGATCTGACTTCTCTGCGAGGTTGCCCGAGGACCCGGGCAACCTCGTCTTCCTGGCTTCTAGTGCATTTCCTTGTCGCCCAGCATCGTCTGGATGTAGGCGATTTGGCCGGTGTGGTAGTTCGCATTCCAACTCGGATACTCCGCCATCTCGACCATCGTGAACGTCTTGTTGCCCGCAAAGGGGAGGACGCGAGTCGTGGTGAGCTTCTCATCGGGAAGGTTCATGTAGAACTCGTTGAGAGCAGTCGCACGCTTGTCATACTCGGCGCGGCACTGCTCAACGGTGGTCCAGGCTGACTGCATCTCCTTCACCTTCGCGAAGGTCTCTTCATTGAAGTCGAACTCATCGCCGCGCATGGTCGTGACCGCCCACTCGGGGGTCATCGCGATCTCGCGAACGATATCCAGGGTCGATCGCCCGCCCTCAGGCGCCCAATCGAGCTTGTCGGCAGGCACGGCGGCCGCGTAGCGAAACACCTCTTCGATGCCGCGTTGGGTCGTTTCGATGAAATAGTCTTGAATCCGCATGGGTCTCTCCTCTGCCCGCACTAGTAGACGGGTGTGCGGTAATTATAGCGAAGAGGTTTGCGGATTGCAAGGGTCAGTCCAATTCTTCGGAAGACCTTAACCGCAGATTCTGAGGATTCCCTAGATTCTGAAGATTCTCGCGCGGTTCACACATTTCTCGATTGCGATGTTCTTTTTGAATCTACGGGGCGGGCTTGTTTCGTCGATTCGTTTCTAGATTCCCGAGATTCTGAAGTCGGACGCCCTGAATTCTGTTGCTTCTTCCCTGGTCTGAAATTGTTTCACTGGTTGCGCTCGTTCATGAACCTCTCGGGCTTGCCAGCTGATGATGACGGACTCCTCCTTACAGTTCGCGTCATCATCACTTCGCTTGGGCGTTGGGCGTTGGGCGTTGGGCGTTGGGCGTTGGGCGCTGACGGTCGGGTTCCTCCGCTGCGCCGCATCAGGTGTATGGGGGCGGCTTCGGTCGAAATGACCACTCTTCTGTTCTATGTTCCTGTGAAGCGCGGAAGTCAACTGGCACTCGGCCAAATTCCGGAATCGCAGGTTGGAAAACCTGCGGCACTATGGGTTGGCGGTTGGCGCGCTCCGAACCTACTTTGTGGCTTGCGCGCGGCTAGCCGCGGCGCGTTAGGGGCCGACCTGCGAGCTCTATCCGGCGGCAAACCGTGGCACCCGGTTCAATTCTCCCCTAGGAACGTGTTTAGCAAGCCATGAAATTGGCCACCGGTTGGCTTCGGCTGGGTTCACTCTGAGAAAATATGCTTCTTGGGGGTCAGATAGCGAGTAGAACGGGGCCGCCAGGAGCATCGGCGAGGGGGCTTTACTCCCCGCGATGGCTCTTTCCGGGCCATCGCAAGGTCCTTTGGGCCCCCGCTGTCTACGCCAGAGCCATTCTCCTGAGGTTATAGGCGAGGCAGTAGAGGTGGAACTCCCAGCCAACCTTATCGGTTCCTCTGAGCTTGGTCTGGCGTATCCTTCCCGGCCCTTTAATCCACCCGAAGACCGGCTCGACGATGTAGCGTCGGGCGATCCCTTCTTGGTAGCCCTTGGTCCCCGTCGTGCGTCCATCAAGGTGCGAACCCTTCTTCTTGGCACGGGGGTGGGGATCGCTCGCGCTTTGGTGCGTTTCGTTCGAACGCTTGCCTCCCTTGAAGTTCGGCTTATCATCATCGGAGCCGTCTTTGGCTTTGAAGCTCTTATGAGACGCCCACGCCTTCACAAGCGTGCCGTCCACTACCATCCGGTCGCTCGATAGAAGCCGGCGAGACTCGGCAATGCGCACGACCTCCCCAAGCAAAGCTTCCGCGGCTCCCGAACCAAAAAGGCGCGCCCGGTTCGTCGAGAGCGTGGAGTGGTCGAAGACCTTGTCGTCCCAGTCCAGGCCTGCCTAAGCGCGCGAGGCGAGTTGATCAACAGCTTCCTAGTGATTGGTCTGTGAAGAGTTGGTTCCCGCTCAGTGCTGCTCTGCGGCCCAGTTGGGACGTCTAAATAGTTCATCGAGTTTGAGGTAAGGATATGGTTATGTTAGTTGGCCTGGTTTACGGAATGGCGTTGGGTGTAGCGCAGTCACACATATCTTTTGAATCGCTTGGGCGCGAGCGCAGCTTATTCCCTGGCGTCAGGGGGCGCGTATATAAGGGTAATGGTGCGATGACGCATCCCGTCCTGATTTTGTTTCCAGAGGGAAAGGCCAGGGTGAGATATGTGGCATTTGATGATGGTGACATTGATCATAAGCCATTTATGGAAAAGGAAGTGTTTTTCGATGGTCGCGTGAGGGTTGAGTGGGTGGTGGCTCTAGCGCGGCTCTGGACTCATCCGGCGGGCATTACGGTTCGCGCACTGCCCAAGATACCAAAGGTTGCTAGAGTTCTTTCGCGGTGGGGCCTTTCATTGACCTCGCCGGTGAGCAAGAAGATCAAGAACGAGTTCCGTGGAAACTGGGGTTTGGCGGCCTATATTCTGGAGGGGGGCAAGAACAAGTTGGTCTGGTGGTTTGTTCAACCAAATGGCAAGGAAGTCGTCCCGGTAGTTGAGGATAATGTCGAAACTCTAAACGACCCGCCGCGTTGGCCGATGACGAAGAGTAGCTATCCGATAACCAAAGCAGAGAAGACGCGCCTTCAGAGGATGAATTCGTAGGAATACTTCCGTTCTGCGAACTGATCGTTAGATTTCGATAAAACTGAAGCCTAAAAGTCTTGCCGACTCTTCAGCTGACCAGCTCTGCGAAGTCCGGGATCTCATCCAACGGTCCCATTTGATGCCTCCGGACACGTCCTTACGCAAGCCAACCAACCACCCCAACCCGTGTCCGGAGGCTTCCCCATCAACCCAGTCAGGAAGCGTGTGGCCCTGTCGGGTGAAGGGGTGAGGTGGGGTGGCATTTCTATTCAAGATCATTACACCCCTTGATGCATCTCTAAGCGCAAACGCGGTCATGTTCGCAAAGTGCCCCTTCCCTTCGGGAAGGCCCTCGACGAGCAAGGTTAGGTCCTCAGCCATTATCTCCTGTGCCTTATTAATCGACATTCCTGTCGAAACGGCCCAACCCACACATACGGATGCGCAAGGCCGCAACCCCGAACCCGACTCAATGCGCCCCTGACGCAACGAGCGAATCTATCAATGACTCATTACTCGTAAAGCGCTTCGCAAGGGACAACGCAGTTTCTCCGCTCTTGGAACGCAAATTCGGCTTTGCGCCAGCGCTCAGAAGCAGCCTAACTTTCCTGAGTGAATTGTTTGCCGCCGCAGCCATGAGCGGGGTAAAGCCCGACGAAGATGTATAATTGACATCTGCGC
Source organism: Fimbriimonadales bacterium (assembly GCA_038216655.1). GTDB lineage: Bacteria > Armatimonadota > Fimbriimonadia > Fimbriimonadales > Fimbriimonadaceae > JAFDWR01. Next base: position 47,806 of record JBBQPZ010000027.1, read on the forward strand.
CGGCCTTTATTAAAACGAACATACTCTCAACGTAGAGTTCCTCGATCTCAGGGACCATAGACTGCGTTACCGACTCAAAGCATGAATAAGCCATCAGCAAGTTGCCTACGCTTCCCACTCTCTTGTCAACCAATGGCACCTGAATATTCACGGACGATCCGCTACTAACAAGCAGTGCTTCGATCCCGGGCCGCTTTCCGGCTACAAGTTGAGCGTTGTCCCCCTCAGCAGAATTGAAGTCCAATGGAGCTCCCTTTTCCAGTAGTAACTTAATTACCTCCGGGCCGGCCTTCGCAGCAGCGAGGGTAAGCGCATGTACGCCGACAGATAACTTCACCCGTAAGTCGAAGCCTCTGCCAAGAGTCCTCCTCAATCCGTCTACATTATCATCCAATATGTATGTAATTATGTCAGATTCGGTGCCCTTGACTCTTCGGTCCAGACACAGCACTTGCTCAATACAATGCAAGTGGAAACCCTTCTCCATCGGGATCTCACCTCTTACACATTGGGCAAGCAGGCCTACCTGCAACAGACTTCTAAAAAGCAGTGACTCTGGTCTGCCCCCGGGATCTGAAGACATTATAAGATGAGTTCTTCCCGTCTGGGAGGAAAGCATGAAGAAGTCAAAGTTCAGCGAAGAACAGATCGTTCGCATCTTGCAGGAGGCCGCGAGCGGCCAGAAGACGCAGGCCC
>JBBQPZ010000028.1:0-42080 GCA_038216655.1 Fimbriimonadales bacterium
GATGCTCGCCCCCGCGTCGATCTCACCAAGAACCTTGAGGATCTGCTCCTCCGTGTATCGTTTCCGTCCTGCCATGTTCGTCTCCTATTTTGGAGCCGAATCCTCTATTCTTGCCCTGGAAAGTCTAAGGGGAACCGGTCACCGGCTGCTTCTCTAGCCTGCCGAAGTCCCGATATGTGCCGTCTCCGTACCGTATGAATCGCCTAACGGGATCAAAGTCGGAGTGTAGTGTGACCGTGGCCCCGTTAGTGTATGCGAGGTAGTTAAAGGCTATCTTGGCAATGGCTCTGAACCTTGTTGTGTCCATTGTGTACACAGCCGTTGAGCTGACGGGGCTCCCGTCAAAGCCTCCTTGAATGTCTCCTCGCTTCTTGAACTTCCATCCAGCGGCCCTAAGCAGGGGTTCAGCCTCTTCCGAGGTAGTGCCGACTATCAGCATCGCATCGGGAGAGCTCCAATTGAAGTTCTCATCAGCGAGGCTCTCCAACTGAGGGAGCTGGTGAAGCCCGAACCAGACCCTCTCGTCAGAGTCTTTCAGCCTAATCCCCACCTGAGGTGCGAGGTCGGCTACAAGGTCATTCCTCTGAGGTCTTAGGATCAATTGAGCATGGCGAAGTTGTGGGTGATCGTCAATTGTCCGCGTTTAAAGCGCTGCGGCCGAGGGTCATATACTCTGAAGCGGACTTTTCCCCGAGCTGGAATCTAAGAAATCCCTCAACTGAATCTCGAGCAAATGGAATGTCAATTTCTCTACCCATGGCTCCGTTGCACTCATCGCAAACACAATTCACAAGTGTAGGGGTGCTGGAGCCGAATGTGCCGAAGGCCCGTTGAATTACGTGCTCAACGCCACGAAAATGCTCCCTAGGCAGATCTCTATTGCAGTAAATGCAGACCGGCATTTGGCTCTTGATCCCCAGGAGGGCGGCCGGCAAAGGTTGGTGCCGAGCTATGAGAAAGGAAAATGGTAGCGGCGAGCAGACTTGAACTGCTGACCTAACGGGTATGAACCGTTCGCTCTAACCAACTGAGCTACGCCGCCACGCGAGGTCCCGACGATTGCGGGCAAGGGAATTGTGGTTGGCGGAGGGGCTGGAAGTCAAGTCTTCGATCGTCGTCGGGGCCGCCAGACGCTCTCACCAGGGCGGAGGAGGGTTTTGCGTTCGAGTCGGAACCCTGACGTTCTTGAGTTGATCGGCGATTCGCTGATGGCCTGCCTTGATCTCCGCGAGAAAGGGCGGGGGAAGTTGGTCGAATGGAATGATTGGGCCGAGTGCATGGTCGGACAGGGAGAAGCTTGTTCCGAGATTCAGAGAGTAGTCGATGTATACGGACCACGCGCGCTGGTTGCCGAGGCGCATCTTCTCGAAGTCGGTTGCCCTAAACTCCGTCCGGCCCGTATACATCCCGAACTCGGGATGCTCGCAGTAGAAGAGGATGTATCCGATGTTGTCCGCGGTAAGCGGCGACCGCATCCAGCTGGACTTTTGGTCGGTAGAGGCTCCGTAGGGCGATGCAACGGCGGTCTCCCTAAGGGTGAGAGTCACCCTTGCCTGATGCGGAATACCGTCGGCAAGGACCTCGGTCGGCTCGCCGTTCAAATCGGCGTGGCTTCCTGCGGACGCGATAACCGTGCCATTTGGATAGATCTTCTTTACGCTCAACGTCATGTTGTCGTCGAAGACAATTCCGTTCAGCGCCCGCAATTGCGCTTGGTTAAAGTCGCCGACGGCAAATCGGGAACCGGTGCGTGCGTTCGAGCGCTGGGAGGGGGTCAGGCCGGCATAGATTCTCAAGTACTTCGGGTTATCGAATGAAAGTGGATCGGGCGAGAGGAGCGGGAGGTAGGTATCGGTGACGTAGTCGCCGCCGTCAGGGTCGAGGTCGGCGATGTAGCGGGCGCGGTCGTCGAGGGTTGATCGCCCTGCTTTCGCGACTGCCTTCAGATAGAGTCCCAACGCTCGTCGGGGGACATGACTCTGCCGCGCGAAAATCGGGTAGGTCGGGTTGAGCAATAACCATTTATCGTCTTCGAGGACCTTCAGCCCATTCGATTGAAACATCGACCGAACTTGGCTCCATCGAGTGGGAGGATTTGCTTCCATCCGGAGAGCGGAATTGATGCTGAAGTCGGAGAGGTCGGCTATGACGTTCTTTTCCCGCTGAGTCGCCGCAGCGAAGAGAAGATCGGTGACCTGAAAGCTTAGCGGATCGAACTCCACTGGATCGCAGATCTTTGTGGTCACGGCGGGAGATAAGGGGAGGTAACTCGCACCACCCTTCACGGCGGGAATTCGAGAGGGCCTGCGATTCGGGGCTCCAAGTTACGGAGAACTTCGGCTCATTGGGTACCGGGGGTTCGGGGGGCGCGATGACCGGGTCTGCGGTATCCATCCTCGCGGTGTAAGCCACATCCCCGGTGATCGAGTAAAGCCGAAGTTCGAAGTTGGTTCCGTTTCGAGAGGCACTCCCAACGAACAGGATGCGTCCGATGTTGGGTGGGGTTGTGGTGAGCAAATAGCCAAATCTGACTGCACCCTGTGCGGCTGTTTCCAGCGGGCCGGCAATTCTTGCCCATTCGGTCTGCTCGTCGACGAAGGTCTTGATCGAGCGTTCAAAAGTCGGAGGTAAGGGCCTCTGCATCCTGGTTGGTCGGTTCGCAAAGACGACTCGATGGCCGATCGGCAAGTCGGCAACCATCTTTGGATCGAGATCGGCAATCAACCGAAGCATGAGGCGTTGGGCAGGCGCGCGCTGGGAAACGCCATTGATCTGACGCATCTTGGCCGGTTCGATTTCGCCGAGTTTGTTGCTCATTGTGCGAAGGAGTTCCGCGTAGTCGGTAGCGATGCGTTTTACTTCGTCCCGTTCGAGGGCGGACAAGCTGGAGTGGAGGATTGGCTCGGCGGACGTTACCCACTGGCCGTACTCTTGTCGGAAAGTCACCACGAGCTTGTCCATCCCGGCGGGGAACGGCCTTTGCATCTTGGTGGGTTCGGACGAGAATACGACTCGATGCTTGGTGGGAAGTTGGGCGAGGAAGGTGGGATCAAGCAACGCTACGTATCGAGTCAGCAGTCGGCCCGCTGGTGCGGAGGACGCGAGTTCCGGCAGGGTACGCATCCCACCGGGAGCTGGCGGGCTCGGACTTCCGCCCCCGATTGCGTCGGAGAGTCGCTCGGCGAGCTTCTTGGCGGCGGCATCATCGAAGGGGGGGAGCTCGGTCGTCTTCTTCTGTAACAGTTCGATCGCGGTCTTGAATTTTGCCGATCGCGCCGCGATCAGTGCATCCACTTCAGCTCTCAACTTGGCGGCAGGGCGCTCCAGACGGAATCCAGTGGGCGTCCTCACCCACTCCCCATCGGTGGCTTGTGCGATCCGATCCAGGAGTTCCTGCAGCTTGACCTCTCTTGCCCGGACGACGAGGATCTCGTGTTTGGTCTGAGGTGCGCATTCGAGGCGGAAGCCGGTCTTGGTACTCAGTTGGTCGGCCAGCTTGGACGCCGGGATGGCCACCGTCGAGTAGGTGATCCGCGAACTCAATGCGATTTGATCGGTCAAGAGACGGCAGGCGAGCAGGGCGATCAGAGGCATAAGATATTTTCCGAGGCAAGTGGCTAAACGTACGATGTTACGCGAAGCCGGGCGGCTCAAGTGCCACCCGCCCATAGATTCCGATCCTGGGCACAGTGCGCGTTGTCGAGCGCGTATCGGAACATACTAGACCGATGTTTGCCGCCCTTCTCGCGCTTTGGATCCAGCCTCCGTCGCTGATGGTCGCCGACCTGGATCGGATGGCGCAGGCGCGCGACCTGGCTGGAGTGCGGACGTACTACGGTCCTGGCGTCACTAAACTCGCGCGCGACCCGATGTCGGTGCTCAAGACTGGCGGAGCTTACGGTACGGGGCGCTTGGGTTGGCACGTTGTCGAGATGAAGACGCCGCAGGAGGACAAGACCTTCGCCGTCTTCTCGACGCCGCTGACGATGGAGGACATCGGCGAGCGGCTTTTCGAGGTGAAGGACGACCGACTCGTCAAGTACTGGAACGAGCTCGACGATCAGGGCTGGTCGATCTCGCACCACGACTTCCATATCTCCTTCAAACTCCTGACCAAGGAAGTCTTCATTCACGACACTTTGACCGTCCGGCACGAAGGGAAGGAGCCAGGGCAGCTTTTCTTCCGGTTCTCGCCGAACTATCGCGTTAAGGCCATCGACGACGTGGCCACCCACAAGCTGGTCCCCTTTTCCCAGGCCGGCGGCATCGTTGCCCTTGGTGCAGGGGTGGGGCCGGAGCGCAAGCTGACGTTTCACTACTCGGGAATCGTGAACCAGCCGAACTTTGGCGGCTCGATCACCGACCGCTATGCGATGTTGAGCGACGAGTATTGGTATCCCGGGATCGGCCGACAACCGGCGACCTACGATGCCGACGTCGATGTTCAAAAGGGCTGGTCGGTCATCGCGCAGGGCGAGAAGGTCTCTCAGAAGAAGACGGCGACCGGGGAGACCTGGACCTATCACATGGCCCTACCCGTTTCGTATTTCAGCCTCTCGGCGGGAGCATTCCACACCTACGAGCAACTCGTGGGCAACCTGTGGTTCCGCACTTGGAGCTTCAAGATGACGCCCGAGGAGAGCCGGTGGCAGGCGTACCTCTACGCACCGATTATCAGCCTTTACGAGGAGTTCGCGCCGTATCCGTTCTCGGGCTACGGGGCGGTTGACCAGCCGAACTATGGGGACGGGATGCTTGAGGCCTACTCCTTCAATACCGGACAAGAGGGTTCGTACCCGAACGAGGAGCCGCACGAGCCGTCGCACACCTGGTTTGGCGGCATGCTCAACAACACGTATCTTCGATCGTTCTGGAACGAAAGCTTCGCGGTCTTCTGCGAAGGCTACTACTACCGAAATATCTCGATTGGCGATCCCGAGGAGCGTCGCCGGGCGTTCGTGAGTATCCCTTCGGTCAACGCCTCGTACAACTCTGCGCCGCTCGCCGATGCCCCGGCGGACATCGGGCCGGACGCCTCGTCCCTCGGCTACGGGAAGGGCGCCTACGTGCTTCAGATGCTTGAGGACGATCTTGGGACGGACAAAATGGCGGAGGCATTGCACCGCTGGGTCACGGGTTCCAAGCCGGGATCGGTTGGGGAATGGGAGGGGTTCGAGAAGGTTGTCGGACCGAGCTATAAGTGGTTCTTTGACCAGTGGGTACGCCGTCCGGGTTATGCGAATTTCAAGGTCGCGGACGTGGTTTTCAAGGACGGTGCGGTCGAAGGGCATCTGACCTTCACTGGGCCGGCGTACAAAATCCACGCGCAGGCAATGCTCGCTTACGCGGACGGGAGCCGCCAGACGGAGACGTTTGATACGACGGCGACTCCCGAGGGGGATGGATTCAAAATCAAGATCCCCTCGAAGCGCAGGCCCGTGCTTCTGTCGATCGACCCGGAGATGAGGATCCTTCGCCCGATCAACGCTGACGAGCGGCCCTTTACTGCGGCAGACGCGGTACGGTCCATGAAGCACTATCGGGATCTAAATCACAACGACTACCTGGCGAACTATCAGGCGGAGCCCGGGCGGTTGGCGCCCTCGGACATCAAGAACTCGTTCCTCATTGGACACCCCGATACGATGCCCGCGCTGAGGGACCTGTGCAAACGCGTCGGATTCGACGTGAAGGGGACGATGTTGACGTACAAGGGAACGACGATCGATCTTCGCCTCGGCGGGGCCATCGCGGTCGTACCGATGGCGGACGGCGGTCGGTGCGCGATCGGCCTCGGAACGACCCATTTATCGCCGAATCTCGGTAACGCTCAGGTCGTCGTGTTCGACGAGTATGGTCGGTTCCTGCGTGGAGAGACGGCGCAGAAGACAGTTGGGAACCTGACATTCCGTCTCTAGGTTCGGGGATTTTGAATCCGTACCGTGGAGGGGCGCCAGAGTTTCTGCGACTGCCTAGGGCTCTCGGCGGAGGAGCCAGTCGCCTCGATGGCGATCATTCCAGTTCCGAACGTCGCCCGTCTCACGGGCAAGGTCGAGCAGGTCGAAGGAGAGGTCGGCGATCGCGATTCCTTCTTCGTTGAGCGGGGTCTCGTCGAGCACACCGCTCAGTGGATACTGCTCTACGCTGGGGCAGAGGATCGCGCTGTTGCCGTAGGTGCTCGGCACCGGCTCGCGGCCGATGTCCCCTACCAGGGAGGCATGGATCACGTAGTTCTGGTTCTCGGTCGCGCGCGCTTGGGCACACCAGCGGACGCGGTTGAAACCGTGCTGGGTTTCGGTAAAGGCGGGGATGCATTGGACGAGCACGCCTTCCTCGGCGAGAGCCCGCCCAGACTCGGGGAATTCCGCGTCGTAGCAGAGGGTGACGCCGAGGCGTGCATCGTGGGGCTTGGCCAGCCCCGTGCCGGGTCGGAGGTTCCAGATTGCCCGCTCGTAGGTGGTCAGGTTGTTCTTGTAGCCGAGGGCCAAGCCGAACTCGGGGTGCCCGATCGCGGTGCAGTTCATGACGCCTTCGGGGGTTTCCTTGAAGTAGGATCCGCCGACGATAATCAGGCCCGATGACTCCGAAATGCGTCGGATCCAGTCCTCGGTCTCTTGTGCGAACTGGGATAAGTAGAGGGGACCGTCCTGTTCGCGAACCTCGGGGGCGAGGTGGAGCAACTCCAAAACCTGCAACTCGGGGAAGACGACGAGCTGCGCTCCTAGCTCGTGCGCCTCGTTCACGAGGTCGTAGAAGTGGGCGAAGTACTCGCTGTCGGAGCGGATTTCGCGCAGCTTCCAGGCCACGACGGCGGCGCGAAGTCCGTTCACGGTCGCCACTCCAGCAATGCCCCCGCATCGCCGGATTCCTCGTCGGGCATGTAATTCGGGATTACTTCTAAGAAAGCTAACCCCATTCGCAGGAGCGGAGTGAGTGTCACGTCTTGCACCCCTCCTCCTACGACTTCACGGGCATAGATCGTTTGATCGGCACCGTTGTGCCCACGCGACCAGGCTTGCCAACCAGGGACGCGGCAGGCGGTACCGAAGCGAGTCAGTCCTCTTTGCCGGACGAGTTCGAACCGGGCAGCATAGAATGCCCGTGCGATTCCTCGTCGGCGGTAGTCCGGATGGACCCCGATATCGAGGCCGTACAGGGTGGTTCCGCCGGGGTCGAAGTTCCGGAGATAGGCTCCGCCCGCAGTCGCCTCCCAACCGGCGCGGGCTTGCCAGCGCTCTTCCGAGAGGATGATGTTCGTGCAGTTTCCCACGATCGCGCCATCGGCTTCGGCAATCCACTGCCCTTCCGGGAAGACCTCGATGTGATGCTGGATATGCTCCGGGTCCCAGTGATAGTCGTCGGAGAATGGGGGAGGGAAGCAGAGCGCTTGCAGCGCCACCGCTCCGGGAACGTCGGCAAGCGTCGTCGGGCGAATCACGAAGCTCATAGGCTGACGCCGAGCACTCCCAGGATCCGCTCTAGGTCTTCGTCTGAGTAGAACTCGACGGTGATCTTGCCACCGACTTCTCCCGAGGTGATCCTTACTTTGCTGCCGAGGGTGATGCTGAGGGCTTCCTCGAGGGGCGACCAGTCGGTGGTTGGCTTGGTTTCGGTGGGCTTTGTTTCGCGGGTTCGCGCCGGACCGGTCCGTGCGGCCTTCTCGACCTCGCGGACACTGAGACCCTTGTCGACGATCCGCTCGAACATCTCAATCTGGCGATCGGCGGAGTCGAAGGCAAGCAAGGCTCGAGCGTGGCCTTCTTGGATCGAGCCTGCTTCAAGTCCATGCTGAACCGGCGCGGGGAGGCGCAAGAGTCGGATGGTGTTGGCGATCGAGGCGCGGGCTTTGCCGACCTTATCCGCGACCTGCTCCTGGGTCATGGTGAACTCATCCATCAGCTTGCGATAGGCGCGGGCGCACTCCATCGGGCCGATGTCTTCGCGCTGGATGTTCTCGATCAGCGCGAGTTCGAGGGACGTTTGGTTGCCAGCGGCGCGGATGGTGATCGGCACCGTGGCGAGTCCAGCAAGCTTCGCCGCGCGAAGGCGTCTTTCGCCGGCGATTAGCTCGTAGCGACCCTCCGTTAGCGGGCGAACCACGAGGGGCTGGAGAATGCCGTACTCGCGCACGCTCGCGGCGAGTTCCTTCAGCCGGGTGTCGTCGAAGACGGAACGCGGCTGACGCTCATTCGGGATGATCGAGTCGACCGACACCTCGCCTCCGGTGCCTTCGAGCTGCTCGCCGATGAGTTGGTTTAGACCTTTGCCGAGCGCACGTCTCATGGGGCCAGCACCTCGTCCACGAATTCGATGTAGGCGGCCGCGCCTTTGGAGGTGGGGAAGCGGTCGACGGCAGGTTCACCGAATCCGGGTGATTCGCTGAGGCGCACGTTGCGGGGGATCCGCACCGCGGACACCTTGTTCCCGAAGAAGCTGTCTACTTCGGCAGTGACCTGTTGGGTGAGGCGATTTCGGGGGTCGTACATGGTGAGGAGCACCTTCGCGATCTTGAGCGAGGGGTTGATGCGGCGGCGGACGACGTCGATGGTCTTCATGAGTTGGCTTAGCCCTTCGAGCGCGTAGAACTCGCACTGCATCGGCACGAGGACCGCGTCGACGGCGCTCAGGATATTGATCGTGAGGAGCCCGAGGCTCGGCGGGGCGTCCATGATGATCCAGTCGTAGCGGTCGCGGAGGGGCTCCAGCGCATCGCGCAGGATCAATTCCTTGCCGACGGCGTTCATCAGGATCGGCTCGCATCCGGCGAGGTCGAGGGTCGCGGGGAGGATGTCGAGATGCTCGCTCACTTTGACGATGGCCCGCTCAATGGAAGCGGCGGTGGCGTTCTCGTCCACGGCTTCGGAGAGCACCTCGTAGAGGGTGTATTCGAGGGTCTGCTTATCGATCCCGACTCCGGTTGTGGCGTTGCCTTGGGGGTCGCAGTCGATGAGGAGCGTGCGCTTGCCGCGGGATGCGAGTCCGGCGGCGAAGTTCACGGCGGTTGTCGTCTTCCCGACGCCCCCTTTCTGATTCACAACGCCCCAAACCGGCATGGTTGATTATGGCTTTTTCGGGGGGTTGCGGGGCATCGAATTTGGGTGGCACGGTCTGCTAGGGTGTTCTTGTTTTGCTAGACGCATATCGCCGTCACCCGACAGACCGTGTTGCTCGTATTGGGTGGCGCACACGGTCTGTCGGGCGGCCTCATGCCAGGTACGCGGGAGGCTTCACCGCCCGAGCAGACCGTGCCACCCCGTCCGTCGTTTTCTTAGAGTCGAACCCAAATCGGGTCCGCGGCATCGGAGTCGAACGACTCACCCAGTCGGCCCCCCGATGTGTGCCCTGTCCTGTCTTCGATCCGCTGCCCTTTGGCTTCGTTGATCGGGAAATAGACGATCAGGCCCTTCTCGTGCCCGGAGAGGCGGCGGTCTCGATTGCGGCGAATTTGCCGCTCGGTTCGCGCGGTGTTCCAGATTCGGACTTCCTTGATCCCGCCTATCCAGCCGCATGGCTCGGGGCCGTTGTTGAATGGGGAGGAGCCGATGCAGAGTTGCTGGTCGTTCGGCTGCAGTTGGAAAGGGGTTGCTGCCTTGTGGACGAGTTTGCCGTTTACGTAGAGGTAGGACGTCGTTTCGGTCTTGACGAAGGCGACGTGGCTCCATCGTCCGATTTGGACCGGGTTGCCGAACAGGTCGATGCCGCGTGGGAAGCCGGTGCCCTCAAGCCGCTTGTCCTCGCGGCCCACGGTGACGAGGCCATAGCCCGTGACGCCCTGGTTCTTGGAGACGATGTAGGTGAAGGCGTTCTTGGAAGTCTCGGGGCTCGGCCAGACCCACGCCTCGATGGTCAGGTTCTGGCCGACGTTTAGGATTTGGGCCGGGCGAATGGTGAGGGTGGAGTGCCCATTGAACCAGAGCGCGGGATGGGCGGGGGAAGCGGTCAGCAGAACAAGCGCGGCAATCGGGACCATGTATGAGTTTGGACGGTTTGGGTCGGGGCGGGTGTCGGTGGGGTTCCGGGTGCCTGAAGGGGTGCCGTATCATGCAAAATAGCGCTCGTCGAATCCGACTCCCAGCTCAATCAAGAGGGAGCGCAGTTCCTCGGCGGAGGAGATCAGTCGGTGATGCATCTCTTGGTCGCCGATGTATCTGGCTACCGCCGGGGCAGCGTCGGGCGAGACGCTAAAGGCGGCATATCCGCCTTGCCACTCAAATCGGGAGAACCGTTCCGTCGCCCACCGGTTCGACGCCTTTTTGATCTCGCGCACGAGATCCGCGATGCACGTCGTCGCGTTGATCGACAGGAGCAGGTGAACGTGGTCGGGCCACACCGCCTATCGCTAGAGGCTTCGCTCCAAGGGTTTTCGCGACCCCTCCCATAAAGGCGTGGAGATCTTGGCGCCAGGCCGAATCGATGGTCGGGGCTCGCCCTTGGGTTGCGAAAATCACATGGATGAACAAACCTAAGTAAGTGCTAGCCATGGAGAATTCTGGCACTGTTTGAATGGGCGAATGCAAGGGGGAAGCGAGATATCCGCGTGTCCCTGTGGAGCGCTTATGCCAAGGGATGCGGCACCCCTTCAGGGTGCGGGATTGGGCCGCCCGAAACCCCGGGTCGCCAGAGCGACCGCGGGGCTATTTTCCGTGACCCCTTGAGGGTCGGGATCGCTCTGCTCTCCGGTCGAGACGACGGATCAAAGGTAGGTGCATCCTTCCATCACTGCCACTGCCACTGCCACTGCCACCACCACTTTGCGCAGCTACTCACCCGTGGAGCGGGTGAACTTGACTTCGCAGACCGTCCAGCCGAAGATGTTGGTCATCTTGAACCTGCCGGTCAAAGCTCGGCTTAGGTTTTCCACGATTTGGAGGCCGAGCGAGCTTGACTTTGTGACGTCAAAGCCAGCCGGCAGCGCGTCTCCGCTGTTGCTTACCCAGAGGGCGACTTCGCTGTCCTTTTCTTCGATCGTCACGTGAATCTCGCCCGACATCGAGGTCTCGAAGCCGTGCTCGATCGCGTTCGAGATCAGCTCGTTCAAGATCAAGGCAACCTGCGTTGCCTGGTTCATGTTGAGGTGGACGTCCTCGCCGCGGACTTCGAACGAGATATTGCGGTTCGGGAGGATCAGGGAGCTCTGCTGGTGGTGCACCAGCGACTCGGCGATCGAAAGCATGCCGACGTGGTCCAGGTCTTCTCGGCTCAACAGGTCATGAACCGACGAGATGGCGAGGATTCTGGAGAGCGTGTCGTTTAGTGCCTCTTCCAGCGACTTGTACTGACCGTGCCGCATCTGCAGGCGCATCAGCGAGCCGATCTGTTGGAGGTTGTTCTTCACCCGGTGGTGCATCTCCTGCATCAGCGTGCTGCGGACTTGGAGCTTGGCGTGCTCGATCGAGATCGCCGCTTGTTTGGCCAGCGTTTCGAGCGCTTTGATTTCGTCGGCGGGGAAGGCGCGCATCTCGACGGTGTAGCAGCTTAGGACCCCGATGGCTTTCTCTTGAATCGTCAGTGGGACGCAGATCATGGAGCGTAGGCCCTGCTCGACCGCGAGGTCGTGGCCGATGTAATCTTCTTCGTTCTGTACGTCGCGGATAACGATCGGTCGGTTCTCTGCGATCGCACGGCCGGCGATGGACTCACCGAGTTTGATCGCGCGTTTGCGTTGATATGCCTTCACCGGAGCCTGGGTCGCGCGGAGCACGAGTTCGTTGCGGCTTTCGTCCAGGAGGCGCACGGTGCAGACGCGGTAGTTGAATTGCTGCGCGGTTAGGTTCACGAGAAGCTGGAGGATCTCCTCCAGATACGGGCTGGTGGCGATGGTCTTGGAGACCTCGCTCAACGCGCCGAGGCGGTTGCTTTGGGTGCCGGCTTGGTAGGCGTTTCGGAAGGCGAAGATCGCGCCGGCGATCAGGTTCGTGACGTCAGTGACGTCTCGCCGTTGCTTCAAGGTGGTCTTCCATTCCGCGCCGCGGGATAGGAGCAGTACACCCTCTACCGGCCGTCCTTCGAGGATGAGTGGCAGGACGGCGACTCCATCCGCGCCATGGCCTTCGAAGCCGGGATAGCGGATGAAGAGCGGGTGCTGGTCAGCTTTGCTCGCCAGGAATATTGGCTTGCCGGTGGCATAGACTTCGCCGCACAGCCCGACACCACGTCCAAAGCGGACGCGGCGAACGAAGTCGGGAGAGAGGGTGCTGGCGCGCAGCACCAGGGAGTCCTGGCCGTCGCGAAGCAGGATGTCGGCGGAATCCGCCCCCGCCTCCGCCATCGCCACCGCGGCCAACTCGGCCAGCAGCTCGTCCTCGGACTTGGAAGTTCCGAGGAAGTCGAGGATGGTGGTTGCGGGGCGGGTCACGTTAACCTGCCGCGGGACCGATGTAGGTGGTGCTGATCAGGGCCGGGTCAAGGATTCGGTCGGCCAGCGCGATGAGTCCCGAGTTGCAGACCGCGTCCAGCTTGTCGAGGGTCTCTTCGATCGGGATGTCCCGTCCGTGCAGCATCTCGTTCCGTGCCATGCGCATCATGCGACCACTCATTCCTTCGAGCGCGAGGACCAGGCCGCCGGCGATGTGGCGCTTTGTTCGGACCAGCTCCTCGTCGTCGAGGCCTTCCTTTCGGATGCGGGCGAACTCCTTGGCCACCAGCTCCTGAACTTCCGGCCACTTCTCCGGGCTCGTGCCGCCGTACACGGTGTAGGCACCCCCGCTGGTGTAGTTGAGGGTGTAGCTGCCGACCGAATAGGCGAGGCCGCGCTTCTCGCGGACTTCCTGGAAGATGCGCGAACTCATGCTGCCACCGAGGGCGGCGTCGAGCACGATCATCGTGTAGAGCTCGGGGTCGTAGATCGAGGTGCCGTCGGTGCCAATGCAGAAGTGAACCTGCTCGACATCCTTCTCGACGGCGTTCAACCCGCCCTTGCCCACGGGGCGAGGCGGGAGCTCGTCGGAGGTGGTGTGGGGAATCTTGCCGAGGATCGGCTCGGCGACCCGTCGGACATCGTCCGCGTCGACGTTCCCGGCGATCGCAAGGAGCACATTCTCGGCTCGGTAGCGGCGATCCATGTATTGGATCAGGTGCTCGCGCTTGAATGAGGCGACTGACTCCGGGGTGCCGATGATTGGCTTGCCGAGCGGGTGGTTGCCCCAGCGCTTTTCGAGATGGAGTTCGTGGACATAGTCGCTCGGCTCATCCTCGCTCCGCTTGATCTCTTCGAGCACGACGCCCTCTTCGCGGGCGAGTTCCTCGGGATCGAAGACCGAGTGCAGCATCATGTCGCTCAAGACATCAATGCCGTTGCTCACGTCGTCGGAGAGCACGCGGCAGTAGTAGCAAGTGCTCTCTTTGTCAGTGAAGGCGTTGAGCGAACCGCCCCGGCCTTCGATCGACTCGGCGATCTCCTTGGCGCTGCGCTTCTCCGTCCCTTTGAAGAGCATGTGCTCGATCAGGTGGGTGATGCCGGCTTCGGAGTCGAGTTCGTGACGGCTGCCGGTTTTGCACCAGAGGCCGATCGCGGCGGATTTCACGTGCTGAATGGGTTCAACGACGATGCGGACGCCGTTTGGCAGCGTGAGTTTTTGAATGTCGCTCATGGTGAATTAACCGATCTTGAGGGCAAGGGTGCCCAGTTTCTCGACAGCGATCTGAATTTCGTCGCCCGACGAGAGGAGAATGCCATCGCCCGGATCGGTGATGGGGCCTGCGCAGATTATGTCGCCTGTTCGAAGGGGACACGATTCACTGGCGGCAGAAATCATTTTATCTAGGGTGTACGGGAGGTCTTCGACGTCGCCTCGGCGGCGTTCGACGCCGTTGATGCGTGCGACGGCGGTTAGTTTGAAGCGCCGTCCGTCGTCCGAGTCCACGATCACCTCTTCCATCTCGTCCGGCGTGGTGAGCACGGGGCCGATGGCGGCGGCAAGATCATACGATCGTCCCGGTCCCATTCCTGCGGCTTTTTCCGCCCGTTCGACATCACGCGTGACGAGGAAGTTGACGAGCGTGTAGCCGAGTATGTAGCCGTCGGCTTCCTCGACGGGGATCTTGTGGCCGTCCGAGGCGATCACGACGGCGATGAAAGCTTCGAAATCGAGCGCACCCGAATACTCCGGCTCGGGGACGATCTGGCTGGCCCCGATCAGGGAATTCGGATTGGCGTAGGTGTAAAAAAGGTCTTCCGTAGGTTCTTCAGGGGTTCGAAAAACGCGGAGGCTGGAAGGGGTGCCCGTGGGCGCAAGCGGGCGTACGGCGTCGGCTTCATGGATCGCGACAGGCTCGGACCCGTCGGTCTCGTAAACCTTTCCGTTATAGACGATGCCAGAGCGGATTTCTCCGGGGTTGCTCTTTAATTCAAAGCGACAGAGCTTCACGCCTCAAGGGTACCTGTCGGGCCCTTTTCGGCACCGCACGGCAATTACGTGTTACAATCCCCGAGCCACTAACCGTAAGTTGGCCCATTGACGGGCTGACTTGCATCAGGTAGCATCGGAACCACTCTACGGAGCGAGGAAGCAGGAGAAACGAATGCCGTTAAAGGTCTTGGTGTGTGACGATGAGCGCCATATTGTGCGCCTGATCCAGGTTAACCTGGAAAGACAGGGATATACGGTCGTCACGGCCTTTGATGGCAAAGAGGGGCTGGAGAAGATCCGGGCCGAAAAGCCGAACCTCGTCGTGCTCGACGTGATGATGCCGTACATGGATGGCTTCGAGGTTCTGAAGAACCTGCGACGCGATCCGGAGACGGAGAGCCTGCCGGTGGTCATGTTGACCGCGAAGGCGCAGGACAAGGACGTTTTCGAGGGTTACCACTACGGGGCGGACATGTATCTGACCAAGCCGTTCAACCCGATGGAGCTCGTTACGTTCGTCAAGAGAATTCTCTCCGGCAACGACGACAAGGGCGGTCCGAAGCGTATCGACCTTTAAAACAGCGTTAGAGTGTTCAGTATTGAGTGTTGATTCCAACACCGGCCCGGCGAATCTTTGGGGGAGGAGCCGGGCTATTTAATGTCTGGCGGTGGAGTCTGAATCTGAGTTGAAGGTTTGGATTTGAGATTTGACATCTGAGATCTGAGATCCCCGGCACCGGCATCCTTCGGAATCACATCTCCTGCCCAAGGTAGATCTGCCGTAAGATACGGCATGGCCTCGTTCTCAAGATTCTTTGCGATGGCGTTTGGCACGACGTCGCTGTTGGTCGCCCTTGCCGTGCCGATGCAGCCGAAGCTCGACAGCCTCGCCGCTCTGTGCAAGCCATATAAGTCATGGCACAAGGTCAACAAGGAGCCGATTCTTATGGCACCGCGATTGGTGGTCTTGTGCGCCGGGCCCCCCGCCTGGAATGGGGCGACGAACCCGCATGATCCCCACTATTTCACGGTGTACGTGAACAAGACCGGGGAGGCGGCGATGGCGAGCAGCAAGGCACCGGTCTTCCCGGCGGGATCCGTCATTGTGAAGGAGAAGCTGAGTTCTGGGAAGGACACCAAGCCTGAGCTCCTCACCGTCATGGTCAAGCGGGCTAAGGGGTTCGATCCCGCCAACGGCGACTGGGAGTTCTACGTTTCCGACGCGAAGGGAAGAGTGTCCCAGGAAGGTATTCAGTCGTGCCAATCCTGCCATGCCAAGTACGCCAAGGAGGGTGACTACGTCTTCAGAACTTACGGTGATTTCGGTGCCCTGCCCGTTCGCCGTGATCGGCGCGGCGGACTGTAGCCATCGAAGGTCCATAATGAAGCGTAGGACGGATTAGCAACGTGGCTCAAACGACCCTTCCCCATGGACTGACGACGACGAAGTCGCCCTTTATCGAGCAGGCGCAAGCCAACGGCGAACTGTATATCACGCAGCCCTACGAGCTCTACACCGAGGCCAACCACGAGGCTTGGCGCAAGCTGTTCGCGCGGATGCAAGAGCGCTGGCGCAAGTACGCCAACCCGCATTTCCTGAAGGGAATCGATAACCTCAGCCTCGACCCAAATCGGGTTCCGCGGCTTGAGGACGTCAATAACTTCCTGTGCCCGCTCACCGGGTTCAAGGCTCGGGCGGTCGCGGGCTATGTCCCGGCGTTCCTGTTCTTCGACCGGCTCCGCAATCGGGAATTCCCGACCACGATCACGATCCGCGAAGCGGACAAGCTCGATTACCTGCCCGAGCCGGACATTTTCCACGACATCGCGGGTCACGTGCCGATGCACACCGACCAGGCGTTCGCCGATACGCTCGTTCGTTTTGGTGACTGCGCTTACACGGCAGCCGAGGTCGCGGCGAGCATCAAGGACGAGCACGAGCGGCTTCGCCGCCTGACCAGCATTATCCAAGCGATGGCTAGGTTCTTCTGGTTCACCATCGAATTCGGCCTGATGAACACGCCGGACGGCTTGCGCGCCTACGGAAGTGGGTTGCTGTCTTCGTACGGCGAACTTGAGCACTGCATCGAGTCGCCGGAAGTGCAGCGCTACCCGATCCAACTTGAGTGGGTGATCAATCAGAGCTTCGAGATCGACCACTATCAGCCTCTGCTCTTCACGGTTGCTTCGTTCGATCACTTGTTTGAGTTGGTCGGGCAGTTGGAGAAGTGGATGAAGGATGGCAGGCTCAACAACGTCGCCCCTGGGGAGCCGGGGATTAGCGAAGCGGATTTGGCGAGCTTCCTTCGGGCTTAGGGGATGTGCTGAGTGTTGAAAGGGGGGCAGTCATCCCGAGCGATTTGGCCTCGCGCTGTAAGGGCGCTAAATATTGTAAGGCGACTAGCCAAGGGACCTTCAGTACTACTCCGCGTCCGTTAACCCCGAGTCCGCAAAGGTTTGCCTCCCAATCGAGGCTGGTGGCGGAGCTAACCTCGGAACAAGGTCGCGGGATCAAATCGGGCCCTAAAGGTTTCGAGGTCACGGATCATCTGTGTCGGATTTGCGCCGAGTTCTTTGAGCACTTTGATTCGCACAGAGATCAGCTTCGCGAGGTCGTGGAGGTTGGCAAGGACTGGCTGCACGGAAGTCATGTCGTATTCCCAACGGTTCGCAAAGACTACTTCCATTGCATTGTGAGTCTTGATCGCCAAGTCGTAGTCACCTACCATTGGACGACCACTTAGCCCATCGGGAAACCCAACCAGCATTCCGGCCGCCTTAAATCTCTTCATAACCTCAAGAGTAAATTTGAGGTCTATTGCCGTGGAAGGATCGAACTTCAAGGGGTGGGAGTCAACGGCGTAGCCATCCATCAAACCCGCCTGGAACAATTCCTCGACAGCCTGATGAGCCCAATGACCTTTTGGTACGTCTCGGGGCGCAGCGCCGCCACTGGATAGGGACGCGACGAGCACGGCAACGGAGTTAAGCCAGACCATGTCTCAAGCATATCAAACCTCTTGCCATGACGGTCAGTTCGGTTTGGCAAACAGAAGCGCGGAATTCATTCCGCGCCTGGGCGGGACTTCAGAGTGGCAGCGGTGGAACACGGGGCGGCTTGGGGCAGGTTCCTCCACGCGTCGGCTTCCGAGTTCCTTGACGAGGCAATGCATGTGGGCCGACTTGGTCGGAATGACAATTTCTGAGCCCCATTCGCCGGTAACATTAGAAGATGCCAGTCGAGATTTTGATGCCGGAACTTGGAGAGTCGGTCCATGAAGGGACCGTGAGCCGGTGGCTGAAGAAGGAAGGCGAGTACGTCAAGGAAGACGAGCCGATCGTTGAGATCATGACCGACAAGGTCAACACCGAGTTGCCGTCTCCGGCGTCCGGAATTCTGAGCAAGATCGTCATCCCCGAAGGTTCGCCGGTCGAGGTCTTCCACGTGATGGGAATTATCGACGACGGCTCTGCTGCCGCCGAGGGAGTTGCGGCTCCGGCCAAGACGGAAGCCAAAGCCAAAGCCGCAGCCGCAGCACCGGTTGCCGAACTCGCGGAGGGCGAGCGACGCTGGTACACGCCGGTGGTGCGTAGCATCGCCAAGCAGAATCAAATCAGCGACGCCCAGCTCGCTTCTATCGCCGGAACCGGCAACGGCGGGCGGGTCACGAAGAAGGACGTCGAGGCCTATTTGGCGGGCGGCCCGCAAATCATTTCGGCGCCGGTGCCTACGAATGCTCGCGAGTTTAAGCCGATGCCTGCGGCTCCGGTCGTGGCGGGGCCAGACCAGACGGTCACGAGCCTTGTCGGGATGCGCAAGATGATCGCCGACGCGATGGTGCGCTCCTCGCAGGTGCCGACCGTTTCGACGGTAACCCAGGTCGACGTGACGACGATGGTCAAGTTCCGCGAGCAGAACAAGGACTCGTTCCTCGCGACGTACGGCGTCAAGCTCACATACACCCCGTTCTTCATCAAGGCTCTTTGCGAAACGCTTCTTGAGTTCCCGATCGTGAATTCGTCTTTGCAGAGTGACAATCAGGTTGTGTCGAGCAAGGGCGTGCATGTCGGCATCGCGGTCGCGCTTGGCGCGAAGGGTGACGAGGGGCTGATTGTCCCGGTCATCCGCGATTGTCAAAACAAGACGCTGGTTGAGATCGCCAGATCGCTGGATGAGATAGCGAAGAAGGCGCGGAGTAATAAGCTCGGCGTCAACGATGTCCAGGGCGGCACGTTCACGCTGACCAATCCGGGCACATACGGTGCGCTATTTGGCACCCCGATGATCAACGCTCCTCAGGCGGGAATCCTGGGCGCCTACGCGATCTCAAAACAGCCGGTGATTATCGACGACATGATCGCGATCCGTTCGATCATGCACCTGGTACTCACCTACGACCACCGGATTATCGACGGCCTCGTGGCGGGCAAGTTCCTCGCTACGGTCCGTGATCGTCTCGCGGGCTTCGACTTCTTCAAGTAGGGGACGTATTTGGGTATCCGGGTAAGGGGGTATTTCAAGCCCTCGCGGAAATCTCAGCTTGACCATGAGGCCATTGATCGTATGATCTGTCGCATGGCGTCGCAAGATATCTCCTTCTCAGGCTCGATTCCGTTCCACTACGATCGGGGGCTCGGGCCTGTACTGTTCGAGCCGACGGCGGTGGAGCTTGGGCGGCGACTCCCAGAACTGGAAGGTGGGAGGGTGCTTGAAGTTGCTTGCGGGACGGGGCGAGTCACCCGCCTGATCCGCGCCCGGTATGGGGCGTCGGTTGAGGTCGTCGCTACCGATCTGAGCGCGTCGATGCTGGCTTACGCTCAGGCTCATGGCCCCGACGGAGTTCAGTGGATGGTGGCGGATGCCCTCAGTCTTCCGTTCGAGGATGAAAGTTTCGATCTGCTCGTGTGTCAATTTGCGTTGATGTTCTTCCCCGATAAAGAGGCTGGACTCCGCGAGTTCAGGCGTGTTCTTAAGCCTGGGGGCAAGGCGATTGTCGCGGTGTGGGACGCGATCTCTCGCATACCCGCGGCGCTTAAGAACTACGAACTTGTGAAGCGCGCCTTTCCTCAGGACCCGCCCCAGTTCCTCGAGGTCCCGTACGCGATGTGCGACCCGGAGGTAACCAAGCGGTTGTTCGAATCCGCGTTTGATCGCGTTGAGATTGAGCGGTTCGAGGCTGAGATATCCATTGAGGAACCGGAAGAGGTTGCCCAAGGTTTCATCCTTGGAAACCCGGTGGCCAACCAGATCATTGAGCGAGATCCCGATGCGCCCGAGCGTTTGGTGGCCGAACTTGCGAAGGAGTTTGCCGGTGATCCGGTTACGACGGCTTGCTGTTGGTTTGTGTTGGCGAGCTAGGCGGGATCGCAGGTTGGAAAACCTACGCCACTAGTGAACCCCCGGCGGTCGGCGCGGTTATAGAAGGTTGTTCCGATTTGGAGTTCGTAAATTTGGATGACCTCACCCTGGCCCGATGCCTTGCCGCGAAGGATGAACGTGCGGCGTGTCTGCTTGTCGAGCGACACCACGCTGCGATTTTCCGCTTTTTGCGCCAATTAACGCGGCGGCCGGACGATGCCGAGGACCTTGCCCAGCAGACACTCCTGAGAATCCTCGCCGGAGCGGCGAGATTCGATGGGCGGACCTCGTTCCGGGGCTGGGCATTAGGCATTGCCTTTCGTGAGTTCACCAAGTGGCGCAGAAAGAGACCGTGGCTGCCGCTCTTAACTGAGCAGGCCGTCCGGGAAGACCCCTATACGGCAGTCGTTGACGCACAGGACCTGCTGGCGGCCCTCAAGCGCCTCCCGGCGCATGATCAAGCTCTGTTCTTGATGCACTACGTCGAAGAGGTTTCCGTCGCCGATGTCGCCGTTGCTTTAGCTATCCCCGAGGGGACGGTCAAGAGCCGTCTTCACGCCGTCCGCGCGAAATTACGAACCTATCTCGGAGAGGAGGAACCTACCCATGTCGCCGAAATCTGTCGATCTTGAAGATGCCATCGCCGAGTTGAAGAGTGAAGTGCCCGGCCCCGACGTTCAGCGTCGCGCGATCCTAGCCATATCGCCGAGGAAGCGTACAACCCAGGTGCTCCGCTACACCCTGATGGGGGTGGCAAGCGCCGCGATCGCCTTCATTCTGTGGCCCCGCGAGTCGATGGGTTCCGCTTGGGCGAGGACCCTTCAGAACACCATCAACGCCAACAACGTCCATCGCCGAATGATTGGAAAGAACGGTGTCGTGCTTGAGGAGATGTGGCAGTCCGATCATAAGCATGGCTTCTGCATTCGCAACCCAGATGGAAGCCTGGCCCTTGAACAATTCACCGATGGCGTGCGAAGGTATTCCTTCAACAACGGCACAAATCGAAAGAAGCTCCCGAACACCCGGATGACGGCTCATGTCGGGACAATGAAGCACGAGGACGGGGTCTTCTACCTGGCTACGGAAACGCTACAGTTGATCTTGGAGGGTCGTGGAACGTCCGTTCTGAGCAGGAAGGTTATCGATACTCCCGACGGGCCCCGTGAGCAGTATGAGATCTCATTTGTTCACTTCGTATGGACCGGCAAGGCTTACAAAGATTTGGGCAAGGACGTTGGCTTCGTGGAGGTCGAGCCGGCTTCGGGGCGCGTGCGCAAGTACATGGCCGCGGACCGCTCCGTCACGACCTACATTGACTACCCGGAGACCATGGATCCGAGCATCTTCGAGCCCCGACCCCATCTTGCCAAGGATGTAGAGTTGCATGACATCGATGTCGAGCGAAAGGAAGTGGCAGACAGTCTCGAGAGGGGGCTCGGGGCGAAAGGTGGGGTGAACCTGCGCTTCCTCGGGCTTGATGATGGAGGGAATCTTTGGGTGCTTTGGACGGGATCGCCCGTGAGCGGCAAGGCGATGAAGCCGTTCGAGATCGTCGGGCATCGCGTCGGCCATCCCTTCGGGATGAGGGCGTTCACCGAGAGCTACCCTCTGGAAAGGATGGCTTCCCCTGCTCCGTCTATCCATGTGCGGCTGCAAGGCATGGCTCTGCCCGTCCTCGACAAGCTGGGCAATTGGGTGACGATCCGCGTGCCGAAAGACGGCAAGTGGGTTGAGTTCAAAGACGTCCCGATCCGAAGGTTCTCCGACATCTACTCGCTTAACCACGAGCTTGGCATTCGCCCTTAACCTATTGGTCTGTGCGGTAGCGGCGGATGAGGTCCAGCGCGACTTCGCGGCCGTGCCAGTCCTTCACTTCCACCTGCTTATCTTCGAGGTGCTTGTACACCTCGAAGAAGTGGGTGATCTCTTTGAGGGTATGAGGATTCACACGGTCGATGGTGTCGCGGTAGCCGTAGCGCGGGTCCTTGGTGGCGACGCAGAGAATCTTCTCATCCGAGCCCTTTTCGTCGGACATTTCGAGCACGCCAATCGGCTTGGCCTGAACGATACAGCCCGGGAACGTAGGATGGCTTAGAAGCACGAGCACGTCCAAAGGGTCGCCATCGACGTAGTGGGTCTGCGGGATGTAGCCGTAATCGAACGGATAAAACAGCGGCGAGAAAAGCACGCGGTCGAGCTTGATCAGGCCGGTTTCGGCGTCGACTTCGTACTTGTTGGTGCTGCCTCGGGGAATCTCGATGACGGTATTCAGGATTTCCGGGGCGTTCGAGCCAATCTTCGCATTCAACAATGACATCTGCCCTATAGGGTACCGCCGCTGGGCGTTTTCGAACCGGTAACCTAGGGCGCATGGAGCAGGAGCCGAGACCGCTACCGATGGGCGCCGTTGTCGGCGACCGCTTCCAGGTGGAAGAGCTTCTGGGTCGCGGCGGATTTGGCATCGTCTATCTGGTCAAGGACCGGCTCCGCGACGATCTCGCGGTGATGAAGGAGCTTGCGCCCGCCGGATCTCACCGCCAGCTCGACGACCTGTTGAACCTCGATGCGCTCGGGGCGGCGACGGCTCAGCATCTTCGGCAGAGGTTTATCGAGGAAGCCAAGCTAATGGCGCGGTTGCATCTGCGGGGCGTCCCTCAGGTTCGCTCGACCCTGACCGACCTCGGGACCGCGTTCTTTGTCTCTGACTTCATCGTCGGCGCGGTCACTGTCGACGCCCTACTGGATCGTCGGGGACCACTTGATCTGACGCTGGCCCTCGACATCGTCCACCAAATCCTTGACACGCTGGAATCCTTGCACGAGAAGGGGTTCCTCCACCGGGATTTGAAGCCTTCCAACATCCTTGTCGCCGAGTCTGGCGAGGTCTACCTACTGGACTTCGGGGCGGCTCGCGAATGGCATGCTGACGCGGGGCGGCAGCATACGGTCTTGTTCACGCCGGGGTATGCGCCGTTGGAGCAACTCAGCGAGCGCGCCCGTCGCGGTCCGGCGACCGACATCTATGCGCTCTGCGCGACCGCCTATCACATCCTGTCTGGGATTCGCCCCGCCGCGCCGCCCGATCGGATGAACGGGGTTGTCCTCACTCCGCTCCTGGTCCTTCGCCCCGAGGTGCCGACGGAGATTGCCCAAGCGATCGAGGCCGGGTTGGCCCTCTCCTACGCCGACCGACCCCAGACGGCCGCCGCCTTCCGCGACATGCTTGAGGTCGCTGAGGAGACGAGCGAGCATCTGAGCCTGATGGAGATGGATGCCAAGCTCGTCCAACTGCAGAAGCTGACTTTTGAACGACGCCAGTGCCCCTCCTGCCGCGGCATCCTCGACGAGCCTAAACCGCTGCGGAAGGGACATTGTCCGGTTTGCCATGAGTCCCCGCTCCGCCGTCGCGAGATTCACGATCGACTCTGCCCCGTCTGCCGGATCAGCGCACTGAGGTCCTTGCGCAACGGGGAGCCGCTGGCGATCTGTCCTCTATGCACCGTGGGGAAGCTTCATCGGCATCGCAAGGGGCTGTTCGGTTCCGCCTTTGTTGCGGTATGCGAGGAGTGCGAGGCGCGGTTTGAAGCCGGTCCGGGCCACATGACGCTGGTGGACGCGGGCAAATCTCACACTTCAGTGATGATTGGAACGGAGGCGGGCGAGGCGGACTGGCGGGTGAGGTCCGGCCGCTCGGAGCAGATTTGGCAATGTGACGGCTGCGGTGCGCAGCTCGACGAGCAGCCCGATGGGCGGCGCAAGTTGATTGTGCCGAAGGGGAAAGGGGATTACCGGACGCTCTATCCCGATGAGTGGGCGCGGGTGGCCTCGGGCCTGGAGCCCGGCGCGGGGAATGCGTTTTGCCCTGACTGCGAGTCCGACTTCTTCCTTGAGGACGACACGATTACGTTACTGGACTGCAGTCATGATCCGCACGGCTTCGCCGCGGAGAACCTTGGGCGACTTCTGACTCTGGAAGAGGTGCGCTGGATCGGAGTGGGGAAGGACAGCCCCAATCCGGGCTACGTGTGCGGGACTTGCGCGATCGAGTTCGATCGTGAAGGCGAGTATCTGCGGTTGATCCAGACACGGAATCGCAAGTTGATGCGGTTCGTCGGGGCTCTCCATAAACTTGAGGATTGGCATCGGGCGGCGCAGGGGCTTCCAATGGTCGCGGATGAAGACGGCTTCGAGTCGCGCCTAGAATCGACGCTGAGCAACGCCTATCAGAGCGGCGAATTGTCCTTCGACAACGAAGGCACGGTGATCTGGCGCGGGACGGCATTGCGCGACGACGACGAGGTCTCGGCGATGCTGGAGATCACGACCCTTGAGGTGTCGCACGGAGGGAAACTCCGGAAGTGGCGTAAGCCGCTCGGGGCGTTGCGGTTACTTGAGGCGGATGGGGCGGTGCTGACGTTTCGCGTTGATGGCGAGCGGGAATCGGTGGTGTTTGAAGTGGAAGCGGTCGAGCTTGTGGTCGAGTTGGATTCGGGGAGAAGGACTCTCGGTCTGACCGGGGTTGATTTGGCGGCGCGTTTGAAGAAAGACTTGAGTTTGTAGGGGCGGAGGCCAGGGAGGCTGACTTAAGATGGGAAGGGTGGCACGGTCTGCTCGGGCCGGTCAAACTCCCAATTTGCGCCAAGCATTGTGGCCCGACAGACCGTGAATGCCTCGACCTCCCGACCTCACGGTCTGTCGGGTGGCCACGGCCTTCGGAGTTTCCGGAAGTTGTGCACCCGAGCAGACCGTGCCACCCCGTTATCCGCGGGATGACAAACCACTGCCACTGCCTCAGACCATCTTTAGCGGAATGCGCTCGCCGGTCGGGACCGGCGGTTCCTGCCAGAGGCCGTCCGCCTTCAGCAGAGCGACCAGTTCGTCGACTCCATTTTCCTGGGGGATGCCGTTCTTAACGATGTCGCGCTTGCGGTAGAGCGTGATCTTTCCGCCCGCCGCGCCTACGTAGCCGTAATCCGCGTCGGCCATTTCCCCTGGGCCGTTGACGATGCAGCCCATGACCGCGATGTCGAGGCCGACGAGGTGCTTGGTGGCTTCGCGGACCTTGTGCAGCACGGCGGGGAGGTTGAACTTTGTACGTCCACAGGAGGGGCAGGCGATGTACTCGACCTTCGTTTTGCGGAGGCCGAGCGACTGAAGGATGTCGTAGCAGACCGGGATCTCGTTGATCGGGTCTTCGGAGAGTGAGACACGGATGGTGTCGCCGATTCCTTCCATCAGCAACGTCGCGATCCCCGCGGTGGACTTGATTCGGGCGTAATCTCCGTCGCCAGCCTCGGTGACGCCGAGGTGGAGCGGGTAGGCCATCCCGACCTCGTCCATCCGATTCACCATGAGGCGGTTGGCGGCGACCATGATCTGGACGCGGCTGGCCTTGAGGGAGATGTTCAGGTTCCGGTAGCCGTGCTTTTCGCAGAGCCGAAGGTATTCCAAGGCGCTCTCGACCATCCCGTTTGGCGTGTCGCCATAGGTCACCAGCATGCGCTCGGAGAGGGAGCCGTGGTTGACTCCCACGCGCATCGCGCAGTTATGCGTGAGGCAGGCTTGGATGACGGGGATGAAGCTCTCCTCAACCGCCGCAAGCTCGTCTGCCCACTCCTTGTCGCCGTAGGCGAGTTCCTCGCGGAGCTTCTCGACATCGGAATCGCCGGTGCCGCGCATCTCGCCGCTTGTGCCGACCTGCTTAGCGCGCGAGCCGTGGCGCTTGAACACGAAGAGCCCCGGGTTAACGCGGACTTCGTCCACGTGCTTGGCCGCTTCCACCGCGATGTCGGTACCCTGGTGGTGGACGTCCGCGGTGAGCGGGACGTAGCCGTATCGCTCCGTGACTTTGGCCCGGATCTCGCCCATCGCCTCAGCTTCGCCGAGACTCGGCGTGGTGACGCGAACAAGCTCGCAGCCGACGCGGTGGAGCCCGATGATCTGCTCAACGCAGGCATCGACATTGCGCGTCTCCTCGGTGATCATCGACTGAACGACGATCGGGTGCCCGGCCCCCATCGTGAGGGGGCCGACTTTGCAGGGGGTGGTGAGGCGGCGGGGGTAGGTCGTTTCCAGACTCATGGACGTTCCAACTTCGTTCTACGGATTATGGCGCGGTCGTGGTAGTCCGAGTCCGAGTCTGAGCCTGAGCTGTTGAGCCGGGTAAAGAACTTCTCGACTCCAACTCGGACTCGGACTCGGACTCGGACTCGGACTCGGACTCGGACTCGGACTCGGACTCGGACTCGGACTCAAACTACATCTTCGGGACCAACCCCTTCGGCGGGTGGTGCGATTTGATCCAGTCTTTGGCGAGATCTTCCATTCCTCCGGAGCCGATCGTCTCTTCGACGATTGTCCACTTGCCGTGCTTCTTGCGCAGGAGGGCCATTAGCTCTCCATCGCCCTTCACCTTCGGATCGATGAAAGGAACGGAGGATCGTACAAAAGCCCAGTCCCCACTGCGACGCATCATTTCTCCCACCAAGCGGATCCTAGACGCGGCCTGAGTTTGGGCACGCGGGGTGAGGACGGCGATGATCTGCTTGAAATCAGGATCGCGCTTGGAGAGGTTGGCCACCTTCTGACCCAAGGAAAGGGCGGACAGCGAGACGGCAAGGATGAGTGCGAACGGTCGAAGTTGCATGGGTCTCAGTTTACGGCTGAATTACCGGCCTGCAACCTCGTCAAAGCTGGAACTCGTAATAAGCCACAAAGGTCATATGGGGTGAACCTGGACCGATTCTACGTCGCCAGGCACCGCAAGGCCCAGAAAATATACGGGTGGGGTGAATCTGCAGGCCCGGAAGGGCATAATGGATTTACAGGACTGGAGGAAACTAAATGTCAAATAACGAAGACAACAACAGCAATGCAATGCTTTACATGCTCGCAGGTGTGGGCCTTGGCGCGATCATCGGTGCCGCCGCCGGTCTGCTTTTTGCCCCGAAGGCGGGCTCCGAGCTCCGTGAGGACATCGGCAACAAGTTCAAGGACCTCAAGGGTAAGACCGAAGAGTGGGTCAGTGAGCAGCGAGCCAAGCGCGCCGTCAAGGGCGCGGCCGACGAACTCGGCGTTTAACCTATAGAAACTCAGAACCCCCGCATGAGCGGTTGGCGAATGGCGTTATGGGGCGGTCTCGTCCTTGTCGCCTTGGTCTTCCTGTACCTCGTGCGGGGGATTTTGACCCCTTTCATCGTCTCCTTTGTGATCGCGGCCCTGCTCGAACCGAGCATCAAGCGCCTGCGATTGCGCGGCTACTCGCGCTTCTTGAGCGTCTTGCTCGTCTTCCTCGCGTTCTTCGGCACGCTCACCGCCGTCGGCATTTGGCTTGCGCCCAAGGTAGTGGCCCAAGTTCGCAATGTGTCCGATGGGGCACGTAATTTCGCCGATCAATTGTCCAAAGAGAATGAGAACGCAAGCTTCTTCGTGCGGTGGAATCCCCGCCTCCAGGCGGAGGGGGTCGCGAACCCGGATCAATTCGATCTAATCCTCGCAAAATACAAAGGAACCCTGGAGCGAGTGGGCCTCCCCAGCACCAAGCGTGGATTCATCGAGCAGTACGTCGAGCCACGCCGACCTCAGATCGCGGGCTTCTTCCAGAAGGGCGTCGATGCCATGCTCGGCACGGTCGGTGGCCTCGCCACTCAGCTCCTCGACATCTTCCTGATTCCGCTTCTGACCTTCATGCTCCTGATGGACATGGAGAACATCAAACGGCGAGCGCCCAAGTGGATTCCTCCCTCACTCAGGGCAGGGACGCTGAATATGTTCAGCGACATCTACGCGGTCTTCATCCGCTACTTGCGGGGCATCACGATCGTGGTCGCACTGTATATCGTCACCGCGTGCATCCTGCTGAGCATCCTGAACGTGCCGTACGGGATTTTGCTCGGGATCGCCTTCGGGGCGCTGTACATGATCCCGTACATCGGCAACATCATCGCCTTGCTCACCGTGTTGCTGGTCGTTGGGCTCAAAGGGGTGGATGGGACGCTCGGAATCCACATGTCCAGCCCGTGGGCCTACGCGTTTACGGTTGCGATGATCTACTTCGGGATGGGCCTGATCTTTGATCACCTGATTTACCCACAGATGGTGGGGAACTCGGTGGGCTTGAACGGCATCGTATCCATGTTCGTGATCTTCTGCGGCGGGGCACTGTTCGGGATCGTCGGCATGCTGCTCGCCTTCCCGGTCGCGGGGTCAGCGAAGATCATCTTGGACCGGCTGTTGAAGATCACGACCAAGACCTCGGACGGCCTCGCTTTACCTGCGGTGCCGAGGCGACATCGGTCCAGCGCGTAGCGAGCCTGATTTTAGCCTGCGCCCCGGGGGACATGGGAGAGCAATGCCAGGTTCAAATACTTCAACCTATACCGATTCTTGGCGCTACTCTGACCGAGCCCGCGTAGGTGCCGCTGCCATTTGCGGCGTGGTCACCGCGCTCGCATCAAGCGCATCGAGTGCAAAGCAGATGTCCTTGCTGTGGGGCTGGGACGCGGCGGCGATCGTCTATGTCGTCTGGGTCGTCTGCACGGTCTTTCGACTGAACGAAAAGCGAACGTCCGTCCTTGCCAGCAGGGAAGACCCCGACCGAGCGACGGTGGACATCGTCATGTTCCTGGCCAGCATCGCCAGCCTTGCGGCCATTGTGTTCGGCCTCACTCACGCGGGCTCCTTGCAGGGCTCATCAAAAACGATTGCCGTAGCAACGTGTGTTCTTAGCGTGATGCTTTCTTGGGCCCTGGTCCATTGCATCTTTACCTTGCGCTACGCGCGCCTCTATTACAGTGAGCCAAAGGGCGGCATCGACTTCCATAGCGATGATGACCCGAACTATCTCGATTTCGCCTACATGGCGTTTACCGTGGGCATGACCTTCCAGGTTTCCGATACGGATGTCTCCTCGCGGCCGATCCGCCGGGTAGTTCTCCGACACGCGCTGGTCTCCTACCTATTTGGCACTGCGTTTGTGGCTACGACGATCAACTTCATCGCCGGCTTGGTGAAGTAGACGCGAAGGGGGAGATAAGGACTGGCTCAAGAAGAGATCGATGCATAAGCACAAAACCCCCGGACGACAAGTCGTCCGGGGGTTTTGAGTGCGCGGCTTAGTTGAAGAAGCCGACCGAGCGGGCGAGGCGCATGTCGTCGCCTCCTCCCAGTTCGTCGAGGTCCTTCAGCGGGATCTCCTTGTTGGCGACGTCTTCGACGCCGACCTTCAAGCAGAGCGAACGAAGCTCGTTGACGAGGATCTTGAACGACTCCGGAATGCCCGGCTCGCTCAGGGTCTCGCCCTTGACGATGCTCTCGTAGGCCTTGACGCGTCCCATGACGTCGTCGGACTTGATCGTGAGCAGCTCTTGCAGCGTATAGGCAGCGCCGTACGCTTCAAGGGCCCAGACTTCCATCTCACCGAATCGCTGACCGCCGAACTGTGCCTTACCACCCAGCGGTTGCTGGGTAACGAGGGAGTACGGGCCAATGGAGCGCGCGTGAATCTTTTCATCCGCAAGGTGCTCCAGCTTCAGCATGTAGATGGTGCCGACGGTGATCTTGTTGGGCAAGGTCTCTCCCGTCAGGCCGTCTCGGATCGTGGACTTGCAGCTCCGCGGGTCGAGTCCGGCTCGGATGAAGATATTCTCTTCGATCTTCGCGATCATCGACTTGTAGACCGAATCCTCGGCCTTGGTGGCCGTCTCATCGACTTCCTCGAAGTACTCCGGCTCCCAGTTCTCGAAGTCGACTTCGAGCAGTTCCTCGGTGTTCTTAACCGGCGCGGCGGCGACGATGCGGGAGACCCGCTCGAGACCGTTCATACCGAGTTCGCGGAGGCGAGTCTCGACCTTTTCGAACATGGTTGCCAACGAGTCGTCCTTCTCGAACTTCACGTTGAGCATCAGCTCGCGGTTGGCGTAGGCGAGGAGGACCTGGCGGCGCAGATGCTCCGCGAGGCGATCCATCTCGCCGAGAATCTCCTTCTCGGTCGCTCCCTCGAAGGCCGGGCACTTGTAGTGGATGCCGAGGTGGCGTCCCACATAGCCCAGGTGGGTCTCGAGAATCTGACCGATGTTCATTCGGCTCGGAACGCCGAGCGGATTGAGCACGATGTCGACCGGGGTGCCGTCGTTGAGGAACGGCATGTCCTCGACAGGGAGAACCTTCGAGATAACACCCTTGTTGCCATGGCGTCCGGCCATCTTGTCACCCACCATGAGCTTGCGCTTCTGGGCGGTGTAGACCTGAACGGTCATGTTGGTGCCGGCGGGCAACTCATCGCCAGGGATCTGGAGAAGAGGCTCGTCCGTCCGATCGCAGATCAGGCGCTCGCGCTTCTTCGATTCCTTGTAGATGTAGTTGATGCTCGGGCTGAGGTACTTGTAGCGGCTGAAGACCTTGACGTCGACGACCTGGCCCTTCTCACCGTGCGGCAAGCGGAGCGAGACGTCGCGGGTTTCTTCCGCCTTCTTACCGAAGATCGCGATGATGAGTCGCTCTTCGGCGGTCATTTCGACCTGGCCCTTCGGCGCGACCTTACCCACGAGGATGTCCTCGGGGCGGATTTCGGCGCCTATCCGGATGATGCCGTTCTCGTCGAGGTCCTTGAGGGCCTCTTCGCCGACATTCGGGATGTCGCGGGTGATTTCTTCCGGTCCGAGCTTGGTGTCGACGGCTTCGGTCTCGTGGCGCTCGATGTGGATGGACGTGTAAACGTCGTCCTTCACCATGCGCTCCGAGATCAGGATCGCGTCTTCATAGTTGTAACCGTTCCACGGCATAAACGCGACGAGCACGTTCTTACCGAGGGCGAGTTCACCGTTGTCGCAGCACGCGCCGTCGGCGAGCGGGTCGCCCTTGAGAACGGCCTGCCCGAGGTTCACAACCGGTCGATGCGTAAAGCACGTCGACTTGTTGGACTGAACCATGTGGCGGATCGGATACTTATCGACCGTGCCATCGGCGCGGCGAGTTCGAATCTCGTGCGAAGTGATGTACTCGACAACCCCGTCATGGAAGGCGACAACGGCCGCGCCGGAGTCGATCGCCGCGACTCGCTCATAACCAGTGCCCACGAGGGGTCGGTCGGAGCGGAGACAGGGCACCGCCTGGCGTTGCATGTTCGCGCCCATCAGAGCGCGGTTAGCGTCGTCGTTCTCAAGGAACGGGATGAGCGCGGTGGCAACCGAGATGATCTGAACCGGAGACACGTCCATCAACTGAACCTGGCTGCGGTTGACCATCGGATAGCTTGCGCCACCGACGTCGGCACCAGCGGAGCGGCACTGAACGCGCTCGGTCTTGATCAGACCGTTGTCGTCCGTTTCGATGTCCGCCGGGGCGACCATCTGGCCGGTCTCTTCCTGAGCCGTGTAGTAAATGATGTCGTCGGTTACGATGCCGTTCTTCACCTGTCGGTACGGCGTCATGATGAACCCGAACTCGTCCACGCGAGCGTGGGTAGTGAGCTGCGAGATCAGACCGATGTTCGGACCTTCAGGGGTCTCGATGGGGCAGATGCGACCGTAGTGCGATCGGTGGACGTCCCGAACTTCGAGCTTGGCGCTCGTTCGCTGGAGGCCACCCGGTCCAAGTGACGAAAGACGTCGCTTGTTGGTGATCTCAGACAGCGGGTTCGTCTGGTCCATGAACGTCGACAACTGGTTACTGCTGAAGAAGCTCTTGATCGACGCGGAGACCGGCTTGACGGAGAGAATGATGCCGGGCAGGAGGTTCTCCTGATCGGTCGAGGTCATTCGCTCTCGGGCAACCTTTTCCATACGGACGAAGCCGAGGCGAAGCTGGCTTTGCAGCAGCTCACCCACGGATCGGACGCGCTTGTTCTTAAGGTCGTCAATGTCGTCTCGCTCAGATTCGCGCTGAACGTACGGGATCATCGCCGTCATGACGCTCGCAAGATCTTCGGAGGTCAGGTTACGTACATCGAGCGGGATGTTGATGCCGAGCTTCTGGTTAAGGAAGCGGCGGCCCACCTTGCCGAGGTCGTAGCGCTTGACGTCGAAGAACAGGCCGTAGACGAGCTGTCGGGCGGCTTCTTCGTTGGCGGCTTCGCCTGGACGCAGTCGCTTGTAGATGTCAAGCAACGCTTCGCGGGTGTTTGAAGTCGGGTCGGCTTCGAGCGTGGCTTCGGCGAGCGGCTGGATTTCCAGCACCTCGATCGAAGTCATTCCGAGCGTCTCAATCTTCTTGGCCGTCTCTTTCTCGATCTTCTCGTTGCGGCGCACGATGACGCTGCCGTCGGTGTCTTTGACATCGGCGGTGGGGCGCTTGCCCGTGAGCGTTTCGGCGGTTGGGGCTTCGAGCGTGACGATCTTGCTGAACGCCTTCAGGATGTCCTCGTTGGTGCCCAACGGGGTTTCCATGAACGCGGTCATCGCCTTCGTCTCGTCGCTCAGTCCCGCGAGCACGTCCTCGGTGAGGATGCGTCCCGCTTCGAGGAGAACTTCTCCGGTGTCTTGGTCGACCACGGGTTCGACGATGCGCTTGCCAATGGCCTTGCCAACCGTGTAGTAGGAGCGGCCGCGTCCCTTCTCAAAGCCGTAAAGGGCCTTGATCAGTTGGGTGAGCGGGAGCTTCTTGGTCTGGCTGATCTGGGTCCGAACAACTCCGTTCGCATCCGATTCGACTTCAAGCCACGGTCCCTCGTTCGGGATGATTCGGGCGGACACGATGACTTGCATCGAGGTGTCGACACCCTCTTCAAAGTAGAGGCCGGGCGAGCGGCTGAGCTGAGAAACGATGACCCTTTCGCGCCCATTGATGATGAACGTGCCTTTGTCGGTCATCAACGGAAGGTCGCCGAGGTAGACCTCGGATTCGATCACTTCTCGATCACGACCGCCGAATCGCACGATCGCCTTGATGGGCGCCTCGAACGTCATGTCGCGGTCGCGACACTCCTGGATGTTGTACTTCGGTTCGTTCAGGCTGAACGATACGAGCTCGATGTAATTGGTCTGGGTGAAATCCCAGATGGGGGAGAAGGTTTTAAACAGTTCAGGAAGACCTTCTTCCAGAAACCATTTATAGCTGTTAAGCTGAAGTTCAATTAAATTTGGGACCTCGAGGAACCGGCCGATTCGTTTCGAGGACGGCTGAATAACTCTCATCAAGCCTCCGGGGGGAATTTGCGCGAACCTATATCGTACCAAATTGACGCCGCAAAGTCAACGCTTCCCGGCCCCTATTGGGGCAGGAATCGGTAATTCTTGAGGCCGAAGCCTCGATTTAGTTTTCGATCAAGCGGCGGGCGACGTCGGGAACCGGGGGAGGCGTCGTCGTTCGCAGATCGCTTCGATCATCAAGAGCGATCGCCTGCTGATGGACGATCTCCTTCAGCGCCTGGATTTCACTCTTGAGTTCTTGTATATCCGACGCAGGAACCTGGACGCGCTGATTCTGGTGAATGATTTCCGCCATGCGCTGCTGATGCTTGGTCAGCAACGCCACGATCGGGATCATCAGGGCAATCACTGGAATCAAAACCGCAATGATTTCTGGTCGCATGTTCAAACGGATTATACGCTTGGTCCTGGCGAGACCCCGCCATCTGGCCTAACGGGCCAAATGCTAGAGCTTGACCCGGAACGAGGGATCGGGAACGGTGTAGCCGATGGAGAGGCGATCGCGTAGATACTTCTTGAGGTCGGGATCCACCTTGATCAGCATTAGCAACTTGTCCGGCTTACTGCTGTTCCCCTCAGGAACGGTGAAGTTGAGGCTGAAGGTCTGGCCGCCCGCCTGCGGGAAACCGGTTGAGGTGAGTTCGACGGGGTTTCCGCAGTCCACCAAAGTCCCGTCCTGAAGACCCAACTTGAGAGTGTCGAAGCCGGTTCCGCTGAGAGCGAGGTTGTCTTGCTTGGTGCCGTTACGAAGCTCGACCTTGATCGTCCAACCGCCCTCGGCCGGGTCCACGGAGATCACCTTGAATCGCCAGATTCCGTCAAACAGGGCATCGCCGACTCCACCTTCGACCGCACCTGTCTGGGTGCTGCCTCCTGCTCCTGTCCAGGTCAGCGAAAGAATGTCTCCGTCTCGTGAGGCGGTCACGCCGCCCGCTTGCAGGGATTTGAGCGGAACGTAGGTCTCGCCCTTCACCACAATGGGGGCACCTGAGACGACTTTCCCGTTCACCTTGATCCGGGTTGCCGTTTGGGCAAGCGCGAGAGCGGCAAGGACGAGGATACTGGCGGGAATGAGAGTGCGTCGCATAGGGCTCCGTGTAGGCGGTTGAAAAGTAAGATACATCAAGTTCGACGCCCCGGCAAACTTATCTGGGCCAACTGTATCGCCTGGGCGACGGTGAACCTTCCTTCATACAGGGCTTTGCCGATGATCACGCTTTCCACTCCGGTCTCCGCGATAGGGCGGATGTCGTCCAGCGTAGCGACCCCGCCGCTGGCGACGATCGGAATCGGTACCGCCTCTACCATTCGTCGCAAGCCTTCGAGGTTCGGCCCCTCCAGTGTTCCGTCGCGGGCAATGTCGGTCCAGATGATCCGGCGGCATCCGAGTTCCGCGAGCCTTTTGGCGAAGTCGACCCCATCCAACCCCGAGTCCTGCAGCCAACCGTGGGTGGCGACCCTACCGTCGCTGGTGTCGATCCCGGCCACCGCTCGCTCACCCAGCCGGGCAAAGGTTGTCGCAATCCAGGACTCCTCGGCACGCGTGAGGATCGAACCTAGGATGACGCGATCCACGCCAGCGGCGATCGCCTCATCAATGGCAATGTCCGAGGTCAGTCCGCCACCAAGCTCGATCGAGAGCGGGGAAGTCAGGCCAGCGCGGATGTCGCGGAGGACGGACAGATTCCGTGGCTCCCCGGCTTTGGCACCTTCAAGGTCGACGACGTGAAGCCACGCCGCGCCCTCGTCTGCGAACCGCTGAGCGAGTTCGAGCGGCGTGCCCGGGTAGCGCGTCACTTGGTTGTAGTCGCCTTGCTTCAGGCGGACGCACTGATCGCCGATGACGTCGATGGCAGGGATGATCAGCATTCGAGGAAATTCCTTAGGATGCGGAGCCCCACGTCGCCGCTCTTCTCGGGGTGAAACTGGCAGCCCCAGACGTTGGCGCGCCGGACGGCGGCGGGGAAGACCGGCCCGTACTCGGCGGTTGCTGCGATGTCGGAAGGGTCGTCGCAGCGCGTATAGAGAGAGTGGACGAAGTAGACCTGTTCGCCCGCTTTGATCCCTGCCGTTGGGCCGCCCTCTTGAATCGGATTGAGCGGCGACCAACCGACGTGCGGGACTTTGAGGCCGAGATTTCGTGGAAGGTAGAGCACTTCGCCAGCAATTAGTCCCAGGCCCGTGTGCGCTCCCATTTCTTCGCTACGATCGAAGAGGACCTGCTGTCCGAGGCAGATGCCGAAGACTGGGACACCGGATCGAGCCAGCTCGACGATCTCGTCTTTGAGCGGCCTCAGGCGCTCCATTGCCGCGCCGAACGCGCCGACGCCGGGGATGATGAGCTTGGTTGCGTTGTCGAGATGAGGTTGAACCCGGACCGGGTAGCCGAGGAACTCGACGGCCTTTTCAACCGAGCGGAGATTTCCCATCCCGTAGTCGAGAATGACCGTCAATCGATCATGCCCTTCGTAGACGTTCCGCCGCGTCGTTCGGACTTGCGGGTCGCGTCCCGGAGCGCAAGGCCGAGCGCCTTGAAGGAGGCTTCGCAAATATGGTGGTTGTTCTCACCCGCGAGCATCCGCAGATGCAAGGTTAGGCCGGCATGCTGCGCGAATGCGCGGAAGAACTCCTTGATCGACTCGGTTGAGAGGTCGCCGATGCGTTCCCGCGAATAGGGGACTTCGGAATAGAGCAGCCCACGGCCCGAAAGGTCAACCGAGCAGAGGACGAGCGCCTCGTCCATCGGCGTGATATTGCTGCCGTAGCGGTCGATCTGTTCGCTCGCGGCGACGGCTTGCCGGAATGCCTGACCGAGGACGATCCCGATGTCTTCGACGGTGTGGTGGTCGTCGATGTAGATGTCGCCTTCGGCGCTCACGCCGAGGTCGAACTGCCCGTGAAAGGCCATGAGTTGGAGCATGTGGTCGAGGAAACCAATGCCGGTGGCAACATCGCGGCGGGTGCCACCATCCAGATCGATCACCACGCGGACGCGCGTTTCCGAGGATTCTCGTTCAACTTCGGCGTAACGGACGCCCGACGTGGGTTTGCTCATCCCAACTGTATACCGTTTCGAACCCAGAGAATATTCGCACGGGAACGAGAAAACCGGTGTCGCGGATAGGGGACTTCACACAGAAGAACGGCCCCTTCCGGAGAAGAGGCCGTATTCAACAGGAGGTGCTAACCTTCCCACGCGTTTCTAGAGCGTTGGCGGCGATCTTTCCGTGCGCCTTTGCACCGGATCACCACGCCCCATCTTCGCGATGGACAGCTACAAGGGCGAACGTTCAAAAATCCTTCGACCGAAAAGAGACCACGCTGTCCCCGTTCGCTCCGAGCCATGGCGGGCCCGGCGAAGAATCCTCGATTCTCGCACGCTTACGGGGTTAGCTGTCGGGTTCGGACAGAGAATGCCCTTGGAGTCTCAATTGACTCCGTTCACCCCAAAGTTACGGTTCCCCCGCTCACCGGTCTCCCGGCGACTCAGCGGTTGGCTTTGCAGCCGCAAAGAAAATATACCACGGCTTTTCTGGATACGTTCCCGAAACTTGTTTGGAGTTGGAGAAGCTGTATACGACCTATACGTCTTATAGGACTTATCTAGACTCAGCCTCCAACTCAGACTCAGACTCAGACTCAGACTTCACCACAGGTACACTAACGTCTATGTTTCTCGACGAGGCACAGGTGACCTTTAGCTCCGGCAAGGGCGGAAGCGGGGCGGTGAGCTTTCATCGGGAGAAGTTTGTTCCGCGCGGCGGACCGAACGGATCGGATGGAGGCAAGGGCGGCGATATCGTGCTGATTGCCGATCGCGGCAAGCGCACGCTTTACGATTTCAAGCTTCAACCCAAGTTCGAAGCCAAGCCCGGCGAACACGCCGGCGGCAACAAACGCGGGCGCAATTCCAAAGACGTAATCATCAAAGTCCCTGTCGGCACCGTCGTGACTGACGTCGACACCGAAGACTTTCTGATCGACCTCAACGTCAACGGGATGAAATACATCATCTGCAAGGGCGGGAAGGGCGGTAAGGGGAATATGCATTACGCATCCTCCGTGCGCCAGACCCCGAACTTCGCCCAGAAGGGTGCGCCCGGCGAGACCCTTAACTGCAAACTCGAACTCAAGCTGCTCGCCGACGTCGGCCTCGTGGGCTTGCCCAACGCGGGCAAGAGCACGCTGATCAGCCGCATCTCGGCCGCACGGCCGAAGATCGCCGACTATCCGTTCACGACGATCGTGCCCAACCTCGGCGTGGTCGCGTTCCACGACACAACCTTCGTGGTTGCCGACATGCCGGGACTGATTGAGGGCGCGAGTGAAGGCGTCGGCCTTGGCCACCAGTTCCTCCGACACGTCGAGCGCAATCGGGTTCTCGTCCATGTCGTTGAGGCGCTGCCGGTCGACGAATCCGATCCGATCGCGAACTATCACCTGATCGAGGCTGAACTCAAGAAGTACTCGGAAGAGATTTGGAGTCGTCCCCGACTCATCGCCCTCAGCAAGATCGATATTCTTCCTTCGGCGGATTTCGACGCTCTTCGCCAGCGGTTCGAGAAACTCGGCCCCCCGTTGTTCCCCATCTCCGCGGTCACGGGCCAGGGCTTGGAGCCGTTGCTGTTTGAGCTCGTCCAAACCCTTGAGAAGACGACGCCGAACGAAGAGATCCCTGTGCTCATGCCCGCGCTTCATGCTAACGCGGACGTCGTCTGGGACGTGGTTCCGATCGAAGACGGATTCGAAGTCACCGGCAAGCGCATCATCCGCATGGTTGAGATGACCGAAATGAAGAACGAGGAGGCGGTACGCTACCTCCATCGGCGGCTCCAGCGAATCGGCGTGATCGACAAACTGCGCCAGGCGGGCGCAGTGGAAGACGACACCGTGAAGATTGGCAACTTCGAGTTCGCCTTCACCGACGAACTTTAGGTTATGAAAATCGGCATCCTCGGCGGCACCTTCGATCCTCCTCACAACGGGCACCTCTCCCTGGCGCTTGCCGCGCGGGAACACCTGGGTCTGGATGAAGTCATCCTGCTGCCGGCGAACCGCAATCCGAACAAGCGCGGCAAGCTCACCCCCTCCGCCCAGCGACTTGAGATGACCAAGCTCCTCGTGGAAGATCACGAAGGGCTCGCGGTGAGCGACATGGAGATCACCCGGGGCGGTCTCAGCTATATGGTCGACACCCTGACCGAACTGACCTTCGCCCAGCCAGCCGACTATTGGGTCCTCATGGGAGCCGACGCGCTCAAGAATCTCCCAGCTTGGAAGCAGCCCGAAAGACTACTCAAACTCGCGCGCATCGGCGTCGCCTTACGCCCTCCTCTGATCGAATCAGAGGTGGTGGGGCGTCTGCCGAGCGACGTCCGGGCACGTGTGGACCTCATCCCGATGCCCCCGATGGACCTATCGTCCACCGACCTGCGAGGAATCATCTCGCGAAATCAACCGGCAAGCCTCTATTTGCCGGCAAAGGTCTTAAAGTACATACAAGAGCAGAGGCTCTACAAAATCTAAATGACATCCAAGGAAAAACTTGACCTGATCGTGGAAGCCGCCGACGAGCTCAAAGCCGAGCGCATTGAGACGTTGGACGTCCACCTTAAGACCTCCATTGCCGACTACTTCGTGGTCTGCAGCGGCACGAGTGACCGCCACGTGGACTCGATCGCCGACAAGGTCGTCGAGCGCCTGCGCGAGGCGAAGGAACGACCGGTGCGCGTCGAGGGCGGTCGGTCGGGCTGGGTCCTCCAGGACTACGGCGACGTGGTGCTCCATGTCATGCGTGAGGAGCAACGACAGTTCTACGATCTGGAAACGCTGTGGCAGAATGCGCAAACCGACCCCAGCGTTCCGCGACCGTAGGGCACTAAAGCCCAGAAAACTTATAAAAATCCTCCCTGTTTGGGAGGATTCGTCGTACACTTTACGTATCCAACCACCCTTGCCACACCGGCTCACGGGTCTTGGTATTTTTACTGGCGGCATTAGCTATGGCTGCAACCCCTGTGCCGAAGACTTCAGGAGGACGCCCGCCGTTCGACAACGGGCCAACGCGAACCACGTTCGCGGGCGAGCCCGATGATGGCCGACACGACATGCTGGTCGTGATCCGGGATCAGGTCGAGCGCCTGATTCGGCAGTCCAAACACCTTAATCCAAGCGACAAGACGCGCGAAGTCCTGCAATGGATCGATCTGCTCGACGTGCGCGAGCGCTGGCTCAAGGGTGAGATCGAGGCCGAGCAGATGCTGAGTGCCCCTCCTAAGGCTCCGCTTGGGATCGAGGATGACCCATTCGACCTGAACGAGCTAAAGGCGGAGTTCGAATCACCGCGGGTGTGGCAGTACAAGCGCCTGCTCGACCTCGTCCGCGATGCGAAATCCGGGCTTCTCGATGCGCTTGGCGATCCGATTTCGGATCAGTGGGCGTCTTAGCCCTTGTAATGGACCCGCTGACCCCCGAGGACCGACGCGAGCAGATCACCCGCTTGCGCGCCAAGTTGCTCCGAACGACGGACCTCGACCTGAGTTCCGCACTCGAAATGAAGATTGGCGCGCTGGAAAGCGAGCTTGCCCCGCCTGTCGAGCAAGTCGAGGCGATCGTCGCGGAGGAACAGCGCATCCTGCCCAGTCCTGAAGAGCAAGAGAAGCTGCGGGTCGAGATTAATCAACTCCAGCTCCGGGAAGACAAGGCCGAAGACGAAGACGTCCGCGAGGCCATCACCCGCGAAATTCTGCGTCTCCACTTCATTTTGATCGGCCGTCCGTTGCCCGAAGAGGGCAGCGAACCTGCGCCCTTGGCGAGCACGGCGACCCCTGCTCAGATCGACAAGGCTGAAGGCCTAATTCGCGAAGCCCGTGTCGAGCGTATGCGCTCCAACAAGACGCGCGCGGATGCCCTGATGAAGGAAGCCCAGGAGACTGCGCCTGGCTCGATCGAAGTCCTATCAGCTCTCGGCGATGAGATGGTTGAGCGGAAACAATTCACCAAGGCCCGTGATCTTTACCGAGATGCCCTGTTGATCAAACCTAAGGACCCCGTGCTTGAGCGCAAGCTGGGCGACCTCGTCCTTAGGACCGGTCCTCAGCGCACGGTGGACGAGCAGTTGCGTCTGGGCCACCTGGATTCGCCCTTCCTGAACCCGGACGAAGCTGTCGCCAACGCGCGTACGGCGACCTTTCTCTCCTTCTTCTGCCCCGGCTTGGGTCAGATCGTGATGGGGAAGACGGTCGCGGGCATCGTGACGTTTGTGATCTGGGCCCTGATGATTGTCTGGCTCCTCATTCGCAAGGACGACGTCAAGGACTTGATCGGGTTCCTCGGCCAGTCTAAGGTCCACCACGGTGGCGGCATTACAGTCCTAGTTCCAATAGGGATCGCACTGATCGTTCACGTCTCCGCGATTGCCTCCTGTGCCTCCCGCGCCAAGCGAAACGGGAAGCGAAGCGCGGTCGATCACCCGACTCCTCCGATGAATTTGCCGTTCGAGTAGCTTCGCAGCGGTAGTGGATAAATAGGTCCTATAAGCCTTATAGGACTTATAGGAACATAGCGCTACCACTACCACTACCACATCTGAACTAAGACAGCCGCTCTCGCGTCGCTTGAAGCTCCCGCACGAGCGCCTGCTGCGACACCGTCTGAGTCAGGTCGCTTCGGGTGCGCTCGATCACCGCGCGTAAGGCATCGCAGGTGCGTCGTAGGCCACCCGTCATCGCGTCGGGGAAGTCGAAGGTGATGAGGTCGTCGTAGATCGTCTCCATCTGGAGCAGAATCTTCTCCGCACCCGCCAAGTCGCCGTGCCTCATGAGGTCGAGCGCGTAGCGCCGCACCTCGCTGGCCGCCTCGCCCATCCCGTTCAGGTACGCCATCGTGCCCGCGCCCAAAACCGCCGGCAGAGGGTAGGGCTCGCCGCGGACGATCGACAAGACTGCCGCCGCCTCAACCATCTCCTTCTCGGAGTCGTGGAGGTAGCCCGCGTGGTACAGCTCAGGGAAGGGCCGCAGCGCCGTTCGCGCCTCCTCGGCCATCGCCTTGGCCTGGATCAGCAGGGCCTCAGCTTCCTCGAATTGGTGGCGATGGATGTTTCGGATACAGCGTGACGAGAGCTGCACGAGGGACCGGCACTTGACGAGTCCCGCCTCGCGCCCCGCGTGCATCCCCTGTGCGCGCTCGCGCAGTTCTTCAACGATCTCGTTCCAGTTGTCAGCCACGGTATGAATTATGGCGATCTTCTTGCGATTCGGTGGGGGCAAGGGCGCGTGCCTTCGGCATGATGCGACTCCGAGAGAAGCTGGTGAAGCGCCGCTCGCCGACGATAATGTGATCCAAAACGGGGATATCGAGTAGCGCGCCGATGTCGACCAACCGCTGGGTCACTTCGATGTCCTCCGGACTCGGGGTCGGGTCGCCACTCGGGTGGTTGTGCGCGACGATCATGCT
Organism: Fimbriimonadales bacterium; assembly: GCA_038216655.1. GTDB lineage: Bacteria > Armatimonadota > Fimbriimonadia > Fimbriimonadales > Fimbriimonadaceae > JAFDWR01. Next base: position 41,310 of record JBBQPZ010000028.1, read on the forward strand.
GGAAGCGCTGTCCCGGATTGCCTCGCGGAACACTTCGCGCGGCCCGACCAGGCTCTGGGTGAGGGTCCCGATGTGGATCGGGGCTAGCCGCATGATCTGGTTTTTTGCGTCGAGCAAGAGGGTCACGAAGTGCTCTCGCTTCTCGTGCCTCAGGTGCTCAACCGCGGCGAAGGCCTCCTCCGGACATTCGATCACGTTCACGGGACCTTTGCTCGCGCTCGCTGACCGGCGTCCGAGTTCGATCAACGCCTGGCACCGTAGCACCTCGAACCCCTCGATCCCGCTCGTTTCCTTTAGGTCCTGCGGGCTGATGTCGGCAAGTCGGTGGATTCCGCCAAAGCGAGAGAGGATTCGTCGAGCTGTCGCTTCGGCAACATCGGCATCTTCCGCCGAACGGGAGAACCCGATCGCGATCAAATCGGTGATTGAAGCTCCGCGTACGCCTGAGGATCGAACGCGAGATGCTAAATCCTGACTTTCCGGTACCACTGCTCTATTCTCACCTGACAAGCGTCCTTTGCGCTAGGGTCCGACGGCGAGCGACGGGTAAAAGGCGATTCGTGGCCTGCCTGCGCATCCCTGTTATTGGACCTCATTCTCCTGACTCTTCGGACACGAATAACGAATCTCGGAGGTCTTTGCAAAATTCGGTTTGTGCTGGCCGAGTTATGCCTCTGCCCCGTCTGACCTCACGGGATCGGAACGGCGGGCCGATGAAGGGGTAGAGGCATCACAGAGAGGCGTTCAGGTTCAACTCTCACGAACTCACTT
>JBBQPZ010000029.1:0-39482 GCA_038216655.1 Fimbriimonadales bacterium
TGGCCGAGTTATGCCTCTGCCCCGTCTGACCTCACGGGATCGGAACGGCGGGCCGATGAAGGGGTAGAGGCATCACAGAGAGGCGTTCAGGTTCAACTCTCACGAACTCACTTCTCACTTTGCACGGCTGGCAGGACTATACTACTTATTGTTTAATGGGGAATTGGAATGGGAATGGTTCACATGTCTTGTGCGTGGGCAGGGGAATTGTCAACCATCTGCGTGGTGACATTCCTTGACTTAGGGTTATGCGACATGCGCACAGCTTGCCGGGAAGTGACTCCAATTCCTCAAGCAACAACAACTCCGGCCAAGCCGTGGCACACGGAGTCAAACTGATTTTGCAAAGCCTCCACGATTCACGATTCTCGATTCTCTATTCCGGCCCTAATCCATGGGTACAAAGCTGGCGGTGGCGCCATGGACTTCGAGCTGGGCTCGGAGCATCTCTGCTTTCTTCAAAGGGATGCCGACGAGAAGGACGGTGGGGACTTCCGCGAGGAGCTGCTTAACCTGACTTCGGTTTAAGGCGAGCATCGACTGGAGCGCAGAGATGAGGCCTTCCACCGGGTGCTCAGGATTCGTGATTGAGTCGAGGGTCAGCTCGTAGGTGCGCGTGTCGTCATTCACCACGTAGCCACGAGGGGCGTGCTTGGGCACGACGTTGTCCGGCAAAGTGACCGGAATCTCCCGGTCGCAGCTTTCGCAGATTAGGAACTGGGTCTTCGAGCTGTAGAAGTTTAGGGCGTTGCAGAAACCGCAGCGAACTTCGTCGACGGGAAGGGGCTTGTCGTCGAGAATCGGGATCAGGCGATGGCAATGCGGGCAGGTGACGTCTTCGTCGCCGGGCTTTTCGGTCAGGTCGAACTTCTCATGGCAGAAGATGCACTCGAGAGTGAACGAGGTGACCTGACGGGAGAGCCAAGTTAAGTAGCCGGCGAATCCGGCCATGCCGAGACCCGCGGCGAACAGCACCCAGCAGAGCCCGATTAGGAGCCCTTCACCGCGGAAGGCGAAAAGCACGCCTCCGATGGCGAATGCGACCACGGCGCCGATGGCGTAACTCAGCGCACTCGCGGCTTTGGTTTCGATAACGTCAGTGCGACGAGCAATTTGAGCCAAAGGAACCTCCTTGTACGCCGCTAGTATAGCAACGGCGTAGCGTAAAGCCAAACGCTATCGACTGGGGCTTGCGGTTTGAGCGGGTCTATTCGCATCTTTTGGATCGTTGTCGACCTCAGGGATGATCAGAACCTTGCCCGATTCCTGCTCAAACGCGCTGAATCCGTAATCATGTCCAAGCCGCCTCAGGAGGTCGACCGGCGAAATCTGGCGATACGATTCCGAAATCTCCATATCAGGGAGTCCCGGGGCGATCTCGACGTTCAGGTTCCCGGCCATGGCGGCCGTCTGAATAGCGAGGCGGAGCTTAGTGTTGTGGAAGGTGAAGTCCTGCGGCGTCAGATAGACGGGCAAGTTCGGCAACCCGGTGGTGGGCGATGGCTCCGGCGTGGGTGTCGGCAGCGGAGAAGCCGTGACCGGTTGCTTGGGGAGATCGTTGCGGTAGACGACGCCCGGGCTAGGCGTTGGCATCGCCGTTGAGATGGGGGTGACGGGGGGCCTTGCCGCGGTGGTTCGGGAAGAGGAGATCACCGTGTAGGTCGCGAGTCCGATGGCGGCGACGGCGCAGCAGGCGGCGATGAAGGCCAGGCGAGGATTGATGCGAACCGGTTCCGCCTTGCGCATGCTGAAGGCGGGAATCCGGTCGACGTGGTGGCCAGGTTCCTTGGCACCGCGCAAGGTGCGGACCATCTCGACGCGCTTCATGAGTTCGCCACGGAGGTCCGGGAAGCGGACACCGAAGTCGTTGATCGCCTTCGGTTCGGCATCTTCGGCGACCAGCCACATGAGCTGATCGACTTCGGGAGAGATGCGCTCCTTCACGATTCGTCCTCCTCTCGCTCGTAGAGGGTGCGGAAGCGTTCGCGGGCGCGGTAGAGGCGGGTCTTGGCCGCGTTGACGCCGCAGCCGATGCTGTCGGCGATCTCCTGGAGGCTAAGCTCCTCCCAATAGAAGAGAACGAGAAGCGCACGGTCGGCAGGCTGCATGGCGTGCAAGGCGACCTGCACGCGTGGGTCTAGGTCCTGAACTTCGGCGGGGGCTTCGGTCGAGAGCGCTTCGCTTAGCTCGACATTTCGGTGTCGGTGTCGATTGCGGCGGGCCTCTTGGATGCTGCGGTTGACGGCGATGCGGAAGAGCCAGGTGCTGAATCGGGAGCGGCGGTCGAAGCGGCCGAGATGGCGATAGACCAGGGTGAAGACCTCTTGGACGGCGTCGGCGGCTTCGTCGGCGTCGATCAGGACGCCGCGGGCAATTGCGAGGACCTTGTCGTAGTACTTGCCGTAGAGGGTCTCGAAGGCATCAGCTTCGCCGGATAAAAACCTTTCGACGAGAATGGAGTCCTCGTCGAAGGAGGCTTGCTTTGCCGGATCGATGACCGCTGACACCACGCGCATTTTGACGCGAAATTCGCTCTCCGCGTTACTTTGGCGGAGGGGTCCCCCTGCGGGGGGCCTGCCCTTCCAGCGCTCGGGCGTCTTTGGCGATCTTCCGGGCTTCGTTGACCGCCTTGATGAACTCCGTCGGGAAGGCGCTTAGATCGACCTCCGCGGTGCCCATGGCGGCGTGGCTGACCTGCTGCCGGCTGAATACCGCGGGGGCGAATTGAAAGTCGAAGGTGACCGTCTCCTTTCTTCCCATGTGGAACTTAGAGATCGTAGTGGGGACGCGAGTGTAGGTCTGCGAGCTCTCGAGGAGGAAGCCGAGTTCGTCGGGAGGCATTGGGCCGGGAGCGAGCATGAGGCTGGTCGTGACCGGGGAGCCGACCACGATGGTGACCTTCTGCCCGTGAACGAGGGAATTAGGGACGAGGCCGATAGGCAGGGCTTCGGTGGGTTCCATTTCGGGAACGACCCCCGGTCCAACTTCTTGGGCGGCGACGGCCATCCTGGTCAGAGGGAGGTCTCTTGAATTCGGGTCTTGACCGACGGTGTCGCTGAGTCCACTTGGCTCGATGTAGACAAGGTGCTCAAGGATTGCACGAGCTTCGGCGGAGAGTTGGCTGATCGTGAGCGTTCCTCCCTGTTGCATCTGCTTCCGCTGCGGGAGACTGAGAGCGCCGTAGAACTGGAGCGTGAGCCAGTCCGGGGCCTGCTCAAGCAGGCCCATGTAGTTGGCCCCGCCAAACAACACGCCGAGGGTGACGAGGGGGTTCTCCATCGGGCCGGGGAGGCCGTGGGCCATGTCGGCGTATTGGTCCAGGTTTAGCGTGGAGTCGTGAAGGGCGTAAAGGAATCGCTTCAGCTTTGCTCGGTCGCAGCGGTTGTGGCGGGCGGTGTAGGGGAGCATTGGGGTGATCGTGGCCCAGCCGTCGGCTTCTTCGATCAATTCGGAGGCCTGTTTCGTGAGTACGGCGCGGGCCTTGCTGACCTTAATGCGATCATCCATGAGATTGGAGGCAATCGGGATGATGGTGGCGTCGGTGAGACGAGCGACGACGTTGTTGCCAGGGGAGGCACCGAGGGCGAAATCCGACGCGAAAATCGCGAGCGGCTCGTAGGTGACGGGATCGGCGAATTTTGCGGAGAGTTCGGGCGAGAAGGTCGGTTCGGAACGGCCGCCGAAGTTTCGGAGCTCGGCCATGACGGCTTTGGTGGTGGGCGAGAACTCGATGTCCGGGCCAGTGAATTGCGGCGGCTTGGGGGCCCCAATCTTCCCGTCTTCGTTGATTACATCGGCGTCCTCCGAGCTGCGCATTGTGCCGCTCAGTCCGGTTTCGATCGTAAGATTGTTGGTGAACGCCTCGGTACCGTTTGCTAGGAGGAGGCGCATATCGACCTCCACTCCGTCACCCATCATCGAGGTCTTGAGGGCGACACGCACTCGAGCGATCCCGTCGGCTCGACCGCCGAACTCGAGAAGAGCGCTCGAATCAAACTCTTCTTCCCCGTCTGCGGCCGCGGTTTGAGACTTCGGGTGGGGCATCGCGGCCATGGCGGCCGCGAATCGGTTCTGCTCGCTGACGAAGTCGTTTACCGCGGTCATCATTCCCGAGGCGAGCGGGCGCTGCATGCGGGTGGGGACAGAGGAGAGGACCACCCGATCTTCATCAGCCATGTTTGCGAGGATTTCGGGGGTGATAGAGGCGGCGACCCGCTTCATGAGACGTAAGAGTGGCTGACGTTGCGAGATTCCGAAGGCGATGACCGTCGCCTCACTGGGCGGATCGACCTTCGTCGGGCCCGATCCCACGGGAGGATTTATTTCAAAGCCTTGTCCCTTGGCGACTCGCTGGAGTTCTGCGCTGGTGAGGGGGGGAAGCTTGACGAGCTCGGCGCGAATCTTATCAATGGCAACCTTGCATCTGGCCAGCCGATTGGCGTGCTCGATTTGCTGTTCCTGCAGGTGCTGGGTCGGAGTTTGTTCGAGCCTTTGGCCGCCCGGGATCGGGACCCAGGTGGCGTACATGACCTTTCCAATTCGGGCGAGAAGATCGTCCAGTTTGGCTTCTTTGATGCGGATGCCGACCACTTCGCCCCGCATGTTGGGGGCGATTTCGAGGTGGATGTGGCTGGCCTCCTCGATCTTGGCGGCCAGCACTTCGATCCGGCAGGCGGGTATGTCCAAGGTCAGAGGCGCGGGATCGCGACTGCCGAGCATGGCAAGGGCCAGAGATACGAGCGTGGTCATTTCAACTCCACCTTCATTAACCACCAAAGCAGCGGTTATGTGCCAGACGTTTGCGAAACCGATTCGGTTCTAATCGCGAATTCTCCGGGGAGGCGCGCGAGGGCGAAGACGTTCAGGGCGAGGAGCAAGACCGCTAGTCCAGCAAGGGCGGGGATTGTCTTTCCTCTCAGCAACTGGAGCAAGCCTATCCCGACTCCGAGGCCGATCGGGCCGAGGGCGGGGAAGAGGTAGCGCGCCTGCCCCTGGAAATACTGCATGTTGAAGCGTAGGAAGAGCGCGACGACCACGACCGCGAACACGACGTTCAATAACTGGACGGCTCCTGCGTCCTTGTAAGCACCGGTGAAGGAGGCCCATAGCCACCCGACAAACAGGAGAAACATCACCGCGACGAGGACGCGGTAGATGGCGTTCGGTTGGGGAGACTTCTTGGAAAAGACCGCCGGAAAGGTATCGGAGCGGCCGTTCTCGTTCAGCCAGATGTCCATGTAGCCGAAGGTGCCAAAGAAGCTGCGGGCGGTCCACCAGCCGACGCCTTCGCCCCAGTAGGTCATCTTCGCCAGGCTCGGACTTTGGCCGATCTCCTGGAGGGGTTGGATGAAGGTGTCGGGCGTTGGGTTGCCGGTGAACGCCTTCTGGAATGCGCCCATCGCGAGGGGATCGCCGTAGAGGCGCTGGTTCCGTATCCACCAGGGACTGGCGATGGCGATGGCGACGAGGGCTACCGTGCCGACCATGGCGAGGCTGGGTCGTTTAGGTTGCTTGATGAGGGCGGCGAAAAGCAAAACCGGTAGGAGAGCGACAGCGGTGGTTTTGGTGAGGAAGGCGGCCCCGGTGAGAACGGCGACGAGGATGGCGCGCTGCCAATTCCAACCGTCGCGCAGTGCTCGTGCCATCACGGCGAGGGACCAGGTGCAGAGAGCATAGAGGAGGGGGTCGTTGCTCACCGCGCCGCTCAGGGCGGCATTCATGGGAAGGAAGGCGACGAAAGCAGCGCCGACGACGCCGACCTCAGGCTTCTTGAGACCCCAAACCGCGAGGAAGTAGACGCCGAGAACGGTGGAGGCTCCGATCAGAGAGTTCAGCCAGCGGAGAGGTCGGCCCTTTTCGGGATCGTCGGGAGTCGCGCCGACGAGTTTGGACCAGCCGGCACCGAGCAAGTAGTAGAGCGGTGGCTGGTGGGCTTGATAGTTCTCCGAGGCGTCTTCGGCGGGATCGCCGAGGACGGGGAAGCCCTTGCCGTCGATCAGACGTTGGACGTAATTTGCATGCTGCCGCTCGTCGGGAGCCCCCACATCGGGGAGGCGCGCGGGGTGTCCGTCGGCACCTCGCTGTCCGAGGGCGATGCCCGATTGGCGATAGGGAGTGATCTGCGCGTAATAGCCGGAGAGGCCAGCGTGCAAAAGGGCGATTACAATCGCGAGGATTAGAGCGGTTCGGGCACTCATGTGCGGTTAAACACCCAAACTAGGGCGCAAGTGCGTTACTATACTTGTCAAATCTCCCGGGAGATTAGGAGAAATTCTGATGCGCAAGCTATTCACTCTAGCCGCCGCCCTCGCCGGTATGGTCGCGGTAGCCTCAGCCCCTGCGGGCAACGACTTTGCGAGCTTCGTCCAGGCCCTTAAGGATGCCAAGACGCTCGACGCCACCTACACCGTCGCGATGGTGAACGAATCGACTTCGACGAACTACACGTTGTCGCTCAAGAAGCCCAACCTGGCGCGAATCGACAGCCCGACGGCAACCGTGGTCGCCGATGGCAAGACGATCACTCGCTACGACAAGGCGACGAAGTCTTACTACAAGACTCCGGAGACCGAGAGTGAACTCAACTCGCTCTTTGTCGGCCAAGACCTCGGCCTTTGGGGTGCGTTCTTCGGCAAGTCGAGCCTTGAGGTCTTGTCGAGCAAGTCCGGCGGAACCGTAAACCGAAAGGGAATGGAACTGCAGGTCGTCAATGCGAGCCTGGATACCGCAGGAAACCAGAAGCTGACTGTCCTGCTTGCCAAGAGCGACAATGTCGCCCGACAGGCGATCTTCGAATCGAACAAGTTCGGAATGAAGACCTCCACGATCCTCGACACCAAGTCGGTGACGGTCGGCGGCGATCTCAAGGACACGTTGTTCGCGTTCAATCCTCCGGCTGGCTCGAGCGAGCTGTCCGCGGACGAGATGACGGGCAAGCGCTGGTATTACGATCTCGCCGAGGCGGAGACCGTGGCGGCTCGAACGGGCAAGAAGATCTTCGTGGACTTCTTTGCCACCTGGTGCGGTCCTTGCAAGATGCTAGCCCACGATGTGCTCGACACCGCGGACTTCAATTCGAAGATGTCGAAGTATTTCGTGTTCTGCCGCATCGACGTTGATGCCCGCCAGGACATCGCCAAGCAGTACTCGATCAAAGCAATGCCGACTCAGATGGTGCTGGACAAGAACGGCGCCGTCCTCGGTAAGACGGTTGGATACGGCGGAGCGGACGCGTTCTACCAGTTCATCAACGGTTTTACGAACTAAGTTCCTAAGCCCAGCGCCCCGGCGGTTTCTCCGCCGGGGCGCTTTTGTTTGTGGATTAGGCGAAGGTGGGGTGATTAAAGACCTCACGATTCGCCCAGGTGGACCCGATGAAAAAGGGGTAACCTCTGCCTCATATCTAGCCCCTTGGTGAACTAACTTTTGAGCGTGACCTCCGCACCGGCATCTGCCGCGAAATCGACCGCAAAGACCGAGTCCAATTTGCTCCCGCATCAACTTCTCACTCGAGAGGATTGCCTTGAGATTTTCCAACAGCTCTTTCTGGCCAGGTACTTCGATGTGCGTCTGATCAAGGAGAAAAAGAAGGGGAACCTCACGGGAACGCTCTACTCCTCGCACAACCAGGAAGCGATCCTCGTTGGCTCCCTGTTCGGGCTCAAATCCGACGACTGGATTTCCCCGATTCACCGGGACATGCCCGCGTTCTTTCTGAAGGACGCGAAATTCCAGTGGCGCAATCCGAATCGCCTTGGGATGAGCATCGAGGAGATTTGCTGCCAGGTTTGGGGTCGGGCGGATTCTCCGGGCCGGGCTCGCGATAACTGGTCACACATCGGCAGCCGCGCCAAGAAGATCATTCACTCGACTTCGATGCTGGCGGGCACGATTCCGGTGGCTGCGGGCGTGGTCTACGCCGATCGAATGGCGGGCGGGAACGCGGTCGCGGTGACGTTCAACGGCGAAGGCTCGACTGCCCAAGGCATTTTTCACGAAGCGATCAACTATGCGGCAGTGCACAAACTGCCGGTGGTGACGATCATCGAGAACAACCAGTGGGCGTATGGCACGCCGGTTGAGCTTGAATATAGCCAAGAAGATTTCGCGCGTCGCGCCGACGGTTTCGGGATTCCGGGTTGGGTTGCCGACGGGCAGGACGTTTTCGACGTGTACGACAAGGTGATGATGGCGATCGACTTCGCTCGGTCAGGCAAGGGTCCCAGCATCGTCGAGTGCAAGACGTTCCGCGCCTACGGGCACGGTGACCACGACGACGACCGCGCGGCGAAGTATCGACCGGCGGACAACGTCTCACAGGGCCGAGCCCGTGATCCGATCGCGATCTGCCGCAAGAAGCTCGTGGATCTGGGTTACCTGAGTCCCGAGCAGGCCAAGCTCCACATCGCGGAAGGCAAGAACGCGATGGAGACGGTAGCCGAAGATTTTCCGCCGGAGGTCATCGCGTACCTCTCGGAAGGGATTGATTTTGCAAGAAAGGCCCCGATGCCAGCCGCTGAAGAAGGTGGGCGTTGGGTGTTCAAGGAGAACGCATGAGCGCAGCCGTAACCGCGCCCGTCGCGAAGAAGACGAACTATTTGACCGCGCTCAAGGAGGCCCTCTTCGAGGAGATGGAGCGCAATCCGAAGATGATCGTGCAGGGCGAGGACGTGGGTCTTCTCGGCGGCGCGTTTGGCGTCACGATCGGTCTGCAGGAGAAGTTCGGCCCCCAGCGAGTGGTCGACATGCCGATCTCGGAAGCCGCGATCATCGGTTCCGCGGTCGGCATGGCCCTCAACGGAATGACCGTAGTCTGCGAGATGCAGTTCATCGACTTCATCTCGTGCGGGTTCGACCAGATTGTCAACAACATGGCGACCTACCACTACCGCACGGCGGGTGAGGTCAATCTCCCGATCGTGGTGCGCGGTCCGGCAGGAGCCTACGGCGGCGGTGCGCTGTATCACAGCCAGATGAACGAGGCGTGGTTTGCGAACTCGCCTGGCCTCCAGATCGTGGTGCCCTCGACGCCGTATGACGCGAAGGGATTGCTGAAGGCAGCGATCCGCAGCGGCAACCCGACGATTTTCTACGAAATCAAATACAACTATCGCCTCCGAGACATCGAGGAGGAATTGCCCGAAGAGGACTACATCGTTCCGCTTGGCAAGGCGCGCGTGCGTCGTGAAGGCACGGATCTTACCTACGTGACCTACGGCAACAACGTGCTCCATTGCCTGCAAGCGGCAGACGAGTTGGCCAAAGAGGGAATCTCCGCCGAGGTCATCGACCTTCGCACCCTCGTTCCCTTGGACGAGGACACGATCATTGAATCGCTGCGGAAGACGCACCGATTGGTGGTCGTCAACGAAGCACCCATGACGTGTGGCTTCGCGGGCGAAGTAATCGCGCGGATGTGCGACAAGGCTTTCGATCTGCTGGATGCACCCCCAATCCGGGTGACACGACTGGATACGCCGGTTCCATGGGTCAAACCCCTGGAAGATTTTGTGCTTCCTTCTACCAGGAAGGTGTACGAGGCCGGCCTAAAGGTAGCGAAATTCTAGTGGAGAGAAAGCATCATTAGAGGAGCCTGGGTCCAATTGGACAGTCAGCGTAGACAAGATGGTAGAGGAACTCGTACCGTTTCCGTTTTATCGCGATCAGTCGGCAATTCCCGCCGAGCACTGGTTACATCGAAACGACTTTCGCCCTCACGACTCACTGCGGCCGTATATCTCTTGCTACTGGAGTGTGAGCACCACCACGGGGATTGCAAGCATCTACAACTGGCTCCTCAAGCCCTCAGCCTGTGCAGAGCTCTCATTTAACCTCTATACGCCAGCGAGCGCCAAGGCGGGCGAATGCGAGCTGATGCTGGCTGGACCGCACGTTCACCAGCGTGAGCGCATCTTCGCGACGGGCCAACAGGTGGTGGGCGTTCGGTTTACCGCGACCGGCTTCTCCGAGCTCTTTAAGATGCCGACGAGCGATATTGCCAACCGGTACGTGGCGGCGAATGAGCCCCTGGGAACCTGGGCAGATCGACTGTTCAAGGAATTGGCCCACGCTAAGAAACCGCTGGATCGACTCCGCATTCTTGAGGCCCGGTTGCTGGATCGCCTCGACGACCGCGCCGACCGTTGTTCGGCGACCCAATCCGCCCTCAGCGTAATCGCCCACCGGGGCGGCCGCGCGACGATGGAGGAGATGGTGCAGGCGGCGGGCTACTGCGAGCGTCATCTGCGCCGCCAGTTCCAGGAGACGATCGGCGTGTCGCCGAAGCAAGTGGTGCGACTCAAGCGGTTCTGGGACGCGCTGGTGTTCGCGCGGGACCACGAGGATCTGCCGTTGGCTGAAGTGGCCCGACGATTCAGTTATTGCGATCCCGCGCACTTGGCGGACGACTTCCGCGACCTGATGGGGGTTTCGCCGCGGCGTGCGGTGGACATCCTGCGGTTTCGGTTGGCGCCCTTGCCGGCGGATTCGCATGTTATGAAAGCGGGTTAGCCTGCGCCGGGCCGCGCACTCTCAAGTGGCAGGGATGGCACCAAGTGGCACCGCCTCGAAGGTTCAAAGTGGCACTTTGGGGGCACGGGTTTTAGGAAGGTTACGGTCAAATTCGAACCTAAATTTGGCATTTCCTTGAATTCCTGAATTTCCTGCCAAGTTTCAGGGGTTTTCCTCTCACAGAACCGGGTGTTCGCTCAGTACCTAGGAGCGGGGGTGGGCCAAATGTCAACCACTGGTTTGGCCGTTGTCTGATTTGGGAGGCTTGAGTTATAGCCTCAGGGTTAGGTCTTGCGGTGGATCGTCAGTTAACGGGGGTTAACCCTGAGGCATGCGGGTTCTAGCTCACCGCGTTAAGGCCACAATCTTCTGGGCGGCTTCTTGCATGGTGGCGGCGGGGACGATGCTGGTGCCCTTAAGGAGCGCGAGGCCCTCGGCGGCACCGGTGCCCTCGATGCGCGCGACGACGGGGATGTTGACGTTGAGCTGCTCGAACGCGGCGAGGATTCCCTTGGCGACTTCCTCACCCCGGGTGATCCCGCCGAAGATATTGATCATCAGCCCTTTCACGTTCGGGTCCATTAGGACGAGCTCAACGCAGCTCTTGACGCGCTCGGATTGAGCACCGCCTCCAACGTCCATGAAGTTTGCGGCCTTGCCGCCGGCGGCGCTGACTTCATCGAGCGAGCACATCACGAGTCCGGCACCATTGCCCATGATTCCTACCTCACCACCGAGCCGGACGTAGGCGATGCCGCGCTTGGCGGCTTCCGCTTCGATCGGGTCCTCGGCGGAGTCGCTCTGGGTGTCGGCAAATTCCTGATGGCGGAAAAGCGCGTTCTCGTCGATGGAGACCTTGGCGTCGGCGGCGACCAGCTTGCCGTCGGGGGTGAGAGCGCACGGGTTGATCTCGATCATCTCCGCGTCCTCTTCAATGTAAGCCTTCACGAGCTTCTTGATCATCGAGACCATCTGGCCCTGAGCGACCTTCGGAATTTTGGCGGCCTTGACGCCGGCGCGCAGTTCGTAATCGGCCACGCCCCAAGCGGGGTCGACTTGGATGCGGACGATCGCGTCCGGGTTGGTCGCGGCGACCTCTTCGATCTCCATTCCGCCCTCGGCGCTGAGCATCACGAGGTTCTGCTGGGTTGCACGGTCGAGGAGGACGGCGACGTAAAACTCCTGAGCGATGTCCACCGTTTCGGCGACCAAGATCTTCTCGACGACCATGCCGGCAGGATTCTGAATGCTGACAAGCTTCTTGCCGATGAGCTCATTTGCGAAAGTTGAGGCCTCCTCGGCGTTGGTGAATAGCTTCACGCCGCCCGCCTTACCGCGTCCGCCCATGAGGACTTGAGCCTTCACGACGACGTTCCCTCCGAGTCGGGTAGCGATGTCCTTGACCTCGCTGGCGTCGCTGGTCACTTCACCGCGCGGACAGGGGACGCCGTACTTGGTCAGGACGTCTTTGGACTGGTATTCGTGGAGCTTCATCGAAGCTAAAGAATACCCTCGCTAGGCCGCACGAACCTGGCCGACAAACTCCACATCCGCTCTCTGAGCGACCTCGTTGTAGGCGAGAACGTGGACCTGCGGGATGTACTTCTCGGCGAGCCTTCGGAGGGGGAGCCTCAACTGAGACGAGCAGAGGAGCACGGCCTGATAGCCACGGGAGAGCGCGGCATCCTGCTCGGCGGTGAGTCGGGCGATGAGGCCGCGTTGTGAGTCGGGATCCATAACCAATGTCGATCCGAAGTTGGTGATGTTCACTTGCTCGGCGAGTTGGCGCTCAAGCTCGGGCTCCAGGGTGATGCAGTAGAGCTTGTTCTCGTGGTCGAGGAATTGGCGGGTAATCGTCCGGGAAATGGACGCGCGGACGAGTTCGCCGAGCTGATCGGGGTCCTTAACGCGCTGGCCGAAGTCCGCCATGGTCTCGAGGATCGTGACCATGTCACGAATGGGCACCCGCTCGCGGAGCAGATGCTGAAGCACCTTTTGGATCTCGCCGAGTTGGAGCACGTTTGGCACGAGCTCTTCGACGGCGGCCTGATTGATCCGCTTCGCGTTCTCGACCAGCGCCTGGACATCCTGACGGGTGAGAAGCTCGGCGGCGTACTGCTTGACGAGCTCGGCAAGGTGGGTGGTGATAACTGCGGTTGGAAGGATGACGGTGTAACCGGCGCGCTCTGCGGCTTCCCGCATGCCATCGTCCACCCAAAGAGCATCGAGACCGAAGACCGGGTCCTTGGCGGGCGTGCCCGGGATGGTGCCGAGAACCGCGCCACTGTTGACGGCGAGGCAGTGACCGGGGATGACTTCGGCGCGGGCGACCTCTTCGCCTCGAACCTTGACGATGTACTCGTTGGTGCTGAGGTGGATCGAGTCGCGAATGCGGACGGTCGGCATGACGAAGCCGAGTTCGAGGGCGATCTGGCGCCGGGTTGCGGTGACGCGCTCGCTGAGGTCGCCTCCGGCTCGGGGGTCGGCGAGCTTGGTTAAGCCGTAACCGATTTCGATTTCGAGGGTGTCGACGTTGAGGAGCGGCATCACCGCTTCAGGGCCGGTCGGTGCAGCGGCGGCGGCCGCTTCCTGAGCCTTGCGGGCGGCCTTTGCCTTCTCCTCGGCGGAGGGTTCGTCGAACAGTTTGACCGCGTTTGGGTTCTTGGTAAGGAATCGGTAGAGGCCGAAACAGACCGCGGCGGCGGCGAGGAAGATGAGGGTGGGGAAGCCGGGGACGACCGCACAGCCTGCCATCGCGAGGCCGGCGACGCCGATCGCCTTGGGTTGGGCGAGGAATTGGGAAGCGGCTTGGCCGCCCATCGAGCGCTCTTGTCCAGCGCGGGTGACCATCAAACCAGAGGCCACGGAGATGAGCAGGGCGGGAAGCTGGGAGACGAGACCTTCACCCACCGAGAGGAGGGAATAGGTCTTGAGGATCGTCATCGCGTCGCTTTGGCCCTTCATGAAGCCGATGGCGAAGCCGCCGACGATGTTGATCGCGACGATGAGGATGCCGGCGACGGCATCGCCCTTGACGAACTTGGAAGCGCCGTCCATCGCGCCGTAGAAGTCCGCTTCCTGCTTGATCTGCTTGCGACGCTGGCGGGCGCCGTCTTCGTCGATAAGACCGGCAGCGAGGTCGGCGTCGATCGCCATCTGCTTGCCGGGCATCGCGTCCAAGGTGAATCGGGCGACGACTTCGGAGACGCGTCCGGCACCGGAAGTGATGACGACAAAGTTGACGATGATCAGGATCAAGAACGCAACAAAGCCGACGACGAAGTCGCCGCCCATCACGAAGTTGCCGAAGGTCTGGATGACCTGGCCGGCGTCGCCGGTACCGAGGATCAGCTTGGTCGCCGCGATGCTGAGAGCAAGACGGAAAAGGGTGGTGACGAGGAGGAGGGACGGAAAGACACTGAACTGGAGCGCGTCGGTGACGTTTACCGCAGTGAGGAGAATGACGACTGAGCCAGCGATCGCGACCACCAAGCCGGCATCTAAGACGGCGTGGGGGAGCGGCATTACCAACATCCCGATGACCGTCAGCAGGCCAAGGCCCACGAGGAGATCGGTATGGCGGAGGATCTTGCTGAGTAGGTTCATTCCAAAAATCGGGCCCAAAACCCCCGTATTGGAAGTGTCGGCGGTTGGAGCCCTTCCCCGTAGAGTTATTGGGCTGTAAACTTAGAGAGCGTTTCGGAGGAAACAATTCGGGACGAGAATCGTTTGCAATTCTTGAAGATGCCAATTTTGGAGCCGGTGGAATCTCTGATGCACGAAGGTCGATGGGCCGAGGCGTCCAGCCTTGCCACCGAGTTGTTGTTGACCTATCCCGCGAACTCCAGGTTGAACGGCTACCTGGGTCTATGCGAATTTCGCCTGGGTCACTATTCGGAGGCACTGGAGCCGCTTTCCCGCGCGGTGGCGCTTGACCCTTCTTTTGTCGACGCGGGGGTCAAATTGGCCCAGGCATACGATCGGCTTGAGCGGAATCACGAGTGTGCGGTGGTGGCGCGGGAGTTCCTGAAGCGCCGGCCCTACGATCGGAACCTGCAGGGTCTATTGGAGGCCCATGAGTCTGAATTGACTCTGGATCGGGAAGCATGGGAGAAATCCGAATGGATTCCGGCTCACCGGGCGAAGATGACTAACCGCTAAATGTCAGGCAATGGCGTCGCAATCTCGCGAATCCGGTGATAAGTTAAAGGAGCAAATGGAACAGCCATCTCTGGCCGAGGTCCTGGAACACCTAGTTCGCTACGACGGGCCGCGCATCTTACGTGACCCGGCACGGCTGCAGATCACTCTGCAGGCGCGAATCGGTCGTTCGCACGACGACGAGATCTCGCATTTCGTCAAGGTCTTAAAGACCCCCTCCGGGCAACGCTTGGTGTCAACCGGGGGCCAGGCTGGGGTGGCCTCAGATGACTGGGCCCGGGCACTTGTCTCTGAAACCGACCTTAGCCCCGAGCAGGCGTCGGCGGTGGTCGCGGTTTTGCTTGCTTTCCTGACTCCTGCTGCCGGGCCAGGCGCGCTGCCGACTCCGATGATGCTAAGCACTCCTTCGGATGCGGTGACCCCGGCGCTCGGCCCGAGCCGTTCCTTTGAATCGGTCGCGGTTATCCAGATTGCTCACGCTCCGGGGGGAGGAGTTTGGGCCGAGGCGAACGCATCAATGGCGCTGACTTTGATGGACGGGCGCGATCGGCGTTGGACGATCGACCTGAGCAGCGAGTCTCAGAAGGCGAGCGCGGTTCAGCGTGTTCGGCGATTGGTGTTCGATCCCAGTGGTCGCGTGCTCGTTGCCGCGCTCTCGGATCGCCTGGCCGCGTACGACGTGGAGTCGGGAGCGGAGATTTGGTCGTTCTCGCCGCCCAACCTGTTCAGCTTCCTGGTCCAGGGTCCGAGTGATGTGGCGTTCTTGAACGACGGTCAGTTGCTCGTCCCGTTCGACGAGGGGAGCCTCAATCTTTGGAATCTCGGCGGCTGGTCCGAGCGCCGTCGTCGCATGTCGATCGCACCCCGCATGGTGGCGATGCTCTCAGACAAGAGCGGTTTTGTCGGGAGCGACGGCTCGCAGACCTGGGTTTGGGATCTGCCTGGCTTCGGTCGGCGCTTTCGGCTGACTTACGAGCGGGTTTACGCCCTCGCCGCTTTGCCCCATCGACCGGTGGTGGCGGTGCGGACACTTGATCAGCTTCAGATCGTGGACGTTGGAACTCGTCAGACGTTGGCAACGGTAGACGTGAGCCCGGGCCTGCCTTTGGTCGCGGCTTCGCCTTCTGACGAGATTTTTGCGGTCGGAGGAGAGTTTGGTGCCGTCCTCTACGATCTAAACGGAAACGAACTCGCGACGGCCAACACGGTGGCGGGGGCGAGGCTTACGTCGCTGGCATTTGACGTTACCGGGATGACCCTTGCCCTCGGGGGAATCGACGGGGAAGTGACTCATGTGCCGGTCAGAGCGGCGTTACCCACTCAAGCGACCTAGCGCCGCAGGTCCAAGGTCGGGTATCTTTCACTTCCGCGCGCGCTCGTAGCTCAGTGGATAGAGCATCAGCTTGCGGAGCTGAGGGTCGAAGGTTCGAGTCCTTTCGAGCGCGCCAAGTTTTTCATAGCAAGAAGGGCTGCACCAATTGGTGCAGCCCTTCTTTAATTTGGAGTACATGGCCCCGGCCGTGCTCTTCTTGTTGAGAGCTCGGAGCCTTCATCCTTGAGGCACTCAGGCGGCGAGTCGGTGTCAAGAATGCACCCTCCCGACCCTCCCTCTGGGGAGGGCTTTCGGAGGAGATTGACGAGAGCCTACAGCTTGCGGGTTAGTGTGAAACCGATCGTGTAAGACGGGGCCTTGTCGTGGACGATGATTGGATAGGTGTACAGGAAGCCCGCATTGAAGCCGAGCGTCCAGGGACCCTGGTGCCAGAGGTTGGCGGCGACGCCGGTCTCCTGCTGCCAGGTGTGGAACAGGTCGTACTTCACCTTCGTGTAGACGGAGGTCGCCAGCGAGTCGTCCGAAGCCGCGACTCGGTAGCGAAGCGTCAAACCGGAGGTGTATTGCACGCCGTTCTCGGTGTGGTAGGGCCACTTGGTGACGACGGCGAGGTTCGCGCCGAGCGTGAACTTACCATGCGTCTTGAGGACGGTCGAGAGTCCAGACTCTTGGGCCCAGCCACCGAACGTGTTGGACTTCAGCTTCGTGTAGACGCTGAGGGGAGGGAGAATTGAAGCGGAGGCCACGCCAGCCGCCAGCCCGAGGGCCAAAACATTAATAATCTTCCGCACGCGAGAGTATGGTTTACCGTCTCGGTGGGAATGCAAATGTTAATAACATAGCGATCCATTACGTTGTTCGTCCGGTCATCCCAGTTGCGGAAGACGTGCCCGGAGGATGCGCATCGCGTGGTCCGACATCGACTTGGTCCACCCCATCGCCCGAACCTTCTCTCGCACCCACAAGGGGGTGTTCGAGGCGAAAGGCTGGTTTGTTTCGTGAAACACGTTCAGGAATCCGCCCTCCGGATTCAGCTTCTGGATGCGCATGGCGAACGCCGCTGGATCGCGCAAGGGAAGCAAGGGTGAGATCGAAACTCCGATCCGGACTCCGGCGGCCTTGAGCTCCGACAACGCCTCGAATCGGCGATTGATGCTGGCGCAGTTCGGCTCGAACTCCTGCCGGATGAGGTCGTCGTCGGTGGCGATCGTCATGTTGACGCGCAAGTTCGTGAATCGCTTGAAGAGATCGATATCCCGAATTGCCAGCGGTGATCGGGTTTGGACAACAAGGTAGGGCTGCCGACTCGATGAGCTCAGCACCTCCAAAATCTCGCGGGTGAGGCCAACCCGCGCCTCGATCGGCTGGTACGGGTCGGTCGCCGAGCTCATAAGGACTCGCTTCCCGTAGAGATCGTGCCCCAGAACCTCTTTGATCACTCCCGACTTCACGTCAACCCAGGAGCCCCAGGCGGCCCGACGTTCGAGATCGGCGACAAAGAATTGGGCGTAGCAATACGTGCAGCCGAAACCGCACCCAACATAGGCGTTCAACGCGTAGTCAAACCCTTTGATCTTGCCGGTTCCGGCAACGAGCGCCTTTGCGCGGGGCCGATCGCCGATGTCGGCACGGCCCAAATGAGCGGGCCGAGGAAGAGCGTCGAAGAGCGCGAGCTGCATAGTAGACAAGTATATACTAGTTTGCCTAGAGTGGCAATGGCTTTTGGTTCAAAGTGGACCTGACAAAGGGTAAAATGCGACTTCCCCCCAACAAGGAATTTGAAACTGTGCCAGAGAACGATCCCCTGATTACCGATGAAGAGCCGATAGAAGAATCGGCGGATTTGAACGACGACGTCCAGACCCTGCGCGATGCCCTCGCCCGGATCGCCGACGAACGCGATCAGGCCAAAGACCAGCTTTTGCGTACGATGGCGGACTTCCAGAATTTCCGGAAGCGCCAGGATGAGCAGCGAGCGCGGATGCAGGAGATGGCGACGGAGCGAATCTTGGTCGATCTGCTTCCGATTCTCGACAACTTTGAGCGAACGGTGGCCTCGATCGAGCGCGGAGCGACCCTGGAGTCGGTCGCCGAAGGCATTCGAGTCGTCGAGAAGCAGATGAAGTCGGTGCTGGAGTCGCATGGTCTGACGCGACTGCACGTGGTCGGTGAGCCGTTCGATCCCGAGCATCACGACGCGATCGGAGTCGAGACTTCGGAAGAGCACGAGCATGACACGGTCATGGCCGAACTGGAGCCGGGCTACAAGATGGGAGAACGGACGGTCCGACCGGCGCGGGTACGCGTGGCGAAGCGACCGTGAGCCGCAAGTATTTCGGCACCGATGGCATCCGCGGGATCGCCAACTCGAAGCTGACGCCGGAACTGGCGTTTGCGATGGGACAAGCCGCTGGCCGGTGGCTGATCGCGTCAGGGCAGACGCCTCGCGCCGTGCTGGGTATGGACACTCGTCGTAGCGGTCCAATGCTGGGCGCAGCTTTAGCGAGCGGGCTCTGCTCGGTGGGGATCGATGTTGTGACCCTCGGGATCGCCCCGACGCCCACGGTTTCCTACCTCGCCCGCGTGGGAGAATTCGGCCTCGGCGCGATCATCTCGGCGAGCCACAACCCGGCGCCGGACAACGGGATCAAGTTCGTCGGCCACAACGGCTGCAAGCTCGCCGATGAAGTCGAACTCGAAATCGAGCGCCTGATGGACACTCCCCTCGGCGAACGAAAGATCGGCGGCGAGGTGGGCTGGATGGAAGCCAGCAACGCCGCCCACGGAGCGTATCTCGAGTTCTTGGCCGCGATTGTCCCGGGTGGCCTCTCTGGGATGAAGGTTGCGGTCGACGGTGCCCACGGGGCCGCATACGAGCTTGGGCCGGAAATTCTTCGCCGCCTTGGTGCGGAAGTGTTCGTCACGGGCGACAAGCCCGACGGGATGAACATCAACCGCGACGGCGGGGCGACCAAGCCGGAGAAGATTCAAAAACTGACGGTCGATTCCGGGGCGGATGTCGGCGTCGCGTTCGATGGCGATGCGGACCGGGCGGTTTTCAGCGACGAGAAGGGAAGGCTCATCAATGGCGACCGAACCATCGGCATCTGGGCCGCGCACGAGAAACGAGCTGGACGCCTAGACCCCGCGGTCGCGGTTGGCACGATCATGAGCAATGGCGGGTTCGAGGCATTCCTGGCCCGCGAAGGCGTGACGCTGGAGCGAACCCCCGTAGGCGACAAGTACGTTGCCCAGCGGATTACCGACACGAGGGCGAGAATCGGCGGCGAGCAGAGCGGTCACATCATCTTTCCTGAGCATGGACCCACTGGCGATGGCCTGGCGACCATGCTGGAGCTCCTTCGCGTCCTGAAGGCCGAGGGGCGTCCTGCCAGCGCGTTCTACGACGACTACGAGCCCTGGCCGCAACTGCTCGTCAACATCGAGGTGGACGACCGAACGACCTGGAACAAGGGCAGCGCGGTGATCGAGGCTCTGGAAAGCGCGGAGACCGCGCTGTTTGGGCGGGGTCGATTGAACGTGCGCCCTAGCGGCACTCAGCCCATGCTGCGGATCATGGTTGAGGCCGACGCCTACGACCTTCGTGACGAGGTTGCGGGAAAGATCGTGGACGTTCTCGGCGCGGAAGCGGGCGGCAAAGTGTATAGCCGCGTAGACTTAACTCATGCTCTTGGCGATTGATGTCGGCAACACGCAGACGGTCTACGCGCTGTGGGACGGCCAGGATTGGGTTGCCCAGTGGCGTCGCAGTACCCAGATTGACGATACGGAAGACCAGCTCGCGGCCTGGTTGAAGTCTCTATTCGACCTCGGAGGTTTCTCCTTCAAGGTTTCGCGCGTGATTGTCGCGTCGGTGGTGCCGGGGATCGATTTGGCGCTTGAGCTCTTATGCTCGAAGTACCTTGAGGTTGCCCCTCGTTTTCTGCGTACGGGGGCGGAGGTCGACTTGCCGGTCGATTACGACCCGCCGACGGCGGTCGGTGCGGACCGACTCGCGAACTGCCTCGCTGCTCTGGCCCAGTTCAAGCCGCCGATCATCGTGGTCGATTTCGGCACAGCCACGACCTTCGATATCGTGGACCGAAGCGGAGGCTACGTTGGAGGGGCGCTGATGACGGGCGTCGCGGTTTCGAGCGAGGCACTGGTCGGTCGGGCGGCGAAACTCCCCCGGGTCGTGCTGACGGCTCCCGAGACGGCGATCGGCAAGAACACGGTTCACGCCATGCAGGCGGGCATCATGCTGGGCTACGCGGGCGCGGTAGACGCGTTGGTGCGCAAGATCGATTCGGAACTCGGGGGCGGCGCGACGGTGATCGCTACGGGCGGCCTAGGCGGCTCTTTTGTGGGTCTCGCCGAGACAATCGAGCGTTACGAGCCAATGCTCACGCTTGACGGGCTGGTTCTTGCGTCGGCACGGATGCGCTAGCCATCGCTCGCAGCCCGTCGCTGAAGGCTCCCGTCGAAATGGCGACTCGCGTACCGAAATAGGAAATTCCCATGTTGAGTCGTATGCCGCTCACGCCCGCGAGCCGCGCCACCTTCGCGATCTTGCCAGCAAGAATCCAATCGGCGTACTCCTCGGCGTCAGGTTCCCGAAGCAGGAAGGGAGCGGCGACGCGCGTCCACTTGTCGACGGGTTGGACGTAGATCCGATCGGCGAAGTCGAGGCCGCGCTCTAGGTTGGGAAGGAAGACCACGTCGCGAAGGAACAGGGAAGCGAGCTTGGGCCCGACCCCCCTAATATCCACGATTCGGAGAAACTGCGGTTCGATGCGGTCGGTCCGAAGGACACCATCCACTACCCAACGTGCGATTGAGCCGTTCCCGTCTAGACGGTAGATCTCTTGGGCGAGTTCGGCGATGCCAGCCACGACTCCGCGGTTGAGTTGCTCCATGGGCTTGCGGCCGTGCTCGCGGGTGACCTCGCAGAAAGACGCCCACAGTGCGTCGGCGTCGGGTCGGCGGAGGAACTGCTCGAACCCCGCTTCCGTGGCGGTCCGATGCAGGGCTTCAAGCGCGATCTGGCCAAGTTCGACGCGCTCCTTTCCTCGCCGGGCGAAAGCGTAGACGCCGTAAAGGGCTTCCAAGCTGCCGTAGGGCGACATCAGACGTGCCTTGAGATCGGTAACCGTTACTCGGCCGAGGCCAAGGGCTTTGGTGAGCGGGGGCAACAGCAATTCGCCGACGTATCGGTCGGCGTAATCACCGGACAGTTCTCGCATCAGCGAGGTGACTTCCGGCACGACGTCTAACACGAGCGTGCCATGAAAACCCTTCTTTACCGGATCTAGAAGCGAGACGTAGGTTCCATGTGGCTGAGAATCGGGAGGGTCGGCGTTTGCTGACTTCCGCTTCCGTGCCGCATCTTATAGAAGACCTGCCATCCGAACTCGAGGATGGGGATGGCGTTGGAGTGCAGATCCTTCATCACATCCACGAAGGCATCGATGAAGGTGCCGACCTGCTTTCCGTCTCGATAAAGGGGGCCGATATCGTTCCCTTGAGAGGTTGCGAACATCTGCGAGACATCTCCACCGGCCGGCAATTCGGTGCCGAAGTAGCGTCCTCCGTTCACCGGGCGCGAAAGCTCGTAGAACGAGAAGATTGCCGCGCTCTTGCGAAGGAAGAAGTCCAAAATGGCGGCCTTGGGAGCCATCGACGCCGTATCGTCCGGGGTGGAGGTATCGACTCCGGCAAGGAAGTCCTTGCCGCCGATGTTGACACCACGCCCGGCATAGAAAATGAGGACGGTCGCGTTGTTCGGCATCCGGTCGGCGAGAGCCTTCGCACTCGTCAGAATCTGGGCGGCGGTGGCGTTGACCACGACATCGACGTTGGCGTTGAGATATCCGCCGTGGGCGATGAGGGCTTCCCGAAGGAGTTGGGCATCGTCACCGGCGTAGGCCACTCCGCCTCCGGGCAGCTTGGATTCGCTGTTTCCGATGAGGAGCGCGAACTTGGTGGGGACCGAGATGACGGCCGAACTCAAGGAGGGATTGGTGAGTGGAACGTTGCCGGACTTGTCGGGTCGAACGGAGGGAACCGTCGTGCCTTGCGAAGGGCGCGTACCGGTACCGTTCGAATTGATCAGTCCGAAGTCTTCCGGTGAGATCCCGTCGGTGTCGACTTTCCAGGCCAGCTTCTCGCCGCTCGCGGAAAACGCTCGTAGCGTGGCGTCTCGCTTGGTGACGTCGCCGAGTTTCTCGTAGACCGCAGTGAGGATGTAATAGGTCGCGCGGCTGCTTTGGCCCTTCGCAAGTCTCTCTTCGAGCTCTCCCGCGGCGGTCTTGAGCAGGCCGCTCTGATCGTCACCCGCTCCGGCGCCCGCGGCTGCCTTGTACGCAGAGTATGCGGCGAGGAAGTTGGGAGAATACGGGGCACCGTTACGCCAAGTTCGTCGTTCGGTAACAGGCCCGGGGAGCATGGTCGGCGCTGACGCGTCCTCGGGACGGTAGGCGGCGGCTTTGAGAAAGTCCGTTCGTGCCTCGGTCCACTTGCTTGCCTTGGCGGCTTTGAGCCCCGCTTCGTAGGCGGAGGTCCAAGCTTGGCCAAACGCGGAAGTCACCGCGACGGCCGCAAGGGCCGTCAAGAGAATGAGTCGGAGTCGATTCATGTTTACTTGCCGAACCTATAGTTGAGCGCGAGGCTAACGTCGTATCCGCCGTGCTGCGGATTTGCGAAGTTGAGGTCGAAAGTGTACTTGGCGTCGTTCGGTCGGTATCCGATGCCAAAGGTGAAGGCATTACGGCTCCCGAAGCTATCGCCGCCGCTGGGGACGACGTTGTAGCCGACCCGCAGGGGGATCCGGCCAGAGCCGCCGAACGCATAGTTGTACTCGAGGCCAAAGCCAGCCGTCGTCTGATTCTTGCGGCTGAAATCGACGCCTTCGCTAGCACTGAAGAAGTGCTGAATCTGGGCTCCGTAGACCACGAAGTCCTTACCGCCGCGGAACCCGTCCTGCCGGAACGCGATGCCGCCGATGAAGCGCGCCGGGATCTTGTCGTACAAGTCGGAGGTGGTCGAGTTGCCGGTCAGGTTGATTTCTGATCGGTAGCTGGCACCGACGCTCACGTTGGGGTTCGACTTCGGCGTGTACTGGATGCCTGCGATGACACCGACACCCGTTCCGGTGCTGGAGTCGGACCGGGAGATGGAGCCGCCGCCACTGTCGTTCTGGTTCAGGGTGTAGTCAAGGTGCTGTTGGACGACTTGGACGCCCAGTCCCCAGCTGAAGCTTTGATCGCTCTTCGCCTTGGCAAAGGCGAGGGAAAATACGTCCGCCTTCGCCATTCGCGAGAGCTGCTTGTTGGTCGTGATCGAACCCGACGTCGTGCTGCCTTGCAGGCGATCGTCCATGAAGCCGCCGATGTTATAGGCGAATCCGATGACTCCGTTCTTGCCTCCGTGGAGAGGTAAGGCGTACCCGAAGTGGGTAATTTGCGAGCTACCCTTTGACCCGAGGCTGTGATAGACGGGGTCGGTCGTATCTCCAGAAATGCTGGTCCTCGAAGTGGGGAGGTTGCGATAGACCAAACCAATCTGCGGCAGGGTCATAAACGCGAGGCCAGCCGGATTGTAGAAGGCCGAGTTCGTATCCGAGCCAGTGGCGTACAAGGCACCGCCCGTTCCCATCGCGCGACCGCCGGCGTCCAGCGCGTTGAGCAGGTCAGGGACTTGCGCGGCGGCAGTGCATGACAGAACCGCTATCCCAGTTGATAGCCCTAACAGCTTCCTTGCATTCATCGTTTCCTCCCAGTTCGAGACAGATCGGCCCTTCCGATCTTGCTATTCTATTTCACGTTGATGGTCGTTGATTGCGTAACGGCAATATTTCCGGCCCGATCCACCGCAGTTACCTTCAATTTGAATTGTTTCGGCAGGGTTACCTTCTTTCCCAAGATCCGCCCGGTCCATCGTTGCGTGTTGCCGCTCTGCCCATTGAGAGAGACGCGCGGGACTCGGTAAAGGAAGCTGCCATCCATTCGGGTCAGGATCACGTCGATGCCGGTTACGTCGACGCTGGCTGTGCTGGCGTCTTGGATGTCGACGACAACGTTGAAATCGGCCCGCGCGCGGACGCTGCTGCTGGGCGACTGAATGGTGATCGACGGCTTGATGCGGTCGAGGGTCACGGAGATTGACTGGCTCGACGTGTTGTTTGCCTTGTCGGTGATCGTGATCGAAATCGTCTGAGATCCGTCGTTGGTGATTCCGGTTGTATCCCAGTTGACGGTGAGCTCGTTATTGACGAGGGTGGTGCCGGTGTTGTCGGGAATGTCCTGACCGTTTACCTGGACCGTGTAATTCTTGAAGTTGGCTTCCTGAATGAACGCCGTGATGTGCACGACACCTGCGGGCACGAAGGTGCTGGTGCCGGGATTGAATTCGAGAATCTTCGGCTTGGTGATGTCGAGCTTCAGGTTGTCGATCGTCACGGTGGTTGTCGTAGGGTCACCGGTGTAGTGAGCCGAGACGTCGAGGCGGTAGTTGCCTTCCGGGGTACCAGGCGAGAAGTTTAGCGGGATGCTGCTGTCGATCTTGCTGTCGGTGGGGGTGAACTTTTGCTCCCGCGTGATCGTGGTGTTGGTATCGAGATTGGTCGCGACGACCGTCACCGTCAACTCGCGGTCAACGGCAGTGGCGCTAAACGAGACCGTGTTCGTCGAGCCGAGGAACGTCGGATCGCTGATCGTGCCTGCGTTAGGGCTTGTTACATTGAATGTAAAGGCCGAGGCGATGCTCGCGGCGAGGCCGCCGACGATAATTGCGGCAAATCGAATGAATCGCTTCATAACCAACACATACTCCGACGAATCTCCCTCTATTCTCCTCTATGTTCGCTCCCTGAGTCAATCGACGCTGAGAGTTGACCTGCGAACCGGGTTGAACCCCGTACCTTAAGCGGGCTAGTCAGGTCGTTCCGGCAACTTCCCCTGACTAATGACATCATTGTTGCAGGTCTGCTGCGAATTGGCGGATGAGGTGCCGAGAATTACCCACGAGCCATGTCCGCCAACCAAACAAACACTTTCGTTCAAAAAAGCATTGAGAAGGCGCTTGCAGACTTGCCGGCCCTTCCGAGCGTCGTGACGCGTGTTCTCCACGAGACGGAGAGCCCGAGCGTGAGCGCCGCGGCCATCGAGAAACTCATTGCGACGGACCAGGCTTTGGCCTCCAAGGTTCTCCGCGTGGTGAATTCAGCCTATTACGGCCTGAGCGGTCAAGTGACTAGCCTCGGCCAGGCGATCGTGATCCTCGGAATGCAGCAAATTCGGAATCTGGTTCTGAGCGTCGGTGCGATGAGCGCCCTGAAGACGACGACGCCCCGCCAGCAAGAGGTTTTGAAGCTGTTTTGGCTTCACTCGTTTGCCGCAGCGGCCTGCGGGGGCCTGATCTGCAAGAAGAAGAAGGTGCCCGCACGAGAAGCCGAGGCGGTATTTGTTGCCGGACTTCTCCACGACATCGGTCGACTGTTCCTCTTCGCGACGTTCACGCAGACCTACGACCAGGTCATCAAGTTTGCCTCCGAGAAGAAGATTGTTGTCGAACGCGCCGAGGTGCTCCTGCTTGGCATGAACCACGGCGGAATCGGCGCGGAGATGGCGAAGAAGTGGAATCTGCCCCCTCTCTTGGTCGACCTCATCGGCACCCACGAAGGTCCGTTCACCGAAGGGGACGATCCGATGAAGTTCGTTCTCCACTATGCCGATACTTTGACCAAGCATCTTTATTTTCCCAACTGCGAGCCTGCTCCGGTTGACATCGATCCCTGCGCAATCGCTTGGCTCGACTTCTCCGCCGAGGACGAAGAGTGGATTCGGTCGGAGACGGAAATGAAGATTGAAGAAGCGAGCGCTCTATTCGGCCTGCTCGCCGCCTAAGTAGGAAACCACCATGTCCGTCGGCTCAAGTCTCAGCGGTATCTCGTTCTCCGGTCTCGGGAGCGGCATCGACACGACCTCGATCGTGCAAAAGTTGATGGCGATCGAGCAACAGCCGATCCAACTGATCCAGCGGCAGCAGCAGGCTGTCGCGGGAAAGCAGACGATCTTCGCCGCATTCCGGACCCAGCTTCAGTCGATCACCTCAGCTTCGGCGGCCCTAAATCTGGCTTCGACGTTCAATACCGTCGCCGCAAGCTCGTCCGACGCGACCGTCGCCACGATCACCAACGACACGACCTCGACTGCCGGCGTCTATACCCTCGCGGTTTCCAAGTTGGCTCAAGCAAACAAGATTTCCTCGACCGCGCAGGCGGACACGACCACGGCCCTCAACCTGCCCGCGAGCAGCTTCGTGATCAACGGCAAGCAGGTCAACCTCGACGGTTCCGAATCCCTGCGTGGCATCGCCCAAAAGATTAACGCCGCGGGGGCGAATGTGACCGCGAGCTTGATCGATGGGGGAGCCGGATCCGCCTACCTTACGCTGACGTCAACCCAGACGGGGGCCGGTTCGAAGCTCTCCCTCTCGAATCTGTCAGGAACCACCCTCAGCACCTTAGGGCTCACTTCAGGCGCATCGACGGTGCGCGAGACCATCGCGGGGGGCGCCACCAGTGTGGCGTTCAGCAGCCAGACCGATACGTTGCAGACCCTGATTCCGGGGTTGCCCCAGAACATGGATATCACGGTCAATGGCACCACGGTCTCCATCGACACTTCGGTCGACAGCCTCCAAAGCCTTTCCAACAAGCTCAGCGCGATCACGAACGTGACCTCTGCGGCGCGCGCGGTGACCGTGAATGGTGCCAGCGTCTATAAGTTGGACATCAAGGGCACGGACGGGAACGCCCCGACGATCACGGCGAACGCTCTGACCGACGCGCTCGGCATTACCCAAGCCGGAGCCCCGCACGAGTTGCTTGCCGCCCAGGACGCGGTGTACACGCTCGACAATATTCATCTGACGAGCGCGAGCAACACTATTACGACCGCAATCCCGGGGGCCACGATCAAGCTTCTTAAGGCCGATGTGACCACGCCACCTACGACTCAGATTTCCCTTACCCAGGACTCGAGCGGCACGATCAGCAAGATCCAGTCGATGGTCGATGCCTACAACACGACCGTCGACTTCATCTCCACGCAGAGCGCCTTCGATTCCAAGACCTTTCAAACAGGGATACTATTTGGAGACCCGGTCGCTCAGCAGGTTCAAACCAACCTTCAGTCGATGGTGACCTCGAAGGTTCCGGGCTTGAGCACTAAGTATCAGAGTCTTCAGGCGCTTGGATTCAAGCTGGACGACACTGGCCACTTGTCGTTTGATAACGCTACCGTCTCCGCCGCGCTCAGCACCAACTCTGCGGACGTCGCCGCCCTATTTCAGGCCAGCGGCTCAAGCCAGAATACCGCGTTGAGCTATGTCTCCAGCACAAGCAAGACCAAGACGGCGGGCACCGGTTCGTACGCGGTTCAGATTTCCCAGGCCGCGACACAAGGCTCGAATACCGGTGAGATGGCGCAAACCGCGACCAGCACCATCGACGAAAACCTCACTTTCAACGGGGCGCTCTTTGGCACCACGCCCTACGTCTTCAAGGTTTCGACGGGCAGTACGGCGGCGGACACGGTTCGATCGATCAACTCGGACGCCAAGCTCAAAGATCTTGTCAGTGCCAGCCTCGACGGGACAGGCAAGTTGATGCTGACCTCGAAGAAGTTTGGCAACAACGGCAACTTCTCCGTGGGTAGCTCGCAGCAGGCGGCCGCCAATAACAGCGGCATCGGATACGGCAGTGGCGGGGTGGCGGTGCATGGCGTCGATGTCGCGGGAACGATCAATGGCGAACCCGCAACCGGCTCAGGGCAGTACCTTTCCGGTAACAACGGCAACCGGAACACCGAGGGGCTTCAGATTCAATACACCGGAACGGCCACCGGCAGCGTCGGAGACATGAAGTTTGTGAAAGGAATCGGCTCGGGAATGAGCGATCTCATGCTCTCGCTGACGGACCCCACGAACGGCCTTCTCACGAACACCGACAACACGCTGACGAGCCAAATGACGGATATGACCAACGAGATCACCGATCTTCAGAGTCGACTGGCGCTCAAGCAGACCGAATTGACGAATAAGTACAACGCGATGGAGATGGCGATCAGCTCTCTCAAGCAGCAAGCTGCCCAGTTGACCGCCGTCACCGGCGGCTAGACCCGGACGAGCACCTTCTCCTGGTGGAAAAGGTGGATCGCGATCTGGATTGCAATCGTCGCGAGCACCGCGCTCACCCCGATCGTGATGAACATCCCGAGGTAGTCGATCTTGCCTTGTAGCGCCTGCCGCAACGTGACCGAGGTGTTGAGCACCGGCACGAAGCTGATCCAGCGCTGGCTCGCAAAGTCGGTGAATCCCAGGAACTGGCTGAAGATTGCGGGGGTGAGAACCACTAGATTAACCAGCGCCAGGAATTGCGAAGCCTCCCGGGTGTTCTTTGCCATTGTGCTCACGGCAAGAAGGAGGCTCGCGAAGAACGCGACGGTGGGGATCAACGTGAGAATAATCGCCAGGATGTGCTCCGGTCCCAAACCCAGCCCGTGAGGGAAGACGGTATGGAAGATGGGCAGGCCACTCGTCCCCGCAATAATCACGCCCAAGAGGGCGGACATGCTCCCTGCGAGACACACGATGCATAGCGCGAAGAACTTTCCAAGCGCGATGTCTCGGCGACGAATCGGCGCGATCAGGAGGGTTTCGAGGGTGTTCTTTTCCTTTTCGCCCGCGACCAATTCGCTGCCGGTCGAGAGTCCGCCGAAAAAGGCGTAGACCGTGATCATATAGGGCAGGATCGTAATAAGGATGTCGCTGACATTGCTTTCGCCGATCTTGATCGGGTTGCGATCCAGGACGACCGGCTCGGCAAACGCGGCGTCGACACCCTTTGATTTCAGCGTAGCCGCGACGGCGACCTTGTTCATCTCGACTAGCTCTTTCTGAACGCTGGCAAAAGCGATCTGGGCCTTACTTTCCTTTTCGTCGTAAAAGGCCTTGATGTGAACCTGCTTGTGCGAGGTGACCAGATTGTCGTAGTCCGGCGTGAATTCGAGGACCAGGCTTGCTTTGCCGTCTTTGATCAACTTGGTCCCCTCATCCACCGAGGCGATGGGGACGATGTTGTACTTCGAGGCTTTTAGGAGCTTAATTAGGGAGTTGTCCCCGCCGACGACGTGGATGCGCTGGTTTTCGTGCTTTCCGATGGTTTCGCCGAGAAACCCGAACAGCATCATCATCAGGAAGATCACGAACATCGGGGCGACGAACGCGGCGTTGCGAACTCGCTTATCGCGAAGGATCTCGCGAATCTCTTTGCGAGTGACTTTCAGGGCATCTTTCACTTGGCCGCCTCCGCTGGGTTGGTGCGGTGGTATTCCACCAGCTTGAGAAAGGCCTGTTCCAGGTTCTTTTCGTTCGTTACGGCGAGAAGGTCGCCGACCGTTCCTTCTTCGCGGATGACGCCCTCGTGGATAACCGCGATGTGGTCACAGAGGCGCTCGACTTCGCTCATGATGTGGGTGCTAAAGATGACGGTCTTTCCGACGTCCCGTGCCTCTTCGATGAATTCCATGACGCTCTGGCTCATGACGACATCGAGGCCGGCGGTGGGCTCGTCGAAGAACATCACCTCGGGGTCGTGAATCATCGTGCGGGCGATGCTGACTCGCTGCTTCTGACCCGTCGAGAGCTTGTCACAGTAGCGGTCGACAAATTCGCCGATCTGCAACCGTTCAATCACATAGGCGACGCGCTCTTTGAGCTTGGCTCCCTCCAGTCCGTAGAGCCCGCCGAAGTATTCGAGCAGTTCTTTGGGGTTCAGACGACCGTAGAGAGCGGTTGAGGAGGACATGAAGCCTATGGCCGCGCGGACTTTCTGGGGATCCTTCTCGACGTCGAATCCCGCCACCCAAGCCTTTCCACTTGTGGGTTGGAGGACAGTTGATAACATCCGAAGCATCGTCGTCTTCCCGGCGCCGTTAGCACCCAGAAGTCCGAAAATCTGTCCCGGCGAGGCTTCGATGCTGACACCATCGACCGCCTTGACGAGACCTTGCTTGGGATCCGCGAAATGCTTGACCAGGGACTCGGTTCGAACCACGCGAGGAGTGTAGCAGTGGACGCGCTCTCAAATAGGGCTAAGGGACCTGGGGAGTCTGAGTCTGAACCTGAGTTGGAGTTGGAGTTGGAGTTAGAGTTGGAGGGCTTGTCATCCCGAAGGATGTTTGGACCCAGGGATCTGCCTGTGGTTGCCGAGTGTCATTTCGAGCAATGGGCACTTCCAGTCAGATTCCTCGATGTCGCTAGGGCTGGCTCGGAATGACAGTTATTCCAACTCCAACTCCAACTCCAACTCAGAGTCAGCCTCCTCACTCCCCCGTAACGACTTCTCGCCCCTTCGGCTGCAATATCCCCTTTGACTCGTAAACCGGTCGCATGGCGCTTCGGATCGTGGGCAGGGCCCGGTAGTAGGCGAAGACGGCGAGGAGGCCAATGACTCCGGCTCCGGTCATGACCCATGACGCACCGATTTGTGGTGACAGGATTCCCGCGACGAGGCTGCCAAGGGGCATGGTGCCGACGAACGACATGGCGTAGAAGGACATCACCCGGCCCCGCACGTGGTCGTCGACCAGCGTCTGGATCACCGTGTTCGTTGCCCCCATGTGCAGCATGCCGCCAACCCCCATCACCACGAGGAAGGGAAGTCCTGACCAGACGTTGTGGGTCAGGCCAAAGAGGGCCATCGACAAGGAGAAGAGGCCCGAAGCGCACGCGATCACAAAGGGCAGACCGAGTACGGACTGGCGGTAGGCGAGATACAGGGCGGAGATCAACGCGCCCGCGCCGATCGCTCCGGAGAGAATGCCCAAGGTGTGAGCGTCACCGTGATAAAGGTCTTTCGCAAAAACCACCAGCAAGACCCCGTAGGCACCGGAAGCGAAGCTGACCATCATCATCAAGACCAGCAAAGCGCGGATGGGGACGTTGTGCCAGGCGTAAGTCGCTCCCTCCTTCAGAGCGTGCCAGACGCGCTTCCGCTCGGGAGGATTCTGCTCGGGTGCCAGCTTGATTTGGAGGAGACCGCCGATGACCGCGAGAAAGCTGATGGTGTTGATGAGAAAGCAAATGCCTTCTCCAACGGACGCGATCGTAGCGGCGGCAATCGGGGGACCGATCAAACGTGCAACGTTGAATTGGGTCGAGTTCATCGCGATGGCGTTGGCCAAGTGCTTGCGATCGTCGACGAGCTTGATGACGAGGGCCTGCCTCGCCGGCATGTCGAACGCGCTAACGCACCCGACGAAGACTCCTAAAACGAGGAGGTGCCAAGGTTGAATGGTCTTGGTCAAGACCAGCGCGGCAAGGGCACCGGCGGCGAGCGCGAAGAGACCTTGGGTTGCGAGGAGGAGCTTGCGCTTGTCGAGACGATCGGAGACCACTCCCGCATAAGGACTGGCGAGGAACATCGGAATCTGGCTGGCGAAGGTCACCGTGCCGAGCCATAACTCGGAGCCGGTGATCCGGTAGACCAACCAGCTCATCGCCAGTCCTTCCATCCAGGTCCCGATCAGAGAGAGCGTCTGGCCGATGAAGAAGAGGCGGTAATTCCGATATTGCAAGGCGCTGAACATTCCCTGCACTTCTATTAGATACGAAGTCGAGGGTGAAAGGGTCTTTAGGAACCTGGAAGAATCGGCATGGGCGCGGCCTTAGCGGGCACGAATTCTCGATTGCTGCTTTAATGGTCGCGATGAGACTTCGCTCCACCGGATTGATCGCCGCCGCTGTCGTCGGATTGGCCATCCCCCTTTTCGCCTTTCCTCCCCCTGTGTCGCAGACCACGCCAACAACTTGGATGTCCGTCTGGGGCGGCTACGGAGGAAATGCCCAACACACCGCGATCGCGTCTGACGCAAGTCAGCCATTGAACCGAATCCTGTGGTCGACTCCCGTCGATCTCCAGCCTCAATACAGCGGTTCGGACCTGTTCATCCATTACGGCTCACCGGTGATCACGCCGACGGGAACGATCATCGTGCCGGTCAAGACCGGTGCGACGGGCGGCTTCCGATTTGACGCCCGCAGGGTATCCAACGGCGGCTTGCTTTGGACCCAAACCACCGATTACGTTCTGCCGCCGCAGAACTGGACGCCGAGCTGCTCGCCGACTCTGATGGGTCTCAACTGGCTCGCGATGCCGGGAGCGGGGGGGACGCTCATCATCCGTACGAACACGGATAAACCTACGGCCCGTATGCGCCGTTCGGCCTTCTATGGCGACACGGTCTATGCAGGGAATGAGGCGTTTTACAACGACACGGTCAAAATCTGCACCCCGTTGACCTCAGATCGTTCCGGCAATGTCTACTTCGGGTTCCGGGTCTATGCCAACGGTGGAGCCCGGCCCGCCGAGCCACTTGGGCTGGTAAGCGGTTTCGCCAAGGTCACTCCCGACGGGAAGGGCTCCTGGATTGCCGCGTCGGATATCGCGGGGGATTCGTCGATGAACCAGCCGGTGATGAACTGCGCTCCAGCGGTTACCGCCGATGGACGGACGGTCTACGTCGTGGTGAGTCGAGGAAGCTGGAACATGGGCCGGTTGGTCGCCCTCAATGCCTCCAACCTTACGCCGATAAACTACACCGATCTAACCGACCCGATTTCGGGCGACCCATCGCTCTTGCCCGACGAGGGGACGGCATCGCCGATGATCGGCCCGGACGGCGACGTCTATTTCGGCGTACTCGAGAATCCGTTCCCGGAAAACCACGATCGCGGTTGGATGCTCCACTTCGACGGATCGCTGACCGTCGAGAAGCCGACGGGAGCGTTTGGTTGGGACGACACGGCCTCTGTGGTGCCAAGCTCCGCCGTGCCGAGCTACGAGGGATCTTCCTCGTACCTGTTGCTGACCAAGTACAACAACTACGCGGGTGTCGGTGGAGACGGCGTGAACCGCGTCGCGATCCTCGATCCCAACGATACGGCGTTCGAGCCGATTTCTGGCTTCAACGCGATGAAGGAAGTCATTTCGATCGCCGGTCCTTCCTCAGATCCTTCGTTCCCCGGACTTCCGAACGCGGTGCGCGAGTGGTGCATCAACAGTGCGGCGGTCGACGTCGCGCACAAGTGCGCGATCATCAACAACGAGGACGGGAAGTGCTATCGCTGGGACTTCACCTCGAACACGCTCTCGCAAACGCTGGTGCTGACCAGCGGCATCGGCGAGGCGTATACGCCGACCCTGATCGCCCACGGTGGCGTTAGCTTCGCGATCAACAACGCGACGCTGTTTGCGCTCGGAAAGTAACGGGGCTCCGTCTCCGCTCAAGTGCCTTGTTGAGCGGAGACGGTCATCGATCTAATGAGATTGGAGGCGCGCGATCAAGCGGATGGTGTCCGTCACCCTTTGAGGGGCTTCCATTCTTTACTTGACGGGGCCTCGTTGTTCAATCCCGCAGATAGGGTCGAGACCAGGTCGGGCCGCGGATGGACATACCAGCGCTTGTCCTGATCCTGGATCACCAGGGTCCGGTTTAGCCGGGTCTCGCCGTTGACAAGCCGGACCTTGACATCGACGAATTTGACATCGTTGAAGTTGAAGAGCGCGTAAGCGGCAGACTTTGGCCCGCTCAAGCTGAGCGAACGGGCGGCATAACAGGTAACGATCGCCTTCGGACCGCCCCGCGAGGGCGTCTTCCGCTTCTTCTCGGCGGCCATTGCCCGACTCATGTTCTTGAGGAACTTCCGGTACTCGTCGTTGCCATCTTTGACCGTGATGACCAGAAACTGCTTGCTATCGCGGTTGATGAACGCCCGAGCCAGGTCGCACGCAACGCCCTCGGGACTGGTTTGACCCGTCGAAATGGGGTCTTTAGCAACATTAAGCTGAGCCAGTCCCGTGCTTGCGAGAAGAGCTCCGCTGACAACCAGCCCAATAAGCCTCATCGTTGAATTCTAGCGCGTCGGCCGTCGCAGCGAGGCCATCAGTTCACGAGATAAAGTTCGGCGATGCGACCGTTCGTCTCTCGGTACATGAGGGCGACGTGCTTTGACGATCCAAGAGCGATCGAGAGGGCGGCCACTTCCATCCCGCCGCGCTCGAACTTGCCCCGCGTGGTGACCGTTCCGATCTTGCCGAGGGTGCCGAGATACTTCGCAATGCGCTTGCGGCGTGCGGGTGACAGGTAGGCCTGGAAATCCTCCGTGAGCGTGTCCGGGTCAATGCGTCCGGCTCGTAGTGAAATGAGGAGGGCGCGCGTGGCGACCTCGGGCTCCGGCCCGGCGACCTTTGGAGTCTTGGCGGTCTTGGCCGTTGATTTCGGAGCGGCGTCCGGGCCCCTTCCTTTCCCGGTCAGAAGTCCGGCAACGCCCCAGCCCGTATCGCTGGGCGAGACTTGGGTCGAGTTCGAAAGCACGACTACGGCCGACCTGCGCGAGGGAAGCATGATGTTCTCCGAAAGAAATCCGTTTGTGCCTCCGCCATGCTCCCAGAAGGGTTCTCCGGAAATCGTCCCGACACCGAGGCCGAATCCATAGCCCGTGCTCGAACCTGAGGCATCCTGCGCGGCTGTGGTCATTTGAGCGAGGGACTCGATTCGGAGCACTTTACCGCTCATCAGGGCCCAATCCCAGAGCGCAAGATCGGATGCGGTGGTCGCGATCGCGCCAGCCGCTCCGCACCAATTGTCGGCTTCTCCCGCAGTGGGTGCCGGGCCTTCCAGACCCAGGGTTTCATATCCCTGAACAACCCCCGGCGCATTCGTTGGCCGAACCTCAAATGTCGTGTGCGAGAGCTTGAGTGGCCTGAATATGCGCCCCTGCATCACCTGCGCGAGTGGGCGTCCCTCGATCTTCTCGATCACCAGACCAAGGGCTGCGTAACCGGTGTTGGTGTAAGAGAAGCGTGCCCCCGGCTCGAAGTCCAGCGGCATCGAACCGTATTTGGCAACGATGCTAGCCGCCGTGGTCGGCAGCCTCATCTCCTTGTCGAGGTAATCAAGCGGGTAGTAGTCGCGCAGCCCGGAGAGGTGTTGCATGAGCTGGCGAACCGTGATTCGGTCTCCATTCGAAACGGCAGGAAGATACTTGCTGACCGGGTCGTCAAGGGACAGCTTGCCTTCTTCGACGAGCTTCATCGCGCAGGCGGCAGTGAACTCTTTGGTGACCGAGCCGATGCTGAAACGATCCACCGGCCGAACGGCCCGGCCACCCCCGAGCCTTGTCTTTCCGACTCCCTTCGTGTAGACAATTTTCCCGTCCTGCATGACCGCTACGGATGCACCGACGAATCCTCGCTGGTGGCGAAGTTCGGCAACCTTGGCATCCACTTGCGCGAACAAACTTGGAGCCGGGGACGAAACAGCCACGAGGCAAAGCAGGGAGATCATTGACGCAGAGTATAGGGGCTACCGAGTGAAGCGCGGGCCAGAAGCCTTAGTCTCCCTCCGGAGAAATCGTTTGGTAACCTCCACACATGCCTGACGAGTCGCGACTTACCTGGGAAATGAACCGACCGGATCTCCGGTTGCCGGAGTCTGGGCTGCTTGTCGAGACTCGGGGAGAATCCCTGTGCGGTGGGATTGGATTTCGTCCATGCCCCGAGGGCTGTGAACTCTGGTGCGAGGTAGGAGACGACTCGGCAGATTGGTCGGGTCTGATCGAACGTGTTACGGCGCAAGCCCGGAAGAGAAAGTACCGGATGGCCACGCTTGCCCACGATTCGGCGCTATCTGATCGAGCCAGAGAGGCTCTCTCAATGGCGGAATTCACCGGCGAACCCCTCGCACGACCACTCGTGTGCGATGCGCCGGACGATCTCCAGCCCTACCTCGATTGGAAGGGACGAATACTCCGCGTCGCCGAAGGGAAAGGGCGCGAAGGGATCAATGCCCGATTGTACGAACGCGTGGCAAGCACACTTCCGGATGCGGGCAAGTTCTCAGAACGAGAAATCAACGCCATTCTCGGGGAGCTTCACCTCTATGGGGACGCCACCGCCCTTCGCCGGGAATTGGTAGACCGTGGTTATCTGGGCAGGACGAGGGACTGCCACGAATATTGGAAGGTCAAGAATCCAGATGTCCTCGGCCGAATGTGAACTAGGCGGACGCTGAACAAAATTGAGCAAGCGTCCGTTCTTGCTAAGGTGCGGACCTGACTAGTTCCTTTGGCCACCACCGCCGCCTGAGTTCACTACAATAGAATTGTCTCGCCGCGAACACCGATGAATAGCCCCCTTCTCCTTCTTTCCACGCTCGTGCTTGTCGGAGCGGCGGGACTTGATCTCGATCAGCCGTCGCGTGTCGCGACTCCGACAAGCGCTTTAAGTGCTGGAATCGGTCATTCGTTCGCCGGGTTGAGCGCGAAGGCGATCACCGGCGCGACGGTCGCTTTACCCGTCACCGGGGCAAAGGCGACGGTCATCGCGCTGACCGGCACGACCTGCCCGCTCTGCCAGAAGTTCGGGCCGACGCTTGCGGGAATTGAGAACGCTTACTTGGCGAAGGGAGTTAGGTTCGTTTTCTTGAACCCATCCGAGCTCGAATCGACAAGCGATATGAGGGCGCAGGTGAAGCGCCTTGGACTCGATGGCGGCTACATTCGCGACAAGAATCTCGCCTGGGTGAAGAAGCTCGGGGCGAAGACGACAACCGAGACCTTCCTCCTCGATGCGAGCGGAAAGCTCTGTTACCGAGGGGCGATCGACGACCAATATTCCCTCGGCGCGACCCTGCCGAAGGCGCGGCACCACTATCTGAATGAAGCGCTCGATGCAGTTCTCGCGGGCAAGACGCCCAAGGTCCAGGCGACCACCGCTCCCGGCTGCGTACTTGCGGAGTCAAGCACGACCTGCGAGGCCATCCCGACTTTCCACGGCCGGATTCAACACATTATCCAGACCAACTGCATGTCCTGCCACCACGACGGCGGCCCCGCGCCGTTCTCACTCGACGGCTACGCGGCGGTGAAGGGGCGGGCAAAGATGTTGCAGTTCGTCACCAAGCAAGGAATCATGCCGCCCTGGTTTGCCACTAAGGGCACGGGGCCGTGGCGAAATGACATGACCCTCTCGGATGCCGACAAGTCCGAATTAGGTTCTTGGATTGCGGGTGGCATGCCGAAGGGCGATCCGAAGCAGGCTCCGGCACCGGTCAAGTACGTGACCGGCTGGACGATCGGACAGCCGGATGCGACCTTCCAGCTTCCCCAGCCTATTTCGATTCAGGCAAGTGGGGTCATGCCGTACCAGAACGTGGTCGTCCCGACCGGCCTCACCGAGGACAAGTGGGTCGAGAAGATCGAGGTCGTGCCCGGTGACCGCCGCGCGGTTCACCACGTCCTCGTCTTCGTGACCTACCCGGGCGGGGGCGTCCAGGCGGGTGAAGACGAAGGGCTCAGCGGATTCTTCGGAATCTACGTTCCCGGAAACAGCGCGCTCACCTACGCTCCTGGGCTAGCCAAGCGTCTCCCGAAGGGGTCAATCCTACGATTCCAGATTCACTACACCCCGTACGGCACCGCGACCAAGGACCAGACCAAGATCGGTTTTGTGTACGCCAAGCGACCGCCCAAGAGCGAGGTGCACTCGGCAAGCCTCGTGAATCTCCGGTTCGCCATCCCGCCGGGCGCGGATAACTACCCGGTCGAGGCGCATCTGCGCCTCCCCGCCGACATTCAAGTGCTCTCGTTCCTGCCCCACATGCACGTCCGAGGCAAGTCGGCCAAGTACGAGCTCACATCTGGGGGCACGACGAAGACGTTGCTCGACGTGCCGCGGTACGACTTCAACTGGCAGCTCAACTACGTGTACAAGAAGCCGCTGGATCTGAAGGCTGGCGATTCGATTTCCTTCATGGCGCACTACGACAACAGCGACAAGAACCCCGCGAACCCGGACCCGACCAAGGCCGTGCGCTGGGGCCAGCAGACCTTCGAGGAGATGCACCTCGGTTACGTCGAGTACATCGTTCCTGGCGAAGAGCCGGGGAAGGGAACGACCGCGGCCAAGATTCGACCGAACCTGGGCCTGACCGCGGCCGAGGTCGAGGCGGTCTTCCGCCGGTTCGACCGAAACAGCGATGGCTTCCTGAGCAAGGACGAAGCCGCCCTCATTGGGGACCGGATCAAAGAAGCGGACCGGGACGGTGACGGCAAGATCTCGCTCGCGGAAGCCAAGGCGTTTCTCGGAGGCGGTTAGAAGGCTACTTCCAGTGCCAGCCGTCGTCGCCGAGTAGCGTCTGGATGAAGTTCAGCTGGCCGCTGTGATACCAGAGGTGCAGGGTTACAAAGCGGAGCCGCTCGAACTTCGTGCGCTCGCCATGCTCTGTCTGAACCGTGGATTCCATGTCCTCGGAAGTAAATCCCTCCGCCGTCTGGATAATCTTCTCGGACGACTTCTCGAACGCCGCGATCATCACGTCCTTGGTCTGGAAGTCGGCGGGAGCGTAGATCCAGTCGCCTTCTGGCCAGTCGAACGGAGGCTCCTCGCGCAGAACCATGCCGATATGATCGTCGACCAGGTTAACCTCGTACACGATGTCCGCGACGGTCCGGGTCTTGGGTCCAAAGCTCTTGGCAAACGCCTCTTCGGGTAGTGCCTGCAGATCCTGGAGGAAGATCTTGCATGCGCGCTTGAGGCTAGCAACGGTGCTGGTGGTGAGGTCCATGGTTTCGGGATTCTACCGAGCCGAGCAAATGAGCTGCTCCTAGTTGACCAAGTGTCCAGCCGGTCCGTAGAACTCGGTGCTGTGCAAGCCGCCGGAGTTGAGGTCAATCGTCGGGTGGGTAAAGTCCCATTTCTTCGCCGCCTCGTTGTAGAGCTTCTCCGGATTGGAGAAAAGGCTCCCGTTCTCTGTGTTCGCGTAGATGTTCATCAGGCGCTGGTGGACAAGTTCGACCACGTCGGGTGGGGGCTCTTCCATTGCAAAGTCTGCGGCTTCGACATTAGCTTGCGGATCAAATCCGTCTCTAACCGTGAGGTGATCCCAAGAGAGAAGGCGGCCTCGCCGGCGAGGAAAGGCTTTCTCTGAGTCGCTTACAGTTCTGGAATGGCAAGTACGAAGTCCGCGATCGCGCGGTCTTTGTACTTCGTGGGATCGAGGTCGAGATAGTAATCTTTGCCCCGGTCCACGACAGTCGCACCCAGTGACTTGGCCAACAGTTTTGCGAAGCTCAGTTCGTCCATGGCTTCCACGTTGACGAGGAACATGGCATCGCTGAAGAACCAATGCAATGTTATCGGCTTCTTGATCTTTGTGGGAAGAATATCCTCCAACTTGGCCCCGCCGGTCCCCTCAGTCTCAATGCTCAGTTTGCCCTGGTCTGCCCCCGGGATCTGAAGACATTATAAGATGAGTTCTTCCCGTCTGGGAGGAAAGCATGAAGAAGTCAAAGTTCAGCGAAGAACAGATCGTTCGCATCTTGCAGGAGGCCGCGAGCGGCCAGAAGACGCAGGCCC
>JBBQPZ010000030.1:0-36201 GCA_038216655.1 Fimbriimonadales bacterium
GCCGACTTACTCACCTGCTTGGAAACAATTCTCCTGCAGATATCCAACTTGAATTCCCTGGAGAATTCCCTAAGTTTCTTCGACATAGTAGACCTCTGACGGCTTACCACAACCCGTGTCCAAAAACAGGGCTCGTCCAAACCATCCGGCAAGAGGAAGGGGAGCGCTATCCGGCTCGGTCTTGCGAGTACCCTGAAGAGGTGAAGCTCGCCCGCTCCCCTCAGACCGTCCTCAAGGAGGTTTTTGGGTACGACTCGTTCCGGGGCGAGCAACAGGCGGTGATCGATACCGTCATTGCAGGTCAGGATGCGTTCGTTCTGATGCCGACCGGAGGCGGAAAGTCTCTCTGCTACCAGATCCCGGCGATCGTCCGCGACGGCATCGGAATTGTCGTCTCGCCCCTCATCTCCCTAATGAAAGACCAGGTCGACGCGCTCTGCGCCGCGGGCGTCGAGGCTGCCTATCTCAATTCGTCGCTCTCCGCCGACCGAGCCCGGGCGGTGGCCAAGGAACTCGCCGCGGGTGAGATCGAGCTGCTCTACGTCGCCCCCGAGCGGCTGATGATGCCGGACTTCCTTGAGACGCTCAAGCGGATGAAGATCGCGCTTTTCGCGATTGATGAAGCGCACTGCGTCTCCCAGTGGGGCCACGATTTCCGGCCGGAATACGTGCAACTCGGGGAAATCCGCCAGCACTTCCCGACCGTTCCGCTAGTAGCTCTCACTGCTACTGCGGACGAACAGACGCGAAAGGACGTTCAGGCTCGGCTGGGGCTGAACGAGGCCAAAGTCTTCATCGCCGGGTTCGACCGACCGAATATCCGGTACCTGGTTGAGGCCAAGACCTCGAAGCCGTTCGAGCAGCTCAAGGGGTTTCTGGCGGGGATGGGGGACGAGTCCTCGATCGTCTACTGCCTGAGCCGCAAACGAGTCGAGGACATCGCCGAAAAGCTAAAGGAAGATCAGTTCGACGCCGCGCCTTATCATGCGGGCCTCAGTTCGGAGCAGCGATCGCGAACCCAGGAGCGGTTTCTGCGGGACGACCTGAAGATCGTCGTCGCGACCGTCGCTTTCGGCATGGGAATCGACAAACCCAACGTGCGTGCGGTTGCCCATTACGACATGCCGAAGAACCTGGAGGGCTACTACCAGGAGACGGGGCGGGCGGGTCGTGATGGATTGCCTTCCGAGGCGCTGCTCCTCTACGGGCAAGGCGACGTGGTGTTCGCGCGCAAGCTGATCTCCCAGATGGAGAACGCCCAGCAGCGGCAGATCGAGAGCCACAAGCTCGAGGCGATGGTCGGGTTCGCCGAGGCGATCACGTGCCGTCGTCGCGTGCTGCTCGGCTACTTCGGCGAGGAGCTCAAGAAGGATTGCGGCAACTGCGACGTCTGCCTCAAGCCGCGCGAGACCTACGACGGGACCGAGGATGCGTATCGCGCGCTGATGTGCGTGTATCAGATGGGCCAGAAGTTCGGCATGATGCACGCGATCGACGTGCTCCGCGGGGCGGACACCGCCCGCGTCCGACAGTTCCGGCACGAGCAACTTGAGATGTATGGCAAGGGCGCGGAGCATTCCCTCGATCACTGGGCAAGCGTATTTCGCCAACTGATCCACCAGGGCTACCTCCGGCAGGATATCGCGCAGTATTCGTCCCTGAAGCTGACGCCCGCAACCAAAGCGGTCGTGAAGCGGGAGGAGATGGTCACTCTCGCCAAACCCGTGCCGAAGGAACCCAAGAAGGCACGCGAGCGACGGGGCCGCGGACGCGAGGAAGGGTTCCAAGATGAACCGCTGTTCCAGGCATTGCGCGCGCTGCGGAAGCAGATCGCCGACGCCGAAGAAGTGCCGCCGTTCGTAATCTTCTCCGACGCGACGCTGGTCGACATGGCCAAGAAGAAGCCCGCAACCCTCTCCGCCATGCTGCTGGTCAGCGGCGTAGGAAACCACAAGCTGCAGAGGTACGGCAACCAGTTCTTAACGGCGATCCGAGAGTTTGGGGCGGCCGAATAAGTGTCATCCCGAGCGAGCCCTAGCGACATCGAGGGATCTAACCTCCAATGCATCTTGCTCCTGTTCACCACTCGGTTGTCGGGAGACGATCAAGAGGCGATGACCGTCAGGTTCCTCCACTCCTCCGCCTTCAATCAGGGCAGCAACTTATATACGGGTGGGCGGCGTCGGTCGGAATGACAGCTACAATTTGGAAGCCAACACTCCAATACTCTAAATGAATATCCTCCTCTTCGAAGACAATCTCCTCTGGTCTTCGCGCCTGATGAAGACCCTGACCGCGCTCGGGTATGCCCCGCAGGTCGTTACCCAGGTTCCTGAGACCACCGATGCCGAGATGGCGATCGTCAATCTCGGCTCGCCCACCCTGGGCGCCTGCGTCAAAGAGCTCAACGCGCGAGGCATCCATGTGATCGGCCATGCCGGGCACAAGGAGAAGGATTTGCTCGCCCTTGGTAAGGAAGTCGGGTGTGACACGCTTGCCACCAATTCGGAGCTGACCTTCAAGATCGAGGCACTTCTGGCACGTTTACGGGCGAACAAATGAGGCCGAGGCGTCGTCCAATAGGTGGTTGTAGGAAAAGGAGACAACCATTCCATGAAATATTTCAGGGAGCCGATTCGGCTCCCTTATTTTTTTGTGCTCCATTCGCCAACGGAGCTATTCCCTTCCTTCTGAGCGGCGAATTCAGCCCTTGGCCTTTGCTCAGTAGAGTCAAGCTCAATTTGTCCCCTTTTCCGTCATCCTGAGTGGGCTATCAAGCTTCATTTGTCTGCTTTGACCGTCATCCTGAGCGGAGTCGATGAGCCATAGCGAGTCGACGCAGTCGAAGGATCGATGACTAAGCCTCCGACTTGGAAAACCGGCGCGAGCGTAGAGAGTCGGAGACTGGGTAGAGGGTCCTTCGACTTCGCTGCCTTCGCCAAGGCTCGGCGCGTTGCTCTGGATGACGGGGAGGGAAAGCGGAAGCCTCCAACTCCAACTCAGGCTCAGACTCAGACTCGTCCGGTACCCTTAGGGCATGATCGTCCCCCTCAAATGGGCAGGTGACCACCTGTCGATGCTCGACCAGCGCATCCTCCCCACCCTCGAAAAGTGGATCCCACTCGATACGCACTCCGAGGTCGCATGGGCGATTCGCGAGATGGTCGTGCGAGGCGCTCCCGCGATCGGCGTCGCCGCCGCCTACGGGATGGCGCTCGCCGCCAAGAACGGGGCGGACAAAGGGGAGGCGACTCGTGAGCTTGCCGCCTCGCGGCCAACCGCGGTAAACCTGTTTTGGGCGCTCAACCGGATCGCCGCGATGCCGAGCTTCGAGTACGAAGACGTGCTCGCCGAGGCTCGCAATATCGAGGCGGAGGATCTCGAAATGAACCGGGCGATGGGGCGAAACGGCGCGGTGCTCATTCCTAAAGGCGCGAACGTGCTCACCGTCTGCAACACAGGTGGCCTCGCCACCAGCGGCATCGGCACCGCCCTCGGCGTCATCCGCACGGCCCATGAGGCAGACCCGACGATCCACGTTTACACCTGCGAGACCCGGCCGCGGCAGCAGGGTCTGCGCCTCACCGCCTACGAGCTGATGAAGGACGGCATTCCGTTCCACTCCATCGCCGACGGCGTCGCCGCCTCGCTGATGCGGGCGGGCAAGATCGACTTCGTGATCGCGGGCGCCGACCGAATCGCCGCCAACGGCGACACCGCGAACAAGATCGGCACCTACTCCCTGGCCGTCCTCGCCAAGCACCACGGCATCCCCTTCTACATCGCGGCTCCGTCGTCCACCCTCGACCCGACCCTCAAGACGGGCGACGAGATCCCGATCGAGGAGCGCACCGGCGAGGAGCTGACCCACATCGAAGGGGTGCAGGTCGGACCCGATGGCTGCCCGGTCTACAACCCCGCCTTCGACGTGACTCCGGGCGAGTTGATCACGGGCATCATCACCGAACGCGGCGTGGCGCGTCCGCCGTACGCGTTCTAGCCACCTATGACGGTAGAAGACGTCATCCTGAGCGAAATGCCGAGCCGTGGCGAAGGCATGAAGTCGAAGGAACCTCAGTCGAGTCACCGACTCTCTTCGAGCGCGCCTGTTTCGCAAGTCGGAGGCTTTGCCAGGGATCCTTCGACTTTGAACCTTCGCCGAGGCTCGGTTCGCCGCTCAGGATGACGATTGGTATTAACCTGAAGGATCGATGGATAAAGTCAACCTCGCCGAGAAGTTCGCCCTCTTCACCGAGCAGTGGACGCCCAAGATCGTCGCCGAGCTCAACGGCCAACAGGTCAAGCTGGCCAAGGTCCAAGGCGAGTTCGTTTGGCATACGCACGACGACGAGGACGAGCTATTCCTCGTCGTCAGCGGAAAGCTCACGATCCGCTTCCGTGACCGCGAGGTCGAGCTGGGGCCGGGTGAATGGCTGGTTGTTCCACGTGGAGTGGAGCACCAGCCGGTGGCGTTCGAAGAGGCAATGATTCTTCTGTTTGAGCCAACATCGACGATCAACACGGGTGAAGCCTTC
Source organism: Fimbriimonadales bacterium (assembly GCA_038216655.1). GTDB lineage: Bacteria > Armatimonadota > Fimbriimonadia > Fimbriimonadales > Fimbriimonadaceae > JAFDWR01. Next base: position 4,536 of record JBBQPZ010000030.1, read on the forward strand.
GACCCACGGCGGGTTGAGAAACTCGACTGGATTTGAACCCTGATGCCCTGGGGCGGCACTTAATGGGAGTTACGGTGGGAAGGGACAGAAATGAGAAACTTCAAGCTTGCCTCCGGGATTTTGCTGGTTGTCGCGCTTGGCTGCGGACATGACCCAGTGCACGTCGCGGTCGCGACACGCAACACCGCGAAACCGCTCGCCCACCCTTTTGAAACTCGGTTTGGAGTGATCGAACCTGTCGCCACAATGGACGGTCGAGATCATGGAGGGGGGGACCTTCCGGACATCGCACGGAGGCCAACAAGCAAGGGGACCCCAAACAGAAGATTGGACATCTGAAGTGGTCCCTCAGTGAGATCTCCAGTGGCAAGGTAGCGGCAAAGGGCGACCAAGATCTCCTGCTTGGGGAGGTATCAGAAGACTTCACATTTAGCATCAACGGGATGGTTGGCGTCACGGAGAGGATCTCTTTGGGTAGGGGTCTCAAGATCGAGCTCGCGTACCGCGGGTGGCCACTGACGGACTTCACCCTGGAACTATTTCGCCAAGATGGCGACCCGCACGGTTACGGAGATTTTTTGGTTGATGGCTCCGATCATGCAACGGAATCGGGGGCAACCCGTGGCGAGATCCGGTTCAAGCTATCTCCTTCGGCCAACTTGCGAATTTTTAGAACGGAGTTTCTCAATGATGTTGTCGAACCGGACTTCGGAGTTGGAACTCCTAAGTGGAGCCACACCATCTCTAGATGGAGCTACACCATCTCCAAAGGTTCCTGGATCGAATGGCCCGAGTGACTCACTCCCGAGCCGCGAACCCGGCCAGGACCACGATCGCGAACGCGAGGATCACTACCAATCCCAGCGCATCCCGCAGGGAACTCAGCCGTGCCAGGAACCCAATCAAGGCGGGGCCGATCAAGAACGCCAGATACCCGAGCATCGCGATTGAGGCGATGGCGTGGGCGGGGTCGTCGCCTCCAAGGCGGCCGCCGAGGCTGAACGCGATCGGAGCGGCGGTTGCCATCCCTAAACCGACCGACGCGAATCCTACTATGGTTAGCCAGGGGATTCTGAGCCACAGGGCCAAACCCAGCCCGAAGAAGGTGATCAGACCTGAAACTCGCAAAGTCGCGGCCGGTCCCCATCGGTGCAGCACCGCATCGCCTCCGAACCGGGTGATCGTCATCGTCAAGGTGAAGGCCAGGTACCCGAGCGTCGAATAGGCCGGGGTCTGGTGCAGGTTACGCTGCAGGTAAATCGCGCTCCAATCGCCCATAGCCCCCTCGCACAGAAACGCGCAGAACGCGATGAGTCCAACAACCAAGACCGAGCGGTCCGGAAACGCGAAGGGTGGGCCGAGTTGGGAGGGATCGGGCGACGAGGGGAGCAAGCTCGGCACCAGCCACACCACCAACAAACCCAACACCAAAGAAGCCCCGACGAAGTGCACCTGCGTCGACACGCCGAGCTTCACCACCGTCCAGCCAACCCCCGCCCAGAAGAGCCCGCCGAGACTGAACATCCCGTGCAGCGACGACATGATGGGCTTGGGGAACCGCTTTTCGACCGCCACCCCGTTCGTGTTCATCGCCATGTCCATCGTCGCCGCACACGCCCCAAACACCGCGAAAACGAGGCAAAGCGCCGCGTAGGTCGAGGCGAAGGCAAGGAGGCTCAGGCTGAAGCAAGTCCCAAGCCCCGCCCACAGCACCACGCGGTGGGTGCCGAGTCGCGCACAAGCGCGTCCGGCCCTGCCGACGCCGAGGAACGCCCCTACTGCGCAGGCGAACAGCGCAAGCCCCAGTTGACCTTCGTCGAGATTGAGACGCTTCTGGATATCGGGTAAGCGGCAGGCGATGCACGCGAACCCGGCGCCGTTGATGAAGAACGCCAGCGAGACCGCGACCCGGAAGGAGATGCGACGCGGATCGGAGTCGGCCATGGCGCGACTTGAGGGTACCTGTGAGGCTGAGTTGGAGTGGCAGTGGCAGTGGCAGTGGCAGTGGCAGTGGCAGTGGTGAGGCTCGTTCGGTCCGGACATTAATACAATGCTTGATCTTCGATTCGTGTTGACTTCGGGTTCAAAGAGGGGTGCTAGCGGTTCACCCACCCAACCCTCCCTCATAGGCTGTTTCATGGCAAATCTGGGGCTCTGATCCCAACGACTGCTTCTGAGAGTTAGGTTCAAATCCGGGCCACGCGTTCACACCCAACTCCCTCAAGGGGGCTAATCCGGCTCCGCCAATTCTGCGATGCAAGAGCCTGTCAAGGGAGGACGTGCGCTGTCCAAAAGGCCAGTGTCCAATTGGAAGTCCCCGCCGAACGGCCCCCCGAACCGTGCCGCCCGGGAACAGGAATGGACGCATGATATTGACCGGGTGAAGTAGCCAAGTTCGCTTCAGACCAGGAGTTCGCTCAGTCGTGACAGCAGCTCCCCGTACCTCTCCGCTGACCACACCGTCTCCGGGGCGGTCCGAAAAGATTCCGGCATCAGGAGCGGGGGCATGGTGCGCAGTTCTAGAGCTTCATCCGAGAATCGCGGCCAGATGTGGGCGTGGAGGAATGGGTCCACGTTGCCGTAGATCGCGAAGTTTACGCGCAGGCAGCCCGTCGCCTCCTTCACCGCCGCGCCAACGCGGGCCATGTCAGAGAGGAACTTCGACTGTCCTTCTTCAGGCAAGTCCAGAAATTGGCCCACCAGCGGCGATGCGAGGAGCAGGCAGTAGCCCGTCAGGAACTGATTGTCGGCCATCACTACATAGCCCGAGGGTAGCTGCCGAACGAGGCGCGGGTTCTCTCCGCGGTCTAGTTCGGCTAGCCTCTCCGCCGGGGTCAATTTCCGCCGTCACCGATCGGCTTGAATCCGCCCGGATAGAAGGTGATGAAGGTCAGCTCGCCGCTCGGGGCAAAGTTCGCCTTGCGCACGAAGGCGCCTTTCGAGCCGATCTCCCAGCCGAACTCCGTTGGGAAGACCTCCGGGAGGCGAAAGACGGTTTTGCCGCCGTAGGGATAGGCCACGTTCAGGCCGCCGATGGGGTCGTTGCCGTCGAGCCAGTAGCCGACGATCTTCTGCTTGCGATCGTAGCCACATTTGCCGATGTTGACCCGGTAGTTGATCTTGAGCACGTGGGTGCCGCCCTTGATCACGGGGATTTTGGCGGTGACGTCGCTTTCGTAGCCGACGAGGCCCGCTCCCAGGTTAACCCCTGTGTGGGTTGCGTGCATCGTGAACACGATCGGCTTCTTATCCCAGGTGGCGGTGATCGTGAAGGTCGGGTTGCCCGAGGCGGCGTCGCCGATCCGGCGGCGGGGCACCGTCAAGGTTGCCGTGCCGGCTTCGCCGATGTTCTTGTAAACGGTCTGGCTGCTGAAGTCGGCGAAGTCGTCGGTGGTGGCGACGGTTGCGCCGTGGGTTTGGGCGTGCATGGTCGCGTAGGCCGCAGTGGGGAGTCCGGAAAAGTCGAACCCGGCATGCTCCGGGAGCCCCGCGTAGGCCTGAAGGGCGAGGGCCATTGTGAGAACCATATTTTTCTGACGGATGGCCGCGCGAAAAGGGACCATTGGTCCACTTTGCAACCTCTTGAGGCTTTGCCACGTCCCAGTTGGCATGCATGGCTTTTGGTGGTGGATTATCGTCGGTGGTGTCGCCGGCGCATTGGCGAAGATGGTTCTTCCTGGCGACAAGTCGGAGCCGAAAGGATGCATCATGACCATCTTGCTCGGCATCGTCGGCTCCTTGGCAATGGGCTTTCTCGTGCACGACGTGCTGCACAGCACCCATTTCGGTGGCACCGTGGATTCAATCATCGGCGCGACGCTCGGCGCAATGCTGCTGATTTGGGTCGCGCGCATGTTCCAGAAGAACCAAAGTTGAGGTCCGTTGACAGAAGACGGTCGTTCGCCTAGACTGGCGGCATGGTCCGCTTCGCCGCATTCCTACTCACCGTAGCCGTTGCCGTCGGGTGCAAGCCGTCGAGCGGCGGTTTGGGAGCGGCGTCCAATGCACCTGCGGACAAGCCGGAGGACGCGGTCAAGGCCTTCGTCGCCGCGCTGAACGCAAAAGACGACAAGGCGGCGCAGGCGCTTGTTTTCATGGACGCCACCGCCAGCACCTCTGACGTTCTCAAGCAGTTACCGCTAACATTTACCGCTACCGACTACAAAGCGACGATGACCGAGCCGTACCTTGCGGTCGTGTCCTACAAGCTCTCGACGAAGTCGGAAACGGGGATTCCGCCATCGACCAACGACGTCGCCGATCAAGTCTCCGTGCTCGCGGTGGGGGGCAAGTGGAAGATCCTTCCAGGACGAATCGCCTTCGGATCGGGTAGCGAGGCCTCGCTTGGTACGATGGTTTCGGTGATGGGAATGAGCGAGGGTTTCGCCAAGGCCAAGACCGCCGCCCAGGCGACCTCGAGCCTATCCAACGCCAAGCGGATCGCCCTCGGCGTGATCATGTATGCGGGTGACTGTGACGACCGCTACCCCCTTGCGACAAACACCATCGACGGGATCATGCCTTACCTGAAAAACCGCGATCTCTTCACCTCCCCGGGCGACCCGAAGGGATCGGTCTCGTACAGCTTCAACGAGAAGGTGCTTGGGACAAGTGCCGTCGCCGTCACGAGTCCGGCGACCACAGTGCTGCTATATGAAGGCAAAGATCACAAGCTCAACTTTGCCCACGACGGCAAGGCCGCCGTCGCGTTTTGCGACGGCCACGCCAAGCTTTACACCGAGGAAGAGTCCAAGACCCTAAACTGGGATCCCACCAAGTAGCTACCGGTGGCGATTGCGCGACAGGGCCGACACCGCGAGCAGAACCCTCGCCAGCGGCACGCAGAGCAATGTCAGGAGGGTGAAGGTCTGGAGGTAAAAGGACCCGCTCGTGTTAAGGTCCCCCATCTGAATGGCTTGCCCTAACAAGATGTAAACGGCATAGCCCATCAGGCTGACTCCTAAGATGTATCCGATGCCGACCCTCAGTAGCACGGAAGAGGACAGCAGCCCCGACTGACCTTGGCGATAGGCCACGATGCTGGCCAACGCGAACTTTGCTGCGACCATGAGACCCAAGACGATCGGCAAGCTCTGGAGAATCGTCATACCTTGGAACCGAATCCCGATGGTAAAGGCGCTCACCAACAGAATCGACGCCACCGCAGGTTGCGCGTAGCGAAGGAACAGACTTCCGCTCAACTCCGTCCAGAACCCGATGATGAAGTTGCGCCAAGTGAAGAAGATCGCGACGAACAGCACCGCGAGCACTTTCACCACTACCCAGCCCTGAAGGTACGGAGCCAAAATTGCGTACATGGGCGCCTTCGCGACAATTCCAAACGCAGGCTTCGAATTGCCACCTTCCATGAAAACCAGCGGGAGGAGTGCAATGAGGAGAAAGCCCCAAGCGGCGAGTGTGCTCAGGGCGGCGACTCTCAACTTCGTCCAGACCAGTTCGGCATCACTCGTCGGTCGCGTGGCGAAGAATAGGTGAAAGGCTCGATCGCTACGCCGCACGTCGGACTTACGCGCCCCACATCCAATTGCCCAACCGTACACCGGCATCAGGAAGAGCAGCGCCGGAAGAAAGGTCTTGAGGTAGGTCGGAATCTCCGGAGTAGTGATGTCTCGAGTAATCCCGGCAAGGTCGTAAATAGGTGAGAGCGTGTCGTTCCAAAACAGGGGGATCAGGAACGCAACATAGAGCAACAGAGACAGAATCGGCAGCGTTTTCCCCTGCATCCGCCACTCGTACCAAAGCTGCGCGGCCTTCGCCGACCGGAACGCAGGGAGCACCCGGACCGGGCGCGTTCGCTCCGTGGGCTTGTCCTCGGATCGAGTCACCTGACGGTAAATATCCCCGGCCCGAGCGGACGCGACGCCGATCCAGGTGAGCACGATCGACACTAAGATGACAGCCCCAAACAAAACGAGCCGTTCGCCCTCCGCAAACCCAAACAAGGGGTGACCGACGGAAATGACCCAAATGCCCGCAATGACAATTAGGGTCAAAACCAGCTTTGAATAGGGAATCCCGAGCGGGGTCCAAAAGATCGCCTGCATCGAAGTGAGCAAAGCAATGACGAACAGTGCCCCCGCAATTGGATCGTAGTTGATGCCTGCCTTTCGCATCACCACCCCGATCACCAACATCCAGGCGCCAAGGCAGACGATCCCCGCGCCCACCGGCCAAAGCACGAGGTCGCGTGTCTTCACCGGCAAAGTGAAGTAATGCGGCGGATAGGTTGAACCTGGGCTCGCGACGTCCGAATCCGGGTGAATAAACACCGCCACCAGATAGACCCCACCGACGAACAGCCCGAGAAAGAGAATCGCGGTGAGAGTGGGCAACCGATCTGTCCCAATCCCCAGGAGGTAGCCCGAGAAACCGGCCAGATAGGCGACCATCGCCACAAGCCCGAACCGGTGGCGATAGACGAGGGTGCGTGTCATCTCAAACCCAACGCTCATGGCTGCGACTCCCCGGCCGACGCGCCGACTCCGACGTGCGACACGAAAATGTCGTCCAACGACAGGCTGTCGCGGCTCAGAATCTGCGCGCCGAGCAGCGCCGCTTGAGGCTCGAACTGGGCCGGGTCGCCGAAGAACACGGCGCTCCACTCGCGACCACCGCCCTCCCACGCCATGCATCCTTCGAGCGTTGGAGCGGTCTCGCGGGCACTTGGAAAGACCAGGTTGACGCGTTGGTGTTGACCTTTGATGTCGTCAAGCGAGCCGGTAAGCAGGATCTTCCCTGCCTTGAGGATCGCGATTTGATCGGAGACACGCTCGACTTCACCGAGGAGGTGGGAGGAAAACAGGACCGTGCGCCCCTCGTCGGCGATCGTGCGGATGATCGCGCCGAGGATGTCCCGCCTAACGATCGGGTCGAGTCCAGAAGATGGTTCGTCAAGGAGGAGCAAGGGCGGATGGTAGGCCATTGCCACGACAAGGCCCGCCCGCGAACGCTGCCCCTTGGACAATTTGCCCAGCGGCGCATTCAGGTCAAGCCCGAACTGACCGACGAGTTGCTGGGCGTATGCTTCATCCCACGTCGGGTAGAAGCCCGCCGCGTAGCGCAGAAGCTCTCGCACCCGCATCCACGTCGGAAGATCGCCCTCCTCAGATAGGTAGCCAATGCGTGAAAGCACGATTTCGGGGCTGGCGACTGGGTCTTGTCCGAACACTCGGACAACGCCTTCCTGAGCGCGAAGAAGCCCGAGGATGTGCTTGATGAGGGTCGTCTTGCCCGCACCATTCTCTCCAACGAGGCCCATGACCGTCCCGGCGGGAATCTGCAGAGAGACGTTATCGAGGGCGAGCTTCGAGCCGAAGCGACGGGAGAGGTTCTGAATGTTGATGACCAGAGGTTCGCTCACGAGTGGGTCTCCTTCTTGGCGAGGGTCTCCTCGCGTTGGTGGATCAGTTGGACGAGGTCGTCGATGGCGACCTGAAGTTGACGCGCGTCGGCGAGGACTCCGTCAACCTTCTCGGTCAGGAGTTCGAGCCGCGCCTGCTTGTCCATCGGCGAGGCACCGGCGGAGATGTAGCTCCCCGTGGTGCGTCGCTTGGTGACGATGCCAGCGGTCTCCAGTTCGCGGTAAGCGCGAGCAACGGTGTTTGGGTTCACCATCAGCCGCTCCGCGAGGGCACGGATCGAGGGAAGTTCCTCTTCGGGCTGCAGCCGTCCCGAGGAAACCTGGAGCTTGATCTGGTTGAAGATCTGCTGGTAGATCGGGGTTTGGTCTTGTTCGAAAAGCCGTATAAGCATCAATCACCGTATGGTTGTATTAACATACTAATACAGCGACACGAGAAATGCAAGGATTCGTTCGTGACTCTTTGGAGTGCGTGGCCCCGGCCGCGCTTTTGATGCCTCTGCCCCGCCTGGCGCAGTTCAGCAGAAACGACGGCCCCATGAAGGGGTTGAGGCTTCTCTCCGCATGGGGTCTAGCCTCTACCCCTTACCTAGCCTCAGACTGGGCAACGACTTCCACGAATCCCGAATAACGAGGCCCGAAAAAGGAATACCGATCCCGCCCAACTAGTTGACAAAAACCGATCCCAAGCACGCATAGACGTGACGGGAAGAAATGAGAACTCAGACTCCAACTCCAACTCCAACTCCCACTTTCCCGGATTCCCAACGTGGGTAAGCAGGTTGAGTGAGTGAAAAAAGGAAAAGCCGGCCGACCACCAGCTCCGAACCGTCAAGCGCGTCGATCCGCACGGAGCGAATTTAGGGCTTGATGTGCTCTTGGAGGAACTTGATCATCGCCGGCAGCGCATCCGGCGGGAGGCCGTGGTCACCTGGGTATTCGTAGAACGCGACGTCGTTGCCGTCCTTGCCCTTGTATAGGTTGCAGAGTGGGCCGTAAGGGGTTGGCGTGGTTGAGCAGCCATTGACCCGCTGGATCGCTTCGATGCAGAGTTTCTGGAATTGGAACTTGACGATCGAGTCGTTCTGGCCGGAGACCTGAATCACCGGCAGAGGCTTGAGGGTTCTCGGCATACCGGTGTACGCCGCCGCCGGGGCCATGGCGGCGAAGAGGTCATGCCGCTCCTTCCAGAGGACGTAGGTGAATGCTCCGCCATTGGAGTGGCCCAGAGAATAGATGCGATGCGCGTCGACCTTTGCATGGGCCTTCACCCACTCCAGCATCTTGTCGAAGAAGTGGACGTCGCGATCGCCATCCGTGCCCGGTCGCTGCTGCCAGCCGTTCTTGGTCCCTTCGGGATCGGTCATCCCTTTCGTCGGGAGGCCGTTCATATACACCACCGCGGCGGTGGGCCACATCTCTTGGACCCGGAACTTGCGGGCGGAGTAGTTCATGTTGCCGCCGTGGCCGTGGAAGCCGAAGACGAGGGGCTCGGGGGTTCCGCTTGGGTTTGCCGGGAGGTACACGATCGCCTGACGGTCAACGCCGTCGACGTTGACCGTAACGGTTTGGGGAGTGGTCTCGGTTCGGACGGCGAGGGCGCAGAGCAGGGTCGTGATCATGCCGAGTCTTGACGCAGGTTTGGGGCGGATGTTCAGTTTGGGGGAAGGTATTCGGGTATTGGGGTATTGGGGTATTGGGGCTTAGGATTCAACATGACGGTGTCATCCCGAAGGATGTTTGTGCCGAGGGATCTGACGGTCAGCATCTCATGCTTACATTGCGTTCGCGAGTTTGTGCTTGGGAGACGAACAAAGGGCGATTACGGTCAGGTTCCTCCACTCCGCCGCATCCGATCTTCGTTCTTGATCGAGGAATCAGTGGGCGGCGTCGGTCGGAATGACAATCCTGATCTAGCGACAAGCATTCCAACTCTCCAACTCTCCAACTCTCCAACTCTCCAACTCTCCAACTCTCCAACTCTCCAACTCTCCAACTCTCCAACTCTCCAACTCTCCAACTCTCCAACTCTCCGATGCCAAGACTCCCGTCCCGAATCCCGCGTAGAACCATCTTCGGGGAGATTTGCACGTGTCAGACAAGAAGGCGATTATCGAGGTCAAGGACCTCGTCAAGATTTATCCGGGCGATGTTCATGCCGTTCAGGGCGTGACGTTCGAGGTTCGCGAGGGCGAGTTCTTTGGTTTTCTGGGTCCCAACGGGGCGGGCAAGACCACGACGATGAACATGCTCGTGAACCTGGTCAAGAAGACGAGCGGGACGATCACGATCGACGGCATCGATCTCGACAAGAATCCGCGCGCCATTTACGAGCGGGTTGGGTTCGCGATGCAGGAGATCGGGCTCGACGAGACCGCAACCGCCCGTGAGATGTTTCAGCTCCACGGCCGTCTTTACCACCTGCCCAAGCTGGAGATCGAAGAGAGAACCGCGAAGCTCCTGAAGCTGGTCGAGCTTGAAAAGGTTGCCGACAAGTTCGCGGGAACCTACTCCGGCGGCATGCGGCGTCGCCTTGACCTCGCCCTTTCGCTGATCCACGAACCCCGCGTCCTGTTCCTCGACGAGCCGACCCAGGGGCTCGATCCCCATGCTCGTCAGATGATTTGGAACCACCTACGCGAATTGAACAAGGCGGGGATGACGATCTTCCTGACCACCCACTTCATGGATGAGGCGGAGGAACTGTGCGATCGGATTTCGATCATGGACAAGGGCCAGATCGTCACGTCGGGAACCGTGGCCGAGCTACTCGCCAAGCACGAGGCGGAGACCCTCGAAGATGTGTTCCTCAAGACTACCGGCAGCAACCTCGCCGACGAGGAAGTCAATCCGAACGCCTCCGACCCCTACTCACGCTCAAGGTAAACGCCGATGTCCCACTTTTTCTCCGACTGGTATTACCTCTCGATCCGCAGCATCAAGCAGATATGGCGCCCCCTGCTGGCGCTGATTCCGTCGCTGTTCATTCCGATCTTCTTCCTCGTTGTGAACGCGTCGTCGCTGTCTGCGTTCTCGCACGTCCAAGGGTTCCCGAAGGTTTCCTACCGCGACTTCATCGCTCCCGTGGCGATCTTTACCGCGATCTTCTTCTCCGCCGGAAACGCGGGGATCGAGCTAGTGCAGGACATCGCGAACGGGTACCTCAAAAAGCTGATGATCATGCCGATCAATCGGCTTGCGCTCCTATTTGGCAAGTTCACCGAGGTCGCGGTTCAGGCGGTGATGCAAGGCACGATCGTGGTCGTACTGCTGCTCGCGATCGGTGTGCGCTTCAACACCGGATTCCTTGGCGTGATCGCGATCTTCGTGATGCTGATCATCTTCGCGATGGCCTGGAGCTGCATCAGCATGATCGCCGCGCTGCGCACGCAGAACGCGCGGATGGTTCAATCGCTGTTCGTTGTGGTCTTCCCGTTCCTCTATCTGACCACGTCGCAGGCGCCCAAGGCGCTCTTGCCTCCCACCTTCGCGACGATCGCGACCTACAACCCGGTGACCTACATCATTGAGGGGACGCGCGCTTTGGTATTGAGCAACTGGGGCAACCCCGCGATCTGGCAGGGTTTCCTTGTCGCGATCGTGATGTTCGTCTGCCTATGCAGCTTCACCCTGGTCTCGTTCCAGCGCACCCTGAAATAGCTCTGGTTGCTCTGGGTTAATATCGACAACCCCGCAACTTATGTCGCGGGATGCCTAGCGTACTTCCCGATATATATGATGTGAAGACCGATGACCTTGGGATCGACGATCAGACCCTTCTGGGATTGCTGAACGCAGGTTTCCTGAAGCCAGCAGACTTGACTCGCGAGCGGTGTTTTAGCTTGCTCGGCTGCTCAAATGTCGCCGCGGTCACCGTGATGGAGATCGTCAGCAACTCAAGAAAGAACCATCTTGAACACGCGATCGACGGCACCAACTAACACGCTTTGGCGAGAGTCCGAGGGCACCGCCTGTCCCGAGGACTCTCACTGATGCAAGCTACTCTATAGTCTATACGACACTATGGATACCGTGAGCTACAGGTTGACGCGCTTGAGTCTCAGCGCATTGCTGATCACCGAAACAGAGCTGAAGCTCATCGCAAGAGCGGCGATCATCGGGCTTAGTAGCACGCCGAAAAGCGGATACAGCACACCCGCCGCGATCGGGACGCCTACCGCGTTGTAGACGAAGGCGAAGAATAGGTTCTGGCGGATGTTTCGCATCACCGCGCGGCTGAGGCGACGGGCACGTACGATGCCATTCAGGTCCCCTTTGACGAGAGTGATCCCGGCGCTCTCGATCGCGACGTCGGTACCGGTGCCCATCGCGATTCCTACTTGCGCCTGGGAGAGGGCGGGGGCGTCGTTGATCCCGTCTCCGGCCATTGCGACGATCTTCCCTTTGGCTTGAAGGGCCATGACGATCTCGCGCTTGCGGGCGGGCAGAACCTCGGCTTCGACGTCGTCGAGGCCAAGTTTACGGGCGACCGCTTCGGCGGTCGTGCGGCTGTCGCCCGTGAGCATCACGATGTGGAGTCCTGCCCGCTTAAGTGCCTCCAAAGCGCTCGCGGTGGTCTCCTTGATGGGATCGGCGATGCCAAGGAGCCCGATCAACTTGCCGTCGCGCGTAACGTAAACCACCGTCTGGGCTTCTGCCCGGAGGTTCTCCGCCTTGGCTTCGGTCTCGGAGTCCTTTTCGGGAGCGCGGTTGCCAATCGCTACCGGAATGCCGTTTTGAACTCCGGTCACGCCTTGGCCGGTGATCGAGGCGAATCCAGTTGTGGGGATCGGCGCGATCCCTCGGCCCTTGGCCGCCGCGAGGATGGCGGCGGCGAGCGGATGTTCGCTTCCCTGCTCCAATCCTGCCGCGACGGTAATCAGGTCTTCCTCGGTGACACCGGCCATGGGGTGTACGGACACCACCTTCGGCTTCCCCTCGGTCAGGGTACCGGTCTTGTCGATGACGAGGGTGTCAACTCGCTCGAAGATCTCCAGCGCCTCCGCGTTCTTGATCAGAACGCCGACTTGGGCACCTCGACCGGTGCCGACCATGATCGACATCGGCGTTGCCAGGCCCAGGGCGCATGGGCAGGCGATGATGAGGACCGCCACCGAATTGATTACGGCGTAGGCCATCGCGGGTGAGGGTCCGAACGCGGCCCAGACCACGAACGTAATCGCGGCGACCAGGACAACTGTGGGCACGAAGTAGCCCGCGACCACGTCGGCCAGACGCTGGATCGGAGCCCGGCTTCGCTGCGCCTCGCTGACCATCTTCACGATCTGCGAGAGCAGGGTCTCCGAACCGACGCGTTCCGCACGCATCACGAACGAGCCGGTGCCGTTCACGGTGCCGCCGGTGACCTTCGCCCCGGTTTCCTTAGCGACCGGGATCGGCTCGCCCGTCACCATCGACTCGTCCACCGAGCTGCTTCCCTCGGTGATGACACCGTCCGTCGGCACGCGCTCGCCGGGTCTTACGCGCAGAAGGTCACCCACGACCACGGACTCAAGTGGCTCGTCCTGCTCCTGGCCGTCACGCAGAACCCGCGCCGTCTTGGGGGCTAACCCAAGTAGCGCGCGGATCGCCGCACTGGTCTTGCCGCGCGCCTTGAGCTCGAGAACTTGTCCGAGGAGGACGAGCGTCGTGATCACGGCCGCAGCTTCGAAGTACAGATCCACGCCCCCCATCCCGTTGCGGAACGAGGCGGGAAATATCCCCGGCGCAAGCACGCCGGCGAGGCTGTACAAGTACGCCATGCCCGAGCCGATCGCGATCAGGGTGAACATGTTCGGGCTGCGATGGACCACCGATGCCCAGGCACGTTGGAAGAAGGGCCACCCGGCCCACAGGACGACGGGGGTCGCGATGACCCACTCGGACCAACCGAGTACCCCGTGCGGGATCCATCTCGAGATGTCCATCCCGAAAAGATGGGGCATGACGGCGAGGAACAGCGGTAGCGTGAGGGCCGCGCTGATCCAGAGTCGCCGCGTCATGTCGATCAGCTCAGGATCGGGCTGATCGTCGAGTGTAACGATCTCGGGCTCCAGAGCCATGCCGCAGATCGGGCAGGTGCCGGGGCCCTTCTGCCGAATCTGCAGATGCATCGGGCAGATGTACCAAGCCTCCAAGTCTTCAGGCATCGCCTTCGGCTTCTCGCCGAGGAACGAATCGGGAGCTCCCTTGAATCGCTCAAGGCAGCTCTTGCCGCAGAAGTAGTAGGTCTGCCCGTTGTGGGCGTAGCTACCGGCGCAATCGTCCGGATCCACGGTCATCCCGCAGACCGGATCGATGCGGGTTTGGTTGGAAGCTTGGGGGAGGTTCATCGAGAAGCTACTTTACGAGGATCGTTCCCTTTAGCATGTTCATCGGGCAGGCATAGGCGATCGTGCCGGGCTTGCTCGGCGTGAAGGTCACGATGGTCTTGGTCCCGTCGGTCAAGGTCTTCTCGATTCCGAGGCCCTTGAAGATCACGCTCGTCGCGCATGACTTGTGCTTCGTGTCGAAGGTGAGCTGAACCGGCTGGCCCGCCTTGACGGTGATCGACGAAGGGCTAAAGCCGTCGTCGACGGTGATCGTGAACTTCTGCGCAGCTGCTACCGGCCCGACCGGGGTCTTGATGTGCGGGTTCTTGGCGAACTTGGCGGGGTTCTTCGCAAACTGCGCCGGGCAATCAGCGCAGCAGAAGAAGTAGCGATTCCCCTTGTAGTCGGCATAGAGGTGGTTCTTGGCCGCATAGTCCATGTCGACCTTTTCGCCGGTGACGGCGCACTTGGTCACGTGCTTGGCGTTCTTGGGGACCTTGTGCTCCATCTGGGCGAAGGCGCCAACGGAAAGGGCGAGAGTGGCGAGGATTAGGGTGAGTTTGTTCATGAGTTATCTCCTGGAATGGAGTCTGAGGCAAGGGAGTCGTCGGCTTCGGTGACCGGCCATTGCCAGTCTTTACCACGGAAGGTCCGGTTGAGCCAGCGGACGAAGTCGTCCACGTAGGTGTGCATGATGGGGATGTCGAATAGCGACAGGATCGTGCCGCTGATGAGTCCGCCAACCACTGCCATGGCGAGGGGTTGGTAGGCGTCGAGGCCGGTCTTGGGAGCGAAGGCGACCGGGAGCATGACGAGCAAGGTGATGCCCGCCGTCATCAGGATCGGTCGAAGTCGGTCGGGGCAAGCCCGGCGGATGGCCTCGTTGCGCGGCATTCCGCGGTCGCGGTACTTCATCACGAGATCGATCATCAAGACCGCGGTCGTGATATCCATGCCGGTGAGCACGATGATGCCGAGAATCGAAACGGTCGAGAACGACTGATGCGCGAGGAAGAGCGCGACAAACACGCCCGCTAGTTCCAGCGGCAGCGACGCGATCATCTGCAGCGGCTGGAGGAAGCCCCGGAACTGAACGACGAGCACCAGATACATGAGCACGAGCGAGAGACCCAGCCCGGTGAGCAACCGTTTGAAGCTGTCCATCATCTGGGTCATGTCTCCCCGCATCTCGATGCCGTAACCGGAGGGGAAGTTCACGGGTGGAATGCCGAGCTGCTTATTGCCGCCGTAAGCGTTGGCGACGAGGTTCATCACCACGTCCATGCTCGGCAGGTTTCCGATCCGGTAGTAACCGGTTACGCCAATCACTCGGCGTAGGCCGTCATGCTCAATCGCGGTCGGGCCTTGAGTCGGGACCACTTGCGCAACAGACTTGAGGAGAATCTGCCGACCATCCGGGGCGGTGAGATACAGGTTTGCGAGGTCCTCCGGCGTCTTACGCTGATCCGGCTCGTAGCGGATCGAGATTGTGTTCTGGCGCAGGTTGGGGAGCCTGAAGTACTCGTTGGTGAGGCCACCACGGGTGGCGTAATAAGCCTGCTGGGCAATCTGATCCGGACTCAGGCCCACCTCCTGAGCTCTTTGCAGGTCGACTTGAATGCGGTAGTCCGGCACCCCGATCGCCCAGGTTCGTCCCGGTTGGAAGAGCTCAGGCATCTTCTCGGCGACCCCGAGGACCTGCGCGCCGAGGTGATCAAGTACCTGGAGATCGGGGCCGTAGATGTTTACATGGACCGGGGCGGCGGCGGTGGCCATCACGTCCGAGCCCATCTCTTTTATTTGGAGTCGCCGTATTCCCGGGATGGACTGCAGTGCCTCCTTCTGGATCGCGTCGATGACCTGGAAGATGGTCTGCTTACGCGTGTCCTTGTCGCTGAAGGTGAGCATGAGTGCCGCGCCGTTAACCGCGGGCATTTGATATCCGGTGAAGAAGGGCGACCAAGTCTCGAACATCGACTCCGCGCCCATCTCGATGCTTGCCTTCTGAACCTCCGGATGTTTGCGGATGATTCCCTCGATCTGCTTGACCGCCGACTCGGTCCCCGCGAAAGAGGTCCCAGGCTGCATCTCAAGGAACGCGGAGGCCTGGCCGGTGTCAGCGAGCGGCATCATCTCCGAGCCGATGAAGTAGTAGAAGGCAAAGCCGAGGATCAGCGTCGCGAGGACGCGGGTGAAGTTCGCAAAACGGTGCTTGAGAAGCCAGTCGATGAGTCGGCCATATCCACCCTCCATGCGGTTGAGTCCCCGCTGGAAAGGGTCGAGGACTCGATAGAGGAGACCTAGCACCGCCGGCTTCTTCCGCTCCTCGTCGCGCACGGCTTCCGGTCGCAGCAGCTTGGATGCGAGCAGTGCGGTGAGCGTGAAGGAGACGAGCATCGAGGCGAGAAGGCCGAAGATCAACGGCCACACGAGCTCAACGAACATCAGCCCCACGATCCCTCCGGCGAAGATAAGGGGTAGCAGGGCGAGGACGATCATCAGGGTGGAGGCGATGACGGCGACCCGGACTTCGGCGATGCCGTCGATCGTGGCTTGCTTGGGCGTTTTGCCCATCTTGAGGTGGCGCTCGACCGCGTGGATGTCGATGATCGAATCGTCCACCAGCCGCCCGATGCTGAGTAGCAACCCGATCAGGGTGCCGCTGTTGAAGGTCATGCCGAATGGGACCATCATCAGCACCGCGATCGCAAGTGAGGTCGGGAGGGTGATCATCGCGATCAGAGTCCCGCGCCACTCGCCGAGGAAGAGCATTAGCGCGAGTCCAGTGAGGAGCACCGCGATGCCGAGTTCATGCCAGACGTTGTCGAACAGGATGTCAACGAAGTGCGCGTTATCGTACGCGACGTTGAACTTTAACCCGGGGTTCTCAGTCTCAAGTTGCTTCACCACCGCCATTACGGCGGGAACGACTTGAGCGGAACTCGCGCCGGGGTTCTGGATGACGCTTGCGGAGATTGAGCCTTGCGGGGTGGCGGGCGAGGTGTTGTCGAGGTAGTGGTAGCCGCTACGAGCTTCCCAGTGGGTGTCTTCGACGCGGGCTACGTCGCGGACGAAGACCACCTTGGGCGGCTGGCTCAAAAGGGTCTTCGGAGCGCTTGCGGGGGGCGGGGCCGACCCCATCCCCATCCCGCTGCCCGGCGTCACCGCCGGCGCGTTTGCGGCACCGTTCACCGTGCTGACCGGGTAGTTACGCACGTCCTCGGCGGTCGCGACCTTAGTCTCGACCCGGACGATTCCCTCGCGGTTGCCGTCGGTCAGGGTGCCGCCGCTAGCGCTCACGTTGGCGCGGTCGATCGCGTTGCGAACGTCGAGGATCGACAGGCCATAGGAGGCGAGCTTCTCCCGGTCGACCGTAACCTGAAGCTGTCGACGGTACCCGCCGAAGGGCACCACCGCGTACACGTCCTGAACCGACTTTAGGCGCTGGACCACGGTGTTGTCGGTGAACTCGCGAACCTTGGTTAGGTTCCATCCCTTCACGGTGTCGCCCTCGATAGAAAGGGTCAAGACGGGCAGATTGAGCGGATCGATGGGTACGACAAAGGAAGGTTTCAGATTCGCGCCGGTGGCGGGCAGGTTTGACTGCACGACATTCATGAGCGACTGGATGTCGGTTTGCGCCCGCTGCATGTTGGTGCCGTACGGGAACTCCAGGGTGACAATCGAGAAGCCGTCTTGCGAGGTGGAGCGTACGTAACGGACGCCCTTCACATTGATAAGTTGCTCTTCGATCGGTTTGGAGATATAGGTCTCCATCTCCTGGGCCGAGAGGCCGGGCATCATGGTGACGACCCCGACCATCGGGCTCTCCACGTACGGCGCGAACCGGCGCGGCATGTGGGTGATCGAGATCCAGGCGAGGGCGATCATCGCCACGTAGAACGCGACGATCGCGTACGGGTGCTCGATCGACCACTTGTGGATCATGTGGAGCGCGTTGAACTTGCGCCCCGATTCCGATTTCACCGCGCGACCGCCTTGCCCTTCAGCATGTTCATCGGGCAGGTGAAGTTCAGTTCCTTGCCCGCCGGTTGGGCGGGGATTTCGATCGTCACTGGCTGGTTGAGCGGGAGGACCTTGCGAATGCCGAGATCGGGGAAGATCACTTCGGTGCCGCAAGTTTTGTCGTCGCGCCGGATGAACGTGACACGGAACGCCCTGTTCGCGGGCACGCTGATCGAGGGTGGGCTATAGCCCGCGGCGGTGATCTCGATCGTCTGGTCTCCCGTCTCTACGGTCGGCTCGGAGACAGAACTCACCCGCATCCCGGCGGTCAGGCCTAGGGGTGGGGTCTCGACGACCTGCTGGCCAGCCATTACACCAGACGTGATTGCGACTCGGTCGCCAGATCGAGTCGCCGTCTGCACTTCGTTTCGAGCGATGGTGAACTCGTTGTTCGAACCCGCCTGCGCCACCCAAACGTATGAGCGTCCCTCCTCGGTCTGAACCGCGCTGTTTGGGACCGTCACGGCGCTTGCGTTGCCGCCGATCGTGATCTCCATCGAGACGAACTGGCCCGGGGAGAACTTGCCTCCGAGGTTCGAAACGAGCACTTCGACAACGCCGGTTCGGGAGTTGGGGTCGACCGAGGGCGAGATCGAGCTCACTTTGGCGATTAGGGGTTCTTCCTTGACGTCGCGCCGCGTGACCTTGGCAATCGCACCGATTTGGATGCGCGCAAGATCGGCTTCCGGCACGTTGGCCTGGAGTCGGATCGGGTCGATTTGGGCGATCTTGAGGATCGTCTGACCCGGGCTCACCACCGCGCCTTGGCTGATGACGCGCTGGGTGACCACGCCTTCGATCTCCGAGCGAAGCTCGGAATACCCACGCTGAGTGGTGGCCCCCCGCAGGCCCGCCGCTGCTTCCGCAACTCCGGCTTGGGACTGCCCAATCTTGCCCTTCGCTGCGGCAGCGGCGGATTGGGAGGTGAGAACGTTGGCCTGTTTAGCTCGAACCTGGGCCTGAGCCTGCTGGACTTTGCGGCGGGACGCGGCGATCTCGGCGTCGGCTTTGCGAAGCTCCGAGCGGGCCGCGTTGACGCCGGACTGGGCTCGGTTTACGCCTTCACGTGCCTTATCGACTCCGGCGTGCGACTTCTGTGCGTCGGCCTGGGCACGCTGCCATTCGTCGGTCGAGATCGCGCCTTTGTCGAACAGCGACTTCATGCGCTGGATCTCTTGGCTCTGGTAGTCCTGGTCCGCCTGGGCCGCACTGAGATCGGCTTTCATGGCTTGAACATCGGCTTCGGCGGAAACGACCTGAGCTTCAGCGGAGCCTCGGCCTTGCTTGGCGGCTTCCCACATCGCGTTGGCTTCGGCAACTTCGCCCTGGGCCATCGAGACTTCGGCGCGGGCTTGGGTGACCATGTTGAGCGCCTGCTGATACTCCATCGCCGCGACGCCGACGCCTTGTTGGGCGGTGTTCACGCCGGCGGCTTTCTCGCTCACCATCGGGTCGGTCTGGGTCGTGTCGAGGCGGGCGATCACCTCGCCCTTGTGAACCTTGTTGCCGACGTAGAACGGCATCCAGACGATCGAGCCGACCACGCGGGGGACGACGTCCTGCTCCACGAATCCGACCGCCTGTCCGGTGTAGCTCACTGTCTCGGAGAACGGCTTGGATTCAACGGTCACGAGCCGTACCGGAAGCACTCCCTCCGGCGCGGGCGCGTTCATGTCCATCACCTGCGCTTCGATCGGGGTCATCGCGCCGGGTCGGCGCTGGGAGTTCACCGCCCAAACCGCGAGGGCCAGCGCCCCGCCCAAGAGAACGATTGCGCCTAAGACCTGGCGGCTGAAGATTGACTTCCAGTTCACGCGCTGGCCGGACCGACGAATCTGCCAAATGACGAACCCGATAGCGAATACAACCAAGGCACCCGCGACGAGCGTGCCGGTCGAAAGGCCGCCACTCGATTCCGCGGCACTCTGGCCGGTCTGAAGGGGGATCGACGTCGTTGCCGTCCCGAGTGGCCCGGAGAGACTGAGCTTTGCCTCGTATGCACCGGCCATACCGAATACTGCGGGCGCCGTGTACTGGCCGGGTTCTGCGGCGGCCGTTGCGGTCTCCTCGCGTTCGCCCATGACCATGCCGGGCATCTGGGCGAGGACCTTAACGGTGACGCCGGAAACCGGCTTGCCGGACGTGTCCGTGACACGAATGAGCAACTTGGCGCGCCCCACCGGGATTACGGCGGGGTCGGTGCGAAGGTCGATCCGGTACGGACCGGCGCTTCCCTGAATGGCGAAGCTACACGCCGTCAGCAGGGCAAAGAGTAGGGAGAGGATGAATCTCACTTCGTGCCTCCTGCGGCTCTCATGAGTCGGGCTTCGGCGAGGACCTGATCAAAGCGCGCCTGAGCCAGGTCGGCCCTCGCTCGGGTCAGTGCCTCAAGGGCATCGAGTTGCTCGACGACGATGCTTTTCCCCGCGCTTACCCGCATCGTGGTCACTTCGTAGGCGGATTCCGCCGCCTTGACTGCGGCTTCCGCCGAGGTGGCGTTTGCGCGAGCGGTGTCCCGGTCGAGCCAGGCCTGCCTGATTTCCTTCTCTACCGTGATCTCGGTTTGGCGAAGCTGGGCTTCCGCCTTGGCGCGCATCGACTTGGCCTGCGCCGCTTCGGCGCGGATGCGCCCGCCGTCGAAGAGGGGCAAGCTCAAAGTCAGACCTGCGGAGACGCCGCCCATATCGCGACGGTTAGTGGCATCGCCCATCGCGACGCCGTAAAGCTGGGGCTTCCCCTGTCCTTCCGCGGCGCGGAGTTCCGCCGACGCGGCTTCCCGTTTCGCCCTCGCCGCGAGCACCATCCCGCGGTCCCGCTTTCCCTGAATCAGAAGTCGGTCCAGCGTGTCGGATGAGGTTGTCCCGCTGAGTGAGTCGCTCGGGTCAATCGGGGAGGACATGTCCGCTCCCATCAGAGCCTGAAGATCCAGAATCGCCTTCGCCTCGTCGTTCTTGGCGCTGGTCAGAGCCCGCTCCGCTTGGGAGAGTTCGGCGCGAGTGCGACTGACGGTAGCCTCGATCCCCTTGCCCGCCTCGAAGAGGTTCTGCGTGGTTCGGACAAGTTCTTGCGAAGCCGCGATCTTCGCCTCGGCCGCCGCTACCATCTGGCGGGCGAGCAGCACGCGGTCGTAGGCGTCGGTGACCTGCAGCCGAAGATCCGCAAGGCTCTCGGCAATTTCGCCCTTCGCGGCCTTGGCCTCCCAATTCGCGGAGCTGACCTTGGCCTGCAAGCTCGGTGCGAAGATCGGCACCATCACCATAAGGTTCCCGTCGAAGTAGCTGCCGGTCGGGACAGACATCCAGACGGGCGGCTCGACCATGGGCGAAGAGCTGAAGATGCTCGGGTTGTTGCCGTTGGTCGCGAAGCCGTTGGCGGAGACCTGCGGTCCGGTGCGGGCTCGGGTGGCTCGGGCTCCGGCTCGGCTTGCGTCGAGGTCGGACTTGGAGGCTTGATAGGCCGGGTTGTTCAACTCCGCGATTCGGATCGCCTCGGCGAGCGAGATTTTCGCCGGAGACTGCCCAAACCCGAACGAAGCCAATAGCAGGCAAGGAAGCAACAAGAGTCTCATCGCGCTCCCTCCGCGACCAGCGCCTTCTGGCTCGCGGTCAGGACGTTGAGCGCCTGATTCCAGGCCTGTGAACGCGAAGCATCATAGGCTCGAGAGAGATCGGAAAAGTCGGCGAGGCTGGCGCTGATCTGCTCCGTTCGACCTTGGGCTGGCCGGAATCCGGCCATCGCCTGCTCAAGCTTCCCCTTCTCTGCCTGCCATGCCGCCGAGATCGCCCCGATCCGAGTTCGCTGAGGAGCGCTCAGGTCCGAACGGCTCAATAGCGAAGCAGGCTCCGGCTTCCAAAGCGGGTGCGTGGCAGACGGCAGGTGGCTAGTCGAGGCAGGAGCCGAACCCGAATTCATGTAGCCGATGGTCGCAATGACGGCCACCGCGGCCAGCGTGACCCACGTCCCCGGGCCAAAAAGCCTTGTCTTCTTGTCGCAGGCACAGTTCGGCGAACCGCATGCGCTCTTTTTCATTTTGAAACTTGAGATGAGAGGAACCTCGCTGATCTCTCAGGACCGGACGCGCGACGCGCTTGGCCGGTGGTGACGAGATTTCAGCGAGCGGGAGGCGCACGTAGCCCATGCAACCCGGGATCGGGGGGCCGAATGCGCGGGACGACCAGGTGCTGGGGCGTCGCGTGCTCGACGATTGGTGCGATCGGCAGAGGAAGCTCGATCGGGAGCGCAAGGATCGCCGGGGCCTGGATGGGGGCGAAGAACACCGCCGGGGGCAGAAGGGGTGCCTCGGAAACCCTTAGCTCGCACGTGCATAGCGTGCTAAGGCTGGGTCGCGCTTTCGCGCCGCTCTTGGCGGCACAGCATCCGCAGCCCGCCTTCTTCGACATTTCACAGATCGGGAGCTCGACGGCGGTCCGCCTCTGATCTGTTGGAGGACAGACGCAGGCCGCCGCCACGAAGCCCATCTGAGAGATGAGCATCGTGAAGATCAAGATCAGTCGGCCGGCGAACGCCATCATTTGGTACAACGGTTTCTACGCAGCGAACGTGCCGTGCGCAAAGTCTTGTTTGATTATCGCCGATTTTTGGCCGAGCACATGTCACCGCTTTCGTGTCCTTAGAATCTGCCTCGCGAGGTCGTTCTGATATGATTCGCGCGTGACTTCCTTTCCGCAATCGACTTCGGAACTTGGCGATCGGATGGGCTATGCCATCGCCCACCACATGGAGCAGACGTTCCGAGGAGTGTTCACTCGGCAGTTCGTGGTTGCCGAGGACCGGTTCATTCGCCTTCTGACTGGCGAGCCGCACCCGCTCGGCAACTTCGCACTTATGAGCGATGCGGCCGACCTGGAGGGGATTCGCGTCGCGGACGAACCGTTGCAGTCGGCTCCGGTCTCTTCGATCCTGTTCAAGTCCCCGCCATCGCCAGAGGTCCATGACTACCTTTTCGGGCAAGGCTACGCGGGGCCTTCGGCAACACCGGCCATGGCGGTCGATCTCGAACGGCTGACTTCGACGGGACTGCCCTCGGGATACGAGTTTGGGCGGCTTGATGCTGGTTCGGACGCGGAATCCTGGGTTGACGTGCTCACCGCCTGTTTCAAACTCCCGCGGCGGATCGCCGCAGTATGCTCCCCGCTCACCTTCGCTCTTGATGCAGCGCCGGATGCGCAGTTGCAGTGCTTTGCCGTGCTCAAGGGCGACCAGACCGTCGCGACTTCGCTGATGTACTTCTCCGACGGGCTGGCCGGGATCTACAATGTCGCGACGCTGCCCGAAGAGCGCGGTAAGGGCCTCGGCGCACACGCGACGGCGGAGCCGCTCCGCCAGGCGCAGGCCCTGGGCTATCGGGTGGGCATCCTGCAGGCGTCCGCCGCAGGTTTGCCCGTATATCAGCGTCTTGGCTTCGCGGAGTTCGGGAAGGTCCCGTCATACGTGCGAAAGCAAGCCTAAATCCTGCCACAAAAAGCTTGTGGGCAGGCGACGAAACACTGTCATGCGGTCGGATGACGGCGAAATAACCGACGCGACAAAGCCGGGATTCGCCGGGGAAGATGGATCAGATTGTGGTTCTCCTATCCGAACGAGAGAGCCCTGTTGAAGATGATTTCAGGCTCCTCGGCGATTCAAAGCCCTGAGTTCCTTGATCGAGTCTTGGCCGTATTCGGCTGACCGTAGCCCGGCACAAACGGTCCAGGAACACTAATGTACAAAAGACTTCTCGGTAGCGCATTCGCCCTATGTGCGGTGAGCGCTCTCATCTTGTCGGGCTGCGGCGGCAGCGGAGGCTCTGGCGGAGGAGGCGGTGGAGGAGGAGGCAGAGTGCCTCTATCCGTGGTAACGACCGCCCCCCCGAACGCTGCCCTAGGGGTGCCCATCTCGGCCCAACTTACCGCCACCTTCAACGAAGGCATGGACGCAGCCACACTGACATCGTCCACGTTCAAAGCTTCGTCGGCCGGAGTTGCCCTCACCGGAACCGTCGGTTGCGTCGGCGATACGGCCACGTTGCAGCTCGACAATCCGATGCCGATCAACGCCACGATCACGGCGACGATCACTACCGGCGCCAGATCCTTGAGTGGCAAGTCGTTGTCATCAAGCTACACCTGGTCCTTCAAGACGGGTAGCTCGAGTGACTCGACACCGCCCACGGTGAGTTCCACCGACCCCGCGAACTTGGAATCCGGTGTCGCGATCAACAAGAAGATCGTCGCCGTGTTCAGCGAGGCGATGGCCCCGGCAACCGTAAACGGAACCAGCTTCACGCTTCAGGGTCCGAGCGGAGCCGTCACGGGCACGGTCTCGCTCCTCAACAACGTCGCGACTTTCGAACCGACGAGCACGCTCGCGGCAAGTTCGGTCTATACCGCGACGATCTCCACCTCGGTGGCCGACCTTTCGGGCAACACGATGGTCGCCCACAAGGTTTGGAGCTTTACCACTGGCACGAACCTGGATACGACGGCTCCGACCGTCGTTTCCACCGATCCCACCGCTAACGAAGTCGGCGTCCCCACCACCAAGAAGGTGACCGCGACATTCAGTGAGGCGATGGATCCGGCGACGGTGACGGCCAAGAGCTTCCGGCTCAAGACGCCCAACGGCCGCGGACTTGTCGGTACCGTCGCCTACGTGAACAACGTCGCGACGTTCTCCCCCGCCGCACCGCTCACTTCCAACGTCGTGTACACGGCGACGATCACGACCGATGTGAAGGACACTGCGGGCAACGCGATGGCGATTGCTTACAATTGGTCGTTCACGACGGCTTCGTCGGGGGATTCGACGGCTCCTACCGTCATTTCCACCAACCCGGCCGATGGTGCGACGAATGTCTTCGTCAACGCCAGCATCAATGCCACGTTCAGCGAGGCGATGCAGCCGAGCACGATTAACACGGGCACCTTCTCGGTGAACGGCGTGGTCGGAACCGTGTCGTACGACACGAATAGCCACATCGCGACCTTCAAGCCATCGGCCGATCTGGCTCCGAATACCCTGTATTCGGCCCGGATCGAAACCGGTGCGCAGGACTCCTCCGGCAACGGCATGGTGACGGCGAAGGTCTGGACCTTCACCACGGGTACGCAGCATTCGCAGCCCGGTATCAATATGGGTGCCGCTTCGACCTACGCCGTCTTGGCCGGGTCGACGGTAACGAATAGCGGACCGACCGTTATCAACGGCGACCTCGGCGTGAGCCCGGGAACGGCGGTTACGGGCTTCCCGCCCGGACTCGTCAACGGCGCGATCCACGCCGGAGATGCGGCCGCGGCGCAAGCCAAATCCGATCTCCTCGCCGCGCAGCTCGATGCCGCGGGACGTCTGGGAGCGCTAACCCTGCCCGGCGATCTGTCCGGCCTGACCTTCACCCCGGGTCTGTATAAGAACTCGACGTCGGTGATGCTCTCGGCGGGCAACGTGACCCTCGATGCCCAAGGCGATGCGAACGCGGTCTTCATCTTCCAGATGGGAAGCACGTTGACCACTTCGCCCGGAACTCAGGTCATCCTGGCCGGCGGGGCCAAGGCAAGCAACATCTACTGGTCGGTCGGGACCTCCGCCACGCTCGGCGTGAACTCGATCTTCAAGGGAGTCATCCTCGCCGACGCCTCGATCACCGTGAACACGGGCGCCGTCCACAGCGGCACCCTCCTGACCAAGACCGGAGCGGTCACGCTCCAGGCCAATACGGTCACGCGGATGGTCGTGCGCCACTAGGTTGCAGTCAAGCCCCTCCTTCGCTCGCCTTTGGTGAGCGGCGGAGGGGCTTTTCTATGTTCCTGAGATTCCCGATTCTAATGTGCTTACCCAGATTGGGAATCTGGGTGACCCTTTGAACCTGAGTTGGAGAGATTGCGAGTGTTTCTTGGTCTTAATTCTGAGTTTTCTGAGGCTTTGGTTTCGTGACTGGATTTGTCCTGGTTTGGAGTGGGTGCATTGACTTAGGGTCGCAGTGGCCGATTTGTCAACTAGGTGCGGCGATTGGGTTTGCTTCTTACGCCTGCTTTGCTACCCCTCGCGCAGGGGTGTGCGCGGAAGGGGTTGCCCTATGTACGTTCAACGCCGTTTCCCGGCTAGGACGATGTGAGCGAAATTTGGAGGATTTCCCGAAGGCCATCCATGTCGACAAGCGCGCCTCCCGGTCCCTTTCGGAGGCTTGAGACGGCGGGGCCGGTATAGCTTCTCCACTGATCGCCTCCGCCCATTTCATTCCTTTCCTCCGTCATGTGGAGCGGATACAACGGGCCCAAGATCACGCTCGGCAGCGAGGCGTATGCCTTGGCGTATATCCGCCAAAGCGACGCATAATCATTGAGACGTCCCCGCGTGGCGTAATAGGTTGTGTGAAGGCGCAGCGGGTCGAGGCGCACCACGTTTTCAGCGGCGGTTGAAATCTCTAGCGGTGTCGCCACGCCTTGCTCGGCCATATCCAAGATTTGTATCCAGGCGTTTAGGTAGCGAGGGTCGAGCTTGACCGCTCTCTCGAACTCGGAAAGCGCCCCTTTTGCGTCGCCGTTAGCCAACTTGACGCGTCCTAACACGTAGGCGATCTGAGGTTTGTCGGGTGATTCTTGAGCGAGCTTCTCGAAGACTGCTTGGGCGACTTCTCGCAGTTCCGACTGACCAAAGGCTCCCTCGCAGCCGAGACACAGGCTCTCAATCTCACCGAAGCTTGCGGGCATAAGCTCGTAGGCTCTTCGGTAGTGCTCCATCGCCTCCTGCTTCTTCCCTTGCAGGCTCAGAGTCAGGGCTAGGCGGGCATGGATGCAGTAGGCGTTGGCAAAGACTTCGGACGATTGCTTATAGAGATCGAGAGCCTGGGGCAAGAGCCCGGCATTTCGATAGCGATCTGCCTTCTCGCTGATTCGAACAGCCTGAACGATGTGCTCATAGAGGTCTGCTTCCGAGTTGTTGCCCCGAGCGCGAAGGATCTGAGCGAGGATCGCGTAAGACGTGAGCCTTCGCCCGGGCTTGGCCTCACCGTCGGTGGGGTCAATCTTGATCGCGGCTCGGGCAAGTTGCTCGGCTTCTTCAAGCTTGCCCAGGCTTCGGAGAAGGTCGGCTTTCCATGCCACCGGTCTCGCCGCGAAGGGGTCGGTCTTGATCAGCTCATCGTAGAAAGCAATGCCCGAGGCCCCCTGGATTGAGTTCAACGTCTCGTAAGCTTCGTCTAGGTCGAACTGATATCGAAGCACGTCGCGCAGGACTCGGATCGCCAAGTCCGTGCGTCCGCTCTTGGCGAAAGCCCAGCCGGCGAGGAATCCGATTGGCAAACCTTGATGTTCGGCGTCGTAGTAGGGCGTGGTACGTACCGGGACCAGTTCCGAAAGGTCGCTCGCGGGCCAGTTTGGGGCCTGATCCAAGAGACCCAGCACGTCCGCTGGGCGATTCGCCCGGTAATAGATTTCCGCGAGTTTGGCGAGGGTCTCCCAGGCTTCAGTTCCATAGTCTGACGGTGTCGTCGCCTTCTTGAGGACCACCTGTTGGGCTTGACCCAAATGCCCGGTCAGCGTGAGGGCGGCAAAAAGACTCGCTGGGGTACTTGAAATCCTGATACCGTCGGCTCCCTTGATGGCGGTTTCGAGCGCGGTCTCGCTTCCCGTCGCTTCGGCAAGCGCAAGGAGCTTATCAACCGGCTGCGAGTCCCAATTGCTTTCTCCACGAAGACCCGAGGCCCCCCTATAGGCAGCCTCGGCAAGGTTCGCGTCGCCGGTGCCCGCAGCCAGGTCTCCTTGAAGAGTCAATAGCCGCCTGCGATCGCTTGCTTTCAGGTCGGACTTGCTGAGGACATCGGCCAGCCTGGCTTTGGCATCGGGCAGTTGGTTCAAGGCAGTGGCGCCCGCTAGGTAGTCCGGCCAGAGTTGAGTCGCGGGCAATCGATCGATCACTTTGGAGATGGCGGACATGAGGCTGGTCACGTCCAGCCCCGCATCTTGAAGGGTAGCCCGGCTCGCGAAATCCTTATCGGATAGTAAGGCGACCGCTTCGTCAATCCGATCCTCTTTTAGGAGGTCAGCGAGGTAGATACTGGTAGCGTGGGACGATCCAGAGGAGTCCTTCAAACTTGAACGTCCCAACTTCAAGACAATCGTCGCAATCAGATCGCGATCGCTCTTGTCGACGAGGGACCACTGAGGAATCTTGATGTTCGCGAGGTCGTCGGCCATGATCGACTTGGCCAGCCGACGAGTTCCCTCGCCCTCGAAACCGCTAAAGGAGCTCTTTGCCGCTTCGAGCAAGTGCTTAAGGATTGGCTTGGATCTTTCTTCTCCGAAGGCCGAAACAATATCGGGCACCTTCTCCAGGAAGAAGGCGGCGAACTGCGTCGCTTGCTTCACGAGGATCTTCGTGACAAGGTCCGTATCGTGCAGGCGCAGAGCCGCAGGCAACTCGACGGAATTCAGGGAGTTCCCCTCGAAATCGGCCTCCTCAGGGCCCTCCCTGGGCTTTCGCAGTGCCTCGCAATCGGTGATCAACGACCGGTCGTCGCCCAGCAAACGGTCAAAGAGGAGTTCGAGAACACGGACCGGTCGAGACTGTTGCGGACGCTTCCGAAGTGAGCTTAGGATGGTAGGCCAAGTCTCTGGCCTAGGGAGGGCACCCAAGGGCATTTGCAGACCGCGGTCCATCCAGCTTCGACTTGAGGACCGGGCACCTGGCTTGCCGTTGGCATCCGACCAGTGGTCGAAGATCGCGACCCATCCTTTCGCGGAGGCTTCCACGCTGAGCCCGCTAGATTTCGCGTTGAACGCGGTTATCTCTCGCTCAACCGGGTCGAGTGGATCGGCCGGTACGACGGCGGTTGGTGAAACACCGAGCTTCCCCATCACCTTTTCAGCGCCCTGCAGGGGTGGGGCCGAACCCCATGGCGAGGTTACGATGAGGACGACGAAGAGAATCATTCGCCGTCCCTCTCAAATTCGTCGCCGTAGCTGGAAATAATCGACGCGACATCCCGAGCTTGCCCAATCGCCAGCCCAGCCGTATAGAACCCGCCCTTGGTTCGAACTTGCCAAGGAGCCGCCACCGGGAAGTCTGTGTTCTCCTGTGCCTTATGAACGCGCAAGAGGGTGGGCTCCGCGCGGCCATTCGGAGGCACTTGGAACCAAGCGTAGACAGGCCGGAGGTCGGCGATTCCACTGAGATCGGCAACGTCCCAATAGACGTGCTCGGACTGCAATTGGATATGCGCCTTGGCCACCCGCTCCAGTTCGGGGACGGGCAGAAGTCCTTGCGCTCCAAAGGAGCTGAGGCGGGTCCAAGCGTTCCAGAAAGTGGGGTCCCTTTCGACAGCGAGTCTCAGGTCGTGAACCGCCTCGCGGGGGAATCCCGCGTTTTCCTCACAGCGCGCTCTAAAGCAGAGGTTTGCCGGAGTCGTCCCCGGCAGCTTAAGCGGGTGAGGAAATCCCATCTTCACCGCATAGTCTGCGTCGACGAGCTCCGTGCAGTCCTGCGGCAGTTCCGTTCGCGGGCCAAAGTCTTTGGCAAGCAGAGCGAACGCCCGGCGAGCATGCGCCAGGGCTTCGTTCGACCTTCCGACTTTCAAGAGGCACTTCGAAAGGCGCAGCTCAGTCTGATAATCCGCTGAGGAGATGCGTACTGACTTTTCGTAGAGCTCAATCGCTTGAGGCAGGAAGCTCGACATTTCATCTGCGCGATCGGCGACATTCCTAGCCTCCAGTCGGGCTCGGCATTCCTGAGCGCCCTTGGCGTCTCCCTTTGCGGCAAGAATGCGGCCAAGAACCTCGTAGGCGCGGAATCGACTCCCTGCAGGGGCATTGCCGTCGGTCGGATCGAGGGCGATTGCCTGGCGCATCACCCGCTCTGCTTCGGCGAGCTTTCGCTGATGAAGCAAAACGGTCGCTTTCCAAATGAAGGGTCGAGGTTGGCCGGGATCCGCCCTTGCGAGCTCGTCATAGAAGGACGTGAGACCGTCTTCGCCCAGTTGGCCGAGGAGTTCATAGTTCTCGTCAAGGTCGTCCTGCTGAGCTAGGAGTCGTCGCAGTGTTTTACGGGCCATGTCCGGTTTGCCTGTTTTTGCGAAGGCCCAGGCGGCAAAATAGCCGAGGCTTGTCTCGGGCTCATCAGATCCGCCATAGGTTCCCACCTTGGAAAGAAGATCGCCCAGATCGTCGGAAGACCAGAAGGGATAGCTTTGGATGACGGTCAAGACATCCTTCGGACGACCTGCGAGCCAGTACACCTTGCAGAGTTGCACGGCACTCGTGTCCGAGTAGTAGCCCGGCTTCATTTCTAGCAGACACTCGGACTCCGCCGCGCTGAGCGCTCCGGCATCCATCAACATGTTGGCCGACCAGACATGGTTACCGGAGTTCGAGCGTCTTTCCAAGTCAACCGCTTCGGACAACCATGCGGGATTCCTTACGGCTTTGGCCAACCGAAGCAAAGCCGAACTGAACCATGAGGGGTAGGAGTCTGTCGGGAAGCTACTTCCAATCCTCAGGTCGCGAACAGTTCCAGCGATATCTCCTTGATCCTGCTCAAGTTCGGTAAGAGTCAGCATTGCCTGCCCGCGAACGTCGGGCATCGTCTTGGGATTGCGAACGACGGAACGGTAGTGCTCGACGACCCAAGCGAGTTGACCCGCCGCCCGAGCGCAAGCGATGTACTCGTTCCAGAAGTCGATCTTTGGAAAGAGAGCCTGAAGCTGCTTTAGCTCCGAAAGGAGCTTTGCGGGACTTACGCCAATGAGAGTCCAGTCCCTGGTTCGGCTGTTGTCGAAATGGAGGCCTGGCGACTTATTCAGGCGGCGCAGCATCTCTGCTGCCTGCTTGAGATCCCCGCGTATCAAGAGTCCTGTAAAGTAGACGCTACGCGCGTCGCTGTCCGAACTCGACTGACAGAGTGCGGCCAAACCGTAGTGACGAACGAGGTTCTCCAGAAAGCCGAAATCCGCATTGCTTGAGGCGAGATACCAGGGGGGAGTCGAGATTTCGCTCAGGTGCTCCAGCGCGACCTTCTTGGCTGAGGCACCACTGATGTTCGTCCTCTGCGTTGGATTCTGCATCAGCTTGAGCAAGAAGGCGGATGCCGCCGGCTGATCCAGGAGCCCAGAAACGTCCGGCATCCAGACATTGAACAAACTCGACTCCGAATTCGGACGCGTGAAAAGGGCGAGTCTCTTCTCAACCTCTCCCGTTCGTAGAAGTGATTCGTAAGTTACATCCCCATAGAACCGCTGATACGGCTGGAGTTCACCCTCGCCTGGAAGTGCCTTTGAAAGATCCGCGACCAACTTGCGTACAGCGGGTTCGTCCCCTCGCAGGCGAGCAAAAAGGAGCCTGAGGACGAGGTTCTTGCGCGTTGGCGGGCGCTTGGCTACCGCATCCTCGATTGCGGGCCACACCTCGGGTCGCGGCAATGCCGCGACGACCGTCGAGAGAGTCCCAATCGGCGCGGGGTTGCCCCCATTGTGAAGAGGGCGCCGAGGTACCTTCCTCGCCGCATCCAGGAGTTCCAGCCACTTCGCGGCGGCCTCGGCGGGCGGCATCTTTGGGCTCGCTACGATATACGCTTGGACCCGGTTGATGAATGCGTGCTCGGCAGACGAGATGACGCTCGTCGGCGACTTCGAGGTAATTGTCCGGATGGCGTCGCGAGCGCCTATGAGCTCAGCCTGGACACCAGTCTTGGCGATCCACAGAATCGCTAGAGCGGTAAACACCCCGACTCCTTCATAAATGCATCATATACCGTTCCGTGTGTGAGGGACGCCAGATACAGCATTTGGCTTCCTAACGCCATGGCGGGAGTGGCTTTTGAATGCGCGTTCTGACAGATAGGTAACAGATCGTTCCGGACACATGGGTTACACCTCATCTCTGGCCCTCGGGGGTCAAGGGAGAGAAGTTGTGCCCTGGAAGGAGTGTTCGGTGATGGAAGAGCGTTTGCGTTTTGTGGCTCG
>JBBQPZ010000031.1:0-32510 GCA_038216655.1 Fimbriimonadales bacterium
CTGCTTCAGGTTGGCAATGCACGAGTTGCGGCGGCTGTTCTCACGAGCCTTGATGAAATTCGGCACGGCGATGGCCATGAGAATTCCGATAATGAGAACGACGATCATGATCTCAACGAGCGTGAAACCCTTTTTGCGCGAAATCTTTCTACGATTGATATCCATGTTGCTTGAGCCCCTCCATGGGATCTGCTGGGGCTATATTTCCGGGCTCTCACATAATTCGTGCTGATACAACTACTGGGTATTTTCAGTTTTCATTCAATTGGCTTAACAAATCTGGCGTGACTACGGGTTGGGTTGAATTTGGAAACCTTCAGAAGCATTCTTGCCATCTTGATCGCAAATTCACCTGCAACTCGCCAGCGACAATAAGCGTCCAACCCATTATGCGAATGACCGCACGTGTGGGGGTTTGCCTCCTTCTCAGCCTAAGTACGGTGGGGATGGCGTCCGCTGACATGTTTAAGCCCACCAAGTCTCAGCAGATCAAGCTGGGCGAGCGTGCGTCCAACGAGCTTCGAGATAAGGAACGTGTGCTCTCGGAAAGCGACGAGCGAGTTCAAACTCTTCGCCGGGTCGGCAAGCGGCTAATCGACCACATGGATGCCAAGGACAAGGGTTGGCCCTATTCGTTCGACGTGATTCAGAGCAAGCAGGTCAATGCATTCGCCTTACCCGGAGGCAAAATGTTCTTCTACACAGGCCTGCTTGATCGTTTGACCACGGAAGACCAGTTGGCCGGAGTCTTGGGGCACGAATTGACTCACGTTCGAAAAGAACACTGGGCTTACGCGTATCGTGATTCTCAGAAGCGAAACATCCTACTTACGCTGGGTGTACTTGTCAGCGGAGTCCGCGGCAGTACCGCCGACGTCCTCGGTGTCTCAAGCGCTTTGATCTTTGACCTTCCGTTCTCGCGCAAGCATGAATCCGAAGCGGACGACGGCGGTTTCGACAACATGGTCAAGGCTGGTTATAACCCCGCGGGCGAGGCCGACGTCTTCCGGTTATTGCAGGCGCTCGCCGGAAAAGGTGGCAAAGATCCGGAGTTTCTCAGCGATCACCCGGCCGATAAGCACCGCGTGGAGCACATCGAATCGCGAATCAAAGGGAGCAAGCAGACCTTCCCAACTCAACGGCCGCTCCCCTGGGTTCATTAAGAATCGCGGCGAACGAGCCTGCCGACTCGTCTGTATTGACGAGTGAATTGGCCACCGATGGGAAAGCTCGCAGTGGTGAGCTACTGTCTTGCCGCGATTGCCGCTTTGAGCGCGGTCTCCCTTTTCACGCATACGGTCTCTCCTCCTTCCTCGGCGTGGGTGCTCGTGTTGGCCGGGGCGGGGTTCGTGGTGATCGGGGCGCAATGCCAATCCATCGGGCGAGGAATTGCCTATTCGTTGGAGCGCTCGGGAGGCGAGCGGCGTCTCCTCGAATCTCAAATCGAGCAGCAACAGCGCAGCATCGATGCCCTGGCCGACGGCTTGGATGTCGCGATCTTCATTTGCGATTTACGCGGTCTGATCCTGTACGCGAATCGGCGAGCGGTGGAGATGTTCCGATTTGAATCTCCTTTGGGGCGTTCGATCCTAGCGATCACCCTTTCCTACGACCTTGAGCAGCTCGTGCTTGATGCGGCGCGGCTGCAGTCGGTACGCGACGCGGAGCTAACGTTCTCCTATCCCGACGATCGGGTTGGCGTGGCGAAAGCCTGGGTTCCCGATGAGGATGGTCGGCGCGTGTTCGTCTCGGTTTTTGAGATCACTTCCCTTCGTCGACTGGAGCGAATCCGGCAGGATTTCGTTTCTAATGTGTCCCACGAACTGAGAACTCCGCTCACGGTGATTCGGGCGATGGCAGAGACCTTGCTCGACGAAGAGAAGCCGGACCAGGAGCAGCTCTCGCGGTACCTTCCAAAGATTATTTCGGAGGTCGATCGGCTCACGATGATCGCCAACGACCTCCTCCTCTTGAGCTCGGCGGAGTCGAACCCGGTTCGAAAGAGCCGTTGCGACATCGCCGACGTGTTCCGAACGGTCGCTCAACATCTGCGCTCGAAGGCGACGGACAAGGGCCTCCAACTGGAGGTCGAGGGACCGGACTCCTTTATGATCGAGGCGAACCCCGATCAGATGTCTCAGGTGGCGATCAACCTCATCGACAATGCGATCAACTACACCACCAACGGGGAGATTCACATTTCCTTCGAACCCGAGGAGCATAGCGTGGTCGTGAAGATCCGGGACACGGGGATCGGGATCGCCAGCGAGCATCTTTCGCGTGTCTTTGAGCGGTTCTACCGAGTCGATCGGGCTCGGTCGCGTTCGACCGGCGGGACGGGTCTTGGGCTCAGCATTGTGAAGCACATCATTGAATCGCATGGGGGATCAGTTCGGGTCGAGAGTGCGCTCAATCGGGGTTCAACCTTTATCGTCCGCCTGCCCGTTGGCGATCCTGCCCACGTTCCCAGCGAAATCTGAAACAAATCTGACGTCTCCGATGTCGGAGATCCATGGGACACCGGCCTTCCGTTCTTACCGCAAAGCACTTCGAAGTGGACGCCACCGATGTGGAGCACATTGGGGCCTTGGTTTCCGGTGGCCTTCTGCTGGCAACGGGCCTGCACAAAGGTGGATTTCTTGGGCGAGTTTTCCAAATCGCGGGGTGCGCATTGCTATTTCGTGGACAGAAAGGATATCGACGACTGCATGAGAGCTTCGGCCTCTCGCTGCCGAACGAGCCGTCCGGGATCGGACGCTACAACGTTCGGGCGGAGGCGGAGGTCATCGTCGCACGGCCTGCTCGGGACTTGTATCGCATTTGGCGGAATCTTGAGAACCTGCCCGTCTTCATGACCCATCTGGTCTCGGTTGAGGAGAAGGACGACACTTTCTCGCATTGGGTGGCTCAGGGGCCGCTGGGGATGGTGATCAAGTGGGACGCGATGATCATCAGCGACGTGGAGGACGAAGTGATTGCCTGGCAGTCCATGGAGGGCTCTGGCGTCGACAATGCCGGCTCCATTCGGTTCGAGGCGATCGATGAGGAGACGACGGTCGTCAAGGTCGTTCTTCGATACGATCCGCCCGCCGAGCATCTGGGGACATTTGTGGCGAAGCTATTTGGCCGCGACCCTCAGACCGAAATTCGGCGTGACCTGCATCAATTCAAGCGGATCATGGAGTCAACCATGGTCGATAGCACGCCGCGCGCAAGCTTGATCTAATTGCAAAAGAACGACCCCGGCGGTGTGCCGGGGCCGTTCGAGCGTTTCAGGCTTTAGAAGGTCTTACTTACCTTCGGTCTTGCCCTTTTCGCCGCCCATCTTGCCCGCAGGAGCGGACGGGGTGGCATCAGGCGTCGTAGCCGGAGTTGCGGACATGCTTGCCGACGGGGTGACCGCCGGCGTGGCCGTTGCGTCGGTACCAGCCTCATCCTTCTTGCAGCCCACGAAAACGAGGGCCATCGTAACGGCGAGTGCGCTCATCAAAAGCGTCTTGATCATGTTCTTATTCATATTAGCTAACCTCCAAACGATGCACCAACTCAGCTCACCCCGATAGCGCCATCTATCTCAACGGGCTTGCATTCATCAGTCCACCTGGAGATTATCAACCATTGCGGACCCATTCGGGTGCCGCGAATAGCAGGTATTTTTGCTAGGGATGGCGCATTTTTTGAGGAAATGTTGCCCAAGTGGGCGTCTAAGCGGCAGAAACGGGGACTCTGAGCGCCCGCGTTTTCGGGAAGAATAGGGCTCGCATGCGCTCCTATGACACCGCCGACGCGGAAACGCTTCTTTGCCATTTTGGCGAGCACGAGAAATTGCACGGAGCCGTGGTTCCGCCGATTTTTCATAACTCGCTCTTCAGCTTCAATACGGTGGCGGAGTTTGCGGAGTCAGTCACCGCACCTTCCTCCGGCCCCCCTTACGTCTACAGCCGCGTAAGCAATCCGACCGTTAACGTCGCCGAGCAGAAGATCGCCCGGCTTGAAGGGACCGAAGGGTGTCGCGTCTTCAGCAGCGGCATGGCCGCGATCTCGAGTGCGGTGATGAGTTGTGTGCAGGCAGGTTCGCACGTCGTGGCGGTTGATACGTCCTATGGCCCGTTACAGCAATTCTTGAATGAGTACTTGACCAAGTTCGGGATCACTGCCACGTTTGTCGAAGGCTCGGACCCCGAGGAGTTGCTCGCGGCGATCCGGCCAGAGACGACGATGGTCTATCTAGAGTCGCCGAGCAGTCTGATCTTCCGACTCCAGGACTTCGAGACGATCACCCGTTACTGCCGGGAGGGTGGGATCACCACCATCACCGACAACACTTACTCGACGCCGCTCTACCAACAACCGGCGGCAATGGGGGTCGACCTGATCGTCCATAGCGCCACCAAGTACCTCGGTGGGCACAGCGACGTCACTGCGGGGGTCGTTTGCGGGTCGGCCGAGCGTATCGCCCAGTTGACCAAGGACGAGGTGAGCCTGTTCGGCTCGCTGATCGCTCCCTTCCCCGCCTGGTTGCTGACCCGGGGTCTGCGGACGCTGGGCGTGCGAATCCGTCGGCATGAGGAGACCGGCAACGAGATCGCCGCGTGGCTGGAAAAGCACCCCTCTGTGGATCACGTCAACCATGTCAGCCTGGCGAGCAATCCGCAGCGCGAGCTGTACCAGAAGCAGATGAGGGGTTCGACGGGACTCTTCTCGTTTGTGCCGAAGCAGCAGGATCGCGAAAAGGTGATCGCCTTCGTCGAGGCGTTGGATATCTTCCAGATCGGCGTTTCATGGGGCGGCTTCGAGAGCCTCTCGGTTCCGATCGAAGTGACGCCCCTCCACTACGGTGAGCCAACCTGGCTAATCCGGCTATTCGTGGGGTTGGAGAGTCCGAAAGACTTGATGGCCGACCTTCAAAACGCTTTCGCCGTGAGTGGACTATGAGACTCAACGCCACTTTCAACGCACTTCGGTCGTACTTACCGGGCATGAACCGTCGCCGTCTCATCGCGTTTGCCTGTTTCTCGCTGGCTGCGACCGCCGCTCAAGCCGACCTCTTCTACACGCTCAAGCCCGATCCGGCGAGTACTTCACTGAAGGTGACACTGAAGGTCGAGAAGGGGGCCGAGGTTGAGAAGTTCAGGATCCCGGCCTGGTGCCCGGGCTTTTACTTCCTGCTGGACTACGACAAGAAGATCACCGACGTCAAGGCCATTGGAGGCGACGGACAGCCGTTGGAGATCACCTCGCCGGAGCGGCGCGAATGGGACGTCAAGAATCCCAGCGGGGGGTCGGTCACCCTGTCCTACTCGGTGACCGGCGACGATGGAGGGCTTGGATTCTTTAGCGACAACGTGAAGAGCGACAAGGCTTTCTCGAACGGTGCCGCGACGTTCATGTATCCGGTCACCCGCACGCTGGAGAAGGACCATCTCAAGGTGGTGCTCCCCGACAAGTGGGACATTGCCACCACCCTCGACCAAGAGGAGGGAGGATACGTCGCCGGCGGCTACGACGAGCTGATCGACTATCCGATCCAGATGGGAGCGTTTCAGCGGCGCAAGTTCATGGTCGAGGGGATCCCGTTCGAGGCGATCTTCGTTTCGCCGGACAACACCTTCGCCCCGAACATCGACCGCGAGACGGAGGTTCTCCGCGCGGTCAGCAAGCCTCCGATCGTGCTGTTCGGGAAGGCAGGCTTTAAGCGGTACATGTATCTGTTCCACCTGGCGGTGGGCAACTTCGCCGGCGGGCTAGAGCACCGGGCCAGCACCTGCATCGCAATTCCGAATTCTACGGACCTCAATTTGGCCGACTTGGCCGCGCATGAATACTTCCACTCGTGGAACGTTAAGCAGATTCGTCCGGTTGTCCTCGGCCCTTTCGACTACACGCAAAAGGTCCGGACCGCGAACCTCTGGTTCGCCGAAGGGGTGACCGACTACTACGCCAAGATCGTCACTTACCGCAGTGGTGCCCAGCCCCAATCGTGGTTGATCTCTTCGCTGAACGGCCAGATCCGCGGACTTCAGAACGGCAAGACGCGTTTCTCCCTGACCCTCGCCGACTGTTCGCGGCAAGCATGGGAAAACGGCGGATTCGGCGTCGGTGACCTGAGCTATTACACCAAGGGGCTCGTCGCCGGGTTGATTTTTGATGCAGCGATTCGGGCAAAGACCGACGGTAAAAAGAGCCTCGACGACGTGATGCGCCTTCTCTTCGATCGATACCGGTTGCCTAACGCGGGTTACCCCGAGGACGGGATTCTCAAAGCAATCAACGAGGTTGCAGGGACGGATCTTTCGAATCTTTACCAGCAAATTGTCTACTCAACGCGCGAGATGCCGTATGAACTGCTCGGCTACATCGGGATGGAACTCGATCCGCAGGGCAATCTCCGGCTTAAGCCGGATGCCGATGCCGCCGCTTTGAAGCTGCGTGAGGGCTGGCTAAGGATCCCGTAGGACCTCGATCGTCAGCAGGGCCACACTGCCCGCGGCGAACGTAAACGCGGTGGGCAGGATGAACGGATCAAGCACCCCGAGGGCGAACGCCGCCCCCGTGATCTGGAGCATGGCGCGCGTTCCGTGATTCCGGCGGGTGGCTCTGGTCGTGCGCCAAAACAGGAACTTGCCTCCGGCAAACGCCGCGACCGCGACGAGGACCAGGCTGCCCAGGAACGTTGTGGAGGTGAGCGCACCGAGCGTGGTGTCCATCCGGACCGCGGAGGCTTCCGCCAGGGTTCGAGAGAGGCCGTCGTGGGTGATCGTCGCGCCATGTCGGACGAGGGCGACGATCGACGGTGGAAAGAAGATCAGGATCGGGATCGTCCAATCCGGCACCTTTGTTTCGACCAAGACGAACAGAAGAAACGGAACGGCAAGTCTCGAAGGCTCGCCTTCGCCCCTCACGAAAAGCAACGCCTCGTAGCCAATTGCCACGAGCAGGATCGCCCGCGAGCCCCAGATGGAGATTTGCCCGCGGGCGAAGCATGTCGTCAGTCCAAGGTAGAGCGCGAAGATGGCGGGGATCCAGCGGCTGATCGACGTAAGGGTCTCGGGCCCGCCCTCATTGAGCAAGCACCAAATGGGGCTCCCGAGGAGGCTGCCGATAAGCCCGGCCAGCCCAAGCGATGCCAAGCCTCGCGTGGGGGACTCATCACCCTTGAACATCAGATTGAGAATCAGCGCGAGTAGGGCAAGCGCTAACCAAGCTCCGGCGACGGTGTACAGCGTCGCGTCTATCCCCGCCGCCCGGGCGAACCGGCCTTCGAGCAGCAGGGCGGCCGGGGCTAGAAGGAGCAGTTGCGTAAGGCGGACGGCAAGCGTCCCGCGCCGCTCGGTTACGGTCGCGTAGAGGCCGCAGAGCAGAACATACACCGCTCCCATCGCCCAGATAACCAGCACGACGGGCCCAGTCGATTGAGCCCGCTCTCGCCAGCGGTTCGCGCCGCCCCATTCGCCGGCGTTGTTCTGCGTCCAGGTTGCCGTCTGCGGGTGGATCAGCCAGTCGGCGACTCGCCGGGCCGGCACCATCCCCGGAAGCCCCGTCTCCGAAAAGATGGGGAGGCGACGTTCGGGCCAGCCCTTGCCGAATGTCCAGTAGCGGCTCAAGTTCTGCCCGGCTGGGACCGGATACTCGACGACGAGGATGCGGCCGGGGTAGTCCTTGGCGAAGGCGACGACGTCGTTCCAGTTCGTCGCCTCGCTGATGTCGAAGGCGTTCGCTGAACCTCGATCCTTCAGCAGATTGGGAAATACCCGGCCAGACAATCCGCCGAGGAAATCGGCGTCCAGCCCGAAGTTCTCCAGCGAACCGATGAGCGAGACACGATACTGGCCCAGTTGCCTTTCACATGCCTTGACGTAACCCCGGGCTTCGAGCGAGTCGTAATTCGAGAGAAAAGCCCCCGCTCCGGACCAGACTACCGATGAGAGATCGGCCGTTTCGCCGACCCAATCCACTCCGCTTAGCAATGATTCGACTCGGTTGATGCCTCCGGAAGTTGAGACGGGCCAAGCGATCCACTCGGCGTGAATGTAGGCAGAGGTATGAACAGGAGGGCCGGCGCGTTCGGGGCGGATGAGAATGAGGGCGACAGCAGGATCGGCGGCCGCGAGCGCGGCCAGCAACAGACCCAGAAGCGTCGCCAGAATACGCATTACCCCGCCATCGCCTTCAGCGCAGCCTCCCACAACTGATCGCTCATGATGTTCTGGATGTTGCCGCCTTCCGCTCGGACAATCTGATGCGGCGCGTTGTGGTGCCCCCATTTGTCCGAGGGGGTTGGGCCGAAGACGGTGACGGTCGGGCAGCCGACGCCGGCGGCCACGTGCATCATGCCGGTGTCTCCGCCTACGAGCCCCTTCAACTCGGAGGTCGCCCCCATCGAGCCCCTGAGCGGCAAGTTCCCGATCAAATTGACGCACTCGCCAGGAAAGCTCGCGGCCGACGAAGCCTCCTCCTTTCCCCCGATCAGCGCCACGCCGAGACCTTGGGAAAGGAAGCGGCAGGCCAGTTCGGTCAACACCGAAGGAGGAATCGTCTTTGCAGGGTAGCGCGCTCCCGGCTGGATGCCAACCGTGGCTTTGGCGAGTGCATTCCGTCCCTCCGAACGCTCCGCGTCGCTCACCCAGAGTCTAGGTATGAAATCAGTGATCTTGATCCCGAGAGGACCTGCCAGGTCGGCGTACGACTTGGACTCCGGCTCAGTCTCCGAATACGGGATTGGGTCGGTCAGCAGCCAGGTTCGTCCTTCCGTGGCGTGGCCGATGCGTTGGGGAATGCCGGCGAAGCGGGTCAACAGGGCGGTGCGGAAGCTCCGATTCACGATGATCGCCGATTTGAACTTCATCGCGCGCAGGTTGCGCGCCTCCCGGAGGAGTGGCCCGAGGCCCTTGATCCGGTCCGAGACAAGTGGGCGATATGGGTGCTCGGGGGATTTCAAGAGATCGTGCACGATCTTGGGCGCGAAGACGGTCAGATCTCGCACCCGGAGGGATCGAAGCAGCGACGTCGCCATGACCGCGTCGCCGAGGTAGCTCTTCAGCAGAACCAGTACGCGGTCAGCCGACACGCCGGACCGCCTCCAACACTTGCTCAACCGAGATCTCGGAGACGATCTCGCCGGGTTTGGGAGTCAAGACCTCGATATTCTGCGCGGGCGGTGCCCAAAGTCGGTGGATCCCCTCTCGGAACAGACCGATCGTCGGGGTCATCGTCGAGGCGGCAAGGTGGAGGATGCCGTTGTCGAGGGTGAGGACGAGCTTGGCCTGAGCGAGCGCCCCCACAACCTGGGGCATCGTATAGCGCCCTCGCAGGTCTTGAGCCAGACCGAGATCGACAACCTCTTGCTCGGCCGCGTTGCCTAACCAGAACTTGCCTTGTGACGCGGGAGGGGCGCCGAGGAGGCCGACGCTCCTTCCCTGGTCGCGGAGCGCGGCGAGGGCCGCGTTCCACTTGTCACCGGGCCACAACTTCTCGGGCAGGCTGGCCGACATCGCAATGAGGATATCGGGCACCTCGCCGGGTGGCGCCTGCGTCGGCACCGAATATCGAGGCACCGGACCCTCCAAGTAGGCCAGCCGGCAGAAGATCTCGCCGATGAACGAGGAGTCGAGGAACGAATAGCGTGTGCGGATGTCGGGGGCGATCCACTCCTGGTCTTGCCAAAGTTGACCCTGCAGATCGTCTGACCATTGTAGGTCGCTCCGACCCGTCGGTCCGAGGCAGGGCCCGACGACCCACGTGTCTTCGGTAGCCAGTAGCCCGGCAAGTGATTTCGGCCAAGCGGTCCATTCAACGTTGACGATGAGGTCGAAGGGTCCTTGTTCCCTTGCGCGATCAATCGCTTCCGCGGGAGTCTTTCCGAAGACGTAGCCGCCGAAGTCGATCTGCGGGTCGCAGCCCCAGAGTTCCTCCGTACGCGGACCGCTGAAGTAAGCGATCTTCGCATAAGGAAACTTCGCCCGCAGCATCTGGAAAAGCGGGGTGACGACGACGTAGTTTCCGAGCGCATCGTTGGAAATCACGGCAATGCGCGCAGGGTTTGGAAGCGCCTCACCGCGATACCGTCTCACGGAATGAGTGTACCGGTCACGCCGAGGCCGGTATAACCGGGACGTGGCGCGCACTCCGCTTCCGCGTCGGGTCTGGCTTCTCGGCTGGGTTAGCTTCTTCGCCGACGTGGCATCGGAGATGGTCTATCCGGTCATCCCGATCTTCATCACCGTCGTGC
Organism: Fimbriimonadales bacterium; assembly: GCA_038216655.1. Taxonomy (GTDB): domain Bacteria; phylum Armatimonadota; class Fimbriimonadia; order Fimbriimonadales; family Fimbriimonadaceae; genus JAFDWR01. The sequence goes on from JBBQPZ010000031.1 coordinate 10,229, forward strand.
TCGGTGCCCCCGCGGTTGCCCTAGGGATGATCGAGGGCACCGCGGAGGCGATCGTCAGCTTCATGAAGGGCTGGTCCGGGTGGCATTCGGACAAGTCCGGAAAGCGCACGCCTTACATCCGCGCGGGTTACGGGCTGAGCGCGATCGGGAAGCCGATCCTTGGTCTCGCGTTCGCGTGGCCGGTCGTGTTGCTCGCGCGGGTGACGGACCGTTTGGGCAAAGGTCTGCGGACCACCGCGCGCGATGCCCTGATCGCCGATTCGGTGGACAAGAGTCAGTACGGCGCGGCGTTCGGGCTCCATCGCGCGCTTGACACCGCAGGGGCCTTGGTCGGCGGCTTGGTGGCGATCGGGCTGCTGATGCTATTGCCCGGGCAGTTAAGGCTGATCTTTCTGATCGCGACGCTTCCCGGCATCGGCTCCGTGGTGCTCACCTTCCTGGTTCGGGAGGGAGAAGCACCCCCCAAGCCGGACGCCAAAGCGACGGCGATCGGGACCCTGCGTCAACTCGGTCCCGGTTATTGGCGTGCGGTCGTGTTGACCCTGCTGTTCGGTTTGGCGAACTCCAGCGACACGTTTATCCTCCTCCGCGCGAACGGGCTATTCGAAAAGACGAACCTTACTTGGCTCCATCTGGACGCCAAGGTCGGGGGTGCCGCGCTGGTGCTGACGACCCTTGCTTACACGCTTTACAACATCGCCTACGTAGGGTGCTCGTACCCGGCGGGTCGCCTGAGTGATCGCATTGGTCGGTGGTGGGTTCTGGCCGCAGGTTATCTGATCTACGCGGGCGTCTACACGGGGTTTTCGGTCGCCGGAGCGGCGTCGGTTTGGGTGCTGTTCGCGCTTTACGGGTTGTACAGCGGACTTACCAACGGGGTGAGTAAGGCGCTGGTGGCGGACCATGCCCCTGCCCATGCCCGCGGTTCCGCGCTTGGGTTTTTCTACATGGCCTCCGGCTTCATGACTTTGCTCGGCAATGTGATCGCCGGCTTGCTTTGGGATCGGGTCGGTCCCTCGGCGACTTTTGCCTTCGGGTCGGGTCTGGCGCTGCTTGTGGTGACGCTGATCCCACTCACTCGTCGCTGGGAGTCGAAGCCGGTTTAGCCGCGCGGCGACGGGCGACTTCCTTGACCATCACCGCTCCCCCTGGTTCGCTGCCCCGTGGCGGCCATCTTGGAGGTTTATAGCATGTTTGCGGACGGATAGTCGCCGATATCCTAGTTGCAATTGCCATCCATTTGCTCTTGTGGCTTTCGGGGGGTTGCCCTATAATGCCGACATGCGCACGAGGCTCATTGCACTGATCCTTGCCCTCTCGGTCTTCCTTGTCACCGCCCTAGGCGGCTCTCCCAGCCAGCCCGGGCGGAGCGCCCCGCCGGACGGTCCGTCTACGAACCCCTCCGGGAAGGTTGCTCCCATCAGCGGGAAACCGGGCAAGGCGAGCGGGAGCGAGGCGAACATTCAGATCCAGTTGAGTTGGGAGTTGCAGAACGGATTGATTCAACAGAGCCCGGAGCCGATTGAATTCTGGTGCGACAACATCTGCGTGTTCGGCAAAGCGCTCGCTGAAGGCAAGACCTGTACCGCCTGCGACGACAAATGCACCTCCACCCATCACCTTCAGATGAAGGGAACGTCGAAAGTCATGGTCAACGACCTGATCAAGGCAGCCGAGGCCATTCAGGCAAGTGCGGCCAAGGCTGGGTTTGTCGGTCGGGTGCCGGCAAGTCAGCTCCTCGACGGGGGTCGCGACGCGGTCACTCAGGCGGTGAACGCCTCGACCATGGAGCTCAACCTCGACATTCCTCACTTCAACACCCTCAAGTGTACGGATCGGTGGCGCGATTACGGCTATCGAAAGAAGCCCGTGATGCTCACGATCAAGAGTTCGATGGTCGACAAGAATGGCAAGAGTGTCGATCTCGGTTCCCAACAGGTTCAAGTTGGCGAGTTGATCGTGCCCGACGGCAATCCCTATCTCGACCGATCTCAAGGCTATTGTCCTTGCCTTCTCGCAGATGATGAGGACCCGTGGGATGACATCTACGACGAGTTGAAAGACCGATATGCGACGCCGCTCGACTTCTGGAATCTCGTCGTTAAGCCCTCACAAATCGGATATGACCCCGGTCCCGACATTCACGTGCGGTTGGGAAACGGCAAGGGAGTCTCTTACGACGGTCCCAGCGACGCATGTTCCGTCGAAATTACCGGAATCGATATGAACTCGCTGCGGATCACGGTGATCAATAAGCTGGCCCAGGATTTGTACTTCGAGATCGGCCCGGGCGCGGTCTTTTCGACCGATCCGATGGTTCAGCGGATGATGATCACGAAGTTCAAGCGGATGGTCATCTTGAAGGCCCTGCTCGGGAGCAGCGGGACTCCCTGCGGGCTCGAAGCGCCGTCAAAGACGACCTTTACCGTAGATACGGCTTGTATCGATATGTCGAAGGATCCACCCCACTCGGGAATGGTGTTCAAGAAGGCGGCGAGGCCTGGCGAGGGGCTTGCGAACCTAGCTCGCAACATCAACCGCGAATCGCAAAACGGAGTCGGGGATCAGGCGAAGATTTGGGTGCTGACGGATCACGCCACGCTTCCGGCGATTCAGGAGCGACTCGTGTTTCCCAAGATCACGTCCGGACAGTATCTCAACGGCTTGTACGACGTTTCGCAGTTGGGCGCGGTGGACGTCTCGGGACCGGATTTCAAGGCATGCCTTACTCCCGACCTGGTTCTCGGCGGCGATGCGAGTCCGGCTCCAACTCGATGGTTGCTCTCGACCTTCGAACGACTCGACGCAAAGCGCCTCGCCGATGCTATCCAGGTGGGCGTGCCTTCGCTGGTCAAGGACCTGGCGGCACTCAGTCCGAAGGGCAAACAACACGTGGCCGACCTTGCCATGGCGCTGGAGGAGTCTAAGAACACGGACTTGAATGCCGCTTGTCTTGCGTTGCTTGAGGCGATCCCGGCGGACGATCGGGCGACGTTAGCTCGACAGGGAGGGTTGAAGAGCTTCGCCTGCCTGCTGGGTTCTTCGGACGACGCGATCGCATCCCGCGCGGTGGCAGTTGAGAAGTCCTATGAGGCGGCGTTGGTGGGGAATCCGCTGGCGACGCAGCTCAAGCTGCTTATCGACGAGCGAAATCCTTAGCGAGAGGTAGGGCACGGCTAGCCACGACAAGGCTATCCTTCCGTAAGTTGATTTGCTCGGCGGCAAACCGTGGCACCCGATTTGGGCGCTATCGAGGGTCCCTTTGCGTTCGGACCGAGACTCCCGCAAAGGCGGCGAGCATCGGCGCCGGTGGCAGGGGTTTTCGGACGGTTACATCGGCCGCCTCGACCAACGGGAACTGGGCGACGATCGCCTCTCCAATCACCCGGGCGAGGCGCTCGACGGTCCGGAACTGCTGATTCTCAGCGACGTCCTGTGCCGTCTTTCCCGCGGCCGCGTAGTCGACCGTCTCGGCCACGTCGTCGGTTTCAAAGGCCTTCCCTTCAACGTCGAGCTTGAGATCGATTACGTAGCGGTGGCCGATCTCGCGCTCCGCATCGGGGACGCCATGGTAGGCGTGAAGTTCGAGGCCCTGCACGAGGACATGGTACACGGGGTCAGTTTAGCGTGAACTTGGCGGCAGTGATGGAATTGATGGTCCTGATGGAACTGATGGAATTGATTCTTAAGACGGAGACCTTCTCGAACGTTTTAGCCAAGCGGCTCGGACCCACTCTTTCCCTTGGACCTGGCCCCTAATTTCAGTTCGATTAGTTCCATCAGGACGATCAATTCCATCACGTTCATCGCTCAAGTAGGAGGTACCCCCTGTGGACGGGCGTGCCGTGGTATACTTTGCCGAAAGATAAAGGCGCCTTCAGGTGGCTTTCGAGCCGCCTTTTTTTGTAGGTCAGCCGAGGAGAAATAGGGCAAATGGAAATCGACATCTTACAGCAGTTGAACCAAATCGCCCAGGAGCGAGACATGCCCGTGGATGTCCTCCTGCATGAAATCGAGACCTCCCTCGCCGCCGCTTATAAGAAGTTTATCAACCTCGCCGAGAGCGAGAAGCAGGCCCAGATCCAGGTCAATGTGAACCTCGATCCGAAGAAGGGTTGGACCGCGAGCGTCGGCAAAGAGGTGGTGGCGATCGTCCACAACGACGGTTTCCAGATGGCCTTGATGGACGCGCGAAAGCGCGATCCGAACGCGGAAATCGGAGACTTCATTCTCACCGAGGTCGACCCGAACCGATTTGGGCGCATCGCCGCGCAGACGTTCAAACAGGTCTTGAGCCAGCAGCTTCGCGAAGCCGAGACGCGCCAGATCCACGAGGTTTTCAGCGAGCGGATGGGTGATCTCGTCAGCGGCACGGTCAGCCGCCGCGAGGGATCGAGCGTTTACATCCAGGTCAACAAGATCGAGTGTGAGCTTCCCAAGCGTGAGCAGGTTCCGGTCGAGCCTTACCGGCCGAACGACCGGATGCGCGTTTACGTGCTCCGCGTCGACGATTCCACCCGCCGCCTTCGCGTGATCGTCAGCCGCACCCACCCGAACCTTCTCCGGAAGCTGTTCGAGTTGGAAGTGCCCGAGATCGCCGATGGCGTAGTCGTGATTCAGAGCGTCGCCCGCGAGCCGGGTCAGCGCAGCAAGATCGCGGTCGTGAGCACCGACGAGCGCGTGGATGCGATCGGCTCGTGCGTCGGCCAGCGCGGCTCCCGCGTTCAGGCGATCATGGATGAGCTCCATGGCGAGAAGGTCGACATCGTTCAGTACAGCGACGACCCGACGACCTACATCACCAACGCCCTCAGCCCGGCCAAGGTCAACCGTCTTCGGTTGAACCCGGACGAGAAGAGCGCCTTCGCGATCGTCCCCGACACCCAGCTATCGCTGGCGATTGGCAAGGGCGGTCAGAACGTTCGGCTCGCCGCGCGGCTCACCGACTGGAAGATCGATATCCAGAGCGAGAGTCAGGCCGCTGGCGGCGGCAAATCTTAACGCGTCTTTCGGCGCGTTAAGACAGTGTTGAGTATTGGAGTATTGAGAAAGGGAGTTGAATCTCCTGTAGCTCAATACTCAGTCTCTCTTTCAAGATTTTCCTAGCTCCCTTTGCGAATGGCGAGAACAGTGCCGTTTGTCATTCGGTTTTCGTGCATTGTCATTCGGGGCAAAGTGACCGTTTTTGAATCTGTTGTCATTCTGTCATTTGTCATTTGCACGTCTGCAGTTCTTTGATTTCTAGGGTTTCGAGCTGATGATGATGGACTCCCTCTTAGGGTTCGCGTCGTCATCACTTATCGGTTGGCTCACTGCGTTGCGGTGTTCCCTTGTCTTTACTTTGTTCTCAGGAGGCTGGGAAGTCAACCAACATTCTTGGAGACACCGGTTGGAAAACCCGCGCTACTATGAGCGGTTGGCGGTTGGCCCCCTCCCAACCTCCCCCCGGGGCGGGGGAGGAGCCGGAGAGCCGGCGGGACTGGGTTGGCTCCTCGCTCTTGGGCCTGGTGGTAGTTTCGAGGCAGTAGCCGACAGGAGTGTCGGCAGTCCCAGTTAGCGCTTGAGTATCCGCCGTCGAACTTCGAACTGACCTACCTCCAGACTCAACACTTCTCCTCTAGAATGAGTGGATGGCGACTCAAGACGATGATCGTCGAATCGCGTTGATGCTTCCTGGCACGGTTGAGGAGTTCAATCACTTCGCCTTCTCGGTCCCCGTTAAGGGGAAGTTGAAAGGCTACGCCTGGGTGTGGAACGAGCGGGTCGTTCTTAAGAAACCGAAGGTGGCCAATCCCGGGGTGCTTGCCATCGCGGTGCCGAACTTGACGGTCAAGGAGATCTTGATGGGCTCCGACGACGCCGTGTTTGTCACCGATCCGCATTACAACGGATTCCCCGCTGTCCTCGTCCGCCTCGATGCAATCAATCTGGACTTGCTTGAGGAGCTGATTACTGAGGGATGGCGGAGCAAGGCGACGCCGGAGTTGCGGGCGCGGCTCACAGATTCAGCGGAGTAGTGGAGCATTGGAGGGATGGGTTGCGCCTGAATCTGCTGTAGATTCAATACTCCACTTCTCCAACGCTCCAATTGTTCCGGGGAGGGGTAGACTAAGTGGAAATGAGCAGCCGTGCGCCGGAGCGCACATGCATCGGCTGTCGGAGCAGACGTCCACAAGCCTGCCTCTACCGCATCTCCAAGCATTTCGATAACCGTCTCCGCTTGACGATTGAAGGCGAGAGAGTTGGTCGAGGAGCGTACATCTGCCCTGACGCCGAGTGTGTGGAGAAGGCACTGAAGGGAGATCGTCTGGCGAGAGCCCTTCGGTTCAAGATTGCCGCCGATGCGAAGCAGGAGATCGAACAAGAAATACTATGCCAACTGAGGTAAACACCAAGGGAATGACTGTCAGCATCGCGGATTTGGCCAAGGAATTCGAGACCGTTCCAGGCGTCGTTTACGGCGTCCTGAACGATCTGGGATTGGAGCACGATAGCGGATCGGTCGAGACCGACGAAGACAGCCTCGAGTTGCTTCGAGAATCCGTGCTGGAGCGACGCGCTTCCAAAGAAGTCGTGCTCAAACCCACCGCGACACCGCGAGATATCGCGGCTGCGCTGGCGGTTCCCCAGCCGGAGATCCAGAAGGCGCTCGTCACCAAGTTTCGCGTCATGGCCACGCTGACCACGACGCTCAAGGAAGAGGTCGCCCGCCAGCTCGTTGAGAGCTACGGCTACACTCTCACCGTCGCCGCCGCGCCCAAGCCCAAACCCGCGGCCAAGCCTGCTGCCGGTGGCAAGAAAGGAGGCGCTCAGCCTCGCCCGCCGGTCGTCACGATCATGGGTCACGTCGATCACGGCAAGACCAGCCTGCTCGACTACATCCGCAAGGCCAACGTCGCGGCCAAAGAGCACGGCGGTATTACGCAGCATATTGGTGCGTATCAGGTCGAGATCAACGGTGGCAAGATCACCTTCCTTGACACCCCGGGTCACGCAGCTTTTACCGAAATGCGAGCCCGTGGAGCCCAGGTCACGGACATCGCGATCCTCGTGGTTGCCGCCGATGACGGCATCATGCCGCAGACTAAGGAAGCGATCCAGCACATTCAGAACGCGAACGTGCCGATGATCGTCGCGGTCAATAAGATCGACCGACCCGATGCCACACCAGACCGCGTCCTGCAGCAGCTTCCCGAATTCAACGTCGTTCCTGAAGCTTTCGGTGGCCAGACGATCACCGTCCCGGTCTCCGCGATCACTGGTCAGGGTGTCCCCGAGCTTCTGGAGATGATCCTCCTGCAGGCCGAGGTCCTCGACCTCCAGGCCGACCCGAAAGCCCCGATGAAGGGCACGGTTATCGAAGCCAAGCTTGAGAAGGGCCGTGGTCCGGTTGCCACCATCCTGGTTCAGGAAGGCACACTCAAGATCGGCGACGCGGTCGTCGTGGGCACCACTTTCGGTCGCCTGAAGGCGATGACCGACTACCTGGGCGAGCGCCTTACGGAAGCCGGACCCAGCACCCCGGTGGAGATTCTCGGACTCAGCGAAGTGCCTCAGGCGGGCGATGCGGTCGAGAGCTATCCGGACGAGAAGCGAGCGCGCGAAGAAGTCGACCGACGCAAGTCGGACGAGCGCACCCGCATGTTCGTGGTCAAGAGCCGCGGCATTACGCTCAGCCAGCTTCGCGAGCGCCTGAACACAACCGAACTGCGAGAGCTCAATCTCGTCGTGAAGGCGGACGTTCAGGGTTCTGTGGAAGCGGTGCGCGGCATGCTGGAGAAGGTTCGCAACGAGGAAGTCGAAGCGAAGATCATTCTTAGCGGCGTTGGCCCGATCACCAAGGCGGACATTGACCTCGCTGCCGCGGCTGAAGCAATCGTCGTCGGCTTCAACGTGAAGCCCGAAGGCGAAGCCCGTAAGGAAGCCGAAAAGCGTAAGGTTGAGATCCGAACCTATACGATTATCTATGAATTGATCGAAGACATCGAAGCCGCCGTCAAGGGCATGCTCGAACCCAAGTTCGAGGAGCAGCACCTTGGCGAGGTCGAGATTCGCATCCGGTTCCAGTTCGGCAAGAAGGGAATCATCGCCGGCTGCTATATCACCGAGGGCAAGGTCATCCGCAACGCGCTCTGCCGCGTTCGCCGCGGCAAGGACCTGGTCTACGACGGCAAGGTCAGCAGCTTGAAGCACCTCAAGGACGACGTCCGCGAAGTCACGCTCGGAATGGAGTGCGGCATCACGTTCGACAACTGGGAAGGATTCAAGGAAGGCGACATCATCGAGGCGTACGAGATGATTCAGGTCAACGCTTAGGCACTGGCATTAGAAAGGCCGCTCCCTTTTAGGAGCGGCCTTTTTGTGAGTCTGAGTCTGAGTCTGAGCCTGAGTAATAGGGTCCGCGATTACTCTCTGTTTGCCAGATTGTGCTTGAGAGACGAGCAAGATGCGACTACGGTCAGGTCCCTCCGTCCACCGTATACAAACTGCGTCACTTGCTTCGAGCAGGCGGGCAGCGTCGATCGGAATGACATCTCCTAACGCAGACTCAAACTCAGGCTAGTGCCCGTAGCTGCCGGTGACATCCTTTCGGATCTTCCCGCTGGGGAAGGCGGCGGCTCGGTAGTGGTTCTGCGCGTCGCCGACGTCGATTCGGTTCATGATCCGGATTGAATTCAACAGCCGATCCGCCACTGCGGGGCCGTCGGCGTAGCCGACCGCGTAGTTGGTGAGGAACGTCCACACGCGGGACTGGCCGTCGAGGATCAGCAGCGCGTCGTAGCGCCGAATCTTGTTGCCGACGTTCGTCTCGAAGCCGATGCGGCGGGCCTTCAGCTTGGTCCAGCCGTTCTCGCTGCCGGGAACGAAGGAGGTGAAGTCGAAGTCACGCGACTCGCGGTGCATGACGTCCTTCGAATCGGCTCCGATCCCGGCCATGATTTCCTTGGTCAGCACATCAAGGCTCGACCGCGAATGACTGTCAAGTTCTCCATAGACGTACCCAAAGCTCAGGCGATCGTAGTCGCCGTTGATTCGATGGATCGCCACGAACCGCTTGGTGGGCGCGGATGCGCTGTCGTCGGACCTGGTGGTCATATCGCAGCGAAGCCACATGGGGTAGGTGTCGACCGCGGGTCGCCACTCGGCTCTCTCCTGCGCCCCAGCGAGCGAAGTCAAAAGGGCGAAACTCGCCAGCATCAATCGAACGTGCAATTTCCTCACGATAACCCTCTCTATGCAATTGACGGACCGATCCATGATTCCGACGAAAAATGTTCGACCAATGTTTTTCAAAACCTAAAGTAGTTTGCTAGATTTGCCGACATCTAGATTGTGGGATTGAGTTGGCAGAAAGTGAAAGTGGGATTTGCCGAGCTCCAAATGCGACTTGCGCTTTGGACGCCGCCCCCCGTTCTGTCCACCGGTCGCAAATTGTATGCCCAGGCACTCACCGGATACCGCCGCAACGGCGCGGTTCGCGGCATCGCCGATGGAATCACCGCGCTCCTTGGCCTCCTTCTGATCGATGGCCTGCTGGGCTGGTCCGTCGCGCTCCGCATGCTCTACGTGGTCCCCGTGTGGCTGGTTGGTCAACGAGCGGGTCGGTTCTATGGGATCCTGATGGTCTTGGTCACCGCGGCAACGATGACCGCGATCGATCACCGTTCTGGGTTCATCCCTCACAACCAGGTCTTGCTCAACCTCCTCCTCCACGGCGGTGTGCTGTACGGTCTGATGCGGATCATGGAAGAGATGGAAGCTCGAGTCCGCGCCTACTCCACCCTCGCGACGCGGGACGCCCTCACGGGAGCGGCTAACCGGCTCGCGCTGGACGAGTTCGCTCGCCGCTCGGTCGAGCGCTCGAACCTCACTTTCGAGCCGCTTGCGATCGGGATGGTGGACTGCGATCGGTTCAAGCAACTCAACGACGCCTACGGACATGCATTCGGCGACCTGGTGCTCAAGACCTTAACGAAGTGCCTCACCAAGGCCCTGCCCCCAGAGGCGCTGGTCGCCCGAACTGGCGGAGACGAGTTCGTGATCGTGCTCCCGGGTCGTAGCGCCCACGAGTTGCGACGCTACTTGGACGCGGCCCTGGTCCGCTTCCTTTCGAGCAGCGCTCTTGCCGGCCGATGCGTCGGCTTCAGTTACGGGACTTCGTCCTTTGGCGTCGACCGCAAGACTTACCAGGAGATCCTGCTTGCCGCGGATGGCGACATGTACCGGTGGAAGGCGAACCACGCGGTAGTGGAAGGTCTCAGCGAGGAAGGCGTGACGGGACCGGCGCACGCTTCGTACTACCGGGCCGTGGGCTAGCGGGTCAGTCCGATCTCGAACCCATCGTATATTGCATCGGGGTGCTCGTGCCGCGCGACTTCCGTGACGTGTCCGGGTCCGTCCCATAACCCCTTGCAGAAAGTGTCCAGCAGTTCCGGGTGGTCGCTCACGACGATTGCCTCGACGCGCCGGTCGCTTCGATTCCAGACCTCGCCGGTGCATCCAAAGGCCCGAGCCTGTCGGGAGACGTAAGCGCGGAACCCGACTCCCTGCACACGCCCGGAGATCACCACCCGAATCGCTGGCATGAGTTAGGCGGGGCGGTCACGGTCGGGTCGGTCGGTGGGAAGGGCAGAGACTTCCAGCCAGAATTCGGCGATGGACCCCACCGCGGTCAGGAAGGCGTTGTAGTCCACCGGTTTGCAGACGTAGGAATTGACTCCGTCCATGTAGGCCCGCGCGACATCACCCTCTTCGTCCGAAGAGGTCAGCACGACAACGGGGACCGCACTGGTTCCTGGGTTCGTCCGGATTCTTCGGAGGACTTCGAGTCCGCCGAGCTTGGGCAATTTCAGATCGAGGAGGACGAGATCCGGCAATCCCTGCTCAACCTCGGCCTGAGTTAGGAACTCCAGCGCCTGCGAGCCGTCGCGCGCCACGTATACCTCGGGGGGCGAAGTGTGCTTGCGCAGGCCTCTCAGTGTGAGGTGCTCGTCGTCGGCGTTGTCTTCCACCAACAGCACCGTTTTCTTTATTCTTGAAGCCTGCAGAGACATACTCCCGTTACCCTTCGGGAAAGTATACGTTGGGACTTCTGGAATCTATCCCGCACCCGAGCCTTGTGGCCCACGTATACTGCCTTAGGAGTTGATGAATGGCAGGAAACCCCGCTTTTAACGACAAGACTTTCGACAAGTTTCAGAATGTGGGTGCCCAATCCGACACCGATCGGATGACGATGGAGGGGACGGTCACCAAGGGCCTAATCCTTCTTGGTCTCGCCGTGGCGAGCGCGACGTTTGCGTGGATCGTGGCCGCGACCAATCCCGGAGCCGCCATGGGTCTGCTGCTCGTGGGCGCATTGGGTGGCTTGGTCACCGCCTTGATCACCTCCTTCCGACCCCAAGGTGCCGCCATCACCGGTCCGATCTACGCGTTGCTGGAAGGCCTGGCCCTCGGCACAATTTCGAGCCTATTCGATGCGAAGATCAAGGGAATTGTCCTTACTGCGGTGGTCATCACCCTGAGCCTCCTGATGATGATGTTCCTCCTCTATCGAGCCAGGATCATCCGTGCGACTCCGGTTTTCCTGAAGGTTGTGTTCGCCGCCACCGGTGCGATCGCCCTTAGCTACCTCATCTCCATAGTCGCAAGTTTGTTTGGCTTCCGCGACGTGCTTGGACTGAACAGTAGCGGACCGCTTGGCATCGGGATCAGCCTCGTGATCATTGTTGTCGCGTGCCTCAACTTCGTTGGCGACTTCGCCCTGATCGAGCGTGGCGTGGAGCAGGGGTCGCCTAAGTTCATGGAGTGGTACGCGGCGTTCGGTGTGATGGTGACGTTGTTCTGGCTCTATCTTGAGGTGCTTCGACTTCTCGCAAAGCTCCAGGGAAACAACCGGAACTAGGTTCAATCTTGGTCCCTACTTCTAATCCCGAACCCGTTCCCGAAATTCAGGGAGACGTTCTCTTGGACCGGCTCACGGGCTGGTCCACCCTTGTCCTAGCTGTCGCGGTGGTGGTCTTCAGCCTCACAATCCCGCACAAAACCACTGAGGGGCCGCTCACGCTGAGCTTGATATTCAGCCACTACCGGCTACTCATCCTGACCGTCATCGGGGGGATTGCGGTGAGTCGATCCACTCCAAGGGGGTTTCAGGTCGCGCTTGCCGCGTTCGGGCTACGCCTCTTGGTCGACACGATCGAGCTTGGTACTCACCACGGCGACCGATTCATCTCGTCGTCTTGGATGTTCGACGCGATGATGGTCGCGTATGTGATCTTCCGGCTCCGATCCTATAAGAATCGGAGCCGGTAGGTTCCGAGGGGTTAGGCGAGGTAGCCGGGCCGACCCACGTTGCCGAGGCTGACCGCGCCGTACTTGGCCACGATCTGGCGAATTTCCTGCTCGCTCACGTTGCCCGAGGGGGCTTGAACGGCAAGGAGAGCCCCGCCGCTTTCGATCCGATCTCCGTATTCCTTGGCGATCGGCTCGGACACGCCTTGATCCCGCAGGAATCCATAGATCGCTCCGGCCGCCGCGCCGGCGCCGGCGGTGGCGGCTACTCCCCCTAATGCGATCGCTAGCGCACCACCCCCGATGACGATGCCGATGCCAGGGATGAAGAGGCTCGCGAGGGCGGCGATAACGCCAACACCCGCGCCGATCCCCGTTCCTTTCACCGCGCCGGCACCTGCATCCGCGGAAGACGTCGTGGTGATGCCGTGCTTCGCGGCGTCTTCCGGATCGTGACGCTTCTCATCGCCCTTGAAGTTGCCGGATAGGCCGGCCGCGGTCACGTCGTTTGCGCCCATGCCGGGGCTGATCTCCGCCGGATAGTCGCCGACGTAGTCTCGATCGTCCTTCTCGGCGAACTCGCGAGCAGATTCTTCGGAGACGAATCCTCGATTCGTCAAGTCGTCATGTCCGGGCGAGGGTGACGCCCCGAATCCCGTGGTTGCGGGTCCGGCCATCGAGCTCTGGCGCCCTCCAGGCTGGATTCCGGTGCCGGTCGCGCTGATCGCCCCTGGGCCACCGATTACCGCGCCGGAGGTGAACATACTGCCGGTTTCCGTCTCCAATCGTCCTTTGTCGTTGCGGACAAGGCTCAAATGGTCGGCTAATACTCCATGATCAAGAAGCGCTCCCGCGGCCTTTTCCGCGAACGAAGCATCATCGAACGAGGCGTAAATCGTATTGGACATTGTGGTTCTCTCCTATTTGGCCGCGCGGAGGTCCTTGCGGCGGGCTTGCAAGATGTTGGGCCTTCCACATCCCTCGCGGGTTCCCAAAACTCGAAGGGGGATCACCGCCGTTGATGTCCTCATGGCCGCGGCGATCTTGGCGGTGCTTGCCGCGATCTTGGTGCCCCTATATGGTCGGGCGCGGTCCGGGGCGAAGACCAAGACCTGCATGGAGAACCTGCGTCAGGTTGGGCTCGGCTTCGCGATGTACGGGTCGGACACCAACGATCGAATGCCGGATCGCCGCGATCTCAAACGGTCGCTCCCGGGAGGGTATCGGCCGTGGAGCACGTGGCCAAAGACGGATCCTCGGGCCGGTTGGGCGGCGGTGGTCTTGAGTCCCTACACGTCGGGGCCCGAGATTTGGGGATGCCCCGCGATCGCTGGGACCGCGGTCTCTGAGGCAATCCAGGTCGTCCAGTCGTCGGGGCCCGGTGGAGCCCCTACCCGTTACTGGCTCTGGGGGTTCGATCAAGCCGATGCGAAGGTCGCGCCAGAGAACTTCTGGGGCAAGACGCCGGATGAAGTGGCGGCGAATCTGGGGGCGAGGTCAGCTCTAGGTGGGATCGAACTCGGGAGCGAGCCTTACTTCCCGTCGGGCGCGGCGGGGGTCGATCCTTCCCTCACCGGTGTGGTTCCCCATGATGGCGGGCGGCATCACCTGTACCTCGATGGGCAGGTGCGTTGGGAGAAGGAGCGCTAGCGAGCGGCAAAGAACCAGCTTGTCCAGATGAATAGATAGGCCCCGCTTCCCCACAGACAGGCTTGACGGACAAACTTGGGGTTGGTGCGGGCATACCACGCTAACGCGGCCCAGGCGGCCACCAAGGTGATTCCCTTGACGAAGGCGAAGAGCCACTCACTGCGGTTGATGAAGATGCGCATGACAGGGTTGAGCTCGACGATCATCCCTTTTGCATGAAGCACTGCCGTCGACACAAGGTCCAACATCCCGATCGCAATCAGGAGGATCAATGCTCGAGTAGGGACAAGTGCTTTCATTGTCATCTCATCAGACGCAAGAAGCGTGCCGAGTTACTGCGTTTCAGCGAGCTTCCTGGTAAAGCTATCGACAATTCCCCGTACGGTGTCGGAGCTGCATGCGAAGTTGTTGGCAATCACGCTCATTACAAGGGTCTTCCCATGCTTGGTGTGCACATAACCCGATAGAGCTACCACCATATCGAGGGTTCCGGTCTTCCCTTCGAAGTTGACGCCCTTCAAACGGTTCTTGAGTGTGCCATCGGTCGGACTGTCCAACGAGGCATGCCAGACGGCCGACGTTGGTTGCCGATGCGCCCAGATCAGCAGCTTGACGATCTCGCGGGTGGTGACCATGTTATGGCGGCTCATGCCGCTTCCGTCGGTGACATGGAAGTCATGCGAGTCGATCCCGACCACGTCGGTCAGGAACTTGGTGAGCTTGGTTTTGGCGCTTGGATACGGGTTTGGGAGCCGCCTGTCTTTGGTCGCCGCCATCATCAGCAGGTTCTCGGCGATCAGGTTGTCGCTCGGCTTGAGGCAGGCGGCAAGCATGTCGGGCATAGGCTTGCCGGTGATTACGAGATCGGGGGCTTGCTCAGGTACGGTTTCCACCGCCTCGAAGTCCGCCCCGAAGTAGGAGGCGGCGGCGAGGTCGGGTTTGGGGATCGCGAGGGTGTCGAGCTTGGTCTTCGCCTGGGGGATTAACCCGATCACGAGCGCCCGGCTTGTCAGAGGGTCGTAGACGACATGAGCCTTCTGATCACCCGGCTGGACGTCGATCTTCACTCCGTACGGACGAGGGAGGAGCATCGGCTTCCCGTTCTCCGCCCACATCTCGAACCCGCCCTGATTGAAGGAGAACGCGGCGACCGAAGCGGCATACCGATTCGGGAAGTCGTCCCATTCCCACGACTCAGGGTAGCCGGGCCGGTAGGCCTGCCTGACTTTGACGGTCCCTGTCCCCGCACCTAGGCTCTTGGCTGCCTGCTCAAGTTGGACGTCTGTCATCAGCGGGTCGCCGGGCGAATCAATGGTGACGCCGTCGGTCGTTCGCCAGAACTTGGTCTTCGGGCGGTAATCCACGCCCAGCGTGTAACAGGCGAAGGACGTGGAGAAGAGCTTCTGGTTGCTCGCGGGCATCACTCTTTGCCCTGGGTTCCGGGCGTAGAGCACTTTCCCTTCGAGGGTGGAGACCTGCGCGGTCACGTTCGCGCCGAGCAGGGCCGGGTCATTCAGAATCTGGTTCAGATCCGAGCGGAGGGAAAGCAATAAGAGCGGGAGAAGCACCCGTCGAGTTTACGCCGAGGTCCCCCTCCTTTTGCGGCGATGATTGTGCGCCGGATGAGGAGGAGGAGTTGGCACGGTCTGCTCGGGCGTGCAGAACCTTCAATCTCCTGAGACGGATCTCGCCCGACAGACCGTGGGTTGGAAGCTCCGGGCCACGGTCTGTCGGGTCGCCTGGATCCGAGGCAGCTGCAACTTGTGTGGACCCGAGCAGACCGTGCCACCCCAGTCCAAATTCTCCGAACCATCATCCCCTAGCCCCTTCCTCCTCCCGGGCACAAACATCCCGGCAAGAGGAAGGGGGATATTCGCCATCAACCCTGGTCGGCGCACTCCCTGTCTACTTCAGCCAGGGCAGCATCAGCGTTGCCATGCCGAGGAAGATCGAGATGCCGACAACGTCCTGGAAGGCGGTTTCGAAGGGACCCGCGGTGAGGGCGGGGTCGAAGCCGAGTTTCTTACTCAGGAGCGGGATTGCGGTTCCGACGGCGCCGGCGATGTTGACCGAGGCGAACATGCCGACGGAGACGAGGATTCCGAAGGTCCATTTGCCGTACCAGATCGCGCCGATGATGCCGAGCGTGATGCCACAGGCGGCACCGAGGATCAGGGTCGTCCCGAGTTGACGCATCACCGCGTGCTTCCAATGGGATAGCTGCACATGGCCGGTGCTGAGTCCGCGGATGATGATCGCCGCGCTCTGGAGGCCAGTGTTGCCGCTGATCGCACTGATGATGGGCATGAAGCTGGCGAGAAGCAGAACTTGGGCAAGAGTGTGGTCGAACTCCTTCACCACGAACCCCGCGATGAGTTCGATGAACATCGTCGCCATGATCCAGGGCATACGCATCATGGCGATCTTCGCAGGCGACTTCTTTTCAAGCTCGGTCGCGTCGGAACCCACCATATGGGCGACGTCCTCGGCGGCTTCGGCCTGGATAACGTCGATGACGTCGTCGGCGGTGATCACGCCAAGGAGTACCCCCTCGTCGTCGATGACCGGAAGGGCGGACAGGTCGTAACGGGCGAACACGTTCGCCACGCGCTCCTGGTCGCAGTCCGGCTTTACCGACGGTACGTTGGAGTCGGCCAGCTCGGATACCACGGTCTCGGGCGGGGCAAGGAGCAGAGTGCGAAGGTCGATGGCACCGAGCAGACGACCCGAGGCATTGACCACGAAGATGAAGAAGAGATCCT
Source organism: Fimbriimonadales bacterium (assembly GCA_038216655.1). Classification (GTDB taxonomy): domain Bacteria; phylum Armatimonadota; class Fimbriimonadia; order Fimbriimonadales; family Fimbriimonadaceae; genus JAFDWR01. The sequence goes on from JBBQPZ010000031.1 coordinate 26,935, forward strand.
CGGCGTCCCGCCGTTCGCAGAATTCGAGGACGGCTTGAGCTTGGGTAGCGGTGTCCGGTACCGCCACGAAGCCGTCGGACATGAGTCCGCCGGCGGTGTCGGGCTTGTATCCAAGCAGGTGCCGGATCGACGCCGCTCGCTCAGCGGAGGCCGGATTCGAGAGAACGAGATTGGAGCGCTCGGGTCCCGCCGAAGCGAGGATGTCGGCGGCTTCGTCCGACGGAAGAAGGCGCGCGATCTCGGTGAGTTGATCATCCGACGTCTGGCGAATGAGTCGAACGCGGGTGGCCGAGTCTAGTTCGTCCAGAACCTCGGCAGCCTCGGAGACGGAGAGTTTTCGATAGAGAGACGCGTCTTCGGCATCCGAAAGAAACTGCATCGCGTCGGCAAGGTCGGCGGGGTGGTGATCCTCGAGGTAGGCGCGCAGAGTCGAGTCTTCGGACTGGGCGAGCAGTGCACGGAGGTCGCCGGCCATCTTCAGAGCGTCCTGCTCAACGGAGAAGATACGGTGGCGGTGGCCGAAGCGATCCTTCATATCGCTCGCTAGTTTGCCTGAAAAATAACAGCTTATGGTCTTGGGAGGGTGTTTTCATCTACGTGACAAAGCTAACGCGACCAACCATTTAGCGATGTCACGTAAAGGGAGACTTAAGCCTCGATCGGCATTCACCCTGGTCGAACTCCTCATCGTCATCGTGATTCTCGCGGTACTAGCTGCGATCGCGATTCCACGATTCATGAATTCGGGCCAACGCTCAAAAGATGCATCGCTCAAATCCGACCTCCAGTTGGTTCGGAATGCCGTTCAGTTGTTTCAAATCGACAATGGCGCCTACCCAGCGTCGCTGGACGCGTTGACAAATTCCTCCGCCCCGGCCTCCGGGCTAGACGCAGCAGGAGCGGCAAAGACCATTCATGCGTCGGATTGGAAAGGTCCCTATTTGCAATCAGCCCCTTCTGATCCAGTGAGTGGCGGCGCGCTCAAGTACGGGACAGACGCGGGCTCGGTCGGGTTGGTGAGTTCCACCGCATCGGGGAACGACGCAGACGGCAATCCGTATAGCGGGTACTGATTCATCGCTTTGAAAACAAGCTTCAGGAAAGACAGACGCACCCCACTTCGGGGCGCGTCTGCTACTTTATCCATGATGATCTTCGCGCTCCTTGTTGCGATGTCGGCGACGGGGGCTCCGCCAATGTCGCCGGATCTAACCCAAATCCTCACCCAAGCGGCGATCCCGATGAAGCAGGCTCAGCTCGATGGGTCCGTCGAGGACTTTCAGCCGCTCTTTACGATCGTTTCTGGCGCGACCACCCTCGGGGCGGGCGAATGCACGCATAGGTCACGCGAGGTCTTTCAACTCAAGCACCGGCTTTCCCAATTCCTGGTTGAGAAGGCTGGGTTCACCATTCTCGAACTTGAAGCCAGCGTGCCCGCTTGTACGGCGAACGTCGGCTCCAGCTTTGACCCCGGCAACCCAAGCATCTTCATAATGTCGGGCGACTTTCGGCGGCTTTTTCGAGGACTGATCTTGTTGCTCACTCAAGTGCATCTCGGCCCCTCCCGTAGCGACGGGTGCGAACGAGGGAATGGCGCTGCGTTACAATCAGAGGGAAGTCCAGAATCCGAGGCTCGACGCGGGTGACGGCGATGCGGATTGCGATGCCTGAAATCGATGCTCAGCGCTTGCTTCAAGTCCTCGGTGGAGAGGCAGGATGTCGGCAACTTGCCGGGGATTTCTACGCTCGGGTCGCCGGAGACGAAGTCCTCAAGCCGTTGTTCCCGGGAAAGAGCCTTAGGTGTGCGACCGAGGAGTTTGCGGCATTTCTGATTCAGTTCGTGGATGGAGATCCGGATCAAACCCAATACCGGTGGTGGCTGAGTCTGCGCGAATCCCATGCGCGATTTCGGATAAGTGAGCGCCAGCGAATGGCCTGGCTTAGCTTGATGGACGAGACCGTCCGTTCGCTAGTCATTGCCGCGGAGATGCGGGGCGCCCTGGGCCAGTTCTTCAGAGTCGCATCCGCCCATATCGTTGGCAAGGGCGAGGGTGAGCCCGAACACCCGGAACTGCAGCGGCGTTGGAGTCGGCAACTGACTCTGGATCAGTTGGTAGAGGACCTTACGAATGGTCGGGACGCGGAAGCGATCGATCTCTCTCGCCCATTCGCGCCTCGGCCCGATGTGTTCGTTGGCATCCTAGCGAGGATGATGGCTGCAGGTCGAGAACCGCTCATCGAGTTTGTTCTTGAAAGCATCCGGATCGACAATGGGCTGGCGAATTATCGCTACAACGGAAGGAGCTTGCTCCACTTTGCCGCAGGGTCTTCTTGCCTGCCGGCTGTCCGGCTCTTGCTTGACATGGGTATCGATCCCGATATCTTGGACGGCGGAGGGCACACTCCGCTGTACCGATCCGCGGGTTCGCGCGAGGCAGAGCAGGCTGCCGCGATTGTCAGAGAACTGGTTCGAGCGGGAGCCACGGTTGACTACTGCGGAGGGGTTGCCAAATCGACTGCCCTTCACGAAGCGGCACGCCACGGCAACTTGCCGGTCGCCCGGGCCCTGCTTATCGAGGGCGCAAGTCCGGCGGCATTGGACAAGAAGGGGCTTACGCCGCTGGATCGGGCAATCAACTGCCGAAGGCACGATGTCGCCGCGCTGCTCGCTACCCGCTAGGCGGGTCGGTAAGCGGCATCAGCCTCCGCTCTGCCAGAGGACGAACGATGGCTCTGCCGATTCAGGGGCGGTCACCGAGCAGAGTCTCCAGTTCTTGAACCGCATGGGTGCGGTCTGCGGTCTCGGGGCCTATCAGCCGTAAGAAGAGCTTTCGGTGGGTGTCGTCGTACTCGGAATCCTGCACGCCCTTGATGGAGCACAAGGCGGCGGCGCAATGGTATGCGACGCCGCTGTTAGGGTCGCGGACCTTTCTCCAGAGAATTTCCAGAACTGCCTCACTTGGGTGCCCGATGGCACAACTCAGTGCCTGCGTCAAGCCCGTGTAGACCTCGGCGGTTTCAAGCGCCGCGACGATCGCTTGTTCCCATTGGCGGGGACTAGGCTCCGGCCCATATTGATGGGCGCGGAGGCGGATTTGAGCTTCCGGTGCCTGGCGAACTCGGAAGATCGCTTGGATTGCCGCCGGGGTCCCCAGCCTGTCGAGAGCTTCGATATCCCGCCAATCGTTCGCGGCGCGCGGAACGAGCATTCGCTCGACCTCTCCCTTTTCGGCATCCGTGAGCCTGTCGATGGCCTCGAGGTCATAGCCGATTCCATCGTGCCACTGCTCGTAGCCGATCTCCATGCTCTTCTCAAATTGGCGGAGAGATTCTGATGGCATACCAAGTAGTGTGCCACTCCTAGGTTCGAGCGAAGGGGGTTGACGTATGCCCTCCCGTGTCGATTGGGATTCCTGGATTCATTCGCGGGACTTGGTGCTCGACACAGGATGATTAGCGTAAATTACCGCGCTTCGAGGCATACGGAGCAGGCGAACACGGAGACATGTTAGGGACTTGAAGGTTCGGAGGGCTCCGTTTCCCAAGGCAGCTTGAACCGACCAAACTCGGTGTCCGGCTCGACGTGCACCATGACCCGACTGATGGTGGGTATGTAGTCGCGGACGGCTGACTGGACCCCGTGGGCAATATGGTGTCCTTCCTCAACGGTCAATTGGCCGTCCACTAGGACATCCAGCTCAACAAAATAGTCAAAGCCAAGTTTGCGAACCCAACATCGGTGGGTTCCATGGACCTGATCGACCGTAGCGGCAATCTTTCTGATTTCGAGCTCAACAGTTTTGTCCGGGGAAGCATCAAGCAGTTCACGCAGCGCAGGTATCAGAAGGTTCCAGGCATTGAACCCAATGATTGCCGAAGCGAGCAGTGCAGCCCAATCATCTGCGCTTTCATATCCCTTGCCACCAAGGAGTGCGATGCTGATGCCGACGAATGCGGCGGCTGAAGTAATAGCATCGCTGCGATGATGCCACGCATCAGTCTTAACCGCTCGGCTTGCCGACGTTTCGCCTACTTTGAAAACGAACCGAAACAGGGTCTCCTTGACGGCAATGACCGTAAGCAAGACGCCAAGCGTCCACGCCGCTGGGGCGTGATGCGGCGTGCGGATTTCATTGATGCTCTCTTGGGCAATAATGGCTGCGGCACCCAGCAAAGTTAGAGACACAATCACCGCGGCGACAGTCTCCGCACGTCCCTTACCGAACGGATGTCTTTCGTTCGCGGGCGCCGCAGCTATTTTCAGGCCGGTCCAAACAATGATTGAGCTCAGTACATCTGAAGTGGATTCAATGGCGTCCGCGATCAGGGCGTACGAATTCCCAAACACGCCAGCAAGGCCCTTCAGTGTCGCCAAAGCGCCATTGACCAAAATGCCGATCAGAGTCGATCTCCGCGCTTGTAGCACGGCCTCGCCCTTGCTCAATGGAGATATCATCCGGTCTGATTATGGCCGGGTGAATTCTGCGGAAGTAGCTTGAATGCCGTCCGAACTTTGGCCGGGACGAGCGTAATGCCCGTTCCGACAGATAGGTAACAGATCGTTCCGGATTCATGGGTTACCCATCCTCTATGGCCATGAGGGGTCAAAGGAGGATGGCGTGCCCTGGAAGGAGTGTTCTGCAGTGGAGGAACGTATGCGCCTTGTTTGCCTCCTGCTCGTTAGGACCCTTCAAATGGGGGTCGGTTACAATTCAGTGTGGATGTTTCTGCGGGACCGACGCGTTCAACTGCTGGCCATCGCATGTTCGTTGGCCTTTCCATCGATTCGCTGGCCGCTTCGTTGATTCGAGAGTGGGCCGAAGTCGCCTATGAGGGACAGCCGATGCGCCTGGTCGATGTGGGCCAAATGCACTCGACCCTCGCCTTCTTCCCCTCTGTAACGGACGAGAAGCGGATATGGATGGCTGACCTGGTACGAAGTATCGAATGGGACGCCGTTGGGGGCACGACTGGGGAAACGATCCTCTTAGGCAGGGGAGCGCTCGCGCTCGAACTGGTGCTTCCGAAGGCGATGGCCCATCACCTTGATGACCGCCTCGTCAGGACCAGCGACCAGCCCACTTGGGAAGCTGCGACCGCGTATCACGCCCGCATGCAAAGCGAACCGCTTGGCCAGCTCATTCTCGCTCAGGAAGAGCCTCAGTTGGAACACTTCCGGCGTGCCCGTCATAACGGCCGCGGAATAACCCTCCACGTAACATTCGCGCGATACCGGAAGGGAACCGCGCATGCGATCCCTATTAAACCCATGCCTCCAATTGCAATTCAGCTTTCCCGCGTGGCGCTATACGAAAGCTACCTTGGGCCAAACGGGTCAAACTACGAGATCATTGCCGAATCGCCCTAGACAAGCGAGACGTAACCAAAGCGGAAGGGACTTAAACTCGGTCGGGGGGCACAGCGATGCTTGACGCAATGAGCGTTCTGACAGATAGGTAACAGATCGTTCCGGACACATGGGTTACACCTCATCTCTGGCCCTCGGGGGTCAAGGGAGAGAAGTTGTGCCCTGGAAGGAGTGTTCGGTGATGGAAGAGCGTTTGCGTTTTGTGGCT
>JBBQPZ010000032.1:0-30735 GCA_038216655.1 Fimbriimonadales bacterium
TGGCCGACTTACTCACCTGCTTGGAAACAATTCTCCTGCAGATATCCAACTTGAATTCCCTGGAGAATTCCCTAAGTTTCTTCGACATAGTAGACCTCTGACGGCTTACCACAACCCGTGTCCAAAAACAGGGCTCGTCCACATCCCCGCAAGAGGAAGGGGGGCTGGCAACACTACGATGTTTCGGACCCTGCACTGCAGAATCGGGCTGGGGCTACCGATTGCATCCATATGCCGGTTCTCCGCGCCGTTGATGGGATTGATCCCAAACTTACCGAGAATTATCTCCTCGGGCACTCTGAGGTGCTTGAGGCTTCGGTGTTTTGGAATCAGGGGCAGCTCACCGCTCATGTGACGCTCATCGACGAATCCAAGTGGACCCCTCGCAAGCTGAAAGCGATGGTGTGTGAAGACCTGGGACTGCACCAGACGCCAAGGGAAGTTACCTTTCACCTCGCTCGCCTGCGCGTCGCGTGAGAGAGAGGCTTTACGCCTCTTCTTCTTCCTCTTCTTTTTCAGCGACCTCTTCAACGTCGAGGTCTTCCTCGGTCTTGGCGGCCGGGGTGGGTTCGAGCGTCAGGAACGCGATGTTCTTGGTCTGACGGTTCGGGCAGTTGTTGCAAATGAATTCGGCGGAGACTCGGGAGAGCCACACCGGCAACTTATCGATCGGCTTTCCACAGGCGCTACAGGTAATCATGAATTTTCCGTTGAGTCGACGTGCTCGTTGTAGTACTGCACCGTCTGTCGGTGACTAAGCCAACCGTTCACGAACATAATCGCGGCGGCACCCAAGTACAAGAGCCAAAGCATCCCTTCCCGCTTCTGACCTGGATCGCGAATCGAACGATCACCTCCGAGAAAGGGGAGGCCGACGATGGCGAGGATCAGGAGAATGCCGGATATCCAGAAATAGGTGTTTTTCCACCAAGCCGGCTTCGGGAGCTTTTTCGAACTCACGCCCTATTGTACCGGCAACGCGGTCTCAAACTCGAATATCGAGGTTCTGGCCCTTTCCTTCGAGCATCGACATGATCGCGCCGGCCTCATTTTCCTGGGCATCGAGCTGCTTTCGGAGCATCCCGACTTGCAGCTTCGTCTTGATCGAATTCACCGGATCGGTGAGGTCGGTCAAGGAAGGCGAGGGAATCTTTATGAGCTCCATCCAATTCAGATCGTTGGCAATTCCTTGGACGACTGGAGGTGAAAAGAAAATTTCGTAAAAAATACGGGAGTTGGGAACTGATTCTCACGACATTTGTCGTAAAGTGTTGAAAGCGACACTTGTCGTTTCTGCCCATGAGACAAAACAAATCGTTAGGAAGCGAGGAGCTGCGGCTCCTCAGGTTCATTGCCGACAACGGTCCGATGACTATTCGCCAGGCGGCCGATTCGTTCGGAGCGGAAAGCGGGGTGACTCGGTCGACCGTGCAGGTGATGATGGAGCGGCTTCGCCAGAAGGGCGTGCTGGAGCGACTAAAGGCCGACGGGGGCTTTCTCTACGGCAGTACGACGCCGCGTGAGAGGCTCCTTTCGGGCGTAGTCAAGGACTTCGTGGAGCGGGCGTTGGGCGGCTCACTCCAGCCCTTCATGCTTTATCTCGCCGAGCGGGAGAACCTCTCGGACGAGGACCTGAACAACTTGCGCGATCTCGTTGAAAAGCTCGACGAGGAGAAATCGGGGGATGGCAATGCTTGAGCGTTTGATCTCTGCCTCGATTCAGGGGGCGGTGGGCTTGGGGGGCGTTTGGCTGCTGTGCTTCCTATTCCGCAAGATCCCCGCGACGATCAAAGTTTGGCTTTGGCGCCTGGCGATGCTCAAGATGGCGATCAGTCTGGTGATCGTCCCGACGATCCACGTGTTGCCGGCCGAACCTGTGAAGGCGGCAACGTCCCAGGTTGCGGTTCGGGCCCCAACCTATGAGGTGCCGGTTGCCGACTTGACTCCCGCAGAGTTGACGCTCCTGCTCAACTCAATGCCAGCATCCCCGGCCCCGACGGTTTCCGCCGCCACGGCGCTGCCAAAGCCCCAGCCCTCTACGCCAGTCGCGATTTGGATTTGGATCGTCGGGATCACCGCCTTTAGCGTGCTCGCGGCGTTCTCCGTGAGTCGGCTTTCGCGTTCCCTTCGCGCCTCGAAGCAGGTGGACGATCCAGAAGTGCAGGAGTCGGCCCGCGAGGTTGCCGGAATGGCGGGCTTGCGTCGCGAGCCCCGGCTTCGGACGTTCGAGTCAAACGGCTCGCCGTTCGTCACCGGTCTGGTACGGCCGCTGGTGGCGGTGCCCGAGGCACTACTCCTCAATTTGCGCGAGCTCCGCATGGCGCTCCTGCATGAGTTCGCTCACCTTCGCCGTGGCGATCTTCGCTGGTCGTTCGCGATGGGTTCGCTGCGGACCCTCTTCTGGTTTCACCCGCTTGCTTGGCTTGCCGAGCGTGAGCACCGCGTGCAGTCCGAGATGGCCTGCGACGCATTCGTCCTGAACTCGGGAGGCTCCCTTCGCGATTACGCGATGACGCTTCTCCGAATCGCCGCAATCGAAGCGCGGGGGCCTCAATCGGCCGCTGCGCTCAGTGCCGTCGGAAGCCGACGGACCCTGCTACGGAGACTAACTGAAATGAACGAGCAATCCCGTCCCCGCCGCTCTAAGCTGCGTGTTGTCCTTGCTATCGCGCTACCGGCCGCGGCGCTTCTGACCCCTATTCACCTCGCCGCCCGAGCGCCGCAGCAGTCTGAAGGGCTTCCTGTGCTGCCTTCGAACGTGCCGCAGGACCTCGACGACATCCTGATCCCGGTGCTCGACGGTGCCCAGGCGACTCCGCCCGCTGCCCCGTCTCAGCCGGCCGCCCCCGCGGCAGCGATTACGGTCCAGGGACATCCCGCCACGCCGACGACTCCGATGAGCCAGGAGCATCGCAGAGCCCTCGAAAAGACCCTCGCGAAGCTTCAGAACATCAAGACCGACAAGTTTAAGAGCCTGACTCCGGCGCAACGCGCGGAGATCGAGAAGTCGCTCAAAGAAGCAATGGAGGAGATCAAGCAGGCCCTGAGCAAGGAACTGCCGCAGGCCATGGAAGAGGCTCGGCGCGCGATGAAGACGGTGGACGGGGTGTCCTTCACCACGCAGGATCGGCATGTTAGCCAGGCGCAGAAGAGGGCGATCGACGAGCAAATCGAGGCCAACGTTCAACTCAATGGCGTCCAGAAGCGGGACCTGGATATCCGGCTGCAGAAGCAGGTCGACGAGGAGGCTCAGACCATCAAGGCGCTCGTCGAAGGCAAGAGCTTGCCCCTTCACCTCCAGGGAGACGAAAAAACTCGGGCCGAAGCGGAGATGCGGAAGGCGCAGGCGGAACTGGATGCGGCACGGGCCCAGAGTCGCGTTTTGATCGAGCGCTCCCAGGATCAGGAACTCAAGAAGATCCGCGTGAAGATCGATGGCCAAAACGATGCCTTCGTGACCGGTCGCGCCGAATTTATCCGGAAGATGGTCGACGAAAGGGCCCAAGAGGGCAAGATCAGGATCACTTCCAGGGTTGGCGACGAAGGCCGGGGCAACGTGGTCAACATCGACGGCAGCGTGGTTTACATCACCATGACCGGCGGCGACAAGGATGACAAGAAGGGCGAGATCTCCTATCGCATCGTTGGCGAACCGAAAGCGGCTACCGGCATGAAGGTGGCGCAGGGCGGCGTGACCTACAAGACGCAAACCCTCTCCAGTCCTTCACAGTACAAGGTCCTGAAGTTGGATGGTCAGGCATTGAGCTCCCCCGCGTTCAAGGCTATGAAGTTGGACGGGAGGTTGGGAACGACCTTCACCGAAATGAAGGCGCTCAATCTCGCTGAGGTGAAGGGACTCACGAACCTCTACCTCCGAGGCGACAAGGCAGGAGCAATCAACCTGATCTACTCGGGCAAGAAGCTCACCAAGGAGCAGCAGAAGCGACTGGCGGAGATCGACGCTCAGATTCGCAAGCTGAATCAGGAGCGCCAGAAGCTGGGCGGATCGAGGGTCCAGTACTACACCGCTCCCGGACAGAAGGTCAAGGTCGGTAACTCCCCGTCGGAAGACCCTTCAGTCCAGAAGTCGTACCCTGGAATCTTCGGCCCGAGCGGTCCGAGCAGCGATCCGGCCAAGGGCGGTGGAGAGTAGTAGAGTCTGAGTCTGAGTGGAAGCGATTGCGCGCTCTGACTCCAAGAAAAGTGGGGTGCGGCTGCTTGCCACACCCCACTTTTTTCATTTGTCTACGTCAAGCGGAGCTCGGCTCAGACTCAGACTCAGACTCAGACTTTCTATTTAAAGTGTGAACGGAAGGGTTAGACCTTTCTTCTGCGCGATCTCGCGGAGGAGCTTGCGACCACGATGGATGCGCGAGCGCACCGTCCCGATGGTCGTGTTTTGCAGATCGGCAATCTCGGAATAGCTCAGCTCGTCCAGGTCGCACATTTCGATCGCCGTCCGATAGACATCCGGAAGTTCGGCCAGCGACTCGCGGAGTCCTTGTCGAAATTCCTCGTATAAAGCCTCATCGTCAGGCCCAGGTCCGTCATCGGGAATCGGCAATTCCTGGACCTCGCCATCGCTGGGAGAGATCATCGAATTGAGCGATTCAGCCTTTCGGATCGGGTTGTCCCGGCGGCGCGAATCGAGATACGCGCGCTGCATGATGCGCAGGAGCCAGTTCAGGAACGGACGTCCCGGCATGTAGCTTTCGAAGCCGCGCCACGCCTTCACGAACGTGTCTTGGACGAGGTCTTCGGCGTCTGAGGAGTTGCGGGTCAGCTGGAGCGCCATCGAATAGGCACGTCGCTCCGTGTCGGCCATCATCGCCTCGAAACGGTGGAAATCCTCGTCCGACCGTTCAATAAGGGCTACTTCAATCTCCGGCATTAAATTCATGGTTTCCTCGCCTTCCACCATCTACTCAATTATGGCATGTTCGTCTCGGGGCACTTTGCCGCCGAATGGACCGTAATCCCTACTCATTAGAAGGAAATTCTGGGTTCGGAAGTTCCTTGGATTTCGCATTCATGGACCTTCTCAGCGAACCTGATGTAAGCTGGCCTCACTCTTAGAAACCTATGAAATTCATCGTGATCACCCAGGATCCAGATATTGAGGAAGCGGCCAAGAAGGGGCTTCACCCGGATGATGAGACGACCGTGTTCGCGGACTGGCAGGCCGGTCTGGATGCATGCGGCGAGGCCGATCTTCTCTTCGTGGACATGCTGGCCACTTTAGAGGAGCCGAACAAGATTGCAGGCTACGAGAATTTCGCAATGTCGAAGATGCGCCACAATAAGGCTAAGGATGTGAAGGTCGTCCTTATCTCGCCGCCCGAAGAATACGAGCTGGACTTCATGGCGGGTTGGCCCGATTTTGTCTTCCTTCACTACCGGCGCCCCGTGGACTACAAGATCTTCCGCCGAGCCTCGACCTGGGTCTAAACCTTTTCCTCAGAGCGCGGATGGGCGATTTCGACCGCCGCTCTTAGCCTCTCCACGCTGATGTGGGTGTATATCTGCGTTGTCTCCAGGCTCTCGTGGCCGAGAAGCTGCTGCACCGACTTCAGGTCCGCTCCGTTGTCCAGGAGATGCGTAGCGAAGGAGTGCCGCAGCGTGTGCGGCGAAACCGAGGGCGGCAGGCCAACGTGTAGTGCCCACTTCTTGACCACCGTCTGCAACGAGCGGGTGGTTAGCCGTCCCCCTTTCGGATTGGTGAAAAGGGGCTCGCCTTCGATCGGAGTCGTGCGCTCCGCGGTCAGGTACTCCTTGAGCGCCCTGCGGCAGGATTCGCCGTACAAGGCGATCCGATCCTTGTTTCCTTTTCCTCGAACTCGAATCGTGCCATCGGGGAGGTCCAGATCGGGAAGGTTCGCCCCGACCACCTCGCTCGCTCGCAGACCGGCGGCATAGAGGAGTTCCAGCAGGGCACGATCTCGAAAGGGCGTCCGACCCTCGATCGGCTGGTCGAGGAACTCGCTGGCCTGGCTTTGGGAGATTGCCTTGGGCAGGTTGCGGCGACGAATCGGGGCCTCCAGCGCTTCGGTCGGGTCGTTCTGTAGTTTTCCAATCCGCTTAAGGTACTTGACGAACGTGCGAAGGGAGGAGAGCTTGCGGGCTCGCGTCTTGGGAGATGACCCGTACTTACGCAAGAAGAGCCGGAGCCGATCGGGGGTGAGGTTGAACTCTCCGGCGAGGCTCTCGCTGAGCTGGGCGAGGTCCGAGCCATAGGAGCGGACGGTATGGGCCGACCGTCGCGTGGCGAGGTGATCGAGAAACTCCTGGATGAGCGCGTCGAGCACGCTTCATTCTAGCGTCGGAATCCACGGAACTTGGGCGGTTGGGTGTACCTTCTAAGCGACATGGTTGAATACGTGACCAAGACGTTCCACTGCCCGAACATCCGCTCCCAGGCCGACGCCGAGTTGATTTCGGAGACGCTTTACGCCGCCCCGGAGATCAATGAGTGCACGGTGGACGTGCCGGATCGGAAGGTGACGATCGAGTATGCCGAAGCCCTCAACGAATCCGAGGTGAAGCGGCACCTTTCCAGCGCGGGATTCCCCGCCGAGGAAGAAGAGGATTAGTCTCACCGGACTAGATCTCGTCGCTAAGCGCGACTTCGGCCGCTGGCGCGGCGAGTCCATCGCCGTGGTCTGCAACCAGGCTTCGGTTTCTCGCGACCGGCATCACATTATCGACCTGCTTTTGCCGGATCACCGAGCGGGCAGGCTCGAAGTGAAGGTCGTCTTCGGGCCCCAGCACGGCCTCTTTGGACACACGCAGGACAACATGATCGAGTGGGAGGGGCGGCTCGACCCTCGCACGGGCCTTCGCGTGGCTTCCCTCTATGGCGAGCACCGGGAGCCCACAGCCGCGATGCTGGCGGGAGTGGATCGCCTCGTAGTCGACCTTCCCGACGTCGGGGCGCGTTACTACACCTTCATTTGGACATTGGCGCTGTGCATGAGGGCTTGCGCGAGGCTTAGGATTCCGGTGACCGTCCTCGACCGACCCAACCCGATTGGTGGTTTGCAAGTTGAGGGCCCCGTTTTGGACCCGGAGTTCGCGTCGTTCGTTGGGCTCCATCCCCTTCCGATTCGACATAGCATGACGGTCGGGGAAGTGGCCACTTATCTCCAGCAGAACTTCATTCCGAATGTTCAACTTGACGTCGCGAAGATGGAGGGTTGGTCTCGGGAGTTCTATTTCGAAGACACCGGATTGCCTTGGGTGATGCCGTCCCCTAACATGCCGACCGTCGACACGGCGGTGGTGTACCCGGGAGGTTGTCTTCTCGAAGGCACGAACCTCTCGGAGGGCCGGGGAACGACCCGTCCGTTCGAGATGGTCGGTGCGCCCTATGTCGACGGGTGGTCGCTTTGTGATGGCCTTAACGCACTCGAACTCTCGGGATGCGGATTCCGACCCATTCAGTTTGAGCCCACTTCGAACAAGTGGAAGGGTCAGATTTGTGAAGGAGTCTTCGTGCATGTGCTCGATCGCGCCCAATTTCGACCGTTTATGACTTATGTAGCAATACTGCGCGAGATTCGACGGCTTTGTGGCACCGATCTGGAATGGGTATCGGGCCCGTATGAATACGAGTTCGCCAAGCGTCCGATCGACATCATCGCGGGGAACGGTTGGCTCGCCGAAGCCATCGACGGTCTCTCCCCGCTAGAGGAAATCCTGGTTCAAATGAACATGGGATTGAGGTCGTTCACGCCATTGCGTGACCGTGCCCTCTTATACAATTAGGAGGGTCATCCAAAGGGCGGGGGATGGTCACGAAAAGTGCGAATCCGTGCCCGAAATCCCCCATCGCGCAAACCCATTGCGCTAAAATGAGAGCTGATAAGCCTTAACCTTCCCTTGAAGGAATGAGTACATCATTCCCATTAAGGCACCGCTGGAGGGCGGTGGTAATACCGACAAGTGGCCTGCATGGACGCGGAAGACCTCGGACCAGGAGCATTTTTAAATGAAGAAAGCGTTTACGCTCATCGAGCTTCTCGTCGTGATTGCGATTATCGCGATCCTCGCCGCCATCCTCTTCCCGGTCTTCGCTCAAGCTAAGGCCGCCGCGAAGAAGGTTTCTGCGATTAGCAACCAGAAGCAGATCGGTCTCGCCATGATCATGTATTGCGGCGACGCGGATGACAAGTACCCGCAAACGGACGGCTGCGATCAGGGCAGTTCGCTTAACGGCGCGCTGCGGGCATCCGCCTACAACGGCGTGAACCCAATGGGATGCGGTACCCCGCCCGCCGGCAACGGCACGCCCAACGGCTACAACCGCGTCAACACCTATTCCTGGCAGAAGTGGGTTTATCCCTACATCAAGAACGTCGATATCTTCGTTCATCCGGGCCGTCAGCGCGACCAGCACCTTTGGGACAAGGGCGGCGAGATCATGAATGGTTTCGCTCTGAACCCGGCAATCACCGGTTCCGCAAACGTGAACACCACGACCGGTGCGCTTCTCCGAACGCGCAACAGCTGGCTCGGCGGCGTTCAATCGAACGTTCCGGATACGGCCCAGGCCATGCTCTTGTTCGAATTCGGCAGCTCCACCTTCAACTTCGCGCCGATGGTCATGACCCTCGCGGACTACAACCTCGCGACGCCGGCCGTTCAGACTGTCTACCCGCAGGCTTACCGAGAGTATTGGGGTCGCATCTTCATGAAGTGGACGACCTGCTCAGGAGCGAACATGAACGAGATCTCCAATGAGCCCGATCCTCGGACCGTGTTCGCCAACGGAATCGTCCTAGGGTTCGTTGATGGTCACGCGAAGTTCTACTCGGCGGGCAAGTTCCTTGCGAACACTCCGACTAAGGCAGAGTACGGCAACATGGACTCCTACGGCAACTGCGGAACCGGCTCCGAAGTGATGCGCGTCAGCAATATTCCGAATCTGAACATCAATTACCCGATGTGGGGGTTGACCGCTCAGTGATCAAGTACGTCCTCTGCGTTCTCACCGTCAGCGCTCTGCTTGTTGGTTGCAACCAGCCAAAAGACGTCGACATGGGAGGCGTAAAGTCCAAGGAAGATCAGATCAAGCAGGCGACCGAAAAGAATGGGTTTGACAAATCCCATGAGAGCGGTCAGGGTCAGTAGATCTCATCTTAGAAAGGGTCCGAGACGAGTCGTCTCGGACCCTTTTTTTTGCCTGGCTCCTCCGCATTCGCCGCGATGCCCCTTTACGTAAAGAGGTTATTAACATAGACTGTTCTTAGGGCTCGACGCAGTGCCCGATCTCGGGTCCTGTGAACATATGAAAAAAGCCTTTACGCTCATTGAGCTGCTCGTTGTCATCGCGATAATCGCGATTCTCGCCGCCATCCTCTTCCCCGTCTTTGCGCAGGCCAAGCTGGCCGCTAAGAAGACCGCCGGGCTGAGTCAAGTCAAGCAGATTGGTCTTTCGATGCAGATCTACTTGGGAGACTACGACGATATGTACTTCCCGTATCGCTTGAACGATACGACACCGATCAATCCTGACTATCTCGATCTGGTCGCTGCGGGCAACCCCAACGCGGGAACCTGGGTCGGATCCTCCGCCCGGAACGTCATCTTCTATTGTCAACTTCTTCAGCCATACACGAAGAACAGGGACATCTGGAAGGCGCCGACCAAATCGAACGCCTGGTACGGCTACGACCAGAACGGTGGAGACACATCGGCCGCGTTCCGTGGTTACGGTGGACAGAACTCTTACGGCGTCAACAACTATGCTTTTGCCAACCCGGCAGGATCGTCGACGGTCGGGGGCGGACTGAGCAGCAGCTTGATCGCCGAGGTCTCGAACACGCTGATCATGGTCGACGCGGGCTACTACAACGTCCTCCCGCGGTTCACTGCTTCCGCCCCTCCCTGTAACCTTGCGGGAGACTCCGCGGGCGGTCTCGACGTGACGACCGGCAGCTATCCCAACTACTGGAAGAACCTCGGCAATTCCTACCTGTTCAACACCGCCGGTACGCCGACGGATGCGCAAGCGATCCAGCTCATCCAGGCGCGTTACAGCGGCAAGCTGAACGTAGTTCGAGCCGATACGAGTTCCAAGTCGATGGACTGGACCAAGGTCGCCAACGACGTTCCGACGTTGACCTACAAGGGCTCCATGTGGGATCCGTACAAGGCCGGCTGCCGCTAAGGGGTTCCTTTAGCTTCGTTGAAGGGTCGCTCAGACATCCGTTCGGGGCGGCCCTTTTCGTGCCCATACCGGCGCTGTTAAGGTTCGAACAAGGATTCGTTAAGGGCGGACCGACGAGCGCTGTCCCTTAACAGGGGTCTTGGAAACTGCCTACCATGCGAGCTTTGCGTTCGCATGGGACGCACTCATGAAAAAGGCTTTTACCCTTATTGAACTCTTGGTGGTGATCGCAATTATCGCGATCCTCGCCGCCATCCTCTTCCCCGTCTTCGCTCAGGCTAAGGTAGCCGCGAAGAAGGCCGTCTCCATCTCCAATCAGAAGCAGATCGGTCTCGGCGTCATCCTCTATGCGGGTGACTACGACGACCACTACCCGCGTCAAGACGGTTGTACGCTCAACGATTCGATCATCGACAAGTGGAACGTTCAGTCCCCCGGCTTCAACGAAACCCGCTGGTGCAACGACTTTACGGACCCAGGTGGGTTCGCTTTCCGCGACAACCACTACTCCTGGCAGAAGTGGATTGTCCCCTACATGAAGAACAAGCAGATCTTCTTCCACCCGACCATCGCCCCGATCTACGGCACGACGGTCGGCCTCGATCAGGGCGAATTGGAGAGCGGTTACGCACTCAACCTCGCAATCACGGGAGCCAAGAACACTTGGAGGGCTGGCGGCGCGGAGAACCATGGTCCCGGAGCCATCCGCGATTCCTTCCTTGGCGGTACACAGACGAACGTTCCCAGCGTTGCGGAGACCATGCTTGTGATGGAGCAGCCGTTCCACGCCGAGATCGGCGCTTGGGAAGACAGCAGCCTCGAAGAGGTTACCTACTACCCAATGGCCCTCCAGGAGCACTGGCGAGCGGTCTACTACAAGCAGGGTGGCACGTATGCTTGCGGAGCCAGCGACACCGTCGATCCGAAGGCGGTGCCGTTCAACGTGATCCCGGTCAGCTATTGCGACGGACATACCAAGGCGATCCCGCCCGGAAAGTTGCTTTCGCTTAGCCCGACGATCGCGGACTACACGCTTCCGGGTAGCCCGTCCTCTTATTGCGCCCCAGCTGCCGCCTGGTTTGGTGCTCCCGTGAAGCCAACATGGACCAAGCCGTGGCCGTTCTGGGGTCTGCAGTAATGCAGAAGTCGATCATCTGCATCTTGATGGGAGCCGTCGTTCTGCTGAGCGTCGGTTGCAGCCAAGGCGAGGTGACCGAGCAAGACCAAGTTAACAAGGTTAAGTCGCTCCACAAGGCTGAAGAAGCCAGTCGCGCCAAAGACGGGATCAAGAGCGAATAGCTCCCATCCCTCAAGACTAGATGAGGACCCTTCAGGCAGGCCTGGAGGGTCCTTCTCCTTTTCGCACCTCGCCGATCCAAGGGGTTTAGACCAACTGGGCGTATAATCCGGCTTAGTGAAGCTCGTCGTCTGCATCGTGCACAACCGGGACAAAGGCAAGATCACGGACGAACTCGTCCGTGCGGGCTTCAAGTTCACGATCATCGGCTCGACCGGTGGCTTTCTTCGTGAGGGCAATACCACTTTCCTGATCGGCGTCGAGGAGTCTGACCTCGCCACCCTAATGGCCCTCGTCCAAGAGAATTCCCAGTCCCGCGACCAGCTCGTGAACGTGATGCCCTACGAGGCGGCTCCTCCTGGCGCGTTTATCCCCAGCCCGGTCAAGGTCCCAGTCGGCGGTGCGGTCGTCTTTGTGATGAATGTCGATGAGTTCCGCCGCTTCTAAGCTCGCCACCCTCCGCGGCCTGGATGGGGCGAAGCGGATGATGGAGCGGTTCCTCGCCGACGAATCTAAGGCCCATGCGGTGCTGTTCTACGGCGCGGTTGGGGCGGGTAAGAACACCCTCGCCGAAGCCCTGACCCAAGCTTGGCTCTGCCTCAACACCGAAGGCAACTTGGGCTGCGGGGAGTGCAAGGCTTGTATCTCATTTGCCCGCGGCAACAACCCCGACGTTCTGACCATTCGGCCTCACGGACCGAGCCTGTTCATCAAGGTCATTCACTTCTTCCCGCGGCCAAACCCGCCAAAGGATGAGGAGTCGATTAATCCGCTCAGCGTGTTCTTTCGGAGTGGCCCCCTCGTCTCGAGGCATAAGGTCGCGATCCTCGAGGATGCGCACCGGATGCACACCGGGGCGTCGAATGCCTTCCTCAAGATGCTGGAGGAGCCGCCCGCGTTCGGCAAGTTGATTCTTACCACGCCGTCGGTGGGCCGATTGGCGGCGACGATCCTCTCGCGCTGCCTTGCCGTTGCTTGCGAATTGCCTGTGACGAGCGAGGGAGGAAATCCCGATTTGTGGCGCATCGCCGGGCATGCACCTGGCAGGATGGCGGAGATTTCGGCGAACTCGGAGACCTTCCTCGGAATCGACGCGCTCGCGCGGGACCTCGACCGGTACACCTTGGCTCAAGCGCCGCTCTTGGCCGACCAATTCCGCACGATCGTCGATGGCCTGGAGAAGGGAAGGGGAGTTCGGGCCGCGAATACCGAGGGCCTCGACACCCTCGCCACCTCGGTCGCTTTCCATCACCCTGGCCGTCCCGACTGGGCGCAGCACGTCGTCGAGACGCACCGCCGGATCGTTGGCAACGCCAGCCCCGCTTATGCGTTTGACGCCATGTTCGCGGCGATCCTGGGCTGAGTCTGACTACCACTACCACTCGCCCCCAGATACAATGAGCGCATGCTCGCTCTCCTCGCCGCGACCCTGATCCGACAGTCCGATTCGATCCAGATTCGTGAAGCGCTCGTCATCGAGGGCGTCTCCCGTGGCGGTCGCGTTCCTTTCTCCACCGACTCCGTCCAGAAGGCGGTCGTGGAAGGAACCTGGAGCGCGCCGAAAGAGGGTGACACCCTAGGTTCTTCAAAGTGGGTCAATTTTGTCGCCAAGGCCGACGGCAATATCGAGCCAAGCAGTCCCGGCGGAGCCTACGCCTACACCACCGTCGAGAGTCCCGACGATCACGTTGCTCTCCTGACCGCGGTCGGGCACGGCATGGTCTACGTCAACGGCGCACCTCGCGCGGGCGATCCTTATGGATATGGCTATGTTACGATCCCTGTAGACATGCACAAATGATCGAATTCCTTCCTCTTCGCCCTCGGTCGCAGTGGGATTCACGCCAAACTCGATCGGCCCAAATCCGCCCATGTCTTCAGCCTCGGCGACACCACCTTCCCCGATGTCCGGGAGGGGGAGAAGGGGAAGGCTTTCGGGGCGGTGATCGTGATCAATGCGACTAATTCGGTGGCAAAGAACTTGCACATTTCCGCCAAGTTCGGAGACGGTGAATCCCTCACCTCAACCGTCCCGCCGATCCCCCCGATGACGATGCGCAAGGTGCCGGTCAACTTCTTGACTACGGGTCAGGAGAAGCCCGGCGACATGCCGCTGCAGATCAGCCTCGGAAAAGAGGATGAAGCGAAGCTCACCCTGCGCGTTCGCAAGCGCGAGCAGACCTATAAGCGCACCTTCCTCAGCGGGGTCGATGGGAGCGTCCAGTACTACGCGGTTAATCCCGCCCCGGTCCAGCATCCCGGTCAGGGGATCGCGCTCTCCCTACACGGGGCGAGCGTCGAGGCGATCGGCCAGGCTGACGCGTACTCGGCCAAGGATTGGTGCAACATCGTCTGCCCGACCAACCGACGGCCCTACGGGTTCGACTGGGAGGGGATCGGCCGGATCGACGCGCTGGAAGTGTTGGACGTGGCCAGCGCCGCCCTCAAGCCAGATCCCCGGCAGGTCTACCTTTGCGGCCATTCGATGGGTGGGCATGGTTCCTGGACAGTCGGGGCGCACTACCCGGACAAGTTCGGCGTGGTCTTCCCGAGCGCCGGGTGGCAGAGCTTCTACACCTACGCGGGTCAAAAGCGTCGGGCGGGCGAGAGCGACCCGATGGGGCAAATCTTCGACCGGGCGGTGTCCGACAGCGACACCGCCCTGCTCGTCGACAACCTCAAGCTGCCCGCCCTCTATGGGCTCCATGGCGATGCCGACAGCAATGTCCCGGTGACCGAGCTCCGCAATATGCGAACCTTGCTGCGTGCGCACGGGATCGAGATGGCGGGCTACCACGAGCAGCCCGGTGCCGACCATTGGTGGGACGCCGACCCCGCGCCCGGCGCAGACTGTGTCGACTGGAAGCCCGCGTTCGAGATGATGCATCAGTCCAAGCGAACCCTCGCCGCGGACATGAAGCCGGTCGATTTCACGACCGTCAACGTCGGCGCCTCGTCCAAGTGTGAGTGGGTCGAAGTCGTGCAGCAAGTGAAGCCAGGCCTGCCAAGCCGTCTCCAGGCGACGGTCGACCCCGTCAAACACGAAGCAAAGGTCACCACTCAGAACGTCGCGAAGTTCAAACTCGAACTCCCGGACGCCACCTGGAAGGTCGTGATCGATGAGACCGCCGTCGAGGCGAAGTCCCCGCTGACCTACGCGAAGGTCAATGGAAGTTGGGCGATCTGGCGGCTGGTCACGCGTGCCCTGCCACGCGGCTCAGAGCGATCTGGCCCGTTCGGTCAGGTATTTGCCAACCATATCGCGTTCGTCTACGCAACCCACGGAACCCCAGAAGAGAACGCCTGGAGCTACAACAAGGCGCGCTACGACGCGGAGACGTTTCTGGTCCGTGGCAACGGCGCGGTGGACGTGATTCCCGACACCGAGGTCTCTAGTGAAAACCTGCGCAACCTCCTGATCTACACGACGGGCAAGAGCAACTCGGCCCTCAGGCTCTGCTACGGCGAGCTGTTCGACCCCTTCCATCTCGCTCAGGTCGCGGCGAGTGGCAAGTCAGGCTCGATGGGCGCCCTGATTCTTTCACCCGGGCGGAATCGCTTTGCGCTCTACGGCATCGTGCAGGGAAGCGACCTCGTCGGCAGTCGCCTCCTCGATCGACTCGCAATCTTCTCTTCGGGAATCGGCTATCCAGACTGGATGCTTGCGACGACCGACGTGCTCGCCCACGGAGTGCGTGGCGTAGTGGGGGCCGGATTCTTCGAAGCGAACTGGGCTTACGATGCTTCCAACTCGGAGTGGGCCAAGCCCTGACCTGCAGGCACGGGTAGGTCTGATTGGCGGCATAAGACTTATCCGGACCGGGTGGCCTCCAAAACCTCGACCAACCTGCCAAAGATACGAGTGTGGAGAGTCTGCCTGTCTCATCGCCGCGCTCACTTTTTAGGGGCCGCAAATGACCCAAGCCATCGAGGTCAGTAGCCTGGTCGTGGAATACCGCACCAAGAATGGGCAGCGGGTCGATGCGGTCAACGATCTCAGTTTCACCGTTCAGCCCGGTGAGATCGTGGGTTTCCTCGGGCCAAATGGCGCCGGGAAAAGCTCAACGCTCAAGGCCCTGATGGGCTTTGTTGTGCCGCGCAGCGGCGACTGCCGCATCTTCGGACTCGAGGCGGGCTCACTGCAGGCAAAGGCATGCATCGGCTACCTGCCCGAGGTCGCGATGTATTATCCCTTCCTTACTCCGCTGGAGACGATGCGCCTGTACGGCGAGCTCCAGGGACTGTGCGGCAGCAAACTGATTCAAGAAGCGAAAGACCTTCTCGCCCGCGTCGGCCTCAAGGACGCGATGAACAAGCAGAATCGCACCCTCAGCAAGGGGATGCTGCAGCGGGTGGGGATCGCGCAATCGCTGCTCGGCCAGCCCGCGCTCCTCGTTCTCGACGAAGTCACCAGTGGACTCGACCCCCTCGGCCGGAAGGAACTGCGCGAGATCCTGAAGGAGAAGCAGTCCGAAGGCACCACGCTGTTCTTCTCCAGCCACGAACTTAGCGAAGTCGACATGCTCTGCGACCGGATTCTGATCATCCACAAGGGACATCTGATCGAAGAGCGCGGGATGGTCGAACTCAAGGAAGACCTTCGCAAGTACACCGTCAGCTACGTCGGCGCAGCAAGTCTCCTTGGACTGACCGAAAACTGGAGCGAAGACGAAGGCGTCTGCCACGCCCGATTTACCGAGAAGGAACAGTTGGTTCAGGCGATCAACCGAGTTCATATCGCTGGCGCCAGGGTGATTGACGTGGTCTCCCAGGAAGGATCGCTCGAAGAGTATTTCATCGAGCGGATTGGGAGGGCGGCTTGAAGTTTCGCATCTATCGGGCACTGGCTCGCGGCGTGGTGCTAGAGTCGATCCGCCGCAAGGATCTCTGGGTCGTGGCGATCCTTGGCTTTCTGATCATGATGACCGCCGGCGTTCTCGGGTTCTTTGGGATCCAGGGTCTCCAAGTCTTCGTCAAGGACCTCGCGGTCAGCGTGCTTGGCATCTTCGGCACGATCGTCGCCGTGCTCACCGCCTCGCGGATGATCCCCGAGGAGATCAAGCAGCGCACGCTCTATCCCTTGCTTGCCCGTCCGATCACACGCTTCGACCTGCTCGTGGGCAAGCTGATCGGTGCGACCGTCGTGAGTTGGATCGCATTCCTGATGCTAGCCGCGCTTACCGCGCTTGCCCTCGCCAGTTTTCACGTGGGTTTCGAGCCGATCATGCTTCAGTACCTGCTCTGCAAGATGCTCGGTCTCGCCGTCGTCTGCGCCCTCAGCTTGGCGCTCAGCCTGTACATGACGCCTGCCGCAGCCGCGACGATGTCGCTCATCTTTGCCTTTGGTTCCGGGATGGTGGTGCATGCGCTGACTATGAGTTACAGCGCGGCTTCAGGCCCCGCCCAATTTGCGATCAAAGCCCTAAACTCGGTCCTTCCGCAGTTCTCGCTATTTGATCTGGGCAGTCGGGCGGCCAACCTCCACTGGGCACCGGTTCCTCTCTGGGTGGTGCTCTTCTTGCTCGGCTACGCGGTGGTCTATTCAGCCGCGATGACTTTGCTGGCGTGGACCAAGTTCCGGAGACAGGCCCTTTGAAGCCAGGTTTCTGGTGCGCCGCAGCTTTCGCGCTCGTTGGAACCCTCGGCTGGCAATCCGTCAACGTCGCGGCGATTACTAACCCGCCGGTGCGCATTGCGGGCCTGGATGCCCATGACAACTCCGCTTCGGCCTCGCTGCTTGGGCAGTTCCGCACCAATATTTCTGCCTGGCTTTGGGTACATGCCGATCTGTATCTTCACAACGGCGTTCACATGCGCCCGATCACGGACGGCGAGTCGAAGGCGGGCGTGAGTGTGGAGGATGCCGCGAAGGATGGCAAAGAGAAGCTTCACGAGGAGTCCCTGGTCACCGTGGTACCCCCGGCCAATCGCGACTTCCGCGGGATCTTCGGTGATGTCGAGAGATCGGTGAGCTCGTGGCAGGACATGCATCAGCACGCCCACAACGAACCTGAGCAGTGCCTGCCGATGTACCGGCTCATGACCTGGCTCGACCCCCAGTTCATCGAGGGTTGGACCACGGGCGCGATGGTCTTTGCCCGGGACCGATCCCCTGGCGGAACGAACCGGTCGATGGAGTTTCTGAACGAAGGCCTGCGAGCCAATCCCGATAGTGTCGATCTTTTGACCGAGCTTGGCTACATGACTTACACGCGCAAGAAGGCTCCCTTGGATGCCATCCCGTGGCTCGAGAAGGCCCGTGACTTGGGTTTCAGCCACCGCGATACGCTTCCGGAGAACGAGCGGTCCGCGCTCGAAAACACCTACCGGTGGCTCGCTCTTTGCTACCGCGATACCGACCAGCCCAACGAGGTGCGTCGCGTCACCACCGAAGGTTTGAAAGTCTTCTCTGACGACAAGGTGCTCGACAGCCTCCTTCGCCATGCGGGAGAGAAAGGCGGGAACGGGGCCACGGTCGCGGAAGGGCTCCGCACCGGCAACTGAACCTTTCTGGCTTCTGTCCGTCAACGCCCACCGTAGCAATCCTCTGAAGCAGGCCTGCGAAGAGCGCTCGACCCAAAGGAGTCAAAACCATGAATATCCGAATGAGCACCCTCCGCGTAGGGACCCTTGTCGTTCTCGCTTCTTGCACTGCCCTTATCGCCGTCGCCGGCCCCCCCAATCCGGGACATGGCGGGGGAGCCGCGACGTTCACTTGGCGGGATGCCGCCGGTCGTCCCCACATGGGTGATCAGGCTGGGATCTACATTTGGCACGAGGGGAATACCGTTTTCATCGCGAGCCAAAGCGAATACAAGAAGACCACCGGAATCCACGCCGTGGATCGGAACGGTCGCATCATCAATGTCAGCCGCATCCACGACGAGCGTGGCGATTCGATTTCCCAGCCGAAAGACAACACGGTCGTCTTCAAGTCACGAACCTATGATGGCCGCGACGAGATGCGCTTCGACGTCGTGAATGGCAAGGTCCTGGCGGTCGAAATCCGACAGCCGAACGAGCACCAGCGCCCGGTCTACATCGGCGGCACAGAGCTCCGGACTAACGATAACCGGATCGCCATCCGGCTTCCGTAAGCCGGTCGCAAGGTGAGGCGAAGCGCCAACCGCCCGTACGTACCGCCTCACCGGTATCCTGACCTTATCTTGTCAACCGCGGACCCGATCGATTGGCTCGCCGTCCTTCGCGCCAGTTCTCTGGCGGGGACGATGTCCGAAGCCCGACTGCTTGAGGTAGCCGAAGCTTGCGAGGTGCAGGGATGCGTGAAGGGAGAGGAGATCTGGCCGCACGGCGACCAAGTCGACTTCTGCGGTCTGGTCGCCACCGGTTTTGTCCGGATGGTGCGAATCGAGTGCCTCTGGGGTCGAGATGACGATGGAGATCATGGGACCGGGGCAAACCTTTGGGGTGCTCGGCGTGATCGAGGGGAGCGGCTGTCCGCTCATGGCCTACGGCCTGACCCAGACGACCTATCTCGAGATCCCCAAGAAGCTTCTCTTGACCGTGTTTCATGAGAGTCGGCAGCTTTCCGACCTGTTGCTGCAGCGCACTTCGCGGCGGATGCACCAGAAGCTCGATCTGATGGCGAAGCTCTTCTCGGGGAGTGCCGATTAGCGGCTTGCGGCAACGCTCCTCGTCCTCGCCGAGTCTTACGCCAAGCCGGTCAACGGCTCGATGCAGCTCGCCGTCCCCCTTACCCGCCAGACTCTCGCCGAGAGGGCCGGGCTCACGACGGAGACGACCATCCGCGTCCTCTCCAAATGGACTCAGGAGGGGCTCATCCAGACGGACCAGTCGATGATCTCGATCATGAACCAGGCGCTCCTGGAAGAGCGGCTGAACTAGGTCGGCACGAACGCGTCGGCGGCGATATCGCGCAGGTTCGCGCCGGCGAGGAAGCACTTCTTCTGCGCGGTTTTGACCAGATCGGGATGCCCGCAGAGATAGACCTTGAACCCTTCGAGGTTCGGCAGATCCGTCAGGCCATGGGGTCAAAGGCGACCCGGTTCGGTCTCCACAGTTTCCGCGCAGGTCACGTAGTGGAAATTGGGAGCTCCGTAAACCACATCCGCCACCTGCTCGCGGAAGTAGAGCCGTGACGATGACGCGGCGCCGTGGTAGAGGTGGATCGGGGCCTGATGGCCGAGTTGGATCGCCTCGGTCGCGATCCCGTAGAGGGGTGCGAGGCCGGTGCCGGACCCGATGAGCACGATCGGCTCTTGTCCGGTCGCGGATCGGTAAGCACATTTACCCAGCGGGCCGCTGATTTGGAATATCTCGCCCGCGTCCACGCCAGCGATCAGGCTGCTCATCTGAACATCGGGGATGATTCTCACGTGCAGTTGATGCAATCCGGGCGGTACCCAGGCGGCGGTGGCGAGGCTGTAGGCGCGCGTGACTCCGGTCGCGTGCGAAAGTCGGACGAACTTGCCCGGGCGGTTGGGAAGCCCCTCGCGCCGGAAGGTCAGAATCGCCACGTCTTCGGTGGCAAGTCGCTTCTCGACCAACTCAGCCGCGTATGCGGGAGGACCTCGCTGCCGACCCGCTCGACGGACGTGACCGCGACCGGGTCGGCTTGGCAGGCCATGAAGACACCGAGGTCGATCAGGGATTCGTCGAGCCCCTGCTGGGACTTTGACGGCACGGGATCGGACGATCGAAGGAGGCAGGCTTGGCAGGCGCCGACGCGGTAGCCGTTCTCGACGGTGACCTCATGGCGTAAGAGGGTGCCGAGGACGGTCTCCCCATCCTCGGCTTCGATTGCCCTTCCCTCGAAAGTGAAGGTCGGCACTAAATGCGGCCGAGCACCGACTCGCGCGTCGTCTCGGCGACGGCGGCGACCTCCGCGATCAGCGCATCCGCAACGCCCATCTCCTTGAGCGTCATGCCGAGGTCCTCGACAACGGCGTCGAAGTGGCTGTCGTCCAGGCCCTGCTCGACTAGGTGAGCATGACCCGTCTTCATGTCAAGGGCGGTGTAGTTATTCGGTCCGCCAAAGGCCATCGTCAGGAATGCCTTCTGCTTGGCGGCCTTGCTTGTCCATGTCCACGTTCTCGAAGAAGCGGGAGATGCGGTCATCGGCGAGGACGCGGCGATAGAACTTGTCGACGGCGGGGGCTCCGCCAAGATTTTCGTATAGGGACATTGCCGTTGAACTCCATTCGGCGGGCGAATTTCCCGGCGTGCGGTGATCCTGAAGCGGTGGCCCGTCCCGTCGCCATGATCCAAATCATATCGACATGGCGCTCGGTCCCATAATGGGGAGTGGCCACCGCGGAAGAGTTGATCGAGCGGGCCTTTGCTCGCCTCACCGAGCGCCCTGGCTTCGTCATGCGTGCGGATCAGCAGCAGCTTGCGATGCTCCTCGGCGACATGATCGGCGAGGGGACGACAGGCGCGATTGAGGCCCCCACCGGCCTCGGTAAGTCCCTCGCGGCCCTCATCCCCGCCATCGCTCACGCGATCGCCAACAATAAGCGGACTGTCATCGCGACCTACACGAACGTGCTTGCGGAGCAATACTGGCGACGCGACTTGCCGTTTGCGCTCACTCTGTTCGAAGGAGAGGTCCTGCCGAAGACCGCGTTCCTGATCGGACGTCAGCGCTACACCTGTCTGAGCGCCCTCGAGGAGAGTCACCCCGATCGGATGGAGTCGCTCACCCGCCTGCTCAAGACGGGGATCGAGACGGAGGTGCGAGAGTCCGCGCGCATCCCGTCGCGCGACCTGAGTCGATTCTGGCAGGATATTCAGACACCCGCGGTCTGCCCCGGGCGGCTCTGCCCGCACTACATGCCTTGCTATTACTACAAGGCACGCCGCGAAGCGGAGATGGCCCTGGTCGTGATCACCAATCACTCGGTGATCATCCAGGACGCGCTGATGGGGCAGGCGGCGGACGACGGGATTGGGCTCCTCGGCAAGTTCGATTTCCTGATCCTCGACGAGGCGCACGACTTCCCTCAGGCGGCCCAGAACGGCCTTGAGTTCGAGTTGAGCGCGGCCAAAGTCGCCGCTCTCGCCGCGGTCGCAACCCGACTTGAGAGGACCCTCGCCCCGAGCGCCGAGCGCCGCGGAGAGCTTAAAGCGTGGATGAGTCTGACCGACGGATTCCGCCGGACCCTCGACGGTACCCAGCGCCAACTCGTCGCCTTCGGGCTTACCCTTGCCCGATCGGGCATCCTGTCCGCCTCCCCCGAGGCGGTGATGGACCACCCGCAGGTGAAGCAAGCGCAAGTTGAGGGCCGATTGGACGAGGCCCAGGCCCTCACTAAAGACCTCGGCCAGCACGCGCTCGAGTTCGTCCACCGGGTCGATCAGTTTCTCCTTGCCTGGCGTGACGATGCGCCCGCGAAGGCGGCGATCGACGGGGTCCGTAACTACACGACCTATCTGCGGGAAGTCGCCGGGCTCACGGAGGGGCTGTTCACCCCATCCGGGGTGTCGGTGAGCCACGCCAGCCAGGGCAACGCGGGGGTGATCCTTCGTCGGGATCTGATCGGGCTTGCCGAGCCCCTCACGACCATGATCTGGAACCGCCAGCCTTATGCGGTGATCAGCGCCACGCTCGCCCTTGACGGTAACTTCGATTTCTTCCGCCGCACGACCGGGATTGATCCCCACTTCCAGGAAGTGCTTCCTTCTCCGTTCGACTTCGAGCACCAAGCGGCCCTCTACCTGCCCGAAGCCGATCGCATTCCCGACCCCGCGACGGCGCGAAAGGAGGGGCGGGAGGACGACTATTTCAACGCCCTCGCCCGCGAGATTCGGATGATCATCGAGTCTTGCGACGGGCGAACGCTTGTTCTCTTCCACTCGCGTCGAGAGATGGAGGAGGTACGCCAGCGGATCGTGATCTCCCCCGACTACCCGATCCTGATGCAACTGCGCTCAGGGGCCGGCGCGGTGGGGGAGAAGTTTGTGCAGGACACCCATGCCTCGTTGTTTGCCCTCCGCTCTTTTTGGACCGGGTTTGACGCGCCCGGCGAGACGCTCTCTTGCGTGGTCGTGGTGAGGGTGCCGTTCGAGGTCCCGGTCGATCCGCCCCAGATCGCCCGGCTGGCCTGGATGCAGAGCCTCGGACTCGATGCATTCAAGGAGCACACGCTCCCGCTGGCGAAGATGATGATGCGGCAGGGGGCGGGGCGGCTTATCCGCCGGGCGGAGGACAAGGGGATTATTGCCTTGCTTGATCCGAGGCTGAGGTCCAAGCGGTACGGCGAGGAGATCCTTGCCAACCTGCCGCCGGAGATGCGCTCGTTCACGGATATTCGGGACGCAGTGGGCTGGATCGGATTGACTCCGCGTTCAGCAGCGGTTGAGGCACACTAGTCAGGTGAGTGTGCAGGAGGAGGGGGTAGCGGGGCGTCTGGTCGGCGGGATGATCCGGCGGTCGGTCCGGCGCACCTTCCGGGGCGTCTATTGGATCCCGCCCAGGGTGCCGATCACGACGCCAGTTATCCTCGTGCCCAACCACCATGGCTGGCACGACGGGTATCTGATGTTTCACGTGATACAGGCACTCCGAGTTCGTTGCCTGGACTGGATCGCCGAGTTCGACGCGTTCCCTCTGTTCGCCAAGGTTGGCGGGATGCCGTTCCCGCCCAACGACGTCGCGAGGCGAGCCGGGACTATTCGGCGGACGATCCGACTCATGCGTGACGAGGGTCGCAGCCTCATTCTGTTCGCCGAGGGGGTCCTCCACTACCCACCTCAAGTGCTCTCGTTCGGACGTTCCCTGGAGGTCGTCGCAAAATCGGTGGAATCTTGCTCGATTCGTCCCGTAGGAATCAAATACGAAATGTCCTTGCACGAGCGCCCGGAAGCATTCATCCTGATCGGCGACGAGGTGGCGAGGGGTTCGGACTTGGCGAGGCGATGTCGGGACGCGGTTCAGGTCACGCTCGCGGAAGCGGCCTATCGCATCCGACAGGATGAAACGGCCTGGACAGAGTTGGTCAGGGGCAAGCGCGACATCAACGAGCGGTGGGATATGCGGGGGCTACGTGAACGACCCTAGGACTAGCATGAAGAGGAGGAAGCAAGTCGATCATGCCCAAAAATTCGCCACCGAGGCGGATTTCGAGGTTTGCCGCCGCCTCCATCGTCAGTTTGGCACCACCTACTATTTCGCCACGGGGCGGTTTCCCGCCGAAGTTCGCCGTCGAGTTCACGCCCTATACGCATTTGTTCGAATTCCGGACGAGTGGGTCGATAACCCGGGGGTGATGAGCTTGACGGAGCGCCGGGAGAAGCTCCATGCCTTTCGCCGCGAGTTGGTCCTCGGCACCGAAGGCGTTCGCCCGGAATCGCCGGTGCTTCGCGCTTTTTGCGACGTGGTTCGTGAGGCCGGAATGCCGCTCGATGCACCGTTCGAGTTTCTGGACGCGATGGAGATGGACCTCGATCGGAGTCGCTACGAGACCTACGAGGACCTCCGGGGCTATATGCGTGGCAGCGCATGCGCGGTGGCGGTAATGATGTGCCAGGTATTGGGTGTCTCCTTGAGCCCCGAAACCGAACGGTCCGCGCGAGCTTTGGGCGAGGCCATGCAGTTGACAAACTTCCTGCGTGACGTCGCGGAAGACTTCGAGCGCGGACGGATCTATCTTCCACGGGAGGATATGGCTTCGTTCGAGGTGAGCGAAGGGGACGTCCGGTCGGGACAGGTTTCAGATCGCTGGCGTCGGTTGATGAAGTTCGAGGTCGAACGTGCCCGCGCACTCTACCGCGAGGCCGACACGGGCCTACCTCAGCTCCCGGATAAAGCACGTCAAGCCGTCACCTTGGCCCGGGTTCTCTATGCGCGCATTCTCGACCGGATCGAAGGGCGAGACTTCGACGTCTTCCGTGGCCGCGCTCGCACGGGCAGCCTGGAGAAACTCGCCTGCGCAGCCCGAGTTGCAATGGGGATGCCGATCACCTAGTTCGGAACGTAACGTTGTTGCGCTAATAATTGAGCGATTCTGAGTACCTCAAGTACCTGAAGATTAAAGCGCGCAGAACTCAGAATTTATGTGTGCCTAGATCTACTTCAGCCGAAGCGGTCGTTCTCAACCGCGTTTCGGATTGCTTGGTTCAAATTGATGGAGAACAGCGGATCGTCTTTCTGAACGAGGCCGCCGAGAAGACCTTTGGGATCCCCTCGTCTGAGGCAGTCGGCAAGGGAGCGACCGAGGTGTTCCTTCCTTCATTCGGCCCGGACGTGACGGCGAGGATTCTCAAGAGTCTCAAGCTTCCCACCGTCTCTCGCTGCGAAATCCACTCGACCGCTTTGGACCAGTGGCTCAGCGTCTCGGTCAGTCCCTGTGCGCAGGGCAAGTGGATCGTGCTGCGCAAAGGTCGGGACGCGGATGCCGCGCAGACGATTGGCCGACCGCCGAGTTCACTGCGAAGCCTGGCGGCCGGGTTCGCCGCTCCCGCGATCTACGTGAACGGAGAGTTCGCTGAGCTCAATCCTGCCGCGGAGAAAATGACCGGGTATCGGCGAGAGCAAATCGCGGAACTCAAGGTTTGGTTCGCGCTGCTTTACCGCGAACGAGCCCGCGAGGTCCGCGATCTCTACGAAGCTCAGCGCGCGATCGGCTTTCCGACTCCGCTCGTGATGGGGATCACCCGAAAGGATGGTTCGCAACGCTACGTGGAGTTCTCGGGTCACGTGCAGGACGAGGAGGAGATTTGGGTCTTTCACGACGTGTCGGAGATGATCGAGGGCGTCCGAGCGATCCGAGAAAGGAAGCAACTCTTCCGCTCGCTCGCGGAGAACATGCCTCACTACGTGTGGCGGACCAATGCCGACGGGAAGCTCGACTATGCGAACCCCCAGTTGCTCGCTTGCCTGAATACGACTTTGGACGAAGCGCGAAATCTAGGCTGGATCGGGGCCGCCCATCCCGACGACGCTCAAGAGGTGATCCAGCGCTGGAAGGAAGCCTGCGAAAACAAGGCCAAGATTGAATGCTTCACGCGAGTGCGACGCGCCAGCGACAGCCAGTACCGCTGGATGTACATTCTAGGCACCCCGATGCGAAACGATGACGGGCGACTGCTCGGATGGGTCGGGACCTGGACGGACGTCCATGACCAGACCGAGAACCGTCGGAAGCTAGAGCAGGTCAAGTTCGATCTAGAAGCTGCCGAGCAGCTCGCGGGAACGGGCAGCTGGCGCTTCAAGCTCGACACCGAGGAAGCCGAATGGTCCCCTCAGATGTTCCGTATCTATGGCTATGCGCCGGACGAGGTTCCGCCGTCGATGGAGGCCGTCCTCAATCGGGTCCCTCCCGATGACCACGAGGTGATCGTCACCGCCCTCCAAGCAGCCGCTCACGAAGGCAAGTCCTTCGAGATCGAGCACCGGGTGATCTGGCCCGACGGGTCCCTTCGCCATGTGATCTGCATGGGTCAGGTGCGCGCGACGGATTCCCGAATCATCGGTAGCATCATCGACGTGACCGAGCGCGGCCGCGCCGAGCGGGAGCTTCGGGAGAACAACGCGAACCTCGAATCGCTTGGTTTCCTGATGCAACATCAGGCGAATGTCCTTGCCGAGTCGAACGTGGACCTGGAAGGACAGGCGACGATGGATGCCCTCACCGGCATCGGCAATCGCCGAGCCTACGAAGACCATCTCGCCCAGGAAGTGAGACGCGCGGGTCTGATCAAGTCGCCGCTCTCGCTGATCCTGATCGACGTGGATCGGTTCAAGGCGTTCAACGACCAGTTCGGCCATCTCGCGGGCGACAAGGTCCTCAAGCAAGTCGCCCAGGCCATGGCGGGATGCGTTGAAGGGAATCAGTTTCTCGCGCGCTACGGCGGGGAGGAATTTGTCTTCATCATTCCTGGCCAGGGCGTCGGCGTGGCGGCTGAAGTCGCGGAGCGACTGCGAGAGGCGGTGGCCTCCGGAGACTGGCCCGACCGACCGGTGACGATCAGCCTCGGCGTGACCGAGTTCATCCCGGGCGAGGCCGGCGAATCGATGGTGTTGCGCGCCGACGAGGCGCTGTACCGTTCGAAGGAAGAGGGCCGGAATCGGGTGACGACGAGCGTTGCCGAAAGCGCCAAACTCTCCTCCTAACGACGAATATAGCCCCTGCGTTTGAACCCTGGATTTTGGGGTCCTGACTCTTGCCGCCCATGCATGAAGAAACCACATAGCGACTCCTTCTTGGAAGGGTTTCATACTCAACGGAATGTCCCGCAACGGGCGTGTGTTCGTCGGGTAGGCAAAGGAGGTGGATAGCCGATATGTCAACTGGGTCTTCCGCGTGCCCGCGGTGCCCGGAAGACGCGCTGGGTAACCTCCCTGCATGCTCGATTCTCGCGTTACGAAGCTCGCGGAGCTTCTTTGTAGCCACTCTTGCGATCTCGGCCCGACTGACACCGTCTTGATCCACGCGTTCGACATCCCCGACGAGGCCGTCGCGGAAGTCGTCCGCGTGGCCCAGAGCCGGGGTGCCCAGGTCGTGGTCAGGCTGGAGTCCAACCTCATCCGCCGTCAGCTCCTGCACGGGCTGACCGAGGCGAACGTCAAGACCATCGCCAAGGTCGAGAAGTTCGAGATGGAGCAAATGCCCGCCTACATCGCCCTTCGCGGCAGCGACAACTACGCCGAGAGCAGCGACGTGCCCGAGGCGAACCAGAAGCTCTGGGCCAAGGAATATTCGACGCCCGTCGTGTTTGGCGTTCGCGTTCCCAAGACCAAGTGGGTTGCGCTCCGCTGGCCGACGCCCGGCATGGCGCAGCAGGCGAACATGTCCACCCCCGCCTTCGAGAAGTTCTACTTTGACGTCTGCACGCTCGACTACGCGAAGATGGCCCGGGCCGCTCAACACCTTGAGGACCAGATGAACCGGACGGACAAGGTCCGCGTTACCGCGAAGGGCACCGACTTCACGCTCTCGATCAAGGGAATCGGCGCGGTTGCCTGCACGGGTGTACGCAACATTCCGGACGGCGAGTGCTTCTCGGCACCGGTCAAGAATTCGGTCAATGGGGTCGTGCAGTTCAATACCGTATCGCTCTATCAGGGCACCGAGTTCACGGACATCCGCTACGTGATCAAGGACGGCAAGATCGTCGAGGCAACCGCCGGTGCGAACACCGCCAAGATCAACGAGATTCTCGATACCGATGAGGGCGCGCGCTACTTCGGTGAGTTCGCGATCGGCTTCAACCCTTACGTGCTCCACCCGATGAAGGACACGCTCTTCGACGAGAAGATCGCGGGCAGCCTCCACTTCACGCCGGGCAACGCCTACGATCCGCCCGGAGGAAACGGCAACAAGAGCTCGATCCACTGGGACACCGTGCTTATCCAGCGTCCCGAGTACGGCGGCGGCGAGATCTATTTCGACGACGTGCTCGTCCGCAAGGACGGCCTGTTTGTCCTCCCCGAGTTGCTCGGTCTGAATCCCGACCGGCTCGGCTAACCAAAATAGGCAGGGCCACCCGCTGCATACGGGTGGCCTGTTCAAGTTCAGTCTTTAGGGCTCAGACCTTCTTCTTACGGCGGGAGATCAGGGCGAGCACGCCCATTCCCATGACCGCAAAGGTCGCAGGCTCGGGCACGGGACCGATGTAGTTGTAGCCGACCGCATCGAGAAGGGTCGTCTCGGAGTAACCGAGGTCGACCTTCACGCCGGGGCTACCGGAGAAATCCTGCACTTGAGGCGCGCCGGTGTGATGAATCCAATCTCCCCAGTCGCCGGCGGTCCTTCCGAACTGGTTGTACTCGACGATGTTCGTCGTCTTATCGAGCGAGAGGTACGCATGCTGGCTCGTGTTCGCGGCGAAGCTGCGATTCCCAGATCCGTCATAGCGGAACAGGTCCGCAGACCAGGGCGAGCCGCCGACGCCGGAAACGGATCCCAGCGCCTCGTCCATCTCATGGCACGCGACCGAGTACAGATCGTACTGGCCCGACTGCGGTGAGTTGTGATCGAGGAAGCAGAGTGCCGTGTTCAGGTTGATCACGTCGTCCACCGAGACTGGAGCGGAGAGGCCGAGCGAGCGAGCGTTGGCACGTGATAGGGTGATGTTTGCCGACCCGTTCACCGGGTTGTTCGTCGTGTTGTCCAAGTTCGCGAGCGCCACTGTGTCATTGGCGGTGGAGGAATCGGCGGCGAGAGCGGCCCGGTAGGTGGCATAAGGGACGGTGATCGTCGTGGGGCTGTTCGAGCCAAGTCCGCTGCTCGTGTTCTTGAACGTGATATTGACGGTGACGTTGTCAGAGAAATACGAATTGTAAAGGCCGCAAACCGAGTTCAGGCAGGACTGGATTTGGGCCGAGGTTCCCAGACTCGTAATCGTGGAGTCATAGGTCGGGTTGATGGTCAAGTTGGCGCTGGCAGGCAAGGCGGCCATGGAAACAACCGCGGCCAGACCTCTGACCAACATTTTGGTGACACGAACCGCCGTGGGCGGCGTGGGACTTAGCAATGACATCGACTCCTCCAATAAAACACGTACAGGACACGGCCCGTACACAGGTCAACACAAGCCGACCGTAGGGATCAGAATATCCGGACTTTCCGAAATTGCCAAGGATGAAGATTGAGCCCGGTAAGAATTCCAGGTCCTGCGTAGAAGATTGACCTAGGCGCGTTTTGGGCGTTAGTTCTTCTATC
This sequence comes from Fimbriimonadales bacterium, assembly GCA_038216655.1. Taxonomy (GTDB): domain Bacteria; phylum Armatimonadota; class Fimbriimonadia; order Fimbriimonadales; family Fimbriimonadaceae; genus JAFDWR01. The sequence continues at coordinate 29,111 of JBBQPZ010000032.1, forward strand.
GAGACGATCCCACACCCTACTCTCATTACGCAAGCTAACGTAAGATAGAGGAGAGGGCCCTTCATGAGCGTAAAACAATACGACCGTCTGCCCTCCACCCCATGGCAACTGCGCTTCTTTGGGGAGTTCTCCGTTCGAAACCCCGAGGGCCATGGGGTTCGCCTTCCGGATCGCAAGGTTGAAGGGCTGCTGGCAATCCTCGCCCTCCATCCCGAGTACGGGATCGAACGGAGTCGAGCGGCGGAGATTCTCTGGCCCGGCCGCGCTCCTTCGAACCTCGCCACCCTTCGGCAAGCCCTTTCCGTTCTGCGTCGGGCGCTCGGCGAGGACGCGATCGAGGCTTCGCGGCAACACTGTCGCCTCACTTCCAGCTTTGCGTTCGCCAGTGACTTCGAACAACCTCAGGAGAGGCGGGGCGGGTTCATGCCCGGGCTTGATGGCGAGTGGTTCGAGGAGATTCGCCTCGACTGCGATGCCGGCGATGGCACGGTCACCCTCGACTCGGACACGATCGTCGCGAGCTTTCATCAGACGCTGCTCTGGTTTGCCGCCCACGATCGCCGGGGGCTGCACAACCTCCTGCGTGCCCGACCCTCCCTCACTCGGGGTATCGCCTACACCGATCTCTTGGCGCTCATCCGGGCGACTCCCGAAGATGATTCGTGCGTCGGCTGGTCGTACTATTGGCGGGGCACCGCCGAAGACAGCCTCGACATCTGCGCGGGACTGCTCCGATCGGCCCTGCGGGAGGCGAAACGAACGCAGAGCCTGAGCCTGGCTTCCGAGGCCTGTCTGGAGCTTGGAAAAGTGTACTCCCGGTCGGGCAAGGTGGAACAGGCCCTTCGCATTTGCGATATCGCCGATGGTGTTGCCGCTGAATCAAACTCGCGGGCAAACCGCGCGAACGCGGTGCGGCTTCGGGGCACCGTCCAGGTCCACTGGCAGGATACGCGTTCGGGGCTGAACCTTCTCCGAGAGGCCGAGCGCCTTCTCGACGACCCGATCGAGATTGCGGTTGCCCAAGGAGCTCGCGCCTTCTTTGAGGCTTCAGCGGGGATGTTCGATCGAGCCGCCGAAAGTCTAAGCCAGTCGCAGGCGCTCTCTCGGTCGCTCAACCACTATAGGATAGGAATCACCGCCCCTCTCACCGCGATGCTTCTTCGCCTGTCCGAAGGTGCCCGCACCTCGGTGATTGCCGAGTTGGCACAGCTTGGCGACCACTACCGCTTGATCGGCAGCACCCAGTTCGGCGTGTATTCCGACGAGCTTCTAAGTTCCCTGCTGTTGGAATCCGGAGAACTCGATCTCGCCGAGTCCCATTTCCGCTCCGCCCAACGGGATCGGCTCAAGTCGAACATGACCACTACGCTGCTGGAGACCAAACGAGTTCGCCAGTTTGCCTAGTCGCCTCCGCGTCATAATAAAACCTGCTGCGGCCTCGTAGCTCAGGGGATAGAGCGCCTCCGTCCTAAGGAGGGCGTCGGGGGTTCGAGTCCCTCCGAGGCCGCCAAAATCCCGTTGTCCATACCGGACACATGGGTTACAGATTGTTCCGGACACATAGGTTACACCTTGATGGCTCCGAAGGGGTTTTGCAGGGGTTGTAGGGTCTTTTCTTCTAGGTC
>JBBQPZ010000033.1:0-30129 GCA_038216655.1 Fimbriimonadales bacterium
TGCTCGCCCCCGCATCGATCTCCTGCAGAACCTTCACGATCTGCTCCTCCGAATATCGTTTCCTTGCTGCCATGTTCGTCTCCTATTTTGGAGCCGAATTCTATGATTCGAGGGTGGAAACTTTAAGGGGAACCGGTCAGGAGTAGACAATGTCTCATTTGGTTACCGGCGATTCGCGGCAGAGGCGGGTGATGTTGTCCGTTTAGATGTCCAACCCACACCGCAATGGCTCGATCTCAAGGGATGGAATTGCGAGTTGCTGGTTCAGCGCGACTTTCATGACCACTTTGGCTCGCTTCTCCGCCAAATGGCCCGCGGATTGCTTAGCTTGATCTCCTCAGTCGCTGCGGTGTGTTTGTTTGTGGGAATCATTCGGGACCGTCCGCTGGTCCAATCCGTTCCTCCCTTGAGTTCCCCAACCGAGTAATCTCTCACCATGCGCATCGCGATCGGGTCGGACCATGCCGGGTTCGAATTTAAGCAGGCTTTGATCGAGCACCTGAAGGCTCAGGGGCATGAGGTTGTCAACAAGGGAGCCCTCACTTACGAGGCGCTGGACGACTATCCGACCTACATCCGACCCGTTGCCGAGGCCGTCGCGGCGGGCGAAGTCGAGCGCGGGATCGTGCTTGGCGGCTCGGGCAATGGCGAGGCGATCGTCGCGAATCGGGTGATCGGCGTCCGCTGTCCGGTGGTCTGGACCGTCGAGACGGCCAAGCTTGGGCGACGCCATAACAACGCGAACTGCATCTCGATCGGCCAGCGAATGGTCTCGCTGGATCTGGCCAAGGAGATGGTCGACGTGTTCCTGACCGAACCGTTCGACGGCGGACGCCATGCCCACCGGATCGCGCTGATCGACGGGGACGCCTCGCTGGAACAGGCGTAGAACTCCACGTGCCCGAGCCGCTCGCCGTCTACGTCCACATCCCGTTCTGCCCGAGCAAGTGCGGGTACTGCGACTTTAACTCGTACGCGATGACGGGCGACATCATGGCGCGCACCACTGCTGCCACGATCGCCGAGATCGAGCGCTCGCCGTGGCGTGGCCGTCCGGCGAAGACGATCTTCTTCGGCGGCGGCACGCCGACCTACATCCCGCCCGAGCAATTGCTGGCGATCCTGAATGCGGTGGTTTTGGCTCATCCGCCGGTCGAGAATTGCGAGATCACAAGCGAGGCAAACCCGGGCACGGTGGACGCGACGAGATTCGCGGCGATGCGAAAAGGCGGGTTCAACCGAGTGTCGCTAGGGGCCCAGAGTTTTCTGGATACCGATTTGATCCAGCTTGAGCGCGTGCACAAAGCGAGCGAAATCGAGCGCGCCGTCGCTGCAGCCCGCGAAGCGGGTTTCGATAATCTGAACCTCGACCTGATGTTCGCTCTGCCTGGCCAATCGGTCTTCGCATGGCGTCGCAACATCGAGCGGGCGCTCGCCCTCAAGCCCGAGCATCTGTCGCTCTACTGCCTCACGATCGAGCAGAACACCGCATTCTACAAAAAGCAGCTGCGCGGCCAACTTGACCTGCCCGACGACGAGACGCAGGTCGCGATGTACGACGAATGCCTCGCCCGCGTCGCCGAGGCTGGCTACGAGCAATACGAGATCTCGAACTTCGCCCTTGCCGATCGACGGTGCGCGCACAACCTTTGCTACTGGTACGGCGAGGAGTACGCCGGCTACGGCCCGGGTGCCGTCGGGATGGTGGACATGACTCGCTACACAAACCTGAAGCACCCAGACCGCTACTGCGTGGCCGCAGCCTCGGGAGAGCCGTTGGCTTTTGAGTCAGAGAGCCTTGACGAGGCGACGCAGAGAATGGAGCGCATCATGCTCGGTCTCCGACTCAACGACGGCTTCGATCCCTTGCCGCTGTCCATCTCGGCAAAGGCCCTGACCAAGGTACGGGATCGCAGGTGGGTAAACGAATCGAGCGGGAAAATCAAGTTAACGTCCGCAGGGCGGCACTTCTGCTCTGAAGTTGCGCTAGAGTTAAGCTAAGGTGCCCAAGTAAACAACAACAAGGCGGCAGGATGTGGCCTGCAGGTACTCCTGCAACTCACCCTGTTCTCCGGATTCTGCGTTTTGCTGGTTTGGCTAATCAGCCAATCTCCGGACTTGCGAACCAAACCCGAATGGACCGCCGCTCAACTCAAGGAGCATTACGCGTCTATCCAGGTCCACTCGGATCAGGTCCTTTACGCCGTCGTCGGCTACCTCGTCCTCGCAACGCTGTTCTTGATAATCTTCCTTTTGACGCGAAGGCGAAGGCAACGAGCCTGAGCGAATCCCTAAAAGACCGCCGCAACCACCGCGCGTAACGCGCCTTCGTCGAGCACCCGATGCGTCGTTCCGTAGAACGGGGCGGTGACGTCCTCCTCGTCGCGCATCGGACCCAGATGGAGCTGCGTGGCTCCGGACAAATCCAAAATCTCCGACGCATTGGAAGCCCGAACTCCACCGGCCGGCAGGATCTCGATCCGGCCTGCTGCTTGGTTGACCAACCGCCGAAGTGTCCCGGCACCGGACAGCGCAGTATCGGCACCGCCGGAGGTCAGAATTCGCGTGAAACCGAGCGAGATTAGGGTCTCCAGCGACGCAAACAGGTCGGGCGTAGCATCGAACGCGCGGTGAAACACTCGTTGGCTCACCGATCCAGCGGCCGCCAGCATCGAGGCGCAGGCGGCGGCGTCAACTTGACCCTCAGAGGTCAGGGCCGCGATAACCAGGCCGTCGATCCCGGCCTCCACGAAGGACTTGGCATCCCGCGTCATGACCTCGATCTCGTCGGCGCGATACGCAAATCCACCCGCGCGCGGACGAACCATCGCGACGGCGGGGATCGAGCACTTCGCCTTCACGGCCTGCACCAGGCCCAGGGAGGGAGTCAACCCGCCAAGCTCGATCGCCGAGCAGAGCTCAACCCGAGACGCCCCCGCTCGCTCGGCGGCGAGGGCGTCTTCGAGTGAACAGCAAACCGCCTCAATGATCACAAACGTTCAAAGACCAGCTCCTGAACCGTCGGCGTATGAAGCGCATGCCCGACGCGTCCCCACTTCAGGTCGAGTGCGGCCCCGCCGGTCTGGTTGAACCAGCCGATCTCGATCTTGTGCGCGCCTTTCGCGAGAGGTGCCGAACCCATCTTCGTGACCGCGCCGTGCAGCCCGTCGTTGTCCACGACCAGCTTGCCGTCGATCCAGAGGCGCGAGCCGTCGTCCGAATTCAGTGAGAACGTGTACACGTCGGTGACCCCGGCGACAATCAAGCCCCGGTAGCGGCGACCAAAGTTCTCGTTCGGCAGCGAATCGATCGTGGTCGTCGTCGTCGATCGGGTTGGCGTCAGCTTCGACCAATCGGGCAATGTGTCCCAGGTTCCGCTGTACTCGTCCAGCTTAAGGCCCTGCTGGCCGTCTGCAACGACCTGCGGCGGCCACGGATCGACCTTCTCGAACTTCTTTTCAACAACCGTCGAGACCCGCTTCGTTCCCGTGAAGCTCGCAGCCCTTAGGGTCGAGCTCTTTGAGATTGCGATCGAACTGCTGTACTTTGGCGATGAAGCCGTCGGCTCCGAGCCATCAAGCGTATAGTGCACCGCGAGTCCCTCTGGTACGGCGATCGTAGCGCTCACCGAGGTGACGAGCTGATCGGCCATCGCTGAGATCTTCGGAGCGCGATAAATCGTTGGAGCACCGTCGATCCAGAGTTCGACGGTGGTGCAGTACGGATACGGCATATCCTTCGGCACAGTGACTACGATATCTCCACCGGAGCGCTTGGCAACCTCCATTCCCTCATGCCCCATCACATGAGCGCCGAGCGGCTTGTTGCCAATTCCTGGCACGAGTAGCTTTCCGTTCTTCGGCCAGTCGAATACATGCAAGTAGAGCTTGGTCGTCTTGCCGAGTCGCTTGGTCGTTGAGCGACCCCAAGGCAAGGTCTCGAAGGAGGACGCCTGGGTGTCGTAGATCCCCTCGCCGCTTCGGTTCATGAACTCGCCGATCGCCTTGAGACGGTCCACGGCTTCTGGCGGGAATGTGCCGTCCGACCGGGGTCCGACGTTCAGCAGGTAGTTGCCGCCCTTCGAGGCGATGTCGACGATGTTGTGGATCAGCACTTCGGACGACTTCCAACTCGCGTCGTGAGCGTTGTAGCCCCAATGCCCGTTCATCGTCATGCAGGTCTCCCAGTCGACACCAGGGAGCCCGGTGGCGGGGATCGTCTGCTCGGGGGTGGAGAAGTCGCCGACTTCCTGGTCGTTACCGTCGGACGACATCGAGCCGCCGCGGCTGACAGAGACGCGGTTGTTGACGATCACGTTGGGTTGAAGCTGGCGGCAGAGATCGTACAGCGGTTTGCCGTACTTGTCGCTCCAGGTGGACTCCCATTCGCCGTCGAACCAGACCACGCCGATCGGTCCGTAGTGGGTGAGAATCCAGCTGACCTCGTCGTGCAGGTACTTGACGAAGCGGTCGAAGTCGGCTCCGTCGGCCGGGCGATCCTTGGCTTCCCACGAGCGACGCGGGAGATAGTCCGGATGGTGCCAGTCCATAATCGAGTGGTAGAAGCACATCTTCACGCCGTACTTCTTGCATGCGGCGGCCATCTCGGCCATGATGTCGCGCTTGAAGGGGGTGTGGCCGATGTTCCAGTCGGTCAGGGGCGAATCGAACAGGTTAAAACCGTCGTGGTGCTTGGTGGTGATGGTGATGTACTTCATCCCCGCATCCTTGGCCATCTTAACCCATGCGTCGGCGTCGAACTTGACCGGATTGAACTCATCCCGATACTTCTCGTATTCGTTTACGGGGATGTGGGCCTCTTCGCGAATCCACTCGCCGTAACCGGTGTGTCCGTTATATTCTCCAGCCGGGATCGAATAGAGCCCCCAGTGAATGAACATCCCGAGGCGCGCTTCGCGCCACCACTCCATTCGCGCATCCTTCTGCGCCTTCGTTTCCTTCTGCAATGTTGCCTCCGCTCGGTGATTGCCGCTATGCATCTTTGCCGCGCTGACCGGTGCAACCAGAAGGCCCGTCATCATTGCCGCCATCGCCAATCCTGCCCAAGTTCTCATTGCCTTAACTATAGCCGGGCAAACCCGCCGTTGCGCATCCAAACGATTTGTCACCTGCCCCTTGGCGAAATGGCCTGCAACGCACTATGCTGATGGGAAGTCTTCGAATCGATCGCCCCATGAAGAGATCCAAGGTCATTGTCGCCCCCCTGATTATCACCACCGCGGCCCTCGTGCTCGGGGGATGTTCAAGGTCGTATCAGACGCGTCGATGCGTCGACGCTTCGGGGCAGTTGATGTCGGACTCCTACTGCGAGCGCACCGGCTATGTCCCGACCTCGGGCTACGTCGGCTACCCCCACTGGATCTATGGCGGAAGCAGTTACATGAACGGTGGGCATAGCTACTACCGAGGCTACTCTTCCACCCCCAGCTCCGGCGCGGACATCGTGGACGGCGGCGGCCACAGCGTTTCGCGCGGCGGCTTTGGCAGCTCCGGAAGCAGCAGCTCAGGCAGCTAACGGGATGATCCGCGTCCCCATCGTTCCCCGAGGGAATTGGCAGGAGGAGGTCGAAAAGTGGGGGATGCTCTACCACACGTTCGACGACAAGCCGTACTGGAGCGAGAGCGCCTGCTACGTCTTCGCCTCCACCGAGATCGAGGTGATCGAGAAGGCAACCAACGACCTTGAGGCGATGTGCATGGCCGCCGTCCAGCATGTCATCGACAAGAAGCGCTACGCCGAGCTCCACATTCCCGATAAGGCGATCCCCGCGATTGAATGGTCCTGGGGGGCCGACGTCCCCTCGCTTTACGGCCGCTTCGACCTCGCCTATGACGGCGTCCAGCCGCCGAAGCTTCTGGAATACAACGCCGACACCCCGACCGCTCTGCTTGAGGCCGCGGTCATCCAGTGGCAGTGGCTCAAGCAGGTCCAGCCGGAGGCGGATCAGTTCAATTCGATCTGGGAAGCTCTGGTCGCGAAGTGGAAGAAGCTGAAGGATGAGCCTGGCTGCCTCACGAAGAACTTTGTCCACTTTGCCCACCAAGACAGCCTCGAAGACCTGATGACGGTTACCCTTCTCCGCGACACCGCCCAGGAGGCGGGGATCCAGACCGACGGCCTCCACATGGAGGACATCGGCTGGGACTCCACCGACAATACGTTTATCGATCTCCAGAACCGAGTGATGACGTCGATCTTCAAGCTCTACCCGTGGGAGTGGATCCTGAAGGACGAGTTCAGTGGCAACCTCCTCGAAACCGTGAAGGAGGTCAAGTGGATCGAGCCGATTTGGAAGATGATCCTCTCGAACAAGGGGATTCTCCCGATCCTCTGGGAGCTGTATCCCGATCACGAGAACCTGCTGCCGAGCTACTTCGATGGTCCGCGCGACCTGAGCGACTACGTCAAGAAGCCGCTCTTGTCCCGGGAGGGCGCGAACATCACGATCAAGTACGGAGACCAAATCGCGGAGACCGAGGGGCAGTACGGTGCCGAGGGGTTCATCTACCAGAAGCTATTCGAGCTCCCGAATCTCAACGGGAATTTCCCCGTCCTCGGGAGTTGGGTAATCGACGGCGAAGCGCACGGAATCGGAATTCGCGAGTCGGACAACCTCGTCACCGACGACTATTCGCGGTTCGTGCCGCACTACTTCAAGTAAGTGGCAGCGGCAGTGGTAGTGCGGATGTGGCAGTGACAGTGGCAGTGGCAGTGAAGAAAGTGGTGGTGGCACGCATTTAGTGGTATGGAAGGGCCATGGCGGTCGACCAACATCCATCTGAACTACCACTGCCACTGCCACTGTTGCCCCACGGGTACCCTGAGGGAGTCCCCATGCACCGCCCTACCGACAATCTGCGTATCGTCCGAATCCGTCCGCTGATCTCACCGGCGATCCTGCATGAGGACCTTCCGATCACCGACGAGAACGCCGAACTCGTCTCCACGACCCGCGCCGCGATCAGCGATATCCTTCACGGACGCGACGGGCGGCAGATCGCGGTCGTCGGCCCTTGCTCAATCCACGACCCCTCGGCAGCGCTCGAATATGCGGGCGAACTGAAGAAGATCGCCGAATCGATCCAGGCTCGCGTGCTCGTGGTCATGCGCGCCTACTTCGAAAAGCCCCGAACGACTGTCGGATGGAAGGGGTATATCAACGACCCGGACCTCGACGGCAGCTACGAAATCAACAAGGGGCTCCGCCTCACGCGTAAGCTCCTGCTCGACATCAACACGATGGGGGTGCCGACCGCCTCCGAGTTCCTCGACCTCCAAATCCCGCAGCACATCACCGACGTCACCTCTTGGGTCGCGATCGGGGCACGCACCACGGAGAGCCAGGTCCACCGCGAGCTCGCCTCCGGACTCTCGATGCCGGTCGGGTTCAAGAACACCACCGAAGGCAACATCGGCCCGGCCGTCGATGCCGTATTCGCCGCCCAGTCATCCCACTGGTTCCCCGGCGTGACCGACCAGTCGGTCGGTGCCATCTTCCATACCGCCGGAAATAGTGACTGCCACGTCGTCTTGCGCGGCGGGAGCCGCACTGGACCGAACTTCGGCGCGGCCAGCGTGCGGGAAGCGGTTTCGCTTCTGGCCAAGAAGGGATTGCCCGCGCGGGTGATGATCGACTGCAGCCACGGCAACTCCGACAAGGACTACCGACGTCAGGGCAAGGTGCTCGCGAATGTATGCGAGCAACTACGAGCCAACCCAAGCGGAATTCTCGGAGTGATGATCGAGAGCAATCTAGTCGAGGGCAAGCAAGATGTCGTTCCGGGGAAGGCCCTGACCTACGGACAGAGCATCACCGACGGCTGCATCTCGCTTGACGAGACGCGAAGGTTGCTTAACGAACTCGCCTCGGTGGTCTCTTTATAGGCCTAGGCCACCGGGTTCCAACCGCTACAATCAGGGAATGTTCGCCTACGCCTTCGCGTTGTTGCTCCGCCAGACTCCGCCCAACCTGATCGATCAGGTTCGTCAGGCGGTGGCCGTCACCGCGGCCAAGCCTTGGAGCGAGACCGTGCTCACGGGCTCGGCAGAATACTATGGCGAACCCGCGAAGTATTCGCTCCGGTTCACGCCCGATGGAAGATATCTTCAGGCACTCTCTGGCCCGCTCGGGGAGACCTTTGGGTTCGATGGCAAGAGCGCTTGGCAAACCGATCACAGCGGGGCACCACGCCTTGTGGAGTTTTCGGATGCAGACAACCAGATCGGGCTGATGCTTCTGGTAACCGGGCGATGGCTCGATCCAGATGCCCAGGTTGACCTTACGACGAGGGGAAGCCAGGTCGCGATGAAGTTGAAGGGGACCCACTTCACCGAGGTGGTGGACATCGATCCGACGAGCCACTTGCCGATGGGCGCGACATTTTCCGACGCTTCGGGGAAGGTGGTCATCGCGATGTCCGATTGGCATGTCGCGGGAGCAAAGCGCGTCCCCTTCAAAGTAAGCGTCTCCGCAGGCGGCATCACGGATACCTTCACCGCCACCAGAGCCAAACCCGGGAACCCTTCCCCTGCCGCGTATTTGATGCCCGTTTGGAAGCCAAATGACATCAGTTTCGACGCGACCAAGCTGCCCGGAGTAGAGACTCGGCGCGCCGCGACCGGGCATGTTTTGGTCCACCCGTTGGTGAACGGCAAGGACGTCGGCTGGTTCATTCTCGACAGCGGCGCCGAGGTGATGGGTCATCGATCCTGCCGCCGCCGACACCCTCGCCCTCCCGAAGACCGGCAAGCTACAGCTTGTGGGCGTCGGTGGCTCCACAACGGCCAACTTCCGAATCGCCAAGGACTTCACCCTCGGTCCCGCGACTCTCAAGGGCGTCACGTTCACCGAGTTCGATCTCAAGGGGCTTAGCAAGTTCTTCCGAGTGCCGGTCGCAGGGATTGTGGGCTATTCGTTCTTCCGGCGAACCATCATCAGCCTAGATCTGACCAAGCCCTTGGTCGAGATCGCGAACCCCGAGAAATTCACGCTCCCCGCCGGCACTTGGCTCCCGCTGCGCTTCAGCTCGGCAAACCCGGTGGTAGAGGCACGCTTCGAAGGAAATCGAAGCGGTTTGTTTCGATTGGATACCGGGGCGAACGGGACGGTGACTTTCCACGCTCCCTACGTCGAGCGAGAAAAGTTGCTCGAAGGGCGGAAGACAAGCGGCGCGATGTCGGGCGGGGTGGGCGGCATGACCATGACGCGGATCGGGACCCTCGAGTGGTTCGAGTTGGGAGGGCACCGCTTTGAGAAGCCGGTGGCCGCCTTCTCGCAAGCGAAGAGCGGCGCGTTTGTCGACGACTACCTCGCCGGGAATATTGGACAGGACTTCATGCTTCCGTTCACCACCGTGTTCGACTTCGGTGGCTCTAGAGTCGCCTTCATCCCCTTGGTCCTGAAGCCCTAGGCTCCGAACTCTCCTTTCCCCCAATTGTTGAATAGTGTGGAACACACCAGCAACGGCAATCGCCCTAGCAAGTGGAGAGACTTATGAACAACAAGATTTTCGGAACCGTGATCGCTGCATTTGCCATGGGTGGGACGCTGCTGATGCCGGTGACGGCCTCCGCGCAGAGTTCTTCACATCGCCAGCAGCAGAAGAACCAATGGCGCAACCTGACGATCGGTGCGGGTGCTCTTGGCTTGTACGGACTATTGAAAGGCGACAAAACCCTGATGTTCGCCGGAGCCGCCGGTGCCCTGTATTCGGCCAACCGATATGAGCAGGACCGAAAGAGCCAGAGCAAAGCGGATCGGGCACGCGCCTCCTACTTCTCAAGGTCTAGTTTCAAGCGGGACGGTCACACTTATCACCGCAAGACCGTAATGAAGAACGGGCACAAGTATTATCAGTTTGTTCGTTCGCACTAAGTTACTCCTGAATGCGACGACAGGCCCGATCGATTCTTTCGGTCGGGCCTTTTCTTTGAGTAAGGTGGCACCGTATGTCTCATCTCGATAAGCTGGCCCCCGCGAAGTCCGCGCTCGTCCTGATCGATCTCCAAGCCGGGATCCTGGCACGCGACACCCAGCCTCGCACCTCGGCCGAGGTCCTTGCTGCGGGGGTTGAGTTGGCCGACGCCTTTCGCGCCGAAGGTGGGCTCGTGGTGTTGGTACACGTTTCCTTTGCGCCGGATCGGGGCGATGCCCTGAAGCAATCGATCGACATGACAATGCCCGCCGGATCGCCGGCGGCGGGCTGGGACGTCGTTGCCCCCGAACTCCAGCCGGACGCGCCGGGAACGATCGTGGTGAAGAAGCGGAACTGGGGGGCGTTCTATGGAACCGATCTCGACCTGCAGTTACGCCGACGAGGGATCGACACGATCGTCCTCGCCGGGATCGCGACGCAGATCGGTGTCGAGTCCACCGCCCGTGCCGCTTACGAACATGGTTATCAGCTGTTCCTCGTTGAGGACGCCATGTCGTCGATGGACGAAGCCGATCACGTCCACAGCGTCACCAAGATCTTCCCGCGGCTTGGGCACGTGGTCTTGAAGGCGGATGTGCTTCGACGGCTCGGTCAATCCTAGATTCCCCCTCCCTTTTGCGGCGATGATTGTGCGCCGGAAGAGGAGGGGGCTAGGGGGTGAAGATTCCGAGCGCCGTCATTCTGAACGTCGAGCCTTGGCGAAGGCGTGCAGTCGAAGAACCCCGGATCCAGAGCCCGTGCTTCCAAGTTGGTCGTGGGGATCCGAGATCCTTCGACTGCGCCATCTCGCCTATGCTCGCTGGCTCCGCTCAGTAGATTGTCAAACTTCATTTGACCGCTATGACCGTCATCCTGAGCGGCGCGCCAAGCCTTGGCGAAGGCAGCGAAGTCGAAGGATCCTCTGTCCAGTCTCCGACTCTCTGCGCGCGCTCCGGTTTTCTAAGTCGGAGGCTTAGTCAGTGATCCTTCGACTGCGTCGACTCGCTAAGGCTCATCGACTCCGCTCGGGATGACGGGGACAAAAGTAGACGAATGAAGCTTGACAACCTACTTAGGATGACGGAGGGTTTGAAACTCGCTCAGAACCTCCATCCCCCGACCCCTTCCTCTTCCTCTTCCAAGCCCAGTCATCGCCGTAAGAGGAAGGGGAGCTACTCCTCTCGATCGATCGCGGGCGAGCGGTAGAAACGCACGTCCGAGATGAGCGGGCAAGCCCGGGCGTCGAGGATCGCGATCTGGACGCGGCGAGACTCCTGGGTGGGGAGACGCAGCAGCCGCTTGTTGCCGATCGTCGTTCCCGCGAACACAGTCTTCCAGCCGCTATCCGTCTCGACCCGAACCTCGAACTTGCGCACCCGCTGGCCCATCGAGATCGGCTCTCGCAACATGACCCGGTCGAACTTGCGGCGGTCGCCAAAGTCGAGGGTCAAGGTTCCTGATCGCAATGAAGCGGGCGCCGCCCAGCAGGTGTCGTCCTTACCGTCGATCGCCTTCGCTGCCTCAAACCCGGGCCCAAAGAACCCATCCGCAGTTGCCTCGTTGGGGCGGAGCAGCTTGCTGAGGTCGGCTTCAAGGGCCTTATTGAACTCGTTCAGCCGCGTCACGTCCTCATCGCTGATCAGGCCGTCCGAGTTGGGCGGGACATTAAGGAGCATCGTTCCGCCGCGACCGACCGACCCGTAATAAATGTCCAAGAGCTGCGCCACGGTCTTGACCTTGGAGTTCTCGGACTCGCGCCAGAACCAGCCCGGCCGGATCGACACGTCGCACTCTGCCGGAACCCAGTCCGTGCCGCCCTCCTGACCTTCGGTCAACGGACCAGAGTTGGGAGTCCCGGGATAGAATTTGTCGCGAAACAGAGTCGCCCAGTTAGTCTCGCCGGCGTATCCCGCCTCATTGCCAACCCAGCGGATATCCGGACCCCCATCGCTGAAGATCACCGCGGTCGGCTGGCAGTCTCGGACAACCTTGACGAACGCCGGCCAGTCGTAGACCTGCCGTTTCCCGTTAGGCCCTTCGCCGTTGGCGCCGTCGAACCAGACCTCGGAGATCGTGCCGTAGTGGGTCAGCACCTCGTGGAGCATCGACTTGAAGACCTCGTTGTACTGGGGCGTGCCGTAAGTCGGGTGGTTCCGGTCCCAGGGCGAAAGGTACACGCCCATCTTGAGCCCTTCCGCTTTGCACGCCTTGCTGAGATCCTTGAGGATGTCGCCCTTGCCGTCGCGGAATTTGGACTGCGCGATGGTGTGGGTGGAGAACTTGGACGGCCAGAGGCAGAAACCATCGTGATGCTTGGCGGTGATGATCACTTCGGTGAAGCCGGCGCGCTTGAAGGTCCGGACCCACTGGCGGCAGTCGAGCTTCTTGGGATCGAAGATCTCGGGGCGTTCGGTTCCCTGCCCCCATTCACGGCCTGTGAACGTATTCGGTCCGAAGTGGACGAAACAGTATCGCTCGAGCTTGTGCCATGCCACCTGACGCGGCGAGGGCACCGGCTCAAGCGGCGGAGGCGAGGCGGGCGAAAGGGCGAGGGCAAGCAGAATCGGCATCATCGACGCCTTTAGCTTACGCTACGGACGCTGAACTTCAATCTGCCAACCGACGATGTCGAGGTCGGGATCCTGCACGTCGCCCCGGGGTTCGAGACCCTGGTTGTTGATCCCCTGAACGTTGCTGTAGGTGCCCGATATGTACAGCGGGACGTTGACGAATTCGTCGATCCCGCTAACTGAAGTCGAATCCCCCAACGCATCCCAGAACTTCGTGCCCGGGTCGTTGCCGGTCGGGATGCGATCCATCGTGAGGAAGTTGACCTGCACGTACTTCAACGCCAAGATCTGGGCATCGGTCAAACCTAGTTGAGTGAGGTCGATAGTGAAGCGCAGCGTCTTGCCGCCCTGTTGAACCGCATCGGAGAGGATCGGAATCCCGATCTGGACGGGAACGTTGAGGTCGCCGCCCCGGAATTCGTAGAGACCGTAACCGCTAGGCGGGTATCGATTGACATTCCAGTCGACAAAGTTTGTGGCGTGGCCGTCGACGTAGCCGTTTCCCCATGGTGCGCGCACCACCGGGATCGGCCCCTGAGTGGTGGGAGGTGCCTCGGTCGTGAAGTTCATCGCGACTCGGTAGACGTAATCCGGTCGGAGCTGTCCGTCAACGGTCATCGAAAAGACGAGCCGCGTCGAGCGCCCACTGGACACATTCGGGAACTTGGCGCAGCCTGCGACCAGGATAAGAATCAAGGCGACGAAAACCCGCTTCAAACAAGCCCCTCGGTGTAGTAGAGAATTCGATGGCACTCGTCGCAGGTCACAATCTTCCCTTCAAGGACGTGCTGAATGGTGCGCTCGGCGAGGTGAGTGCCGCACGCGCTGCAGGTTCGCTTGCGTGTGATATGGCCCATTGCCGTGCCCGCGTGCCCCTTGCGGATCGCATCGTACTTGGCCGTAAGCCCCGGGGCGACGTGCTTGGCCGCTTCGGGCCGCTCGGCGGTGCGGAGTTTGAACTCCTCCTCAAGCTGTGCCTTCAGGCGAAGGGCTTGTTTTTGGTGGACGGAAAGGTCCTTCTTCTTCCCGGAAATCGCGGCTTCGATGGCGTCGGCCTCGGCCTGAGCGGGCGGCACGAGGTCCCACAGTTCGAGCATTCGAACATCGGTATCCCCGCGCAGCTTCTTGAGTTGGAGCACTTCCTTTTCCAACGCCTCAACCTCGCGAGGATTGACCACTTTGCCGCCGTAAATTTCGTTATTTACTTTCTTGAGCTTGTCGTCGTAGCCTTTCTGCTTGAGTTCGAGGTCGGTGAGCTCTCCGGCGAGGGCGCGGGCTTGTCCGCCCTTCTCATCGAGCTTGGCTTCAAGGGCCTTGATCTCAGCCATCAGGGCTTTACCTGGGTCCAGAGCCGCAGCGCGATGCCGAATCTCCACGAGAGCGGCGTCGATCTGGTGCAGGCGCCACAGTCGTCGGAGTTCGTCGGATGCCATGGCTGAGTATTACCCGTTCTGGACTAGTGGCAGTGCCACCTGAACCCTAGTACAACCGGCTACGCGTCCCAAGCAGCTTTCGAGCGTTGATCAGCCGCTCGCGGTGGTCATTGAACATGCAGATCGACCTCAGGCCGAGCACCTGAGAGACAGACACCGCCTTTTCCCAGCTTTGCGGGTTGACCTTTTGGTCTCGGCAGCGCTGATTTTCGGAATCCCATCGGGCGCAGTCTCGGCAGTCCAAGCTATTCTCTCAATGGGCATCGGGCCCAAGGAAACTATGACGCCACTGGTGTTCATTTGTCTAGGTCTTTCTACACCGAATTATTCGCTGCAGCCAACTGCGGCGGGGTTTGTTGTGAAGAAGGATGGCAAGGGCGAAACCGTGTTTATGAGATCGAACGAGTTTGCTACCCTGTCGTCGGTGATGTTCACCCGGCACGGGCGCTATGCCGTCTGGGATCGTCGCGGGCTAACCGTCAGAGCAGGAAAGTACGTCATCTCCACCCACTTCGAAGCGGTCCCAACGAGCCCCAAGTTCTTCTCCCGCGAGGAAATCCGGGCGAACCTGGACGATTTCAAGTCAGGCAAGCTGCACCGCCCGGCATCCGCCCTCTCCGGCAGTGTTCTCCGCGGCGATACTGCCTACTTCCTGGTTCGTTGGACCAAGGCGGACGGGAGCACCTGGTTCGAGGCGCTGGCGCAGGTCGACCTTGGGGCGAAGAAGCCGGAAGCGGTTATCGTTGAACGGCAGGTGGGGACCTCCTTTGCCACGGAGGCGATTGAGGATCGCTTGATCTCCCTCGGAGATCGGCTCGGCGTCGTCGCCCGAACCGAGTCGGACTGGGGAATCGCGACGTTCAAGCCGGCCAGCCAAGCGGCGTCCTTTGTGCCCCTCGGCCAGAACCTGCACGGCTATCGGCCCTTGAACGGCACCGCGATCGCCTTCGCGGAAATCAGCCCCTCGGGCACCAAGAGGGTGGGCCGGGTGGATCTGGTCACTAAGAAGCGAGTGGAGCTTCTAGAGTCGCGCGACTTCGATCATCTCGTGCCCGGCGAAGGGCCGATGATCGCCGACCTTGCGGTCGGCGGTCGGCATTTTCTTAGAACTTTGGGATCGGGGGCGGAGCTCCCACTCGATCCCGATACCGGCGTATGGCGCTGCAGCTACGGAGTTATCGTCGGCTTGCCCTTGGCAAAGCCTCGACGCGCATCGCTGTACGATCCGGCAACGTGGAGGGTGTTGGCGTCCTGGTCGCTTAAGCGGCCGACTGCCACACTCCTACCACTTCCTCGATCGGCAGCATTCTAACGCTCCCGAGAACCTCTCGCGAATTGCGGCCATCGTCCGGGGCGGTGACCGTCCCGATCTCGATGCCGACGGTGGAGTTCGTGCCGTAGCGGCCGTTCATCCACGCATTCGCCTTGTTGATCAGTCGCTGGCGGACCAGTTCGACGTTCTTGCCGGTGGAGGGCAGAATCACGCCGAAGCCAGAATCACCGTAGCGAGCAACCACGTCCAGCCGTCGCACGTTTTCCTTCAGGAAGTCGGCGGCGTCGGCCAGGAAATCGACCACGCTCTGCTCGCCATAGAATCGCTGCATGGCATCGAGGCCATGGAAGCGGATCATCACGACGGCGACTGAGGCTTCCATCGAGAATGCGCGGTGCATCTCCTCTTCGAGCCGAGACTTGAAGTAGGACTCGGTGTAGGCGCCCGTCGGGCCGTCGAGAATGTCATTGCTCGAAGTCGCAGAAGCGCGTCGCAGCACGCTGTCGCGCTGCTCTTCGCTCGTGAGGATCTTGCGTAACTTGGCCAGCGACTGGCGAAGAATATGGCTTACGTAGTTGCACGAAATGCCGAGCTTGGCCGCGATTTCGGTCTGGTTGAGCGAATTGAAGTGGAAGAGCACGAGCACCTTGCGCTCGAGGTCCCTTAGCTGCTTCATCGCATGTTCCAGCACGACACGATCTTCGACGCTGAGCTGCTCGGGGCAGAACGCGGCCGCATCGAGCTTCTCGACTTCGCCGCCGCCGCCGTCTTCGTCGCCTTGAGGGGCACCGTCCAGCGAGACAACTTTGAGCATCTCCTGGGTCTGGACGACTTCCCGAACCGCCTGCTCGCTCACGCCGATTTCTTCGGCGATTTCGCGTTCCGTCGGCGGGCGCTGAAGCTGCTGCTGAAGGACGCCAGCCGCACGGTTCACCTTATGGCGCAGCTCCTGGAGCCAGGCCGGGTGCCGAATCGTCTGCGAGCGATCACGCAGGTAATGCTTGATCTCGCCCGCTACGAGGTAGGTGGCGTAAGTGTTGAATCGAACGCCCGCCGCCGGATCGAATTTGCCGAGCGCGTTGAGCAACCCGATGAATCCAACCTGGACGAGGTCGTCGTAGGTTTCGATGCCGCTGAACCGCCGAGCTACTCGCTCGACAAGGTTCGCATATTGCACCATGATGAGGTCTCGCATGTCGGGACGCGGGTTGGCAATGTACCGCGCGACAAGCTCTTCTCCATCCTGGTGAAGTCGGTTAATTTCAGACATTTTCACTCCGTTGATCTGTCTCACGAATTCGCGCTCCGTGCGAATTCGCCTCTCTGGCGGTTCCATCCTGGTACCACCCGCATTGAATAATTGCAATATGAAGTTGTATTGGGAGCGGTTCCCCGCTCCCGAAGAATTGGTTATTTCACGCTGTTGACCAGCTTAAAGATAGGAGTCATGATCGAGATGGCGATGAAGCCGACGACCACACCGAGGAAGATGATCAGCATCGGCTCGATCATCGACGTTAAGCCCTTGACCGTGGATTCGACTTCCTGGTCATAGAAGTCACCGACCTTGACCAACATGTCGGAGAGTCGTCCGGACTCTTCGCCGATATCGATCATCGTGGTGACCATGTTAGGGAACAGGCCCGACGCCACGAGGGGCGTGGAGAGCTTGTTTCCTTCACGGATACTCAATCGCGTCGCTTCGATCGCCTGAGCGAGCACCTTGTTGCCAAGGGTTTCGCCGACGATTTCAAGCGAACGCATCATCGGCACGCCCGAGTTGATGAGCGTTCCGAACGTTCGCGAGAAGCGGGCAATGCTCATCTTGAGCGCCAACTCTCCCACGATCGGAATTCTTAGTTTGAGGAAATCGAGCTGATAGCGACCCTTGGGGGTCTTGGCCCAGCTCTTGAGCCCCATGTAGGCACCGAACATGGCAAGCAGGATTACCCACCAGAACTTGTTCATGAAGTCGCCAAGTCCGAAGAGCGCCGCCGTAACCGGGGGCATTTCCACGTTCATGCCGGTGAAGATCTCTTTGAACTTCGGAAGCACGAACGAGAACAGGGCGAACAGCATGACCTGCGAGAAGATCAGGACGAGCACCGGATACATCATCGCGCTCTTGATCTTGCCCTTGATCTCGGCCTCGTACTCAAGGAATCCTGAGAGGCGGTCGAGGATTTGGTCCAAGATGCCACCGAGTTCGGCGGCCCGGATCATATTCACGTAAAGCTTACTGAAGATCGTCGGGTGCTTGGCGAGCGCCTCGTTCAGGGCGAGACCGCCCTTAACGTCTTGCGCCACTGCTTCCAGAGCTTCCTTAAGGGCTGGCTCCTTGGTCTGTCCGACCAAGATGTCGAGACACCTCAAGATGGGAATACCCGCGTCGATCATCGTCGCAAACTGACGCGAGAAGATGACGATGCTCTTAAGCTTGACCTTCTTCTTTCCGAAGGAGATGCCCTTCCCGGATTTCGAGGTCTTCTTTATGTCGGTGACGTGCAGCGACTGGTCGCGCAGTTTGGCAAGAACCAACTGCTCGTTGTCCGCATCCATTACGGAGCGAACGGTACGACCTGAGCCATCAATGGCAGTGTAGGCAAACAGCGGCATGCAATTCCTCTCGAACGAGTGCGTGTGACGAACGCGACCTGACAAGGTCATTCTCGGAAGATTGGGTCGACTTTCCAATGAAGATTTCCAGGTTCGGGCCCAAAATTCCGCAATCTGGCACAATCGTCAGGAAGGTCTTTAGGTTTGGCCGCCAGAAACCTCGCAAAGCACTGGAGCACTTTTTCTCGATACACAGGCATAGGTATGGAACCCCGGATCCTCATCGCCCGCACGCCCCCCCTTCACCCCCACGACTACGACGAGATTCTTCTCTGGCTGAAGCAACAACACCCTGCGTTGGTGGGTTACTTTGATGTGTGTGCGATGCCTCATCTCTTGCCGAAAGACGCACCCTACCGGCTGTTGGTGCAGTGGCTTCAAGATCCGCTCGAGAACCTCGACCCGAGGGCCTACCATCAAGCCCTCGCCCTTGAGGCCGATTGTGACGCCCGGGGTATTCGCGTCGTCAACCGTGTTTCCCGGCATGAGAACTTGGCCAAGAGTGAGACCTCGCGCAGACTACGCGAGGTAGGCATCGCTGCCCCAAGGATTTTCAAGTTCGATTCTCACGAGGATCTTGTAGAGGCGGTCGCCGCAAACGCCATCCCTTTGCCCGTGATCGTCCGGGAGGACGTAAGCCATATTCGGCCTTTCCACGTCGTTCACAGTGTCGGCGATGCCCGGGACGTGCCGTGGGACACGTTCTTCCGACCCGTTGCCTCCGAATTCGTCGACGTGCAAAGTTTAGACGGGCTTCACCGTAAATACCGTTGCATCACCCTGCAAGACAAGATATTATCCAGCCACCTGCAGATTTCAGAGGGCTGGGAGACGCGGTACCACTACCGTGTCCGGAACCTAATGTCCCGTGATGAGGAGATCGCCTACGTGTCGGAGCCAGACCCCTACGAAGACCTGATGCGCCGCGCTCGTGCCGCGCTGGACGTAGAGTTCGTCGGCATCGACTATGGCGTGACTGCTGCCGGCGAGGTCGTCATCTGGGAGGCAAACCAACACCCGGAACTTAAGAACTCGTATGACGATCTGGCGTACCGGAACTTCTCCAACGACCGCGTCTTTGCCGCCATGTTTTGCTACTACCTAGGTCTCGCCGGCCTCGAAGTACCCGTTCGGCTCGAGCGACAGGCATCCTACGAGTGACCATGGACCGCTGAGAGGAACCTGAGGAATCACGTAGACTTCTAACCTTCATCACGTTATGTCCGCGCGCATCCTGATCCCACGCACCCCGCCCCTCCGTCCGCACGACTATGACCAGGTCTTGGCTTGGGTCAAGAGGGAGCACCCCACGCTCGTCCCTCTGGTCGATGTATGCGCGATGCCGTACTCCTTGCCGGAGGATGCTCCCTACAAAGTGGTGGTGAATTGGCTTCAGGATCCTCTTGAAAACCTCGACCCTCCCGCCTATCAGCAGATGTTGGCCCTGGAGGCCGAGTTAGATCGCCGGGGTATTCCTGTGGTAAATCGCGCGAGCCGACATGCCAATCTGGCCAAAAGCGAGACTTCTCGCCGGTTGAACGCCGTCGGCATTCGTGCCGCGATCGTCCACAAGTTCGGATCTCATGACGAGTTTCTTGAGGAATTCCCGAAGCTGCCTTACCCGGTCATCGTCCGCGAGGACATCAGTCACGGGCGTCCGATGTTCCTTGTTGAAACCCTCGAACAGGCTCGGGCGGTCCGGTGGAATTTGTTCTTCCGCCCAATCGTTTCTGAGTTTGTTGACGTGCGAAACGACGACGGCTTTATCCGACGGTACCGCGGCGTCACCGTAGGCGACGACTATGTCTCGGCCCACAACCTGCAAGTTTCCGAATGCTGGGAGACGCGAAAGAAGACGCGAGTCCGCACCCTCGCCACCCGCGAGGAGGAACTCGCCTACGTGACCCAGCCCGATCCCCGGGCGAACGTGCTCCTAAGAGCCCGAGAGGCGCTGGACGTGGAGTTTCTTGCCTTCGACTACGGGATCGATCCGGAGGGTCAGGTCGTCATATGGGAAGCCAATCAGCACCCCGAACTCATCCACGCCCGCGATGACCTCGCCTACCGCAACTTCGCCGACTACCGCCTCTTCGCCGCAATGTTCCGCTACTACCTGACCCTCATCGGAGTCGAGGTACCCGCCCGGATGCATCGACAGGCCTCAGTGGAAGCATAAATGATAAGCCCTATAAGTCGTAAATGACTTATAGGGCTTGGGGACAACTTATGCCTCCGACTTACGCGTTGACCGGCGTGCGGGCGTAGTAGATGCCGTCCAGCGCGCCGAGCATCGACGAACAGACGATCGCGCAGGCGTTCTTCGCGCGAGCAAAATCGGCGTCGCTGAGCTTTAGCAGATCCTTGCGGAGGTCCTCCGCCTCGTGAATGTCGTCGGCATGGACCACGAAGTATTCCTTCGCCGTGTCCGACATGTTGTAGTGCTCGTTCAGACCATCAAGTTTGCTTCGCGAGGTGTTCGGCTGCTGGGCTTCGAAGGCATAGAGAGCCCCGAGCGCCTCGGGAACGCCGGCGGCGAAAAGATTCTTGGCCGCCTTCACCAGAACTTCGACGTGGGGAACGGACGGCGCTCCCGTCGCGCCGAGTTCGCTACGGAACGTCTGCCACATGACCTCATGCTCGCGCTCTTCCTGGGCATAGCCAGGCTGGCCGACGGTCTCCCAACCGTCAGCGATAGTGGCGATGAACTGGCCGTACTCGGTCGAGTAAGCGGCAAGCGCTTCCTTCGGCAAAGTGCCCATTCGCCAGTCCTGATAGAAGGGGTGGAGGTTCAAATTGAACTGGTTGATTAAAGCGTCGATTTCGGAGATCCTGTCCATGACCTTGCGATATTGGCATACTCTGGCCCCCGTCCGTAGCCTTTCCAGGAGGATAATGTTTGCGTGATCGCCGTCCTCGCCCTCATCGCCCTTCGTCCCCCCAGAACCCTCCCTGACCTACCTGCAAACCCCGGCTTGTCGATTCGATTCACCATGGAGCACGGTGATTCGTTCGACATCACAACATTCCCCGCCGTCTCCCCTAAGACCGTCGCCCAGATTCTCCGTCTCGCCAAGAGCGGCTTCTATGATCGGCAGCGGATTCATCGGGTGGAGAGCTGGGTCGTTCAGTGGGGATCGCCGGCAAGCCGAACCGAACCCCTTGCGAGCGACGTGGTCGGGAACGGCGAATCGGGGCATCCTCTCCCGTTCGAGATGAGCGACATTGACTTCACCCGCGGAATCGTCGGCATCGCGTCCAACGGTCTCCAAGAGGGCGGTGACTCTCAGTTGTTCGTGATCAAGACCGACCGCCTGTACTTGTATCACTCCTACGCGGTCGTCGGGAAGGTGACCCGGGGCATGGACGTGGTCGACCATATCCACAAGGGAGACCGGATAAAGTCGGCGGTGGTTCTTCCTTATCCCTCCCGCCTGGCCATCCGCACGCTGATTTGTGACTGTTATTTTTAACAGGTTTACGTGCGCAAGTTGTCAAATAATCGCATCTGTCTTAAGCTTAATTCGACTTGCCAGTGCTTCGGCGAACTGGCATCTTTTTTTTGGAGAGGGATTCATGAAAAAAACTGCAATTTTGACGCTTAGCTTAGCCGTCGTCACGATGGCCAACGCGCAGAGCTTTACGGACGGTTTCGAGAACGCTGTCTATTCGGGCATACCCGTCGGAGCCAATCCTCCGCCAACTGGGAATGTGCCAGGCGACACCGTCACCAGCGTGATTGTGTGGAGCGCGATCAACAACAGCCTGCCCTTGGGCACCACCGGTTGGTTCGACGGAAACGTCTCGGTGTTCCCAGCAAACGGGGGCGCAAAGTACGTCGCGGCGAATTTCAACAACACCACCGGCACCAACACCGTCGACAACTGGCTGATCTCGGATAATCGAACGTTCCATAACGGCGACACGATTTCGTTCTTCAGCCGGACCTCGACGACCCCGACCTTCCCGGATCGCCTTTTTCTCAAGTTCAGCTCGGCGGGTGCAAGTCTTGCTCTGTCGGACTTCTCGACGACCCTGATCTCGATCAATCCGAACCTCACGACCACCGGCTATCCGAACGCGTGGACGCTTTTCACCACCACCCTCTCTGGGCTCTCCGGGGCGGGCGTCTCCGGTCGTTTCGCCTTCAACTACAATGTGACCGGCGGTGGCCCCGGAGGCGCGAACTCGGACTACATCGGTATCGACGACGTGTCGTACACGGTGGCCGCGGTACCTGAGCCGGCATCGATGGTTGCCTTAAGCCTTGGTGCACTCGCTTTCCTTCGCAAGAGACGCAAGGCCTGAGCCGACGGCGAAAGCCAAATGAAAGGGGGGGGGTGAGATCGGATCTCACCCCCCTTAATTGTTGATCCCCGAGCCAATCCTATTGAGCCGGAATCCGCATGTACCAGACATCCTGCTCGCCGTTAAACGTTGCAGCGAACGCGAGGTGAGCGCCGGTGTTGTCCGAGATCAGGTGGTAGTAATCCCCGATCTTATTCTGCTGAGGGTAGCCCACTCCAAATGCCCATGGCTGAGTCAGTTGGACCGGTGCCGACCAGGTCGCCCCGTCGTTTGTGGACGAACGGTACATCGTCACGCAGGTCGTCGGCTGGGTCTGATTGGAATCCAAACCCGTATCGTTGTAGACGACGTCGAGACGACCGTTAGGAGCCACCGAAAGCGTGCCGAACCAGTGGTACGCATGCGTCGAAGCACCGAGGTTGGTATCGATTCGAATCGGGGCCGACCAGGTCGAGCCGCTATCCGTACTGCGCAGAAGGGCAATCGAGTCCGGCTGACCCTGAAGGTTGCCGACCGTCGCCACGACGTACACGTGTCCGCTGTAGGTCGTTCCCACCGGCCCCACGCCAACCCAAACCTGTCCGCACAGCCCTGCGGGATTGATGACACTACTCGGCCCGATATCGTAGGCCGTCGTGATTACGCCGCCGGTTTCAAATTGCATGCGGGTCACGTTGAACCAGGGTTGCGATGCATGGGCCCAACAGAGGCCCGGATCATTCGGGCGAGTTCCGACGACGTAGATTCCACCCTTGGACTCGACCGCAATCGAGCCGAACGTAGGACTTCCAGGCACAAGAGATGGGTATTGGAAGGACAGTCCACCGTCCAACGAGCGACAACAGATGTTCTGTCCCGCACTCCCGTAGTAGGAACTCCAACTCGCGTAGATCGCCCCCAGGCCGTGTGAGGCAGGATTTCGGTCGCAGACCATCCAGGTCTTGTCGCCGCCGAACGCGTAGTTCGGACCGTTCCAAGTGGAGCCGGAGTCGCCGCTGTTCCACATATCATTCGCGGTGAGCGTGGTCAGGCTATCGTAGTGAAATACGCCGTCGAGGCCCGCGGCGAGGATGGGGTCGCTGCGGAACGTGCCCGGAGTAAAGGGCCCATTATTGACCCAGGTATTGCCGCCGTCGAGGGAATAGGCGTGGCCGGCTTGGCGAAAATCAGAAGTAATGCTGTCGAACTGACGCCACCCGATCGCCATGTGATTGGGGTTGTTTGGGTCCACCGCGATCGAAGGTTCGTTGGCCGCGTCCCCCAGGATGTTCATCCCGTTGTTGTCCACGTTGACCTGGTGGATAACGAGATTCGCCCCTGCGAGTGGCCGAGGGAAACTTGATCGGTGGGGCTGGTCACGCACTTCGCGGCGCAACGCGGGAGGCATGTTGTACTCCTCGTGCTCCATCTCGAACTTGGGGCGTTGCAACGGCGGTCGAACTCCGCGCACGTCTTGAGAACCCAGCAGAATCAGGCCAATCAAACTAAACATCAGAACTCCTGGAAAGGCACCCTTCGGGTCCCCTAGGACGATTCTGCGAATGCAAATCGTTCAGGGCGCGAGGGCGCTACTCTGATGCCATCATGCCGAAACCTGCTGGAGAATGCAAGAAAACCGCTCGATGACCGGCAATTTAACCAGGGTTGGCGAAGGTCAGTTCGGACTTACTTCGTTCCGCCAACTAAGCGCGCGGCGCGGATGCGGTTGGCGGCGACTTCGAGCTGATGGTGGGCTTCTTCCGAAGTCATGTCGGACGACTCCCCTCGAAGCACGCGTCGAGCCTGCTCGATCGCTTCTTCCGCGTGAGAAATGTCGATCTCGCGCGCTGGGATGGCTTCATCCGCGAGCACGGTGACGTTCGCGGCACTCACCTCAACAAACCCGCCGCCACAGTGCACGTAGTGACGCGTTCCGTTCGGGTCGACATACTCCACGAGGCCGGGCTTGAGCGCGGCGATCAGCGGGGCGTGCCCCGCCATGATGCCGAAGTAGCCTTCAGTTCCCGGTGCGATGACCGAGGTGACCCTCTCCTCGACCACAGAGCGGTCGGGAGCGACAACGGAGAGATGGAATTGAGTGGCCATGTTGGGTGGATGAAGGAGAAGCGGAATTCCCGCCTCTCCTGACTCTCGATCTTAGGCGGACGCGGCCTGGAGCTTCTTCGCCTTCTCGTGGACGTCGTCGAGACCGCCACAGTAGAGGAATGCCTGCTCGGGCAAGTCGTCGAGGTTGCCGTTGACCAACTCCTTGAAGGAGGCGATCGTCTCATCCACCGTGACGTACTTGCCGGGCGTACCTGTAAACTGCTCAGCAACGAAGTTCGGCTGCGACATGAAGCGCTCGATTTTACGAGCGCGACCGACCAACTGCTTGTCGTCGTCCGAAAGCTCGTCGATGCCGAGGATCGCGATGATGTCCTGCAGTTCCTTATAGCGCTGGAGCGTCTGCTGAACCTTTCGGGCCACGTCGTAGTGCTCTTGCCCGACGATGCGGGGGTCAAGGTTCTTTGAAGTGGAGCCGAGCGGGTCCACGGCCGGGTAGAGCGCCTTGGCGGCGATGTTGCGGTCGAGGTACACGTACGCGTCAAGGTGAGCGAACGTCGTGGCCGGTGCCGGGTCAGAAGGGTCGTCCGCCGGGACGTACACGGCCTGCACGGAGGTAACCGAGCCCTTGTTGGTCGAGGTAATGCGCTCCTGGAGGAAGCCCATTTCCGTGGCCAGGGTCGGCTGGTAGCCGACCGCGCTGGGCATACGGCCCAGAAGCGCCGAAACCTCAGAACCCGCTTGCACGAAGCGGAAGACGTTGTCGACGAAGATTAGAACGTCGCTACCCACTTCGTCGCGGAAGTATTCCGCCATTGTAAGCGCGGTCAAAGCAACGCGGAGACGGGCTCCGGGCGGCTCGTTCATCTGACCGAAGACCATGGCGGTCTTGTCGATAACGCGCTTCATTTCGCCGGAAGCGTCCTTAAACGTCGTCTCCGACATTTCGCGCCAGAGGTCATTCCCTTCACGGGTGCGCTCGCCGACGCCGGCGAACACCGACACGCCCGAGGCTTCGACCGCGATGTTTCGGATGAGCTCCTGGATCAAAACTGTCTTGCCCAGACCCGCACCCCCGAAGAGGCCGATCTTTCCACCCTTATTGAACGGGATCATGAGGTCGACGACCTTCAAACCCGTCTGAAGCAGCTCGACCTTGGTCGACTGCTCGTTGAATCCGGGCGGCTGGCGGTGGATCGGGAGGCGAACGCCACCATCGACCGGAGCACCGTTGTCGATCGGCTTGCCCAGGAGGTTGAAAACGCGACCCAAGGTCTGCTCGCCAACCGGAACGGTGATGGGCGAACCCGTGTCAACCGCTGCCATGCCACGGACGAGACCGTCGGTGGATGCGAGCGCGATCGTTCGAACGACGTCATCGCCCAGGTGCTGCGCGACTTCGAGCGTAATGTCGATGTTGCGGGTCGCATCCTGGATCAGGACGGCGTTATAAATCTCTGGGAGCTGATTGGTCGGGAAGCGAACGTCGACGACCGGTCCGAGAATCGTAATGACTTTGCCAGTGGCGGGCATGTGAGTGGGTTTTCCTCCGAAGCGGGTGAGCCAGCAGCAAGGGTTGAGCCCTCACCGCTTTGCGGAAGATTGTACCCGGGGCAAGATTGAGGAGACAAGCGCGGCTAGACGAGTAATGCTACGCCGTCGAGCAACTCCAATTCCGACCGGAATTGCGCCCGTGTCGGGATCGGCTGCACCGGTCCCTGCTTGTTCGCCGCCGGCGTGACGTCGCGAACGGGGAAGTAGCGCTCTAGCGTCAGGATGCCGGTGTGGCCGTCGTAAATCAACTGCCCCGCCCCGACACGCACGAACTGAAGTTCCAGGCTGTTCTGGCGGAATCGATCCATGAACGCATCCGGGGCACCCGTCGAAGTCGTGTGCCGCCCGTCATAGGAGATCGTGTAGTTCGCGGTCCCCGGTTTCGGCGGAAGACTGGAAATCACTCGGTACACCCATCCGCTCAGTTCTTGGCGGACGAATCCAGCCTCGAACGGATTTGCCATAAGGATTCCGTCCTGCAGCTTGACCGTGACCTTGACCTTATGGCCATCGTGGGTGCCGGAAACGCCGTCCGTCTCCACCGTCCCTTCGATGATCTGGGCAATCTTTGGCCAGGTGGCGAGCCCCTTGCCCTTCTGCTGCTGCTTCATCAGCCAATTGATCAACGCCGCTAGAACAAGGACGCCAATGGCGATCAACAATACGGGACTCATAGCCCATCTTGCCACCTAATCGGAGAAAACGCAACTCAGATGCGATGTTCTCAGGTTGGACCCACGTATTCGGACCTACGGTTCGGGCCTTTGCAACCTCCCGGGAAGTACGCCGTGTTATAATCCGGGCAGCCGCGCGCGCAGCTTTTACTGACTCTCATGAAGCGCTTCTTTAATTGGATCAAGGCCATTTTCAACCGGGGCATGGACAAACTGGAAGATCCAGAAGTCATGCTCGACCAAGCTCGCCGCGATATGCAGGGCACCCTGATCGCGAATCGCGAGCGTGCCGTCCAGGCGATTACACAGAAGAACCGTCTGCAGAACATGCTGGACGACGTCAAAAAGAAGTCCGCCCAGCTCGAAAGCCAGGCGACCATGGCGCTCAAACAGGGCAACCGTGAGCTCGCCACGCAGTTCATGCGTGAGAAGATGAACAACGACGCCACCATGGCGACGTTGCAGCAGAGCTATGACCAGGCCGCCGCCACGGTGGAGCAGGTCAAAGTCGCGATCAAACGTCAGGAAGAGGAAGTCCGGAAGAAGACGGCCGAAGCCCTCGCCCTCAAAGCGCAGTGGAAGCAAGCCCAAATTCAGAACTCGATCTCCAAAGCCCTCGATGGCCTGACCTTCGAGAACCAGTTCGAAGGTTTCGGTGCCGCGCAGGAAAAGATTCGCGACATGCAGAGCGAAGCCGCCGCCCGCCAGGAAATGCAGACCGGCTCACTCTCGGGCAAGATCATGCAGATGGAGGACCAGGCCCGCGACATGGAAGCGGAAGAGGAACTCTCCAAGCTCGAAGCCCGACTTGGCCTCTCCAAAGCCCCCGATGTCGCCGAAGCGCCTCAGGACCTAACCGTCTCTACCACCGGTGCCGTACCTGCCGCCGGTGCCGCCCCCGCCGTGGACCCGGCCAAGGACGCCGCCGCGCAGAGCGAGGCGGAGAAGCAACTCGAAGAACTCGAGCGAAGGATGGGCGGGACTAGCGGCGCTTAGGCGCTGCTGCTTGGTATTGGATATGCGATGCCTAGTAATGTATTTCCGGGCACGGCTGCAGAGGCTCAGTTCCATGCCTCTGCCTCGCTGTCGACTCCTAATCGAGGTTGCCTGAGCCAACGAGGTAGAGGCGATCGGGTGCCGACCGAAGGGAACGGGAAAAAGGTCCGTAACTGCGATGCCTCTGCCTCGCTCGTGCGCGTTAAACTGCGGTTACCGAGCCTACTAGGTAGAGGCTAAGTAACAGGCAATCGTGGATCGAATTCGCGATATTCAAACTGCAATCCCGTCTCCTCCGTCCACCTGCTCAGCTCAAATAATCCCGAGCTGGACCAACGGTAGGCATCGCACGTCTCGACCATGCCGCGTCGCAGAGGGTTCAAATGAATGTATTCGACCTTCTGCCAGAAGATCTCGTCGGTCTCTACCGCAAGGGTCCGAAAGCTGGGCCGCCAGAAGGTTCGTCGATTCAAACCGCGCTGCGTACGAAACCGGGATTCAGTATTGGCATCGAGCCTGGGCACGACGCAATCTGCGATCTCGGACTTTACCGCCCCCACGAAGGAACTCGCGTTGCGGTGAGCGGGCAGCGTTGTAAGGAAGTGGACATGTTCCGGCATCACGACAAACGCATGAAGTTTGGCTCCATTCTTTCTGTGCATCCGATCCAATTCTCGGATAGCGATCCATGCCATAGCGTCATCTCCGAAGACGGGCACAAAGTCGAGAACCGTCGTCGTCACGAAGACGCAGATTCCGGGTTCAGTTGGATTCTTATAATGCCTTTGCCGCGGTTGCACGCAATGAGTGTACGGCTTTAAATCCTATTACTAATATGCCTTTTCGGTTCGAGTGAGCATCCGCAATTCTGCGACCAGTAGCCTCTACCTCGTGGGCTTAGGTCATTTGGATTCTCAGTTTGTAGCGAGGCAGAGGCATCACAAAGGCGCGTGAGCTCACGAATCGCGATGAGCGCCAAGCGGTCCTCCTTAAACACCGGAACATAGTTCAAGATCGTTGTCGTGACGAAGACGCAGATTCCTGGCTCTGTCGGATTCTTGTAGTGCCTCTGACGCGGTTGCACACCGAAAGACTACTGCTTTAGTTACTGTTCGGTAAGTTCCGAATAGCCTCTACCTCGTTGGCTCAGGATTTTCCGATGCTCGGACTGGAGCGAGGCAGAGGCATGGTTCCACTCTATACTCAATACTTGCTTCGCGCCTA
The DNA here is from genome assembly GCA_038216655.1 of Fimbriimonadales bacterium. Lineage (GTDB taxonomy): Bacteria > Armatimonadota > Fimbriimonadia > Fimbriimonadales > Fimbriimonadaceae > JAFDWR01. The sequence goes on from JBBQPZ010000033.1 coordinate 28,624, forward strand.
CTTGGCCTCCACCGGAATCCCATTCTCCGCCCCGACCGCGAAGATGAAGTCGTCTTTGCTGACTCCCGCGATCGTCACGTCGGTGTCGGTGCCGACTTCCTTCCATCCCTCCCAGCCCGGGCTTGTTGTCTCGCGCCAGTAGACGACGTAGCGCGTCCCCGGTGTGCCCTGCCAGTGAACGCGCGTGTCGTATCCCTGCTTGCGGTCGATCCGGACGTCCAGGGGCGGTAGCCCCGCGGTGGCGAGTCGGGCCATCGATGCCAGGTTCACCCTCGCGACGTTGGCGAGGTACTTCCAATCCTCGAACTCCGGAAGATCGTCCGGCGTGTGCTGGCGGGTGTATTCCTCGTTCGGCTCGACGAACCGTACCGCCGTGAAACCCTCGTCGTTGAACGAACTGTGGTCACCGCCGCGGCCGAACCGGTCCTTCCGGAGCACCAACTTCACCCCGAAGTTCTTGCGCCCCGCCTTAATCTTCGCCTGCCGCGCAACCCACTCGATCCAACGTCCCATCTCCCGACTGTTGTGAGTCGGAAGGTCCTCAGTGAAGACGCGAATCTGCGTGTCGTCACGCTTCCCCTCCAGGTTTGAGCTGGAACCGACCATGTCGTTGCTCTGCACGCCATCGATCTTCCAGCCCTCTTTCTTCGCCCGCTGAGCGAGAGCCCGGGAACCCAGCAGCCCCTGCTCCTCGCCGCTGAACGCGACAAACACGAGCGTCTGATTCCACTTCTGGGTGCTCAAAATGCGCGCGAGTTCAAGGGTGAGGGCAACGCCGCTGGCATCGTCGTTCGCCCCTGGGGCTCGAGCGGCGAGACTCGCGGTCAGGTCCCGCTCAACCATGTTGATCGAGTCGAAGTGTCCGCCCACGACCACCCGCCGGTCCGTCGCCCCGGGCAGGGTCGCGACCACCTGCACGACCTCCTTGTCCGCCGGGATCCGCGCCCCCTTGTGGATCTGATAGTGCATCAACTCAACCTGAAGGCCGGGAATCTTCTCGAACTCCCCCTTGATCCAAGCCGCGGCCTCGTCCAGAGTCGGGTTGCTGGTGTTCCGATTGTGCCAGGAAGCAAGCTTCTCGATCGTCGCCCGCATCCGAGTCGCGTCAACCTGAGCCAGCAAAGGCGCAACATCGAACGGCGGAGCAAAAGCGATCGCGGCGATCAGCGGCAACATAAAACGCTTTTACCCCGATTCCTTGTACTCCCCCTACTCTTGCGGCGATGATTGTGCGCCGGAGGGGGTTAGGGGGTGGAAGTTCCGGAACTCGCACTCCAGCTCCGGTCAATTCGGAGGGCAAGACCAAGGGCTCGGAAATCCGAGCAGAACCTCCATCCCCCAGCCCCTTCCTCCTCCCGAGCACAAATGGACTGCTCCCGCTTTTCTGGACACGGAGATGTGTCAGCACTGTGATTGTATCGCCTCAGCGAATTGGTCGGGAGCCTTGTAGTCAAGGCTGGAGTGGAGTCGATGCTGGTTGTAGAAGCGGATAAACGCTTCTACGGC
>JBBQPZ010000034.1:0-28691 GCA_038216655.1 Fimbriimonadales bacterium
CAGGACCACTACAACAACCACCGACCCCATCTAGGACTCGGTGGACTGACCCCCGCGAACTTCAAGGAGAAGTCGCAAACGACAACCAAGGAGACCGCAATTCTATGATCTGAGACTGGAAACTTATTGGGGACCGGTCACTCCACCTTCAGCATATTCAGAGTCGTCTACAGACTCACTGATCTCCCGTCCATTCTTCATCACGCGGATATCAAGAATTAATTCGCCGGTGATGGGTGGATCTTATCGACTGAAGGCTTGAGAACGCGAAAAACAACTCGATACCGGCCTGGAACCTGAACAGTCACCGGAAGGCGATCAATTCTTTCGCCGTGGTAAGGCTGGACAAGGGCGATGGCAAATGGGTCTTGCGTGGTCAATCCATATCCAGCGGACAACATGGCAAGCACCCCAAAGACGATCGCAAGAGGCAGCCTCACACGAGCCCAAGACCCCTTAGGAACCCGCCCATTGCCCTGAATCATCTCATGCTCTATCGCCAAGCCTAAGACTGTAGCTTAAACCACCGCTGGCCTTCCACGTCTTCGACGCGGCAGTTCGTCTTCGGCGGCCTCCCATTGAATTCTGAATAGTGCGGTTAAACCATCTACTCGGGGATGATCCTGATCCGAGAAGGTTGAATGATCACGAGTTTGCCCACAAGATCCTCCGCCTTGTAGGAGGAGAATAGCCGCTCCAAGGCGGCGCAGGTGACCTCCGCGGTGGCTGGCTGGACTCGCAAGCGGACAATTCCGTAATGGTGCTCGACCGGAAAGAGGCGCTGATCCGCGAAGTCCTCGTCATAAGTGACGATCATCGACTTGCTGGACTGGGCGAATGCGTAGAGCTTATCGTCGGTACTCGTGGCTAAGCCAAGGTCGAAAGCGTGGTCAACCTGATGAGTGCCCTCAAGAGTTTGTCTGAGCCAAGCGGCCACTTCGAAGGGAACATTTTGGTCAAGCAGGATGCGGAGCTCACTACCCGGCACGCGGTAGGAGCCTCACTTCGTCCACGAGTTCAATGGCGTAGTCAACCGCGGCGTCGACGTCTTCCCGGGTGATGCTTGGGTAGGACGCGAGTACCTCATCGAACGTCTTGCCCGCTTTGAGCATGCTCAGGATATTTCGCACCATGACGCGGGTGCCCTTGATCACTGGCTTTCCGCTGCAAATATTAGGGTCGGCGTGTATGCGATCCATATCGACATTATTCAACAGTTCCCTCAAATACCTCGCGATGCTGTACAGGCTCCCCAAAGTTGGTAACATCGCGGCCTAGCGCCAATGGACGACTTCAGCCTTGAACGGCCAGAACTGACGGGGACGTTGATCTCGATGGAATTCGGCCCCGGAGGTCGGATTCAGCAGCTTTGGGCGGCCGATCCCAACCTGCCGGATCAGAACGAGGAGTTCCAGTTCGTGATCTCGCCGTTAAGCCTCGGCGAGGAGTTTGCCGAGGACTACTTCCCGGGCACGATTCTGCTCGGCGCGAGGCTCAACCCCGACGACCCCTGGATGCTCTCGCGCAACGGAGACGCCTCGATCATCGACGACCAAGAGGATCCCTCCAACGTCGCCTTCGAATACGAGTTCCCCCTCCTGCCCGAGATCAAGGGAACCGGGCGCTACTACGAAGTCGCCGGCCCGATCCCCCGCATCTGCTGGGACATCGAACTCAAAAACACCGGTAACCACACCCTCGAAATCGGCGAACTCGGCTTCCCGTTCGCGCTGAACAGTATCTACGAGGGCTTTCCGCGCTCGGAAGAAGGCGTGGCCGAGATGCTCAAGGATCGGCTGTATGTCCACAAGTTCATCGGCGGGGCCGCAAGCTACCTCTTCGCTCAGCGGATGAACGCCGAGCCGCCCGGCCTGCTGATCTTCCCCGGTGAGGACACCCGCTGGGAGTTCTACAACCACGTTCCCGCCTCGCTGAACACGCCGTACCGATGGGAAGGCATCCCCGTCGTCTACATCCACTCCCGCGCAGCGATCGAGCGAGAGGGCTGGGGACCGTGGTTCAACGATCACTCGACGCTCTTGCTTGAGCCGGGAGACAGCCGCAAGTTCCAGACCTGCTTCGCCCCTGCGGATCGCGACCGATTCGACGCAGTCAACCCGACGCTCGCCGCCTGCGGACGCCCCGCGATCAAGCTCCTACCGAGTGCGGTCGTGCCCGCCGACGTCGGCGTAGCAGTTGAGGTGGCCGGGTCAACCCCTACCCAGTTCTACGCGAATGTCGAAGCCGACCTTGAGACCGACAGTGACGAGGAAGGTGGATTCTGCTTCATCAAACCCCATGAACCCGGGCTGGCTCGGCTGAGTTTTGAGGACACGAAGGGGCGGGAGAGCTCGGTCCACCTACTGTTCACCGAGCCGATCGACAAGCTGATTCAAGCCCGAGCGAAGTGGATCATGGAGCACCAGATCCACAATGATCCCGCGAGCAACCTGCACGGCGCGATCCTCCCCGCCGACATCGCGATCGAGGAGCAGCTGGACGATTCCGAGGAATACGCGACGCCGTTTGGCATCGAAAGCTCCCTCGCCGATGCCCTGTTCCTCGCGGAAAAGAACACGATCTTCCCCGAGAAGGCGGAGATCGAGGCGCTCGATACCTACTGCCAGGAGTTTCTCCTCGACGACGTCCAGAACCCAGGCGATGGGTCCGTCGGCGTGCTGTTCTCGGACGGTCGCTCGATCTCCAGCAACACAGGCCACGCACCGGCATATCCTTTGGCCTTCAGTCTGTATCACACCCTGTACCGAGTCGCGAAGGTGACCGGTGAGATGGCACGGCCGCCGAAATACTATCTGCGCCTAGCGGCGCAGACCGCGCTGGCGATGTTCAAACACGTGCCGTCCTCGGGGTACCGAGGCGTGGGCGTGCCGCTGATGCGAAACCTGTTTGAGTTGACCGACGACCTTGAGGCCGAGGGTGAGACCCAGACTGCGGATCGCCTTCGTGAGTTGTTCGAAGAAGAAGAGGGAACCGGGCGGACCTCCGCGGCGGCCTATGGTCGGCGCTACTGGTCGCTTGAGGAGTTCGAGCAGGCGTTCTTCGGCCCCTGGATCGGGATCCCCCGCGTGGATCGCGAGGAGCTCCTGAGTCTCGCTTACGCGGGCCGGTCGTTGAGCCCGAGTTGGTGGTGGTACGGCACCGACAAGCGGTTCCTGGAAGAGCTAGAGGGTCCGCACCCGGCGATGGTGGACAAGGGCGAGATGACGCTCGGCCCAACGACCGTGGCGAATTCCCTGATGCTGTTCGACACGCTCGACAAGGACCAGCAGTATCTTCCGGACTCTTGGTTGCGCATGGCCTTCGGCGGCATGCTCGGAGTTTGGGCGCTGGTGCGTCCCGACGGCGCGGCATCGATGGGTTTCTGTCCTGACTCGGCATCTCAGCAGTTCGGGGTTTCGGCGCTCACTGGAGACGTCGGTTTGAGTCTGTATCGCTACCTGCGGTACGTGACCGCCTACGTTTTGCCCACGCGACAGAGCGGGACGGTGACGTTCGGATGCCACTTCCAGATCGAAGGGAAACAGGAAGGCGACGAGGAATACGTGATCCGACCGTGGGACGGCGTGAACCGCCGGATTGTGGTGCGGCAGCTTGGCGTGGAAGTCTCGACCACGTTTGGGCGTATTCTGGAGCTGACCTTCGACGCGCGCAAACGACGGGCGTCGGTTTTGATGCAAAATCCTGCGGATAAGGATCTTCAGGCGATTTTAACGGTCAGAGGTCTTTGGGGCACGCGCGCGGAAGTTTCAGGAACGGCCGTGATGGCGGACCCCCAGGATGAGGGCGCACTTCACGTGCCGGTCGCATTGACCGCCAAACGCGAGACGAGAATCGATATAAGGGTAACCGGATGAATAGTTTTCCAGAATGGTGGGTTGTGATTTCGGGCGTTTTCTTTGCCCTGAATATTGTGTTGTTCCTCGTGCTGATCATCGCGGCGATCAAGATCGTCGGCGTGATCCGGGGCCTGCAGCCCAAGGTCAATGAGTTGACGGCGAAGGTTTCCGGCATCGCGGACAAGGTCGACCAGCTCACGGAGCAGACCAAGACGACGGTAAACGAGGTCGGCGGGCGCGCGAAGAACGTCGCAACGTCGGTCGAGAGCATCGCCCACACCGCGTCGGTCCAATTCGAAAAGTTTTCGCCCCTGCTGATCGGCGGCCTCACCGCCCTGAAGCTAATGGCCGCGGTTCGTGAGTATAAGAAGGGCGGCGCGGCCGCACCCGCACCTCAGCACGACGAGGAGTAGAAGCAACGGTCCGATTGCGCACCAACAATGGCTCAAGCGCAAATTCCGAATTCATTCAGCGCAAAGCTCCACCGACCGGCTGGCGTGGACAAGGCCGAGTCTTGGATCTTCTTGCGGGTGCCGACCGAGGCGAGCGAAAGATTGCCTGCCCGGAGCATGGTTTCGGTGGAAGGCACGTTCCATAAAGTCTCCTTTCAGGCCACCCTTGAGCCAGATGGGCAGGGCAGCCATTGGCTTCGCGTTCCGCAGGACCTTCAAGAGAGAGCCGGTGTGAAGCCTGGCGATGTTGTCGAGCTAGAAATCACGCCGGTTCAGGTCGAGCCGGAGCCCGTGGTGCCGACGGACATTCAGCGGGCCCTGGAGCAGGCTCCTCCAAAGGCAATGGAGACATGGAAGAGCACCACGGCGCTCGCGCGTCGCGACTGGATCTTTTGGATCACCTCCGGCAAGAAGGCCGAAACACGTATCAAGCGGATTGAAGTCGCGATATCGAAAATGTCCGCCGGGAGCCGAAGACCATGCTGCTTCGATCGGGCTGGAATCGTAAGCAAAAGCCTAAGCTGGCCGGCCGCCGCCGATGAGCAGGAATAGTTAGGTTCTGGCCTGCATGGCGGCCTCAGTCCAACCCCGTTAGTAGGGCCATCGTTTGCACTGGCATACATGCCGGGACAGAAAGTAAGCCAGAAACCCGCGCTTTGCTTGATTTAGCCTCCAGATTCCCCACCGAAAGCCAATACCAGTGATGGACCCATCCGGGTTTGCCGATTCACGGATTGAATTGGGGCCTTGGCGAACGGAGTCGCGGCAGGAGAAACGCCGTGGCCTATCTGGACAACCTATTCGGACCGCAAATCAATAACCTCGGGAAAGCGCTGTCTCGTGCTACCGAGCGGCAGGCGCTCCTTACCGGGAACCTCGCCAACGCCAACGTGCCCGGTTACAAGCGGCGCGACATCGATTTCAACATCGTCCTCGACGGCGAGATGTCCAAGGGGAGCGAGTCTTTCAAGGAAATGCAGGACTCATCGGCCCAGCGCCAGTCCGACCGCACCGCCACCACCGTCGACGGCAACAACGTGGACCTCGAATTTGAAGTGATGTCCCTCGCCGAGACCGAGCTTCGCTATCAGACCCTGACCGAGATGACCAGCCGCTACTTCAGCAACATGAAGTACGTGATCCGCGAAGGCAAGTAACTTTTCGACCCTAAGAGACAACCATGACGCTTAACTCCGCACTCAAGATCAGCTCGACCGGCCTCACCGCCGAGCGATTCCGAATGGACGTGATCTCGTCCAACATCGCGAACTCCAACTCGATGAAGGTCGGAGACAAAATGCCCTACCGTCGCCGATTGGTGGACCTGTCGGGTACGCCCGATGGCGTGGAAATCGTCGGAGTGAAGCAGGATATGAACGCTTTCCGAACCGCGGTCGAGCCAGGAAACCCAAACGCCGATGCCAACGGGGTAGTCACGTACTCGAACGTCGAACCGGTGAACGAGATGGTGAATATGATGAGCGCAAGCCGCGCCTACGAAGCCAACATCGCCGCCTTCAACTCGGCAAAAGGCATGATCCGAAGCGCCCTCAGCATAGGAAAATAGAATCTTCCAAACACCAAACACCAAACACCCAACACCCAACACCTAACACCTAACACCTAACACCTAACACCTAACACCCAACACCTAACACCCAACACCCAACACCTAACACCAAACACCTAACACTTTTCTGCCATGTCCCTAATCAACCGAATTCAAAACCCCGCGATGGAGAAGCTTGCTTCTCTCGGATCGTCAGTGAAGCCGGATGACAAGGGGGGCGCGGATTTCTCGCAACAGTTGATGGACGTCCTGAAGGAAGTGAACGATTCGCAGAACAAAGCTGCGGAGACGGGCGCGGACTTTATGACGGGTCGACGATCGGTAGATTATCACGACTTGATGATCGCCATGGAACGCGCGAGTACCGCTATGAACTTGACGGTTGCCGTCAGAAACAAGCTACTCGATGCCTACCAGGAGATTAGCCGGATTCAAGTCTAACGGAGAGTATAAAGTGTTAAGTGTTGAGCTAAATAGCCTCTACACTTAACACTCAACGCTTTCCCTTCTGCCGCTCGGAGTCAACTCGAGCGCGAAATGAACGGAATTTTACAGAAGCTTAAGGCTTGGTGGGAAAGTGCGGATCGCACGCAGAAGATCGTTACCCTCGGGGGCGGCGGTCTTATGCTGGCGCTTTTGATCGGCACCTTCATGATTGCCTCCAAACCGAAAATGTCGATCGTGTTCGCGAACCTCGCGCCGGGTGATGCCGGCACGGTTCAGATGGACATCGAGGGGATGGGAATCCCCGTTACGATGGACACCGGCGGCAACATCTCCGTTCCGAGCGACAAAATCGCCCTCGTCCGCGCCCGTCTCGCGCAGAACAACAAACTCCCCAAGTCCCCGCATCCCGGCTATGAGGGACTCACCTCGATGGGGATGATGAACACCCCCAAAGTCGAGGAAGAGCGCCTCAAGACGATGCTCGAAGGTGAGCTTTCCAAGTCCGCGGAGATGTTCGACGGTGTCGACTCCGCACGCGTCCACCTCACGTTCGGCATCGACTCGCCGTTCGCCACCGAGAAGAAGGATGCGACGGCCAGCGTCACCCTCGCCGAGCGACAAGCCGGCAGCGTGACCCCCGATGAAGGACGAGCGATCGCTACCCTCGTCGCCAGTTCGGTCCCCGGACTCGACTCCAAAAAGGTCGCGATCTTCAGCCGCGACGGCCGCGCGATCTACGACGGAACCTCCGGCGACGACGCGAGCGGCCAGGCCCTGACCAAGCTCCAGGTCGAGAAGAAGGAAGGCGAGATTCGCCGGAACGAGTTGCAAGAGACCCTCAACCGCGTCGTCGGCCCCGGCAACGCGCTCGTCACGGTGAACCTCACCGTCGACAACAGCCCTATGCACGAGGAGTCCGACGTTCCTCTCGTGGACAAGACGCCCACGGAGGACCACACGTTGAAGGAGACGATGAAGGGCGATGCTACGGGCAAGCCTGCCATTGGAACTAGCGACGACCTCAACAATCAGAAGCAGCCTATGAGCGTCGATGACAAGAGCGGTGGTAAAGACGGCTACAACCGTACCCAGAACGGCATTTACCGGGGCGCAGTCGGCGTCACCCACCGCACGACGACCAAGGGCCTCGGCGACCTCAAGTCGATGATGGTCACCGTCTTCCTGAACCGCCCCAAGGCAGACCCGAACGCCGCCGACCCCGCGCAGGCCGACAAAGACGCCGCCGAGAAGGAAGAAGCCGTGCGCCGCGCGGTCAACACCTACCTCGGCCTCGCCAAGACGAATCCCGCTGCCGCGGTCCCGCCGCTGAGTCAGCCGCTGGCCTTCACCGCGAAGGACGGATTCGGCGCGGAAATCATCTCTTACCCGTTCGACGACAAGGTTCAGAAGGAATCTGAGAAGGCTTCGACCGAAGTCGCCGGACAGCAGAAGATGAGCCAGATCATCTCGATCGTCCCGATCGCCGTGCTCGCCATCCTCGCCTTCGTAGTTATGGCCAAGCTCAGCAAGCTCGGCCGAACCCCCTCGCAGGCTCCGCAATATGCGATAGCGGGCGGAGGCTACAGTTCGCTGCCAATGGGCGGCGGAACCGTCTACGAAGACAACGGCGAACTGCGAGCCCTGCCGATGTTAAGCGTCCAAGAAGAGCTCCGCCAGAGGGCACTCGACTCGGGCATCAGCGAAGAGGAACTGAACGCGGCAATGGCCGCCGCCGGTGAGAAAGGGCTCAACCTGGAAGACATCCCTTCGATCGGCAAGAGAATCAACCTGCCGCTCGAACAGATTCGAAAGATGGGCCAGGAACGCCCTGAAGTGGTTGCGATGCTCGTCAAGAGCTGGCTGTTGGAGGATCGACGATGAGACGACACAAGGAAGAACTGAATTTCCGGCAGAAAGCCGCGATCATGCTCATGGCTCTCGGGCCCGAGACCGCGGGCAAAGTGATCCGCCACCTCGACGAAGAGCAGACCGAGATCCTCTCGCTCGAACTCGCGCGCCTCGATCGGATCAGTCCGGAGCAACGCACGAGCGTCATCCAAGAGTTCTACGAAATTGCCATCGCGCAGGACTACATCGCCGAGGGCGGTGTGATCCACGCGAAGCAACTCCTCCTCTCCGCGTTTGGCGAAGAGCAGGCTGAGCAGGTCATGAAGCGAATCGTCGCGGCCATGCAGATCGTGCCGTTCGAATTCCTCAAGAAGGCCGACCCCGCGCAGGTTCTCTCGTTCATCCAGGACGAGCACCCGCAGACCATCGCGCTGATCCTCGCCTACATGCCCATGAGCAACGCCGCGATGATCCTCGGCAAGCTCAGTTCCGAGCTTCGGGCCGATGTCGCCGCGCGCATCGCGATGATGGACCAGACGCCGCCGGAAGTCATCCGCCGCGTCGAGCAGGTCTTAGAGAAGAAGGTTTCGTCACTCATCTCGCAAGAGATGACCCAGGCGGGCGGCCCAAAGGCGCTTGTCGACCTCCTCAACCGCGTCGACCGCTCCACCGAGCGACTGATCATCGAGTCCCTGAACGAAAACAATCCGGAGCTTGCCGAAACCGTCAAGAACATGATGTTCGTGTTCGAAGACATCGTCCAGCTCGACGACCGGGCGATCCAAGCGATCCTCCGCGAAGTCGACGCCAAGGAACTCGCAACCGCCCTCAAGGGCGTGGGCGTCGAAGTCCAGGAGAAGATCTACAAGAACATGTCCGAACGTGCAGTTGGCATGCTGAAGGAAGACATGGAATTCATGGGCCCGGTCCGCGTCCGCGTCGTGGAAGAGTCGCAGCAGAAGATCGTTACCGTCATCCGAAGACTGGAAGAGACGGGCGAGATCGTCATCGGTCGATCGGGCGAGGAAGAGGTTCTTGTTTAATCCCGTCCTCGAATCGGGCGAGGCCTCGCGCGCCCTGCCATTCTCCTCGCTGCTGCAAGAAGCCAACGTGATCACCACACGTCGGCTTTCCGCCTCCGAGCGCCAGCGCCTGGAGGCGGATTCGATTCGTTCCAAGGCCTACAACGAGGGGTTTGACGGCGGATACGCCGCCGGCAAGCACCTTGGCATGGCCGCCGGCCAGGCCGCGGGTTTCCAAGCCGCCGAAGCCGAAGCGGCCGAGATTCGTCGAGTCGAACTCGAAAAGCTCACGTCGAACCTCGGCCACCTTGAGGAACTTGTGGTGGAGGGCGTTCACAACTGGTTCAAATTCGCCGAAGTCGAGGTGGAGAAGCTCGTTGTCGATATCGCCCGCGAGGTCCTGCGCCAGGAGCTCGCTTTGTCGCGCGAGTCGGTTCGCGCCATCGTCGTGTCCGCGCTGAAGGAAGTCACGCTCTCCCGCTCGGCGCGAATCCGAGTCAACCCGCTTGACGTTGATGCCTTGAATGAGTCGAAGGACGAACTTATCGCTTGCTGTTCTTCGCTGCGCGCGCTTGAGATCGTTGACGATCCTTCGATTCTCGGCGGATGTGTCATCGAGACCGATGGCGGCCGCGTGGACGTCTCGACCGAAAGTCAACTTAGTCGTCTGGAGTCCGCTTGAGCCTCCTCGTCCCTCGACCTCAGTTTGCCAAGACGCGACGCTCGATGAGCGAGGTCCGTTGGACCGAGGTCTCGGGCAAAGTCGCCGATGTCGTCGGTCTCATAATCGAGTCCGACGGCCCCAACGCCCGCGTGGGTGATCTTTGTTGGATTCAGGCGGTCGAGGGTAACGAGGCCGTCGCCGCCGAGGTCGTCGGTTTCCGTGGCGATCGCACGCTTTTGATGCCTCTGGGAGAACTCACCGGAGTCCGTCCGGGTTGCCTCGTAACCGGCACCGGTCACTGCCTCCGCGTCCCCGTCGGAGAGGAGCTTCTCGGCCGCGTGGTTGATGCGCTCGGTCGCCCGATGGACGCGCTTGGCGACATCCAGACTTCCGACACCTATCCCATCACCGCATCGCCCCCCAGCGCCTTGGAGCGAACCATGATCCAGCGCCCGCTCGAAACCGGAGTTCGCGCGATCGACGGCATGCTCACCTTGGGTGAAGGCCAGAGGATCGGCATCTTCGCCGGTTCCGGCGTGGGAAAGAGCACTCTACTCGGCATGGTGGCAAGAAACTGCCAAGCCGACGTCAACGTGATCGCGCTTATCGGCGAACGAGGCCGTGAGGTCCGTGAGTTCATGGAGCAGGACCTCGGCGAGGAAGGCCTCGCCCGCTCCGTCGTGGTCTGCGCGACCAGCGACCAGCCTGCATTGGTTCGCATCAAAGCGGCCCTTGCCGCCACCGCGATCGCCGAGTATTTCCGCGACCAGGGGAAGAAGGTCGTGCTCATGATGGACTCGGTCACCCGATTCGCGATGGCCCAGCGCGAAGTCGGCCTGGCCGTCGGCGAGCCTCCCAGCACCAAGGGCTACACTCCCAGCGTTTTCGCTTTGCTCCCCAAGCTGATGGAGCGCGCCGGCAACGGCGCGAAGGGCTCGATCACCGCCCTCTACACCGTCCTCGTGGACGGCGACGACACCAACGAGCCGATCGCTGACGCCGCCCGATCGATACTCGACGGTCACGTCGTCCTCAGCCGCAAGCTCACCAGTCGCGGGCACTATCCGCCCATCGACGTCATGGCGAGCCTGAGCCGAACGATGCCGATGGTGGTCTCCGCTGAGCACTTGAGCCATAGCCGCGAGGTACGCGAATTGGTCGCGAACTATCTGGATGTCGAGGACATGGTCAGCATCGGAGCCTACAAAGCAGGCTCCCGCCCGACCTCCGACCGAGCCATCGCCAGATGGGATCCGATCAACAAGTTTCTCCGCCAGGACAAGGGAGAGGCAACCTCGATCGAGGACTCCGCCGCGATGCTGAAGGAATTGGTCAAGGCATAGATTTGTATGGAGTGCATGGCCCCCATACGGACCTGGTAGAAACCTAGTTCGAACCAAATTCAGGAGTGCATGGCCCTGGCCGTGCTTTCGGTCTGTCCGCCGACCGCCGGTCTCCCCACCGCCCCTGCTCGTCAAAGAAGACCACGGCCCGTGCATCCCAACAAGGGATCGATGCCATGCGAAACATCCTCCGGACCAGCACGGTCAAAGAACCATGCTGATCCTCATCATCATCTTGATTCTCGTTTTCGGTGGAGGCTTCGGCTACCGCTATCGCGACCGCTACGGCCCCCACATTGGTCTCGGCACGATCTTGCTGATCATTCTGGTCTTCTTCCTACTTAGCGGCAGGATCTGAACCTAGAAGCCACCTCTGCCTCAGGACATGTCCCGCTCCGGATGACTTGTCCTGAGGCAACCGGAGCCGGCGTCTGAACAGGTGCCCACCTTGTAGGCCGTCCTTCGCATGATTAAATGAGCCAGGACCCGCCATGACTCTCCTTGTCTCACTACTTGCCCTGTCATCGCCATCCGCCCCCCTGCAGAAGGGCTGGGGAGTTGAGCAACTCGTGGCCGCGTTCTCCCGTGTTCCGTCAAAGGAGCCCTTCGTCGCCCGGTTTCTCTCACGCGATGCGAGTGTCCGGGACATCATCGTCGAGTCCGTGGCTCAGCGAAAGGGCAAGCCTGTTTGGTCGATGCTTGTGACCGAGCGGAGCGGCCATCTGTCGGTGGTGACGGAGGTCAAGCGGGCGTTCCCAAAGCTGCCGGTGAAGGCATTCCGCGGAGCTGCGGAAGCCATGAGTGGTGGTTCTGGCCACCTTCCTTTCCCTTGCTAGATCAGTTGGCATAATGACGGTCAGCGAGTAACGGTTGATTTCATTCGCTTACCCCCAACACCAGGTGGGGTGACGGTGGTTTCCGTGGATGCTAACGGAGAACACCCCTCCTTCATCCACGGCAAGCAGCCCTAGCGAATTTTCACAAAATCTCTAACCTGGTTATGCTTTGAAAGGAACAGATGTTGCCCCTTTCTCTCCACGGCGTACTCAAGTCGCAGCAGCGGTCTGAATGTCGTTGGCTTCTTTGGATGTCCATCAACAAATTCGATTGTCACATCCACTCGAACGAAGAGTGTCTTACCTGCTAACGAAACCATGTTCGCACCTCGGTCCGCCCTGAGTAGCCATGAGGCAAGCTACAGCCGACCCGTGCCGCCCCCCAACATTCGGACTTGATGGTTGACGTTTCCAGCCCGCGAGGTCCATAGAAGTGTGCCTGTCACAACTCTGCGACGCACCGCTAACTCTCACGGGAGCGGAAGTACCTATCCAATCCGGGAAAGACCCAATCTGGGTGTGCAAAAGTGAGAGTGAGAAAGTGAGAGTTGAGTCTGAGCGAGTGAGTTGGGAACCTGATCCTCCCGCGAGATCGAACGAGAAGTCAAGACCCAAATGAGCAGAATTCCTGCCTCAGCACTCCAGAGTTTCCCCTTCTAAACCGAACAATTTAGTTGAGGTATGGCTAAATTCAATTTCCGACTACAGAAGGTTCTCGAGTATCGCGAGATGCAAGAGGGCTGGGCCAAGGATGCTTACATCGAGGCCCGCGCGATGCGGCTCGGTGCCGAAGCGACCGTTGAGGCAATTGCCGAGCGTCGCAAGGAAGCTTTCAGCAACCGGCTCCAGTCACTGGACGACCACCAGATGCTGGAGCGCTACCTCCAACAACTCGATGACGAAGAGCGCGCCCAACGCAGCGTCATCGCTGTGCTCGAAACCGAGGAAGCGAACGCCCTGCTCGTCTGGCAGGAGCGCAAAAAGGAACTCGAGTCGCTGGTCAAGCTCCGCGACCACGCCTTTGCCGACTATCAGCTAGACGAGACGCGCCACGAACAGGCCGAACTCGACGAGTGGGCGGTCACCCGCCGCACCGCTTAATTCGAAATGGAAGATCTTAAGCCCCTCGGTCCCGAAGGAATGCGCGCCCGCATCGCGGAAATCCGTGCCCGAATGGACGCACTTTCTGGAAAGGTCCCAGAAAAGGGCCCCAGCTATAGCGGTCTAGCTGGCGAGATCACCGCCGACGGTACCAAGCCGATGAACCCGTTTGGTTCAGCGATGGGCCTCCTCGGCAAGCCGACTCCCGCCGAACTCAAGGGCAAGATCGAGCAAGCCGCCAGCAACAACGGCATCGATCCCGCTTTGCTTGACGCGATCGTTCAAGCCGAGAGCAGCTACGATACTCAGTCGGTTTCCAAGGTCGGCGCCCGCGGCCTGACCCAGCTCATGCCGCAAACCGCGGTCGAGATGGGGGTCACCAATCCGTTCGACCCCGACCAAAATCTGCACGGCGGTGCCAAGTACCTTTCGAGCCTCCTCAAGCGATTTCCGAATGTCGAGCACGCGGTCGCGGCCTACAACGCCGGCCCCGGCGCGGTCATCAAAGCCGGCGGTATCCCGAACTACCCTGAGACCCGCGCCTACGTTCAAAAGGTGATGGCGCTGTATCGGGAGAAGAAGGGATGAAGAAGAAGCTGATCCTAATCATCGTCCCGCTCGTTCTCATCGGAACGGTGCTCGGATTGGCGTTCATGGGGATCATAAACATCCCGGGCATCACGCCCGTGAAAGCGGCGACCTGGCAAGCGACGCTCAAGAAGATCTACACCGGTAAGGGCACGATCAAGGGCGACCTTATCGTGTTCAAAGATCTGCCCAAGGCGGACCAAGACGCGTTCGTCGCCGCCGCGAACAAAGGCGGGCTGAAGGCAACCGTCGAGAAGGACGGCATCAAGTCAGCCCAGCTCGTCGCCTGGCTGAAGAAAGAAACCACCGCCTCGGAGAAGCCCAAACCGGTCGCCGCTAAGCCGACGCCGACGCCGCCTCCGGTCGCAACCGCACCCAAGAAGGCCGCGCCGACCACCGACACGAAGCCGGAAGTCGGAATTCAGACGATTGCCGATCTCTGGAACGGGATCGACGTAGTGAAGCTGGTTGAGATCATCAAGACTTACAAGGATCCCGAGCTGGCGACGATCCTGCTCAAGATGGAACCTGAGCACGTCTCCGAACTGCTCGCCCAACTGTCCGCCGACCGAGCCGCCGCGCTTAGCCGCGAGCTGCAGAAACAGGGCGCGATCATCCCGGTCGTGAAGTCCGGCGACGGAACGTAGTCCACTAAAGTTCGCGCTCGCGTGAGCTTCCGCAACAAAGCGTATGTTTCCCGACACGGAATAGGAGGACAATGCGTATAGCTTACGGGGGTGAATGCATCGTGGCTCGACAACTAATCTGCGCCTTAGACACCGGGGACCTCAACGAGGCTCTGCGCATTACGCAGAGGTTTGCCCCCTATGTCGGTGCCTTCAAGGTCGGACACTCGCTCACGTTGCCGCACGGTTTGGACGTCGTATCTCGTTTGCAGGACGCGGGTGCCAAGCGAATCTTCCTCGACCTGAAGTTCCACGACATCCCGAATTCAGTCGCCCTCGCGGTTCGCGAAGCCGCCCGACGCGGAGTCTGGATGCTGACCCTCCATATCGCCGGTGGACCCGCGATGATGACCGCGGCGGCCGAAGAGGCTCGTGGATTCGGCGAGGGAGACGCGCCGCTACTCATTGGCGTCTCGGTCCTTACCTCGCTCGACCAGAACATGCTCACCCAGCACCTCGGTGTCGATCGCACGATCGAAGAGCACATGGTCTACCTCTCTCGCCTGGCGATGGACTGCGACTTGGACGGCGTGGTCTGCTCACCAAACGAAGTCGCGGCGATCCGGAAAGTGCTCGGCCATGGGTGCATCATCACCCCGGGAATCCGGATGCCCGATCAAGACGTCCACGATCAGGTTCGCACCGGCACGCCACAGCAGGCGCTCGCCGATGGAGCGGACTACCTGGTGGTCGGACGCGTCCTGACCTCGACCGACGACCCCGAAGCTGTCCTTCAGCGGATGGGCTTCCTCGCGACCAACGCCCACTAGACTTGCTGCCCGTCGACCGCGAACGTCTGCTCGCCTGGTACGACGCCCATCGTCGTGACCTCCCTTGGCGCAGGACGAGTGATCCCTACGCCGTCTGGGTGAGCGAGATCATGCTCCAACAGACTCAGGTCGCAACCGTGATCCCGTATTGGAAACACTGGATGGCCCGCTTCCCCTCGGTCGAATCGCTCGCTTTGGCCGACGAGCAGGACGTGCTATCCCACTGGCAGGGCCTGGGATACTACCGGCGCGGGCGTCTACTAATGGCGGGTGCCGAGTGGGTCCTTACCCATGGCTTGCCGACCACCTCGTCCGGTTGGTTGGCCGTTCCAGGTGTAGGTCGGTACACGGCAGGCGCGATCGCCTCGATCGCTCAAGGCCTGCCCGCTGCATTGGTGGATGGAAACGTCGAACGCGTGTTCGCTCGCCTGACCGGGTGCGCGTCGAGCGGCCCTCGGTTGACCAAGGCCGCGTGGACGTGGGCGGAAGCCAACCTGGAACGTGAACGGCCCGGGGATTGGAATCAGGCGTTGATGGAGTTAGGTGCGACCGTGTGTCGGCCCCAGAACCCGGATTGTGCTTCCTGCCCGGTCAAAGAAAGCTGTGCGGCCCTGGCAGACGGCGACCCAACTCGATTTCCGATCCGATTGGCGAAGCGCGCGACCGACGCAATGAGCTTTCACGTCCTCGTCCTGGTTTCCCAAGAGGGGCGATTCGGCGTGAGGCAGATTTCCACCGGCAAGTGGTGGGAAGGGATGTGGGAGTTTCCCCGAGAAAGCTCACCTGACGCGCTGCTCGGGTGGGAAGGGAAGCGGACGAAGCTGCCGACGGTGCGACACCGGGTCACCCACCACCGGATCACCCTGCACGTTGAGCGAGCCGACCTCGAGGTCGAGCCTTCGGGGCTCACGTGGCTGACCGCAGACGAGATGGAAAAACTCCCGATGCCCGCGCCTCAACGAAAGATCTACCGATCCGTGCTGGACGAAAGTGGAACTAAGTCACAGCCGCGGCTTCCGCTGGATATTTCTCAAACCTTCGCTCGGTGATCACGATCCGGATCGCCTCGACTCCGCGATAGATATCTTCGAAACTCGTGTAGAGCGGGGCGATCCCGAGGCGGATGTTGTCGGGCCGCCGGAAATCCGGGATCACTCCCATTTTCTCGATCAACGCACAGTTGATCCGCCAAGCCTCGGGATGCCGGATCGAGATATGCGAGCCGCGTAACTTTAGATCGCGGGGCGAGTTGATCTCGACGCCTAGCAGGGCCAGCCGCTCGTCGATCAGCCGGATCAGAAACTCCGTCTGAGCGACCGACTTCGCCCGGACTACCTCCATTCCGGCTTCCAGGAGCAGATCGACTCCGGCTTCGATGGCCGACATCGACAGAATCGGCGGCGTCCCCGCGAGAAAGCGATCGACCCCTGCGGCAGGGGTGTAGTCGAGCGCAAAGTCGAACGGCTTCGACTGCCCAAACCAGCCCCAGATCGGGCTGACCAGCGCCTCTTGAAGGTCCCGCCGGACATAAAGGAAGGCGGGGGCTCCGGGGCCGCCGCTTAGATACTTGTAGCAGCAACCCACGGCGAGATCGGCGTTCACCCCGTTCAAATCGACGGAGATCGCGCCGGCGGAGTGGCTCAGGTCCCAAAGCGTCAAAGCTCCCTGCGCCTGAGCGGCCGCGGTCAGACGCTTCATATCGTGTAAAAATGCGCTCTTGAAAGAGGTGTGACTTAGCGTGAGGAGCGCGGTGTCAGCATCCAGATGGGATTCGACGGTCTCCGCCGGAAGGTGGATTTCATCCGCGCTCTCGGCGAGCACGATGTCGTGCCCGGGCAAAAGGTCGGCAACACCCTGGAGCAGATAGATGTCGGAGGGGAAGTTGAAGGTCTCCGAGACGATTTTTCGGCGCCCCGGCCGAGCTCGGAGGGCGGCGACGGCGAGCTTGAAAAAGTTCACCGAAGTCGAGTCGGTGACGATCACCTCATCCGGCTGGGCTCCGATGAGGCGGGCGATTTTGGCCCCGAGAGCCTGAGGTTTGGTGTACCAACCTTCTCCCCAACTGCGGATCAGGCGATCGCCCCACTGGCGGTCGGCAACATCGCGGACGATCTCCTTTGCCCGGAGCGGCATCTTGCCGAGGGAATTCCCGTCAAGGTAGATCAAGCCGGGGTTCTCAACGAACTCGGCGCGGAACTTCGCGAGCGGGTCGTTGAGGTCGAGATCGAGGGCCTGGGCGAGCAGCGGATCCACGCGCCGAGGTGTACCTCTAAACGTTACGCTTAGTAGGTTGTAACGGAGGGATCCACCGACTGCGCCCACCCGTTCATTCCCGTAGCAAGGTTTCGCACCTGCGAAAAGCCGAGTTGCTGGAGGTAGGAAGTGACCCGGCCGCTTCGAGCCCCGCTGCGGCAGACCACGACGATGTTCGCGTCCTTAGGGAGCTCACCGATCCGGTCGGGAACCTCATTCATAGGGACATGGATGATGTTCGGTAGCGCGGAAATGGCAAGCTCTACATCCTCGCGGACGTCCAAGAGGAACACCTGGGTACCGGCGTCGAGTTCGGATTTGAGCTCGGATGGAGAGATTTCGGGGACGTTCATGAGATCGTTACAACGGCCATCTTAGATCTACGCTCAGCCACGCGTTCCCTTAGCAACTTGTGCTCGGGTTGGCTCAATCCCGGGTCCTCCAAGACGGTGGCGATGGCGGCCTGTCGGGCCACCTCCAGCATACGCCCGTCCTGCACCAGGTCGGCGATCTTGAAATCGAGATTGCCGCTCTGCTTGGTTCCGGCAAGCTCGCCCGGCCCCCGGAGGCGGAGGTCCTCTTCGGCGATCAGGAACCCGTCGGTGGTTGCGACCATGATATCCATGCGCGCGCGAGCGTCCTCCGACTTCGCGTCGGCGACGAGGATACAGAACGACTGCCACTCGCCGCGCCCGACTCGGCCGCGGAGTTGGTGGAGTTGAGAGAGACCGAACCGGTTGGCGTCTTCGACCACCATCGTGCTTGCGTTCGGCACGTCCACGCCAACCTCGATCACCGTTGTGCTGACCAAGATGTCGAGCTCATGGTCGCGGAAGCTCTGCATGACGACTTCCTTGTCCTTCGGCTTCATCTGGCCGTGGAGCAGCCCAACGCGCAAGTCTCGGTACACGCCGTTGGTGAGTTGATAGTGAAGCTCCTCGGCGGCTTGGGTGAGCATCTTCTCGCTCTCGCTCACCATCGGGCACACGAAGTAGGCCTGGCGCCCGTCCTGAATCAACTTCCGCACCGCTTCGTAAACGGAGAGTCGCTCGTGGGGAAGCTTCCAGTGGGTCTTGATCGCCTTGCGCCCGGGAGGCATTTCGTCGATCACGCTCAGCTCAAGGTCGCCGTAGAGCGTCATCGTGAGCGTGCGCGGGATCGGGGTTGCTGTCATGACGAGCACATCGGGGTTGCCCATCCCCTTCTCGCGGAGCGCCGCGCGCTGGAGTACGCCGAAGCGGTGTTGCTCGTCGATCACGACGAATCCCAGGCGGTCGAACTGCACGCCCGCCTGGATGAGCGCGTGGGTTCCGATCGCGATCTTGGCATCGCCACTGGAGGTTCGTTCGATCGCCTTCTTCTTCTCGCGGGCGGTTTGTTTGCCGACGAGCAGGACGACATCGATGCCGAGTGGCTCGAACAGGCGGTGGAGGGTGGTGTAGTGCTGTTCGGCGAGAATCTCGGTTGGGGCCATCAGCGCGGCCTGATAGCCGCTGCGCACGGCGGCGAGCATCGCGGCAGCGGCGACCGCGGTCTTGCCCGAGCCCACGTCACCCTGGACCAGTCGGTTCATCGGATGCGGCGCGGCCATGTCGACGAATATCTCGTCGATCACCCGCTGCTGGGCACCCGTGAGGGTGAAGGGAAGCATCCGGTGGATCTGCCCCCACAGCGGTTCGTCGTCGCGAAGCTTGGACTGTTCGCCTTCGAAGAGGTGGGAGTCGTGTCTGGGCTTGTGAACTACGGCGGCTTTCGCCGCTGCGGGGAATGTTGGAGTGTTGGATTGTTGGAGTGTTGGAGCGGAGCCGGAGATTAGTTGTTTGATCGGAAACGCGATGCCGAGTTCTTGGGCCGTTTCTGCTCTTCTCAGCGCGAGGGCGAGTTGGAGGTAGTAGAACTCCTCGAACACCAGCCGCTTCCTCGCCGCGACCCTCAAGTCCTCGCCGGTTGGGTTGTGTATCTGTCTTAACGCCTCCTGAATTCCTTGCAGGTGGTACTGCTTGCGCAATGCGGTCGGAAGCGGTTCGGGGGCGAGGTAGAGGTACGATTCGACGGCCGACTGCGCGGCCTTTCTCATCGTCTTCTGGGAGACGCCTTCGGTGAGCGGGTACACGGGGACGATGCGGGCGAAGTCCTCGGGGTCGTCTTCCTCGGTGAGGATTTCGAACTCGGGCGAGTTGATCTCGTGCGCCCAGTGTCCTTCCTTCACCATGCCGTAGGCGATGATCTCGCCGTGGTACTTCTCAAGCTCCCGGCGCACCCATGGCTGGTTGAACCACGTGAGGGTGACCGTGCCCGTGCCGTCGGAGACGGCGGCCTTGAGGATGACCATCCCGCCGCGGGTGGGCCGGGTTTCGATCTCATCGACGGTCCCCTTGATTGTCGCGAACTCGCCTGGCTTTAGCTTCGAGATCGGCGGAATCTGTCGTCGGTCTTCGTAGCGACGCGGCAGGTGGTAGAGCACATCGCCGACGGTCCGAAGCCCCATCTTGGCCAGCCCCACCGCCAGCCGCGGGCCGACTCCCTTGAGAAACTGTGCCTCCGTCTCCAGCGATCGCTCTGCCATTCGTTCTTATAGTAGACGCACGACGGGCCATCTTGGTAGCGGTTCGTATCTGTGATCTGTGATCTGTGATCAGCATTGGTCTTGAGCAGTCAAACATCATCTTCTAACCGATCACCGATCACCGATCACCGATCACCGATCACCGATCGCCGATCACCGAATGCGACACAATCAAGGCATGCCCGACGACGCGCCTGGACCTTCGGAAGAAGAGCTCGATAAGAAGCTGCGTCACCTGCTGGGCGACGACGCGGCTCCCGTCGAGGACGTAGAAGACCCGCTCGACAAGAAGGCGCGCGAACTCGAACTGAGGGCCGACAACCTGAAGCTGCCCCCGGTGCCCAGCTTCGAAGACGAATTTGGCGAGCGCATCAAGGCGCTCGAACAGAAGGCCCATAAAGCCAAGAGCGTCCAGCAAGCCAAACAGGAGACGGTGCGCAAGGCGGAGGCGACGGGAACGGCGACCGGCCTTAGCCTGCAACAGGGCCTCACCCTGGCCTACACGATTATCGGCTTGCCCCTCCTCGGCGTGGGCATCGGATACGGCATTGATGCCGCGACGGGCGGGACCCACGCGAAAGAGATCGGGATGCTCATCGGGTCCGTTGTCGGGATCTGGATGGCGTTCGTCCTCGTCAACCGAGCGAACAAGAAAGGGTGAAACCGGCTCTCGCCTTTGCCCTCGTCTCGATTGCGGCCACCGTGATAGCGTTCTTTGCCAAGGGCCGGATCGGGGCTGAGGGGATGGTGCTGGGAATCGTGGGGAGTCTCATCAATCTCGGTGCCCTGTGGGGGGTTATCCGGCTGATTGGGTCGGTGGTCACCGATACCGCGACGGGCAAGCTCGGCGCGTTCCTGACCGTCCTGGCATTTCTGATGAAGATGCCGATTTTTGTCGGCATGGCTTTCGCGGCGAGAGCGCTTGGACCGTCCGCTACCAGTTGCTTTTTGCTCGGCATCGCGCTGGTATACTTTGCGATGATAGGGTGGGTCTTGGCGCGACGCTGAGGCCCACATCACATGTATGGGTGACATTTTCTCAACCGGCCTGACGACCTTCGCGGCCGCCGAAGCAGAGGCCCCCGAGCACTTTGGCATTGCCGCGGTGGCCTTCTATCTCGTGCTCGTATTGGGGCTGATCTTCCTCGCCCTCGGCGCGGCGAAGAAGGGTCTCAAGCAGCGCGTTTTCAAGAACTTCTGGACGTCCCGGTTCGAACAGCTTTACCTATTCATCGAAGGAATGTGCGTTGGAATTATTGGCGCCCATGGCCGCAAATACGTTCCGATGATCATCACCTTCTGGTTGTTGATCTTCTTCGGCAACGTTGTCGCCCTCTTCTTCCCTTACTCGCCGACCGCCGACCTGAGCTTCAACCTCGGCATGGCGCTCATCAGCATGTTCTACGTGCAGTACGAGGGGATGCGGTCTAACGGTGTGCTCGGCCACTTCGGGCACTTCGCGGGTCCGAAGCTCGGCGGCGCGATGGCGCTCCTGATCACCCCGGTTATCTTCTGCATAGAGATCGTTTCGGAACTGATGAAGAACGTGTCGCTGAGTCTGCGACTCTACGGAAACATCCACGGCGGTCACCAGGCGGTCGAGGCGATGAACCAGCTCGGCACCAAGTTCTACATCCCGTTCGGGGAGTTCCTGCTGCCGATCAAGCTGCTCACCGTCGTCGTGCAGGCGATGATCTTCACGCTGCTCACCTGCGTGTATCTGTCGCTTGTCACCCATCACTCGGAGGAGCACGACGATCATGGCCATGCCGACGATCACGCGCTGGCCGCCGCTTAACAGTTTGTCTCGGAAAATCTAACTCAAGCAATCAACTAGGAGAAAATCAGAAATGGACGTAATTGGATTAGGAATCGCCGCTCTCGGCGTCGCCATCGGCCTCGGACTCATCGGCTTCGCCGCGATGCAGGGCATGGCCCGGCAGCCGGAAGCCATCGGCAAGCTGCAGGTCTCGATGCTCATCGCGCTCGCGTTCGTCGAGCTCGTGTTCCTGCTCACCCTCTTCATCGGCGGTCCGGCCCTCAAGACGATCGTCAAGTAAGGCAGTTCGCTTTCGGGGTCGGGTAGATCGCCCGACCCCAAACAACTTCGAAATTTGCACAGCATGAGCAACCCCGAACAGAAATCATCGGTCCCCACTCCAGTCAAGTTCGTCTTGGGCCTGGCCATGATGGCCGGCGGCACCTACCTTTCCGTTAGCGGAACGTTAGATAGCATCAACAAGCCGCTTGCCGAGAAGGGAATCCCCATCGACCTGGGTATCACGGTCGCCGTCATCGGCGTCTTCCTGATCCTCTTCCCGGTGATTCAGAGCTTTTATCTCAACCCGCTTCAGCAGGCGATCGACGAGCGCAACAACGACCTCGAATCGACCTTTGCCGAAGTGGAGGAGCTTCGCACTTCGATGACCAAGATGCGCGCCGAGTATGAGCAGCGCCTGGCCGAGAAGGAAGCCGAAGCCCGGAACCAGATTCAGACCGCGATCAAAGAAGCCCAGCAGCTTCGCCAGTCGCTCATGGCGGAAGCCACCGAGCGCGCCGACGCGATGGTTCGCCAGGCCGAGATCGAAATTGCCGCCGACCGCACTCAGGCTCTTACCGAGATTCGTGCTTCGGTCGTCAACCTTTCCCTCGCCGCTGCCGAAAAGGTCGTTGGCGAGACGATGACCTCGGACCGCAATCGCAAGCTTGTCGCAACCTTCATCGATGAGCTCGAGGTGGCTAAGTAAGCATGGCCGACAACCGCGTTGCCAAGCGGTACGCCCAGGCGTTGTTTCGCACCGCCAAGGATGCGGACGTTATCAAGGCCGTCGAAGACGACCTGAACGGCATCGCCAACCTGGTCCAAAACGACGAGTCCTTCCAGGAATTCCTGATGAGTCCGCACGTCAGCGCGGACGAGAAGATCGCCATCGCCGACAAGCTCTTCAGCGACCGCATCACCGCTCTGAGCATGCGCGCGGTGCGCCTCCTCCTTGAAAAGGGTCGTGAAGCCGAGTTCGTTAACCTACGCGATGGGTTCATCGCCCTGCGCCGCGAGAGCGAGGGCGTCGTGTACGCCGAAGTCGTAACCGCGGAGGTTCTCGAAAACGATCAGCGGCAGAAGCTCGAAATGCAGCTCGCCAAGAAGACCGCCTGTTCTGTCGAAGCGACGTACTCGGTCGACCCCCATCTTATCGGCGGAATCCGCGTGACCTACGGAGCCAACGTGCTCGACGGTAGCGTTACGGGACGCTTCCGAACCCTGCGTGAAGTTCTGCTTCACGACGTCTTGAAGCAAGTCTAGACACCCCACTCACCCACCATGGCCATTCGACCTGAAGAAATCAGCAACATCCTTGAGCGAGAGCTCCGCGCCGCGGATCTCAAAGTCAAGATCGACCACGTCGGTACCGTTCTCCAAATTGGAGACGGCATTGCGCGAGTCCACGGACTGCCCGACTGCCAAATGGGTGAGCTTATCGAGTTCCCCGGCGGCATCATGGGCCTCGCCCTGAACCTTGAAGAGGCTTCGATCGGTGCCGTTATTATCGGTGACGACACGAAGATCAAGGAAGGCAACGAGGTGCGCCAGACCGGTCGCATCATCGAAATCCCGGTGGGCGAAGCGATGATGGGACGCGTCGTGAACGCGCTCGGTCAGCCGATCGACGGCAAGGGTCCGATCGCTGCTTCCAAATTCAGCCGCATCGAAGTCGCCGCTCCCGGCGTCGTCGATCGCCAGCCGGTTACCCAGCCGCTCCAGACGGGTATCAAAGCCGTCGACGCGATGATCCCGATCGGTAAGGGCCAGCGCGAACTCGTCATCGGCGACCGCGGTACGGGTAAGTCCTCCGTTTGTGTCGATGCGATTCTCAACCAGAAGTCGACTCATGACACGGGCGTCGAGCCGGTGTTCTGTATCTACGTTGCGATCGGCCAGAAGCAGGCGACGGTTGCGCGTATCGTGCAGACCCTAATCGAGCACGGCGCCATGGAGTACACCTGCGTCGTCGTCGCCTCGGCCTCCGACTCGAACGCGATGCAGTACCTCGCGCCGTTCGCCGGAGCCGCCATCGGCGAATACTTCCGCGACAGCGGTCGCCACGCGCTTGCGGTTTACGACGACCTTTCCAAGCACGCGCAGGCTTACCGAGCGCTTTCGCTCCTGCTTCGCCGCCCGCCAGGACGCGAAGCCTATCCGGGAGACGTTTTCTACCTCCACTCGCGCCTTCTGGAGCGCGCGGCCAAGCTCTCCGACGCCCATGGCGGCGGATCGCTCACCGCGCTGCCGATCATTGAGACCCAGTCGGGCGACGTTTCGGCGTACATTCCGACGAACGTCATCTCGATCACCGACGGCCAGATCTACCTCGAGCCCGACCTGTTCTTCGCTGGCGTCCGCCCTGCGATCAACGTCGGTATCTCGGTCAGCCGCGTCGGCGGTAACGCCCAGATCAAGGCCATGAAGCAGGTCGCCGGAAAGCTGAAGCTCGAAATGGCTCAGTACCGCGACGTCGCCGCGTTCTCGCAGTTTGCTTCCGACCTTGATCGCGCCACCCAGCTTCAGTTGATCCGCGGCCAGCGCCTCACCGAGCTGCTCAAGCAGGACCTTGCCACGCCCTTCCCGGTCGAGGACCAGGTCATTGCAATCTTTGCCGGTAGCACCGGCGTTTTGGACGATCTCACCCAGGATCAGGTCAAGCCTTTCGAAACCGGACTGCTCAAGTTCGTGAAGGACAGGTATCCGGAGATCCCGGAGACGATCCGCACGGTCAAGGCGCTGTCGAAGGAGAATGAGGAGACGCTCAAGAAGGCGGTTTCCGAGTTCGCCGCGCAGTTCAGTAAGCAGATCGCCTAAGCGCATTCGACGACACGAGCACAACCCTCCCTAACCGATGGCAACCCTTAAGGAAATCCGCGCACGCATCAAGGCGGCCAAGAATATCCAGCAGATCACCCGAGCCATGAAGCTCGTGGCCGCCGCGCGACTCAAGCGCGCGACCGACCGAGTGCTGGAAGCTCGGCCCTACTCCGATAAGATGCGCGAGTTCATGGGTTCGTTGGCGGGCGGGGGCGAACTCCCCTCGCATCCGTTGATGGCGAAGCGTGAAGTTAAGCGCGTGTGTCTGATCGTCATCACGTCGGACCGCGGTCTGGCCGGTGCGTTCAACACCTCGCTCATCCGACGCGCCTCGGACTACCTGAAGACCAACGGCGTGGATACCACCCTCCTCACCATTGGCAAGAAGGGAACTCAGTTCTTCACCAAGCGCCGATACAGCGTCACCGCATCCTACATGGTGCCCTCGTCGGGCGCACGGTTCCAGGATGCGCAAGAGGTCTACCGCAAGGCGCGACAGATGTTCGAATCCGGCGAAGTGGATGCGATCTACGTCGTCTACTCCAAGTTCTTCTCCGCCATCCGCCAAGTCCCGCAGCTCGTTCAGCTTCTGCCGATCGAACCGCCCGCGACCACCACAGCGACTACGAATGCGACCGAGTACGCCTTCGAGCCCAGTGCCGAGGGTCTGCTCAACACACTTCTCCCGCGCTACTTCTTGACTCTTGTGTGGCAGGCGATGCTTGAGTCGACGGCTTCCGAATTCGGAGCCCGAATGACCGCGATGACTTCCGCGACGGACAATGCCGGAAAGATGATCAACAATTTGACGCTGCGGGCCAACCGCGAGCGCCAGGCGGGCATCACGAAGGAAATCCTGGAAGTCGTCGGCGGCGCCGAAGCGCTCAAGACGTAGCTACTTGGCGATGGCCGCCGGGCTGAGCCGGACGCTCTTTAGGAACTCTTTGAAGGCGGCCGTGTTGTCGTCCACTTTCGACATGCTCGGTCCCAATCCGACCAGCGAGATCATCACGGTGGAGTTCCCTTTGACGCAGCAGGCACACAAGATTTGCCGGTCCGTGGTGCCCCGGCGGACAAGCTCGAACTCGGCGTGCGCGGTCTTCACCGACCCGATTCTCTCGGCCGTCCATCCAGTAAGGCCGGTGCGGGTGATCGAGACAAGGTTGTCGGCAAACTTCGCGGTGTCGACGTCAGGAGAGGGGTTGATGTCCGATTCCGTCCGCTGATCAGCCCCCAGAATGTCTAGGCCGGAGGTCTCGTCATGGAGCTGAAATACAAGCAACGGAGCATGCGGCATCACCGTCCAACCCGGCAACGCCTCGTACGACATGAAGTAGGTGTTCACGTCTCCGGGCTGACTCGCGCGAACCACGTAGAGGGTGCCCAGGGCAATGGTGACCAGCCCCACCAGCCCCAAATTGAACAGTCGACGTCGAGCGGACCGCGAGCTGCTCTCCGGTTCGGGAATTACGGGCGCGTCCGTGTCCATGAGAACATAGTAGCCCCCATGCGATGATCGTAGGGGCCTCTTAGACTAACTTATTGGAAGTTAACAACACGTCCAGCTCTTCATCGGACGCCGCCTGGTAGCTCCGCATAATTCCGTCGCGCTCCTCCCGGTGTCTCACACGAATTTCCTTGCGAAGACGTCCCTCCAGGAACTGAATCTTCTCTTGCCGGTTCTCGCAGATAAGCGCGGGGACGGGGACCGGTTTGAGGTCGGGGCCGAGCGCTACCATCGTCACGCGGGCGGTGTTGGTATGCCGCCGGGTCCCCTGAAGCAGGTTCTCGGCGTAGACCTCGATCGTGACTTCGACGCTGGTCCGTCCGGCGTAGCCAATGCGTCCGACCATCGTGACGAGTTCACCGAGGTTGATCGGCTCATGGAAGTCGACGCGGTCGAACGCGGCGGTGACGCAGATCGTGCCGGCGAACTTGGAGGCGGTGGCGTAAGCGCATAGATCGATCATCGCGAGAATCGAACCGCCAAACACCTTCCCGAGGAAGTTCGCATCGTTCGGCTCCATGATCTGGGCGATCTCAACGCGGGTGGAGGTGACGGTTTTGGCGGTCGCTTCGGACATGAGGGTTTAGGTTGGCGGTCTGGTGTTGGTAGTGCCGAGTTGGGATTCTCGCTGGACTCTAGGTCTTATATGACTTATAGCACCTTCGGTCAGGCAGGTCGATTCACTCCGCCGCAGCGACGATTTCGGTGAACTCGTTCGGATCGAGGCTCGCGCCCCCAACAAGACCGCCATCGATATTCGGCTGACAAAACAGCTCCCGAGCATTGGCGGCTTTCACACTGCCACCGTAGAGCACCCGGAAGTTGATCTCGCCCGAACCCGGCTCCGCCTCTTCGAGGATCGACTGCACGTGCGCGCGAACCATCCCGCACACCCGGTTCGCCTCTGCGGTATCGCAAGTCTTGCCCGTGCCGATCGCCCAGACGGGCTCGTAGGCGACAACGAGTCCCTCGAGCTCGATCGGAGTGAATCCGGTCAGCGCCTCGGTGAGCTGGGCGGCGATCACCGCGTCGGTCTCGTCCGCCTCCCGCTCGGAGAGCGTCTCGCCGACGCAGAGGATGGGTTTGATATCGCACTCGAGCAGGGCGCGAATCTTGAGCCGCACCGTGCGGTCGGTTTCGGAAAAGAAGGAGACCAGCTCGGCGGGAATCTCGAGCTTGCCAAAGCGACCCCGGGTCTCCGAGTGCCCGACGATGCAGTATTTCACCGCCACGCCGTGAAGCATGGACGCGCTAATTTGTCCAGTAAAGGCTCCGGATTCCATCCAGAACACATCCTGCGCACCGACATCGATGTGGGTGTTCTTGATAAGCTCTCGAACTTTCGGGATGGCGAGGAACGGCGGGCAGATCACGACGTCCACGTCGCGGAAGCGATCAACTTTGCGGGAAAAGGTTTCGACCGCGGCGGCCGCCTCGACGACCGTCTTGTTCATTTTCCAATTCCCGGCGACCAGCTTGCGCTTCATGCCTCATTATGGACATTGGTCGCCGGGATTGCACCGATTTCTGGCTTAGGCTCGAACGACGTTTGGCTCGACGGAGATTTCGACCTTCCCGCGCACCGCGTTGGTGACGATGCAGTACGCGTCCGCCTTGTGGGCGAAGTCCTCGGTCGAGGCAACCTGTTCATCGGTTGCGTCGGCGGAGAGCGTGATCGTTGGCTTCACCACGACGGACTTGTATGTGAAGCTCATGCCGCTTTGATCGACCGAGCCGACGGCCTCGACCTTTACGTCGGTCACTGGCAGTTTGCGGTTCGCGGCAATGATCCCGAAGGTCATCGTGTAGCAGGCGGCGATCGCGCTGGTCAGCAGCTCTTCGGGGTTGGTCGCGCCGCCCGGACCCTGGAATTCGGCGGGAACCGCAATGAGAAAGGACTCGCCGCTATGGTTCGCGGTGACATCACCGCCGCCATCGCGCCCGCCTTTCCAGTTGACATGAACCGGATACTCGTGAATAGGCATGTTCGAGTATGTTCTACGCGGAGGGGGCGTTAGGTGTTGGGTGGCTTTTCCCGTTTCCTGCACTCAACATGCTTACCCAGGTTGGGAATGTGGGAACGGTTCGGAGGTCTGGTGCCCGGCGAGGACCGTGTCTTTCGTCGAGCCATACCTCTTAGGTGGCGGGAAGGGTCTTTGTCAACCACCTATGCGGCAAACCACCCTTCGGGTGGTGAGCTTAGACCTGGACTGCGATTGCAGAGCGCGCAGAATTGACTCAAGAATCCTTCAAGCAGAATGTTATCCAAATAAAATTAGAAAGTAGTTGGCATATTAGTGAAATTACCGCTATGATGTTC
>JBBQPZ010000035.1:0-25980 GCA_038216655.1 Fimbriimonadales bacterium
TGGCCGACTTACTCACCTGCTTGGAAACAATTCTCCTGCAGATATCCAACTTGAATTCCCTGGAGAATTCCCTAAGTTTCTTCGACATAGTAGACCTCTGACGGCTTACCACAACCCGTGTCCAAAAACAGGGCTCGTCCATGATTGTGCCGGGAGGAGGAAGGGGCCAGGGGATGGAGGTCCCGGAACCAGGAAACACCGCGCGCTATAACGACGTGCCGGGAGGAGGGAGGGGCCGGGCATACACGCTAACTAGACCTTTCGTGACCACCCCGGAGGGGTGCCAGAAGGTAGCCCGGAGGTCGCTCCAGCGACCCCGGGTTCCGGCTCGCCTCAAGATCCCGACCCCGGAGGCGGTCGCAGAATCCGCAGCGTCTTCTTCGTAGCGTCAAGTGACCGACCCAAAGTCGCCCTAAGCCACCCATGTCCCCCCGACATACACCGCCGAGGGTCGAACCGACGCCGCCCAGTAAGGGATCTCGCGCCAGTCGTCAAGGTCCCAGAGCGTGAAGTCGGCAAGCTTCCCCGGCTCCAGAGAACCGACGTCGCCCGCCGCGTCAAGACTCCAAGCCGCGTTGATTGTGGCTGCGCACAACGCTTCCTCCGGGGTCATCTCCAGTTGAGTGCAGGCGAGCGCGAGAATGAAAGGCATCGAGACCGTCGGCGACGAACCGGGATTGAAGTCGGTGGCGATCACCACCGGTAGCCCCGCATCCACCATGCCTCGACCGTCCGGGTAGTGCGAGAGCCCGAGGCAGAAGACCGATCCCGGAAGCAAGACGGGCATTACGCCCCCTGCGGTGAGGTCGTCGAACGACGAGATCGGCGTCTGCTCCAAATGGTCGGCGGTCTTCGCGCCAAGTTCCGCGGAGAGCGCCGCCCCGCCACCGTTGTGGAGTTGATCCACATGCATCCGAATCCCCAGCCCAAGCGACTTCGCGCGTCCCAATATTCTTCGCGCCTCGTCCGGAGTGTAGTAGTTCTGCTCCACGAAGATGTCGCACCACTTGGCCAGACCCTCACTGGCGATCAGGGGCAATGTACGCTCGACGATGTCCTCAATATAGCTTTCCCGAGTCTGTTCAAGCGGGAAAGCGTGCGCCCCGAGATAGGTCGGGTGGA
Organism: Fimbriimonadales bacterium; assembly: GCA_038216655.1. GTDB lineage: Bacteria > Armatimonadota > Fimbriimonadia > Fimbriimonadales > Fimbriimonadaceae > JAFDWR01. Next base: position 1,123 of record JBBQPZ010000035.1, read on the forward strand.
CCCGCAGGGGCGTCTCCTCGCCGATCGAGCGGATGACCCGGAGAATCTTGAACTCTTCCTCATGGCCCAAGCCATAGCCGGACTTGGCCTCGATGGTCGTGGTCCCGAAAGAAAGGAAGGCTCTTGCGCGCGCGTTTGCGATCTCCAGAAGTTGCGCCTCAGTGAGCGCGCGCGTCTTAGCGACCGTCGAACGGATGCCACCTCCCGCGGAGGCAATCTCCGCGTAGGTCGCCCCACGCGCGCGGAGTGCGTACTCGTCAACTCGGTTGCCGCCGAACACAGGGTGCGTATGAGCATCCACGAAGCCAGGAAGCACGACCTGTCCGGTCGCATCGAGCACCCGAGTATCGGGTCCGATCCGATCGCCAATCTCATCGGTCGTGCCGACCGCAACGATCCGCCCCTCGCGGACCAGCATCGCTCCGTCCGGGATGGCCGCGACTTCACGCATCGCCGGTCCCGTGCGCGGTCCCGCCGGTCCGGCAAGGGTCACCAATTGGCGGCAGTGGATCAGGGCGAGTTCTTGCATGGTTGGCCTCGTGGCAGTGGTGAGAGAGATAGGATTTGTCATTCCGAGCGAGCCTTAGCGACATCGAGGAACCTGACAGGAAGCGCCGACTGTTCGTAAGCAAGGAGCCAAGAAAGTCAGATACCTCGGCCCAAACTTCGTTTCGAAATGACGTATCAACGCGAACCGTGAGAATGCCGGCTCACCATCCCCGCGGCAAACCCGAGCAGAAAACTTGCCGCCGCCATGATACTGACGTCGTTAACATCCCGTTGCGGATCGACCTCGACGATGTCCATCACGCGGACGCGGTTGTTCGCGCCGAGCAGGTACGCCGCTCGCCGAACCTCGGAGGGCATAAGCCCCCCCGGCCGCGCGCCAGGAGTTCCCGGCGTGAACACCCGGTCAAGGACGTCCACATCCAGGTCCACGTAGATCACGTCGGCAAGGTGGCCGAGGCGGACAAGCTCCTGCTCGACAATCTTCGTCAAGCCGATTTCACGAACTTGGTCCACCGTGTGGTAGGCAATGTTCGCCTTGACCGCGATCTCCGCGTAGTCCGGCGAGTTCGCGAACGACTGTAGACCGATCTGCGAGATGTTCGGCCCCGGGAGGCCATCCTTGAGCAACGCTCGCACTGGATTGCCGTTATGGAGTCCCGCTTTGGTGTCCCGCAAATCGAAGTGGGCGTCGAGCGTCAGCAGCCCGCAACGCGCGAGGTCCACCCCCATGCCGTGCACGCCAGGGCGCGTGATCCCGTTGTCGCCCCCGAGCACGATCACCGCGTCGTTCCCGCCCAGCGCGCCCCGAATCAGGTTCGCGATGGGTTCGAGCGCGTCTTCGGGTGAACTCAGAGATAGATCCAAGTCCCCGAGGTCGCTCACCGCCACGGCACGAAGGTCAACGTGCCGGTCTAGCTCCATCAGTGAGAAGCGCTCCAAGACCTTCCGGATCGCCGCAGGTGCCTCATGGCAGTGGCCAGGGGTGATCGATCTATTGAGCGGGGCACCGATCACGGCGAGCTTTACCCGCGCGTTCTCGAAATGCGACCCCGCGAGCCACGCGCTTGCGCGGGGCCAATGCGGATCGTCGAACGGGGTTGCGGTCATTTCAGCCGACATGTCGATTAGGGCTCTCTCTTTGGCCAAGAAGTTCTCGTCTTACGAAATTCTAGACGAATTGAGTCGCGAAGACAAGCAACGTGTGCCCCTTCCTCTTGCGACGGTATTTGGTCGCTGAAGGAGGAAGGGCACCCCTGGCCCCCTCCTCTTCCGTCGCACAAACCATCGCCGCAAAAGGAGGGGGAATTACTCACGCATCGGAATGCGCACGCCGTGCTCGGCAGCGAACGTCTCCGCCTCCGGATACCCCGCGTCGACATGACGAATCACCCCCATCCCCGGATCGCAGGTGAGCACCCGCTCCAACCGGCGATCCATCGAAGCCGTTCCATCGGCGACGACCACCATCCCCGCGTGCTGGGAATAGCCGATTCCCACTCCGCCGCCGTTGTGGATCGATACCCAACTCGCCCCCGCCGCAGTGTTGACGAGGGCGTTGAGGAACGCCCAGTCCGCCACCGCGTCCGTCCCATCGCGCATCGCTTCGGTCTCCCGGTTGGGCGAGGCGACCGACCCGCAATCGAGATGGTCGCGCCCGATCACGATGGGTGCTTTGATTTCTCCCTTGCGTACCAACTCATTGATCGCCAGCCCCATCTCGGCGCGCTCGCCGTACCCGAGCCAGCAGATCCGCGCGGGGAGCCCCTGGAAGTGGATGCGCTCCTTGGCGAGCTTCATCCAGCGGGAGAGGGTCTCGTTTTGGGGGAAGAGTTCGAGGGCAAGGCGGTCGGTACGCGCAATGTCGTCCGGCTCACCGGAGAGAGCGGCCCAGCGGAACGGACCCTTGCCTTCGCAGAACAAGGGCCGAATGTATTCCGGCACGAACCCGGGGATATCAAACGCGTTCTCGACCCCCGCTTGCTTGGCGAATGCGCGGATATTGTTGCCGTAATCAAACGTGACCGCCCCCATCCGCTTGAGTTCGAGCATCGCCTCGACGTGCACGCCCATCGCATCGATCGCCCTTCGCGTGTAATCGTCCGGGTTGCTTATACGGAGCTTGAGCGCCTCCGCAAGCGTCATGCCGCCTGGAACGTAGCCGTTGAGAGGGTCGTGCGCGCTGGTCTGGTCCGTCAGCACATCGGGCACGATGCCGCGCCGCACCATCTCCGGCAACACTTCTGCGCAGTTCCCCACCAGCCCGACGGAGATAGCAGGACGATCCCCAAGCAGATCCAGAGCCTCATCGAGTGAGTAGGCGATGCGATCACAGTAGCCGCTTTGAAGCCGCTTCTCAATTCGGGTCGGGTCAACGTCGATGCCAAGGTACGCCGCCCCGTTCATGGTCGCGGCCAGCGGCTGAGCCCCGCCCATGCCCCCCATCCCGCCACTGACCACGAGCTTGCCCTGAAGCTTCCCGCCGAAATGCCGGTCGGCGCAGGCGGCGAAGGTCTCGAAAGTGCCTTGCACAATCCCTTGACTGCCGATGTAAATCCACGACCCAGCGGTCATCTGGCCGTACATCATCAGGCCCTTGCGCTCAAGTTCGTTGAAGTGCTCCCAATTCGACCAGTGCCCGACAAGGTTGGAGTTCGCAATCAGCACCCGCGGAGCTTCATCGTGAGTGCGGAAGATCCCGACCGGCTTGCCCGACTGCACGAGCAGCGTCTCGTCGTTCTCCAGCGATTGGAGGGAGCGAACGATCGCGTGAAACGCCTCCGGCGAGCGAGCGGCCTTCCCGGTACCGCCGTAGACAATGAGGTCCTGCGGGCGCTCGCCCACCTCGGGGTCGAGGTTGTTCATCAGCATCCGCATCGCGGCTTCCTGATGCCAGCCTTTGCAGGAAAGGGTGGAACCCCGCCGCGCACGCACGGTCGTCATCGTCGTCGACATGGATTCATTTTACTTTCGGAGTGCGCCGACCCAGCGGCGCTTTGAATCAGGCGACCTGTCGCCGCTCTTGCACATTGTTTGGAGGACGCCCCCTGCGGGCCGAAAGCAAAGCGCGAGCAAGCTCGACGCACTCCCAAAGTGCGAAACTAGGCCATGGAGACCCTCCGCGAAGCGATTCGGCAAGTCCTCGAGGGGACCGACTTCGATCCCGCCGACAAGGTCCTCGGCAACCTAACCCCCGAGCAGGCCACAACCAAACTCCCGGGCTGGCCATACTCGATCGCCACCAACCTCGCCCACACCGATCACTGGCAACGCATCTGGCTCGCTCGACTCGAAGGCACGAAGCGCCCCAAGTCCTTCCCCGACTTCCCCGAAATCTCGCCCGAGGACTGGCCCGAAGTCCGCGACCAGTTTCTCGCGAACTTCGAGCGCACGATGGCGATCGCTAAGGCGGAACCGTTCGAGCATCAAATGAAGTCAGACAAGGTCGCCGTCAAGATCCTCTTGGAGATCGCGATTCATAATGCCTACCACATCGGGCAGATGAAGCTCCTGAAGCGACTTCTTCGCGACAACCGTCATTCTGAGAAGCATGTCAAGCTTGGTTTGGCAGACTGATTGGGGTGCCACGGTTTGTCCGGGACTGTAGTTGTCTGAGAAATGAACCGCCTCCCGGCAAGCCGTGCTCCTACGTACTGGCAGTAATTCCCATACACGGCTTGCCGGGAAGCAACTCCATTTCAACGGGCAATTCCAATTCCGGACAAACCGTGGCCCCCCGAAATCGCTAAGAACTAACTTCAAATGCTCCGCTGGCTCTACGTTTTCATCCCGATCTCCGCCGCCCTCCGCTTCGCCGGAGTCGCCCCCGCCTGGGTCTTCCTCGCCGGGGTGATCGCGATCGTGCCCCTCGCCAACGAGATCCGCCGGGCCACCGAGGAGGTCGCCAAGCACACCGGCTCCGCCGTCGGGGGCCTCCTCAGCGTCACCTTCGGCAACATGGCCGAGCTGATCCTCGCGATCTTCGTGCTCCGCGCCGGCACCATCGACGTCGTGAAAGCCCAAATCACCGGCTCGATCATCGGCAACAGCCTTTTCGGGCTCGGCCTCGCCGCCCTGATCGGAGGGTGGAAGCGGGTCAAGCAGAGCTTCTCGTGCGAGCAAGTTGGGTTACTTTCAAGCCTACTGACCTTGAGTGTGATCGCCCTCGCAGTGCCCGCTTGCTTCGTGTACACAGAACGTGACAGCCATGTCCCGACGCCAGAGATCCAGCGACTTGGGATGAATTTGAGCATCGCGGTCGCGGTGGTCTTGCTGATCGCCTATGTCGCGAGCTTGATCTACTCGCTGGTCACCCATCGCGAACTGTTCCTCCACGAGGATCAGAATGACGAAGCCGATTGGTCGCTGAAGAAGGGAATTGGGGTTCTCGTGCTGGCGACGATCGCCACGGCCTTTGAGGCAGAACTGGTCTCGGGTGCACTTGAGGGAACTGCGTCGAGCATCGGTCTCTCGACATTCTTCCTCGGCGTAGTGGTGCTCGCGATCGTAGGGAACGCGTCCGAGTATTTCGCCGCGATCTACTTCGCCAAGAAGGACCGAATGGACCTGGTCCTCGGCATCACCGTGGGCTCGACGATCCAGATCGCTCTCGTCACCGCGCCCGTCCTCGTGATCATCTCCTACTTCATGGGCAAGCCCATGGACCTCGTCTTCACCAACCCGCTCGAACTCATCGCCATCATTGGCGCGGCCTTCGCGATCAAGGTGATCGCTCAGGACGGCGAGACCAACTGGTTCGAAGGCGTCCTGCTCCTCGCGGTCTATCTGCTCCTCGCCTGCGCGTTCTTCTTCGTAAAGGTCTGACCGCAAAGTGTTAGGTGCTAGGTGTTAGGTTCGGAATGCCATCCCGAAGGATGTCGGTGCCGAACGAGTGCTAGCAATCCAGGGCCGGATAACCTCCGAGCCCAACACCTAACACCAAAACACCAAACACCAGTCCAGCCTAACGCTTCTCGGCCCCAACACCTCTGCCCTCCGTCAGAGGTTCTGCTTAACGCGACTCACGATCATTGCCTTGTTAATCGCGCCGATCTGCACATCCACAACCTTACCGTTCTTCAAGAACGTCAGGTTCGGAATCCCTTGAACCCCAAACTGGTTCGCGATCTCCGGGGCCTCGTCGACGTCGACTTTGATGAAGGTCGCCTTGCCGCTTAACTCCTCGGCGGCAGCTTCGAGTTCGGGCAGCATCCGCTTGCACGGGCCACACCAGTTGGCGGAGAAGTCGACTACAACTAACCCCTCGGCTTGCATAGCCATTGCGGCGAACTCGGACGACTTGACGGCGGTGACTGAACTCATTTTGTATCGAACTCCTATCTGGCGGATCACCCGCCAATCTCTATTGTTCCTCAAATTGAGGATAATAGTCAAGTAGTTGTTTGACTATTTGATAAATGGTATTCTGTTGTCATGGCGGAGTTGGACCTGGAACACCGAGCTCGCGTTTTCGCCGCCCTCGCGGAACCCACGCGTCTGCGCTTGGTGGAGATTCTCGCAAGCGAGGAAGAGCTTTGCGGTACCCAAATCGCCTCCCGCGCGGGGATCAGCATCGCGCTGCTTAGCCACCACTGGAAGGTCCTCACCGACGCCGGCCTCGTCGTCCGCGAACGCCGCGGCCAGCGCCAATACTGCCGCGTGGATCGCGAAGCGCTTGAGTCTGCCTTCGCCTACGTCTGGCCAGCCCGACGACTGCGGTCTGTCCTGCCCGTCTAGTGCATGCTAGGCAAGCGATGCCGCTTTACTCCAGCCCCGACGCGATTCTTAGGCGCGAGTTTCTCTTCACCCGCGCCCCGTTCGCCCAATGTCACGCCGCGACCATCGAGGAATCCAAGTTCGGCCCCGTCACCGCCTGGTTCGGCGGCAAACACGAGGACAGCCCCGACGTCGGCATCTGGCTCGCCCGTCTTAGCGGAACCAAGTGGACTCCACCGGTCAAAGTCGCCACCGGTACCGATCCGAACTGCAAGCGCGAGCCGTGCTGGAATCCCGTGCTCTTCCAACCCCGAACCGCCCCCCTGATGCTCTTCTACAAGGTTGGCCCCAGCCCCATGACCTGGTGGGGAATGCTCAAAACCAGCAGCGATGGCGGCCAGCATTGGTCGTCGGCAAGACGCCTCCCCGACGGCATCCTCGGCCCAATCAAGAACCGACCCCTCCAACTCCCGAACGGCGATATCCTTGCCGGATCGAGCACGGAGGGAAAGACTTGGCAGGTCCACTTCGAGAAGACGACCGACCTTGGCATGACCTGGACCAAGACGGCACCGGTCAACGGTGGAGTCGCCATCCCCGCCATCCAACCCAGCCTCGTCCCGATGCCAGACGGCCGCATCGTCGCCATCGGACGAACAAAAGAGAGCTACCTTTTCGAGATCACCACCCTCGACGACGGCAAGAACTGGAGCCCGATGTCCCTCATGAGCCTCCCCAACCCCAACTCGGGCACTGACGCCACCATGCTCCGAGATGGACGCGCAATCCTGGTCTACAACCACCTTCCGGCAAAGTCTGGAGTTTGGGGCCAGAACCGATGGCGGCTCAACGTCGCGGTCAGTAAGGACCTCATCAACTGGGAAGCAGTAGCCGTTCTTGAGAACCACGCCAAGGGCGAATTCTCCTACCCCTCGGTGATCCAAACCGCCGACGGCCTCGTCCACATCGTCTACACCGCGAACCGCACGCGCATCCGACACGTCGTCCTCGATCCCCGGCGGATGGCCGGCAAACCGATCGCCGGCGAATTCTGGCCTAGCAAGTAAGCTCCGAGCAACGTGCTCGCACCTTTGTCTAGCACTGTGGAAGGTACGCCGTATGCCAATCAACACGCCTGCAGGCTCTTGAGTCACGACCTGCTGCTTGAGTAAGAAGTTTCATTTGTCATGGCATTGGTTGAGTTAGTATCGCGAACGAAGCTAAGTGTGATACGCTATTTGCCTATGACAAGATCAAAGGTTTCAGCGTTGGCTCTACTTGCGGGCGTGTCAACCATCTCATTCAGTCAATCCCCCCCCCCCGGCCTCCTGGGGTTCCCGCGCGGCCCCTCACTCGTGGTATGCGGGTAACGGCGGGTCGGCATGCAATTGCCCAAGCCTGAATAATTCCAGAACTCAAGTCACTCTTGGTACGGCCGGCCCCACCGGCTACTGGCTTTACAGCGGCGGCACATGGAACTACACCTACTCGCAAACAGTAACGGGCACGTACAATGTGCCCTTGGGAAAATGCGTCGACAAGGTTGACTTTTGGCTCATCAATTACTCCGCTCCGACTCAAGCCGGGTATTACCAATTCGGAGCAACCTTGACAGCGTTTCCCGGGACGCTGACCGATTGTCCCGGAAGCGAACCAGGAGGTTAGCATGACCAAGCTCCTACGGATATTCCTGTGCTCGATGGTCTTGTCGGGCACCTTCCAAGTTGGGTGCGCGGCGGAGTTATCAGCGGGCCTTAAGAAATGGGAAGAATGTCTCAAGGTTGGTTTGAAGAAGGTTGATGGGCCGTTGCTTCTCGATGTCCCGGTAACGAAGGATGCTCCAACCTTTGGGTTGAAGGATGGCGCCGGGCAAGCTTCGCTAGCTCGGCTCGGTTGGACACTAGGTCTGGACCTTCACATCAACGATGGCTCTGCAGCACTTCTTCGTACCCCCGAGGCCCCGGGCATCGCAGAATTGAGCGATAGTTCTAGGCTCATCACGTTGTTGGAGGGCTTGCCTGCAGAAACAATCAGGTCCCTTGCCACAAGTGGGGCCGCCGTTTCAGACCTGTCTCCCGAATTGCAGCGTGGCATATCGAGACTCGCCGGAAGCAGTGGGGGGCTTAGCGACAAGATCGGGAATGGCGATTTTGTTTACGTCAAGTTGTTCCTTTGTCCGGTCGCCACCTATGCGGACCCAAAGACGGGGCAGCAAAAGGCCGCCTCTTTAGGTTCGTACTCCTTCACCGCCGCCAGTGAAGAAGATTCGAGGTCGAAATCCGCCAAGCGTGCGCTTCAACTCGGTAAGTCGCACGATCCAGAGCAGCCACTTGTCAATGGACAGGACATCGATTTCGGGGAGGGGCAAGTGCTGAGGCTCATCGAGGTAGCGAGCAAGGTCAGAACTCAAATTCTGTACAAGATATCGTATGATCCTCGCTTGGATGACGCGCCAATCTTCATAAAGGGGAAATTCTCAAAGGAAGCGATTGTGAAGGACCTCGTTGAGTTCTGCGAGGCACAAAAGCCCCGCGCATTTCCGTGGACTCGGGAGAACAGGGGGCGTCGTCTCGACTCTATCATCGGTGCCATGAAAGACGTCGGCATGGATTCCCTCGAAGGTCTGGGAAAACTCTCCTCTAGCGATGTCTACTCCGGACTCAAGGCTGACTTTAAAAGTCTGGTGGCGAAGAGTCCGTACCTGGCATCGCTCTTTAGCGGTGGGCAATTGAGCGGCTCGACTCCAATGACATTGTCCATGCGGCTCGGAGTTTCCTTGTTCGCAGACGGGTCGGCGCCTCTGCCTGGGGGTACGACGGGCCCAGACGGTAAGTCCAGGGACTTGCTCGTCCCAAATTATCTGAGATTCCGAATCGATCCCTAGCCAGCGGACCTCACGCCGGATGTCAATCTCTACCCAATCTGGGAGAAGCACTGTAGAAACTGGTTGATTGGGTAGAGATCCGGGTTGCCGGGCCAGTTCCAGAGTCGGATTTCCTGGGCACCGGTCTCCCCGACCCATGCAAATCGTGAGCAGACATTCCATCCGTGACCTAGACCGCGGATGAGATCGTCCACCTAGGATCGCGCATCCGCCACGTCGTCCTCGATCCTTCGCGCCTCCGAGGAAAGCCGATCGAGGGCGAGTTCCGGCCCAGCAAGTAAGCTCCGGGCAACGTGTTCGCACCCTTGCTCGCCCTGGCCCTGACCGCCTTTGGATCGATGACCAAGATGCCAAACCAGCCTCAGCCCCTTGTCGTCGACCGCCTCCGCTGCGAGGCACTGGAGAACCCACTCGGCATGGACGTCGCGCAGCCGCGGCTCTCCTGGATTGTCGCCTCCCCGACGATGGGACAGCGGCAGTCGGCCTACCAAATCCTCGTCGCCTCCTCGCCCGAAAGGCTTGAGAAGGGGAACGCGGACTTGTGGGATTCGGACAAAATCGCGAGCGCCGAAACGCGCGATATCCCCTACGCCGGCGCCAAACTCGCGAGGTCCAAAGCGGCCTTTTGGAGAGTGATCGCCTGGGATAAGGACGGCGTCGCATCCGCCCCCTCCCGAGTCGCCCATTGGACGATGGGCTTGATCAACCCCAAAGACCTCCACGCCAAGTGGCTGGGCGTGATCGAGCACCCCCGTCTCGGCATCGGATACCACGCCCTCGAATCCACGGCGATCGAGGCGACCAAGTGGGTGCAGGTCAACCTCGACGTCTCGGTCCCCATCGATCGGATCGTCCTCCACCCCGTGCGCGACCACATGGGCTACTTCCTCTTCGGCTTCCCCCTCCGATTCAGGGTCGAGATCGCCGACGAGCCGACCTTCGCCCACCCGACGGTCCTGCGTGACGAAACCCACGCCGACTTCCCGCCCTTCTCCCACGCCCCACCGGCGATCGCCGGCGGCGGGCATCGCGCCAAATACGTCCGAGTAACCGCGACCAAGCTCTGGGCGCGTACCGACGGGGTTGGCTGTTTCGCCCTCGCCGAGATAGAAGTCTTCTCCCACGGCAAGAACGTGGCCGTCGGCCGATCGGTCAGTGCCCTCGACAGCGTCGAGCGCGACGGCTGGACCCACCGAGCCATGACCGACGGCGCGGCCGAAGGACAAGGCGCACCGTTCACCATGCTGCTCCGAAAGGAATTCGAGGTCGCCAAGCCAATCAAACGAGCCCTCGCCTACGTGACTGGGCTCGGCCAATACGAGATGACCCTGAACGGCGAGAAGGTCGGGCAAGACTGGATCACGCCGGGCTGGACCCAGTACGCCAAGACGATCCTCCTCGACACCTACGACGTCACCACGCAGCTTCGCCAAGGCCGCAACGTCGCCGGGCTGCACATCGGCAACGGCATGTACGACATGCGCGGAGACACGCGTGGGATGCAGCAGCAGAACTCGCTGGGCACGCACCGCGCTTTGTGCCAGATCGAGATCGAGTACACGGACGGGACCTCGTCGATGCTTGTGACCGACAAGTCGTGGCAGTGGTCCCGAAGCGGCTACACCTACTCCGGCGTGTTCGGCGGCGAAGACTTCGATGCCCGACTGCAGGCACCGGGCTGGGACCGCGTCGGTCTTGCCGATGCCAAGTGGGAGCATCCCTTGGAGGTTGAACCCCCTAAGGGCACCCTGCGAGGCATCACCCACGCCGCGCCCGCACTCCGCGAGATCGAGGTCCGCACTCCCGTGAGCCAAACCGAGCCAAAGCCGAACACGCTCGTCTTGAACCTAGGCCAGAATGCGCCCTACGTGCCAGAACTGACCGTCAGGGGGCCCATTGGCACCACCGTGCGCGCCTGGCCCGCGGAGACCCTTCACCCGGACGGCACGATCAACCAGCAGACGATGCGCGCGGGGAAGTACGTTTCGTACACTTTGTTGGGCGCGCCGGAGGAGAAGTGGCACCCCGCGTTCTGGTACTGCGGCTCGCAGTATTGGATGATCGACGCGGTTGACGCTGATGGCAAAGCGATCGATCCAAAGACCGTGCTCGTCGGGTTCCGCGGCCTCCTGGTCCACTCCAGCGCCGAGCCGGTTGGCACGTTCGAGTGCTCGGACACCCTGTTCAACCAGGTCTACAACCTCATCCACTGGTCGATCCGCAGCAACCTTGCCTCGGTCATCTCAGACTGCCCGCACCGCGAGAAGAGCGGCTGGCTGGAGGAAGACCACCTCGTCGGCCCCGGCCTGCTCTATTGCTACGACCTCACCGCAATGTTCCGTAAGGTCGTCAGCGACATGGGCGACACCCAGCAGCCCGACGGCATGGTGCCCACTATGGCCCCGGAATACTTCTTCTACGACGGCGGCTACCGCGACTCGGTCGAGTGGGGCGGCGCGTACCTGTTCATGCCGCGACTCATGCGCGACTGGTACGCCGACAAAGGCCTTATCGCCCTCCACTACGCCGGTATGCGCCGCTACGTCGACTACCTCGGCACCCGAGCTAAGAGCGATATCCTCTCCAACGGCCTCGGCGACTGGACCGGGTTCGGTCACGACGAGCGCACGCCGATCGGTATTACTGACACGTGCTACTACTATCTCGCCGTCAAGACTCTCGCCGAGTTCGCCGGCACCCTCGGCAAGCTGGAAGACGCCACGAAATACGGCACCCTGGCAGATCGCGTGAAGGGGAGCTTCCAACGCGAGTACTTCCACCCCGAGACGGGAAGCATCGGGACCGGCTCGCAGTCAGGAATCGCCACCGCCCTGGACCTAGGCCTCATCGACCCGCCGTACCAAGCCCAGGCGTTCGAGCGGCTGCTCGATGACGTAAAGGCGCACGACTACGCGGTGGACTGCGGCGAGATCGGCCACCCGTCGCTTCTCCGGGTGCTCGCGAAAAACGGCCGCTCGGACATCGTAGCCAAGATCCACTCCCAGACTGATAAGCCAGGCTACGGCTACCAAGTCAAACTCGGCATGACCACCCTCGCCGAAGCCTGGGACGCCCGCCCGATCTCGCTGAACCACTTCATGATGGGCCACCTGATGGAGTGGTTCTACGCGGACCTAGTAGGGATCAACCCCGACCCGGCGCACCCCGGCTACACCGCCGCGATCATCAAGCCGCAGCCCGTCCCGCAGGTGAGTTGGGCAAAGGGCTCGTACCGCTCGATCCACGGGCTGTACGCGGTGTCGTGGAAGGTGATGGACGGCCGGTTTGAAATGGAAGTCGAGATACCCGCGAACTGCGCTGCCCAAGTTTGGATTCCGACCTCGAACGCCCAATCGATTCGCATCGAGGACACGAGCACCGCCGAACATGTCTCCGCAAAGCCCGTAGATCACGGAGAATATGGGGTGCTCAGCCTGAGCAGCGGCCGATATCAGATCACGGCAACCCGATAAAGACTGCGAGTCCTAGCATTAGAACATGATCACGGACCGGATCACGTCGCCGGTTTCCATCTCGTGGAACGCTTCCTCGACTTGATCGAGCGTGATCTTGCGGGTGACCATCTGATCCAGGTTCAACTCGCCCTTCAAGTAAAGATCCGCTAGCATCGGGAAGTCGTGCGATGGCAAAGTGTCGCCGCAGTGACACACACGCAGGCCCGCCTTATTCCAATACACGCCGGTGGCCATGTCGCCAAGATTCAAATTCACCGAATCCGTCTGAGCCGGGAAACCGATCGTCGTCGCCGTGCCGCCGTAGGAGAGCATCTTGATCGCCTGCTCAGTGCAGACCGGGATACCCGTGGCCTCGAACGCGAACTCGACGCCGCCGTCCCAACCGTCCTCGGTCAACCGACGAACTTCTGCGACAGCGTCTACTTCCTTCGCGTTCACAAAATGCGTCGCCCCGAAGTCGCGAGCCCAATCGAGCTTGGTCGGGTTGATGTCGACCGCGATGATCTGCTTCGCCCCCGCGATCTTCGCGCCCTGGATCACACTAAGCCCGACGCCGCCGCAGCCGATCACCGCGACCCGCGCGCCGCGGAAAACGGGGGTGGTATTCAGCGTCGCCCCGACGCCGGTAATCACCCCGCAAGCGATCAGACAGGCTTTGTCGAGAGGCATCTCCGAAGGCATCTTGATCGCCGCCTTCGCATGAACCACCGTATGGGTGGCGAACGTCCCGCAGCGCAAAACCTGCGAGCACACCGCCCCATCGGAAGCCCGCCGAATCCGCGGACCCGGGCGCAACGCCATGTAGCACCGCCGAGGATCGCCGCGCAGACAAGCCGGGCACTGCTCGCACGGGGCGCGGTAGGCGATTACGACCGGGTCGCCAACCTTCAGGTTGGTCACACCCTCGCCAACTTCTTCAACGATCCCTGCGCCCTCGTGGCCGAGCACGATCGGGAACTTCATCCCGTTGCCGTTGAGCATCTTGACCGTCAGGTCGGTGTGGCACACGCCGCTCGCGACGATCCGGATCAGCACCTCATTCGGACCGGGCGAGTCGATCGTGATGTCGCGAACAACCGCCGCCTGCCCCGCTTCCTCGAGAATGCACGCACGTCCGTTTATGGCCATAGGGAAATGTTAGCAAATCCAATCCCGATGCACGTCATCCTGAGCGGAAGAATCGAGCCTAAGCGAGGATTCTGGAGTCGAAGGACCCCGGAGTAGCTTGTCAACTTTCAATTGTCATCATTCTGCGGTGCCATGGGTTGGCCGGAGTTGAAATTGACGGTCGAGCGTGGAGTCGTTTCCTAGCAAACCGTGCGTGGTCATTGCCACCTGTGCGTAGGAGCACGGCTTGCCAGGAGACAATTCCGTTCTCGGGCAGCTACGATCCTGGCCAAACCGTGGCACCGCGGGCAGCACGACAAGTGAAGGTCGACAGCCTACTCAGGAAGGCAAAGGGGAGAGCTTCATCCCGCCGCTCGCGCTGCTCGCGTATGCCGCCTCAACCAACGCCATCGTGTGGATCGCGTCGTCCGCGCTCGTGGAAGGCGAACCCAAGCCCTCCATCGCCCGCATCACGCTCGCCATCGTCCCAACAAACGCATGCGGGAACCAACTGCCGACCAAGGGCACGTTCCGCCACTCGCCGGAATCGGAAGTCCAAACCTCGAGGTAGTCAGGCCGTCCCTCGGGGTAGTTCATATTGAGCCCCATCTGGAACTTGATCGCACCCTTCGAGCCTTCAAGCTTGGCGTAGCTTTCCTGATGCCGCGGACCGTACACGTGCCCATGGTTGGTATGAACCGCTGCGCGCCGCCAATCGCCGTAGTCGAGGATCGTCGTGCTCCGACTGGATTCGAGCTTGGGAGAAAGTTGATGCTTCAAGGCCCGACTGTGAACCCCGGAAGGCTCGCCCATCAAGTCGCGAATCAAATCCAAATAGTGGATCGAGTGGTACACGATCTCCATGCGCGGCGCCTTCTCAAGGAAGTCCCACCGCTCCCACGGCGTGTGCACGTTGACCTTCACATCGACGTCATGCAACTCCCCAATCGCCCCCTCGGCAATCAGCCGCTTGGCGGCAAGGACGTAGGGCGAAAAGCGAAGCTGAAAATTCACCGCGGCAAGCAATCCCTTCCGGTGGCAAACTTCCTGGATTCGACGAGCCTGCTCAAGGTTCTCACCCATCGGCTTCTGGATCAGCACCGCCGAGCCGTCGGGAAGCTGTTCAAGGACGGGGATAATCGCGATCGCCGGAACCGCGAGGTCAAAGACCGAATCGGGCGTAGCCTGTGCGATCAACGCTTCCAAAGTGTCAACCAAAGGAACCGAGAACTCCTCGGCGAGGGCCTTCGCAACCTCCGGACGCGTATCGCAAACCCCAACCACCGGGAAGCCCGCAATCCGATACGCCGGGTAGTGCGCGTGCCGGACAATATCCCCCGCCCCGATCGACAGAATCGGGTGCACGCCCCCTGGCATCGGAGGTTGCTGATCGACGGCGAGGTCTTGGAGGGGGGGCATCTAGTCTTTGGATATGTCCTATAGGTCGAATAGGTCTTATAGGGAGGCAGTAGTCAGCCGACCACTCCCCCTAAGAATATCCTCCGCCTCCCTCGCCGCGTCGGCTAATGCCTGGGCAATCGACTTCTCGTCATGCAACGCCGCATGAACCGCCCGCGAGATCGCCTCGTTGATCGCCGGATACTCCGGAATCGCCGGCAGCGTCCGCGTCCCCGCATGGACCTCCTCGATGATCCCGTAGTACGGATACTTCGCCCGAACTTCCGGGTCGCGCCAAGTCGAAAGCCGTGTCCCGTTCGCACCGACCATGCTGGTGATCTTGTCCAGATGAGGCGCGGCAATATGGCGCACGAACTCGTAGGCCAAATCCTTGTTCGCCGACGACGAAGGGATGGCGAGGACCCAGTAGATGTTCAACGACACCGCCAACCCGCCCGGCCCATCGCCCGCCGGCAACGCCGTGCAAGCGTTTTTCCCGACGATCTTCGAATACTCGGGCATCTCCGCGACCGCCGCGAAGCCGCACCAGTTCCAACTCATCGCCGCATTCCCCGCGGCGTAGTAGTCGCCGCACTCGACACTCCCCAGGTTCAAACACTCCGGCGAAGCGACCTTGTGAGTGTGGAACAGGTCGTAGTAGAACTGCAGCGCCTCCTGCCCGATCGCGTCGTGGAAGGTCGGCTTAAATTCGTCCGTCCACAAAGCACCGCCCCGACTCCAAAGCTGGATCAGAAAGTCATAAACATTGTTGTGCCCGTCCGTGTACGCTGCCTCGCAGCACCCCCAAACCCCCAGCTCGGGTCGGGTGAAGAACTTCGCGACGTCGACAAACTCGCTCCAAGTCTTGGGCGGGCGCAGCTCCCGACCGTACTGAGTCCGATAATTCTCCCGCTCAAGAGGGTCCTCGAAAAGGTCCTTGCGGTAGTGCAAGACCTCCGGCCCATCGTGCCAAGGCAGCCCATAAACCGCCTGCCCATCCCCGTTCAGGGCCCGCATCGCCGGGTGCCAACCCTCCGGCCAGTCCTGCGGCGGATTGCTCGCGAGGTACGGATCAAGCGGCGTCAGCCCCCCACGAGCGATGACCTGGGGCAGCCAGTCGGTGCAACAAAGCAACAAGTCGGTGCTCCCATCAAAGCACCCCTCCCCCTCGACCATCAGCTCGAAGTGGTCATGAATCTTCCGAAAGGTCCCCGTGACCTCAACATCCTGATGCAAAGCCCGGAAGTCGGCAATATGCGCGGCAAACGCGTTCTCAAAGGTCTCTTGCTCTCGGGAGGCGAGTCGGAGGCGGGGCATGCGGGGAGGCTACCCTTCAGGGGGGTGAGGTGGGCGGGGGTAGGGGGTGGGGGGGAGGGGTGGGGTGGGGGGGTTGGGGCGTTGGAAGTGTCATTCCGAGGGAGACCTAGCGAACATGAGGAATCTGACCCTAGGCGATTCTTGCTTTACATAGCTACGCAAGCCTAAGGGAGCGGCCATTTCAGAACCGAGTGCTGCCTACGGTCAGATTCCTCATGTTCGCTACAGGCTCCTTCGGAATCACACTTCCGAAGTCTTGACCCTGAGGCTAAAAACAGGAGCGCCGGGTTGAGCCTCAAGCCTGGGTCTGTGGTTAGCGAAAAGCGTGTGCCCGTGAGGCTTGAGGCATTCAATTTGCCACCCCTCACGCGATGGGTCGCTTTATCTCCACCCCATTCAAACTCCCCCAAGGCCGACCCACCGGCGGCTGGAGCATCTCAAGCGTGATGTCGTCCGGGTCGAGGAAGTACACGGTGAACCCACCCTTGTTCACCCCCTCCTCAATCGCCACCGGCGCCGGTGCCTTGAACCGCACCCCCGCCGCCGCTAATCGCGCATAGTCGCCGTGGATGTCGTCGGTGACAAACGCCAGATGCGGCGCACCCGGGCGGTTGGTGGTCACATCGGTTTTCTCCCCGCGAGGGTGGACGTACTCCACCAGCTCCAAATGATGGTTCGAGGGCCCCACGAACGCGTTCGGTATCCGCAGCATCGCCACCTTCAGGTCAGCGTTCTCAAACCCGACGAGCTTGCTGGTGTATTCATTGCACTGGACCTGCTGATGGTGCAGCTCCAAGCCGAGGAGGTCGCAATAGAAGGCAAGCGACTTGTCCATGTCGGAGACGGTAAAACTAGCGTGCCAGAGTCCGTGAAAGGCCATATCCTATTGTGGCGTGCCGGAGCGCGGAATTCATTCCGCTCCCCGTATGCGGGACTTCCAGTCCCGATGCAGGCTCACGCCGCCGGGCTGAAGCCCAGAACACGGGATGCGGACTGAAGTCCGCGCTCCTTCAATGGGGCATCAGGCCGAGAAGGGCTCTGCATAGATTCGGACTAGGTCTCTTCCGCTTGCGGATAGTAACAATCGATCGCCCAATGGATCGCCGCAGGAAGCCCCATGACAGGCACGATCTCGCATCCGGTCGCGCGGTACAGTGCGTCCCTGGCTTCGCGGTCATCTGGATCAAGCATGATGACCCACGCTTGATTGCGCTCGACCTTCACGGGAAAGACCTTGAATTCGCGCGCAAGTTCGGCAGAGATGAGGGCGGTTACGTTCGGGCCGACCTTGATTCGGTCGAGATCGACAAAGGCGTAGCCCCGCTTCTGGGCATTCCACTGCATCCGCTCGCGTTCGCCGAACAAATGCCGAAACTCATCCATGTGCATTTGACGGAATCTCCGGCGCAATTGGTTGCCCGGTCGTTCGATGCCCCGCCACGCTCCGTGGCGCGAGGTTGAAGCCACCCCGAGGCAAATTTCGTCAAGCCCTGATGAGTGGGACGCGAAGCCCAGTCACTTAGGCTTGTGAACCTTGAGCCAATTCGCTAGGCTGCCCGCGTTTATGAAGGCTTCCGCCCAAGGACAGGCCAAACGTCGAAACCCCTCCCAGTCGCTTTTCTGAAGGACTCGTGCTACAGAGTCAGCCGCGCCGCGAAGCGTCCGGTTGGGAGCGCCAGCTCCAGACGCGGCAAGCATCAAATAGATGGCGACCATGGTAGCAAGTCTAACCGGCCCAGACCTCTTTCGGCCAATCGTTCCTTCGTTCGATCCGCCCGAGCCGGAACTTCTGGGTGCGATCGTTCCACCACCAGTAGCGCACGTAAAAGCGTGCCGAGGGCGGCGGCCAATATCGCACGTATTTCGAATAGGCGAATTCTTTGAGTAGCCCGGTCTTGCCGAAGTGGACCGCATAACCGTTCATGAACTCGCGCAAGTGTTTTAGCGATCTACCGCCCCGACCCACCTCGAACATCTGCATGTAACCCGCACTACCGGCGCCAGGGTGAGTGTCCAGAAACAAAAAGGTGTGCCCGGCGCGGGAAAACACCAAGGGTCGGATCGGTCGGGTGCCACGTGACGGATGCGGAACGATCACGAAGTTGCCGAACTGCGGGCTCAGGTGGCAAAGGACAGTCTTGCCGGACCGAATCTCAATCCACGTCTCCCCTTCCGTCTTCCCATTGTTGTTTGGGTGCGGGTCATTAAAGACAAGATCCACGGGACGGCATTGACCAACGACTCGGAAGCGAAAGACGTAGTGATGCCGCGAATCCGTTACAGCATTCAGAAGCGTGTAGAAGGGCAACACCATTTCAGTAAATCACGTCCAGGTGAGAGGTTTGCTTGGCGAGAGCATCCCAGGCACCCGCAACCTAGCGAGAGCGCGGTGAGGCGACTAGTGCACCAGCCTTTATTGCCGAAAGTGGTTGACTTTTCCCGCCCCAAAACCCCAATGCATTGTCGCACCGCGACTACCACTACCACTACCACTACCACTACCACTACCACTACCACTACCACTACCAAACGTACTTTCAACTCCCACAAAGTGAGAGTGAGTTCGTGAGTTGGGTTCAAATCTGCATTGCAAACTCACTTTTTGAATCTGGCGGAAGTCGAACCTTGCGCTCACTTATCGCATCAATTGCCCACCGCAGACGTCGATCGTTTGCCCGGAGATGAAGCTCGACTCCCCACTCGCCAAGAACACCACGAGCGACGCGACTTCCTCCGGCGAGCCCATGCGCCGGACCGCCGCCGCGTCGATCAAAGGCTGCAACGCCTCCTCCTTCGTAATTCCGCGAATCCGCGACCGCCGCTCCGCGTTGGCCTGGGTCATCGGCGTATCGATCACGCCCGGCGCAATCGCATTGACCCGCACTCCGCGTGGGCCTAGAGACAAAGCCGCCGAGCGGGTCATGCTGACGATCGCCGCCTTACTGGCCCCGTACTCGAGCTGTTCGAGCTTGGGCAGGAACGCCGAGATCGACGCCACGTTGATGATCGAACCGCCGTCGCGCGACGCCATGCGAGTCCCCACCTTGTGGAGCAGCATGAACGGGCCGATGACGTTGATGTCGAACGTCTTTCGCAGCACAGCTTCGGTGATCTGATCAAAGCCCTGGGTCGGGCAGATCCCGGCGCAGTTCACGAGAATTGAGATCGGCCCGAGCGCGGTCTCGACCTCATCGACCAAACCCGGAATCGCGCCGGTGTCCGCGAGATCGAACGCGAATGCTTTGCCCCCGATCGTGGCGGCCACCGCCTCGACCTCAGCCGCTTGCAAGTCGACCAGAGCGACCTTGGCTCCCTCGGCGGAGAATGCCCGCGCCACCGCCGCCCCGATGCCCTGGGCGGCGCCGGTAACCAGGGCGGTCCGCCCTTCGAGCCTATTCAAGGCAAGCCTTCGCCTGGGCGACGATTCGCGAGACGCTGGGCAGGGAAGCTTCCTCCAGATTCTGCGCAAAGGGCACCGGGATATCCCCGCCGGTGACCCGCAGGATCGGCGCGTCGAGCTCGTCGAACATGCGCTCCTGAATCTGCGCGATCAAGTCGGCCCCCACTCCGCAACGGCCCGGCGACTCGTGGGCGATCAGCACCCGATGGGTCTTCGTCACCGAAGCCTGGATCGTTGACCAATCAAGGGGGTTCAACGACTGCAAATCGACGACCTCAGCGGAGATTCCCGACGCCGCCAACTCCTCCGCCGCCTGCAGCGCGAGGTGCAGGGTGTACGAGTAGGTGAAGATCGTCAGATCGGTCCCCTCGCGGCGCACGTAGGCCTTGCCGAGCGGGAGGACGTGCTCGCCCTCGGGAACCTCGCCCTTCATGCCGTAGAGCTGCTTGTGCTCCACCACGAGCACCGGGTTGTTGTCGCGGATAGCCCCCGCCACGAGCCCCTTGGCGTCCGCCGGGGTCGCCGGACAGACGACCTTGAGGCCGGGGACGTGGAGGAACAAGGCTTCGAGCATCTGCGAGTGCTGCGCCGCCGCGCCCTTATAGCCGCCGCCCTGAGTGCGGATCACGAGGGGCACTTTGGCCATGCCGCCGGTCATGTACTGCGCCTTGGCGACCTGGTTGAGAATCTGGTCCATCGCGACGAGCGCGAAGTCAAAGAACATCAGCTCGACAACCGGACGCTTGCCCGCCATCGCCGCCCCGAGCGCGATGCCAATGAACCCCGATTCGGAGATCGGGGTGTCGATGACACGCTTCTCGCCGAAGGCCTCAAGCAGTCCCTCAGTGGCGCGGAACATCCCGCCGAAGTGGCCGATGTCTTCGCCGATGACGAACACGTTCGAGTCGCGGGCCATCTCCTGATGGAGCGCCTCGCTGATGGCGGCGGTGTAGCCGATCGTTCTTGTCTCAGTGGCAACGGTGCTCATACGAACATGTCCTTTTGAAGGTCGTCGATGGAAGGTGCGGGAGCCGCGAGCGCAGCATCGACCGCGGCATCGACCACCTTGATCTCCTCGGCGTTGATCTGAGCGAGCTCAGCCGCCAGCTTGGCCCCAAGGTGCTTCTCGAAGCGGGCAATCGGGGCCTGCGCCTCCCATTCCGCGATCTCCGCCGGTGTCCGGTATTGAGTTCCTGGGTCGTTCTGATAGTGGCCGCAGGTTCGGTAGGTCATCGCTTCAATGAAGGTCGGCCCCTTGCCCTTTCGGCCCTTCTCAACCGCCTTACGCATGACTTCGTAGACCGCGAGCGGGTCGTTCCCGTCGACCGACACCGCTTCGATTCCGTACGCCGCCATCTTCTGGGTCAGGTCGGTGACCTTGGTGCTTCGCGAGAGCGGGGTCATCTCGGCGTAGAGGTTGTTCTCGCAGAGGAAGATCATCGGCAGGTTCCACAAAGCGGCCATGTTAAGCGCCTCGTGGGTGTGTCCCTGGTTTAGGGTGCCATCGCCAAATACCGTCATCGAAACTCGATCCGAGTTATCCATCCAGGATGCCAACGCTCCGCCGACGGCGGTCCCAACCCCACCACCCACGATCCCGTTCGCCCCGAGCAACCCATACGACGGATCGGTAAGGTGCATCTTCCCGCCCTTTCCCTTATTGAGCCCCGTCGCGCGACCGAGGATTTCGGCCACAACCAGGTTCAAATCAACACCCTTGGCGAGGATGTATCCGTGGCCGCGGTAGGTAACGGTGAAGGTGTCGTCCTTCCGCAAGGCCGCGCAGGCTCCCGCGGGGACGGCCTCTTGGCCGGTCGCAAGGTGGAGCGAGCCGCGCAGTTGCCCGTCGCGCGAAAGCTTGGTTAGCCGCTGCTCCAGCGCGCGGAGGCGCACCATTTGGCGATAGAGGCCAAGCTTGAACTCGGTCTGGGTGTCAGGTTTGCTCACAGTAGCCATGGGTTCTGTCCCCTAAGTGTGTCACGGAAGACAAATGAACGGCGGTACTTTTCGACGGGAATGAGAGTCGCAACCTACAACGTGCGCAACGGCCGATCTGATCAGGACGAGAATCGGCGCTCTCTGCAGGCCCCTAGGAGCGCAGGTTTTCTAGCCTGTGCACTTGTAGCCGCCAATCTAGTTGACGAATTCGCCTCCCAAGGCTTAGAGGGTAAAAGGTGGCAACAACCAGGAGGAGCCACTAAAAGTACCAAAATCATCATGCGGGTGGTAAAGTGAGCAGTGAGTTCGTGAGTTAGGTTCAAGACTCACTAGAAAAAGTGAGTTGAGGCACCCCACAAAGCGCCAACTCGAACAGCGAACCCCCGAACCAGCCCAAACCTCACACCGTCCGAGGCGAGTCCCCAGCCATCGTAAACTCGCCCGCCGGACGTCCGTCGTAGCGACCGTCGAGGATAGCGGCGAAGGTCTGAGTGGCAACCTCCGGGTCCGCATCCACCCCCGAAATCCCCGTGTAAGGCTCGGCGACATAGAACGGCTGCGAGAGGAACCGCATCGCCAACCGCGCCCGCCGGATCGCCGTCCACTCGTCCGGGGTAAGGGATCTCGCTGCCTCGGGATCGGTCGAGAACTGGAGCGTGTAGTACCGTCTCATGAGATCGCAAACCGACTGTGCAGTTTCCGACCGGACCGCCACATTCGAGCGTGAACGGATCGGGTCGATCGAAGGATAGATTCCTTGCTCGGTCAGACTCCGCGACAAGACGAGCCGGGTGTCCAGACCCGTCACCGAGTTCAGAAACCCGGGAGCGATCGGGTCCGAAACCGGCAGGTAGATCACTTCGATCTGCCGCGAGCCTGGGGGTGTCTCCGCATTAACCTCCTGCCACTGCGCTTCGCTCTGGATCGGCGGCACGAACACGTACAAGGTCTGACGATTGCTCGGCGTGTCGATGCGATGGAGAATCTCGGGCAGCAGCACGAGCAGCCCCACACCCCACTCGGCGAACAGACCAGTCACTCCACCCTGCGCCATCGGGGCAAACAGGTCGATGCTCTTGATATGCGTGACCAGCGGCGAAGTCTTGTAAGTCGGCCGTGAAACAATCCCGGCGACCACGGCATCAGGAAACGCCTCCAAGAACGGCTCGCCCGTGTCGCGTACTTCCTGTCCGGCGGTCCAGATGGACCAGTCGCGGCTCACCACCGCCTGCACCAACCCATCCGGCAAGCACCGGACGACGCACAGCGAGTCGCGATCCGAGGCGAGCCGCGAGAAGAGCTTGGGCCGGTTGCCGGGGGTGAATTGAAGGGTGACGAGCGCTCCTTCCGCGCTCTGCACGATGCCGATTCCGTTGGATCGAGAAGTTTCGTCGTTCATCTTGAGTCTCCGTCGGAGGCGGGTCCGTATCGCGTGGAGCCGCATGTTGACGGTGCCGCTACTGATCCCTAGTTTCGCTCCGATTTCCAAATGAGACAGTCCCTGCTGGTAGTGAAGACCTAGCAAATCGCGTTGATCCTTCGAAAGATCGGCGATTGCTAGGGCTAGATCACCCAACTCAAAGCGGTCAGCCACCGATTGCTCAAGGTCCACTGAATCGGGAATGCCCTCGAGATCTTCGAAGGTCGACGTGACCCCGATGCTCGATTCCGTGCATGGCCCGGTGCCGAACGATGCCACGTAGCCATCCGACAAAGGCGTCGGAGTCTTCGAGGCGATCGAGCCGTTGGTGGGCGACCACCAAGGCCTCCTGCACCGCGTCCTCCGCTGCCTCGCTGCCAACCAGCGATCTCGCATAGCCAAGGGCCATGTCGCGGTAATGGGCGACCAAACGATCGAAGGCCAAAGAGTCCCCCGATTTCGCCTGTTCAACCATCTCGCGCAGTTCCATAGTTTCTGTCTCACTTCTCGGTCCCGCCTGGGGGTCAAGGGCCTTCGACTTTCTTTTTGATTGGTGGTTCAACCCCATAGAAAGAGGCGTCCCCGGCTAAACAGGGGACGCCTCAATCTCACGTGGCCTGATGCAGGCTAGCTGCGGCAGAAGCGATAGTATTTTTGACCGTCGCGTTCGACCGTCTGGCGACGGAACAACTCACCGTCGCGCACGAAGTAGGGCTTGTCGAAGTAGTACGCGCGAGCCCGCAGTTCGCGGTTCTCGCTGCGACGATCTTCGTTCAGTCGGTAGACCGAATACAACGCCCCGGCGGCACCGGCAAAGAACAGAGTGTTGTCATGTTTGATAAGGCCGAGTACACCAACCAAGCCGGCCCCGATGGCCAAGTTTCGCCACTCGTTCTGTTTGTTGCGGCGATTTTGGAAGTACCAGCCGCGACTATGCCAACTCGAATCATGGTAGTAGTTCTGCACGACGATGGGCTGTCGGTTGTGATTCCGATTCCAATCTTGGGACTGATTGCGATCCCAGGCCTGGCGTTGGTTGTCCCGGTCCTGCCGGCTGTGGTGCTGAATCGTCCGGTCACCATTCGACTGTCGTCGAATATAGATCGGGTTCCCCGTCCGCTGATGCGCAGGCTTGGTCACCTCGCGTCGAACCTCGACGTTACGATGGGCCTTACCTTGGCTCTGGCCGTGTCCCTGGGACTCATGCGAGACCGGCTTGTGCTGCGGCTGGGCATGCTGCTGACCATTCCCCTGACCCCGTCCGTGCCCCTGCGACTCGTGCGAATCCTGTTTGTGCTGCGGTTGCGCGTGTTGCTGACCATTCCCCTGATCGTGATGATGCTGGGCGAAAGCAGCGATTGGGGCGACCATCAGGCCACTCATCATGATCGCTGCAAGTCCACTATTAATAAATCTCATTTGTCTCTCCTAACAATCGTTTAGACGCCCCAACCACGAATTGTTTCCACAAGTCCCAGCGCGCTAACTGGGAGCGCCGACACTCCAGTCGGCAGCAACCTTGGAACTACCAGTAAGCCCAAGAGAGAGGAACCACCCCAGTCCCAAGCCGGATAGCCGGCTCCTCCCCCGCCTCGGGGGGAGGTAGGGAGGGGGCCAACCGCCACCCACTCTTAGTAGCGCAGGTTTTCCAACCTGCATCTCCAAGATGCTGGTTGACTTCCCCTTGCCCTGAGAG
>JBBQPZ010000036.1:0-25012 GCA_038216655.1 Fimbriimonadales bacterium
CGTGTCGTTCATGGACTACGACCTAGGCTACATCGACCTAGAAGAAAAGACCCTACAACCCCTGCAAAACCCCTTCGGAGCCATCAAGGTGTAACCTATGTGTCCGGAACAATCTGTAACCCATGTGTCCGGTATGGACAAGGGAACTAATGGTCGGGATGACAGGATTCGAACCTGCGACCTCTGCGTCCCGAACGCAGCGCTCTACCAAGCTGAGCTACATCCCGACAGGGTCAGGATTATACCGCCGAAATCGAGCCTCCGCCTATCGGCCGAAGAAGCCCATGATGAACCGGATGATGATCGACCAGATCCAGAGATACCAAACCGGGCGCGAACCAATGGACCGACCCACCCCGCGCACACCGCGGCCCGCGTCGTGCATCACGCCCCGCATCCGAATCGGAATCTTGTTCGACGCACACTGTCGGCACCGAACTCCGACCGAGCCGATCACCACGCACCGATGACACAGCGGCTTCTCGCAGCGGCCGCAAGTGACCCGCGTGGCTTCCTTGGGATGCTTGTAGCAGTAGTAGAGTCCAGGATCGTCGCCGACCAGCAAAGGCTCAGGCTGGGCCACGAACTTGCGGCCGCAAGCGCTGCAGAACTTCGGGCTACCGAGATTCTCGGCTCCGCACCGGCTACATCGCTTGGCCTCCACGGCACCTAACGTAGCATGAAAATCCTGGGTTTGCCAAGCAGAAGCGAACAGAAAGGACATATCTCGGCCCCTCCGTACTTCCCGCCTTACACTTAGCCGAACATCCGTTATAGTTCAAGGGTGATTCGTAGCGCCCTTTTGCTCGTCCTGGCCTCCGCGTCGGCCCTCGCCGCTTCTCAAGATCGATTCTCGACTATGCCCCGATACGACCGATACGTCAAACTTCGCGAGACTCTCGCCAACTCCGTCGTCCGTGGCACCGCCACCGTCAAATGGGCCGAGGACGGCAAGTCCTTCTCCTACGACAAGGGCGGCAAGAGCATGGTCTACACCATCGCCACCGCCAAAGAAGTCGAGGGGACACTTCCGACTCCCGCCGCACCGACGACCACCCCGGGGCGGCGACGAGGCGGAGGAGGGGCCCCCGCACGAGGACGCCAGTTCGACACCGCGTTCAACGCGGACCAGACCCTCAAGGCCGTGTCGAAAGACCGAAATATCATCCTCACGGACGGCAAGGGCAACAATTCAATCAACGTGACGACCGAAGGCTCCGCCGAAAAGCGACTCAAGTTCGGCATCGCGAGCTGGGTCTACGGCGAGGAGCTTGAGGTCCGCGAGGCGATGTGGTTCTCGCCCGACGGCAAGAAGCTCGCGTTCTACAAGTTCGACGAATCGAAGGTGTTGGACTACTACTTGACGATGGATCAGAAGCAGATCCAGACCAAGCTCGATGTCGAGGCCTATCCGAAGGCGGGCGCGCCCAACCCCGAAGTCACCCTCCTCGTGTACGACATCGCGTCCAAGACGACCAAGGCGATCGACACAAAGTTCGCTGACGCCACTCTCGGCGAGTATGTGTACGCGGTGCGTTGGTCGCCGGACGGAACCGAGCTTCTGTTCAACCGAACCAACCGCCGCCAAAACACTCTCGAGCTCTGTGCGGCGAACCCGGAAACCGGCACTTGCCGAACGATCCTTCAGGAGAAAACAGCCAACGGTTGGGTTGACAACTCTCCGGCCATCCAGTGGCTCGCCGACAGCAAGCGCTTCATCTGGATATCCGAACGCAACGGGTACCGGAACCTGTATCTTTACGACATCTCAGGCAAGCTGATCCGCCCGCTCACCCAAGCCAACTTCGAGGTCGAAGGCGTAAAGAAGCTCGACGAGAAGTCCGGTCTGTTGTTCTACACCGCGCGCAGCGCGCCGAACCCCTACCTGCGTCAACTCCACCGGGTTCGTCTGGACGGCAAAGGCGAGACGCGCCTCACCGATCCGGCCCTGAGCCACACCGTGGACATCGCGCCGGACAACGCGACGTTCGTCGATGTCGCCGAGACCACCGATACCCCGCCGGTGACGACGGTTCGCGACATGAAGGGTAAGGCATTAGTCGAATTGGCCAAGAGCGACCTGACCAAGTTCGACGCGGCTGGATTCAAGAAGACCGAGCGGTTCACATTCACTGCCGCCGACCGGAAGACGACGTGCTACGGTTCGATCCAATTCCCTTCCGACTTCGATCCCGCCAAGAAGTGGCCGGTGATCGTTAGTGTGTACGGCGGGCCGGATTCGGGCGGCGGAATCGAGCGGTTCCAGACCCCCGACGCGATCACCGAGCTTGGCTTCCTCCACGTCCAGATGGATGGCCGGGGCACGGCAGGTCGCGGCACCGCGTTCAAAGATGCGGTCTACGAGAAGCTCGGCGTGGTGGAGATCGACGACCACGCGGCGGGGATTCTCGAACTCGCCAAGCGTCCCTATGTGGACGGCAAGCATGTCGGCATTTACGGCACATCCTACGGCGGCTACTTCTCCGCACTGGCCCTGCTTCGGCACCCGGAAGCGTTCGCTGCGGCCTCGGCGAGTTCGCCGGTAACCGACTGGCGGAATTACGACTCAATCTACACCGAGCGGTACATGTGGATCCCTCAAGAGAACGAAGAGGGCTACGACGCCGGATCGGCGATCAAGCTGGCGAAGAACCTCAAGGGACGGTTGCTGCTCTACTTTGGGTCGGCGGACAACAACGTCCACCCTTCCAACTCCTTTCAGTTGATCGGGGCGTTGGCGGGGGCGAGCAAGAGTTTCGATCTCGTCGCCGGTCCAGACCTCGGGCACACCGGCGTGAACAACGCGCGGATGTGGGAGTTCTTCATCGACAACCTGATGGACCGCCGCACGACGAGCCTTTCCGGTCAGTATCAGAAGATCCTTGATCGCAGGCGTTCTTTGGCGCGCTTAGGCTCCTGAGTTTGAGTTTGAGTTAGAGGTCTGACAAGCGTTCGATACCCCGCCACGCCCCGTGGCGCGCGGTTACCCTCCTTTGAGCCTCGGCCGCAGCCGCTCGCCGGAGGCATCGGGCGGGACCTTGCTCGTCCAACATAGCTTCTGCACTACCACTACCACTACCACTACCACTTCATTCGTGAATCGAGACCTGATCCCGCCCCAATTCCGGCGCGAAGAGAGCGGCGATGATGCCGATGATCGACATGTAGCCCACGGCATGGATCACGTCGCGTGCCTCGGCCTTGCCCCAGAGGGCGGCTCCGGCGAGCGTTCCGATCGCGGCGATGACTCGGCCGAAGTTGTAGCAGAACCCTGCGCCGGTGGTGCGCAGCAAGGTCGGGAAGAGGGGCGGAATATACAAAGGAAAGACCGCGAAGACACTCCCCGCGAAGAACACCGTCGCGTAGATCCACAGAATCTGCTCACCCAATGGGCGGGGGCCGTTGAACCCGTACAGCAGGCAGAACATGCCAGTCCCGAAGCTGATTAGGAAGAACTTCCGGTAGCCAACCCAACGGGCCAGGTACGACGAACAGTAGTTGCCCGCGATATTCCAAAGCGCGTAGATGATCGTCACGTTCATGACGAGGTGGGTGAGCTGTTCCTTCGAGAGCGACGCGGCGTCGGGATGCTTCTGAATCACTTGAGGCACGAAGAAGAAGAACACCCAGATCGTCGTCAACGTGGTTGCGGCGAGAGCGAGAGTCACAAAGGTGATGTGGCGGACTCCCTTCTTGAAGAGGTCGGTCACCTTCGGCATGACCTGGTTCTGACGCGCCTGATGCCAGGCATCCGGCTCGGGGACTGCTTTCCTGATCCACAGCGTGAAGAGCGCGGGGATAAGGCCGACGAGGAAGACATAGCGCTGGCCGTGCTCCCCGGTGATGCTGCTCATCCACCCGGTGGTGAGCGCGGCGGCGATCATGCCAACTTGGAACCCGCTCTGCAGGGTCGCGCTTGCCCAAGCCCGGTGCTTCGGCGCGAGCATCTCGGAGGCCAAGGCGGAGCCTGCAGCCCATTCTCCACCAATTCCGAGGGCGGTGATGAACCGGAAGATCATCAGGTGCCACCAGGTCTGGGCGATGGCCGAGGCGCCGGTGAAGATCGCGTAGGTTAGGATCGTGAGGACGAGTGTCTTCGTGCGACCGATTCGGTCACCGATGCGCCCGAACACCGCACCGCCGATCGCCCATCCGAATAGGAATACCGCCTGGATAAGCGCGGCCTTCTGCTTGGCCTCCGACTCCAGCGCGCCGACCATCAGCTCTTTCACGAACTGGAGCGCGACCAGCGAGTAGAGGAAGCCGTCAAGACCGTCGAAGGTCCAGCCAAGCCAAGCGGCGGTAAGTCCCTTCCACTGGGTGTTTGTCAGGCGGTCCGATTGCATGAGCAGCCAGGATACGGGTTTCTGAGTGGTAGTGGAAGTGGCATGTCATCCCGAAGGATGGTTGTGCCGAGGGATCTGCCCGTAGTCGCCGAGTGCTGGTACAAGCAGTCGTTGCCTCCGGTCAGATTCCTCAATGTCGCTGGGGCTCGCTCGGAATGACATGGCGCTGGCAGCGAGCCGAACCCGGCATCAGTTAACATGAACCCGAACGATGGAATCGAAGCGAGCATTGGTTACGGGCGCGGCATTCGGGATCGGCAGGGCGATCGCGACCAAGCTGGCGGCGGAAGGCGTCCATGTCATCTGTCTCGACATCGACGCTGAAGGAGCGAAGGCGATCGCCGCCGAGATCGGCGGAACGCCCTGGGCGGCCAACCTGGAGCAACCTGGCGTAATCTCCGCGGTTATTCCCTCTCACTGGCCGCTGGACTACCTTGTCAACAACGCGGGCATCATGGTGCGAACCTCTCTCACTGAAACAAAGATTGAGGACTGGGACCGGCTGATGGCGATCAACCTGCGCGCGCCGTTCCTGCTCTCGCAGGCGTTCGCCCAAGCGGCGATCCGCGACAAACGTCCGGGACATATCGTGAACGTGAGCAGCGGGCACGCGGTTCTCTCCGGATTCAACCGGACCGCTTACGCCGCCGCGAAGGCGGGGATTGAGTCGCTGACCCGCAACTGCGCCCTCGAGCTTGGCCGAGACAGCATTCTCGTGAACGCGGTCGCGCCCGGGTTCACCTTTACCGAAATGAGCCGACAGTCGCTGGTCGGGAATCGGCTCCAGGCGGTTGAGGAGCGCTTGCCCATCCATCGGGTGGGCGAGGCCAGCGAGGTTGCCAACGCGGTCTGGACGTTGCTGAGTGGGCAGCTCAGTTACATCACGGGCCAGGTTCTCCGCATCGATGGCGGGTGGAGCAACTCGGACGTCGACTACGCCAAGTTCGTCGATGACCCGCGGGCGTGATAGCCTAGAGGTGATGGAAGCGCTGCTCGAGACCTGGCGCATCAACGCCCGCATCAACCTCTACCTGCTGGAAGCGATTCCGCCCGAGCAACTCTCGACTTCGCTTGCAAAGGGCAAGTCCGCACTCAGCGGGTTCAGCCACGTCCACAACGTGCGGTTGATGTGGCTCAAGGCGGCGGCACCCGCGCTACACGAAGGACAGACGAAGTTCGAGCCCGGCGAGGGGGATGCCGAGTCTTTTCGCGCTAGGCTTTCCGAATCTGCCGAAGCAATCGAAAAGCTACTCGCGAGCGCCGGATCGCCTGAAGGCAAGATCAAGGGCTTCAAACCCCATGCGGCGGCATTCCTGGGCTATTTGATCGCCCACGAGTCCTTCCACCGGGCCCAAATCGAGCTTGCTCTTCGTCAAGCCGGAACCCCTCTATCCGACAAGATCGCGTACGGGACTTGGGAATGGGGGTCACGTTGAACTCCATCGGGAAGCCCAAGCGTTGAACCAGCGTAAGCGGCGGCGATTTCGAGCCCTCTTTCGGCTGTGGCTGCTTGCATTGGGGGCGGCGATTCTTTTGCAGCTCTTGTCCCAGGACAACTCGCCCAAGCATCCGCGACGTGGGATCGGCTTCGAGGAAATCCTCGTGGATGCCCTCGTGTGCGCGCTCGCCGTCTATGCCATGGCGAAAGCGAACGACATTGTGTTTCCGCGCCTGCGCCGCGCTCCCCTTTACGTCGCCGCGCCGGTTGGAGCGCTCGTGTACTTGGCGGTCATCCTGGGCTCGATCCTCGTGACGATCATTGCTGTGGTGTCGGTCTTTACCGGACGACCCGAGCTAGTTTGGAACAAGGTCGTTGGATACTTCTCCAATGGCTGGGAGCCGATCGTATACCCGTTCGTCATCGCGGTCGCGGTGTCATTCCTGTTCGAATTGTCCCGCCGCATCGGACCGGCCAAGCTGCTGAACTGGATTCTCGGGCGCTATCGGAACCCGCGAGAGGAGATTCGCGTGTTCCTGCTCATCGATGTTCGCGGCTCGACTCCCCTCGCCGAGAGTTTGGGATCGATGCAGTTCAGCTTCTTGATCCGAGATATTTTCGATGACCTCGCCGGGCCCGTACTCGACTCCGGCGGAGAGGTTGTGGCGTATGTCGGCGACGAAGCCATCATCTCCTGGCGGTGGAGAGACGGAACGGAGGGCGGCCATGCCGTTCGATGTTTTTCCCTTTTCAAGGCCGCCATCGCCGCGCGATCAGCGGAGTATCAGAAGCGATACGGACTGGTGCCGACGTTCCGAGCCGCGGTTCACGCGGGACCGGTGGTCGCCTGCGAGGTCGGTCAGTTGGCCACGCAGGTGACATTTCACGGCGACGCATTGAACACCGCGGCGCGCGTTGCTGGAGAATGTAGTGCGCTTGAAGCTGAGATGCTCCTGACCGACTCGGTCATCGCGGGCGTCCGCGCGAGCGACAGGGTGACCCTTGAGCCGCTGGGTCAGGTCAGCCTCCGCGGGAAAGGCGAGCCGGTTGGACTCACCCGGATTGTGATTAAGTGAATGGCATGGCGAGGTTTATTGTTAAGAGTGCAATCGTCGCTGGGTTGATTGCGGCGGCTTTTGCGCTCCCGCTGCCGACTTTAGTGCCCTCCGCGTAACCAGTGAGCTCGAAAGAATTTCAGAGAGGCTCGAATTTCGCGGAGTGCGGTTATCACTGAACGTGAAAGAGATCGGTCCATTGCTGGCGGAATTGCCCTTGCCTTCAGAGAAGGAACTGACCGAGATTGTAAGCTTGATCGGTAAAGCTCGCATACCAGGAACGTCCGTCCGCCGTGACCAAGACAAAAAGCTATATTGCTGTTTAGTTTTATACGTGCAACGCGCCTATGATTTTCACCCGAAGGATCGAGAAGACCGAGCTCTCTATAGATCATTCGTATTGGCAGCGGTTTCCAGGTCAGATAAAAGCAGTGATTCACCGTGGATTTCCAGAAGAGTGAAAGAAATACTCCTGCCCACGAGAACTTTCGACGGTCCCGGTGGACCCTTCAGTTGAGCGGGGTTTCTGATCAACATGAAACATATGGGTCCTACTAGAAGGCAGTGAATCGAACTATCCATAAGCCGCCGACTCGTTAAGACCCCGGCTAACCTTTACGGCAAAGCACAAGCCGATCGGATTGCCTAGCATCTTCTCAGAAGATTGTTGGGTCGCTTTGATCGTGTGTAGCGATCTCCGTCCTAACTAGTTGACGAAACTCCACCCCACGTGCATATAGGCGTGAACCCAAGAAATTCGCCAAGCCGGGCGCTCCGAGACATTGCCGGATTACCGACATGGTAAGGAGTGGGAGTGAGTGAGAAAGTGAGTCCGTGCCGATCCGCGATCCAACGCAGTTCTAGCACTCCAGCTTCTGATGCGCGAAGGAGCGGAGGTCGGCGGGGCCGAGGATTACGACGTTGGCATTCGAGAGCCGAAGGAAATCTTCAAACGATGCGTCTTGAACTTCGCCGGTCGAGGCGAACTCATCGTACAACGCCTTCAGCACTTGAATGGCGGTGGGTGGATCGGGGTAGGCGTCCATCCACAGGCCGGGCTTCTCGTCCGAACTGACGTACGAAACCGCGGCGACGTAGATGTTCTCCATGTCGGTGGCGTCGCTATCGTCGGAAACCCGCCATGTCCCGCGGTGGATCTTCAGCCCCGCGCTCGTGAGCTGCGCCTCGACGACGTCGGGCAAGAGCTTCGAGGAGGTCAGAACCACCTTACCGTCCGCGGCCGCCGTGATCAGCGAGCCTCCACCCCTAGGCGAAATGTAGGCGTCTTTGTGGCCAAGCACGCGCGTCACGGCTTCGGCGAATTCCTCAAGCGGGACGGTGAGCGTCATAGAGCGAGTCTATCGTACACCGTCCGACTCTCGCGCCGGGGTCTTTCGGCCTTTGCAGGTCTGAGTTGGAGTTGGAGTTAGAGTCTGAGCCTGAGTTGGAGTTGATGAGGGACCTTGCGATCTTGGATAGATTGCTGTTTCTGCGTCTACCAACCTTCTGCTTGGGTGACAAACAATAGGCGATGACGGTCAGGTTCCTCCGTCCGCCGCCTACGGTTTTCGTTCTCGGGTGGGCGGCGTCGGTCGGAATGACAACTACAATCTTCCAAGCGAACACTCGATCACTCGAACATTGCAACTGCAACTGCCACTCGAACTCAGACTCCAACTCCAACTCCAACTCCAACTCAGGCTCAGGCTCAGGCTCAGACTGAGAGGGATCGTTCAATCACGCGGATCGTCGAAAAAGCTAAACTGGACTCTTCCCATGTCGGACACCATTTCCACCCTCCTCCAAGAAAACCGTTCCTTTGCTCCGACGGCGGCGTTTCGCGACTTGGCCGAGGTGAAGGACCCGGCGGTTTATGAGGAGGCGCTCGCTGATCCCGAGGCGTTCTGGGAAGGCTGGGCGAAGCAGCTCGACTGGTTCGAGCCTTGGCACACCGTCTGTCAGTTCGAAATTCCGGACGCGAAGTGGTTCCTCGGGGGCAAGATCAACGTCGCCCACAATTGCGTCGACCGCCACGCCGCTTCCGACAAGGCGGACAAGGTCGCGATTCTCTGGGAGGGCGAGCCCGGCGACGTCCGCAAGATCACCTACCGTGAACTCAAAGACGAGGTCAGTCGCACCGCGAACGCGCTGAAATCGCTCGGCGTCGTGAAGGGTGACCGCGTCTGCGTCTACATGCCGATGGTCCCCGAGCTCGCGATCATCATGCTCGCCTGCGCCCGCATCGGTGCCGCCCATAGCGTCGTGTTCGGCGGCTTCAGCGCGGAGAGTCTGGAGGAGCGTACCAACGACGCCCAGGCGAAGGTGATCGTCACCGCCGACGGCGGTTGGCGACGCGGCAACATCATCCCGCTCAAGAAGACGGTCGACGAAGCCATCGAACTCGGCTGTCCGACCGTCGAGAAGGTTCTCGTGCTCAACCGCGCCGGGGAGCCTGGTTCAACATCAAGCGGAATCACTGTGCGAGACTACGATCGCGGCGGCTGGACCG
The DNA here is from genome assembly GCA_038216655.1 of Fimbriimonadales bacterium. GTDB lineage: Bacteria > Armatimonadota > Fimbriimonadia > Fimbriimonadales > Fimbriimonadaceae > JAFDWR01. The sequence continues at coordinate 9,349 of JBBQPZ010000036.1, forward strand.
TTGGCCGCGACATCTGGTGGCATGACCTCGTGCCGAACCAATCCACAGACTGCCCATGCGAGCCGATGGACAGCGAGGACATGCTGTTCATCCTCTACACCAGCGGTTCGACCGGCAAGCCGAAGGGAATCGTCCACACCACCGGCGGCTACCTGACCGGCGTGATGGCGACGGCCAAGTGGGTGTTCGACCTCAAGGAAGACGACGTCTACTTCTGCACCGCGGACTGCGGCTGGGTCACTGGGCACAGCTACATCGTCTACGGACCCATGGCGAACGCGGCGACCTGCGTGATGTACGAAGGGGCTCCCGACACGCCGGAGAAGGACCGCTTCTGGCGGATCATCGAGCGCCATAAGGTAACGATCCTGTACACGGCTCCCACTGCGATCCGCGCGTTCATGAAGTGGGGGGATCACTTCCCGCAAGCGTGCGATCTCAGTTCGTTGCGGCTACTGGGTTCGGTCGGTGAGCCCATCAATCCCGAAGCGTGGATCTGGTACCACGAGGTTATCGGCGGGGGTGCTTGCCCGGTGGTCGACACCTGGTGGCAAACCGAGACGGGTTCCATTATGATCACCCCCTTGCCAGGTATTACTTCGACCAAACCGGGAAGCGCGACGCACCCGTTCCCAGGAATCCGTGCCGTGGTTCTGAGTGAGGACGGCCGCGAGCTCGTGAGCGAGGAAGAGCTGATCAAGCGCGTGCTGGCGGGACCCGGCTCCGGTGCCCCCGAGGTTGGCGGCATCCTCGCGATCAAAGGCACCTGGCCCGCGATGACGCGCGGAATCTACGGCAACCACGACCGCTTCCTCGACGTCTACTGGAAGCGCTTCCCCGGCTACTACTTCCCCGGCGACGGCGTGAAGGTTGACGAGGAAGGCAACTTCTGGCTTCTGGGCCGCGTGGACGATGTGATGCTCGTCGCGGGACACAACATCTCCACGATGGAAGTAGAAAGCGCCCTCGTTGATCACCCGTCGGTAGCCGAAGCGGCGGTGATCGGAAAGACCCATGAGTTAAAGGGTCAGGCCATCGCCGCCTTCGTGATTCTCCGTGCCGGAATGACCGCGACGATCGACGAGCTGAAAGCCCACGTCGCCCACAAGATCGGAGCCCTCGCTCGTCCGAACGACGTATTCATCTGCGCCGAACTCCCGAAGACGCGCAGCGGCAAGATCATGCGCCGCCTGCTTCGTGATGTGGCCGAAGGACGCGCGCTCGGAGACACGACGACGCTGGCCGACGCCAATGTGGTGCACATGCTCCGCGATCAGTATGAGTCGAGCGAAAGCTAGGCGGCTTTGCCGCAGTATTGGAGTGTCGGAGTATTGGAGGTTTGTATCTCCGCTGATTGCGATCTCGACAACACTCCACTCTCGATTCCTAAACTCCCGTGTGCTTCGGGTTCTGGGGTGGCTCCTCGCTCGGAGGCTTGTTTGGCACGGTCTTAACGGTCTCGGTGGGTTGGTCGTCGGGAGCGACGTGCGCCCCTTCGTGCGCCTCGAGTTCCTCGTGCCCTGTGGGTGAGCCCGTGTGGATCGCGACCCCTCCTGCCTTGTGCCCGCGCTTCTCTGTCTTGCTGTGGTCCATGCCCGTTTGGCGAACCCACGTCGACTGAGGTTCCGTACTATTCGCCGGTAGGTGTCAGGGTCTCCACCGGCGGTGGAGTCTCCCGGTGATGAAGGCTCTCGCGAATCCAGGTGAGGATCATCATTCCCGCCGCGACCGAGATGCACATGTCGGCGACGTTGAAAACCGGGAAGTTGAAGACCCGAATCTCGAACATGTCGGTGACCTTGCCGTACATCACGCGGTCGATCAGGTTTCCCAGCGCGCCCGCGGCCAAGAGACCGGCGGTGGTGTGGTTCCACCTGGATTCAGACGGATGCTTCCAAGAGTAATAGGCGGCGACACCCGAAATGATCAGGGCGATCGGCGCCATGAGAAGGCCGTAGCCCTGGAGCTTGCCGAATGCCACGCCCTCGTTGTAAGTCAGCGTGAACTCGAGCACGCCGGGCCATGGCAGGCCGTGGAAATGTCCGCCGGTGGTGATGTTGGCCCGAGTCCAATGCTTGACGTATTGGTCGACGATGAGAAGCAGAACCAGCAAGACCCAAAATATGAGTCGCCGATCCTTCATCAAGCCTCGCCCCGCGCGATCAAGCCCTCGCCGAACGGCCTGCACCGGTTGCAGAGCTTCCACTCCCCGACCGGCATAACGTCGACGCGGCGCAGGCGGCATCGGTCGCACTTCTCGTACGTGCTTAGCACGAACGTTCGTGTTCCGGTCCCTTCCGTCAATTCGACTCCGCTCATCTTAAACAGGTTGGCGCGCTCCTCATCAGTAAACGACCTCAGCATCGCAAGCGCTTCCCCTGTCTCCGCGAGAGTCACTACGACGTCCTGAGAATCCTTGACGCCCGCGGCGGCCTTCCACGCCTCGAACTCGGCGAAAACGGACTCGCGATACTCGATGATCCCAGCGTATCGCACTTGCAAACCATTCCCTTCGATCTCTTCGAGGCGTGCTTTCGACGGAACGTCGAACCGCTGGATGTGGACCGATCGCGCGTCTTCGCCACCCATCAGACCGAGATCTCCCAAGCGGGTCCAAATCTCCTCCGCCGTGTGTACCAGGACCGGAGCGACGAGTTTGGTCAAGGTCACGAGCACGGTGAAGCAGGCGACTTGGCCGGATCGGCGGGTGGCCGAGTCGGTGGCGTCGCAGTACATGCGATCCTTGATCGCGTCGAGATAGCCGCGGGAGAGCTGGTTCACGCAGAAGTCGTGAACGCTTCGGATGGCGGTGTCGAAGTCAAACCGCTCGTAAGCCCCGACGCAATCGGCGGCCAACAGATCCACCTGCTCGATGATCCAGCGATCCATTTCGAGCAGTTGCCCCCCGTTGTGCGCTTTATCGAACCCTTGCAGGTTCCCGATCAGGAAGCGGAGGGTGTTGCGGACCCGGCGGTAGTTCTCGCCGAAGGTCTTGAGCAAGGTCTCTGAGCAGGGAACGTCGTTCGAGTAGTCGACGCTCGCGACCCAGTAGCGGAGCACGTCGGCCCCGAACTGGTCAGAAGCCTTGACGGGATCGACCACATTGCCGAGCCGCTTGGACATCTTGCGACCTTGATCGTCGTTCACGAACCCGTGGGTCAGAACCGCCTTGTAGGGAGCGTTCCCGTTGATCGCGGTGCCGAGAATGATCGATGCGTTGAACCAGCCACGATGCTGATCGGAACCTTCAAGGTACAGATCGGCGGGCCAATTCTCCTTCCAAAGTGGCTCGACGTCGCCGCTTAGCACGCAGAGCGAGGTTGCTCCGCTGTCAAACCAGACGTCGAGGACGTCGGTCTCCTTCACGAACTCCGTCTCCCCGGTGACCGGATGGGTGTAGTCGACCGGCAGCAGCTCCTTCGCAGACTTGCTGAACCAGGCATCGAGGCCGCCCTCGTCAACCGCCTCGGCGACCATCTCGAACACCAGCGGATCGAGCACAGGCTCGCGGCTCGCTGCGCCATAGAAGATCGGCACGCCGACGCCCCAAGGGCGCTGGCGTGAGATGCACCAGTCGGGGCGATTTCGGATCATCGCCTCGATCCGATTCCGCCCGTTGCTCGGGAACCACTCGACCTTCTGGATCTCTTCGAGCATCCGGCCGCGGAGTCGGTCGTGGTCGAGCGCCACGAACCACTGCTCGGTCGCGCGGAAGATGACGGGCTGGCCATCGCGCTCGGCGTGGGGATACGAGTGCTGGTAGGGGCGTGCGTCAAGCAACATCCCGAGTTCGCGCAGGCGATCCACCACGACGGTGTCGCAGTCTTTGTAGAACGTTCCTTCGAACTCGCCGGTCTCGGCGGTGAGCACGCCGCGCTCGTCGACGGTGTTAGGCGTCGGAAGGTTGTACTTGAGGCCAGTGAAGAAGTCATCTCGACCGTGGCTTGGCGCGGTGTGGACCACACCGGTGCCGTCTTCCATCGTCACGTAGTCCGCCATCACGCAAAGCGAGTCGCGATCGTAGATCGGATGCTTGAACGTGGACTGCTCGAACGAAGCGCCTAGTTCTTCGGTGACGATCTCGTACCCGGACCAGCCAAGCTTGGTGGCGACCTGCTCCACGAGATCGACGGCGATTAGATAGTGGTCTTCGCCGACCCGAACGATCGCGTACAACGCCTTCGGGTTGAAGGCGACGGCGAGGTTCGCGGGGATCGTCCACGGCGTGGTCGTCCAGATGATCGTGTAGAAGTTCGGGAGCTTCTGGCTGAAGCCGTTGTAGTCGTGCCGCAGCGGGAAGCGTACGTAGATCGCGGTGCTCGTGTGGTCTTGGTAGACGATCTCGGTGTCGGCCAGCGCGGTGCGGCTGGCGGTTGACCAGAGCGTCGGGCGCAGGCCTTTGTAGACGTAGCCCTTTTGGACGAGTTGGCCGAACAGGCGCACGAGGGCGGCCTCGTAGCGGTAATCCATTGTCCGGTAGGGTCGCTCCCACATGCCGAACACGCCCAGGCGGCGGAACTGCTCGGATTGGACGCGAACAAACTCCTCGGCATGCTCGCGGCACGCGGCGCGGAGCTCGCTGTCGGTCGGCTTGAGCTTCTGGTCATTGAACTTCTTCATGACGGCCTGCTCGATGGGCAGGCCGTGATTGTCGAATCCGGGCACGTACGGGCAGCGGAAGCCCATCATCGTGCGGCTCTTGACCACGAAGTCCTTCAGGGTCTTATTGAGGGCCGTGCCGATGTGGATCGGCGAGTTCGTGTACGCCGGGCCGTCGTGGAGGACGTAGCTAGGCGCTCCTGCGCGCGATTCGAGCACGCGATCGTAGATGCCGATCGTATTCCAAATGGCCTGAATCCGCGGCTCCAAGTTGGGTAAGTCCGCCTTCATCGGGATCGTGAAGTCGGCATCAGGCAAATTAAGGGTGCCGCGCAAGTCCATGGGGACGGGCAGTTTACCTTTGCCTGAGATGCCTCACATACCGGCCCGTCGTCCCGAGGGAGCTTCGATGCCTCAGGACACACCGGTTACCCAACCCGAGATCGACGAACGACCGTGTCCTGAGGCTTTTAGAACTTAAGCTGGAATGAGTTTGGACCGCTAATCCGTGGATTTAGCCTCAGGAATGTCATCCGGCCCTAGGCGAATTCGCTTGGGGGTAAGCATACGGGGATTTGAGTTAGCTGTCGGGTAATTCGCTAGCGTTCCCGTATACTCCAATCTGACGTCCGCCGATTGCTTTTGGAAATTGAGAACAATATGATCAAGAGACTAACCTTGGCGCTTTGCGCTGTCACCGCCGCGTCCGCGAACGCGACCTCCTACCTGTGGGCCAAAGGCCAGAGCGGCGACTTTTCTGGTGCCACGTCTTACAGCCAGTACGTCGAGAACGTGGACACGGCCGTTAGCGATCAAAAGGAGATCAACACGGAAGTCCACGCTTCGTTCGGATCAATCGCAACGTACGGCAGGCTGAGTTCGAACACGGAAGTCGACGCCTCGTTTATATTCGGCCAAGTATCTCCGTATTGCAGCGCGGCGGATGAGGTCCAGGATTGGATCACGGTCGGCGGGGTCGGCATGATCACGCTACATTTCACGATGCCGGTCTCGGGGTTCATGGATCCGAATAGCCAGTATGCGTCGGTCAATTCCCGCTTCGATGGATACGACCAGAGCACAGGGGCGGAGGCCTACCTCCAGTACCAGGCGCACGTCCAGTCTGGCAATTACTCGCTGGACACGAACATCTTATCCAGCGACATGACGGTTGCGGCGGGCTCGCGGGTCATGCTATCCAGCTATCTAGTCACGACTTCCCAGCTCTATTGGATGAATCCGACATTCCTGAGGTCGCAGGCGGATTACAGCCATACCGCGCACCAATACATCGATGTCGTGACCCCCGGCGGAAGCATCACCTCCGATAGCGGTCATAACTATGCATCGAACGCGACGCCCGAACCAGCCTCGTTCGCGGCACTAGGGCTCGGCGCTCTGCTTCTGATTCGCCGCCGCCGCACTGCCTAGTCTCGAACTTCAGCGGGGGTGGCTCGAACCCGGTCAAGGTCACCCGACCGGAGGGAAATCACGCGACGCGGCGGCCGTGGATGACTTCGGATGCCTCAGGACACGGGCTCGGGAGGGTAAAAGGCCAGGCGGTGACAGTGTCCGGAGGCATCCAAACCCTCAACACTTCTGATACCCCGCCACGCCTCGTGGCGCGAGGTTTTGGCCGCCCGCCACCGGGGGGGGGGGCGGGGCACGACAGGCATGCACATGGCTCTCCCACGAGAAGACAGAAACCGTCCCGCGCAAATCCTAACCTGACCGCGGTCGGGGGCACCTACGCGGGACGTGTCCGGAGGCATCCTCAACACTCAACACTTGCTCCCTCTCTCAGCCCTAGCGCAGAGCCCGGGCGATCAGCAGCGACGCGACCTCATCCATCGCCTTCCCAACGTCCGGAACCACTGCGTTGGTCGACACCACGACGGCAAATCCCTTCTTCGGGGCGATCCAGATGGTTTGGTAATTCATGGTGTTGCTTCCCGAGTGGGTCAACGCGATCCCGCCCGCCCATGGGCGGTCAACCTGCAGGAAGCCGCCGCCATAGTTACCTCCGAACGGAGCCGAGTGGAGCATCTTGAAGGTCGAGGGCTCTAGGATGCCCCCGTTCCGACCTTCCTGAGCCTGGAACCAGCAGTACTTGAGCATGTCGGGCACGCTCATGTGCAGCGTGCCCGCCGGGCCGACGACTTGCTTGTTGTCCGAGTTGGGTCCGGGCGGGATCGGGACCAGCTTCCCGTTCTGCATGATGTGACCCCAGGGTTGGGAGGTGTGATCCATCCAACCCGGCGCACCAAAGCCCGCCGACTTGAGCCCGAGCGGGTCGAGAATCTCGCTCTTCACCAGGGATTCCCAGGTCTTGCCCGTGAGCTTTTCCATCGCCGTGCCCAGTACGATGAATCCGCGGTTGGCGTACACGTACTTCGCCCCGGGTTCCGCCATCGGCTTCTGCATGAGCGCGGACTGGGTGTATTCCATGCGCTGGAGTTCGATCGGAGTCTTCAACGTGAAGCCGGGCATCTTCCCGGCGAAGGTGTTCCCGTCCAAGCCAGAGCGGTGGCTCGTGAGGTGGATCGCGGTCACGTTCTTGTAGGCCGGGTCCATCGCAATATCGGGGAATATCTCGGACAGCGGGGTGTCCCACTTGACCTTCCCCTGCTGCACCAACACCCCGAACAGCGCCGCGGTGAACGACTTTGTGTTCGAGCCGATGTGATACCGATCTTCGGTCGTGACCTTCTCGTCGCTCCCCATCCGGCGGACCCCGACCGCCTCCAGGTCGGTAATCTTGCCGTTCACGATCGTGCCCGCGGTGATCGACGGAAGCCCGTACTTCACCCGAATCGCGTCGATCTGGGAGGCGAGCGTCGGCTGCATGGCAATGGCAAGGAGGGCGGCGGTAAACATGATCTACTTCTTGACCGGCGAGGTCGTCCAATCGTAAGACGGCAGGAGCCGGCCATCCCGCAGGCGAATTCCTTCGAAATTCGCCAGGGAGATTCCTACTCTTTCGGAATCATGGGTGGCGATCCCATCGATTTCGGTGGCTCGAAGAGGCGTGACTTCTCCCGGCTCGGCGCGGCCGTTCTGGTTGCGGTCAACCCAAATCGCGAGCCCCTTGAGCTCGGAGCCGGTCAGCCAGCCGTCCCGGTTGTTGTCAAGCGCGTCGAGCGCCTCGTAGGCGTTTGACCAGAGCATCCACCAGGTCGCGTTGCCGAAGAGTCTTCGTCCGCTCGTAATCACGCCCGCGCCTTCGGGGTCCCAGACGAGGAAGGCGGTGGTCGGCTGCACCCACGAGTAGCGCTGCGGGAGACCGGTGCCGTTGAGATCGAAGTCCACAACCTTGCCGGGGGCGAGGAGTTCGGCGAGGGAGGCTCGATGGTCGAGGCTGAAAATGAGCGGCGTGACGATGCCACTTGGCGGCAGCTTGTTGAACTTGGCGAGCGCTACGGCTACCTGCCCATGTCGAGGGCCATTCGGCGCGACGCGAAGATAGGAGCGAGCGGCCTCGTAGCTAATCAGGGTTTGGAGTCCGAAGAGCGGAATCTGCCTTGGGGTGTGGAGGTGCGAGAGGTCGCCTGTCTTTGGATTCAGATCGTTCTCCAACGAGAGGTCGAATGCAGCGAGGTACTCCTTGCCCGCTTCGCGAAGGAAATCCGCCTTCGTTTTGAGGTCGCGGTAAGGAGGAAGTAGGGTCACTTTGCCGGCGAGGGTTGAGGATGATTCGAAGACGCACGCCAGTGTGAGGTGGGGGAGCGCCGAATATGCGTCCGGCGAAAGCCTGATCGCCTTGTTGAGGTGCCTAACGGCAGCTTCGATGTGCCTCAGGTTCGACAGGGTCGATTTGGGCTCCGAATGTCCGTCCCAGGGGCGGACATATCCCATAAACTCGGGGAAGGACGGGAGCGGCTCGTCTTCGACAGAGTCAATCACGGTCTTCCCGCCAGCCTTGCGAGATCGACTAATTGGCTTGGACTTGGAAACCTGAATGATTTCCTCCCGCGCTGGGTAATACTCGACCTCGCCCGGTTTGGTCCACGACCCTTCATAGGTTGCCGCGTACATTGCGTAGTGGGCTCGGCCGAGGAGGTACTCGATTCGGTTTGCCTCCTTCGGCCGCTTCGCGAGCATCGCCTCCAGGTTCGCGATCAGCCGATCCCCCGGAATCCTCCCTGGCCTCATCGGCATCGACGCGGCAAGGGTCGCGAGGGCTACGCAGACGGGGGCGAGGAGACGTCGCATGATCGCATCTTACGACGATTAGCCGCCCGTGCGGGCTTCGCGGATTCGTAGCCTGATCGCCCAACCGCACAAGATCACCCCGCCGATTGCGCCGGGAAGGCAGTGTTGGAGTGTTGGAGTGTTGGAGTGTTGGAGTGTTGGCTTCTAAGATTGTGGTTGTCATTCCGACCGACGTCGCCTACTTGCCTGTAGTTCATCAGAAGGATCGAAGGCGGCGGACGGAGGAACCTGACAGTAGTCGCTTCTGGATCGTCTCCCTTGCACCAGATCGTTGACGAAATCGAGAGCAAAAGGCAATGACCGTCAGGTCCCTCGGCACAAACATCCTTCGGGATGACAATTGTCATTCCGACCGACGTCGCCTACTTGGCTGTAGTTCATCAGAAGAATCGAATGCGGCGGACGGAGGAACCTGACAGTAGTCGCTTCTTGATCGTCTCCCTTGCAGGAGATCCTTGACGAAATCGAGAGCAAATGGCAATGACCGTCAGATCCCTCGGCACAAACATCCTTCGGGATGACAATCCCACCTCATTAGCTCAATACTCAATACTTGAATCTAGCAGTGCTGATACTCCGGCGTCCCGAACAGCGGCCTTAAGACGGCGGAAAGGCTTACGGACGCAGACTTCCCGGTTGCCAAGCTTGCGATCCCGCCGTGTTTCTCGAATGTGTTCGCGAGCAGCTTGACCTTTGCATCCGGTAGGTCCGCGTCGAACACGCCAAGCACGGCTCGCACCGCGGCATCGGAGTCCGCTGGCTTAGCCGCCATGACCTGCTGGCCGAGATACGCGGCGATGCCTTGGTCCGCTTGACCGACCCCCATGATGGTGTCCGCGAACTTTGCGCGCTGCAGCATGTTCGCGGCGGTGATCCAGGCGGTTCCCCCATCCCAGCCGGAAACGTTTGGTGGGTAGAGCGGCATCATCCCCTGGGCGTACAAGGTCCCCGCCAATAAGCCCGCGACGTCTCGCATCGGCTTGGTCGCGGGGCCGTTGGGTGTGGCCGGCTTGCCGAACAACGTGGTCAATATCTCGTGGACGTTCAGGCTGCGCAGGGTGCCGACGACGAAGTCGATCGGGCTCTTTACGATCGTTCGGGTCTGCCAGAACTCCTCGCACGCGACCATCTCGCGCAGCACCGCGCGGGTGTTGCCGTGAGTTTCGGTGAACTTGGCCGCCAAACGGTCGACCACCTTGGAAGGGGCGTCCTCCGACACAAAGAACTTCCACATCTTCGAGGTAATGCGGCGCGCGGTCTCGGGACGAGCAGCGAGTTGCTCCAGAATTTGATTACCGTTGAACGCCCCGGTTTCGCCGAGCACGGTCTTGGTCCCCTCGTCGTGCAGCGACGGGGTGATACAGAAAGCGATCATTGGGGTGCCGCTGGCGATCGATGCCTTCGCGGTCTCCTGAACCTTGTCCCCGCCCTGCTCGAATAGCAAGTACCGGATGCCCCAGCCGGTGAACGCGCGGGCCGCTTCCTTGACGTCGGTCTCGGTGTAGTGCCCCTGGCCGAGCGTGAAAAGCTCCATCACTTCCCGGGCGAAGTTCTCGTTGGGGTGGCCGAGCTGGTTCGTGTCGCCATCCAAGTACTTCAGCATCGCGGGCTCGCTCGACACGGCCCTCAGGAGGGGCAGAAAGTCGCCGGTCGCGTTCTTCCGAAGGGTCTCGACGTAGGCAAGCATCGCGGGGCCGAACTCGACCTTGTCGCCGCCGACGGCGAAGTGGTTGTGCCAGAACAGCGTGAGCTTCTGTTCGAGCGGGCGCTGGCTCATGAGCATCCGTAACGCCCACCATGCGCCGATCCGGAACGGGTCGAGATAGACCTCCGTCTTCCCTTCCTCGAAGCAGAACGACCAGGGCGAGACGGGGAAGCCCTCCTCGACCTTGTCGTAATCGATCAGGCGATCGATCGCCCCTGGGAGGCCGAGGGCGGCGTATTGGTCGAGTTCCCACTTAGAACCGCCGAAACCGAAGCGACGCAGCAGGTGGGCAATCTTCTCGCGGTCAGTCACGCTTACATTCTCCGCCGGAGAATGCGATGCGAAGGCCCTCCTGGGCCAAATCGACTAGTGTCATTTTTCTTGCTTCTTCCGGAGTGAACCACCCGCACTGGTCGGTTGACCCGGATGCCTCGTGAGTGATCTCGCCGGAGAGGACCCTGGCTTTGTAAACGAACTGCAGGACTTGAAGCTGGTAGTTGCCGTGGTCATAGACGCGGGAGCGGACGGTCTCAAGGCGACCGAGGGCAACGGTCAATCCCGTCTCCTCAATCACTTCGCGAACCGCGGCCGCTTCCGGTGCTTCGCCGAATTCAAGCCCACCTCCCGGGAGAGTCCAGGCACCAGTGCCGCGAACTTCTCCGCTCAGGCGGCACAACAGAATCCGGCCATCGCTCACCACCAGCGCATAGGCTGAGGGGCGGAGGCGCTGGTCAATCATGTATGGATTATGCGGCCATCGGGCAATTGGGCGCGGCCTCCGTCGCCAAGATCGCCCGAGAAGCTGGTCGCAGTGATCCTAGCTCTTGCGCTTTTCCGCGTTTTTGCGACGGGTCTCCCACCCGCGCTTTGCCGCTTCGATGCGGGATGCGATCGATTGACTGGTTCCACCTTGGCGACCACCCTTTCGCATCGACTCGTGATCTTCCGCTCGACCCCGACCCGATCCTCCGGGCATCTTGCCGCCGTGGTCCACTCTGTTGACGGTCGCCCAGGCTCGGCCTTCCGCTTCCTTTTCGGATATGCCACGCTTCTCATACCCGTCCTCGATATGTTCGGCCATTCGCTTCTGCTTATCGGTGTACTTGTCCTTATCGCCTCTCGACATGGGATCGGTCTCCTTTGAACCAATGGGTCCTCTCGGTATGACCTTGCTGATCACGCCATCGTTCCGCCCTAAAGGTGACCAAAAGCCGACATTATGGGCAAACAGGACCCACTGGCAAGATATCCGGGGCCTTGGTCCGCTATCCTATAGGGAGCCGTGCCGCATGGATGCGCCCGGCGGGAAGGAGACACGTTTGCCGATCGCCTGCAGTTATTACGTCACGACCGTCTGCAATGCCAAGTGCGGATTCTGCGACATCTGGGAGGGCGCGGCCCACAAGAAGCCGAAGCTCGTCTCCATCGAACGGGCAACCGAGATCATCAAAGGCCTCAAGAAGCTTGGTGTTCGCTACATCGACTTCACTGGCGGCGAACCCCTGCTCCAGAAGAATCTGCCCGAACTTCTGAAAGTCGCCAAGGATAACGGCATTCGCACCGGGTTGGTCTCGAACGGCTACCTCTATCCGGCCCGCGCCCACGAATTTATCGACCTCGTCGACTCCGCGTCCTTCTCGCTCGACTCCGCCGATCGCGATCGGCACAACGCCAGCCGTAAGCTGCAGTGCTACGACCGCGTCATCGAGTCGATCCACCTCGCCCGCAAGAACAAGCAGTTCGTGAACGTCAACTTCTCGGTCGGCAACGAGAACATGCACGAGATCGATGGCATGGTGCAGCTCGCTAAGGACATGCAGGTCGTCGTCCACGTGATGCCGATGTTCTCCTATTTCGGGAACGCGGCCTTGGATCGCGAACTGACGAAGGCGCTGAAGGTGCTGCACAACAAGCCGTACATGAGCGTCAACCTCGCCGCGATCAAGCTGCAGGCCGCCGGCGGAAACGATATCACTAAACCCAAGTGCAAGGCGATCTCCGCCAACGTCGCCGTCTCGCAGGACGGCAAGTATCTGCTCCCCTGCTACCACGCGGCGCAGGAGCGGATGGAGATCAACACCGACGATATCGTCGGCCAGTGGAAGTCGCCCGAGATGCGCGAGCACATAGCGAAGTCCGGCCGCTACGACTTCTGCCAGGGCTGCACCATCTGGTGCTACATGACGCCGTCGTTCCTGTACCAACTGGACAGCTACTTCCTGCTCCAGGCGTACAGTTACATGAAGACCAGCACCAAGCTCAGCATGAACCGCGTCCGTGACGCGATCAAGTTCGGCCGCGATCGGACCCGTGAAGAGCTGATCGCCGACGGTAAGCCGCTGTCGATCATCGGTGAGTAGTAACCACGTCATCCTGAGCGTAGCGCCGAGCCCTAGCAAGGGCGGCGAAGTCGAAGGATCCCTGATCGCGGCCACTGTCTTCCAAGTAGGTTCTGGGGATCCGGGATCCTTCGCCTTCGCGGCGCACAATCATCGCTGCTCCGCTCAGGATGACGCCCCGTGAAACCGTGGTGCTACTTTTCGCCCCGGAACGTGTCGACCCACTCGTTGTCGCCCTTTCCTTCGCTGAACAGCTCGGTCTTACCGAAAGCGATCTTCTCTGAGGCGGTGCCTCGGACCTTGTCCATCGCGGCAAGATAGATCGTGTTCTTCCCGAACTTCTGATTCAGCCGGTCCATCGCGTGGCTGAAATCTGAGCGGGAGACCGTCTCGTCGAACAGCGACGGCGTGACCTCCTCGGCGGGGTGCAAGTCGGTGAAGGTCACCCCCACCGCCATCGGGCCGACAAAGTCGCGCCCTTCCCACATGCGGAGGAAGTGCTCGGTCATGGTGACGCTATCCTGCGTCGGCGGGAGCTTGGTGTAAGCGTGCCAGCCCTGCTGCTTACCCCGGATCGAGACACTCATGTCCCCGGCCCAGAACCCCTCCGCCCGGAGCCGCGCGCTGGCTTTGGCGAGTAGGCGCAGCATCACTTCCTTACAACCCTGGTCGGTTCTCAACTCGGGCGGTAGGACGTGGGAGTGGCCGAGCGATTTCTGGCGGGTCTTCTCGCTCGGGAGCTCGAAACCGCGCAGGAGGTAATACCACCGCTCGCCAACCACCGAGCCGAATGCTTCGCGGATCTTCTCCCGGGGCGCCGTGCACAGATCCTCGGCGGTGAAGATTCCCGCCGCATTGAGGCGGATCTCCATTCGCTTGTTGATGCCGGTGAAGTCGCGAAGCTTCAACTCGTATAGGCGGTGCGGCAGGTCTTTCGCCTCGATGATCACGAGCCCGTTCGGCTTCTGGAGTTCGGTGCCGAGCTTGGCGAGAAACGGGTTCGGCGCGATGCCGATGGAGCTGGTCATGCACTCGCCGACCTCGCGGGCGATCGTGCGCTTCATGTGCAGCGCGATCTCGCGGGCGGCCTCTGGCTCGCGCTCCTCCCCAAGGAGCCGGAACCGCATCTCGTCGATCGAGCAGACCTCATCGATCGGCAACACCATCTCGCAGGCTTCCTTGACCCGCCGGTGGTAGGCGGAGTAAAGGCTGTGTCGACCGTCCACCAAAGCGATGCCCGGGCACATCACCTTGGCGTCGCCAATCATCGTTCCGCACTTCACGCCGAACGCCTTCGCCTCGTAGCTCGCGGCGATCACGAACGAACTGTCGGCCATCACCGGACACACCGCGACGGGTCGCCCGCGCAACTCCGGACGCTCCTGCTGTTCGCAAGACGCGAAGTAGGAATTCAGGTCCAGAAATAAGTAACGCAACCGCCGCTCGCGGTCTTCGAAAGGTAGATGATTGTCTACCATGTGGAAATTATACGCGACTCCGTGTATTTCTGGTCAGCTCGCTAGCTCCTCTCTTGTGGCGACCCCAATCTTGGGACGCCGGAGGAAAAATGAAGAGAGCACTTTCTTTGCTGGTGGCCCTAAGCGTCACCGCATTTCTGTTTGCCGACAGTGCGCGTGTCGATCTGCACGCTTCCTTGACCGGTCCGAACCGGGCGAAAGGCGAGGCTGAGTGGCAGACTCGCGACCAGGGCACCCGCATGCGAGCCGAACTCGAAGTCGAGGGCGAGCACCTTGCTCACAACGCACCGATGACGGTTACCGTCGGGGACCAGACTTTCGCGGTCACCACGAACAACTTCGGATCGTTCGAGCTTGAGCTGCGGTTCAACGGCCCAGTTCGACCGACCATCGTGGTCGGCACCGTCGTCTCGGTGACGGACGCCGCCGGAGAGACCGTCCTTACCGGTATGTTCTAAGCCCCTTTCCTCTCCGAGGGAAACCGGACCCGCCTTTCGCTCCCTCCCGGGCGTGAGCGGGTCCATCTTGCGACGCCTTTCAAAATTGAGAACTCGGGTAACAACGCGGTATGGCCGATCTGTCTCCTCGCGAGCGTCGGATGGCGTGTCTGTTCTATTCTGGCAACGCCGTCGCGACGATTGCGTGGTGGATCGTTCTCTGGAAGGTCCCCAGCTCACGAGTCCTCTTTCTTGGCGAGACGTTCGGGGCGCATTGGTTTTGGATTGTCCTTCCCGATGGGTTGGCCGCCGTGTTCGGCGGACTATGGGTCGCGGTCGCCGTGGCGAACCGACGCAAGATCGCCGGTCCGCTGGCCTGGGTCCATTTCGGTGCGGCTGGCTACGCGTGGGCCCTCACGCTTTCGCTAGCTCTCTTCGATCCGCGATGCTACTGGGGGCTTCTTGCGATGAGCCTCACCACAAGCCTTTCCTTCGCTTTCGCCATGCGACTCAACGCTGCGCGGATGCTGTGGGGACCCTTCGAATTTCGCCCCGCCAAGCCGGGAGCCCCGAGTGACTACCGGAGGCAAACTGCGAAGCAGATCACCGCGATGTGGCTGATCTTTCTGGTGGCCGTTCCAGCGGTGATCGCCGGTTTCGAGGTTCTGGTGGGCTGGCACGCGAACTGGCTGACGGAGTCGTGGCGCTTGCCGGTTGCGTTGATCCTGTTCGGATCCGCGGCCTCGTTGGGCCTGACCGGTCCCCAATAAGTTTCCAGTCTCAGATCATAGAATTGCGGTCTCCTTGGTTGTCGTTTGCGACTTCTCCTTGAAGTTCGCGGGGGTCAGTCCACCGAGTCCTAGATGGGGTCGGTGGTTGTTGTAGTGGTCCTGG
>JBBQPZ010000037.1:0-23902 GCA_038216655.1 Fimbriimonadales bacterium
CTTCCAGATGTAGAACGTGTTGACGTTCACTCCATGGTCGCAGCACACCTGGGCCTGCGTCTTCTGGCCGCTCGCGGCCTCCTGCAAGATGCGAACGATCTGTTCTTCGCTGAACTTTGACTTCTTCATGCTTTCCTCCCAAAGGACGGGAAGAACTCATCTTATAATGTCTTCAGATCCCGGGGGCAGACCAGAGCCAGTTCGCACGGAGGAGTGGTTAGTTCTCCTAGAGGAGGAACTGGCTTGCGGCAAGGAATTGCCAGTTCGCGAGGAGGAGGAGCAAGTTCGCCTGGAGGAGCAGGCAGTTCGCGCGACGGAGGAGCTAGTTCGCGGGAGGGGAGGAGACCGTTTCGCATGCCTCGGCACGCATCCACGGCTCGTGGGTCCCATCCTCGCGCCAAGTGCCGAGGCTTCCCATGGCTTGTAGTTGAAACCAAACGCCTCCGACCAGCCGCCGGGGGACCACCATCTCACGTGAGTAGCGAAAGCCTCGGCACTTCAGCTTGTGGAGTAAGAAAACCAGGAGCGGACCCGTGTCGAGGATAAAGGCTACGGCAATAAGAGCGTTGGGCTCGCGTGCTTCACACATGCCAGCCGGCAGAGGTAGTCCGCCCCACCCGAGAGTGGCTTGCCGTATCAGACGACATGGCAGTTGTGACTTGCACTTCAACTGAAGATACCGCTCGCCAAGGTCGCTCGATGCGTCTCAGATGCGAAGACCTTCTTGCGGATTGCAGGGAACAGTAACCTAACGAATCTATAGAGGAGGGCAGCGAGGAAGAAAAGTGTCGCTTCGACAATGCTTCTTTGCTCGAATGTAACGAACGCAAATGTAAGCACGCCTGCGATCAAGCAAGCATTCAAAGTGTATCTGAACCAACCGGAGGGCTCAGATCTGCAGCGTGAGGCCGCGCGGAACTTGCTTGGTCAGAGACGTGTGAGAGCAAAGTCCCTAGCGATCTGAGCCTTTGCGCACCTTTCAATTCTTCTTCACCCTTCAAAATCCATCCAGCCTGACATTATGACAAGAGCAAAACCCAAATATTGAACCCCAAGTCCGGCAACGACCTTGCCGACGCCAGCGAAGCATAAGAGCGGCAAGCCGCCCGATGGGTGGGTTGGACGAGCGTTTGGTCCCGGTGCCATGTGCGAAGCACATGCTGTTCCCCACCCCATAAATCGAAAGTGCCTCCAACACCTCCATTCTAAACCGTCCATGGCCATTGGGTGATGGGAATTGATCCGTCGAGCTCAGCATAGTTCCTGGTATCAGATCAGGTCCAAAGAAAGCCATGCCTCTGGCCCGTCTGAGGGCCACCACGACCCCGGGGCCCCTCAGCCGAAGGCGCAGAGGCGTCGCAGCAGTCTCCGCTGGTCGCTGGTGTAGCACGCCCCGAAGCAAACGAAGATCAAACTTCTGAAACTAGGGCGGTTGACGAAATCGATGCTGACCACCTATGAAACAAGTGGCCGTACTAAGAAGATCGGCGGCAACCGCAATCGCGCAAAACCGCCAGGAATTGCAGGAATTCAGTGCAACCCGAAAATTAGGTTTAAAACAGACGATAATCTGCACGCAGGGCGTGCCAAAAAGTGCCGAATTAGGTTCAAGCACATGCGCACAACGGTGCCATCCGTGCCACTTCGGTAGCATGGAAGGGTGTCCCAGCACGACCTCTTTGGCTCCGATGCCGCGCCCTCGAAGGATGCTCCGCTCGCCGCGCGCATGCGCCCGCGGACCTTCGATGAGTTCGTCGGCCAAGAGCACCTGACCGCGCCGAACGCCGCGTTCCGCAAGGCCGTCGAGGCCGACCGGATGGGGTCGATCATTTTCTGGGGACCTCCCGGCGTAGGCAAGACAACCCTCGCCGAGATCATCGCGAACGCGACGAACTCGAAGTTCGAACGGATTAGCGCGGTCTCCGCCGGGGTCGCCGACCTGCGCCGGGTCGTCGAGTCCGCCAAGCTGCAACGAAGAAACGGTCACAAGACCACGCTCTTCATCGACGAAATCCATCGGTTCAACAAGTCGCAGCAGGACGCGATCCTGCCCGTCGTCGAAGACGGCACCGTCACCCTCATCGGCGCGACCACCGAAAACCCGTTGTTCGAAGTCAACGCCGCCTTGATCTCCCGAAGCCGCGTATACGTACTCAACGCCCTGACCGACGACGAGATCAAACTTGTCGTCGATCAGGCGCTCCAAGACAAGGAGCGCGGCCTCGGCAACCACGAGGTCGAACTCACCGATGAGGCGAAACAGGCGATCGCCACCCTCGCCAACGGCGACGCGCGCACCAGCCTTAACCTCCTCGAACTCTGCACCCCCGCTGCCGAAGGCAAAACCGTCGATGCCGACCTGGTGCGCGAGGTCGCCCAGCGCAAGATCGTCATGTACGACAAGGGCGGCGAGCAGCACTTCGACCTGATCTCCGCCCTTCACAAGAGTGTGCGAGGCAGCGACGTCGACGCATCGCTTTACTGGCTCGGACGCATGCTCGAAGCCGGTGAGGAACCGAACTACCTTGCGCGCCGGATCGTGCGGATGGCCAGCGAAGACATCGGCCTCGCCGACCCCCAGGCGCTCATCCTCTGCATGGCCGCCCAACAAGCGGTTCACTTCATCGGCATGCCCGAGGGCGGGCTCGCGCTCGCCGAAGCCGTCGCCTATCTCGCCGCCGCGCCCAAGAGCAACGCCCTGTACAAGGCATACCGACGAGTGCAAGACGACATCAAGGACACACGCAACGACCCGGTCCCGCTGCACCTACGAAACAGCCCGACCGAGCTGATGAAAAACCTCGGCTACGGCAAGGGCTACAAGTACGCCCACGACTTCGAGGAAGGCGTGGTCTACCAGCAGAACCTGCCCGATGCGATCAAGGACAACGTCTACTACAAACCGACCGACCGAGGCTACGAACTACGCATTCAGGAGCGACTGAAAGCGATTCGGGATAAGTGGGCGCAGGCGGATAAGAGTAAGTACGAGTGAGTCTGAGTCGGAGCCTGAGTTGGAGTGTTCGCCCCTGAACTTGTAGTTATCATTCCGAACGGAGCCGCTCGCCCGCTGGTAATTCAACACGAGGTTCGGATGCGGCGAACGGAGGAACCTGACCGTCATAGCCTTTTGATCGTCTCCCAGGTGCGAGTTGGTCAATGAGGTGGCAGAAAAGCATCAGAAGCTTCGGCACGGACATCCTTTGGGATTGACACTTCAATTCAATTCCATCAGTTCCATCAGGACATTCAACTCCATCACGAGCGGCAGAGTAAACTCCGCTCCGATGGGGACGAACGAACAGTTGATCCGCGCGGTGCAAGTGGCAACGCGGAAACTGGCGAGCAGCGGAAAATTCGATCAGCTTCTCAACGACGTTCTCTCGATCTGCGTTGAGGCGGTCGGTGCGTCCGGTGGCACGATCTATCTGCACGACGCCGATCGGCACGTACTCGCCTTCCGCCATGTCCTCCCCCGCGAGGTTGCCAAGAAGCTCAGCTCCCTCGACATTCCGGACGACTACGGTCTCGCCGGCCAGGCGTTCCAGAAGCGCGCGACCGTCACCAAGGAATTCCCCGAGAAGCCACTGAGCGAAGCCAACGACTTTGAAAAAGCCACCGGCGTCATCGTCCGCTCGATGGTCGCGACCCCGCTGGCGATGGAGGGCGAGACGCCCATCGGCGTAGTCCAGCTCATCAACAAGAGTTCCGGCCACTTCACCGATGCCGACTGCGCCGTCCTCGAAACCGTCGCTGCGGTCTCGACGATGGCCTACCTGAACTTCCAGCTCACTGAAGAGGTCGCCCGCGCGAGCAGCCTGCTTGGGATGGGCAAGGTCAGTCACGACATCGGCAACCTCGCCGCGAGTCTGCACGCCACGCTCAGCTACAGCGAGCCCGCCCTCGACGGCCTCCGCGAGGCCCTCCCCAAAGAGGACGAAGAGTTGCAGATGTACGCCGAGATGCTGAAGGACATGGCGACCGACCTCCACCGGTCGATCGACCGGATCGTCGGCTACTCTCGCCTGATCAGCGACCTCAGCGCGGGACGCGAGCTGCGGCCGAACCTCCACAAGGGTTCGCTCGCCTCGACGATCACCACGAGCGCCGCATATCTCGAAACGGACGGACGACGCAACCACGTCAGACTCAATTACGAAGTACAGGCGGACGCGCCCGATACTTGCTTCGACGACCTATACGTCTTCCGCATCGTTCAGAACCTCGTGGGCAACGCGATCAAGGCCGTCCGCGAGACGATCCCCGACGAGTGGTTGGCCGATCCGGACAATGAGGAAGCCTTCTACGGCGACGTCACCGTCGTCTACCGTCACTGCGACGGTCAACACCGAATCGAAGTCAAGGACTCCGGCCCGGGCATGCCGCCCGCGGTCGCCCAACGCATCCTCGCCGGCACCGCGCGAAGCCAATGGGACAAGGGCAGCGGCAGCGGCTGGGGCACCAAGATCGTGCTCGAACTCGCGGCGACGCTACACGCCAAGGTCGAGATCGAGTCCGTGTTGGGCGAAGGAACCAGTTTTGTCGTCACGATCCCGCACAAGGACAAGCTGGATTAGGCGCGTTCGTCGGAACGCCGGCGGCAATAAAGTAGTTTCAATCTAAAAACTTCATGGCGACGCTTTCACAAAACCGACCCCGCTGGAAGCGCTCTCTGGGCGTCGTCGGTTATGCCCTTTTCCTCGTCTTTGTACTCCTCATCGCCGCCGCCGCAGGGTGGCTTAGGAAGAGCCCTGTTCTCACGAGAATTGTCTTGGGCGAGCTCGGTCTGGCAAAAAAACCCGCAGAAGTCTTCAACTCGAGCAGCCAGACTTTCCTGATCCTCGGCTGCGACGAAGACCTCGCCCCCGGCGGAAAGGTCGTACTTAAGAAGGAAGCGCGGAGCGACATGATGCTGGTGGCCAAGCTCGACTTCGCCAACAACCTCATCAGCGGGCTAAGCATCCCCCGAGACATGGAGTGCACCATCGACGGGAAGACCCACAAGATCAATGCCTTCCACGGCATCGGCGGACCGCCGCTCGCCAAGCGAGCCGCAGAGACCCTGCTCGGCGTCCCCATCGACCGCGTGATCGTGCTCGACTACAACGCGTTCCAGGAGATGGTCAACCTCGTCGGTGGCATCGACGTCGATGTCGACAAGAACTTGAAGTACACCGACAAAGCAGGCGGGCTCTTCATCGACATCAAAAAGGGGCATCAGCACCTCGACGGCTACAACGCCATGTGCTTTGTACGCTTCCGCCATGCGGACGACGACTTCCACCGCCAGGCGCGCCAAAAGCAGTTTCTCACCGCCTTTAAGGCTGCAGTGTTGCGCAACAAGATGGGCCTCACCGCAATAACCGAGCAAGCGGCCAAAGTTCTCGGCAGCGAACTGCAGGCAGACGAGGTCGCGACGCTTGCCCTATTCGCCCAAGGCGTCCCGGCAACCAATATTAAGTTGGGGATGGTCCCCGCTCGAGATTCCGAGGCGAACCCCCTCGAACTCGATTCCCGCAAACTGAAATCGGCCCTCGTCGAATACGGCCTGGCCAGCCCCAAAGGAACCCAAGTGACCAACCGCTCATGAGTGCCTACGACGTCGAACTCGAACGAACAGACGAGAAGGCAAAGAGCCCCTATCTGACCAAGAAGGACATTGCCCGACTGATGCTCGGGATCGGCATCGCAATAGTGCTGCTCTATCCTGTCTATGTTCTGCTGATGGGGAACGCCAAGAAGAAGATGTGTAGCGCCAACTTCGGCCAAATGTATAAGGCGATCAGCCTGTATGCGGCGGAGAACAACGACCGGCTCCCGCCGGTTTACGTGACTTCGGAAACGGACGCCCCTCTTGTGGAGAGGAAGGCAGCGTATACGTGGGTCAGCCTTGTGGACGGGTTTGCAAAGGACGCGTCCGTGTTTACTTGCCCTGCCGCGGATGCTGGCTCGGGTACGAGGGTCTATTCCTCGGTGGCGGGATCGATTAACCTCACCTATGGCATGTACGCACCGCTCGGGGGCGAGCCATTGGATCAGATCGACGACCCTCACCAGTCCGTGTTGCTCGCCGAAACGGATAACATGGGCACCGAGAACACCTACGATCCACTTCCCTTCAAGGACAAGGCGGGACAAGTCGTCCCTTACGATGGCTTCATCATAGGGTTCGACGACAGTAATTCGCTGCCGACGGCCAAGACAAAGAAGATCACACGGCTTGCCTTCCCCGATACCGCCTCCGGCGAGTTCAAGCTCAAGGGGCTAGGGAGACACCGCGACGGAATTCACTTCGTGACCGCTGACGGGCGCCTGAAGACTCGCCCTCCGACCGCCGCGAACTACCTCGACGAGACGGGCCAAATTTCACCACTCTGGCGACTCAGCAAGACTCGCAAGTTCCGTAACTAGCTGGCCTTTGCCTGCCACTCAGATTCGCAGGAGCTTGCGTCAAGGCATGCCATGGCAGCGAGCCAGACCTTCGCCGTCATCTCGCGGAACTCGTGGTTGCTCGAGCACTTGATGCTGTCGATCCACGGTCCCGTGTTGAGGACCATCATGGCTCGTACTCCCGATGACACCAGATTCTGGGCGTGTCGGGAGAGATGTGCGGGGGCCATGTCCGGGAATCCCGGACAGCGACCGTTCTCCGCGAGGTGCATCTCAAGGCAGCGCGCACAAAGCTCGGCGAGGTCGGCATCCCCAAGTCGCGCGCAGATTTCTTTGATCTCGGTCAGACGGGCACCGAGGTTTGCATAGGCTTCGTCACCCGGCGTTGGAGCGGGCAGCGTCCAACGATTGAAGCGCTCCGCGTGATAGATCACGTTCCAACTCGGAGGTTCGTCATAACGCACGAGGCGACCTTTCCAAGTCGAGTTCCAGAGTTCTGTGCCGCCATTGCCGTCGGTCACGATTCCCCAGCTTCCGCTGGCGGTGCGGTCGGTCGGGCCCGGCACGCCGGCCAGACAAAGTCGAAACTGTTGGACGCCCTCCGCCTTTAGGCGGCGTAGCCAGCGGGCAACGGTGTTGCCAAGCGTGATGACATGCCGACTTCCGTTCGACTTTCGCTCGAAGGTGATCTCGAACGTCGACTTAAAAAGGCTGTTCGTCCCGAGCAACTCGGGGGCACGGTCCGACTCGGAATCCGCCAGAAAGGCGTTTCCATGGAGACTCAGAGCAACCAATTGCAGCACATCGGTGCGCATCCACCAGTTATTTTTGGCAGGCGCACGCCAATCCTTCGGAAATTCTTAAAGAATATGTCGAGCCGCCGCCGATTCGATCGCCTCGAAGCAGGCCTGGTCGTCTTCTGGCACCTCAAAGTTCGGCTCCAAGTGCCAGGCCTCGTCATGCTCAGCATAGCTTCCGGGAGCGATCGTCACAACTCCGCCAAGAGATTCGATTTCCAGCATGTCCTCTCGGGTGAAGGTCTCGAAGTTGCAGCCGAGGTCCGGATAATTGGCATCGGGATCGTAGCCGAATCGCTTGATAAACAATTGCCCGTTGAGCGCGTAGGTCGCGTAGCCCTGAGTCACCAGGGAGCCGATCTTCTGGCTGCCGCCGTTCGCGTCGTGGCGCAGGCGAATCACCTTTTGTCCCCAGGTGTAACGCGGGTCGGCCATGTTGGTATAGCCCCACAGTGCGACGGGTCGAACTGGAAGCAGGCGGTCGGGATGGCCGAAGTAGGGTGATTGCGGGAAGATGCAGATGCCGCCAACCTCCACCACGGTGATCGACCAGGCCGCGAGTTCGATCGCGTAAACGCCGCGATTGTGGATGCGATGGCGAATCTTGAAACCGCCGCCTTGCGGCTTGATGCGGATCTCTTTCTGGACGTGCCACTTCTCCTCCGGCGCCGTGAAGACGGTCCAGCCGTCTTCCTCGGTGACCGTCACGGGACTGTTGTCCGCGTGCATGGTCTTCGGATCCTCTTCGGGGGCGATCCAGAGGCGGTGACCGCCAAAGCTGTGATAGATGTCACCCCCTGTCTTGCCGGCGTCCTTGGGGTAATTCTTGAGCAGGTTCTGCCCACCTACTGTCCCGAAGCGGAGAATGCGCGGGCCGACCTCCAGGGTGACGACCATTTCCAGGTTGCCGGATACGAGTCGAGCATTGCGCGTCCAGCCGCCGTAAGGGACAATTTCCATTGCTCTGGGTTTACCCGGAGCCAGCCTCATCCCGCTTAGAAGCGGAAGCTGTAATCAAGTCGCGTCGTCCAGTTCGAACGATGGGTACCCGTCGGGAGCGTCTCTCCGTAGTTCAGGTTGCTGACGAAGAACGAGAACGTCTGATTCGGTCCGGGGCGCTGGTCGAACTGGATGCTATAGCGATACTGGGCGCTGCGGGGAACGTTGCCCTGATTCTGCTGAAGACCGTAGAACAGTTTCAACGGGGATCCCTTGGCATTGAACAGGGTCGCCGAGATGCCCGCGGTACGATTCATTGCGTGGTTCGAATCATTGATGAGTTCGAGCCAATTCATTCCAACCGTGAAGTTCGGATCTCGCTTGTAGTCGAGTTTCCACTCATTGCTGCGGATCGCCTGCGCGGTATTCCCGAGCGGGACGTTCCCGGCGGCCGGTCCTTCGGGGTTCGTGACCAGGTGGTTCGAGAACTCGAAGTTCTTGCCCGGTCGGAACATCAGGTTGTAGTCGCGGATCATGACCTGGGAATCCCAGGGCAGAGTTCGCAACTTGTACATCACGGTCGCAACCATGAAGCGGTTCGGTTTGCTGTCGGTTGCGAACCGGAAGGTTCGGTCGATTGCGCGGTAGCCGTTGGTCCACATCTGGCCGCGGTAATCGTAACCCAGCGAATTCGTGCCGAGCTTCGCGGAGAGGCCGAACACGCGGTTCTCCTGCTGCCACGTTGAGCGGTCGGCAAGGGCGTTAAATCCGAAATTCATGTGCATGTCGCTAAGCGGGCCGAAGCGGAATGGCTTGACCGTGCTGAGGCTGACATTGCTCTGGGCCTGGGTTCGCTGGCTGTTGAGCGCGGTCTCCCAGTAATGCTCGTTGTAGCCCGAATTGTCCAGCTTGACATTGCCGATCTGACCTGCGGTTACCGACAGATTCTTAGTTTCTTCCTCGGTTGCGCCGTTTAGAGTGCGAACGTCGCCATAGCTGACCTTCATCCCGTTCGGCAGGACCACCCACACGCCATAGTCGCGACGCGATTGGTCTGTCTTGTCGCCCGGATTGTCTGTGCGGATATCGCTCACACTGACCCCGGCTTTCGGAGAAAGCTGGGCGCTAAGCGTGTTCGTCATGATCGTCTGCGAAGTACCGTCGTCGAAATGCGTCTGCGTCCGCTCGGTGAAGAACTTGGTCGTCTTGTTCAGATCACTCTGGAGCGAGAAGTAAATCTTGTCCCAGCCCGGCGCTGCATTCGTGGTGCCGGCGAGTTCCGCCTTCTCCTGAGCCAACCGGAAGATGGTGTTCTTGCCGAGATCCTGCTTCAGCGTGAAGCGCTCAAGGTTGTTGTAGTACAGGAGCTGCGTCGGATCGTTGGACTTGTTGTTGAGATAGACGTAGCCGATCTCGGTGTGCTTGTTGGGCGTCCACAGCGCGGTGACATTCTGCGTCTTGTGATCCTGCTGCAGGCCATTGCCGGTCAAGTCGACCGACTGCGCGTCCACCGTCAGTCCCTTCCAGGGTCGCCATTTCAGCTTGGCGTCGGTCCCCTTCTGGCCGATCATGGCGAACAACACGTCCTTCTCCGGATCGACAAGCTGATTCACGTTGGTGAAGCCCTTATCGACCGCTCGGCTCGTGACCGCGAGATCGAGGGTCTTGCCGCTGATATTCAGCGCTCGGTGTGACGCGTCGCCCACTCCGGTCGAGGCGACCATCTGGTTGTAGGAAATCTTGTTGCCGCCGATCTTGGTGTCGAAAACCAGATCCGTCTTGTCGAGCCCGATGATCGTGCCGAGTCGTTGCTGCTCGAAGGTCATCAGGCCGCGAAGTTCGGTGAACTGACCTCCGATAGACTCGTGCTGGTACTTCAGGTTGAAGTTCTTGCCCATCAGGCTGAAGCCGTCGACATTCGCGTCGTCAGTCGCGCCCTTCAGACGCAAGGTCGTATAGCCCGCGGTCCAACCCTTCAATGGCTGCGCGGCGAAGCGCCAGGAGCTTCGGTCGATTCCGGTCTGGCCAATGAACATGGCTCGATCTTGCGGGGTCGGGTTGATCCCCGGGCCGTACATCTTGGCGATGGTCCCAATGCTTCCATCGATTTCGCCCGGTTGGAGGTTGCCCGTCGAGTGGAAGCCAGCGTCGATATCCCGCTCACTATGCTCGATCGAAAGGCCCTTAAAGCCAACCGACATGTCGCTCGACTTGAACTCGCCGGTTGACGACTTCACACTGTAGCTACCGAAGTGGAACGGGGTCGCTTTCGCCCCGAAGACCCCGAGGGTTACGTCGTTCCAGTGTCGCTTCAGCCCGGTGTCCAGACGGTAACGAGCCTGCTCTTCGCCGGTCAAGCTGCCGATGCGATTGAATCCGGCATCGACCGACTGGTCGCCCATGCTGAAGGCGATCGCTTGGGTCTTCAGACTGATCTCGCGACGGGTGATCGCGTTGCCCGCGTCGTCGGCGACTCGGAAGGAGTTCATGCCGAAGGTGTTCTTGCCTTGGGCGAAGTTGGCGGTGAGGTTCTCGCGTCCAAGACCGGTCTCTTTGGCCAATTGGTCGCGATTCGCCTCGCCGAGGTCCTTGAAGCGGGTGAAGCCCTTGTCGACGTGCTGCGAACTCCAATCGAGGCTCAGTCCGCCCATCTTGAAGCCCATGTTTCGCCAGTTGACCGAGTTGCTGCCGTCCTTGACGGTGTGCATCCCATCGGAAAACTTGAGGCCACCAAAACCGACGTCCTTCAGACCGAACCCGAACCGGGTCAGGCCCTTCTCTTTCTGAAGCTGGTCGACGGTGCCCTGGTCGTAACCCGCCGCTTTGACCGAGGAGAATCCGGTGAAGTGCTGGCCGACATCCTGATAATTCGCCTCGACCGTGCCTCCCAGGAACTGGGCGGTCAGGCCTTGCAAAATGAGCTTGGAGCGACCGGAATTCGGATCGGCAGTCCCCTTCGACCCGGGCAAGTTCGCCGCATCGATCGAGTTCGTGTCGACCTTCTGGCGATCCGAGAGCAACATGAGTCCCTTCAGGGTGCCCTTCTGACCCAGGGAGAAGCTGTTGTTGAATCCAAAAATGTTTGAGGTAACGACGTGGCCGTCAGCCGTACGCTCGGCCATCCCGAGTCCGGCAATCAGTCCGAACTGGCCGTTGTCCAAAAGGTTGAAGCGCAACGTAGGGATCGCCGAACTGGTACCCGTCGTCGCCTTGGACTTATCGTAGCGGTACGAAACCCGCACCGTGTCACCCGGCTTCTGGGGGACCATGATGCAGACGATGCCGGATCCGTAGTCAATCGAGTATTCGTCGCCCCGGCGGAGGATGCGCCCAGTAATTTCGACCTGCTCGCTATTGGGAACGACGCCCGCGTTGCGCAACGGAAGGCTCAGCGTCGGCGAGTGAATCTGAATGAAGTCCACCGTCCCAACGCCAACGGTCGCGGAAGCTACGGGAGCCGTGCCCGCGGGAGTGAGCGTAAAGGGCACTTGCGCACCTGCCGCCAAAGGCAGCATGGTCGCCGTGAGGCACCCTATCCATCGCGTTTTTTGCCCTCCCATGGCCCTACTCTATTTTAGCCTAGTTTGAACGTATCAACAGGTCTAAAATCACTCGCCCTGTAAAGATCGCCAGCGTTTCTCCCGTGGGCTCTCCCTACTCCTACTAGGTTTGACTTCTCAGCCCTCAGAAAGATTCATCAAAATCCCAAGAATCATTAAAAGTGGAAGGCTTCATTACTATCAAATTCTCGACGGAAGAGCTTCTTGAGCTCTTCAACCGGTGCCTCAGCAGCTCGCTCGAGGACACCGAGTCGAGCGTGGAAGCCATGCGTAAGGTGGGTGAGGCACTCGCTCACTCTCGACCTCCGCTCCGGCTCGCCAGCTAGCCCGTCCCCTCGGCTTCGCCCGTAAGTGCGAGGATTCCGACCTCCGACGCTCCCGCTGCCTTCAAGGCACCCGCGCACTCTCGTGCCGTCTGCAGCGTCGTCACGACATCGTCGATCAGCAACACGCGCTTTCCATCCACTGCCGCGCTTGCCCGGAAGGCTCCCTGGAGATTCAAGAGCCGCTGCTCACGCGTCAGACCCACTTGGGGCCGGGTGGCGCGAATGCGAAGCAGTAGCGCCGATCGCATCAGCTTCTCCCTCGGGAGTCGAGACGCGAGAAGCTCGGCCTGGTTGAACCCGCGCGCCGTGCGACGTGTCCAGTGGATCGGGATCGGGACGAACACGTCCGCGTCGATGCATGCCGTCGCGTCGGCCACCAACCTGAGCTCCTCGGCGAGAGGCTCAACAAGCGAGGTGATCCGAGAGTATTTGAGCCGCCGCACCGCATGGGCAGCTCGGCCCTCGTATGCAAACACCGCCACCCGATAATCGAGCGGACCGTCGTCGCGAATGCGGATGATGCCTTGATTGAGTTCCTGAAACTCACCGCGACATGTCGGGCAAATCGACACGGTCGACCAGCCTCCGCAAAGTCCGCACTTCCGCGGATACAGGAGGTCGAGCGCGCGGCTAGAGAAGCTGTTCCAAAAGCCTTTGACTTCGATCATCGAGCGCTTCCAAGTCCTCGATCTCGTACCGCTGCCCTTCCACGCTGAGAATCTGCCACCGATTCGGGCTCAGTTCGTGGGACGAGTCCCGCCAGTTGCGAACCCAGAACTCTGCCGGGCCGCGCTGGGTTTGCCCGGCGAATCGCCACATTCCTTTCTGAGATTCGACCTCGTCGAGACGGGAGAGAATGGGGGTGAAGTACCGTCGCTCAAGATCTTCTTCGATGATCCGGCGGGAATCGGCATCGAGCCCTTCGAACGATTCGAGAATTCCCACCTCGTTCCCTTCGCGATCCTGGATCGCGAGGTGAATGTCGGGGTGGCTAAGCGGAAACAGCCGTCGAATACGCGCAGACAACACCACGCGGTCGTCGATCACCTCGAACCGCATATGCGTAGCCCCGTCGGGCCGCCAAGCCCGAACTCCGGAGCCTTTCAGTGCGCGGTAGGTCGGCATGGGGAGATTATGGCAGGTTGCAGATTGGTATTGGGGTATTTGGGTATTAAGGTATTAGATCAGAGTTGGAGTGTTCAAGTGTTCCTAATACGCGTTCGCTGGGAGCCTGTGATCCCTAAGATCCATTTCAGGCAAGACTCACTCCAACACTCCAACACTCCAACACTCTAACACTCCAAGCAAAACCCCAATACCCAATACCCGTCAGCAGACATGAAAAGGCCCCGGCATTGCTGCCGAGGCCAAATCGAGAATTGTCTCCGAGGCTTTCCTTACGACTCTCCGCGAGCGTGGCCGAAGGAAGGCTCGAACGGAATCAAACCCAATCGCGTCGCCGCGCGGAAGGCCTGAACCCGGTTGTTGACTTGTAGCTTATCGTAGATGTTCGCAAGATGAAAGTCGACTGTTCGCTTCGAGACATATAGCGCGTCTGCCGCTTCTTTGCTGCTGTGACCTTGAGCGATCAGGCTCAAAACCTCGATCTCTCTCTTGGTCAACCGAACTGCGCGCTGCGCGGCATCCGGTCTCGACGTTGTTGGCATTGGCATATACCCACCCCTCAATTTTGTTCTCACCGCCTGTTTACTTATTTCCACAGACCCTCGAAAAAATGAGATGCATTTGGCGTCTCAGAATAATTTCCTCGTATTTCGCCGCCAAGTCCCCGGGCCCGTGGAGTTGAGAACATGGTCGAAGCGCCGTCCTTTCAGGCCAAATGGCCAAGTCACAATATTGCTAATGAAACCGATGCGCAGGGTCGAGACCCTTTCAGTAGACGCATGGTGCCCTCATTGGCGTTCGGCTTCAATGAAAGTATAGACACCGAAAATTTACTAGGGTTCATTTTTGCCCAAGCTTCCTGGGTCTTTTGGTCAAACAAGCAGACGCGCGCCTTCGGAAACCTCGCAACCAATTGCCTCACCGAGTAGGCCCGTCGCCGCTCGGTACGCCGTCTCAACCTGCGCCTTGAACTGAGCAAAGCGATCCCGGTGAACCAAAGCGACGCAAGCACCACCAAATCCGGCCCCCGTCATCCTGGCCCCGACGCATCCCGGCATGGCATTGGAAATCTCGGACATCAAATCCAACTCAAGTCCCGTCACTTCGTAGTCGATCCGCAGACTTTCGTGACTTGCCCGCATCAGATCGCCCATCGCCGCCTCGTCCCCCGCCTCGGCGGCGCGAATGAAATCCCGGCACCGAGCGTTTTCGGTGACGATATGCCGCGCCCGCCGGAAGACCACGTCCGACATTTCGCCGCGTTTGGCTTCAAGCATCTCCATCGTCGCGTCGCGCAACTTCGGCACTCCCAAGACCTCGGCCACCTCCTCACACTGCGCACGCCGAATGTTATACGCCGAACCTGCCAATTCCCGGGACTTCTTTGTGTCGCAGAGCACGATCATCAGATCAGATGGGATCGGTGCGTACTCGATGTCGAGCGATCGCGTGTCGAGGAACATCGCATAGCCCTTCCGACCCATCGCGCTCGCCATCTGGTCCATGATCCCGGACTGGAGACCAATGAACCCGTTCTCGCATCGCTGGCCCATCAGGGCAAGTTCCTTGTTGGGGATCCCCAGGTTGGCGAACTGATTCCAGACCACCCCGAACGCCATCTCGATCGCTGCGCTGGAACTGATCCCCGAGGCGATCGGGATGTCGCTGCCGACGACCACGTCAATGTTTGGAATCGCGCCACGCCGCCGCAGAACCCACGCCATGCCCGCCGCGTACTTGGTCCAACTCTCCGAAGGCGGCGGCTCGACGCTCCTCGCGTCGAACGATTCCCCCTCCCCCAATTCGAGCGAAAACAAACGCGAGGTAACGGAATCCGATTGAGACGCCGCAATGTAAAGGCCACGGTCAATGGCGGCCGGGAACACAAAGCCGTCGTTGTAGTCGGTGTGCTCGCCGATCAGGTTCACCCGACCTGGCGCAATCCCCACCACCTGGGGCTCCCGCCCGTACCGCTCCCGAAACACCGATTCAACTTGCCCTCGATCCATCGGTCAGATGATGGACGATTTCAGCCGCGACGAACCAGCAGGTCAATCAAGGCGAACACGAAAACCCCGATCGACACGAAACCGTTTAGCGTAAAGAACGCCAGATTCACCTTCGAGAGATCGTCCGGCTTGACCAGTGACTGCTCGTAAACCAGCAGCACCGCCGCCACCCCGACCCCCCCAAAGTAGATCGGCCCGACTCCAACCATCAACCCGCCCCAAACGAGCATCCCGATCGCGGTGAGATGACATATCCGGCTAATCGTCAAGGCAACTGGCTTCCCCACCGTCTCGGGCAAGGAGCGGAGGCCGTGCTGTTTGTCAAACTCCACGTCTTGCAGCGCATAGATGATGTCGAACCCTGCGGTCCAGAACAGCACCGCCGCCGTGATGGGGAGAATCGGCCATTCCAGCCGACCCGAAACCCCGATCCAGGCCGCGCTCGGTGCGATCCCAAGGGAGAGTCCCAGCACGAAATGGCTAAGGGGCGTGAAGCGCTTGCACAGCGAGTAGCCGAGCGTGACGATCAAGGCCACCGGCGACAATGCCAGCGCCAGGGGGTTCAACATCCCTGCGGCAAGCACAAACAACACGATGCTTCCCCAGAAGAACAGGTTCGCCTGGCGCATCTGAAGAAGACCGGCAGGCAATGCGCGCATATTCGTGCGCGGGTTGATCGCGTCGATATCGCGATCTGCGATGCGGTTAAAGGCCATCGCCGCGCTGCGACAGCTCACCATCGCCAAGACGATCCAACCGAACTTCCAGCCACCGGGCCAGCCCCGTGCTCCCCACATCATGCCGACCATCGCGAATGGCAGCGCGAAGATCGAGTGCTCGAACTTGATCATCTCGAGGTACACGCGGAGCGCGCCGAACCCCCGAGCGGGTGCCGTGGCCATTACCTTCCAGTATGTCAAATATCGCGTCGAACCGAAGGGTAAAAGGAGAGCATGAACATCCCTCTCCTTAAGCGCCTCACCGAGGCTCACGGCGTCCCCGGCCAGGAAGACGCCATCCGCGCCATCGTTCGCGAAGAGATGCAAGGCCTCGGCGAGATTTCCGTCGACTCGATGGGCAGCCTCCACTGCGTGCGCAAAGGCAAGGGCGCCAACCCCAAGAAGCTGATGATCGCCGCCCACATGGACGAGATCGGATTCGTCGTCAAGTTCATCGAAAAGGAAGGATTTCTCCGCCTCCAGCCGCTCGGCGGCTGGGATCCCCGCCAGATGGCCTCGCAACGCGTGGTCGTCGGCGCAAAGGAAGGCCCGCTCAAGGGGCTTTTGGTTTACGGAACCAAGCCGGCCCACCTCCTCAGCGATGCGGAGAAGAAGGAAGGCCCGAAGATGGAGGGGTACTTCGTCGACCTCGGGCTTCCCGCCGAAGAGGTGCCGAAACGAATCTCCAAGGGCGATCAAGTCACGATGGACCGCGGCCTGCTTGAAGTCGGAAACCACCTCGCCTGCAAGGCGATGGACGACCGCTGCGGACTATACGTGATGATCCAAGCCCTTCGAGCCGCCAAGGACCCGTCCGTCGAAGTCCACGCCATCGCCACGGTGCAAGAAGAAATCGGTCTCCGCGGTGCAGCCGCCAGTGGCGCGGGCATCGCCCCCGACATCTGCGTCGCCCTCGACGTGACCCTCGCCAACGACATTCCCGGGGTACCCGAGGTCGACCAGATCACCAAGCTCGGTGAAGGCGCGGCGATCAAGTTCATGGACAGCTCCCTGCTCTGCCACCCCAAGGTCTTCGCCCACTTCCGCGACCTGGCCGAGAAGCACAAGATCAAGCATCAGATCGAAGTTCTGCCCATGGGCGGCACGGACGCTGGCGCGAT
This sequence comes from Fimbriimonadales bacterium, assembly GCA_038216655.1. Taxonomy (GTDB): domain Bacteria; phylum Armatimonadota; class Fimbriimonadia; order Fimbriimonadales; family Fimbriimonadaceae; genus JAFDWR01. The sequence continues at coordinate 16,987 of JBBQPZ010000037.1, forward strand.
CCAGCGGCTCCACGGCGGGATCCCGTCGTTCACGCTATCAATCCCGACCCGCTACATCCACACCGTCAACGAGACGGTCCATCCCGGCGACGTGGATGCGTGCGTCGCGCTCCTCGCGCGGTTTATTGAAGACGCGCACAACGGCGATTACACTTACGTTTAGACCGCTACCAAGACGGTAAGTCGACGCAATACTTCCGGATGTCCTCCGCCTGCGAAGGCGGTGGCTCCGTCGACTCCGGGCACCCGTACCGAAGCATCGCGATCTGTCCCGCGTGGTACGCGTCGTGATGAATGATCATCTGGATGATCTTCCATGCGGTCCAAGTCTTGCCACTGAAATGCGGCCGCTCCTCGCTGAGCTGGTCCGCGGTTAGGCCCGCCCAGGTGCCCAGCCAGTATCGGTGCGACTCGGCAAGGTATTCGAGCGCGGCTGCCCAGTTCGGCTCGAAAGCCTCGACCTGGTCGGCCGTGTCGCGCCAGCGAACCTCGGTGTTCCGAAATCCGACGCTGCCATATATCCGCTTGCCGACGGCGATGTGGAGCGTGATCCCGTGGATTGAGGCATCCGAGTGCAGATAGTCGGGCCCGTTTTTCGGCAGTACCGCCCAAGCTTGGCCCTGAGTGACGCCCTCCAGGGCGGTGTACAGTTCGCCGATGGCAAATTCGGATGCGAGGCGAAGCAGCTTGATCGCGTCCATTTCAGAACCGGAAGCTGACGCCCGCGCCGAAGAAGAACTGGGTCTCCTTGCTGTCGATGTTTCGTCCGGCATAGGCGTCGACCTGAATGCCGTTGTTCACCAGGTACGTAACGCCGAGATCACTAAAGGTGTGCGTCCCGCCGTGGGCGCTCGGTGCCATGGACGAGAAGATCTCGAGGAACGATCCGGTCTTGGGTCCGAGCTGGTGGCCGAAAGAGGCGCTTAGGCCGGATTGCCCGAACTGCTGACCATTGTCGCGCAGCAGCGAATAGCTGAGGTTCACGGCCAGGTCGTCGTTGTCGTTGATCGAGAAGTCGGCGATTCCGGTGAGCCCGGGCTGAAGCGCTTTCTCCCGGAAGAAGTGGCTCCCGGTCGGCAGCGAAGTCCCTCCCTCCAGGGCGAAGGACGGATTGGAAAGCCCGGACTTCTCCTTCCCCTCATGCAATTTGTATTTGAACCCGATGCTCGCATCCTCCATCCCCTTGAAGGTCTGATTGAAGAAGCGGAACTCCGAGTAAGCGCCCGGGCTGAACCTCAGCTCGAACTTCTCGCAGAGGCCGTAGCGAATCAGCGGCCCGTCCCCAAACTGGCGGATCACCGTGCCCGCGGACTGCGTCTGCCTGTATCCCATCTCCACGATCGGAAACCCCTTCGGCGTAATTCCCGCACCGTCCGACTGGTCGGGCCGATCCGGATTGATCGGCGGCACCGCGGCGGGAGGCGGCGCGGTGGTTGCGAACGAGGTCAACGACAGAAGCCAAAGGAAGCCGAACATTGCCGACATGATAGCGGACACGAGAGTGGTAGTGGTAGTGGTAGTGGCAGTAGAAACCTAATCCGTCATCCTGACCGGAAAGCCGTGCCTTGGCGAAGGTTTGGAGCGGAAGGACCCCGGATCCCAACGTCTTAAAAGGAATCAGATGGCCTTACGGCCCCGCTCCTATCACCCCCGAGCGCGCCAAGCCGCGAGCAACTCCTGCTCCCGCTCTCGCGACATTCCCGCCTTCATCTCAATCGGCTGGGGCCTCGAAGCGTGCCAGACGTCCAAATCCCGCACCGTCTCGGCGAGCGGACGCGGCGTTAGACCGTGCGCGATCGACTTGCTCACGTCGAACTCGCCCAGCCCTTCCCCGCTGCTCGGCATCCACAGCGGCAGGTCCGACCAGGGTTTCAACCCCTGCTTCAACAGCCAAGCCTCATCAACATCCACCCGAGTCGCCCGGCCGACGGTGTTCGCCATAACCATTGTAACCGCCTCCTCGAACGGAATCGCCTGAGCCGGAGCCGCGGCGTTGAATGCGCCGGAGGCGTCGCTCTCCAGCAACTTGATCGTCAGCGCAGCCAGATCCCGTCCGTCGATGAGTTGAATCTTGCTCGTCAAGGGCGACGGCACCAGCACGTCCCCGGCACCCTGGAAGCGGTCGACCCAATAGGTGAATCGGTCCGTCACATCGTGCGGCCCCACGATCAGGCCCGGTCGCACGTGAATGACACGGCCTTGGAAGTCGGTATCGATCACGTCCTCGCACAGCACCTTGAATCCGCCGTAAGTCTCACCCGTGATGTCCTCGCTCTCCGGCGCGGCCTCAAAGGTGATGACCTCGCCGTCCTCCTTGATCGGTATTCCGGTTGGGTTCTTGTCGGAGTACACACTCACCGTCGAGATGAACAGGTAGGTCCCGACCCGCCCGTTCAGCGCCTCCACCGACTGCCCGACCACGCGCGGGTGGTAGCCGCAAGTGTCAATGACCGCGTCCCAAGTCCGGTCGCCGAGGGCGGCGAGCCCTCCATCGCGATCGCCGAGGATTCGCTCGACCTCCGGAAACAGATCCTCGCCCGACTTCCCGCGGTGAAACAGAGTCAACGTATGGCCCTTGGCCAAGGCGGCTTCAACGATGTAACGACCGACAAAACGAGTGCCGCCGAGAACGAGAATGTTCATTGACTAGATGTACCCCGTTCGGAGGTTCGGGGTGGCACGGTCTGCTCGGGTGCGCCTACTTTGCTCAAGCCGGAGGACATGGCCACCCGACAGACCGTGAACTTGGAAGTCCGCGGCATTCCACGGTCTGTCGGGCCGCCTGATCTCGGGTGCTTGATTGGCTGGCTGGGCCCGAGCAGACCGTGCCACCCAACCTGGCCCCAACACGAGGGCCATCGCCGACCTTCCCTCAATTCAATCACCTCTATCACGCGAGGCTCACCTCCATCACCTCCATCACATGCCCCGCAGCCAGGTACAATAATGCTTCCGATACGGCCACCTAGGTGCGGCTTTCGCGCTTGCCGGATCGTCTGGAAATTAACCCGTGGCAGATTCAACCCCGATCGTTCAGATCGTCAATGTGGACGAAGAGCTTGGCCGCTCTTATGTCAACTACGCGATGTCCGTTATCATTGCGCGCGCCCTCCCGGACGCTCGAGACGGACTGAAGCCCGTCCAGCGCCGCATCCTCTACGCGATGCGGATGCTCAATAACACCCCCGACAGCGGCTACATCAAGTGCGCCAAAGTTACGGGTCAGACCTCGGGTGACTACCACCCGCACGGCGACCAAGTCATCTACCCGACCCTCGTCCGCATGGCTCAGTCCTGGTCGATGCGCTATCCGCTGATCGACGGACAAGGCAACTTCGGCTCGGTCGACGGCGACTCCCCGGCTGCCCAACGATATACGGAATGCCGCCTCACCCCGCTCTCCATGGAGATGCTGGAGGACCTCGACCGTGAGACGGTCGACTGGACCGACAACTACTCGAACACCCTCAAAGAGCCGACGGTTCTGCCGAGCCGTTTCCCGAACCTGATCTGCAACGGTTCGCAAGGCATTGCGGTCGGCATGGCGACCAACCTCCCGCCCCACAACTTGACCGAGGTCTGCAACGCCCTCATCATGCGGATCGACAGTCCGGAGTCGACCCTCGACGACGTCATGGAGGTCCTCCCCGGCCCCGACTTCCCCACCTACGGAACTATCATGGGGATCAAGGGAATCCGCAGCGCTTACGAGACCGGCCGCGGTTCCATCACGCTACAAGCCAAGACGATGATCGAGAACGGCGATGGCGGCAAGTCCGTCATCGTCGTCACCGAGCTCCCGTACCAAGTCAACAAAGAGAACCTGGTCAAGAACATCGCGATGATCGCCAAGGAGCGTAAGTTCGACGGCATCACGAACGTTCAGGACTACTCGGACAAGCGCGGCATGCGCATCGAGATCGACATCCGCCGCGACGTCAACCCGAACAAGGCGCTGAACTACCTGCTGAAGCACACCGCGCTTCGCACCACGTTCGGCACGATCATGCTCGGCCTGGTCGACTTCGCTCCGCGAACCTGCCCGATCCTCACCTTGCTCGACGAATACGTCAAGCACCGCCGCATCGTCATCGAGCGCCGGACCCGCTACGAACTCTACCGGTCCCTCGAAGAAGTCCACCTCAACGAGGGCTACCAGATCGCGCGGCGCTTCCTCGACGAGGTCATCCGTATCATCCGCAGCAGCGCGGACACTGCGACCGCTCGCACCTCGTTGATCCGCGAGTTCGGGATGTCCCCGCTCCAGGCGAACGGCGTGCTCAACATGCAGCTCCGCCAGCTCACCCAGCTCTCCCAACAGGAACTGGAAGAGCGGTACAAGGACGCCCTGCACAAGGTTCAGAACCTGCTCGACATCCTCAACGACAACGTCCGGCTCACCAAGGTGATGCGAGACGAGATCGTGGCGATGCGCGACAAGCACGGCGATGAGCGACGCACCAAGATCATCACCCGCGAAGCCGGCGAGTTCACCGACGAGGATCTCATTCCCGAAGAGGAAGCGATCATCTCGATCTCGCGCGACGGCTACATCAAGCGCGTCAGCATCGATGCGTACCGCCAGCAGAAGCGCGGCGGCAAGGGCGTCAACAACAAGCTTAAGGAAGAGGACGAGCCCGCTCACCTGTTTCAGGTCAACACCCACCACACGATCCTGTTCTTCACGGATCGCGGCCGGGTGTACCGCCTCAAGGCGTACGAGATCCCGGAGAACGGGCGCTATGCCAAGGGCATGCCGGTCATCAATTACATCAACATCGTCGGTGGCGAGCGCGTCACCGCCACGGTGTCGGTGAAGGATATGACCACCGAGGGGTACCTCACGATGATCACGCAGGGCACGGGCGGCAAGCGTGTCAGCGAGATCAAGCGAACCTCCCTCAGCGCCTTTGCGAACATTCGGAACAACGGCCTGATCGCCTTCGACATCGAAGAGGGCGACGTGCTCGGCTGGGTGCTCAAGACGCGCGGCAACGACGATGTCATCCTCGTGACCCGCTACGGCCAATCGATCCGCTTCAGCGAGAAAAACGCGACTTCGCGGTCTCGTGCCGCGGGCGGCGTCAAGGCGATCGTCTTCAAGGAAGGCAAACCCGACGACCTCGTGGTCTCCGCCGCGATGGTCGACGAGCAGTGCACCTTACTGGTGGTCTCCGAGAACGGCTTCGGAAAGCGCACTCCGCTTGAGGAGTATCGCGTTCAGGGTCGCGGAGGCTCAGGCATCCTCACGATGAACGTCACCGAAAAGACCGGCCCGGTCGTCGGCGCTGAAGTCGTCGAGGAAGACGACCGTTTGCTGGTCATGACGATGAACGGCAAGGGCATCCGGATGAAGATCAAGGAGATCCGCACCACGGGCCGCGTGGCTCAGGGTGTGAAGCTGGTCAACCTCGCCCCCGGAGACACCGTCAAGTCCCTCGCCCGCATCGTCGCCGAAACGGACGACGGTGAGTTGGAAGGCGACGAGATCGAGGACGGCGAAGACGGCGGCACCGAAGAAGACAACCGCCCCTATCCGACGGTCTAAGTCAGACTCGGTCCCAAGATGATTCGGTCCCCGCGTTTTGCGCGGGGGCCGTTTTTTGTTGGCGAGTCACTCGCTCAGGTTCAAGACTCACGAACTCACTTTGCACTTTACGCCTCCAGAGTTTCTTTAGTACTTTTCGGATTCGAGGAAGGGTTCGTAGTCTTAAGGGTCTTTACGCGGCTGGAAGTCAACCACCGGTTTCCTTTTGGGCAATGTCCGTAAACGCAGACAGACGGAGGCAAGCCAGCCTCGCTCTTCACCCATGGCACCATTTCCATGCTCCCATTCGACGAGGAACCGACCCCGGAGGGGTCACCGTTAATGGCCCCGTGGTCGCTCCGCCGACCCGGGGTTTGGAATAACTCATCGCGTCGTTAAGACGATCGCTGGTGATCAGTAAACAACCCACCATCTCGCCCAAAGTGCCTTTCCCCGGACCCACTCCCTGCCCAACACCCTACGGCACTCGCAGCGAACTACAGCCGTCCATGGCGTCCGGTCGCCACCTTGCGGATTCTATGAGCTCGTCGTACATTGGATAATAGAGATTGGCGGGCAGAGTGCCCCGTAGCATAACCAGTAAATGCACTGGCGAAAGCCGGAGACTGAGGGTTCGAATCCTTCCGGAGATCGCACTCCCGTCAATCCAATCCGCCTACAACTCTTCATCGCCTGTTTTGTGGAGTACACGGCTCCGAACATCGATATTGGAAGTCGTGCCAGGCCAGCTAGTTGACAAATGACGATTCCACACACGTACAGACGTGACTAGTAGAAAGCAGAACTCCACTCAGACTCAGACTCTGCCGGATTGCCAACGTGGGTAAGCAGGGTGTGTGAGTGAAAACGGGAATTCCGCACCACCGCCGGTTCAACATCGCCGGAGCACAGTGCCAACTCGTGCTCGTTTATGCATCCCAGAGGCGAATACCGGGGGATAACCACAAGCTGACCCCCCAACAAATGCAAAACTAAGGTTAATGCTCCACTACTGGCAACTTGCGGCGGGAAATGCGTCCTCCGGCCGAAACTACTCAGGGTTGTTTCTCAAACACGGGTTGCTCTTCTTGGGTGGCGACGACCCGGTGGAACTAGCCTCCGAGATAAAAGAAGGTGACGTAGTCATCCTCAAAGAAGGCTTAAACAAGATTCTTGCCGCAGGCACGGTCGTTAAGCGGGGTGGAAAGACGGGTGGCCAGGACGACAAGTCCTGGATCCGCGACATCGTGACCGGTTCCCCTTAAAGTTTCCACCCTCAGATCATAGAATTCGGCTCCAAAATAGGAGACGAACATGGCAGCAAGGAAACGATATTCGGAGGAGCAGATCGTGAAGGTTCTGCAGGAGATCGATGCGGGGGCGAGCATC
>JBBQPZ010000038.1:0-22938 GCA_038216655.1 Fimbriimonadales bacterium
TGGCCGAGTTATGCCTCTGCCCCGTCTGACCTCACGGGATCGGAACGGCGGGCCGATGAAGGGGTAGAGGCATCACAGAGAGGCGTTCAGGTTCAACTCTCACGAACTCACTTCTCACTTTGCACGGCTGGCAGGACTATAATACTTATTGTTTGATGGGGAATTGGAATGGGAATGGTTCACATGTCTTGTGCGTGGGCAGGGGAATTGTCAACCATCTGCGTGGTGACATTCCTTGACTTTGGGGTTATGCGACATGCGCACAGCTTGCCGGGAAGTGACTCCTATTCCTCAAGCAACAACAACTTCGGCCAAGCCGTGGCACACGGAGTCAAACTGATTTTGCAAAGCCTCCACGATTCACGATTCTCGATCCACCATTTTCTGAGGTCTTTTGCAAAATTCGTAGACCCATGCCTCTGCCCCGTCTGAGATCGGATGGTTGATGGAGTCGCCCCTTCACCGGCCGTCGTTCCATTGCAGTGGCGTCAGACGGGGCAGAGGCATGAGTTCAGCTGCACAAGCCGAATTTTGCAAAGATCTCTTCGAATTGCCAAAATCGATCTCCCGATTCCCGCAGCGTTGTAGAATGGCGGCCATGATGCTGTCACGACGCTGTTTCGGCCTGTTGGCCCTGCTTCTGCCCATCCTGTCGAGCGCTCAGGTCCCCGAAGACCTCGCCACGATGAAGAACTACCGCGCGTTCAAGGCTTCGAGCGCGGATCCGACGGGTAAGAATGGCGATGCCCGCCACATCGATCCGGGTGGAGTTCTGACTCTGGCCGATGTCAAGGGCAGCGGTCGCTTCACCCATCTTTGGATCACGATCGCCGCCCAATCGCCGGAGCATCTGCGCGAGCTTGTGATTCGCTGCACTTGGGACGATGCGACGACGCCCGCGGTCGAGTGTCCGGTCGGCGATTTCTTCGCTCAAGGACCCTCCAAGTACGTCGAATTCCACAGCGCCCCGGTATCGGTGGGCGGGCAGATGGCTTTGAACTGCTACTGGCCGATGCCGTTTAAGAGGCACGCGGTGATCACCGTGACAAACGAGGGCTCCAAGCCGGTCGACGCGTTTTACTACAACTTCGACTATCGCCTTGACGACAAGCCCCAGCGTGACGTGGCCTACTTCCACACGCAGTACAAGAACTACTTCCCGGCACCCCAAGGGAAGCCGCTCACGATCTGCGAGACCAAGGGCCGTGGCCACTTCGTCGGTACCGTCGTGACCGTGCTCGCCAACAGCGATGGCTGGTGGGGCGAGGGAGACGACAACTTCTACGTGGATGGCAACCCGAAGCCAGATATCTCAGGGACGGGAAGCGAGGACTACTTCAATGGAGCGTGGGATTTCGGACACGTTTTCCAGACTCCCTACTTCGGCGTGACCTACTACGACAACCCCGAGAAGGGCGGCGAGAAGCGGGGAATCAACAACACCGTTTACCGCTGGCACATCCAAGACCCGGTTACGTTCACCAAGTCGCTCCTGTTCACGCTCGAGCACGGCCGAGGCGGGTGGGACGAAGACCGCAAGCCGCTGCGCAACCACTACACGACGCTGGGCCTCTACTACGTGGACCACGCCGAGCGAGACGGCGGCCCGATCAACGCTTTCAAGGACCGCATTCCGACGCTGCTCCCGCTTGGCGGGTAGTTCGGTCGTTTGGCCACCCGCCTTAGGCTTCGACTAGCGGGTGGCCAATTTCCCAATGGTGGCCGAAGGGATCCTGGAGTCGCCCAAGGCGCCAGCCGTAGGCTTCGGCAATTGGGTAGACAACGGTCGCCCCCGCCGAGACAGCCCGGCTGAATACCGCGTCGGGATCGAGCACGGTCAGGATGATCCGCGTGGTTGAGCCTTTCAACGATTCGGGACTGAAGTTGCCATGGTCCGGCGACTCGTCGCTCACCCAGAACTCGCCCTCACCGATTGAGAGGCGAGAAACGACCGCGCCTGCTGCATCCTCGACACGATAGGTCTCGATGGCGTCGAACGCCGCCTTGTAAAAGTCAACCGCAAGCGCGCCGCCGCGCACCGACAGCATAGGGGCGATCGATGTCTTAGTTTCGGGCCTCATCTCAATCCCAGCATAACCGAGTTGAACGAAAAGGTCTGGGACTTCAGGGCATCTAATCTACGAGCCCACCCTCAGACTACATCCTGAACATGCTGAATGCCGCTGGCTCGGCGGGGGCGTTTAGCGAGGCCTCGATACCCAGCGCCAGCACCCGTCGCGTATCCACCGGGTCGATGATCCCGTCGTCCCAGAGCCGCGCGGTGGAGTAGAACGCGCTCGACTCGTCGGAGTATTTCTGAAGAATCGGTGCCTTGAACGCGGCCTGCTCCTCGAGGGTCATCGGCGTGTTCCCCTCGCGAAGCGCGTTCTGGTCCATCTTGACCGTCAGGAGGACGTTGGCAGCCTGCTCGCCGCCCATCACTGAGATCCGGGCGTTCGGCCACATCCAGAGCTGTCGCGGGCCGTAGGCGCGTCCGCACATGCCATAGTTGCCCGCGCCGTAGCTCCCACCGACGACCACGGTGAACTTCGGGACGTTGGCCGTCGAAACCGCGGTAACGAGCTTTGCCCCGTTCTTGGCGATCCCCTCGTTCTCGTACTTGCGCCCGACCATGAAGCCGGTGATGTTTTGGAGGAACACGAGCGGGATCCCCCGCTGGCAACAAAGCTCGATGAAATGAGCACCCTTCAAGGCGCTCTCGGAGAAGAGGATTCCGTCGTTGGCAAGGACGCCCACGGTGTGCCCGTAGACCCGCGCGAAGCCGCAGATCAGAGTGGTCCCATAGCGAGCTTTGAACTCGTGGAACTTCGAACCGTCGATAAGCCGCGCCAGTACCTCGCGCATGTTCATCTGCGTCTTCGAGTCGGTCGGGATGAGGGAGTAGAGGTCCTCGACACGCTGGACCGGATCTTCCGGCGCGATTCTCGATTCACCATTCACGATTTTCCTGGGTCCCAGGTTTTCGACGATGTTGCGGACGATCTGAAGTGCATGCTCGTCATCGTCGGCGAGGTGATCGGCCACGCCGCTAAGGCGGGTGTGGACATCGCCGCCCCCCAAGTCTTCAGCCGAGACTTCCTCTCCGGTCGCGGCTTTCACCAAGGGAGGTCCACCAAGGAAGATCGTCCCCTGACCGCGGACGATCACGGTTTCGTCGCTCATCGCCGGGACGTAAGCGCCGCCCGCGGTACAAGAGCCCATGACCGCAGCAATCTGCGGAATGCCACGCGCCGAGAGGGTCGCTTGGTTGTAGAAGATGCGCCCGAAGTGCTCCTTGTCGGGGAAGACTTCGCTCTGGTACGGCAGGTTCGCGCCGCCGGAGTCCACCAGATAGATGCAGGGAAGGTGGTTTTCGAGCGCGATCTCCTGAGCTCGAAGGTGCTTTTTGACGGTCAGCGGATAGTACGTCCCGCCCTTCACGGTGGCGTCGTTGGCGATGATCAAGCATTCACGCCCGTGGACTCGCCCGATTCCGGTCACCATCCCCGCGCCGGGAGCCTCGTCCTTGTACATGCCGTTCGCGGCGAGAGTGGAGAACTCAAGGAACGCCCCGCCTTCGTCGAGGAGACCGTCGATGCGCTCCCGGGGCAGCAATTTACCTCGCTTCTTATGCTTCGCGAGCGCCTCTTCACCGCCCCCCAGCATCGCCTGCGCGGTCTTCGCGCGCCATTCGGAAAGGATTTCGTCCATCGCCGCACGGTTCGCGCGGTGCTCGGCATCGTTGACGTCCACCTGGGAAGGAATTGGCTCCATCGAAGCAGGATGTTACTCGCTGGCGGGGAAGTGGTGGTGCCAGGTGGTAGTGGTAGTGCGGAGAGTTGGGGTGGCACGGTCTGCTCGGGCCTGCAGCATTTGTAAGTTCCAAGAGCAGAGGCTGCCCGACGGACCGTGTCGTGGATTTCAGCGGCGTCCGGGGCCTGCCGAGTGGCCGACTCAGTATCCGGGAGCATAACCGGAGCAACCCGATCAGACCGTGCCACATTTCCTTCTGCCACTATCGCCACCACTCCCAACTTGGTGTAGCATCTCGTCCATGAAACGTGGGGTAGGGATTCTTGTCGCAGGCGCAGTGGTCGGGGGAGGCATCTATGCCGTCGCTCACCTTCAAACGGACGGAATTCGGCGGATGACGTCCACGGGTAAGTTCCTCTCCCCGGTTGATCCCGGCGTCGACGTCGGCTCCTATCCGGTTAACCTTGCGTTATCTCCGGACGGCAAATTCATCGTCGCGACGAACTCGGGCTATCGCCAGCAACTCAGCGTCCTCGACGCTTCAAATGGCCACCTTGTCTCCAAACTCGACTTCAACAAGGTCACCGGCCACAAGCAAGCCCTTTACTTTGGAATCGCCTTCGGTCCGGACGGTTTGCTCTATGCCTCGCGCGGCGTGGAGGACAAAGTCTCCGCGTTCAGACTTACCCCCGAGGGCCAGCTCGAGCCGACGACGGATATTTCCGACCCCTCGCCCGACAAGGACAAACCGAACTTTCTTGGCGGAATCGCCTTCGGACGCTCCGGGCTGTTCGTGGCCCACAACGAGAGTTATCCCGGTGGCGACGGCAACAGTGCGGTAGCCGAGATCGATGTCGCGACCCGTCGCGTCAAGAAGACGTTCACCGTCGGAGGATTTCCCTTGGGCGTTGCCACTCTCTCTCCAGGAGGGGTTGAAAAGATCTATGCGACCAGCGAGCGCGACGGATTCGTCGCGTCCATCGCCGAGGCGACCGGCACGGTCATTCATATCCCGACCGGAAAGAATCCCTCCCACCTGTTCACCACGCCGACCGGAGAATTGTGGGTTTCGAACTCGGGAAGCGACACGATTTCTCGCATCGACCCGAAGACCGATCGGGTCGCGAAGACGATTCTCGTACGGCCCGCCGAGATGCGCGGGCTCCCCAGTTGCACCCCTCTCGGGATGGATACGACGGGAGGCAACCTCTTCGTGGCTTGCGCCGACCTGAACGCGATCGCCGTTATCGACGAGAAGTCGGGCAAGCTCCGGGGCTACATTCCGGTCGGCTGGTGCCCAACCGCCGTGAAGGTGACCCAGGACGGCAAGCGACTCTTCGTCGCGAACGCCAAGGGCCATGCTATCAAGACTCCAAACGGGAAGGCGATCGCGGGCAAAGGGACCTACATTCTCAGCGTCATGGAAGGCACCGTCTCGATGGTAGACATCGATAAGGCGCTCAACGAACTCCCCGCGCTCAGCAAGGTTGTCGTGGCCAATAACCGCTTCGACGGCAATCGCGAAAAGACGATCCGCGAGGCGTTTAAGAATCCTGGAATCAAGCACGTCATCTACGTGATCCGCGAGAACCGAACTTACGACAACATCATGGGGGACAACCCTCGTGGAAACGGCGATCCCTCGATCTGCCTCTTCCCGAAAGACGTGACCCCGAACTACCACGCCCTTGCCGACCGCTTTGGACTCTACGATAACTTTAACGTCTGCGCCGAAGTCAGCTTCGACGGCTGGGAGTGGTCGACTTCGGGAATGGTCAACGAGTACATTTCCCGCAACGTTCCGACCAACTACAGTGGACGCGGACGCGACTACGATGGCGAGGGCGAGACGAACGGAGACAAGGCCGACCTTAGGGGGAAACCGGACGTCGCAGAAGCTCCGGGCGGATTCATCTGGGATCTCTGTCGCCGTAGCGGTGTCTCGATGCGAAACTATGGCTTCTTCGTCGGAGAGACCAACGCGCTCGGTGCCCGCCCTGGCACGAACCAGAAGCGCGATACCCCCAACAAGCGCGCCCTCATGGGGATCACGGACGACAGCTTCCGTGAATTCGATATGCAATATCCGGACAGCGAGGGGCTCGCCAAGTATGGTTTCTCCGCTCCAAAGCAGATGAAGGCTTTTGGTGCGCACAATTCACCCAGCCGAATCGCAGAATGGCGCGGTGAATTCGACCAGTATGTCAAGAACGGCAACCTCCCGCACTTCATGATGATGCGCCTCCCCCGCGACCACACATCGGGCACCTCGACCGGCCTCAGCTCGCCTCGCGCCATGGTCGCCGACAACGACTACGCGATTGGCCAGCTTGTGGAGGCGATCTCGCACTCTCCGTATTGGTCCACCACCGCGATTTGCATCCTCGAAGATGATGCTCAGGGTGGCATGGATCACATCGATTGCCACCGATCGCCCGCACTCGTGATCTCCGCCTACGCCCCGCGTGGAGCGCACGACAGCCGGTTCTACAACACCGACTCGATGCTTCGCACGATGGAGCTTCTCCTCGGCATGCCGCCGATGAGCGCCTACGATGCTGTCGCCGATCCGTTCGATGCCTTCACGGCGACGGCCCAGAACAACGAGCCGTACGATGCGATCTTGCCCAAGCGCGAGATCTTGTGCGAGGTCAACACCAAGACAGCCTTCCGGGCTCAGGACAGCATCGCGATGCTTCGCCGATATGGCGAAGACTCCATGCCCGACCTAGAGCTGAACGCCATTCTCTGGGGCGACTTCCAGCGACATCGGGCGATCCACAAATAGAAAAGGCCGCCCGGAGTCATGGGCGGCCTTGGTAGGGAGGAAGTTAAAGTCCTAGTTGGTGGCGTTGGGTCCGGTGCCGTTCCAGTAGCGGTCCTTCTCGACCTGCGTCGTTCCTGCTCCCACGAGTTGGTTGACGGCCTTTACCTTGGTGTGGCCGTCCAGCCAACCGATGATGACCTGCTGCTTGCTGAAGCGGGGCCAAAGCTGTCCCTGTGATCGAGCGTCCGGATAGGTGAAGTTGGCCCAGTTGCCGATGAACGGCGGCTCGATGCGAGCGTAGCCGACGTCGGTCTTGACGGGGGTGGTGGTGCCAGGAGCTGCCTTATCCTTAAGCGTCGACTCACCGAACTGAACGGTGTTCGAAGAGTCGCCGATCGTGGACATCGAGATCCCCGCGTAGTAGAACCCGAGGAAGCCGCCGGCTTGCTGGCTGTTCAGGTAGCGGTAGTTGTATCCGTAGCTACTCGTGAGGCCATAGAGGTACAGGTGGCAAGTGTCGTTCGGATCGAAGCGTCCGCCACCCACACATCCCGCACCGTGAAGCGTGGGGTCATCTGCGGTGTCGCTCGGGGCGATGAGGATCGCCTCGGTCTTGGTGTACGGCAGGAAGAGAACGCCCCAATAGTAAAAACCCTGGGTGCTCGGCTGCGACATGTTCGTCGGGTCGAACCAGTAAAGCGGAGCCGTGGTGTCGTCGTAATCGTTGGCGTAGAGGACGCCGGCGAGGGAAATCTGTTTGGTATTGCTGATGCTGACCGTCTTCTTGGCCGCGTTCTTGGCTTGGGCAAACACGGGGAAGAGGATCGCGGCGAGGATCGCGATGATCGCGATGACTACCAAGAGCTCGATGAGGGTGAAGGCGCGGCGGGATCTCATGACATGATTAGAATTGCCGAAGAACGGGGTCCATGATTTGTCTAATTTAATGAAAGTGTGCGGAATACGACCATTTCAGAACATCAAAATGATCGTGTGGTTGAAACCAATGACAGGGAATTCAGGGCAAATTTAGGCGAATTCGAGATTTGTAGTCAGAAATCACCTCAAATCCATCAAATCTGGAGATTCGACAATGTTGACAAATCCGATGATTAGAAAACCCTGGGCACGAGATCAAGACTTTCCGGCGTGGGCCTCATTGGCTCGGTTTAGGATCGACTCCAGGGCGAGCTTCACCGTCCGATCGTCCTTGAGCTCTTGCATAACGCCTGAGCAAAACAAGCCGATGGCGATGGAGCCGAGCAGTGCGGCTGGGACCCACCAGGCAAATCGAGACCTGGGAGCGGCGAGCGCACAGATTGCCAGTGCACCGATAAACAACACACATCCGGTGATCGGCGCGAGGTGATCGTTGCCCATCTTGAGGGCGATCAGGATGGCGATCCCTGCCGGAGTCAAGGCAAGCAGGGTCGCCATCCCGATCCGGAGCCACTTTGTGTTACCCGGAATTTCCTCATTAGACCGCGTCGCCTTAGTGTGCGTCGAGATGCCGACGGCGGCACATCCGAGAATGAGCGTGACGACAGAGACGGCGAGCAACGACATCATCACGGGCGGGGTGGCGGTGCGGTCGAAGATACCGCCAGCGGCACTCGGGTCGGATTCGTCGACGTGGATCCTTCGGGCGTAGCTCGCAACTTCGTTCCAGGCGTGCTCGTAGGTGCTGCCACCGACCTTCTGGTCCAGAGTTCGGGCCGCGTCGGCGAACTTGGCGTCGGCCTGTTCGGTAGTGAGCGTGCCCGTGCCGCGGGCTCTCTTGATCAGGGCGCGCGCGACGGTGCTTCGTGCGATTACGATGGTAATCGCGTCATCTCCTTCGCGACCGATGGTTCGGCCAAGCATCACCGCCGCTGTGCGTAGCTTTTCGTCCGCGTTGCCCTTCGCGTCGAACGTCAGTTCGGCGAGGTTTCGGATAGGGACGACATGTGGATAGAGAATCGATCCGTAAAGCTGAGCCCGTTCGCCGTAGCCGTGGAATCCCCAGCGGCCTTCGATCGCATTGAGTCTGAGGAGACCCTCGGTTCGGGTGTAGTCCTTGAAGTGGGTCAGCCGGGACGCTCGAACTAGCGCCTGCTTGGCTCCGACTAGGTCGCCGCGGAGGTGCAGCGCGGCCGCCTCCATCGCAACGAAGTACGCATTCTCAGGATCCAGAGGCTGGCCCATGCGCGCGGCGTTGAGCATCTGGTCGTTCCACTCCTTGTGCGTCTCTTCGGCCTCAGGGTCGAAGATTCGGTTTGGGGCGCGGTCGACCGAATAGGCGTACATCCGAGCCGCCATCGAAGCGCGACGTGCCAGAAACGCCCAACCCCTCACCTCTTGCGGGTTCCTCTTGCAGTAGTCGATAAGCACTGGCAGGTGCGGCTTGTCCCCTTTAGGGTCAAACGTCAAGTCATATGCCCGGATGACTTCGACATCCGGGTTGCCGGATTTCCAAGTCTTCGGGTCCGCGATGCCCGTCCCCTGGGCAATGACGAAGTCGTTACGAATAGGGGTCAACCCAGTCAGCCAGTCGATCTGACGGCGCAGAATCCAAGATGTCGATGGCATCAAATAAAAAGCCAGCAGCATCGCCGGCGCGACGAAGGCGAGGAACTTCAAACGCGCCATGAAGTTCTCTCCGAGTGATGGACAGGAGCGGGAGGCTGGACTTCGGCGTAGGGCCGCAACTGGAATTGGATGCGGGCGGTGGCCTCTTGCTCCACCGAAGCCGCCGGATCGGCACCGCGGGATGAGATAAAGGCAACAAACAGGGCGGCGGCAAACCCGACCGAACTGCCGATCAACAGGTCGTAGCTTCGGCGAGGCTTGATGGGAGCGCGCAGCCCCGCGTAGTAGTTCTCCAGCGCCTGCATCGGATCGCGGTTCATCGTTCGTCTCCCCAAGCCTGCCGGAAGGCCTTCTTGGCGATGTTCAAGCGGGAGGCTACGGTGCCAAGAGGGATTTCAAGCGCCTGGCCAATCTCCCCGTAAGACCATCGTTCGCCGACAGCCAGGGCAAGGAGCACCTGCATGTCGGGCGTGAGCTTAGCAAGCGTGTGTTGGACGGCCAGCGCCTCGGTCTGGTCCCTTGTGTCGGCAACCTCATCCATGGCGGCATGCCGGGTCTCCAGCATCGAGACAGCCCGGCGAATGGTCACGCGTCGGAGCCAAAGGTCGGGGCGATCCATCGTTGCGAGCTCAGCCCAGTGCCTTGAAGCCTGCAGCAGAGCTTCCTGGGCAGCGTCTTCGGCGGCGTCGGCGTTGCCGACGATCGAGCGGGCCAGTCGCCGCATCGGGTCGCGATGCTTGGCGAGGAACTGCTCCAGCCCTGCCGCCCTGCGGCGAAGGAGCCCATCTAGCACCAAAGTCTTCTCCATTCGTTCACCTGATGATAGAGAGCCCATTTCGCGACGATTCCTTCAAATGATTTACATTCCGACGCCCGAGTAGTGCTTTAAGCCCTTGGCCCACAGGAACCGACCCATCAGGAGGGCACCGGTGATCCAGGCCAACTGAATCACGATCGCCTGCGTTGCCGCGGGGCCTGATAGCCTTCCGATTAGGATCTCCGTCGGCGCTCCCGTCGTGTAGTAGAACGGGAAGATCTTGGCGAGAATCCGAACCCAGTCCGGCATCAACGCGACGGGGAAGAGTTGGCCCGACAGGAACAGCATCGGGACGTAATACAGCTCGAAGAGCGAGTTCACTTCCTGCGTGAACAGCGCGATCATCGCCATCATCGTCACGAAGCTAAAGCTGACCAGGTGCCCGAGCACGAGCGATGACCAGAACTGCCAGCTCAGGCCGACGTGCGCCTCGCCGAGGAAGTCCTTATAGATGAACAGCAGGGCAACGCAGAACGGGGCGAAAAGGCCGGTGCGGATCACGCGCCACGTCAGATTTCGGATGAACGTGAACTGCATGAACGACACGGGCCGCAGCAGCATCGTCGAAAACTGCCCCTCCTTGATCTCCATCGCCAGCTCCCACATGATGTGGCTCGTGACGAACGAGCCGAGGAGGAGCATGCAGAGGTAATAGAGTACGAAGTCGCTCGACGAGAACCCGGCGATCTTTTGACCCACTCCGGCCGAGCGCGCCCAGACGAGCGGCATGGTAACGGCGGTCGTCAGGTCAGTGAGGATCCAGATGATCCCCGACGCCCGATAGGCCAGGCCGTCCTGGAAGTAGATCGAAAAGATCGCCCTCCATTTTCGCAGGGTCCAGTACACGGGATAAAGGGTATCTGAATTTTGGGTAAGGGGGTAAGGCGTAAGGGGTAAGGAGTATCGGTGGCTCGAAATCTCATCGCACCTCCGGCCCATTACCCTTTACGCCCTACACCCTTACGGTGATGCGAGGCTGCACGGCCACGTATCGGCGACGTGCACGAACCCGAGGCGGAGCAGAATCGGCAAGCTCGTGGGAAGGGCGTCGACCTGCAGATACCGAGACCCCGCGACGACCGCGTCGCGCGCACGAGCCGCCGTGACCGCACGGTAGATACCACGACTCCGATACTCGGGCAGCGTCCCTCCGCCGTACAGACCGGCGAACTTACTGTTTGGATCGGTATAGAGGCGTCCGACCGACACCGGAATCCCATCGACGTAAGCGACGTAGGCGTCGTGTCCCTTCCGCCCAGTTTGCAGCGCCTCAGTAAGCTCGCCGACGGTTCGCCAATACTCGTGCTCGAACACCGTCTCCGCGACAAACCGCAGGTCCGCAAGTTGCTCCACACGCTTGATCCGGCGAACCTCGCACGGAAACTCCCCCTCGAAGGGAGCGAGCCCTTGCGCCAGGTCGTACACCACAAGGGCTTCGCGCTCGCCAACATCGAACCCCGCCGCCCGGAGGCGATCAACCAGGTCGATCGGGGTGTCGAACGAGTAAACCTTCCACTCAAACTCCTTCCCAAACTGCGCAAAGTGATCCCGCTCCGCGCGGATCGCCGCGTCCGCGTTGGATTCATCAAGCTCAAAGGCCGTCACCCAATTGACCGCGCCGCCCAGGATCGAGGTCCGGGTAGCGTGGGGCAGCCGTTCGAGGACGTCCCCATCTCGAACGTGGTTCCGCATCTCGAACTGGAAATCGGCGAGCATCTGAGGGACGTTTACTTTGCCACCTCGTTAACGAGCGTCCTTGTGTCCATCCAAGGGCCAGACACGATCCTTGTATTTGCTGCCGAATCCCCAGGGCCTGTCGTGGCCTCCCTCGTCATTGCCATCCTCGCTCACCGACCAGACGATCGCCCGCTTTGGGTCGTATCGAAGCGGCTTGCCGTCGAATGGGTCGATCGGAACCGAACGAAGTAGCCCTTCCGAGACAAGAGATTGAAGCGAAGAAGGCCAATTTCCTTTCCGATGCCGATAGAGCTGGGCGGCGATTACGGTTCGCGCCGCGCGAATCTCCGCCGTCATGCGGTCTAAGCCTAGTAGCACTTGGTCCGTCATGTCAGAGGTCGACATCGCGAACACGAGCATCCTTCCCAGAGGATTCCTGACGCCTTCCAGCTTCTTTTCGAGCTGGTCCACGGTCAAATTGGTATTGAGGTTGGAGTCCACTTCGGGCAGCTCAGGGATGGGACGAGCGATATTGTCCTTTACCGCAACTCTCTTGGACCGCTCAAGCGTTGCGTTGAGGGCGGCGGCCGCCCAGTACTCGCTCAACAGTTTGACGGTTGGCTCTATCTCAAGCGGACGTGGAAGGGATTGCACCGCGAGAAAGAACTTGTCTTGACGCTTGGCATATACGCCAAGCACGGAGTGCGTCGCCGACTTGAAAGTCCTGAGGGTATTGTCAAGTTCGACTCGCATCGAGTTCGCGTAGCCCGACCCAAGGGTCGACTCATCCGGGAGACCCACCAGTAGTTCCGATAAGACCTTTGGGGTGAGCGACGGGGCGTCCGTCATGATCGCCCTCAGCCCAATGGACGTAACTGCATACCCGATCAAATTCTCAAGGATCGGCCCTCGCCCGGATAGCATCTGCCGACCGATTCGCGTGACGGCAAGATAGTCCTGGGAGGCTTTCGCGTTTCCTTGGGCAACCCGCAGTCGTGCGCGCACAAGCAGCGGGTCGGCGAGGTGCTTTGCCCTTGCCGAGAACAAGGAGTGCTTACCCTGATCCGGATCAGACATCGCTTCCTCGCCGACCACCTCCTGCTCGTCATCGCCTTCCCACCCAGACGACCACACTCCGTAGCGAGCTGCCTCGACCGCCTTGTCTAGCGCTTTAATCCAGGGTGCCAAATCGGATCCGCAGTAGAGCGTCGAATCTCGGATTGCCTCCAGCGTCTTGTACTTCTTGTCGTCGAAAGTGTCGGCGGGGCAGAGGGCCATCGCCTTCTCGTAAACAAGCCGCCCGTCCTTTTTGGGGTCGATCGGTGGCAGTTGAATCCGCATATCCGCGGGAACGTAAGAGCGCAGGGTCGAGACGGGCGGAACTTCGAAGGTCCCTTTTCTAGGTGCTTGGTGGCAGCCGACGAGGCATAGCCCGACCAAGATTGCTGAGGCAATGCGACCCATGATCCATCTTACAGCCCTGGATCTTAGTTTGTAGCGAGGGTTTCCTAACCCGTGCCTTTCAACTTTGAGAAACGCGTCAGCGACCCACGGAATGCGCATCCAACGCCCAGACAATGTCCTTGGCCTTGCGTTGGTAGATCCCGGGTTGGTCGTGCCCGCCGTTGTCTTGGCCGTCCTCACCGACGGACCAGACAACCATCCGCTTTGCGTCAAACCGAAACGGCTTCCCGTCGAAGGGATCCAGTGGCACCGAATGGAGGAGTCCGTCGTCGACCAAGGACTGAATCCCCGCCGGGACCGCACCGTGCTTCCGCCGGTATAGCTCGGTCGCCACCAGCAGCCGAGTCGCCAAGAGGTCAGCTCGGGTCCGGTCCAACCCGTCGAGAATGTCCGTTGAAAGCCTTGAGGTTCCGAGTTCGAGCGCCCTTGCCCGGCCCAATAGGTTCGGCACCTTGACTGCTTTCTCCCGAAACGACTTTGTTTGCTCGGCCGACATTTCCTGGCCATCGAAGTCCGGCAGGTCCACGGCGTATTGCTTGAAATCCGGTTCGAGATCGCCTCGCTGATCGAAGGGCTTTGAAACGGCGGCCAACAGGGGGAGATGACTCTTGACGATGATCTCCACGGTCTCATTGGCGTCGAACAGGTTCGGATGACCCTCGAGTGCCGCAGACAATGAAGCGCCTTCCGGCCCCGGCTTCAGCAAGCTCACGACCGCAGATTTGAGAACGCGGAGCTCGTTGTCGAGTTCCGCTCGAAGCACGTCCTTGAATTGGAGGCTCAGCCGCTCTTCATCTGGGATGGCCTTCAGAATCCTCGCGAGATCGACGGTCGGCAGGTGAAAAGCATCCGTCTGGAGGGCCGAGTCCACGGACCCGAAGATGCTTTCCGCGACAAGAAAGTCAACGGTGGGACCACGTCCCGATGCAAGTGCGCTCCCCGCTCGGTAGCACGCTTCGAACTGCTCCGCGACCCGAGAGTCACCCTCGACGGCAAACAGGTAACCCCGCGCCGCAAGCCACTGGACGCACAACTTGAGGGAGGTCAGGGATTGGTATTGATTGCCAGCGACGCTCGGATCCTCCGCATGTTCGTCCAGTTCGCTGTCCCCCATGAGAGGGGAAGACCAGTCTGGGAGCATCGTGGCCGCAACAGTTTGGTCCAAGGCAAGATTCCAGCGGGCAAGGTCCGACTTGCAGGCCGCCAGGTTCTTCCGAATATGGGCCATCGTGGGATATCGAGCCTCCCGTCCCGAGTCCCGCGGCATGACCGACATCGCCTTCTCGAACACCATCCGCCCGTCCTTGTCCAGCGGCACGGGGCTGAATCGGATGCGTAGGTCGGCAGGGACGTACGAGCGCAGAGTGGCGAGCGGCGGCACGCTGACAACCAACGGCTTGGGGGTCGAATGGCATCCTCCCAGGCCCAAACCAACCAGGATCGCTGGGACAATCCGGCGCATGAGAGCATCGTACAAGGAATCGCGAGTCCATCGCCGTTCGTCGCGCGGGTTTTCCACCCTTGGTGGCGTCTACCGGGCGTCCTTATGCCCGTCGAGAGACCAGACCTTATCTTTGGCAGTCGGCCCCCAGAAGGGTCGATCGTGTCCACCGTCGTCCTTGCCGTCCATGCCGGGGGACCAGATGATGGCGCGCCTGGGGTCGTAGCGAAACGCCTTGCCGTCGAACGGGTATGCAGAGCAAGACGCATCCTACAGCGAAACGCGGCGCGAGGTTGCGACGGGGCATCTATGTCGAAGGAGCCCGCTGGGGGCGGTGAACCGGGTTTGGACGAACCCGTTGCCGACGGGCACCCTCACCGCGCGTTCAGGTGTCCGTCGATCGGCCAGACGAGGTCCTTGTCGGTCGCGCCGAACGCCCAGGGCACGTCGTGACCGCCGTCGTCCTTACCGTTCTCGCTGACGCACCATAGTATCGCCCGTGAAGCGTCGTACCGGAGAGGCTTCCCGTCGAACGCGTCGATCGGCATCTTGGGCAACATCTTCTCGTCCACGAGAATCTGCAGCGAGGACGGGAAGTGGCCATGCATTCGCTTGTAGAGCGACAGCGCGAGCGTTGTCCGCGTCGCGGCGATCTCCGTCTTCGAGCGGGCTAGGGATTTGAGCAGAGACTCGCACAACCCGAAGGAGGAGATTTGCTCGAAGAGAAGTCGCCCCATCGGGTTGGTTACCTGACTCAGCTTCGCTTTGATGACATCGGGCGATTCCTTGCTGGGGGTGTCGCCGTCCAGGTCCGGCATTTCAACCTGCAGGTTTTGGGTGGGGGTGTAGAGATCACCACGCTGGGAGAACGGAAGCGAGGTCGCCTTCAGCGTCGCGTCGTATCCGGTGGCGAACAGCTTGACCGTCTCGGCGGGATCGAACGGCTTCGGATGGTCGAGCAGTGCCTTGAAGATAGGGTCGGTTCGTCCTTCCATCCGGCGGTTGTCGTCGGCGATCCCGACGCGGAACTCGCGCAGGTTTCCGTCAAGCTCGGCGCGGAGGCTGTCGGCGAGCTTGCCGTTAAGGGAGTCCTCATTCGGGAGTTCGCTGATCAGCTTCCGGATGGCGGGTTCGGGAAGGTTGGCAGCATCCTTCTGGATGGCGCGGACATCGAGAGAAAGCAGGGTCGTGCCGATGAGGTAGTTGATGATCAATCCGCGGCCCGACATCTGGGCCGTCGCTAGGCGCAAGCCGGTTAGGTAGTCGTCGGCGCTCCTTGCATCGCTTTTCAAAGCGCGGGCTCTTGCCCGAGCGATGAGTGGGGTGAGGATCACCTTCGTTTGAAGTTCGAGGGTGGCTCGGGATGGCTCGTTGGGAATTCCCTCGGCACCGATCTGGACATCCACCTCATGATCGCCGCCGGCGCTCGAAGTCCAATCGGGGAGGGCACTCGCTGCAGCGGTCTTGTCCATCGCCTCCTCCCAGGGCTTGAGGTCCTCGATGCACTTGACGGTCGACTTCTTGATCAGGGCCAGCGTATCGTACTTGCGGGCGGTATCGAACTTCCGGGAGGGAAAGATGGCCACTGCTTTCTCGAACGCAATCCGCCCATCTTTGGCCGGCTCGACCGGGCGTAACTGAATCCGCAAGTGCGCTGGTACGAACGATCGTAAAGTCTCGATCGGCGGCACTTCGATGTCCAGCGTCCTCTCGTGATGGCATCCCGCCAACGCAAAACTGATCAAGACCATGAAGGCGGGCAAACGCATGACGCATCTTACAACGGACTTGCGAATGAGGGCAGCGACTTATCCCGGGCACCAAAGGGGGCGCTTAGGCGTCTTT
Source organism: Fimbriimonadales bacterium (assembly GCA_038216655.1). GTDB lineage: Bacteria > Armatimonadota > Fimbriimonadia > Fimbriimonadales > Fimbriimonadaceae > JAFDWR01. The sequence goes on from JBBQPZ010000038.1 coordinate 16,333, forward strand.
AAGCATTACCCCCATGGAAACGATGTTCTCTTTGATGCTGCCTGACGCTCGACCCCAGACGGGTGGGGGTCGATGACGGGTTGGCTCGGCGCGCTTCTCGCGCTGACCGCCCCCTTCACCCAGACTCCTCAAGATATTCCTCCCGACCTCCCCCGCGAAGCCCGCGGCGTGTGGGTTGCCACCGTCGGCAACGTGGATTGGCCCTCCCAACGAGGCCTCCCGCCCGAGAAACAGAAAGCCGAGGCCGAAGCCATTCTCGACCGCGCCGCCCATATGCGGCTCAACATGGTCGTCCTCCAGGTCAGGCCAGCCGCGGACGCGCTCTACAAGTCCGCGATTTTCCCTTGGTCGCCGTATCTGACCGGCTGGATGGGCACCGACCCGGGCTACGATCCGCTCGCTTTCTGGATTGAGGAAGCCCACAAGCGCGGCATCGAACTCCACGCCTGGATCAACCCTTACCGGGCCCTCACCACGGCTGGCGCGAGCGTATCCAGCAACCACGTCAGTTCCACACGTCCGGACCTTGTCCGCAACTACGCCGGGCAGCTTTGGCTCGATCCCGGTGAGGCGGATTGCCAGAAGCTTATCGTGGATGGAATCAAAGAGTTGGTCACCAACTACGACCTCGACGGGATTCACTTCGACGACTACTTCTATCCCTATCCGGTGGGCAGCGAAACCTTCCCGGACGACAGTTCCTACGCAAAGGCGGTCTCCGAGGGAAACCCAGGGGAGCGTGGGACGTGGCGCCGCGCGAACGTCGATTCGCTCGTCGAGAGCGTGCACGACGCGATCCACCAGATCAAGCCGTGGGTCAAGTTTGGGATCTCACCGTTCGGCATCTGGAAGCCGGGCTATCCGAGTGGGGTTTGGGGTCTCGATCCGACCACGACTCTGTACTCCGATTCGCGCGAGTGGCTGCAGAACGGCTGGGTGGATTACCTCTCGCCGCAGCTCTACTGGAAGATCTCAGCCCCCAAGCAGCCGTTTGGTCGACTCCTGAAGTGGTGGCTCGAGCAGGACTCGATGGACCGCCACATCTGGCCTGGTTGCTACGACTCGAATTCCTCGTGGCCCGCACAGGAAGTGGTTGGGCAGGTCAAGCTCACGCGCGCCCTTGGCGGGGGTGGAAACCTTCACTTCAGCGCTCGCGTGCTGATGAAGAACGTCAAAGGCTTGGCGACGATGCTTCGTGAGCGGGTGTACGCTTCGCCCGCGCTGGTTCCGGCTTCGCCTTGGTTGAAGGCGGAACCGCCCGTGGCCCCGAAGATTGGACGCATCGAATGGGACGGCATCCAGCCGGTGCACTTTGAGTGGACGAGCGGAGACGAGACGCCACGGTTCTGGCTGGTCGCGATGCGATATGGATCGATCTGGTCTTACCGCGTACTGAGCGGGGAAGAGCAGCAGTGGGATCTCCCTGGCGTGAACAACGCGGGGGCTCTGCAGCGGCTCGACATCGCGGCAATTGACCCGGCGGAGAACCAGGGACCGTGGACCGAGGTGCCGATGCCCGTGCATCCCATTGGCGGCGCGGTCGGTAGGTAGGTACAGTACCGGCGTGGAAAGGCGAAGAGTTCTCGTTACAGGGTCGTCTCGAGGGATCGGACGCGCGATTGCGCAGCGGTTGGCGGCGGACGGCTGGTCGGTCGCGTTGCATTACGTTAACCATCCGGACGAGGCGAAGGCGGTTCAGCAGACGCTCGGCGACCGGGCAAGCGGGCTTTATCAAGCTGACCTCTCCGACCCTTCGCGAGCAGGCCTTCTGATTCAGGCGGTGTTGAAGGACGGGCCGATCCATGCGCTGGTCAACAATGCGGGGATCTACATGCCCGTTGACTTCATCGGTTCCGGCGATGCGGCTTTTGAGGCGAACGCGCACAAGACATTCTCGATTAACTTCGACTCCCCGGTCGCGCTGATGCGGGCGGCATGTCGTCACTTCGCGGTCCATGGCGGGGGGAAGATCCTGAACGTGGCGAGCCGGGTCGGCTTCAAGGGCGAGGGCGGTGCGGCGATCTATGCGGCATCGAAGGCGGCGTTAATTAGCCTGACGCGGAGCTTGGCGGTCGAACTCGCGCCCAAGAAGATCGGGCTCTTCGGCATTGCGCCGGGCTGGGTGGATACCGCGATGGCGCGGGACGGCATGGACGAGCGGCTCAACGACATCTTGGAGACAATCCCGCTCGGTCGAATGGCCTCACCCGAGGACTGCGCGGCGACGGCGTCCTTCCTGCTGTCAGAGGGGGCGGCTTACCTCAGCGGTGTCGTGATCGACATCAATGGGGCGAGCTACTTCCATTGAGGGAAGGGGAAGTGTTGAGTGTTGAGTGTTGAGTGTTAAGTGTTAAGACTGGAATTGCTTCTTACTCCACCACTCAACGCTCAACATTTGATTCCTATCCCGACATTCCAAGCCAAGATCGCAGCTTGTAGGCGGTCGTGTCTCGATTGAGCTGCGCGATGGCGCGGGTGAGAGGGACGCTCTTGGGGCAGACTTTGACGCAGTTTTGGGCGTTGCCGCAGCCGGTGATGCCTTCTTCGCTGGTCAGGAAGTCGAGTCGCTCGTTGGAAAGCGTTTTGCCGATCGGGTGTTGGTTGAAAAGCAGCGCCTGGGCCATGGCTGCGGGGCCGACAAAGCTGGACTTTTCATTCACCTGCGGGCAGGCTTCTAGGCAACAGCCGCATGACATGCAGCGGGAAAGCGCGTAGCGGAGGTGACGAATCGAGTCGTCCTGCGGCGGGGCCATGCCGAGGTCGTAGGAGCCGTCGATCGGCACCCACGCCTTGACCTTCTTTAGGTTCTCGAACATCTTGCTGCGATCGACCATGAGGTCTCGAATGACCGGGAATTTCTTCATGGGTTCGAGAGTGACCTCGTAAGTGTCGCCGTTGAGCTCACCGACGCCTTCGATCAGGGCGGTGCAGGCCTGTCGGATCATCCCGTTGATGTTCATCGTGCAGGAGCCGCAGACTTCTTCGAGGCAGGCGGCTTCCCAGGAGGGCGGGGAAGAGGTCTTGCCGTCGGTGGTGACCGGGCTCTTGCGCACTTCCATCAGCGCCGAGATCACGTTCATCTTCTCGCGGAAGGGAATCTCATAAGTCTCCCATCGCCCTTCGGCGTGCTGCGAATTCTGACGGCGGATCTTGAGACGGATCTTCGTTGCGGTGGCCACCATAAGTGACGCTTAGTTTACTTGCTTCGGGCGAGTTTGAGGCAGGTTCGACGCGAGGGATGGGATCTGGTGCCCGGTTGGCGAGTCGCTTGGCCGCTTTTTGGTACCGATTTTCTTGCTCACCCGTACACACCCAGGGGACGGCCAGCGGGTGGAGAAGGTGGATTCTTCGGGAACGACGCGTTATGTCTACGACGGCTCGACGATCATTGCCGACACCAATTCGTCAGGCACGATCCAAAACTACTATCTCCCTGGCGTCGGATTCACGACGGCGGCGGGAGTGCAGCGGTATTACCGGGAGAATGCGCTTGGCTCCAACCTCGCCACGACGAACTCGGCCGGAACGGTCGACTCGCGAACAGAATATGACGGCTACGGCGTCGAATATAACGTGCTGGCAGGAACCAAGAGCGCGTTCAAATTCGCGGGTAAGCACGGGTACGTTACGGACGACCAGTCCGGACTTGACATGCTCGGAGTGCGCTACTATGCGCCCACGCTAGGTCGCTTCCTCACGCAGGACCCAAAGGGACACGATGCTGGCCTGAACTTGTATGAGTATTGCGTGGACAATCCGCTAGGTGCCACAGACCCGAGCGGTCTCGACCCTGGCTATTGGGAGCAGGTTTTGGGAGTTTTTAAAGGGTATGGCCATGCGATCGTGGGCTTACATCGCCTTGGACGATCGCGCAAGCCCTGGGGGATTGGGCGGGCCACGATTGGTCCTCTGACTATGGAAAGCAAATGGCCTCGGGGTCGTGGTCAAACTTCTGGGGTGGCCTCACCGGGGAGAGAGGAGCGGAAGGATTTGGAGATTCGTTCGGCAACGTTCTTATTATCGCGGGCACAGCAGGATCGAGTTTCGCCGAAGGCGGCGCATTCAGCAAGGTCGCACGGGTTACTCATTGGGATGTCCCCGAGGTGCTGGAAGGCGGTTATCTTCGTGCGGGGTCTTGGGTTCAGAAAGGTGGAGGCAATTGGGTTAATTACCTAAAGTCTGGCGCGATAGAAAATTATGCATTCGGAGCGCGAATGACGTTTACCGTGCCAAAATCAATGCTCACGAGAGCCGCTGGAATTGAAGGGTACATTAAATACCCACTAGGACAACGAATCCTTTCGGAAGGGTATCACTTTTAAGGCGTCATGGAATGGATTTCTATTAGCATCGGCATATCAATAATTGCATTTAATTGCTATCTTGTATGTTTTACACGCATATCAGGCGTTCATTTGATCGGCCCAATTGCCGTCATCATCGGAGTATTGCTAGCGAATAATTGGTCGGTAGGAGCCAAAGTGGCGACAGTAGGATTGGCCATAGTTGGAGACATAGTCTTCCCGGCAATACCCTTCCGAACTTGGAGAAAGGATGAGGTTGGCACTCCCAGGAAGCGAAAGTAGAATTTCATAAGTGCTTACGAAGGTTGAGAGTACTCCACTTCTGCTGGCGAGTGCACTGGTCGGATGAAGGGGTGGTGGAATTGACCGGTCAGGGTCTCTTTGGCCAGAAGAGGTGGTTGCTATGAGCCCAATCGCAATGGTAATGCTAGCTCTATTCGGCGTGGTATTCTTCGTCTGCAATATTATTGCCTCCATCGCCTATATAGTTAAGAGGAATCACGACTGGTGGAGCTTTTCAACTCCTTGACGAATCCTGCAACGCTCGCAGGCTTCCGTCGGCGTCGTCACCGCAGCTTTCCCTGGCAACCCCACGATTTCCTCTAAAGTCCGTAACAGACCCATGGTGCTCGGTCCGGATGGATCGGCCCCTACATCTGCCGACTAAGCCCTTGATTTAAGGGGCTATGATCGACCCTGAAATCGTCTGACCTGGCTCAATTTCGAAAGAGTCTTCAAGTTCGGAAGGCAGAAGCACTGAGCCGAGGGCACCGCGCCGGAATCTGAACATAAAGAATAGCTTTGCGGTCTGAGACCTAACTAACGCGCCGACCAACACCGGTGTGCGAGAGGGTCTTCTGCAGTAAAGTACGTCAAAATCTCGAAACTGACTCGACAGAACATCCGCGACTTTACCAGACTCGTCATCTATCCAAGGCCCCAGGGCATCGACAACTCCTCTAAAACTCTTCTGGTCAGTCAATTCAAAGATGGTTAGCCCCGAAAGAATTCTGTTCCTCCCAAAGCTTACATCGACATAGGAATATCCCAGTGGCTCAACGTCAACCCGTCTCAGATAAGATTGCTCGCAAAGAAGCGAAATCTTTAGCGAGCCAATCTCAACACTTTGACGGCCATATTGAGATCGATCTCCCACTTGTCTTTGAAGCTTGAATGTAGACATAGTCTCGTAGTTCTAGGGAGAAAAATCAAGCCCCAGCCAACCGGCGGAGCCTCCGCAATGACGCCAACCCCCAATATCACCTTACAACCTCGGTAAGCACAGTACGCAATTCCCGCTGCTACCGCCCAACATTCGACGGCATGAGAAGCGTCTCTACCATCTACGCAAGCCTGGTACTTCTCCATGCACTGGCCGTAGCGAGGACGCGTCCGGGTGTCGCATCGCGCCAATCGGCGAACTAGCTCCGCATTAGCTGCGTATTTACATGTCGTCGACTCTAACCTCCGATAAGCCCGACGCAGTCGAATCGATCACTGCCCTACGAATATGTCTCTCTAAGTCTCTTGCCTCTATTGCAAAGTCAAATCCATTCTCCAGAAGGCAATGCGCCAATCGCGACCAATCTAAACCATTTGTAGCCCTTAACAATGCCGTGGAGGCTCTGAGATCCCACTCTCCATACCCACGCGACAGCTCCACTACCTCAAATTCTATGCCTCCGATGACGATAACTGAATCCAGTTCAATGCTGCCTTGCACATCAAGTGTACCAACAAAGTCTACAGGTTCTGCAAAACTCAATAGATCTAAATAAGGCTGTGGAAATCCTACTATTTGATTGACGTTAGAAGGATCGCATCCTACTGCAATAAGGAGTCGGAGTTTCATATTGAATATTGTCCCTAGGTTCAATAGTTGTATATCGGCCACGGTATTGGAATGACGACTGGCCAACCTTGACCGGGTCTACGCGGCCTCCTAAGTCCGTCACCTATCCGTTCTTGATGCCTCCGGACACGTCCTGACGCAAGCCAACCAACCAACCCAACCCGTGTCCGGAGGCTTCCCCATCAAACCCAACCTGACCGTGTCCGCCTCATCCCTTCACCACGCCGAGAGCATAGCATCAGCCCATTGTACGACGGCTCGTTAGTGTGGCAATCTCCTATTTGGGAAGGCGAAGCTCTCAGTCTCAGACTCCGACTCCGCAGAAGGTCCTCTCCGCGCTGTTCGAGAGCCACGGCGCTCCCAAGTTCCTCAGGTCCGACAACGGCTCTGAGTTCATCTCCAGGAGCCTTGCTGTCTTCCTTTCTCAGTCTGGGACCGAGAGCCGGTTCA
>JBBQPZ010000039.1:0-19700 GCA_038216655.1 Fimbriimonadales bacterium
AAGTGAGTTCGTGAGAGTTGAACCTGAACGCCTCTCTGTGATGCCTCTACCCCTTCATCGGCCCGCCGTTCCGATCCCGTGAGGTCAGACGGGGCAGAGGCATAACTCGGCCAGCACAAACCGAATTTTGCAAAGACCTCCACCATTAACTCTTACAAATTCACCCGTTTATCCCCGATCCATGGGCGCGTTTCTTGCCGGACTCCACGCGGAGTCCAGCCTGAGGCATTGGCAAAAAGGTATATTTGTCGCCAACTAGGTGTCGGCGGCCAAGTGCATTCAGGCACGGAAGCGCTCGACTTCAAGGAGATATCTCTATGATGAAATACCTTCACGAAGCGATGCGCCGGGTGGAAACAATCCCGAGTCGCGTGGTAACGCTGCTTCTCGCCATCCTTGGCGGAACGCTGTTGCCCACAATGTCATTTGCCGGTGAAAAGGACGTCGTCCTCAAATTCACGGGCTCCGATCAAACGATGCTCTACGGCTCACTCGCCGTCGGTGCTCTTGCGATCGTCGCCGCCTTCATGATGCGCGCCAGCATCCTCAAGCTCTCGCCCGGTGGCGAGAAGATGCAGGAAGTCGGCCGCGCGATTAAGGAAGGCGCGCTCGCCTACCTGGTCCAGCAAGTCAAGCTGATGGCCGTGTTCGTCGTCCTTCTGGCCGTCGGACTCTTCTTCCTCTTTGACAAGAGCATTTTCGTCCCGATCACCTTTATCGCGGGCGTCATGGCCTCTTACATCGCGGGCTACACCGGCATGCTTACCGCCGTTGACGGCAATATGCGCACCGCCAGCGCCGCGCTCACGAGCTACGGCAAGGCGCTCACTACTGCGTTCCGCTCGGGTGCGGTTGCGGGCATGATGACCGTCGGCATGGGCCTCATCGGTGCCACGCTCATCCTGCTCTTCGGGGGCGACAAGTCGATGACCCTCCTCGTCGGCTTCGGCTTCGGTGGCTCCCTCGCCGCGCTCTTCATGCGCGTCGGTGGTGGCATCTTCACCAAGGCCGCCGACGTCGGAGCCGACCTCGTCGGTAAGGTCGAAGCCGGAATTCCGGAAGACGACCCCCGCAACCCCGCGACGATCGCCGACAACGTCGGTGACAACGTCGGCGACTGCGCCGGTATGGCCGCCGACATCTTCGAGTCCTACGAAGTCACCCTCGTCGCCGCCATCGTCCTCGGCGCGGCCACCGCGTCGATCTTCGACCAGGCGACGTGGATGCGACTCATCCTGTTCGCCTTGATGGCTCGTGGCGTCGGTATCGTCGCCTCGTTCGTCGGCATCATCCTCGTCAAGGGAAGCGACGATATCGACAGCGATCCGCTTAAGGCGATCCGCAAGGGCTTCTATGCCTCTGCTGCCATCGCCCTCGTCGCCACCTTCGGCCTCGCCTACCTGATGATGGGTGGCCAGGGCGCTAAGATCAAGACGACCGAGCTCATTCGGCCGATGGACGTCCAAGAGACGGGACGCGCCCGAGTGGTCGCTGTTCGTGACCGGCTTGCCCGGGCAAAGGGCTACTTGCCGGCGGACAACTGGAAGGTTCCCGCCAAGGACGTCGCGGCGGAACCTGAGCTTGCAGATGTTCTTCTCCCCTCAAACCTAGAGAATTCCGGAATGACGCCGGAGCAACAGAAGGCGCAGGAAGTTCAGCGTCTGCTGTCCGACGTCGAACAGCGCGAGGAAAACTATCAGGTTGCGCCCGAGCGACTGCGCGGGTTTACTCCCCTCGCCGAGGTTACAGCCAAGAATCCCGCGCTGAACTACGCGATCAACAAGATCGCCAAGTCAGTTGCCGAGCTTAAGGCAACAAACCCGGCTGACGACCCGCTCACGACGGTCAAGGAAGCGCGCGATGCCGGCCTTCTCGACCTCGTGTTCGTTAAGGTCGAGCGCGACGCCTCTCCGGCCGCGCCGGGACAGCCGCCTTCCGAGAAGTCCAGCTTCTATGCGGGTCCGTTCAATAAGTTCCTCGCCGAGGACTACAAGAAGAATCCTCCGGCTCCGACGGTAAAGATCACCGACGTAATCCCCGCTACCGTTTACGCCAACAGCGAAGGCAGAATTGTCGTCGCCGCCAACCTCACCGAAAAGGATCTTGCGACCTTCCAGGCGGTGGGCCAGTTCACGACCTACTACAAGGCAAGCAAGGAAGACGTGACCACGTCGGACAAGCTTCGCAAAGACCCGAAGACGGCGGAGACGGCAGCTCAGCCCATTCGAAAGCCCGTCTGGGTTGCCTTCATTAAGAGCATTGAGGTGCCCTGGTACCTGTTCGCGATTGCGATCTCGTTCGGAATCTTCATGGCTTTCGCCATTGAATTCCTGACCGACTATTACGTCTCCACCCATAAGAAGCCGACGCAAGAAGTTGCCGGCGTCTCGAATGCCGGGGCCGCACCGATGATCATCCAGGGCTTTGCCTATGCGATGGAGTCGAGCGTGTTCATGGTCTTCGCGATCGTCATCGCGCTCCTGTTCCCGCTGTTCATCTTTGCTCCGGCAATGTACGGTGGCTACATCCTGAGCTTCTACGGCATCGCACTGGTCGGACTCGGTCTTCTTACGACGACTGGGTACGTCCTTGCGATGGACACCTTCGGCCCGATCTCGGACAACGCTCAGGGCGTATTCGAAATGTCGGGTGAAGGTCACGGCAACGTGTACGGCGGCAAGGCCGTTCAGCGACTCGACGCCGCGGGCAACACGACCAAGGCTCTAACCAAGGGCTTTGCCATCGCCACCGCGGTCGTCGCGGCGGTCGCCCTTTTCCACTCCTATCTTGAGGACGCTCACCTCAGCGCACTCGGGCTTCGGCTCGAAATGCCCGAGATCTTCCTCGGTCTCTTGATTGGTGCGGCCGCGCCGTATCTCTTCTCCGCCTTTGCAATCAACGCGGTCGGCCGCGCGTCGTTCCAGTTGATCAACGAAGTACGACGCCAGTTCCGCAATGATCCGGGGATTCTCGCCGGAACGAGCAAGCCCGACTACGGGGTGTGCGTGGCGATCGTCACCGCCGCCGCGCAGAAGGAACTGCTCGGCCCGGGCATCCTCGCCATCGCCCTTCCCGTCGCGGTTGCCTTTGGCTTCTCGATCGGCAAGGCTCCGGTGTCGATCAACGGCGAGCTCTTCAACCTCACCGGTGCCCAGGCATTGGGAGGGTTCCTCGTCGGCGCCATCGCCAGCGGCCAGCTCCTCGCGGTCCTGCTCGCTAACTCGGGCGGAATGTGGGACAACGCGAAGAAGCTCATCGAGGATGGCCTCTACGGTGGAAAGGGGACGGAAGCTCACAAGGCTGGCGTCGTCTGCGACACCGTGGGCGATCCGTTCAAGGACACGGCGGGTCCGGCCCTGAACCCGCTGATCAAGGTTATGAACCTTGTCGCGCTGCTCCTCGCACCGGTGATCGTCATGCCGCTCCAGACGGGCGTGCTTGTCACAATCACCCTCATCGCGGTCGGCCTCCTGGCCATCGCCATCTACGTCTCCAAGAAGGGTTCGCTCTCTTCCGAGATGCAGAAGGTGACCAAGGAAGCCGAAGCCCTCGCCCTCAGTGACGCGGCCAGCGTCGCGGACCTCAAGACCCCGGCCAAACCCGCCAAGAAGCGGATCACCGTCGAGGACGACGAGCCCGAAACGCCCAAGTCGGAATAATCCGAAAGGCGATCAAGAGCCCGGAGCGAACGCTCCGGGCTCTTTGAGTATTTAAGCCCCCTTGAGGGGGTTGGGGGTGAACAAATGCCTCCGACAAGCAGTTCGCCCCGTCCAATTGGCCGTCCCACGACGTAGAGCAAGAATCAGGTGGACACTCCCAACGACCTAAGGTCTAATCCCTTTGAAATCTCATGGTTGACTTGTGAGCACAAAGAGCCCGAATGGTGAGAAGCAACGAGAAACTCCAACTAGTGTCTCTGTGCCCGCAAAAGGGGAAAAGTGAGAGTGAGATGGTGAGAGTTGAGCCTAATCAAGTGAGTTTCTTACTCATCGATCGGTGCGGAATCCCCACTTCCTCGAACTCCTCGCCCTCAAGCGAGTAGCCGAGCCGCAGATAGAACGGCACCGCCGTATCCCGGGCGTGCAGGGTCATGATCTCGAAACCTCGCTCCTGAGCCACGACCTCGGAGAACTCGACCAACAATCGCCCTACGCCCTGGCCTTGCAAAGCAGACTCTACCGCCACCTGCCGCATCTTGATCGCCGAGCAACCCTGAGGAGTCAAAACCAGCGTCGCCGCCATCGCCTCGCCCTCGAAAACCGCCAGGTGAATGTCATGAACCTCCTCGGCAAGCTGCTCCTCGGAGAAATCCAAGCCCAGCGGCCAACGCAACACGCGCCGTCGCAGGTCGAGCTCAAGCTCATACTCGGGGCTCCCGACGGCGACAACGACTAGGGTCATATTTGAGATTATGAGGAGTCGCCGCCCCTAGTAGCGCAGGTTTTCCAACCTGGGCAAAGTATGCGGTGCCACGGTTTGGCCAGGTCTGTTATCGCCTGAGAAGCAGAAACACTTCCTGGCAAACCGTGCGCCTACGCACCGGCGGTAATTCCAACGCACGGTTTGCCGAGAAACAACTTCGATTCCGCAGGCATTTCCAATCCCGGCCAAACCGTGGCACCGCAGAAATCGATTGTGCTCTTTCGGGACAACCTGTGGACAACAAACGAGCGGTCTGAAAAGCGCCGTCCGGGCAGTATCATGAACCCTACCCGTGGCCCTCGAACTTAACGAACTGACCCCGCTTTACAGCCTCGAACACGAGATGAGCACCCTCGGCTCAATGCTCCTCTCCGAGCGCGCCGCGGAAGAAATGGTCTCCGTGCTTGACGAAGGCGACTTCTACCGGCCCGCCCATCGCGAGATATTCAAGGCGATGCGGCAGCTCATCAACAGCGCCAAGCCGATCGACTTCGAACTCCTCAAGCAGGAACTCAAAGACCGCGGCACCCTTGAGACCGTCGGCGGCGAGGAGTACCTGATCCAGGTCGCCGAGTTCGTCCCGTCTCCCGCGAACGCGAACTACTACGCCCAGGTAGTCCAAGACAAGGCGACCCTGCGCAGGCTCCAGGAGGCGGGCCGCGACATCGTCGGCATCGTCCACAATCCGGACGCTGGCTCCGCCGACGACTGCGTCGACAAGGCCGAACAGCTCGTCTTCGAAGTCGGCCGAAAGCGCCTAGGCAACTACTTCCAGCACGTCTCGGGCCTCGCCAAAGAATTCTTCGTCGACGTCGATAAGATCCTCACCAGCGGTGAGCCCACGCTGGGAATCACGAGCGGGTTCCCGGACCTGGATAAGGTAACGACCGGCTTCTACGGCGGCGACATGATCATCGTCGGCGCACGACCCTCAATGGGAAAGACCTCCCTTGCCCTCGACTTCGCCCTCGCTGCGGCCAAGGAGAACAAGGGCGGCGTCGCGGTGTTCTCGCTGGAAATGAGCTCGATGCAACTCGTACGCAGAATGGTCTCGATGACGAGCGGAATCTCCGCCAACGTGCTCAAGCAACCGAACCTGAACGCGGACACGTACCGCAAACTCGCCGACGCCTGCGAGCACCTCTACTCGATGCCGATCTACGTTGACGACGCCTCCGACGTTTCGCCCCTCGAGATGCGCGGCAAGTGCCGACGCCTGAAGGCCGAGAGCGGACTCGCGCTCGTCGTCGTGGACTACCTTCAACTCATGCGTGGCTCAAGAAGGACCGAGAACCGGACTCAGGAGATCTCCGAAATTGCCCGGAGTCTCAAATCGATGGCGAAAGAATTGCAAGTGCCGGTCATCGCGCTCTCTCAATTGAACCGAGGCGTGGAAGCCCGCGAAGACAAGCGACCGGTTCTATCCGACATCCGCGAATCGGGTTCGATTGAGGCGGAAGCGGATATCGTCATGCTGCTCTACCGGGACGCCTATTACAAGGCCAAAGAAGCCCAGAGCGACATTGACTACGATCCGAATAATGTCGAAGAGGCTGAAGTCATCATCGCCAAGCACCGAAACGGCCCAACCGGAAAGGTGATGCTCGGCTTCCAACCCGCCTACGCCCGCTACCGCAACCTGTATCACGGACGCTAGCCGATCCATAATCAAGAGGATGCGAATTCTCGTGGTTGGATCGGGAGGGCGAGAGCACGCTCTCGTCTGGAAGCTGGCCCAGGAGGCCGAAGTCCTCTGCGCCCCCGGCAACCCGGGCATTGCCGCGATCGCTGAATGCATCCCGGTTCCGTTCACCGACCCCGACGGGTTGATCGCCCTATGCCGCGACCGCTCGGTCGATCTTGTCGTGGTAGGGCCAGAGGATCCCCTCGTGGCCGGTCTCGCTGATCGCCTGCGCGGGGCGGGTATCCCGACCTTTGGCCCAGGGGCAGAAGGCGCGAAGCTGGAAGCCAGTAAGGCATTCTCCAAAGCCTTGATGCACAAGGCTCGCGTGCCGACTGCTCGCTACGAAACCTTTACCGACTCTCTCTCCGCCCGGACCTATGCGAACTCCCAGCTAATGGAGGGCCGAGGCGTCGTGGTAAAAGCGAGCGGAAACGCGCTTGGCAAGGGCGTGGTCGTCTGCTCCGAACCTGAAGAAGCTGAGGAGGCGATCACCGACATGCTCGAAGATCGCCGCTTCGGGGACGCTGGCGCGGAAATTGTGATTGAAGAGCGACTCATTGGCTTCGAGTTCTCGCTCCTGACGCTCTGTTCGGACCAGGGGTTTTACAGCCTGCCCGTCGCCCAGGACTACAAGCGAGCCCTCGACGGCGACCGTGGGCCAAACACCGGAGGCATGGGCTCCTACTCACCCGTCTCCAGAGTTTCCCATGAGATGGTCGCCTACACCGAGGCCTATGTCGTCGCCCCGATTCTGGCGGCGCTGAAGGACCGGCGTGTTCCCTTCCGTGGTTTGCTCTTCTCCGGGCTCCTGGTGCAGGACGGCGAGGTGCATTGCCTCGAATACAACGTCCGATTCGGCGACCCGGAAACCCAGACCCTGATGCGCCGGATCGGAACGGGATTTGCCGCCGCGCTGCTAGCGTGCGCAAACGGCGAGGCGATCCCGCCCATCGAACTTCTAAACGTCGAAGCCGTCACCGTCGTAACCGCCAGCGGCGGCTACCCAGGCGATTACGAGAAGGGGCTACCGATCACGGTCGGTGAAATGCCTGCAGGAGTCGTGCTCTTCCACGCTGGCACGGCGATCACGGATGGACAACTGGTGACAAACGGTGGACGCGTGATCGCGGTTTCCGCGGCGGCACCGACGATCGCCCAAACACGGCAGCTAGCTTACGAAGGAGCAAAGCAGGTTCAGTTCGCCGGCAAGTACCTGCGCTCGGATATCGCGGGATGAGAAGGTCCAAAATTGCCGCCATCCTGAGCGGAATGCCAAGCCCTAGCGAAGGCATGCAGTCGAAGGACCCCGGATCCCTAAGCTAGCCTTGGAATGGGATTGCGTTAAAGCACTTACGCCGACGCGCAAGCCTGCTCAGAATGACGGTGTCACTCCGCCTTCGTCGGCTTCCCGCCCGCCTTCCGATAGTCGAGCAGCAGTGCTCGCTCTTCCTTACCAAGCGACTCCAAGTGCGCTCGCCAACCTGCCTCGTGAGGCTCGAGGGCGTGGACAATCGCCTGCGCGATCGCTAGGTCGCGGAACCACTTGTGATTCGCCGAGATCACCCGCCAAGGTGCCCCCTCGGTCGAACACTTCTCCAGGGCGTCTTCGTAGGCCTCGGTGTATTTGTCCCAGAAGTCGCGCTCCTTCCAGTCGCCGATGCTTAACTTCCACGCCTTCTCGGCATCCTTCTCGCGTTCGAGGAGCCGCTGCTCCTGCTCCTCCTTCGAGATGTGGAGATAGAACTTGAGAACGACGGTATTGGACGAGACTAGCAGCTGTTCGAACTCGTTGATCTGGTCGTATCGAGGCTTCCAAACCTTCTTTGGTATAAGGTCGTGAACCCGCACGACGACGACGTCCTCATAGTGGGAGCGATTGAAGACGGTCATTCCACCGCGCGCGGGGGTCTCCATATGCACCCGCCAAAGGAAGTCGTGGCCCCGCTCCTTCTCCGTCGGTACCTTGAAGGCGGCGACCCGTGCCGTTTGGACGTTTACGTACGACAGGATCCGGTTGATCGCCCCGTCCTTGCCGCTCGTGTCCCGGCCCTGAAAGATGATCAGGAGCGCCGTTTGACTAGCCGCGGCCATTAGTTCCTGAAGTTCACCGATCCGCTCGCCAATCTTGGCCATCTCTTCGAAGGCGGCCTCCTTCTCAAGTCCGTCGTGGTATCCCGGATCAATCTTGTCCAGGTTGACTTTGGAGCCGGGTTTCACAAGGTGCGCGTAGGCCATGTCTTAGTGTAGGCGCGTTGAATCAATTCTGGAACAGGGAATGGGTTTTAGGCCTTACCAAGGCTGGCAACCCCGTATCATGAAACCGGAAATGAAGTTCGCAGTCGAAATCCGCGACCGCCACCCGCTCGCGTTGCGGTGGTTTCATTGGCTCAATTTCCCGCTGCTCGCCACGATGATCTGGAGCGGGTTGCTGATCTACTGGGCAAACGACGTCTACTCGATCAAGATCGCGGGGCACACCTACTTCCATTTCTTCCCCGACTTCGTCTACAACGCGCTCCAGATTAGCAAGAGGCAGGGTCCATTGGTTAAGGGACAAGGTGCGCTGGCAGAGGGACTGGGCTGGCACTTCCTCTTCATGTGGGCGTTCATCTTGAACGGCACCGCCTACGTCCTGTTCCTCGCCATTTCGGGTCAGTGGCGACACCTGCTTCCGAAGAAGGGGACATTGAAGGAAGCGATTTTGGTGTTCCTTCACGACATCTACTTGGTCAAGAGGGCTCCAAAAATCGAGGGCTACAACGGGGCTCAGAGGCTGGCCTACACCGGCATCGTCCTGGCCGGGCTGGGTTCGGTCGTCACGGGCTTCGCAATCTACAAGCCGGCCCGACTGCAGTGGCTGACAAACTTGATGGGCGGCTACGAGTTCGCCCGAAGTCTGCACTTCGTGCTGATGATCGGGTTCCCGTTGTTCTTCGTCGTCCACATCCTCCAGGTTGTAAGAGCGGGGTGGAACAACTTCCGGGCGATGATCACTGGCAAGGAACTCGTCAACAAGAAGGAGGCATCATGAGCGGCCCCATCCTGGACCCGCGCCAAGACATGACCCGAATCTCCCGCCGGAGTTTCCTCTGGGCCGGAGCAGCGCTTCTTGGTGCAGGTGGTGCCTACACCTGGCTAAATTCACGGAGCCTTGAAGGCGGCAAGCCATGGCCGTTCCGCAAGGCGTTCGAGGTGAACGAGCGGATCTCCCGAAGCCTGGGCCAGGGCTCAGCTCGCGAATTCACCGCGAAGGAAATCTCGACCGACGCACGGGTGAACGGCGACCGGAACGCGAGGTTCCGCCTCGCCGACTGGCAACTTCACCTCGAAGGAGTAGGCGGCCCTAGAGTGCTGACCATGGAGCAGATCCGGGCCATGCCCGCGACGGAAATCATCGCGGAGCTTAACTGCATCGAAGGATGGACGCGGGTGATCAAATGGCGGGGCGTCCGGATGACCGACCTACTTAAGGCGCTCGGGATACCCGTCGACGGACTGCCCGAGCACGTCGCCCTCGAGACTCCGGGAGGCGAGTATTACGTCGGTCTCGACCGCGAGAGCGCCCTGCATCCCCAATCGATTCTCGCCTACGAAATGAACGGCGCGCCGCTCACCGAAGCCCACGGCGCGCCGCTCCGGCATATCTTGCCGATCAAATACGGCTACAAGCAACTCAAGTACGTCGGGCTCATCCGATTCACCAAGGATCGCCCAAAGGACTACTGGGCTGAACGCGGCTACGACTGGTACGGAGGATTCTAGGGGAGGTCGGGGTTGGTAGATGTCATTCCGACCGGAGTTGCCCGCCTGTTCGAAAGCAGCCACAGCCGCCGGATGCGGCGCAGTGGAGGAATCTGACGGAAGCGCCTCATCGTCATAGCTCCAAGACGCGATATCAACCGGCTACGAGCAAGGGCATCAAACGCGGCACGAACATCCTTCGGGATGACATGCTCCCACTTACGCATTACCTCGCTACCCTCAGGAAAGTCTAAACTCTAACCGGTGACCCCGGTTATCTCTAGCGTCGCGCTTCTCCTCCTCATCGCGGCCGTCGTGTCGATGGTCGCACGACGCCTGAAGCTTCCCTACACCGTCGGACTGGTCGTCTCGGGACTCCTGCTCGCGATCATCCCGAATGCCCCCAAGATCGAGCTGACCCGCGAGCTGATCTTCCTCGCCTTGCTCCCGCCTCTCATCTTCGAGGCGGCCTTCATGATGAACTGGCGGCGACTCAAGCAGGTGATGGGACTCGCGATCGTGCTCGCCACGCTCGGCGTGTTCATCGCGGCCGGGATCGTGACGGTCGGGGTTCACTACATCCTCGGTTGGAGCTGGTCGGTTAGTGCGATCCTCGCGATCCTGATCTCCGCCACTGATCCGGTCGCGGTCATCGCCATGTTCAAGGACCTGAAGTTCTCGGGCCGCCTGAGCACCCTCATCGAAGCCGAGAGCCTGTTCAACGACGGCACCGCGGCGGCACTATTCTCGGTCGTCCTCGTCGCCATTGGCGGAGGTGCAGTTTCTGCGGTTGGAGTAACCGGGACCTTCCTCCTCGCGACCCTGGGTGGGGTCGTATGTGGAGGGCTGATCGGGGGATTGCTGCTCATCCTCACCGGGCGAACGGACGACCATCTTGTCGAAGTCACCCTCACGTCGGTGGCGGCCTATGGTTCGTTCTTGCTTGCCGAGCAGTTCCACATGTCGGGAGTACTCGCCACGCTGACCGCAGGAATCGTGTTCAGCAACGTCTCGAAGTTCGGCGAGATGTCGCCGCTGGGTCGCTCTGCGGTGGAGCATTTCTGGGAGTATCTCGCGTTCGTCGCGAACTCCCTGATCTTTCTCCTAATGGGGGTAAGCCTCACCCAGCTTCCGCTGGGCTCAACGTGGCTGGCATCCCTCACCGTGATTGGACTGATGCTCGTCGGACGAGCCGTCTCCGTCTACGGCTGCTGCGGCATCTTCGCCATGCTTAAGCGACCGCTGGACCTTGCTCGGCAGCATGTGCTCTTCTGGGGCGGGCTGCGGGGCGCGATCGCCCTCGCGCTGGTTCTTGGGCTTCCTGCCGACTTCCCTAACCGCCAAGCGATCCTGTCGGTCACATTCGCGGTTGTCACCTTCTCGGTGATCGTGCAGGGACTTTCGATCGGACCATTGATCAAAGCCCTGCACGTCACCGAAGAGTAACCAGCGATTAGTGGAGCTTGGCGAGCTTCACATGAGGCACTTTGAATAACATCGCCATGTCGTAGTAGGCCTGGTTAGCGATGCGGTGGTAATCCTTGTCCGCGTTCAGTCCGAATTTCTTGTCGATGTCGTCCATCACCGCCATGTGAATCTTATGGCTCAGGAGCTTGTCGAGATAGAACTCGGTATAGAAGGTTCCGTCTGAGGCAAGGCCCATGGTAACGAGCTTCCCGGCGAGCGTCTTACCCGATAGATTGGCCTCCGGGAGCTTGACACCCGCGGCGGTGGCGATCTTGACCGCATCGTCGACGGCGAAGTTGAAGATGCTCACGAACCGCATCACGCGCTCCTTGCTGTACTGCCTGGAGAGCTTCATAACTTCTTTGTTCGTCACGTCCGCTCCCACCAGGGTGGTCAGGGCACGCGGAAGGTTGAACGGGCCAGGCCCGCTCTGCTTGAGCACCGAGGCCGTCACGTTAAGCTCTGGCGCACCGCTATAGACGGGGCCGCCGTATCGGGACATCGACATGTTCATTTGGCCAAATGCCGAAGTGCTCAAGACAAGGCTGATTCCGAGAAGAATGTTCTTTTTCATGTTGTTTCCGTCCGTTGGGGCGTGGCCCCGCTTGCAAATGAATCTACAGGTCCACGGGGCGAAAATCAACGGTTGCCACAGAAGTGAAGTGCGTTTGACTACCGGACGAACAAGAAAATGGGTCGACCTCCCCATCAGGAGATCGACCCATGACCTTGCTTGAGATCGAGACTTAGTAGTGGATTCCGCAGCCGTAAGGTCGGCTCGTCGGCACAGAAACCGGCTTTCCCGCCATCGCCTCATCGAGCGCAGCGGAGACGTAGTTCTTCGCCTTCGGAATGTCCTCGACGTCGGGCGTCGCCTTGTCGTCGATGCCTCCCATGTAGATGATGTTCCCCTCCGGGTTGATCACGAACATCGTCGGCGTGTTCCTCGCGTTGTACAGGCGACCAAGCTTGCCGCTCGGATCGGGGATCAAAGTCGAGGCGACCCTCTTCTGAGCGGCAAGCTTGTTGAGCTGCGGATTCGGATAGTAGCCCGGCATCCCCTCGGCGTTCGAGAACACGGTCAGCCACACGACCCCTTTGCCCGTGTACTTCCTTTGGAGGCCCTGCATGTTCCCGCTGTTGTAGTGCTTCTGCACGTAGGGGCACGTGAAGTTTGACCACTCGAGCACCACGAACTTGCCGCGCAGAGAGTTCAAGCTCACGCTCTTCCCGTTCGAGTCCGCGGATTGGAAAGTGGGCGCTGCGGCACCGACGGCAAGGCCGCCTCTGGGAGCCGCACCCGAGCCAAGGGCAAAGCACAACGAGCAAACGACGAGTCCAAATTTTGCGATTGCGATCATGACGGGTTTCCTCAAAAGCCTCTCTCTTAATAACGAAGAGCGCTGGAACAGTGTCACCCGACCGGGCTCATTTTAACATCAATACCGGAACATCGACAATGTAAGCCTTAATGCCCGCACCCGCCGGAAGGACAAGAATTCCCTTCACCCGAGTCGGTGCCGTCTTGGCGTACTGGGACAGAGCAATATCCAGCGCAAGTCCCTTCTCAGACTTGGACACCTTGGCCTCGTTCGCCCCGAACGCGTCAGCATCGGCGGGCACGAAGCGAACCCCCTCGGGAGAAGATGAATTCCCCGTCACCATGAGCCGGACGGCCTTCGGCTTTCCTAACGAAGCAGAGATTGTGAACCCCTTTGCCAGCGCCGGAAGCTCCGCGCGAACTTGGGCGAACTTGGTCGCCAGGGATGCGTCCGGCTGCACCTTCGCTCCTGAAGCAAGATCAAGCGTCAGGTCGGAAGACTGCGGAACGCAACCCGTGCTGCATAGCAACCAGCCGACATGGGCGGAAATGTGCACCTTCATGCCCGGCTTTAGGGTCTTGGGCGGAGTAATCGTGTTGAGGAGCCAAAGCTCGTTCTCATAGACAAACGAGAAGATTCCTTCGAAATCGATGCGCTCGGGGACCGGCCACTGGATCGGTCCAGCGGTGAACCCCGCTGGCAGTTTCCACTTTATGGCGGTCGCCTGGCCAGCATCTCCCGGGTTCTCGTAATAGGAGTGCCAGCCCGGTGCCATCTTCATCTTCAACGCCACCGTAAACGGCACGCCCGGTTGGATGACTTTGACGTCGCTGACGAACGCAGTCTCCGTGGCAGGAGCTTGCTGGAGGCCGAGGGCGAGAAGGCATAAGAGCGCGGACATGACTGACTAGTTATACGCTACGAAGCCCCAAGCCGGTACGCTGTATGGCCCCTGTGACCTCTGCACTTTCAACGAAGACGATCCTGCGGTTTTATTCCCCGCTCGCTCTCTCCTGGCTCTTCATGGCGCTGGAGAGCCCCATCTGCGTCAAGGTTCTGTCGCATCTGCCCGACGCAAGAGTCAATACCGCCGCCTTCGCCGTTCTGATGAGCGTGTCCCTTTGGATCGAGAGTCCGGTCATCGACCTCCTCTCGACCTCGACCACGTTGACCCGCGACCGAGAAAGCTACATGGCGATCAGCCGGTTCGCGTTGGGAGTGATGCTCCTCGCCACGACCGTCCACGCGCTCCTAACTCTGACGCCGCTATACTGGTTGGTCGCAAGGGCGCTCAATGCCCCACATATCGTCGCCGAGCATGCGAGGGTGGGAATGATCATCATGATCCCCTGGAGCGCCTGTATCGGCTGGAGAAGGTACCTGCAGGGCATTCTCATCCGATTCGGTCAGACACGCCGGGTTGGAGTCGGAACTGCGATCCGGGTCTGCACGATCGCCATTGTCTCCTCGTTGCTTTACTTCCTAAGCCCCCTTCCCGGCATGACGATCGCGGCGATCGCCCTGGTCTGCGCGGTCTCGATGGAAGCTTCGTTCATCCAATGGGCGAGCCGCGAGTCCATCCGGTTGCACCTCGCGCTTCCCCATCCCGAACTGCCGCCGGTCACGGTCAAGAAGCTGGTCCGCTTCCACGCGCCCCTCACTCTGACCACCATGGTCACGCTCAGCGCGATGCCACTGGTCTTTCGCGCTCTTGGATCATCCGACGCGCCGGTCCTCACCCTGGCCGGATATCAGGTCGCCCAGACTCTCATGTGGCTCCACCGAACCGTGGTGTTCGCCCTCCCCGAGGTCGTCATCACGCTATACAAGGACGCGGCGACCGCGGCCAAGTTGCGACGCTTCTGCGTTGGGGTGGGCCTGACCATGTCCGGGTTGATGCTCGGTTCGGGTCTGAGTGGTCTCGACCGGCTGATCTTTGTCCGCGTCATCGGTGCCGACGAGGCGGTCGCTCAAGTGGCCCACATCGCGTTCCTCGCCGCAAGCGCGACGCCATTGCTGGGAGCACTCCAGTCGTACATCCGAGGCATGCTGACCGCCCACCACCTCACGGTGGCTCGACTTTACGCAATTGGAGTCGGCGTGACGGTGCTGATTGGCGGTCTTGCCGCGGGCGTCAGACTCCACGTCCCCGGCGTTATCGCCGCCGGCGCAGCCCTCAGTCTTTCCATGGTCGCCGAGCTAGCCATCCTCGCCTGGTTCTGGAACCGCGGCAAAGCGCTCGTCCCGGCAACCGCTCCCGCGAGTTAGCGACTTGCCGGCACGGCCTTTGCCTGATCGACCGCCGCGCGAATGCTCCAGTCGTTGCGCTCGAGTAGCTCCCGCGCCTCATCCCAGGTGACCGGGCATAGCTCCATCACGATGCGAACGCAGCGATCCTTGAGTTTGGAATTGTTCGGCTTCACGTCGACCATCAGATTCTCGACGACCTTGCCGCTCAACACCATCGCCCCAGTGGATATCCGGTTGAGCACCAACTTCTGCGCCGTGCCCGCTTTCAAACGGGTCGAACCGGTGAGAATCTCAGGCCCCGTATCGAGCAGGATCGCATGATCCGCTTCAGCAAGAAGAGGAGCGTTCTTGTTGTTTGCGATTCCGCACGTCCATACACCTTTCTGCCGGGAATGCCGAATGCCACCGATCACGAACGGAGTTGTCCCGCTCGCCGCGAGGCCAATGACGATGTCATTGCGGGCAAGGCCAAGTTCGTTCAGCGCGACGATTGCCGCGTGAGGGTCGTCCTCGGCATCTTCCATTGCGCGCTCGACTGCAGATTCTCCGCCCGAGACCAGAGCGATGAAGCGATCCCCGGGAATCCCAAAGGTCGGAGGCATCTCGGCGGCATCGTTGACCGCGATGCGGCCACTCGTTCCGGAGCCAAGGTAAATGACACGCCCGCCCGATTGAAAAGCGCCCGCCGCGTGTTCGATCGCCGTGGCGATCATCGGTTCGGCCTGAGCCATGACGCGATGGACGACCTGCTCTTCTTCATTCATGAGCCGGACGATTTCACTTGCCGACATCTTGTCCAAACCGTACGATCGGGAATTTCGAGCTTCAGTCGCCATTGACGAGTTCCTTTGCGAGCCTCACTGCCCCCTCCACTGGCGGATGCTTAATCCGCTGCACCGAGTATTCAATTCCATGTCCGAACTCCTTTAACTGACTCATAAACTCGTCACGGAAAATGCCGGCGATCTGCCATAGACCCCCCGCGAGGACGAGTGAAACTTCATTTCGATTGCCGAAGTGGCATCGAATGTGTCGATCAACCACTTGCGCCAAGGCTCGCGAGTGCTTTGACAGCGCTTCTACGGCGTAAGGGATTCCCTGGGTTGCATCATGCCCGAAAGGCTTTGCGAAACGGGCCAGGGTGGCCGCCGGTGAGCCTCCGCGATACACGCGGCTGAGAACTTTGGCTTCCTCTCTTTCCCCGGTTACTTTCTCGATCGTGGCCACCAGATCTGCGCTCGCTGAGTCAGGCGCATCAAGGTAGTGGAGCAACGCCTCGCGCCCATATTGAAACGCGGAGCCTTGATCGCCCAACACAAAACCACGACCGCCGCTCTTGACCAATCCGTTCGATCCTTTTGAACAAACCAGCGAGCCGGTCCCCGCGATGACACAAACGTCCGTCCCTTCCTCGCAGCCGTAGAATGCCGCCCAGTAGTCGGGGCGAGCATGCACCTCGGCGCGGGGGAAAATCGCCTGCACGATGTGCTCGGCTCTTAACTGATCGTCCGCGGTCAAGAGGCCGGCAAAGCAGGCGCAGACCACGTCCGGGTTCGGACAATCCCGAGTCGCCTGTCTTAAGGCGCCCTCAAGGCGACCGTGTGGCGTGGACGCAAGGTTGGCCGGACCGCCCTGACCTTGAAATAGTGTCTGACCGCTGGCATCCTGCACCAGCGCGCGGCAAGAAGATCCACCGCAGTCCAAGCCTAAGTAAACGGGCATCGACCCGCAGATGGTACCCGCGTGGCGGGACAGGCGTTTGGGTTCTTGGGTGTTAGGCGTTAGGGCAGAGCGGAAGTATTAGGTGTTGGGGGTTAGGGCGGATCTAGCCTTCGAGCGTGTGACCCATCAGTCGGGCTTCAAATCCATTCGCCAACGCTCCCTGCCAACGTTTTGAGGCACTCCGGCCCAACACCAAACACCAAACACCAAACACCAAACACCAAGACGCCAAACGCCTCCTAAACGGGTCTCCCTGCAATTCCTTCTGCAGGCTCAAACAACTCCCAATCCACCACCGGAATCGCGGTGGCGAGCCGATCCCGCAGGGCGACGCATCCGGGTTGTTCGGTTGCGTAGTGTCCCGCGGCGACGATCTTGAGGCCGCCCTCACTCGCTTCCACCGCGATGTTCTGCTTCACTTCGCCGGTGATAATGACGTCGGCACCTTCATTACGAGCCGCCAGCCACTCACCATCGGCCGCGCCACCCACCACCGCGACGGTGCGCACAAAGGAGTTCGGCTCTCCCCAACACATTGAGCGAGTGTCGAGTCTCTCATCGATCTGCCCGATTAGCTCGCGGAACGTGATGCGGTCGCGAAGCTTTCCAATACGACCAAGGGGCTGCTCGAAGAAGTTGTCGAGGCGAAAGAGGTCATGGGCCGGTTCCTCGTAGGGGTGGGCGGCCCTCAGCGCCCGGACGACCTGCTTGGAGCGTCCCTCCGGGACGAGCATCTCGATGCGGACTTCGGGCACGACCTCCCGACGGCCAGCCACTCCGATCGAGGGAGTCGTCCGTTCCCCACCCATAAACGTGCCCCGGCCCTCCGCCATGAACGCGCACCGCTCGTAGCCACCAAGCCGCCCCGCCCCCGCCGCCGAAGCGGCATCGATCACTCTTTCGACCGCCTCTTCGGGAACGAAAGCGACCAGCTTGAGCATAGGAACCGTCGCTGCCGAGCCAAAGGACTTAACTTCACTCAACCCTAACCGCTGGGCAAGCACATCGTTGATCCCACCCTTGGCGCAATCCCAATTCGTGTGAGCGGCGATGAAATTGATCCCGGCACGAACCAGCTCGGTCGCGCTCTTCTCAGCATGCCTTCGCTCGTCGAGGGTACGAAGGGGCTCCCAGATCAGCGGGTGGTGCGAAACGAGCAACTGGGCTCCGAGTGATCGGGCGAAAGCGATTGCGCCCAGAGATCGGTCCAGGCTGACGACCGCCGTGTGCACCTGGGCGGTGGGGTCTCCGACCTGAAGTCCAATACGATCGAAATCGAAAGCAAATCGCCGGGGAGCGATCTCCTCCAAGGCGTCCAATACCGACTGAACCGTAGCCACAAAGGCAGTTTGATCCAAAACAGAGGGATCGAGGTGCCGCAAATCGTGTCAACTTGTGCGGATCGGATTGGACACAGCCCATGCCCTGAGGCATTCGTCCCAATCGGTCTTGTGGAGGCTGGGGCCGACGTCCCAGTATCACCGCAATTTAACGAGAGAACTGGACTTTCCCGTGCCGCTGTCTTACACTAGGGCCGTGGAAACGAAGATCGACATCGTCGCGGCTATTCAGCACAACTATTTGCTCAAGGGTCTGACCAAGGAGCAGGTCGGAGAAATCGCGCTCCTTGCGCGAGCCGGAACCTTTGAGGGCGGCGACACGATCCTCCGCCAGTTCGCCAAGGACTCAGACATCATGATCCTCCTTGAGGGCAAGGCCAGAGTCAACACGTTCTCGGGCGAGCTGATCGCCGAAGCCGGCCCCGGCAGCGTCATCGGAGAGGTTTCCCTCATCGACGACAAGCCCCGTTCCGCGACGGTCGTCGCCGTCGGCCACTGCGTGGTCGCTCGCATCCCGAGTGCCGAGCTCTGGGTCCTGCTTGACCGAGAGCCAGAAATCGCCAAGGTGCTCTTATTGAACCTAGGAAGGATCCTCTGCGCCCGCCTCCGAGCAGCGAACGTTCAGCTCGATCTCGTGGTCGGGAAGAACTGAGGCGCGAAGCGCCGAGAAATCAAGTATTGAGTATTGAGGCGACAGGGCTCAGATTCTTTTGATGCCTCTGCCCCCGTCTGACGCCGCTGAGCAGGAACGACGACCGATGAAGGGGTAGAGGCTTCCACTCGGCATGGGGTCAAGCCTCTACCCCTTCACAGGCGACACCATCAACCCCCTGAGGCCCCAGACGAGGCAGAGGCATCAGCCTCCCAATTTTGCCGTGACCTCAACGAATAATGAAATCACCAACCCCGTCCCAACTAGTTGACAAAAATCGATCCCAAGCAAGTGGAGACTTGAGTATCAAAAGAAGTAGAACTCCAACTCAGACTCAGACTCAGACCTTCCCAGATTGCCAACGTGGGTAAGCAGGTTGAGTGAGTGAAAACGGGAAATCCCGACCGGCCGGTAGCTCCGAACGGTCAAGCACGACGAGACCCGCTGATCTTTGTGATCAGCGGGTCTCGTCGTGTTTGCTCAGCGTACGTAGTGAATCTTCGGATCGTGAAGCTGATCGAGCAGCATGAGCGAGACCACCGGCATCGGGCGACCCTTAGCCGTGTCCCTGGCCTCGTCGAAGCTTAATTCCTTCGTCGCCATACCGCCGAGATCGATCCACTCGGCGAATCGAAACGCGCCGCCCTCGCTACTGAAGCATGCGAGTCCGTGCACTCCCTCATGGCAGAAGCAACCGTAGCGGTCGCTGGCTGGATGATGGAGCACGAATACTTGATCGGGGAAGGTTTCATCCAGACCTAAAGCGGGGAGTTCGAGAACGAGATTCATGGCTTTCGTGACCATCTTATCGGCGTTCAACGCCAAACCTAAAGGCCTCGGCACACAAAAATGGGAATTTGCGCTCAAGTTCGCACGTCGGGATTCCGCCAAAGAAACTCCTCGCAAGAAAGGTGTATTCGACGCTAATCAAAACGCCCAATTGCCTGCAATAGACAACGAATGAGCGTTCTGACAGATAGGTAACAGATCGTTCCGGACACATGGGTTACACCTCATCTCTGGCCCTCGGGGGTCAAGGGAGAGAAGTTGTGCCCTGGAAGGAGTGTTCGGTGATGGAAGAGCGTTTGCGTTTTGTGGCT
>JBBQPZ010000040.1:0-11440 GCA_038216655.1 Fimbriimonadales bacterium
ACGGTTTGGCCGGGATTGGAATTGCCTGTTCAATCGAAGTTGTTTCCCGGCAAACCGTGCGCTGTAATTACCACTCGTGCGTAGGAGCACGGCTTGCCAGGACGCATTTCCGGTTTCCCAGGCATGGCCAAGCCGTGGCACGGCGAGGAACACGACAAATGAAGCTTGACACTCTACTCAGTAGGCTGTCAACCTTCATTTGCCTACTCAGCGCCATCCTGACCGAAGTGAGGAACGAACGTAGTGGAAGGACCCCGGATCCCAGCCCGGCACTTCCAATTGAATTCACGGGATCCGGGGTCCTTCGACTCTGCTGCCATCGCCTAGGCTCGGCGCGCCGCTCAGGATGACGTTGAGAAAGCGACGAATGAAGCTTGACGACGTACTCAGGATGACGGCAGCAACCCAAACGAAAGCCTACTTCTTCGAAGACGCCAACGGAGCCGGAGCAAAGGTTAGCCCGTTCACGCCCGCACCGATCGCGCGTTGAAGCTGCGCCCGTGCCTGCTGGACCGCGGTGTGGGCATTGATCGCATTCACCTGTGCCTGAACCAGCGCGGTCTGAGCGTTCGTGACCTCGAGGAAGATCGCAACACCCGCGCGGAAGCGTCCCTCCGCCAACCGGACAAGCTCCGCCGCGTTCGCGACTTGCGTCGTCGCCACCGCTTCGCGCTGCTCGGCCGATTTGAGATTCACGTACGACTGCGAAACATCGGAAACTGCGGTCAGGGTCGCCTGCTTCAGATCTGCCTGCGCCGTCATGACATTCGCCCGCGCGGACTTGATCGCGCCGCCGGAGAACCCGCCATCGAAGATGTCCCAATTGAGCCCAATCCCCAGGGTTCCCGATGTGCTGGCGAAGGGATCGTTCGGTCCACGCACGCCCACACTCGCACTCAATGAAACAGTTGGCGCGTTAGAGGTTCGCGCGGCATTCAGTCCATAGCCGGAAGCCCGGAGCGACGTCTGGGCGGCACGGATCTCGGGCCGATTCGAAAGGGCGGTGGCGACGAGACCATCGACGTCCTCGCTCGATGGCACCGGCTCGTCGCCGGTTGCGGTTTCAATCGGAGTCCGGGGGTCGATTCCCATTAGTAAGGCCAACTCGATGCGCGAGTTCAACGCCGTCTGGCGAGCCTGCGTCAGGGATTGGGTCGCCGATCCGAGGTTCGTGGCCGCCTGGAGCACATCGGCTGGAGCTCCCAGTCCGGACGACAGCCGCGCCTGGGCGAGAACCAACTGGGCCTGAGTGTTCGTCACGTTGGCCTCCTGAACCTTGACCAATTGCTGATCCTGCGCATACCCATAAAACGCGTCTTTGACCTGAAGCACGAGGTCGGCCTGCGTTGCGGTCAAGTTATGCCGCGCCACCGCTTCCTGCGAGGTTGCCTGTCGAACCAGGTCCAGCGTGTGGCCGAAATCGAAAACCAATTGGCGAACCGTCAAAGAGCTGTTGAAACCGGAAGAACCCGACCCCGAATTGTGAATGTTCTGAAACCGGCTGTAGTCAGCCGAGATGCTCGCGGTCGGATAAAGGGCCGCCCTTGCCTCCTGGCTCCTCCCTTGGGCGGCGAGGAGTTGAGCCCTGGCGACCAGGATATTCGGCTGCTCACGAAGGGCAATGCGCGCCGCGTCCTCCGCACGGATCGGCTTGCCGACAACATCCGATGCTGGTCCAGGAAGAGAAACCGGAGCCGGGGTCGGCACCGGAGTCATGTTGGGCTTGATCGGTGGCGTCTGGCCAAGCGCGAGGCCAGGAAGGACGGACAAGAGCAAGACCGGATATTTCATGAAGTTCTAGCCTGTCGGTGAGTAAGGCGGCGTCGAGGGCAGAGCTTGTTCCAACTCCGCCGTCGTTGCCACGCTATCCGCCCCAGAGACGCGCCCGCTGGTTGCCGCTACCAGTGCCTCAAGGGCGGAAACGACCTGCTCGCTCATCCCCTCGGGCAACGAATCCAACACCTTCTCGGCGCGGGCGACCCGGCGTTGGTGGCGATCCTGCATCTGCCGCTTCCCCTTTTCGCTCAGGGTCACATGGCGAATACGGCGGTCACCCTCATCGCCTCGGCGAGTGACCAAACCCATCGTCTCCAGGCGATTGACCATCTGGGTGCAAGCGCTCATCGACAAATTGAACTCCTCGCTGAGCTCGGAAACCGTGTAGTCCCGATTGGTGAGCAACCGGACCATCCGTAACTGCGCCATCGGCAGGTCGGTCATCGGATCTTCCGGGTCGGGATTGAAGAGCGCCCGCATCACCTTGGGCAGCAACGTCTCCAGGCGGATGGCAAGCAACGTGTTCGGGTTATCCACGGTTCTCACCACCCGAGGTCGTGGCAGGGCGCGGTTCTCTTCGGAGCCTTCGCGCAAGGTCGTCCAGAAGGGTGTATACGATGGGCACGATGAACAGTGTAAGCATAGTAGAGGTCGTAAGTCCACCGATGACCGCAGTAGCGAGCGGTGCCTGAGTCTCTGAACCCTTACCAAGCGCGAGGGCCAGCGGCAACATCCCCAAGATGGCGGCGAACGTGGTCATCAGAATCGGACGTAGCCGAGTCGGAGCAGCAGTCAGGATCGCCTGATCCCTCGGTACGCCTCGGCCCCGCAACTGCGTCGTATAGTCCACCAACAAAATGCCGTTCTTGACCACGATGCCGATCAGCATCAACAACCCGATAAAGGCCGTAATTCCAAAGGCTCTCCCCGTCAGGAACAGCGACAAGATGACGCCGATCGCGCATAGCGGTACCGACATCAGCACCACCAATGGATACACAAAGGACTCGAACTGCGACGCCAGAAGCATGTAAATCAGCGCGATCGCCAGGAACACGGCGACGCCGAGCCCGGCGAACTCCTCACCTCGCCGCTTCTGGTTCGCGCCGTAGTCCCATCGCGTGCCTTGTGGAAAATCGATCTTGCCGAGCGCCTTCGCGATGTCCCCCTGAACCTCGCTCTCGCTGCGACCGTTGACCCGGCCGCTTACCGCGATGAACCGCTGCCGGTCCAGCCGCGTGATCTCGTTCGGGCCTAGGGTGTAAACAGGAGTCGCCACCTGGCTGAGGAGAATCGGTTTGGCCGGCGTCGTTCCCTTGTATTGAGAAGGTGTTATGGGCAGGTCCATCAATTGCTGAGGCGATCTCCGCAGGTTTGGCGGAACCTCGGTGTAGATCGGATACTGGTATCCCTTGTCCTGGTAGTAGGTCGTCAGCGCGCCGTTCGTGCTGTCGGCGAGGGCGTTGGCGATGTCCTGGAACGAAACTCCCAGCGACAGAGCCTTGTCTCGGTCAACCTTCCACTGCAGCTCCGGCGTCGCGTCCTGCACACCCAAGTCGACGCTCTCCAGCCCGGGGATCTCGCGCATCGCCCCCATTACTTCGCGGGCCTTGGCGGCCACGACCGTTTGGTCTTGGCCGAAGATGTCGACCTCCATGTTGGTCGCGCCGCCGGTGAGAATCTGGGTGACAAGGTCGTACGGAGTCACAAGGATGCGTGCTCCCGGGATCCCCGCCAGGTCCTTCTGAATTGTCTTGATGACGTCCACCGTCGAGTGCTTCCGGCTTTCCTTAAGGCGAACCGTACCTCCGCCCTGATAGCCGATCTGCGATGTCGAAGCCCCCCGGATGCTGAGGTTGGTCCCCGCCGCGGCGAAGATCATTTGCACGTCGGGGTTCTTCTCGATCCGCCTCTCAACCTCGCGCATGGTAAGGTCGGTTTTCTCAAACGCGGTTCCGACCGGCATCTTGAGATTGAGCGTGAAGTCCCCGCTGTCGGTTTGGGGAAGCATCTCGGTGCCGATCATCGGCACGAGTGGCAGGCAGATCAACGTCATGATCACCGCGCCACCAATTACCCACCAGCGATGCTTGAGTGACCAGACGAGACCGCGCCGGTAGGACTCGTCCATCGCGCTGAATTTCCGCCCGAACCAATTGAACAGCCTCGAAATCGGCGTTTCCTTCTTGCCCCGAATCGCCCTCAACTCGGGGTGGGCTTCCTCTTCGACCTCGTCTTCTCGGATCAACCGCGAAGCGAGCATTGGCACTACCGTTGTCGCGTCCAAGAGCGAGATCGCGATTGAGCAGATGACGACGAGTGCGAACTGGGTGAACGTCTGCCCGGTCTGACCCTTGATCAGCAGGAGAGGCAGGAACACGACGATGACCGTCAACGTCGAGGCCACAACGGCGGGCGCGATCTCGTTTGTCCCCGACACCGCCGCATCGGTCGCCTTCCGCTTATCGCGCTCGATGTGGCGGAAGATGTTCTCAAGCACAACGACCGCGTCGTCTACGATCAAACCCGTCGCAAGGGCCAGGCCGCTGAGCGAGATCGTGTTCAGCGTGAACCCGCAGAAGTAGATCAGCGCGAAAGTCGAGATGATCGAAATCGGAATCGACATCGCCACGACCAAGGTGCTGCGGAAGTTGCGGAGGAAGAACAGCAAAATCAGGATCGCAAGCGATCCACCGATCATCGCCGAAGTCTTCAAGTCATCGACCGAGTTCTGGATGAAGCCACCCTGCTCGTAGCCGAGATTGAACTTGAGCTGGGGGTACAGCTTTGCGATTTCAGCGACCTTTTCGCGCACGGCATTGCTCGTGCCCACCGTATTCGCATCGGACTGCTTGGTGATTGTGATGCCAACCGCAGGTTCGCCGTTCAATCGCGTGTTGATGCGCGTCTCTTGGTGGCTGTCCGTGACCTTGGCAACCATGCCGAGAGTTACAAGGCTTCCGTTATAGTTTCCGACCGGAATTTGGGTCGTATCCTTGATCGATAGGAAATAACCGACGGAACGGATCGTGTATTCCGTGTCCCCTTGTCGTGCGATGCCCGCAGGGAGCGTCAAGTTCTCCTGCACGATACGCGCCTGCACCTGGTCCATCGACAACCCGTAAGCCTGAAGCTTGGCCGGGTCGACGTCAACGATGATCGCGCGCTGTTGACCACCCGTGACCGTTGCCGCCGCCACGCCGTTGGCGGACTCGATCATCGGGGAGATCTCGTTGTCAAGAATCGTGCGCAGCTTGACCGGGTCTTTCTCGCCGGTGACGCCGTAAACCATGATCGGCAGGGACGAGGGGTCGAACTTGAAGACCGTCGGTTCCTGCAGGGTCGGATCGTTCGGGAAGCTTCGCTTCGCGCGCTGGATCAGCTGCAGCACCTCGACCGCCGCTTGACCAATATCGGTACCCCAGTTGAACTGGATACGCACCGAGCTCTGCCCCTGGGTGGTGCTGGAACTAACTTGGTAAATGTTGGTCGCCGAGGAAACAGCCTGCTCGATCGGACGCGTGATCTGCGTCTCCATCTCCTGCGGTGCAACATTCGGCCACGAGGTGCTGACGGCTACCGTCGGAATCGTTACTTTCGGGAGTAGGTCCACCGGGAGACGAGTTAGACAAATCGTGCCAAGAAGCACCAGCGCGGCGATGCGCATCGTCACCGCAACCGGGCGCTGGACCGAGAAGCGAGCGAGGCTCATCCCTGTTTGCCCCGGCCGCCCCTACCCTTTCCGCCGCCGGAGCCACCCTTGCCGGAGTCATCGCCTTGCTTGATCTTCTGCCCATCCTTCACCGGTTGATAGGAGAGGCTGACGACCTTGTCGCCCGCCTTCAATCCTTGCTTGATCTCGATGCTCTGCGAATCGGATGCCCCGATCGTCACCACCTGATCGTGCGCGGTGCTATCGCTGTCGACCGTGAACACGTGATACGTATCGCCAACCTGCTTGACTGCCTCACGGGGGACAGTGACAAGCGCATCGACCCGACTCAACACCAAGTTGAGCTTCGCGAACATGCCAGGGCGAAGCCTGTGATCCAGATTTTCGAGCCGGATTTGGATCCCGAACTGGCGGCTCTGGGCGTCCGCAGAAGGGTTCACCTGAGCGATGTTGCCGCTAAAAGTCTGGCCGGGCAACGCATCGAAAGTGATCGTCGCGGGCATGCCGCTCACGACCGCTGAAGTCTGCTCGATCGGAATAGTCGCCGTTACGTAAACCCAGTCCAGAAACTCGACGGTCAGAATCTGCGAACCGGACGAGGCAATCGCCCCCGGGTCCATCGATCGCGACGTCACCGTCCCGTCGATGGGCGAGGACAGAATTGTATCGGCCCGTCTCGCTTCCGCTTGACGAAGCTGGCCCTCCGCCGCCGCGACCGAGGCCCGCAGGGCAGCGAGGTTTGCCTGGTAGGCCGGAGCTTGCGATCGGTTCGCAGAAGCAACATCCAGATTCGCCCTTGCCTGACGCACCTTCGATTCTGCGACCGCGATATCCGACTTGCCCTTGCGGCGAGCGATTGCGGCCTGCGCCTCGGCTGACTTCTGAACCGCCAGAGCGGAGTTTAGGGCTGATTGAGCCGACGAAAGCTGCTTTTGAGATACCTTGACCGCGCCCTGCTGAACCTGAACAAGCGTTCGGGCGTCATCGACGTCCTGCGCCGAGATGAATCCCTGCTTGTACAGATTGTCGGTGCGCTCGTACTTGGACTGCGCGTTGGCCGCATTCGCCTGCGCGCTCTCAACACTCGCGCTCGCGCTTTCGACCAAGGCTCGCGCCGACGCCACTCTGGCCTCGGCATCCGTCACCGCGGAGTCCGCAGAGGCGACCTGCGAACTGTAATTTTGGCTCACCTGGGCCAGATCGGCCTGGGCGCTGGAAAGCGCGGCCGCCTGCTGACGAATCTGGGCCGAGATTCCGACATCGGTCGAACCCTGCGTGACCTGCGCCTGCGCGAGCCGCGACCGAGCCTCCGCGACCGAGGCCCGCTGCTCGAGGACCTGCCCTTCGATCTCGCTGCCGTTGATCCGGACGAGGACCTGCCCCGCCTTCACCTTGTCTCCCTCGCGCACGGTGAGGAAGTCGATCCGGCCCGCCACCTTCGGTGCCAACTTGACGTTGTACGGTGAAGCCACTGAGCCTACGGTGTCGAGGGTGCGTGTCAAGGTCTTCGGCGCGGCCACCGCCAACGTCACCGCCGCGCCCCCTTTTCCACGCGTCGCCTGCGAGGTCTTGAGGTCGGACTCCTGAGCCTTCTTCGTCGAATATCGCCAGCCGACCAATCCGGCCAAGACCAGAATCGGAATGGCAATCGCGATCGCTTTCTTCATAAACTTACAACACCGACCAAAAACTTAAGGTCACTAAACAATACCTACTTGGAGGTCGGGTAAATGGTGCCTAAAATGACAAAAATGCGTAAGTCGGCCCACCGGGTTATGACGCACAAAGGGGCCGGCGGGGTCCAAGCGGATTCGTGATGCGGGACTCAGGATTCGACCACGTACAACGAGTCATCAGTAACGAACCCGAACAAGGGAGGTCTCTGCGAAATCCGCCGACAGATTCGTGGAGGTAACTGGGACCGCTGACACTCCTGTCGGCGGGGCTTTGGAATCACAAGCCAAACCGTAAAGAAGGAACAACCCCAGTCCAAGCCGGATCTCCGATTCCTCCCCCGCCCCGGGGGGGGGAGTGTATAGGGGGGGGCCAACCGCCGCCCCACTCTTAGGTGCGCAGGCTTTCCAACC
The DNA here is from genome assembly GCA_038216655.1 of Fimbriimonadales bacterium. Taxonomy (GTDB): domain Bacteria; phylum Armatimonadota; class Fimbriimonadia; order Fimbriimonadales; family Fimbriimonadaceae; genus JAFDWR01. The sequence goes on from JBBQPZ010000040.1 coordinate 7,537, forward strand.
TGTGTCCAGCTAACTGGGAGCGCCGACACTCCTGTCGGCCACGGCCTCGAAACCACCTCGCGGTTTGTTTCAACACCTGACGGCATGAAACCCCGAATAACGAATAACGGAGGTCTTTGCTAAATTCGTAGATTGATGCCTCTGCCCCTCTGTGATCTCTGGATCGGAGTGTCCGAAGCATTTATGGATCTGAGGTGAGAGAGGGGCAGAGGCATCACATCTGCAGTTTGCAAAGACCTCAACGAATAACGAATAGCAAGTTCCCCAGACCTACTTCCTCGCAACAGTGAACTTGAACGAGTCCATCGCCACGTAGACCCCCGGAGACTTACGGCCCTTGAAGGTCACTGTCGCGGTGTTGCCGTTGATATCGACCACCAGATAGCCATAGGTCTGGTCGAAGTGCGAAACTCGCTTCAGATTCCAGCCGTCGTTCTTACCCGCATACTCGCCCTGCTTATAGAACGGAGCCCCCGAGGTCCCTGCCACGATCTGGTGCATCTCGGGACCCGGATTCGAGCCCGCTCGCGTCACCACCATGTGATCGTAAAGGTGGTCGTGGCCGGCGAAGAAAACCCGTGAACCCGCGCGGATCAGGCTCTCCCAGAGCACGTCCCGCCCTTTGGGATCGGCGTCCATAGTGTCTTTGTGCGACCCGTCCTGGAACGTGGGTTCGTGGCCGAAGGCGAAGACGAACGGGTGCGGGTGAGTCTTCAGCACGTCGTCCAGCCAGCCCTGGCTGACCGTCTCGTAGCCGGTTGCATACTCGTCGAGCCCGATCGCGATCACGGGGCCGGACTCGTAGTAGAACGTCAAGTTCTTTGCCTCGGCGGGGCCGTTCTGGGGCATCGCCATGGGCCCGGTGAACACGCGATTCCACGCTGACACCGTCTCCTTACTGTTTGCCTCGTGGTTGCCGCGACAGGCGAGCACGGGGATGTGCTTGGCGTAGACGGGAGCCATGATTTGCACCCAGTGGCGCAGCTGCTTCTCGTGCTCCGCTTCGCTGTTTCGGTTGCCGAGGACGAGGTCGCCGGTCCAGAGGAGGAATCGCGCCTTTTCGTTGACCACCGCGTTGGCGATCTCCCCGGTGATGAGGGTGTTGATGCCGTCCACGTCTTCCGTCCGAAGCGGCTTGGCGCTGGGGTCGGATCGGCCGTCGCCGGCGACGACGAATCGGAAGCGGTCCGCCATCCCAAATGCGGCAAGACCGACGACAATCGCAAGGGCCGACAAGCGGTGAAATCTCATGCCCAGATTCTAACAGCTTATGCACTGCATGGGCAGTGGTGTACGCTCGTAGATAAGATTATGAAGACCGAGCTCAAAGCGGACTCGCAGCGTCGCCTCGCCCGCATCGCCGGGCAGGTGTCAGGGATCCAGAAGATGGTCGAAACGGAGCGAACGTGCTCCGAGATCCTCCAACAGATCGTCTCCGTCCGCTCGGCCCTCGACCAACTCGGCGTCGGCTTCCTCACCGAGCACCTCCAAACCTGCGTCCTCCACCGCGGGGTGACCAAGGAAGACGATTGCTGCACGGATCTGCCGGAAGAGCAATGGTCCGAAGAGATCCGCTCCTCCCTCCGCCGGTTCCTGAAGTAGCCGTCAGTTCTGACACTCCTTGCCCGAATTCGTTACCTCCGGCCTGCCGCGCGGTGTGTAAGTGTGGGGCAGAGACTTCAACAAATTCTGGGCCCGCCCTTGAGGGAGGGTTGGGAGGGTGAACTGCTGTCACCAAATCCGACCACGAGGGGCGCAGTCGGGTCGAGAGCTGCCCGTCGGTCGTACAATAGCTCATGCGAAGCCTGGTCTGCCCCCGTTCGGTAGGCCAATCAAAACCTCACACTCGTCCATATTCTAACAGTAGAAGATTGGAATTCTTTGAAGGCGTTGCCTGGAGAGGATTCCAATCTTGGGCGGCGACCATCGGAGGACGGTAACCAAGGCCGGCGTACTTCTTCCGCCACGTGTAGAACGTGAACTCGCTCAATCCGTGGGCTTTGCAAACCTCGCGGACCGTCTTGCCTGACTGAACCTCGCCGAGGATCCCAACAACCTGCTCCTCGCTGTATTTACTTCTCTTCATTCTCAAACTCCTTGCCGATTTTAGCGGCGGAGTGTGAGGTTATGAATGGCTCCCTTAATTGGGGGCAGACCATACCAGCCCGGCAGAGGTCGTCCAACCCACCGAAAGGCTGGTGGCTTGCCGCCCGCAGGTAGCTTGCCTGAAGTCATCAGACGTACGTTCAGAGGATTGTCAAAGGTTGTTGGAGTCGCAAAGTTCTCGACTACAAGCATAGATTAGATAGTTCATGCCCAAATGAAATGGCCTCGGGATACGTTATGGTTCCAAGAGAGCGAAATGCGGGCCCCTGCTCGCTACTCACGATTTCGACGATCAGTCTTTTTGAGGGATGGGGAGTAAGGATAAAGCGAAAACCGAGTTGCCCGACGCTAAGCGAAGCTTTGTGACCAAGGCCGCTCTTGGCCATTTCCTCCTCCTCATACAACGTAAACGGCAACCGGCAGTCCCTCAGTTGCTCGGCACATGAGAACGCTCGTGCCATCACCCGCAAGTCAAGCCTCGCGATATCTGAGAGAGGCATGGTTAGTCTTCGGGAATGAGTAAGACCGCCCTCAAGCGATACTTCTAGGTGAAGTGAAATCTGGTGCCCCTCGCGGCTGATCTGGAATACAGACCTAGCACCTGGTCCAGCCAACGAGAGAGTAATTGGTATCAAAACCCTCCATTTTCTAAGAAATCGCGAACTAGTTGGGTGCCTTCGTGATCAAAAGGTATTTCCGAGACCTTACCAACCTCGATGGCATCGTAGTTGTCGTATGTCGGATGCGCCTCGGGCGAATACTTCTTGAAAAGCGGAAGCTTCTCATGCCGCTTCGGTACATCCACGTTCGTGAACCAGCAAGCATTCCCAAGGCTTCTCCAATTCGTTCCTTGCGCATCTCGCCAGCTGCGTACGGATCGCATTTCATAATGGTCAGGAACTACGAAGGCAACGGGGTGCGTGTAGCCCAGCCAAAGTTGGTTGTCTTTGATGAAATGGAATATCTCCTTGTAGTGTGCCTGGTTCATCTGACCGATAATGACAAACTGCTTCCTGTGCTCGACGAGCAGGGCGACGTACTCGCGGAACAGGGAGAACGGTGGGTTGGTGACAACGATGTCGGCCTGCTTCAAGAGTTCCACGCACTGCTTGCTCCGAAAGTCACCAGCGCCGTACTCGCCCTCGCCCTTCAGAGCCCAACTGTATTTTTCTCGCTGCCGCAGGATCTCCTTTACATCTTCTTCGTCGGTAGCACCCTCTCCATTGAGATCGGGTACTTCGTCGATCGACATGGAGTACGGCTCTTTCTTGTTCGACTTCGACCCTGCCATTTCTTCAAACAACAAGCCCTGCTTTTCGATGGGCGATCCCTCGTAGCTCGTCGTCACGAGCCTTTGAGTCCGAGGGTGTTGAAGCTGAGCGCGAAATACTTGAAGAAGTTGCTGGCGTATGGGTCATCGCAGTTGCAAAGGACGACCTTGCCGCGGCGGGTGGCCCTGTCGGGTGAAGGGGTGAGGTGGGGTGGCATGGTCAGGTTAGGCTCACCCGTCACCTTCTCAGCGCCCCCGTTGCAAACCCAACCGGACCGTGTCCGCCTCATCCCTTCACCACGCCGAGAGCTTCGCATGAACCCATTGTACGACGGCACGTTAGAGCGGCAATCCCCTATTTGGGAAGGCGAGGCTCTCAGCCTCAGCCTCCGACTCCGCAGAAGGTCCTCTCCGCGCTGTTCGAGAGCCACGGCGCTCCCAAGTTCCTCAGGTCCGACAACGGCTCTGAGTTCATCTCCAGGAGCCTTGCTGTCTTCCTTTCTCAGTCTGGGACCGAGAGCCGGTTCA
>JBBQPZ010000041.1:0-8635 GCA_038216655.1 Fimbriimonadales bacterium
GGCCGTAGAAGCGTTTATCCGCTTCTACAACCAGCATCGACTCCACTCCAGCCTTGACTACAAGGCTCCCGACCAATTCGCTGAGGCGATACAATCACAGTGCTGACACATCTCCGTGTCCAGAAAAGCGGGAGCAGTCCAGTTTGTGCCGGGAGGAGGAAGGGGCTGGGGGATGGAGGTTCCGGGTCCTGTCCGTGAGGCAAGTCTTAGAGCCCCGAAGAATTGCTAGGCCAGGGTGAAACGCAGGTTGGAAAACCTACGCCACAAAAAAGGGCCCGCGGCAAGCCGCGGGCCCTTTCGTTCAGCAGTCAGTTGAGTCGTTTACTTGACGAGGTCGACGTCCATCGACATCTGCGGGTTCTCCATGTGCATCGTCAGGCGAGAGCCGTCGGGAGAGACGGTGACGGTCGGCTTGGGCTGGCCGTCGGGGTTGTTCTCCTGGAACTGAAGAGTGTTGCCCTGGAGCTGGAAGCGGCCGCCTCCGCCCTGACCGGAGCCAGTGGCCTGGTAGGTACCGTCCGGGTTGAGGGTGAGAGACAAGGAGCCGAGCGCTTGCTTGATCTGGGCGACCATGCCTTCGAGCTGCTGCTGGTCCGGCTGCTGCTGCATATGGAGGTTGAGCTTCAGGCTGTTCAAGTCGACGCGGTAAGTGCCGCTCAGACCGCCGTTGTTCTGGGGCGGGTTGATCGGATTGGGATCAGGGTTCGGATTGACCGGGTTGGGGTTGATGGGATTCGGGTTAACCGGCTGCGGGTTGACCGGCGTCGGGTTGGTCGGGGTGACCTGCGGAGCCGGGTAGTTGGGCGTCGGGTTGTTCTGGCTGACGTTGGGATAGTACGGTTGGTTGATCGGGTTAGGCTTGCAGCCGATAGCGAAGAGGCCGCAAGCGGCGGTGGCGAGAAGAACGGAAAGGGTTCGCATGGGAAGATGATAGGAGCGGCCTATCAGTGCTGCCAAGGTCCCGGGCACTTGGACCCGCGACTTCGTACCCACCCGGCACTAGGACCCTTAGGTTCACGGGAACCTGCGGTTTTCGCCCGGGTTTGGGCCCACTATAGTAGGGACGGGCCTGCGGAAGGCCCGTCCCTACTATAGGGCAGTGACCTGCCACCGCTCTTCCTAGACGGCCCGCCGCCGGGCTCGCTTCCCGTTTGGGATCTTGGGTCCAGGCTCGCAGGCTCGCCGCAAACAAAGCACGGCCAGGTCCGATCACTCCAAATTAAGCCAGCCGGGTTGGCAGAATCCTCAATCTTCGGTTCGGGTCTTCGCCGACGCTTTCGCTGGCCAGCCTTCGCGCTTCGGTCATCTGGTGTTGGACCTTGCGGATCGTGGGAGGCTGGGGGGTGAGCTCGTAGGGCTTGCCACTCTGCAGCACCGCGTCGATCCCCGCCTGGACCTCTTCGACTGCCTTCGCCTCGCCGCCGTCGCCTCCCGCCGCTTGCTTCAGGATCTGATCCAGCGCCTCGGCGATCTGCGTGAAGGTGTTTGACTTCACCACGACCGTGTTCACCGGCTTACCGGCAAGGTCGCTGATCTTCTTGGGGCGGCTCTGGTACGTGCTGCGAATCGCCATGACTGCGTCAGCCTGGGTGACGTCGTTGATCACGTACGCGGGGGCGCGCTTCTCGCGGATCGCCCGCTCCAGGCGGGTTCGGGCGATGCCGTACGGGTAGATGCGGAGGAGCGCGGGCATGTCGCCGCTCGGCCCCTCAGGCGATTTTGGGGAGGCGTCTTCCTTTGCCTTCGCCGCCGCCTCTCGGCGTGCCGCCGATGCCTCCTGCCTTGCCAAAGCCGGATACTTCTTGTTGAACGACGGGTCGGCGACCTCGGTGGTCTCCTCGCTCTGCACCACCTCCATCTCGCCCGCCCCGGTTCGAACCCGGATCTCGGGACGCGGCGGCAAGCCACGCAGGATCATATCGACCGTCTTCTGCACGTTGTGGTGCACCGCCAGCCGGTCGTAGTCGAGCAGCTCGATCACGACGTCGAAGGTGGGAGGTGCCTTGCGTTCGAGGACCGTCTTCTGCGTGCCGCGGCGCTGGGCCTCGGCATCGGAGAGCGTTACCGCCTGAATCCCGCCGATCAGATCGCAGAGCGTCGGATTCAGCATCAGATTCTCGAGGGTCTGGCCGTGGGCGGTGCCGACGAGCTGCACCCCGCGCTCGGCGATCGTGCGTGCGGCGGCGGCCTCCGCCTCGGTGCCGATCTCGTCGATCACGATGACCTCGGGCATGTGGTTCTCCACCGCCTCGATCATCACATTGTGCTGCTCTGCGGCAACGCTGACCTGCATGCGGCGCGCGGCACCGATGCCCGGATGGGGCACGTCGCCATCTCCCGCGATTTCGTTGGAGGTGTCGACAATCACGACGCGCTTCTCAACCTCGTCCGCCAAGACCCGGGCGACCTCGCGGAGCTTCGTGGTCTTGCCCACGCCGGGCTTGCCGAGGAGCAGGATCGACTGGCCGGAGCGAACGATGTCGTCGATGATGTCGATCGTGCCTTCAAGGGCGCGGCCGACGCGACAAGTCAAACCGATGATCTTGCCATGCCGATTTCGGATGGCGGAGATTCGGTGGAGGGTGCGCTCGATGCCCGCTCGGTTGTCCGTCCCAAACTCACCGATGGACTTGTTCACGAACTCGATATCGTGTTCGGAAACGATCACATCTGGCATTCGCTCCACTCCGTCACGGAAGCGGGCTTCGGCCGGTCGACCGTAGTCGAGCACGACCTCCAGAAGCGAATGGAGTTCGGGATTGCGTTCGAGACGCTCACGAACAACCGCGGGAAGCACGTCGAGAATTTCGGCAAGACCGTCGCTGTGGATGGACATTTGGTTGTAGAAAAAGGGCTGTCCCTTTTGAAACAGCCCTTACCTATTCTAAGACGCATTTTCCGCGTCGTTAGCTCCCATCAGAAGTTAAGTTCCGATTACTGTGATCGAACTTCCTGAAGAACCACCTCGGCGTTCTTCACGTTTCCGTGAGACCAGTACTTGATCTTGACCTTGTCGCCCGGCTTGTGCGGGAGCAGGATCTTGTTGAGGGCGAACGGCGAGTCCACCGTCGTTCCGTCGATCGACATCAGTACGTCGAGCGGCTTGACGCCCGCACTCGCCGCCGCGCCTTCCGCCGAGCCGACGATGATGCCAGAGGTTGGAACCGTAGACGCTTCCGCCTTCACTTCCTGCGCGAGTTCCTGACGGAACTCGGGGTCACCGAGGGCAGTGGCGTACTGCGGGTTGTAGCGGACGCCGATGCCGGCATAGCTGGTGTAGCCGCGCTTCACGATGTCCTGAACGACCGCTTTGACGCGGTCCACCGGAATCGCGAAGCCGATGCCGACGCTTCCACCATTGCTGCTCGCGATCGCCGAGTTGATGCCGATCAGGCGACCGTTGGCGTCGCAGAGCGCGCCGCCCGAGTTGCCCGGGTTGATCGCCGCGTCGGTCTGAATCGCGTTAACGAGGCCACCGATGCCGACCGGCAGGTCGCGCTTCAGCGAACTGACGACGCCGACGCTGACCGTGTTATCGAACCCGAGCGGGTTGCCGACGGCGAGCACCCACTCGCCGACTTCGACCGTCGAGCTGGTGCCGACCTCGATCGGGGTGAGGTCCTTGGCGTCCACTTTGAGAACGGCAAGGTCGGAGCGGGGGTCGGTGCCGAGCACCTTCGCGACAAGCGTGCGCTTGTCGCTGAGCCGAACCTTTACCTGGTCTACCGGCTTGTTCGTCCGCTCGTTGGTAACGACATGGTTGTTGGTGACGATCACGCCGTCGGAGGAGATAATCACGCCCGAACCCGTGCCCGTCTCCATCATCGAGGTGTCTTCGCTGTAGAAGCCGCGCCGGACCTGCTCATAGCGGTCGATGCTGACGACGGACGGGTTCACCTTCTTCGCGGCAACTCGGAAGTCAACCGCACCGGCGGGTACGGCGGATGCCGTGTAGTCGGTCTGCCGGAACTGGACCTCGTTGGCGAGGGGAATCGCATCGTCCACTTTCGACGTCGGCTTCTTCGCCAGGTAGTGGTCAACCTGGAGAGCCGCGGACACGCCGACAAATGTGGCGGCGAGGATGAGCCAGAAGTTGGTTCTTTTCATGATCTTAAGGTTTCCAACGCCAAATCCTATGCGGTGGGTTCCTTGCCGTCAGGGTCCTAGGACCCTTTGGATCGCTTCACACGGTGCCTAGTGCCAAACTCTGGGCATGGACTTCCAGGCGATCATCGCCAAGCGGCGCGACGGGCAAACCCACGCCCGGGCCGAACTCGAGCAACTCGCCCAAGGCGCGGCCAAAGGCAGGATCCCCGACTACCAGCTCTCCGCCTGGCTGATGGCCGCCTACCTAAATCCGCTCACGAGTCAGGAAACCGCCGACCTCACGTTGGCAATGGCGAACAGTGGCGAGCGGCTCGACCTGACCGGCCTGCCCAAGCCTTGGGTGGACAAACACAGCACCGGCGGCGTCGGCGACAAGACCTCGATCGTGTTGCTGCCGCTCCTTGCTGCCTGCGGGTTGACCGTGATTAAGATGAGCGGACGCGGGCTTGGGATCACCGGCGGGACGGTGGACAAGCTTGGCGCGATTCCGGGGTTCCGTCTCGACCTCTCGCCGGATGAACTCAAGGCGCAGGCCAAGGAGATCGGCCTTGCCCTGACCGGCCAGACGCCGGATCTCGCCCCTGCGGACAAGGTGTTGTATGCGCTTCGCGATGTCACCGCGACGGTGAGTTCGGTGCCGCTGATCGTCAGCAGCATTCTCAGCAAGAAAATCGCGGGTGGGGCGGAGACGATCGTGCTCGATGTCAAGTGCGGCAGCGGCGCGTTTATGAAGACCCACGAGGCGGCGCTTGCGCTGGCTCGGGCTCTGTCGGAGACGGGGAAGGCTTGCGGGCTCAATATCCGACTTGCGATCACCGATATGGACCAGCCGCTCGGAGCGGCGGTGGGCAACGCGCTCGAGGTTGCGGAGGCGCTAACGGTTCTGAACCCGGCGGCGGCGATCGTCCGGGACTCGCCCACCGAGCGGTTCCGGAACCTCTGCCTGGAGCTCGCGGCGCACACGCTCTGCGCGGCAGGGTTGGCGCGTGACCAAGCTGCGGGCGTGGCGAGCGCGGAGGCCGCTTTGAGCTCTGGGGCAGCTCGCGCCAAGGCCCGCGCCTGGTTCAGTGCGCAGGGCGCGACGGTCGATGTGTTTGCCACTGAGTTCGAGCCCGCGCCGGTGCGGCGCGAGATCCTTCACGACGGCCAGCCCGGCTGGGTGCGGCGCGTGGATGCGGCGACGATCGGGCAGGCCGTGGTTGACCTGGGCGGCGGACGTCACAAGAAGGACGACGTGCTGGACCTGCGCGTGGGCCTCGTTCTCGACGTCGGCGTCGGTTCTCGGGTCGAGCCGGGCCGTCGCCTCGCAACGATCTACGCGGGCTCGGAGTCGGCGGCGGACGCAGCGGTCGCGGCGACGCGGTCGGCATTCGAGTTCACCAGCCAGTCGTTCACCCCCGGCCCGATCGTTCTGGATGTGCTGTAAAGGGTCTCCCCGGATACCCCGCCACGCCCCGTGGCGTGCGGTTAACTGAAAGCCACGCGCCACGAGGCGTGGCGGGGCATGAAAGAGAGAAATTGTCGGCGGATAGCGTGGATATACTTGGTAAGGATAATGTATGGATTTCGATGATCATCCGAGTAAACCAGACTGGGCGGGACTTCACCGGGACTTGGATGGTCCCGATGTTCATTTGAGGCTGCATGCAGCACGGAATCTTCTTGAACTTGCAAGGCCGTCTGACCCCTATACGAACGATATCCTGGGCAACCGGACTTCGAAAGCGGCTGGTGGTTTCTCATTTCCCCTCAACTATTCTTGGGACTGCCTCAATCGCATGACGGCATCATCGCCAGCGATCGGAGCTACTAATTACGCCTACCGAGCTGATGGGATGCGCGTAGAAAAGGCATTCACATCTGGCGAAGAGTTGGCGGAGGGAGGCAGTGGTCCAGTAGGGGATCGCGACACGCTCTATCGCTACGATGGCCAGATGCCGATCGAGACCTATGTACTTCGCGACGACAGCACGACGAACCTCGTTCAGAACGGCCTTGGTGCCCGTGGCATCGACATGGTGACGTACAGCCACTACAACGGCACCTCGACGTCCACGAGCGTCTCATTCCCGCTTTACGATGCGCATGGCAACGAAGTTGGGACTCTTGCTCGTGGATCTGGAACGACGTATACGGTCGGGAATCTGCGGTCATACGACGCGTGGGGAGGCGTTAGAACGGGCTCGGCCACGGGTGGTCCGAGGGCTCGTTACTGCGCGAGTCTCGGGCATGTTCAAGATGACGAAACCGGGCTTGTGTATATGCGAGGTCGCTATTACGAGGCGAGCAGTGGGCGTTTTGTTAGCCAGGACAGGGCAATGCAGGGCTGGAGTTGGTTCTCCTATTGCGCGAATGATCCTGTAGGAAACATCGACGAGTCTGGCAGAAGTTTTACCGAAGCGGCACAGTGGCTTAAAAGCCTGTTGAAAGACTACGGCGACCTTGGCAAACTTGTCTTCGCCACGATTCTGGCGGGCGGCGGCGTCACTGTTGGATATTTGGTCAAGATGATGTCGGCAACTGGGAAGGCACTGGTAAAAGATGGAGTGAAGTGGTACGGGATCGGTGAGAGTATGCTCGGTGAGGCCGAAGGAATGGACGAAGCTGGCGGTGGAGCTGCTATTGTTGCCTGCAAATACATGAGTAAAGGGATTAGCGAAATAGCCTTAGGCTATATGCTCCAGATAGCAGCCTATATGCTGCCACTCTTGTTCGCCAATGAGGTTGCATCATGACGCGCATCTCACAAAGACCTCTGCGAAGAGAGTCCTACCTAATTTCCTTACGCGATACTTTCTTGCATTGCGCGGTGTTTATGATGACGAATTGGTTGTGCGGCATTGCCGCTATAGCCATAAGTGACGCTTCCAAGTCGGGGCCCACCGATTTGAGGGAAGACTTAGCATCGTGGCTTATGCTATTTCCCCGAACGGTTCTGCCGCTCTTACCCGTCGCGCTCATAGCACCTGTTTTGGTCCACGTTATCGGAAGGCAGGGGCTTCCGAAATTGGACCGCGCTAAGATTAGGAGATTCATACTTGAACAAGCTATATTTGGCGTCGTTGGGTTTACACTGTTATTCTTAGCATCGAAAGTTAGCCTTCGCAGAGGATCGCCGAGCGACCTTTTGTTCGACGCGATTATCACCTCAACCGTAGCGCTTATAGCTTGCCAAACTGCTGCCTTCCTATTATCTGGAGGTCGTCCTGACTCCGGGCAACCACAATCCCAAGACTGAGGCGTGACCGGCAAGCCACCCTCCGTGTGGGCCGGACGACCTCCCCAGGTGGCATGGGCGCAGCCCGTGAGCCCAATCTCCAGCCGCTGAAATCCTTCGGCGTGTGACCGGGTGATCAGTAAAGCGTGTTCCGGGGGTGGCATGGCTCACGTTCCGACCCAGCCACCCAGCGAAGAGAAGAAGGCCCTCCTCTACGGACCCCACCGAGGCGATACTCGCCCCACCGTCAATCTCCTTCAAAACCTTCAGGATCTGCTCCTGGCTATGGTCTCTTGCTGCTCATTCTGGTCTGCCCCCGGGATCTGAAGACATTATAAAATGAGTTCTTCCCGTCCTTTGGGAGGAAGCATGAAGAAGTCAAAGTTCAGCGAAGAACAGATCGTTCGCATCTTGCAGGAGGCCGCGAGCGGCCAGAAGACGCAGGCCCAGGTGTGCTGCGACCATGGAGTGAACGTCAACACGTTCTACATCTGGAAGCGCAAGTACGCGGGGCTGCAGACCGAAGACCTTCGAGCGCTTCGGGACTTGGAGCGTGAGAACGCCCACCTCAAGCGCCTTCTGGCCGAGCGCGATCTTGAGATCGATGCGGTGAAGGCGCTCTTTCGAAAAAACGGTTTGCCGCTCCCGAGCCCGTCACGGGAGCGAGGTTTTTGATGGAGCGGGAAGTGACGGCCCGCCGCGCGTGTCAGATCACAGGGATCTCGACGGCGTCCTTGTACCGTGAGTCCGCTCCGGACAGGGACGTGGCGCTTCGAGATCGCCTCCGCAGCGTCTGGAGGCCCAATATGGGCTACCGGATGGCTCATGCCCTCGTGAGGCCAGAGTTCGCGCCGCTGAACGTGAAGCGGGTCCACCGGCCTGGGCCGAATGAAGCGCTACCGCAAGAAGCGGACGGGCAACAACGTTCCCCTGAAGGCAGAAGAGAGAAACCAGGTCTGGTGTCTGGACTTCTGCTTCGACGCCTGTCTGAACGGAACTAAGCTCAAAGTGCTGGCGATCGTGGACGAGTTCACTCGCGAGTGCCTGGCATTGGAAGCGGCCACCAGCTTCAAGTCTCTGAGGGTGCAGAAGGTCCTCTCCGCGCTGTTCGAGAGCCACGGCGCTCCCAAGTTCCTCAGGTCCGATAACGGCTCCGAGTTCATCTCCAGAAGCCTTGCTGTCTTCCTTTCTCAGTCTGGGACCGAGAGCCGGTTCATCAAACCAGGAAGCCCCTGGCAGAACGGCCACGCTGAGAGCTTCAACTCCAGATTGAGAGCCGAACTCCTCGATGTCGAGGTCTTTCACAACCTA